>CAVXMP010000031.1:0-49690 GCA_963762925.1 uncultured Acidobacteriota bacterium | reverse complement strand
CCGCTTCACCTCCCAGGCGAGATCGCGCGCCGTGTTGGCGCACGCCCGGCAGATTTCCACGGTCCGCTCATGCGCTTCGAGGAGATGAAGGACTTCCTGTTTTTCGGCTTGTGTCATGACGATATCGCGGGCCTGAGGCCCGCGATCACGTTCTGAGCAGGTCCGCGCGCCAGTGCTTCACCTCGCGTTTGATTTGGTCGGGCGACAGATTCTCGCGGACCGCCTTATCGAGGAGATCACCGAGCTCGGCATCCGATGCAAAACGCAGCGCGACAACTTGCTTGGGCCTTAGGTGCGACAACCGAGCCTCGAGTTCCGGCGTGAGGAGCTCGGCCCCGCGTATTTTCATCTCGAGGAGAATGATGCGATCCTGCAGCCGGACGATATAGATGCGCGAAATCGCCACTAGCGCGGCGACCGCAATCGAGAGGCTCAGCATGCCGAGATCGCGCCACACCCACCCGAAGAACCACGCGGCAACAAAACAGACCATCGCGATGAGCGCGAACGTACCAGCCACGTACGTGAGCTTCGGCTGATGTGCGTGGTGAGCGTAGTTCTGCTCAGTCATATGTGTGTCACTTCAGCTTTCCTTCAATTTCTTCATAGACTTTCCGGATCGCGATGATGTCCTGTGAATCGGCCAGCATCCAATCCTTGTAGGGACCCCAGTTGGCCTGCTTGCGCGCGTCGTCCGCTGTCAATCCGAGCTTGTGCAGTCGTTTCACTTCCTCGATCACGTACTGCAGCGCCTTGCGGTACTCGAGCAAGCTCCTCGCGCGCCACTTTCGGCTCTTCGATGAAGCCGTGTCCAGGAATGTAATATCGCGCGTTCATCGCGATGGCTCGATCGAGCGTCTTGAGCCACTCACTGGGGTGAGCGGATCGCATCGCCGGGAACACGCGATTGAGGTACGCCTCGCTCATGAACAAGATGCCTTGCTTTGGCAGATACACGCTGAGGTCGCCGCCTGAGTGCGCGCGTCCGAGGTTGAGGACTTGCACCTCAATCCCACCGACGTCGACCACCTGCTTGTCGGCAGTCATGGCGGTTGGCGGCACCACGACAACGCGCGGCGGTTTTGCGGTCGCGGCGTCGCGTTCGAGCTGTGCCTTCGAGGCCGCGGTCACGATGTAGGTGAGGTCTTTCGGCAGAACGGAGTTCCCGGCCGTGTGATCGCCATGGTCCGATCCGACGACGTACCACTTGACCGGCTTGGTCGTGACTTTGGCAATCGCGTCGAGCATCTGCTGCGTGGCATCTGGACTTCCCTGCCCATCGGCAATCAACACTCCGTCCGTGCCGATGACGATGAGGCTCACGGTCGGCATGCCCGAATTGTGAATGCCCTCATAACCGTACACGTCGTCCATGATCTTGACGATCCGCGGGAGGTCGCCTGGTTTGAGGCCACGCTTCTCCGGATTCGCGGTTCGGGGCTGGGCGTATGCGGTTGCGGCAATCGCGAGCGCGAACAGTGCGACGAACAGTCTGGCACGACGAAACATTTCCATCCTCCGATGTATTCCGTAGGCCGGTCTTTAGACCGGCCCTCGTTGGCTAACGTCCATCGATCAAATCGCCAAGGCCGCCCACGCGGTCGAGGATCGATCCTTCTTCCTTTCGGCCACCGACTTTCGGTGCCGCCTTATAGATCCGATCGGCCATGCGACTCAACGGCAGCGACTGCAGCCACACTTTTCCCGGCCCGGTGAGCGTGGCGAAGAAAATGCCCTCACCTCCAAAAAGCGCGGTCTTCACCTTGCCGACAAATTGGATGTCGTAGCTCACACTTGGCTGGAGTGCCACGAGACACCCTGTGTCCACGCGCAACGTTTCACCGGCGGTCAGCTCCAGATGATGGATCGTGCCGCCCGCATGGACGAAGCAGAGTCCGTCTCCTTCGAGCTTCTGCATGATGAACCCCTCACCACCGAACAGCCCGACCCCAATTTTCCGCTGAAACGCGATGCCAACCGACACGCCGCGCGCGGCGCACAGGAACGAGTCCTTCTGGCAAATGAGCTGTCCGCCAATGGCGCGGAGGTCGAGCGGAATGATCTTGCCCGGATACGGCGCGCCGAACGACACCTTGTGCTTGCCGCTGCCCTGATTGGTGAAGACGGTCATGAACAGGCTCTCACCCGTGAGGATACGCTTGCCCGCACCCCACAACGCGTCGAGCACGCCACCGGGCTGCTTTGACCCGTCGCCGAAGATGGTTTCCATCTGAATACCGTTCGTCATGTACATGAGCGAGCCGGCTTCCGCGATCGCCGCTTCACCGGGATCGAGCTCGAGCTCGACGAACTGCATTTCGTTGCCGTGGACGACGAAATCAATGTCGTGGGCGCGACGCCCCGGCGCGGCCGGCGGCGGCGTTCCTGGGAGTTGGCCGACCACGCCGCCGATGTAGGACGCAAAGACCCCGACCTCCTTGAGCTTCTGCCAATTCGGCATGCCCGCGGTGAACACAAGCGTCTCGGCATCGATGCTGCCATTGCGGAGGTTGGCGACGATTTCGTCCTGGTTGACAGGACCGACCTGGTGACCGCCGATCGCCATATACCACTGCTGTGATCCGTACATTTCACGCTCCTGATGCGGGAATAGAGAATAGCCGGAATACGCGCGGCTACACCGCGCGCGGCGCCGGCGTTTAGGGCTCTGGCGTGGTGGCGTCGATGGTCGCCGCCGTCGTCTGCTCGAGCCCTGCGGCAGTGGCTGGATCGATGCCGAGCTTGTGCGCAAGCTGCGCGAGGTAAATCCGTTCGGCACCGGAGACGCTTTCGTCGGCGCGAACGATTGCAAAGGCGAGAACGTACAGATCGTGCTTGCGCACCGTGTCCGTGATGCCGCTGACGATGTCGGCGAGCGGACGCGGCGTGTCGAGCTCTTGCTCCACGGTCGCCTCGATCCCAGCCGCTCGCGCGTGTTCGACGATGAGCGCCCGCTCTTGAGGCGAGAACACGCCGTCGGCACGCGCCGCCGAGACGGCGAGCCGAACCACGCGCGCAACATCGTTGGACAGCACCGCGGAATCGACCATCATCCCGGGAATTGGCGGAGGCATCGCGCCTGCACTCGCGGCACCTGCGGCACTCGCGGCACCGGCGGCACCGTGCGGTACCTGAGCTCTGCAATGAGTCGTAGATTCCCCACGCGACGCCGGCTGCGCCGAGCACTGTGCTGGCAGTCAGAAAGCCGCGATGTCCGGTCAGAAACTCTGACGCTTTGCGAGCACGCTTGCGGCCGCGGCCGCCGAGCGCCCCGCGGAGGAAGATCGACACGATGTCGGTAGCGTCCACTCCTGACTATTCTCCCGAAAAGAAGGATACTGCACGACGCTCACGAAAGTTCCCGGTGGGAGGTGTCTGTATGCGAAGAGGACATTCCGTGGCTTGCATTGCCGCAGTGCTGCTGACCGCGAACCCGACGTCTGCGCAGGAGGCTGGACGGGTAGGAGTGACCATGGGATATCCCGGTTCCGTGGGGGTGTTGTGGCACGTCACGACTCGCATCGCGATCGAACCCGAGATCACGATCGCGAACATTCGCGCGGAATCACGCTTCGAGAGCACCGTGATCATTGGTAACACAACCGTGTCGAGCGTTACTCTGAGCAGCACGACCGATGGCTGGACCACCAGTCCGGGCGTCGGGCTCAGGATCTACGTTGGCAAGTGGGATAACGTGTCAACCTACGTGGCGCCGGCGTACGTCTACCACCGCAGTTCGACGACGGCGACGACGACGGGACCGGTAGGATTGCCGGGAAGTGGCACGCGAGCTGAGACGCGGGAATCCGAATCAGTCTCGCACGACATTCGAGGAATGTTCGGCGTCCAGTACGCGCCGCACCGAAAGTTCGGCGTGTTCGGCGAAGTCGGCGTCCGCTATGTCACGTCGGAGCTGCCTGGCGTGACCATCTCGGGCAGTGGGGGACTTGGCAGCGCGAGCACTTCAGGGACCACCCGAACTTTCGGCAACGTCGGTGCCGTTGGCGTTGCATTTTACTTTTGACGTGCGGTCGATTGCGCCGTCCGGTTACCATCGGCCGCTGGCGCCGCCGCCGCCCGACGATCCGCCGCCGAAGCTCGAACCGCCAGAAGACCCCGAGGAGCCCGAGCGACTGGAGCGGGAACTGCTCGATCCGCCCATGACCCACCGGCCGCCCGTACCGCCCGTGCCGCCCGCGCCTGTCGGCGTGTTGCGCATTGCGTTGATCCAGCTGGGATGCCGGCGTCCGTTCCGATATCCGTATGCCATCGCCGCCACCGCGAGTGGACCGAGCACGTACGCCGAGGCGTTGAAGACCAGGGACATCAGGAACGGCGCCCCGCCGAAGAAGCTGCCGAAGAGAACCGGGAAACCTGTCTTCGATCCGAGCCCGGCGCCGAGCATGAAGAAGCCGATGCTCACGAAGAGGCCGAAGAAGGGAATCGTCAGCCACATCGGCGGCTGCTGGCTCGTCGATGCCTCCAGCGCTTCGCGCTCCTCCGCGGATAGCACCTGATTACGGCGCACGACGTCGACCACGCGCGCCACGCCGGCTTGAATACCGCCGGGGTAATCGTTTTCCTTGAACCGGGGCAGGAAGTTCGTGCGGATGATCTCAATGGCCAGTGCGTTGGGGAGGACGCGCTCGAGGCCGTAGCCGACCTCGATGCGCATCTCGCGCTCGGTTGGCGCGACGAGCACCAACACGCCGTTATTCACAGACTCCTTGCCAATGCCCCACTCGTTGAACAAGCGGTTGGCGTATTCATCGACGGTCATTCCGGCGAGCGACGGCACAGTTGCGACGACAATTTCCGCCGTCGTCTCTTTCTCGATGTCGCGGAGCAGTTGCTCGATCTCGCCGCGCGTGGTCGCCGGCAGGATATTGCTGAAGTCGTTCACGTAGCCGGTGGGCTTGGGGAATCCGGCGAACTCTGCGGTCTGAAGGAGGACGACGAGCAACACGAGGCTGCGCATGGCGGGGATACTAGCACCCGCAGGTGCGCCGAGCCCGTAGTCTTCGCTCGAACGGCGCCGACTGTGGGTGCGTCGCGCGCGGGTCCTTTGCTGACGCGCGCCTGCAGGTGCATCACGCGCGGGTCCTTCGCTGACACGCGCCTGCGGGTGCGTCGCGCGCGGGTCCTTCGCTGACGCGCGCCTGCAGGTGCGCGCGCGAGGCGTGCGCGGGTCGTTTGCTGACGCGCGCGCTTGCAGCTGCGCACGCGCTCAGCGTATCTCCAGCGCGCGCTGCGGGTGCGCCGCTCGCTGGCGCTCACGGCTGCCGGCACGGCGGCGGGCTGATCGTGACCCCACCGTGAACGCATCCAACACGACTCGTGGATGAAGCAGCGCGGGCCGCACGCGGCCCCCAGCGCGGCCGCCGTGCTGGGGACCCCGCACGGCTCGCGCGACCGCGATGGCATCGAGCGAAGTCTCACGCCGACGAACCGCGCAGCCACAAGCGCAGCGAGTGGCGCACATGCAGCCGCCAGCGCTAGCGAGCGGCGCACCCGCAGCCGCGACGCTCAGCGACAGCCCCGGCGCGGCGCACCCGCAGCGTGCCGTTCAGCGACAGCCCCTCCGCGCGGCACACCGCAACCGCGCGCGTCGCACGGCCGCGCTGCAGGCATGAGTTGTTTTCTCACGTGCTCGGTCTAGACCGAGTTGAGTGTGTTGTGCGCAAGTTCGTATCCGCTTAAAGCGCCTGACGATCGGCGCCACAAGAACGAACGGAGAGGGCGCCTACGGTGCGCGGCGCGCGCGGCTCCTTTGCTGACGTGCGCCTGCCAGGTGCGGGCGCGCTCAGCGTATCTCCAGCGCGCGCTGCGGGTGCGCCGCTCGCTGGCGCTCACGGCTGCGAGCACGGCTGCGGCTGATCGAAACGCCGGCGTGAACGCATCCAACACGACGCTTGGATGGATTTGCGGCGGCCGAACGGCCGACGCTCCGGCAGCCACGAGCGCTAGCGAGTGCGCACGTGCAGCCGCGACGCTCAGCGACAGCCCTGCGGCGCGCCGCACCCGCAGCCGCGACGGTCAGCGACAGCCTACGGCGCCGCGCACCCGCAACCGCGACGCTCAGCGAAGGAGCCGCGCGCGGCCCACTTACAGCTGGTTGGAGCCACGGCTGGCGACCACCACCTTCGGCGGCTCCGGCGTGAAGTCTTCGCCAGGGTTGATGAACCGATTCGTTTCGATCATGTACTGCTTGTCGTGCAACTGCTTGTACCGCCCTGCCTTCGCCAGCAGTTCGGCATGCGTCCCACGCTCGACAATCTCGCCGCCCTCCATCACCAGAATCTGATCGGCACTGCGGATGGTGGAGAGCCGGTGCGCAATGACAAACGTCGTTCGACCGCTGCGCAGCGCCCGTAAGCCGTCCTGGATCATCTCCTCGCTTTCGGAATCAAGACTCGAGGTCGCTTCGTCGAGGATGAGCACCTTCGGGTTCGCGAGGATCGCCCGTGCGATCGAAACGCGCTGCCGCTGGCCGCCAGACAACTTGATGCCGCGCTCGCCGACGATCGTGTCGTATCCCTCGGGAAAGCGCATGATGAACTCTTCGCAATGGGCGACGCGTGCGGCGGCTTTGATCTCCTCCAGCGTGGCCCCTGGCTTCGCGTACCCGATGTTCTCCGCCACGGTGCCGTCGAAGAGAAAGTTCTCCTGCAGCACCGACGCGAGCTGCTCGCGGTAGTCGCGCAACGGGATCGTCGCGAGGTCGCGTCCATCGACGATGATGCGGCCGCGCAGCGGCCGGTT
Organism: uncultured Acidobacteriota bacterium; assembly: GCA_963762925.1. Classification (GTDB taxonomy): domain Bacteria; phylum Acidobacteriota; class Vicinamibacteria; order Vicinamibacterales; family UBA2999; genus DASPWV01. The sequence continues at coordinate 42,928 of CAVXMP010000031.1, read as the reverse complement.
GAATGCCATCACCAGGCTGATGAGCGTGCTCTTGCCCGACCCACTCGACCCGACCAGCGCGGTCGTCGTCCCGGGCGGCGCGTCAAACGACACGCCTTTGAGCACCGGCTGCCCCTCGGTGTACTCGAACCAGACATCGTCGAAGGCGATGTGGCCATTGATGCCACCCAGCGGCGGCTTGTCCTTGTCGACATCGTCTTCGGTCGGCGTGTCCAGCACTTCGCGAATTCGATCCAGGCCCGCAAAGGCCTCCGTGATCTGCGTGCCGATCGACGCAATCGAGACCAGCGGCGCGGCCACGAGGCCGATGAAGAAGATGTACATGAAGAAGTCGCCAAGCGTCATCCGCCCCGCGATGATGTCGCGGCCGCCCAGCCAAATCATGACGATGCTGATGACGCCGACGATGACATTGCTGCCGGATGTGGTCGCCGAGACGCCGGTCATCGACTTGGCGATGTTGCGAAAGAGGCGGTGGGCGCCGTGGGCGAAGACGATCTCTTCCCGTTTTTCCGCCGTGTAGCTCTTGACCACGCGGATGCCGCCGAGCGCCTCCGTCAGGCGCCCTGTGACCTCGGCGTTGATCTTGCCGCGCTCGCGGAACAGCGGCCGGAGTTTTTTGAACGCATACGACATCCCGCCGGCGAAGAGCGCCAAGACGATCATCGTCACAACGGTGAGCCGCCAGTTGACGTAAAACAGCACCCCCAGGCCCAACACGGCGGTGACGATCCCGCCAACCAGTTGCACGAGACCGGTGCCGACGAGATTCCGCAGTCCATCGGCGTCGCTCATGATCCGGGAGACGAGCACGCCGGTCTGGGTCGAATCGAAATAGCGCACCGGCAGGCGCATGATGTGCGCCTGTACGCGCTTGCGCATGTCGGTGATCGCGCGTTGTGCGGCGACGCCGAGAATCTGCGACAACGCAAACGAGGTGACCGCCTGAATTGCCGTGGCCACGCCGCCGGCAATGGCAATGGGTGCGAGCAACTCGTAGCGCTGCTTGGTCAGGACCTCGTCGATCAGATATTTCGACGACAACGGCAGGACGAGTCCCGCGAGGCGTCCGGCGAGCATGAGCACAAGGCCGATCGTGAGTCGACGGCGATGCGCCCAGAGCAGTTCGCGGGTCTCTTCCCATGCCTGGCCCGCGCTGATCTTCTTTTTGGGCGTGAGCGCGGCGTCGGCGGAGCGCGCCTGCGAAGCCGCCGTGCGACCGGCGCCCACGCGTTCCGCCCGGCCCATGCCGATTGAGGATGGTCTGAGGATGTGCCACTAATTCACCGCGTTGGGTACGGCAAGCATGAACGGCGCGATCTCGGCGTCGAACGATTCGCCGCTTGGCCGGATCATGACGTAATGACCGTGCATGGTGCCAAAGGGCGTGGTGAGCGGACAAAAGCTGGTGTATTCGAAGCTCATGCCCGGCTCGAGGACCGGCTGCTCGCCGACAACCCCGGGGCCCTCAACCGTCTGCACTTCGCCATTGCCGTCGGTGATGACCCAACGCCGGCTCTGAAGCTGCGCGACTTCATCGCCGTCATTGGAAATCGTCACATGATAGGCAAACAGAAACTCCTGCTGACGCGGTGCGCTGCGTTCGGGTAGATACCTGCTCACCACCTCCACTCGAATCCCTTGGGTGGTCACGACGCTCACGCGCTAATTATCACACGGTCGAGCAATCAACCGCGCGGCACGCGACCACTCGACCGATCGACCGTCGATTGTCAACTCTCGACTCATTAATCGAGGTGTCCCTTGTCGGCGTCACCCATGTCGACGAGTCGGGAGGAAAGTACTCGCGCCACCGATCGGTCACCTTCTGCGCGATGTCGTCGCGGCACACAAGCTCCTTCGGATACCACGGCTTCATCCGCGCATCGATCACGATCGGCGGTTCATGCGCGATGTGATTGCGGACGATACGTCGCTGAGCCGCGTGTATGTCGGCGGCCGGCTCGAATCGCGTGAACGTTGTCCACAAGAAATTCATCACACTGCGGGTCGCGCGCGCGGCATCGTCGCTGACCACCACCAATGGCCAGTCGGCAAACGCCGGATGTTTCGCCAGCCGTTCGGCGCTATCCGGGTCCTCGAGATACGGACGGGCCGACACGACGAGACATCCAGCGCAAAACACACGCACGTCGGTGATGTCGGACGGAGGCGCGACAGCCGGCTGGTACGCGCGCGGGAGCTCGCGGACTGGGTCGCCGAGGCCGAGCCAGACACCTTTCGATCCTTCGTTCACAACCGGCCCGGTATAGTCGAGCGTGTCCATCGCAAGGTTGGAGAACACGTAGAGATCGGTTTGCGGATTGCTACGCGCCAGGACGTGCTCGAGCGTCGCACGAAAGTCCTTGAGGTCAACGTTCTGATCGACCAGCAGGAGAAACTTCGTCAACGAGAGTTGCCCCTCACCGAGAATGCGGAACGCGCTCGCCATCGCCTCGCGCTTGTAACGCTGCTTGACGACGGCGGCCGCGAGTGAGTGATAGCCGGTCTCGCCGTACGACCAGAGTTGCGTCACCGCCGGCATCACCAACGGAAAGAGCGGCGAGAGCAGCTCCTGCAACAGATCACCGATGAAAAAGTCCTCCTGGCGCGGTTTGCCCACGACCGTGGCCGGGATACACGGCGTCGCGCCGGTGAGCGATCTGCTTGATCTGAAAAACAGGGTAATCGTGCTGCAGCGAGTAATACCCGTAGTGATCGCCGAACGGCCCTTCCGGCCGGCGCACGTGCGGCGCCACGTCGCCCATCAGCGCGAACTCCGTGGACGCAATCAACGGATGCGCATGGCCGCCCGGCGCACGGACCTGCGGCAGACGAGCGCCCGACAGGAGCGAGGCCAACATCAGCTCCGGCACGTTCTCCGGCAGCGGACTGATCGCGGCCAGGATGAGCGCCGGCGGCCCACCCAGAAACACCGTCACCGGCAATGACTGCCCTCGCGCCTGAGCCTGTGCGTAATGGAAGCCTCCGCCCTTGCCGATCTGCCAGTGCATGCCGGTGGAGCGCTGGTCGTGCACATGCAGCCGGTACATCCCGAGATTGTGGCCGGCGCCGCTCGACCTGGGTGGTGTAGACAAGGGGCAACGTGATGAACGGCCCCCCGTCCTCTGGCCACGTGGTGATGATTGGTAGCCGATCCAGCCTGACATCCGAGCTCACGACCTCGAGCACCGGACCACTGGACGACTTGCGCGGTGCCTACACGCAATAGCTCACGAGCAATGTCGCGCGCACCCCACAATTTGGCCGGCGTGGGCGGGAGAACGGTTTCGGCAAGGTGAACCAGCCGTTTGATCAGGCGGAGCGGCCGCTCGCCAAACGCGAGTTGGGCGCGGCGAGCGGTGCCAAACAGGTTCGTGACGAGCGGGAAATCAGCGCCGACGACGTTGGAGAAGAGCAGGGCCGGTCCCCCGGCGGCAATGACGCGGCGATGGATCTCGGCAGCCTCCAGATATCGATCGACCGGCGCGGCGATTTCGACGAGATCGTCGTCACGCCGCAACCGATCGAGAAACGTTCTGAGGTCCGGAAACACTCGACTAGGTCGTGGCGCTCTGCGTCTCCGCCGCCTGCGTGTCGGCGGCCTGCACGCCCTGCCACGGTTCGTCGTGGCTGCCGCCGTAGATGCTCGGCACTTTGCCGCCCATCGGCCGCAGGTAGGCGGCGAGCTGGCCGCGATGATGCACCATGTGCACCAGCGCGAAGAGGATGAAATTCACCGCCGGCATTTTCATGCCGAAGAAGTCGATGGTCTGCGTCAGTTTCGCGCCGTCGAGGGCGAGGACCTGTTCGAGCGTCTTCGGGAATGTCTTTTTGTACCAGTCGCCGAGCTCGGCGACGGTTTCCGACGTGGGTTGGCGCGACTGCGGATCCGCGAACTGACCATTGATGACGCCTTCGAGAAACCACACGTCGGCGCTGGCGAGATGCCGCGCCAGTTCGAATGCGCCGCGCGAGTTTGGCTCCGGCTTGTAGTCCTTCCCGCCTTCAGGGATGGCGGTCAGCACTTTGTAGGTGGTCATCCACTCGTGTTGCAATTGCGTCCCGACGAGCTCGGCGGCGGCTTTCGCGTGATCAGCGTTCATTTCGACTCTCCTGTCCTGAAGAAGCGAGTATTTTATCTCGATGAGGTATCCCCTTCGTGTCGGGGATCGTCCCCCCAATGGCCCGCGTCTCGTTCTGGTTTACGATGCATGTGCGGACACCCGGGTACTGCTAGGAGTTTCAGATGATACGAATGGTCGTTATTTCTACGTTTGTCGTGATGGGCCTTATGGCCGGAACAGCGTTTGCGCAGCCTCAGATTTCGGTATTGCCCACTTCGGTGGTGCCAGGCCAGAGTGCCACGGTTACAGTGACGGGCACTCCAGGACGATTCTTTGCAGTTATCGGAAGTAGCGTGAATGGTGGGATCAGTTTCGCCGGAGTGGCCCTCGGCGTAGGAAACGACTTCATCATCATCACGACCGGCACCCTCAACAGCAGTGGCCAGGCTGTGATCACGTTCACGCCCCCATTTAACGGGAGCACGTTGGATCGCTTCTACCTGCAGGCGGCGACCTCGACGGCTGCGAGCTTCAACCCGTTGGAAGTGTCCCGGTCGACAGTGGTCCGCAATGCCGATTTGTCGCCCGCGCCCGAGGCGGACTTCGTCGGTGGCAGCCCCACGGCCTCGCTTCCGCTGCCAGGCCTGCAACAATTCATGGTTTGGGGCACCGTGTTCATCAACAACAACACAGCCACGGAATACCACGCGTCGTGCACCGTTGCGGGGAGCAATATTTCCGGCTCAGTGGCGCTCGCGGTAGCCGACGTCCCGCCGCGGAAACGAATTACATTGCCGCTTCTCTCGCTGGTCACGACGACCGCTGCGACGACGGTGACGGTCCACTGTGGATCGCCTCCTGCCGGCATCACGGTCGGCGCCGCGATCGCCAGGATGCGGGTCGCCGAGGTGCAGTAAGGAATAACTGAGCACGAACAAAGGAACGAAGAACGAAGGATGCGGGTCGGCGTGGCCGCTCCGCGTGCTTCGTTCTTCGTTCTTTAGCTCCGCGTGAGCTTCCGGTACTTCAGCCGATGCGGGCGGTCGGCTTCGGCGCCAAGGCGGCGCTTACGGTCAGCTTCGTAGTCCTGGTAATTGCCCTCGAACCACACCGCCTGCGAGTCGCCTTCGAACGCGAGAATATGCGTGGCGATGCGATCGAGGAACCATCGATCGTGACTGATGACGACCGCGCACCCAGCGAAGTTGAGCAGCGCTTCTTCGAGCGCGCGCAGCGTGTCGACATCGAGGTCGTTGGTGGGCTCGTCGAGGAGCAGCAGATTGCAGCCGGTGCGCAGGAGCTTGGCGAGGTGCACGCGATTGCGCTCACCGCCAGACAGGGTCCCGACCTTGCGCTGCTGTGAGCCGCCTTTGAAGTTGAACCACGAGACGTAGGCCCGCGACGGCACGGCGCGCCTGCCCATCTGGATCTCGTCTTCGCCTCCTGAAATCTCCTCCCACACTGTCTTGTTGGGCGACAGCGCGTCGCGGTTTTGATCGACGTAGCCGATCTTGACGGTGTCGCCGATCCTCAGCGTGCCCGCGTCCGGCCGGTCCCGTCCCGTAATCAGATTGAACGTCGTCGTCTTGCCGGCGCCATTGGGGCCGATGACACCGACGATGCCGCCGCGCGGCAGCGTGAAGTTCAGGTTGTCGAACAGGACGAGGTCGCCGTAGGCTTTGCGCACATTCCGAGCTTCGACGACGATATCGCCCAGGCGAGGACCGGGGGAATGTAGATTTCAACGGTGTCGATCTTCTGCCCGGAATCCTCGTTGAGCAGCTGTTCGTAGGCGTTGAGGCGCGCCTTGCCTTTGGCCTGGCGCGCGCGCGGCGACATGCGGATCCAATCGAGCTCGCGTTGCAGCGTGCGCTGCCGCTTCGATTCGCTCTTCTCCTCGAGCGCGAGGCGCTGCTGCTTCTGCTCGAGCCAGCCCGTGTAGTTACCCTCGTAGGGGTAACCAGTCGCACGATCGAGCTCGAGAATCCAGCCCGCCACATTGTCGAGAAAGTAGCGGTCGTGCGTGACCGCGACGACGGTCCCCGCGTAGTCCTTCAGAAAGTGCTCGAGCCACGCGACCGATTCAGCATCGAGGTGGTTGGTGGGTTCATCGAGCAGCAGCAGATCGGGCGACTGCAGCAAGAGCCGGCACAGCGCCACGCGACGTCGCTCACCACCGGATAACGTGCGCACGTCGGCGTCGGGCGGCGGAAGCCGCAGCGAGTCCATCGCCATATCGAGCCGCGCGTCGAGGTCCCAGGCGTTGGCCGCCTCAATCTTGTCCTGGAGCCGCGCCTGCTCGTCGAGGAGCTTGTCCATTTCTTCGGGCGTGATGTCGGCGCCGAGCTTCTCGTTGATGTCGTCGTAGCGGGTGAGAAGCGCCCTGATCGCGGCGACGCCTTCCTCGACGTTCCCTTTCACGTCTTTGGTGGCGTCGAGCGTCGGCTCCTGCGGCAGGTAACCGCGCGTCGTGCCCTCGGCGGCAAAGGCCTCCCCGCCGAAGTCCTGATCGACGCCGGCCATGATCTTGAGCACGGTCGATTTGCCAGCGCCGTTGACGCCGAGCACGCCAATTTTGGCGCCGGGCAGAAACGAGAGCCAGATGTCCTTGAGGACAACGGTGTCGGGAGGATGAATCTTCCCGACGCCTTTCATGGTGAAGACGAACTGCGGAGGCATGGTTGAATCTCTGTAGGTATCAGGGTCAGGTATCAGGTATCAGGTTCAGGTTTCACGGGATTACACCGATTACGGAGGAGAATTCTACCTGATACCTGATACCTGATACCTGACCCACCCACCTGACAGACCCACCCGACGCCCGACCCGGCGGCCGGCCGTTACTGGGCTGCCGTCTCGGGCTTCAGCGTCACCACCGTGTACCGATCAGGGGAAGTACTTCTTGAACATGTCCTGCAGCACCGGCGCCGAGAGTTTTTCGATGCGCTCGGCGCGGCGGGTGATGCCGATCGGATCCCATCCGAGCATATGCACCGTTTGCATCGACCCCAGCCAGTACGCGTTCTGCTTGGTGGCTTCTTCGAGGTCGCGACGTTCGAGCTCCTGCACTTTCGCGAGGTCGTCTGCAGTCGGACCTTGCGTTTTCAGCCGCTCGACTTCTTTCAAGACGCGTCGGTCAGCTTCGTCACGTTCTCGGGTGAGCTGCCAAACTGCACCCTCATCGTGCCGTAGCCCTTGAGCGGCAGCGTGCTGTTGTAACTCACGCCGACGCTGTAGGTGCCGCCAAGCTCCTCACGCAGGATGTCGCGCAGCCGGATTCCGAGGAGTGATGCCGCCGCACGCGCGCGGTGCATCTCGAGCTCGTCGAGGTTGGTGTCGGCGAAAAACGACATCACGGTCTGGCTTGCGGGCTCTTTGCCTTTCTTCACGTCTTCGTTGGCCACACGTGACGGAAACCGCACGCCGATGTCGCGAAACGCCGATGACCGTTTCCCCGCCGACGGCAGCGTCGCGACCCAGCGCTCGAGGAGCGGGATCATGTCGTCCACTTTGAACGCGCCGACAAACAGGAAGGTGAAGTCTGCGGCGTTGGCAAAGCGGTCTTTATAGAAACGAGACATCGCTTCGAGATCGAGCGCCTGGATGTCGGCCGGCGTCGGCGCCTTCGCGGTGTAGTGATTGGACGTGTTTATCTGCTCCACCTTCTCGCCGAAAACAAACCGGGGGTTCTGGGCCTGGTTTTCCAGCGCACCGACGTAACGCCGCTTGAGCAGCTCGAATGCCTCCCGCGAAAGGTTCGGCGCGGTGAAGACAAGGTAGTTGAGTTTGAGCGCCGTCTCGAGATCCGCCGGCGACGCTGAGCCAGAGGTTCCATGTGTGTAGTCGTTCACCGTCGGTGAGGCCTGCGCGATCTTGCCGGCCATCAGCTTGCTCAGATCAACGGGGCTCAGGCCACCAAGCCCGCCCATGCCGACCAGTGAGGTCGCGAGGCTTGCCTCGGCGTAATCCTGCTCCGATGCCAGCGAGGTTCCGCCGAGTGCATACGATCCAAACACAACCTGATCGTTCTTGAAGTCCGTGGGCTTGAGCCATACCTCGACGCCGTTTGACAGCGTGACAAGGGTGGCGCCAATTTCCTTGATCTCCCGGCGCGCAGTGACCTTGCCAGGCACCGGCGGCTTTTCGACCAGGTCGCGACCCGCAAGCGCGTCGGTCCAGGCTTCGACCTCGGAGCCCTCGCCCTTGGTCACGGCGGCTTTGAGCTGCGCTTCGCTGGCAACCGTCACGCCCTGTTTCTCGGGCGCAACGACCAGCACCAGTCGGTTCTCATCGCGAATCAGCTTCCCCGCCTCTGCCATCACTTCGTCCAGCGTGATGGTTGGCAAAAACGTCGACGCGATCCTGTACTCGAACTCGATCCCGGGAATCGGCTCCTGCTCGAGAAACGCGCGCACGTACTCGGAGGCATATTGCGGGCTTTCCGAGGTGTTGCGTTCCTTGTTGGCACGTTCGAAAAACGCGAGGGTCGCCGCCTTGGCGCGGTCGAGCTCGTCGCGGGTGAACCCAAACTTCTGCATCCGACGCGCCTCGAGCACGAGCGCCTCGAGGCCCGCGGTGAGGCGGCCCTCCTGCACCGTCGCCTCGAGCTCGAAGAGCTCGACCGATCGGCCGAGGCCCGATCCGCCGGCTTGCGCCGACAGGAACGGCGCGTTCGGACGCCGCGCGATTTCGCGCAGCCGCAGATTGAGCATTTGCCCCACGAGCTGCTGAACCAGTGACCGCCGGTAATCACCCACGGTCCGCTCGACTTCAACTGGCCGCTTGAAGGCAATCGAAACAGTCCACCCTTGCGCCTCGGGATCGGTTGCGACGCTGTAGTGCGTCTCCTTGTTGGGTGGAACGGAACGGTCGACGGTGCCGACGGCGTCGTTGACCGGTGCGATGCTGCCGAAGTGTTTCTCCACCAGCTGCTGCGCTTGAGTGGGATCGATGTCGCCGACAACGACGACGGCCATCTGATCGGGGCGATACCATTTGCGATAAAAGTCGAGCACGCGCTGGCGGGGAAAGCTCTTGAGGATCTCGGGCGTGCCGATCGGCAGACGTTCGGCGTAGCGCGAGCCGGCGAAGATGACCGGCAGCTGTTTCTCCATCAACCGCGATCCCGCGCCGAGGCGGCCGCGCCACTCTTCGATCACGACACCGCGCTCTTTGTCGACTTCCTCAGGCAGCAGCGACATACCGGCGGCGAAATCGCGCATGACCAGCATCCCGCGATCGATGTAGCCCGGCCTGTCGGTCGGCACATCGAGCATGTAGACGGTTTCGTCGAACGACGTGTAGGCGTTGACGTGCGGGCCGAAGCGCGCTCCGATCGATTCGAGAAAGCCCACCAGCTCACCCGGCTTGAAGTTCTCCGAGCCGTTGAATGCCATGTGCTCGAGGAAGTGCGCGAGGCCGCGCTGATCATTCTCCTCCTGCAGTGAGCCGACGTTGACGGCGAGACGCAGCGACATCCGGTTGGCTGGAAGCGGATTGCGGCGAATGTAGTAGCGCAGGCCATTAGGTAACTGGCCGGTGCGAACCGCCGGATCGACGGGAAGCGGCTGCGACAGCGAGAGCGCCGCCTGCTGCTGCACGCTCGGCGTGGCGCCGGCGCCGGCGCAGTCTGCGCGCCAAGCTGAATAGTGATCGCGCCGAGCGCAACCCCGAAAACGATACCGGCCACTCGTCTGCGTCGCATGGATGTTCCTCTCGACTACTATTTTCCCATGCATTTGACGATCACGCGCCTCGACCCGAGCCTCCCGCTTCCGTCCTATGGCACCGCCGGCAGCGCCGGCTTCGATCTCGCGGCGGCACACGATATGGAAGTGCCGCCGCGCGAGATCCGCCTGGTTGGGACGGGACTCGTGATAAACGTGCCGGACGGTTACTTTCTGGGGATCATCGCGCGGAGCAGCACGCCGCTCAAACGTGGACTTGTGTTGCCGAATGCGGTGGGCATCATCGACTCGGACTACTGCGGCCCGAGTGACGAAATCAAGATTCAGGTGATGAACGTGACCACGGCACCGGTGATGGTTCGTCGCGGCGACCGGCTGGCGCAGGGGCTGATCCTCGCGGCGCCACGCGTCGAGTGGGTCGAAACGGCAGCACCGGCGCGGCAAAGTCGTGGAGGGTTTGGGAGTACGGGTTCCTGACGCTGCCGATGAGGCGTATTCTGCACATCGACATGGATGCGTTCTATGCATCCGTCGAACAGCGCGACAATCCTTCGCTGCGGGGAAAACCGGTGGCGGTCGGCGGTGATCCGACCAAACGCGGTGTGGTGGCGGCTGCGAGCTATGAGGCTCGCACGTTCGGCGTGCGCTCCGCGATTCCGATGTCGCGCGCCGTCCGCCTCTGTCCCGCGCTCATCATCGTCCATCCCGATTTCCAGAAGTATCGAACGATCTCGCAGCAGATTTTCGCGATCTATCGCAGCGTCACACCGCTCGTCGAGCCACTCTCGCTCGACGAAGCCTATCTCGATGTCACTGAAAACACCTGGCAGGAACCACTCGGGATGACTGTCGCACGCCGCATCAAGCAAGCGATCCGAGAAACGACGGGACTGACTGCCTCAGCAGGCGTCGCGCCGAACAAGTTCCTCGCCAAAATCGCCTCCGGCTGGCAGAAACCTGACGGCCTCACCGTGATTGCGCCCGAGCGCATCGAGAGTTTCCTGCAGGGGCTGCCGGTGGATGCGCTGTGGGGTGTCGGACCAAAGACGGCGCAGCGGCTGCGCCGCCACGGCATCGAAAAACTCGTCGACGTGCGCGCACGATCGCTCGACGAGCTGCGCACGCTTGTGGGCAGCGGCGCCGAGTGGCTGCGCGACCTGGCGCAGGGGCACGACCCGCGCCCTGTCGATCCAAACGAGGAACGCAAGTCGGTCGGCTCGGAGTGCACCTACGAAACGGACCTCACCGACTTGTCGCGTATCCGGGACGAGATCGACGAGATGGCGCGCGACGCGACGCGCTGGCTGGAGAAAAATCACCTGTACGCGCGCACCGTCGTCATCAAAGTGCGCTATGAGGATTTCACCACCATCACGCGCAGCCAAAGCGATCCGCGGCCGACGCGCGATGCCGACGCGATCGCCGCCCGCGCCCGCGCATTGCTCGACAAGACGGAGGCCGGCCGCCGGCCAGTGCGCCTGCTCGGCGTGAGTGTCCATAACCTGGAGGAATCGGATGCGCTGCGAACGAAGCGGCCGGCGCGGCCAGCCGACGACGAGCCGAGGTTGCCGCTCGAGTAGGTGCGGGCTTGCGGCTTGTGGCGGTCGACCCTTCGACTCGCTGCGCTCGCTCAGGGCAGGCGGCGGTCTACTGATACCTGACACCTGCTACCTGACTCCTGAACGGCCGGGACATAGGTAACACATTAGTCCGGGGACATGGGTAACAGTTGATCGAGAATTTTGGTCATAGTTTTTTTCGTGAGGCGCGAGCCGGCGTAGCCGGCGAGCGCCCTGCAGAGATCGAAGCGATCGGATGAATGCGGCGAGACCGTTCATCGAAGCGTCCCAGCGCGACACCAGCAAATCGGATCGTCCAGAGCCCGTCGGCGTGTTCTTCAAACGCGACGTTCTCGCCGGCGAGCGGGGTGCTGAGGAAGAGGGCGTCGCTGCGCCACGAGACGCAGCCGTTGCTCGAGACGCGGCGGACGTCCCAGTGACCGGGATAGTCCAACGCGGGGAGGCGCGCGGGCAGCGGGCGCGGCGACCGGTCGTAGCAACTAGCCGGCGGTCGGTCGCGCAGCGCTTCATGCGGTCGCACGTGGTTATATTCCTGGACGAAGCGAGCAAAGCGGCGTTGTTGGGCGGCCGCATGCGCGGCGGGTGGGCGGGTGGTTTCAGCTTTGAGCACCGAATGAAACTGCTCGTGCGAGCCATTTTGCTCCGGATGGCCGGGCGCGATCCGCTCCAGGCCGATCCCCAGACGCATCCACCAGATCGCGAGTTGCGACAGGCCGCCCAATCCCGGACTCGCAAACGGTCCACCGTTGTCACTGCGGATGCGTGCGGGCAGTCCGAACTCGGCAAAGGCGCGGGCGAACTGGCGCCGCGTGGCCGCGCACGTCGGCCCCAGCAACGCGTCGCACCGCAACACAAATCGGCTAAAGCCATCGCGCAGCGTCAAGGGGTAGCAGTAGCAGCCATCGCCGGTGCGAAACTCGCCTTTGAAATCGGTGGTCCAGACCTCATTCACTGCGGTGATCGGCGCCAGCGGCGACCGACTCGCGGGAGACGGCGATCGGCGACGCCGCCGTGTCACCAAGCCGCGCGCTTTCAGCAAGTCGCACACCGTCGACCGACTGGGCCAGTCCGCGTGGGGCTTCTGTGGGCGGGCAAGGGCGAGCAGCTTCTTTGCCCCCCATCGCGGATGCCGTCGCCGCAGGGCGACCAGGATGTCGATCAGCGCGGGGTCCGTCGCGTGCGAACTGACATCCGGACGCCGCGACTGATCATGCAACCCGCGCGGACCGCTCGCCTCGAAACGGTCGATCCATTTGTAACCGGTCTTGCGACTGATCCGGTAATCGGCGCAGAGCTCAGTCATGGTCCAGGCGCCGGCCTGCCAATCGGTCACGAAGTGCATTCGAAGATTCACGGGCGAGAACTCCTGCCACGGCATCGCATCCTCCAGCGAAACAGTGGCGAAAAGTGTTACCCATGTCCTCGGACTGTTTTGTTACCTATGTCTCCGGACTGAACCCACCTGACCCCTGACCCCGACACCTGACACCTGACCCCCGACACCTGACCCCTACGGCGGCAGCACTCTGACGCGGCGCAACTCTACTCGTTCGGCCGGCGCCTCCCCATTGACCGCGACGCTTTCGATCTTCTGCACCACATCGAGACCGCTGACGACACGGCCGAAAGCGGTGTACTTGGCGTCCAGCATCTGCGCACGCGCGGTGACGATGAAAAACGACGTGCTGGCGGTGTCGGGCTCGGCCAAACGCGCCATTGAGACAGTCCCCAGCTCGTGCGGCTGATCGTTGAACTCCGCCTTCAGATCGCGCACGTATTTCTGCTGCGCTTCTCCGAGCGGCTCTTTGCGTGTCGGCAGATGACCGGTCTGGATGACGAACCCTTTGACCACGCGGTGCCAACTCGTGCCGTCGAACACTCCGGCCGACGCAAGACGCAGGAAATTGCGCACGTGCTCGGGCGCTTTCTCCGGAGTCAACGCGATGGTGATGTCTCCCATCGACGTTTCGAGGACTGCCTGATACCGCGCGAGTTGCTCGACGGTTTCGCCGGCGAATGGCTCCGCCGTTGGTGCGGGCCTGTCCCGGATCGTGACCTTCTTCATTTCGATGCGCTCGACTGGCGCACCTTTTTCATCCGCTGCCGTTTCCGAGATCTTCTGCGCAATGAGGATGCCTTCGCTCACACGTCCGAAAACCGTGTACTGCCCGTCAAGTGACGGTTGATCGATGATGCAGATGAAGAACTGGGTGCCTGCGCTATCGGGCCGATTCGGGATGAGCACCGCTGACACCGCACCGCGGGCGTGCTTCTCTGGATTGAGCTCAGCTTTCAACAGGTTCAACCCGCCCGTTCCGTAGCGCTCCTTGGCCGCGGCATCCTTCGACAGTGGATCGCCGCCCTGGATGATGCCCTGCCGCACCACGCGGTGAAACGACGTCCCGTCGTATCCGCCGTCGCGCGCAGTTTTGAGAAAGAGCGCCACATGGTTCGGCGCGCGCTCGCCCAACAGGTCGATGACGATGGTGCCCATCGTCGTTTCGATGACCGCTTGTTTGTTGCGCAGTTCGTCGGGCGGGTAAGGGTTCTCGAAGAACGCCGGCGGCGCCGTCGCCTTGGGAACGGGCTTGGGCGCGGGCCGGGTGCCCTGAGCACTCGACGCGACATCCGCGTGCGCCTGCGCCAGAACCAACGTCAGAAACAGGGCGGTCACGACCGAACAAGGCTTCCACATCCGCATAACCGGCGATTGTAACGCTGCTCGTCACGCCGTTCGCGTCAGCGATCTTGGCGAATCGGCGAACCGCACTCACGTTCATGCCGTCTACAGGACGACAAGGGTGAGGGCGTCCATCGGTTGATTTGAAGGCGTGGCGGTTTGCAATCTGGCAAATCGCCACTCGCGGGTCGTGGATGGTGAGGCGCAGCTGCCAGGCGGGAGACCGCAATGAAGTTGCCGGTGCTGCTCACCCTGTTGATGACGTGTGTCCCTGTCTCTGCACTAATGGCGTCGGCAAGCGACCCGTCGGCGAACCGTACGGCCATGGCAAGCGTTCCGCGCGTGCGTGCGGCTGATGCGCGAGTCAAGAAAGCCTTTGCGGAAGGCACTAAACGCTCGGCTTCCTTCCGCCGCCTGCTGCGGCGCGTCGAAGAACTCGACGTGATTGTGTATGTGGAAATCAAACCGCTTCTCCGCAAGCGGTTGGCGGGCACCACGACCTGGGTCACCGCGACAAAGGACTTCCGCTACGTCCGCGTGTCGCTCAATCCGGAACAGTCCTCGGCGCAGATGGTGGCCACCCTTGCGCACGAACTGCAGCACGTCGCCGAAATCGGCGGAGCGCCGTCAATCGTCGACACCCAAACACTCAGAGCTCACTATCGTGAGGTCGGAGTCGCCAAACTTGTGACGTCCGACGAGTGGGAAACGGAAGCGGCGAAAGTCACCGGGGAAACGGTGCGCCAGGAGCTTGCCGTGTCTGCGTCATTGGGGAGCGATTCATCGAACGACATGTATTTCTAGTCATTCTGCCGTAGACTGCCCCGCAAGGGGACAGCCGCTGTGAATGTACTCCTTCTGTCGATGCCGGATTCGTTCGAGCACATGGCGCCGGTCGCGATCAGGCTTCCGAACGGTGCGCTTGGCTCACTCGCCGCCAACGTCGATCGACATCACCGCGTGTCGATCGCGGATCTGATTCTCGTCCAGGGGTCGGTCGGCACAACGATCGGCCGTCTGCTCACGGAACTCGAACCCGACGTAGTGGGGTTGTCGGTGATGACGTTTCAGCGCGCGACCGCCATGAAGGTCGCCGAGTTGGTGCACCGGCTTCGCCCGCAGATACGCATCGTCGCCGGCGGCTACGATCCGAGCCTCGCCCCCGACGCCTACGCGCCATGCAATCCGATTGGGTTCCTCGTGCGCGGCGAAGGTGAAATCACCTTTCGAGAGCTCATGCAAGCCTTTGAGGCGAACGATTCCGTGGAGTCGATCGCCGGGCTTTCGTATCGCTCGAACGGAGGGTTCGTTCACAATCTCAATCGTCACGTCGCGGCGCTGAAGACGGCCGCGTTGGCACTGCCGAACCGCAGCGCGCGTGTGCTGGGTGGCTACACGCTGCTGGGCCGTCCTGCTGATGTGGTCGAAACATCGCGAGGATGCACCTACGACTGCAGCTTCTGCTCGATTATCGAGATGCGCGGCCGCAATTTCCACCGCTACTCAATCGAGCGGGTGTTAGAAGACATTGCGGACGCGCGGCGGCACGGGGCGCGCGCGATTTTCCTGGTCGATGACAACATCACCCTCGACGTGCGCCGGTTCGAAACCTTGTGCGCGGCGATTATCGACAGTGGCCTCACCGATGTCGACTACATCGTACAAGCGATGACGTCACCGATAGCCGAGCACGGCGCGCGACTGGCACCGCTCATGCGGCGCGCGGGATTCCGTTATGTTTTCCTCGGTATCGAGAACGTGCTCGAGGCGGATCTCCAATTCCTGAAGGCCGGCGCCAAGAATACCCATCGTCACGACGGCCGCGCCATGGGCAACGCGTCGATCGCGGCGATTGACCACCTGCATCGGCACGGGTTGTACGTGGTCGGCGGTCTGATCGTCGGCAACCCGGATGACACACGCGAATCGATCGAAGCGAACCTGCAGTTTGCGCGCCGCTACGTCGACTGGCCGTATGTGCAGCACCCCACGCCCTATCCGCGGACGCCGATGACGGAAGACTTCCGCCGCCGCAATCTGATCATCGACGAAGACGTTGCGCACTATAACGGAACGACCGCCGTCGTCAGAACGGAGCACGTGCCGGCCGAAGACGTCGAGTTCCTGCGCTGGCGCGCGGAGCGGTGGATCAAGCTCCGACATATGCCCGCGGCATGCCGTCACAGTCCGGGCTTCGTGCTGCGTCATGGTCGGGAGATGCTCGCCCACACATTTACAGGTAGCACGTGGCGATCGGCGCTTGGGCTGGAGAGCGAACGCGCCGTTTTCAAACGATTTCGCGAGCGCCGGCGCCGCGAGAACGAGGTGGCAACCGCCGTGGAGTTGCCCGCGTCGTTTGCCGCGTCCCCTTCATATTGCCCGTCCACCACACCCTACGAATCGCGCAGGTCTGAGCGCCTTTCCTAAACCATATGCGGCACGACGATGCCGAAAAAGTCGGTGGCGACGTGGCACAGAATAAGAGATACGCCATGTCGCGCGGACCTTTCGGCCCGCGACCGTGAGCGGCTTTCAGTCGCGCTCGCGATCCTTATAGAGCTGTTTCAGTGATTTTTGAGTGATCTTCCCGCGGCGCTTCTCGTCGATCTGCGCGCGCACGTCTTTTCGCGCGTCGAGCGCCTGCATTTCGTCCTGGAGTTTCAAGAAGCTGGCGAACCGCTCGGCCGGAAGCTGACCTTCTTGCACGGCACGCTTGACGGCACATCGCGGTTCGTCGCGGTGCCGGCAGTTGCTGAAGTGACACCCGGCCGACAGCTCCTCGATGTCCTCGAAGCTTTCCCTGGCACTGTCCGCAACCCACAACTGCAGCTCGCGCATTCCCGGGGTGTCAATCAGCAACCCCGTTCCCGGCAGCACAATCAGTTGACGATGGCGGGTGGTGTGCCGTCCTCGCGAGTCGCTTTCGCGGACGTCGTTGGTCTTGAGCATCTCCGAGCCGACGAGTGCGTTGATCAACGTGGATTTCCCGACGCCGGACGACCCCAGCAGCGCACCGGTTCGACCGGGCCCGAGGTACTGTTCGACAATAGCGACACCATACGCGGCGGCGTCGAAGCCGGGCGCATGCTCTTTCGGCTTGGCCGCAACGGCGTGTACCGGCGTCCCTGGCGCAATGGCGGCGACTTCGGCTACTCGCGCGGGCAGATCCTCGGCCATATCCGCCTTGCTCAAGAGGATCACGGGTGTTGCGCCACTCTCGTACGACATCAGCAAATACCGCTCGAGGCGGCGCGGATTGTAGTCGTGATCCAGGCCCATCACCAGAAACACCGTGTCGATATTCGCGGCAACGACCTGCTCCTCGGTGAGCTCGCCGGCAACCTTGCGGGAAAACTTGCTGCGTCGCGGCAGAATCGCCTCGATGGTGCCGCTCTTCTCGTCAGGTGACTGCTTGACCGCTACCCAGTCGCCGACGGCGGCGAGCTCGTGACGTCCGCCGGCGCGATGCAGCATGCGGCCGGCCTGCTGCGCATTGATCTCGCCATTGTCGGTGAACAGCCGGTAGATGTGATTGAATTCGATGCCGACGCGCGCGGGTATCAAATCCGCCTCGGCATGCGCGGCAAATGCCGCTGCCCAGCGCTCATCCCATCCCAATGCTGCGAGCCCGAATCCCACGATGCACTAGGATAGATCGTCGACGTGGGCCGTCAGCTTCAACTCTTTGAGACGTCGACGGCATCGCCGGTGAGCGAGCACCGCGATCGGTTGGCGGCCGTTCACGACGAAGCGCGCCGACTCGCCGACTTACTGCCCGCCAGCGTGTTCTTCGGCACGAGCTCGTGGAGCTTTCCGGGGTGGGCGGGTCTCGTGTATTCCGAGCAGCGGACCACCACTGAACTCGCTCGCGAGGGCTTGCGCGACTATGCGCGGCATCCGCTGCTCCGAACCGTTGGCATCGACCGGTCCTACTACGCGCCGATGCCCATCGAGGATCTTCGCCGCTACGCCGAGCAGCTACCGGCTCGGTTTCGCTGTTGTATCAAAGCGCCTGCGGCGGTCACGTCCTTGACGCTCGGTCCCCCAGGTGGACGCACCGAGCGCAACCGCGATTATCTGTCGATCGATCGTCTTGAAGCCGACCTGCTGCAGCCGCTCGCGGTCGCGTTTGCCGATCACGCCGGACCGATCATCCTCGAATTCCCGCCCTTTGCGCGCACGCGGCAGCTGGAACCGGCGGCGTTTCTGACGCGGCTCGATCGCTTTCTCGGCGCGCTGCCAAAAGAATTCGAGTACGCGGTCGAGTTGCGCGACAGGCGGCTGCTCACGGCCGAATATCACCGCATGCTCGTGACTCACGGCGTCGCCCACACTTACAACTACTGGAGCGCCATGCCAACGCCCGCTGAACAGGCGGCCATCGCGGCGCCCGACGACGCTCCCTTTACCGTGATTCGCCTGCTCTTGAAACCGGGCACCTGGTACGAAGATCAGCGCGATCTCTTTCGCCCCTTCAATCGGCTGGTCGCGCCCGACCCCGTGATGCGCGCAGAGGTCGTCGCCATCGCCGGGCGCTCGCTCAAGCGACAGAAGCGCGTGTACATTCTGGTCAACAACAAGGCGGAAGGTTCATCGCCGTTGACGATCGTCGCACTGGCGAAGCAGTTGGCCGGATCGAAGTGACGACCCCCCATCTAGAAATCCGCGGATTGCGCGGATTACGCGGATTGCCTGGAACGGCCACCCCAATCGACGCGGTGCCGCCGGAGCGACACAGCCGCAACGGCTGGCACGGGTGCTTGCGCCCGGACGTTGACGTGAGGGGCGACGTCGACGAGCAACATTCGATGATGCGTTGTTCGTCGACGCCGCGCCTCACGTCAACGTTGCGCGGCCGAAGGCCGCGCGTGCCAGCCTCTGAATCGGCGTAATCGGCGCAATCTGCGGATGCACAGTGGCGTGACGGCGGCTCACCGCGTTTCAGACAGAACTTCTTGTAGAAACTGCTGCGCCGCCGCCACGAAGCTGTCATCCCACACGTGGCCGGCCTCAAACACGTGCTCGGTAATCGACGCCCCGGCGGCGCGCAGAACCCTCGTGTCAGCAGCCGCTTTCTCCTCTGTGTACCATTTGTCCTGCGTCCCCCGCCCAAGCAGGATGGGCGGCAGCCCGGACGCGCGGGACGCCACATCAAGAGGCACGTCGCCGGCGAGGAGAATCAACCCATCGCACCCGCTTGCGGCGGCAGCACGGTACGCCATCGCCACGCCTTGCGAGAAGCCGGCAAAGACCAGCGGCCGTTGCACGCGGTACTCGCGTTCGACCGCGCGAACGACCGACCAGACATATGCGATGTTGTGTTCGATCTCGAGTTCGCGGTCTTGTCGCGTCATCCAGCTTGCCGCGACCTCATCCGACTTGGTGTAAAAGCGATGCAGCGCTTGAACACTCACCAGACACCAGCTACTGGCGGTTCCCGCCAGGTCGCCCGGGCGCGCGTCGCTGTCACGTTCCGCCAGCGCACGCAGGTTTGCCAGCATGTGCTCAGCGGTTTCACCGTATCCATGGAAGCCGACCAGCATCGGAGATGGTCCGGGCGCGTCGGGGCAGTCGACCAGATAACGACCGTGCGTGCGCGTTTCGATCGTATGGATAATCACAGCGGAAGATTATGAGTCTATCGACCTTCGGCGGCGCAATTCTCTACCCGGCGGCTGCGGCAAACAACCGGAACACGCTGTTCGTGCTCGCACATGGCGCCGGCGCGGGACACGTCCACCCATTTATCGTCCGCTACGCCCGGGGTCTGGCCGAGCACGGCTTCGATGTGGTGACGTTCAACTTCCCGTACATCCACGCCGGGCGGCGAACTCCGGATCGGGCGCCGGTCCTCGAGGAGGCGTTCAGGAACGTGATTCGCGCGGCGGCACACGCGGCAACGCCACCCGCGCAACTCCTCATTGGCGGCAAGTCGATGGGCGGCCGGATGGCGACACACCTCGCCGCGACGCCGGATCTCTGGCCGGCAGACGCGCCCCCGCTCGACGGTGTCGTCGTCCTCGGCTATCCACTCAAGCCGCCTGGTGGACGAGGTGATCGTGTTTCGCACCTGTTGCAAATCTCAGTGCCGACGCTGATTATCCAAGGCACGCGTGACAGCTTCGGCGGGCCGGACGACGTACGTGCCGCCCTCGGCGGGCGCCAGCCGCTCATTACGGTTCACGCGGTGCAAGGCGGCGATCACTCCTTTGCCGTTCTCAAATCGACAGGGCGCACGCAAGATCAGGTCGACCGCGAGATCTGGGATCGCATTATTTCTTGGGCTCGTCCGGCACGTACGCCGAATGCAGCTTCACCGGAACCGTCGACTTCCTGACCCGCAGGTTGATCATTTCCACAAACACTGAGAAGCCCATCGCAAAGTAGATGTAACCCTTCGGCACGTGGAAGCCGAGCCCATCGGCGACGAGCGATACGCCAATCAACAGCAGGAAGGACAAAGCGAGTACCTTGACCGTGGGATGACGATTGACGAAGGTGCTGATGGTTTCGGCCGCGAACATCATGACCCCGACCGACACCACGACGGCCGCGACCATGATCGAAAGGTCGTCGGCCATGCCCACCGCGGTGATCACCGAATCGAGAGAAAACACGATATCGAGGAGCATGATCTGAAAGATCACGGAGGCAAAGGAGGGCGCCACACGTGCCGAGCCGTGCCCCTCTTCGCCTTCGAGCCGCTCGTGAATTTCAAGCGTCGACTTGGCCAGGAGAAAGAGTCCGCCGATGATCAGAATCAGATCTCGCCCCGAGATCTCGTTGTTGAACACCGTAAACAGCGGCGCGGTCAGCCGAATGATCCATGCCAGCGACACGAGCAGGAGAATGCGCATCACCATCGCGGCGATGAGCCCCAGACGACGCGCGCGAAGTTGCGTGGCCGGGGGCAGCTTACCCGACAGGATCGAGATGAAGATCACGTTGTCAACGCCGAGCACGATCTCGAGAAACGTGAGCGTGACGAGTGCGATCAGGCCGTCTGCGGTCAGAAAAGCGTCAAACATATAGGTGCGCGGGGGTCACAAGGGTCCAGGGTGCGTTGCTCGAGGTGCTTGGGTGCTCACGTGCGGGGACGTGGTTTGTGCGGACACGTTGCCGCGTTGACGCACGCGTCCGGTAAACGCAGTCGCGCGACCGGTTGTCCACGCACGATGTGCTGATCGATGATATCGGGGATATCGGCTTCGGTGACGCGCCCATACCACACGGTGTCGGGATAGACCACGACCGTTGGGCCGTGCTCACATTGATCGAGACAGCCCGACTTGTTGGCCCGAACGCGCCGCTGCAAGCCGCGCTCCGCCAACGCCTGCTTGAACGCCTTCTGCAGCCAATCATCGGCGTTTGGATTGCAGGACCCGCGTGGGTGGCCGGACTCACGCTGATTGCAGCAGATGAAAATATGCCTCTCGAACGGGGCCATTACTCGAGCGCGAGCTCGGGCCGGTCCTGGAGCCCACCCCACGTCTCAGGATCCTGCCAGAGCAGCGTCCAGAAATATCGCGCCACGTCTGCCTTCGGGTAGCTGGTCGCCAAGGTCTTGACCGCCTCGTCCAATTTCTCCGGTGTTGGGGCGGCTGGCGACTCTTCGGTGATCAGGCCTTCCTCGTGTTTGACGCCCAACGCATCGAGAAACGCGCTCATCATTGGCCGCTGCTGGTCCAAGTGATACGCGATCAGAAGCCGCGCGGCCAGCAGATCCGACACCTGCGCTATGGCAGCCAGATGCTTGCCTCTTTTTTCCACCGGCAGGGTGTGGATACTCTTGGGACGGAACTTGATCTGTTTGGCGATGAGCGCGACCGCCTCCGCCTGTTCGAGTTGCGCTTGCTCGTCGCGCCAGAACGCGGTCGCGGCGCTGGTGCGCACATCCATCGGGAGGCTGCGCCACAATCGCACTGGGCGCGTATCATCCAAGGCCATAGGCGGGACAGTGTACCAGACAACGTTGAGCGCCCGGCCCCATGCACGGCGTCACAAACGACGGCTCTTGCTGGTATTGGGGGCGCGCGGCACTCTCACGAGCACCGGGTTAGGCGAGATGGGTTGTTGAGTTTGGCTTGCGAGAGCGTGGCGAGTCTATTGAGTGGAGAGTCTGATCAGTTGCTGCGAGTCGTCCAGCCCAAGAGTAACCGGGCTCGATCTCTCGCAGCATCCTGACACGTTCGTTCGTTGTGCCGCATTGCCGACCGACTGCGCCGAGCGACTCAAGCGGCGGCGGCGACGCGCTTCAATAGATTGATGTCGGCGAGCATCAGGCCGGCGCCGCGCACGACTGATGTCAGCGGATCATCGGCCACCGTGATCGGAACGCCGGTTTCGCGGCGAAGCAGTTCATCCAGGCCGCGCAGCAGCGCGCCGCCGCCGGTCAAGACGACGCCGCGATCGATGATGTCCGCTGCAATCTCGGGTGGAACCACATCGAGCGCCTCTTTGACCGCCGCCACAATCACTTTGAAACACTCGGCAAGCGCTTCGCGAATTTCCGAATCGGGGACGATGACCACACGAGGACGGCCTTCGCGCAAGCACCGGCCGCGCACTTCCATCGTCAACTGCTCGCGTACGGGCCACGCTGATCCGATTTGAATCTTCACTTGCTCCGCCGTGCGGTCGCCAATCAGGAGGCCATGCCGACGCTTCATGAACTGCATGATGGCTTCGTCCATGTGATTGCCAGCCGTTCGGACCGACTTGTTGTAGACAATGCCACCGAGCGCCACGACCGCAATGTCCGTCGTGCCGCCGCCGATATCGATCACCATGCTGCCGCACGCTTCGGTCACGGGAAGGCCGGCGCCGATGGCCGCGGCCATGCCCTCTTCGACGAGATGGACCTGACTGGCCTTCGCGCGATAGGCGCTCTCGATCACTGCGCGCCGCTCGACCTGCGTAATGCCGGAGGGGATCCCGATGACCACGCGCGTCCGGCCCCACGGCGTCGAGCCATGTGCTTTCTTGATGAAGAAGGTGAGCATCCGCTCGGCTGCCTCGAAATCGGCGATGACACCATCGCGCATCGGCCGAATCGTCGTGATCGACGGGGGCGTACGCCCCAACATCGCATGAGCTTCGTGGCCGACCGCCTCGGTCTTGTCACTGGCCGTGTTGATGGCCACAATCGACGGCTCGTCAAGAACGATCCCGCGCCCTGGCGCGTAAACAATCGTATTGGCTGTGCCGAGGTCGATGGCGAGGTCTCTGGAGCCGAAAGCGAGGATGTTCAGCAGCACAATGTGGTTTCTCCGGGGAATTCCGTTAACCTTCCTTTGGCAAGGCCTGTGCCGTAAGCTCGGCGGTTTGCCCAAATTACAGAACTGTGCAAGTTGGGCGCGAAAACAGACTTTGTAGTACTCGACGGACGTGGCCGACCCTCGATCCCGAGCGTTGCCACGCC
Organism: uncultured Acidobacteriota bacterium; assembly: GCA_963762925.1. Classification (GTDB taxonomy): domain Bacteria; phylum Acidobacteriota; class Vicinamibacteria; order Vicinamibacterales; family UBA2999; genus DASPWV01. Next base: position 19,493 of record CAVXMP010000031.1, on the reverse strand, counting down.
GTGGGCATGTGCAGGCCTGATACACGGCTGCGAAATCTGTAAGTGTGGACACGAGGTTGCGGCAGGGCTAGCTGCTCGGAGACGCCGGAAATATTGCGGGCGTCGCTTGCGCGAGCGTCGTCAATCTTCGTAAGGCTGGCTGATCGTTGGGGGCTGCCGACCGGATACGGCGTCGCCGGCGGACTTACAGTTCTTTTTTCGGTCGCCGGTTGGCTTCGAGGATCTTCTTCCTGAGCCGGATGGTCTTCGGCGTCACCTCGACGAGCTCGTCATCGTTGATGAACTCGATGGCTTGTTCGAGCCCGAGGAGGCGCGGCGGCACCAGGCGGATGGCTTCGTCGGCGCTCGATGCGCGCATGTTCGTCTGCTTTTTTTCCTTCGTGACGTTGACGTCCATGTCGCTGTTGCGCGCGTTCTCGCCGATGATCATGCCTTCGTAAACTTCGGTCCCAGGCTCGATGAAGATCTCGCCGCGCTCCTGCAGATTGGAGAGCGCGTATGCTGTCGCCGCACCGTTCCGATCGGCCACCAGCGAGCCGGCAAGCCGAGAGGAGATCGGGCCATGCCACGGCTCCCAGCCGGCGAACAGGTGGTTCATGATCCCGGTCCCCTTCGTGTCGGTGAGGAACTGCGAACGGAACCCGATCAGGCCGCGTGCGGGTATGCGGAAGTCGAGCCGGACGCGTCCGCTGCCATGGTTGACCATCCGGGTCATCGTCCCGCGCCGCTGCCCGGCTTGTGCGATCACGACGCCTTGGAAATCCTCAGGGACATCGATGATGAGATCCTCGACAGGCTCCATGCGCACGCCGTCGATCTCGCGCGTGACGATCTCCGGCCGCGACACCTGAACCTCGAAGCCCTCGCGCCGCATCATCTCGATCAAGATCGACAACTGCAGTTCGCCGCGCCCAACCACATTGATCTGCTCGGGCGTGTCGGTATCCTCGACGCGCAGCGACGGGTTGCCGAGAAGCTCTTTGGTGAGACGTTCGCGTAAGTGGCGGGATGTGACATATTGACCGTGACGGCCGGCGAGCGGTGAGGTGTTGACACCGAACACCATCGACACCGTCGGCTCGTCAATGGCAATCGCCTCGATCGCGAGACGGTGCTCGGGATCGGCGATGGTCTCGCCGATCGTGATGTCTGCGATGCCGGCAAGGCAAATGATGTCGCCCGCCGCCGCCTCGGTGGTTTCGATGCGCTTCAACCCTTCGAACGAGTACAGCTTGGTGACCCGCGTTTCATGCTCGCTGCCATCGAGTTTGAGCACGACGATCGGATCGTTGATCCGGACGCGACCATTGAAAATCCGGCCGATGGCAATGCGCCCGAGATAGTCGTTGGCATCCAGGTTCGCCACCTGCATCTGGAGCGGCGCGTCGGCGGAGCCGCGCGGCGGCGGCACATGTTCGATGATGGCGTCGAAGAGCGGCCGGAGATCTGTCCCGACATCCTCCGCACTCGCGCTGGCGGTACCGGCGCGCCCGCTGGCGTAAACCACGGGAAACTCAATCTGATGGTCGGTCGCGTCCAGATCGATGAAGAGGTCGTACACCTCATTGAGCACGGCTTGGGGTCGCGCGTCAGCTCGATCGATCTTGTTGATCACGACGATCGGCGGCAATCCGCGCTCGAGCGCCTTCCGCAGGACGATATCGCGTCTGCGGCAGCGGGCCCTTCCGACGCGTCGACGAGCAGCAGCACGCCGTCGACCATCGACAAGGCGCGCTCCACCTCGCCGCCGAAGTCGGCGTGGCCGGGCGTGTCGACGATGTTGATCAGGATCTCGCCGATAGTGAACAGCGGTGTTCTTGGCCAGGATGGTGATGCCGCGCTCGCGCTCCAGTTCATTGCTGTCCATCGCCCGTTCGGTCTGCCGCTCGTTCGCGCGAAAGATCCCGGATTGCTCGAAACATGGCATCGACGAGCGTCGTCTTGCCGTGATCGACGTGCGCGACGATCGCGATGTTGCGGCGAAAGGGATTGGCGATCGACGTCCGACTCTGCAGCAACGGTGAAGCCACGGCCATCTAGTCAGTATATGGGACGGGTGCGGCGGGTGCGGCAGGTTTGCACGGTGCACAAAGTTGCGGAGATGCGACAGGTTCGGTGCATAGGTGCGCAAGGTCCGGTGCGTGTGCGCAACGCTGCGGTGCACACGTGCGCAGTCGCACCCTTCGAACCACACCGCACGTTGTGCACCTCGCGAAGCTTGCGAATCTTGTGGCCCTTGTTCAAAACAGCGGGTGAACCGTGACAAAGAGCGATAAGCAAACCGCGTAGAGCATCGCGAACGCGGTGAGCAGTGCGAGGTGTCGGACTTCGCCAGCCGTGCTCGCGAGTGCGATGGCGATGGGAAACTGCACCGACGCGTAGCGGCCGAGTCCTTCGAGTTGCCCTGACGAGAGCGGGAGCAGCATCCCGCCCAGCAGAATCAAGGCATAGCCAAAACTGAAGCGCTTCCACACAGTACGGTACGAGCGCCAGTGCGCCTATCGCGGCGAACGTGTTGAGCGTGTCGTAGGGCGCCATCGGCTCTGCGAGATAGTTCGCCGGCCTCGTGATCAGCGCGCGCAGGACGGCGAACACCGTCGTAAAAGGATTGTGGCCTGGCGCGTAGTTCCAGTGCGTGATGGCGTCATACCAGGCAAACAGCGAGCCGCTGACGCTGTAATTGTGGACGCAGGTACAGTCCGATGCCGGCGCCACACGCCGCGACCGCAAGCGCCGCGGAGAGCCCGTCTTCGCGCGCTCGCCCCCTTCGCGATGCTTCGGCGAGGCAAGCTGGCTTCCTGGCGGCCGCTGCGAGTCACCCCTCGTTGCCTGCCATGCGATCCACGCGAGACCCGGCAGCGCCATCACGCCGGTCACGCGCGTTGCGGTCATCGCCGCCCCTGCAAGCGCTCCCCACGCCCAACGTCTGGTCCGGAACGCGTAGGCGGCCGAGACAAGCGCAAGAAAGAACACGCTTTCCGATACACGACGCCGAAGAAGTAGGCAAACGGAAACACCGCGGCGTATAGCACGGCGCGCTGCGATCGTCTCTCGTCGAGATCGAGCCGCGCCAGCTTGTAGAGCATGACCATCGCGGACGCGAACGCGATCCACGACACGACAATGCCCGCGAAATAGAAGTCCTGTTGCTGTGACCCGAGGAGCGTCCCGCCGCCGCGCATCAGCATCGGATACACGGGGAAGAACGCGAGATTATTGCGACCGCCAGCACCGAACACGTAACCCTGCGACGCAATGCCGTGATACCACCCGGCGTCATAGCGGGCGAAGGTGTCCCAGAACGGATGCGCTCGCCCGAGCATGGTGAATCCCTGGTCCTGCAGCGGCGGGAAGGTCACGTTGGCGAGAAACGCCACGAACGCGGTGAACAACCGGAAGACGATCGCCGCGATGAAAATACGCGTGGAGACGGGCAGCAAGGCCGGTATTCTATGCGACCCCGCCGCGGCGGCGTCCGATCACATCGGTCCGCGCACCGCCTCGGGGTCGGCTCCGCCCGTGGGCTCGAGCACCAGCACCTGCCCGTGAGATTCGGGCGCATCGAGGATTTCCAGTCCGCCGGCGAGGAGATCGGCACCGCGGACGAGGCCAAGCCTTCCACGATCGGCGGAGCGGAGCTCGTAGACCACGTCGCTCCTGATTCCCTGTGGAAACACCGTGATCGGGTCTCTTGCACCGGGTGAAAACGCAAACAGGAGGCTGCCGCCGGTCGCGGGGTTGAGTTGCTGCAGCACGGACCATCGATGGGCATCCCGCGTTTGTGGCGTGAGCGCGTAGGTCACTGCGCCGGCTTGAAGCGGGCGGAGACGCTTGGCGAGGGCGAGTTGGTCGGCGAGTTCGTTGAGCTCGCGTTCGCCGAGGTTCGGGAAATCGGTGGTGAGACCGACGACTCCGGGCATCCGACTGCGCACGAGCAACGGGATGTCCTCAGCTCCCTCAACCGGCTCGTCCGGATGCGGCAGCACGTACCGACATCAGATACGGGGCCGGAAACGCCGCGGTGAGCCCCTGAAGGTTGTAGCGCACGTGAGCGGATGGCGCCGTGCGATCGTCCATCCACGCGGTATCGGTGAGCCGCGCCATGGCAAAGTCGATTCGGTTCCCACCTCCAGAACAGTTCTCGACGGTCAGCGCAGGATAGCGCTCGCGCAACGCCGCGAGAATCTCGTACAACCCCCGCGTGTGTTCGTAGTTGCCGCCGTCGACGGGATGTTCGTGCCCGGCGCGCGTGCAGGTCACTGACCGGTTGAAATCCCATTTGAGGTTGTCGGGGCCGACTTCGTCGATGAGCGCGGTGAGCCGTCGAAGGACCCAGGCGCGGGCTGCGGGATCGCCGAGACAAATCTGTGCGTCGCGCGCGTCGTCGTTCGGGAGGCCCGGATCATATCGGCCGTTCTGCTGCGCGAGAAATCGCTCTTCCGCAAGGCCGTCTTCGCCAACCGTCGCCAGATCGACGCGCTCGGGCTCGACCCAGAGTCCCAGCTTCATCCCGCGGTCGTGCGCGTGATCGGTGAGGACTCGCAGGCCCGACGGGAACCGCTCGCGATCGATCGCCCAGGAGCCCAGGCCCGGCGTGAAGTCGAAAATCGCGTCGCGCGACCCTCCCGGATACCAGCCGGCGTCGATCTGCAGCAGTTCAACGCCGAGCGTGGAGGCGTAATCGAGCTCGGTCCTGATCGTCCGCTCGTCGATGTAGGTGCCGTGCAGGAACCACGTGTTGAACGTCGTCAGCGCCGGAAAAGCGCGGCCGGCACGGCTTGCGTATACAAACTGCGTGGCCGCGGCACCATCGGCGCCCGGCGTATCGAGGACCACGCCGACAAACGCGTGCGGTCCTTCAACGCCGCGGCCTGGGCGCACAGTTGCACTCATCGATGGCAAGCCCACAGTCACCTTGACGGCACCTTCGTGCTGCTCCAGTTCAGCCGTCCAGGCGCCGGACCAAACCAGACCCGTGATGAACCGTCGATGTCCATTCCCGATGCTGAAATACGGAACCGTCGACTCCGACGACAGCGTGGGCGATCCCATCTCGAGACGCTCACCGTCGCCGAGGGTGCGCGCGCGCTTGGTATAGGCGCCGCCTTCGTCCGCCGGCGTCCGAAGACCCGAGATCCACTCGATCGATCCTTGCGGCACCGTCAGCGTGTAGGCGTTCAGGTTCTCGATCTGGTGTGCGCCTTCGTCTGACGTCTCGAAGTCGGTCCACATCTCGAGACCGCCGCCGCGGGGATAGATGACGTAACGACGCGTCGCGACGATCTGGTGTGTTTCCGAGGTGAACCGAACGGAGATTGAGACGAAGTGCGACCCAACGGACGCATCAATGGCATCGACCCCGAAAGGACTCCCCGCGCCGCCGAGCCGGTACACGTTGCCGTCGATAGTCGCGAGCGCCTCCGGCAGATCGCCAACGGTCAGGACGTCGTTCGATCCCGCGATGAAGAGTCCGTCGAGGACGAGCGTCCGAGCGGGCGTGCTGTGGAGCCGAAAGGCAAGGTGATCGTTGCCGATCGTCCAGCCGCCGGTGGCATGGTTGACCTCGATGTATGCATCGTCGACGGTGGCGAGTCGCTGAACAGCACCCGCCCGAGGGGCGACGACCGCAGTCATCAATGCGATGAGCACTGCGCCAATTCGTGCCGGCTGTGGAGTCATCACAGGATTAGACGGATTGCGATCCCCGTTTTCCGGTGTGCTATGCCGACCTCGTGCGTGGGTCGACGAGCGCCTTCGGGAGCCGCATGGCTTCCGCGTCCGCGAGCGCTTCGTTGAGACGATCCAACGGATAGACCTTGGCGCCGATGTCGCGCCAGGGCACGTGCGCCGCGTGCTGCTCGAGGATGGTCAGCGCACGGACGAAGTGACCCGCCTCGCTCCCCCAGCATCCACGAATCTCGAGGTGCTTCCGATTGATGTGCTCGTGCGCATTGATCGCGCTCGGCCCGGCATTCGTGTAGTGACCCGCAATCACATAGCGGCCACCGTCGCGGACGAGCGTCAGTCCCTCTTCGACGGCGCGCGGCGAGCCCGACGCCTCGATGCCGACATCGACACCCCGGCCGTTTGTCGCCTCGAGCACAGCCGTTCTTCGCACCTCGGGGCTCGTGTCGTCGATGTCGAGCGTTGTCGTTGCACCCATCCGTCTTGCGAGTGTAAGCCGATCACCTGGTGCGCCGATCGCCACAACCGACGATGCGCCGGAAATCCGTGCAAGTGCGATGATGCTCAGCCCGACCGCACCGGTGCCCTGCACGAGGACGCGGTCGCCCAGGCGCAACGCTGCCCGATCGATCGCATGCACCGCGGTGATCAAACCGCATCCGCCACCGATGTAATCCTCGGCCGAGACCGAGGATGGCAGAATCGCTGCGACCACGCCGGGTTCGAGATAGATCGCCTCGCTCCACCCACCGAACAGGCCCTCGTTGGCCGAATCGGTGATGCCGTACACCCGACGTGTTACGCACTTGGTCGGCGTGCCGCTTACAACACAGGCGTAGCAGCGGCCGCAGGTGCGATGCACGTCGAAGAACACCACGCGGTCGCCCTCGCGCAGCCGGGTGCCGTCGGCGCCGACAACATCGCCGCGGATCTTTTCGACGAGCCCAACCGAAACGTGGCCGGGGATGATCGGATACGGCACGCCGGCGAGTCGGCCGTGCCACAAGTGCACGTCGGTGCCGCACACCTCCGAGAAGATCGTGCGCAGCAATACACCGCCGACTGCAATGTCCGGTTCGGGAAATTCGCGTAACTCGACGGGCTGCCGAGGACCCGGCATGACGGCGGCAAGGATGCTCATGCGAAGACAGTGGGTAGTTTATTCTGTGCAGGTTGCCCGCCCGAATCATTGAACGGATCTCAGTTGCGCTGGTCGCGATTTCAGCAGTGGCCGTCGCCGCTTTGGCGATTGACAAAGGCACGTTTGCCGCCGGCGACACTGATCCGTACGGATACGTGAGCCAGGCAGATCTGCTGGCGAGCGGCTCAATTTTTCTGGACCAGCAATTCTCGCTGACGATGGGCTGGCGCGGCGCCGAGTCCGCGTTTGTCCCGCCTGGCTTTACGGAGGCGCCCGTGGCGGGCTTTGTCAGTCCGAGATATCCACACGGTCTACCGCTGGTGATGGCCGCCTTCGAATGGGTCAGCGGTGTCCGTGACGGGGTCTTCTACGTCGTCCCCCTTATGGGCGCGATCGTCGTGTGCCTGACGGCGGCCCTCGGGGCGAAACTCCACAGCCACTACGTCGGAGCGCTCGCGGCTCTCGTGCTCGTGACGAGCCCGAGCTTTCTACTGCAGGTGCTCCAGCCGGTGAGTGACGTCCCCGCTGCAACGTGGTGGACGTTGAGCCTCGTCCTCGCGCTCCGTTTCAGTGCCTGGAGTGCGCTCGGATCCGGCCTCGCAGCGTCGATGGCCGTGCTCACCCGCCCCAATCTCGTTCTGCTGGTCGTAGTGATGGGCGCGTTTCTGCTGCGGTGGCCGACGCGACGCAGCGAGATGCGCGCATCCGTGGTCCCCGTCACATTATTTTTCACCGGCGTCGCACCGGCGATTGTTGGCGTGCTGTTTCTCAATCGGCTGCTCTACGGCTCGCCACTTCAATCCGGCTATGGTTCGCTGCGCGAGTTGTACGCGTGGAGCAACGTGCTGCCCAACCTCGCTCTGTATTCGGGCTGGCTGATCGAGACCCAGACCCCGTTTCTGTGCCTCGCGGCCGTCGCGCCATTTCTGTCGCGCAACCGCCGCGCCGCGTGGCTCTTACTCGCATTCGCGGCCACGTGTTGCATCCTTTATCTGCCATACGGGGTGTTTGAGGGCTGGTGGTGACTTGCGGTTCCTCCTGCCTGCGTTCCCCGCGCTCATCGTTCTCAGCGTCGCCGCCGCGGCAGAACTGCTGCGTAAGCTCGTTCGCGCGGAGCGCGCCGCGCTCGCGCTGCTCGGAGTCGCGATATGTGCGCTCGCCGTCGTTCAGGCCACCGACTCCGTCCGGCGCAGGGTGTTTCTGATCCAGGACGTCGAACGTCGCTATGTCGAGGTCGGTCGCTACATCAACCTGCTGCCGCGCGAATCGATTTTCGTGGCCGGCCTGCACGCGGGATCGATCCGGTACTATTCCGGGCGGATGACGATCAACTTTGATCGGCTGGATCGGGACTCGCTCGACGCGGCGCTCGCCGCGGTCGCAGCCAACGGGTTTCGCCCCTATCTCGCACTCGAGAAAGGCGAGGAGGAAGCCTTTCGCAAGAAATTTTCCCGCTCCAGCGAAGTGGCGCGACTCGATTGGCCGCCGGCGCATGAGACCGAGGCTGGCACCTCGGTACACATCTTCGATCCCGCGGATCGGGAGCGGTTTCTCGCAGGCCTCCCAACGGTGACCTATCAATTCGGCGCCATTGGCGATCGCGTGGGAGTCGTAGGCGACCCGATTATCACGGAAAAGTGAGGCGCAGCGCGTTCCTGACCCGGGCGCCAACCATGCTCCAGCTGCTCGTGTGCCATCCCCTCGATTTGACGCTATCCTTAGACCATGCCCCTCTACGAATACGAGTGCGACACGTGCCATCACCAGTTCGAGTTGCTGGTGCGTGAGAAGACGACGATGGAGTGCCCGGCGTGTCGCGGCAGCGAACTGCGGAAACAACTCTCGGTCTTTGCCGTAGGAGCGCCGTCGCACAGCGCCAGCGCGCGCAACACCGCACCTGCGCCGTGCGGCTCGTGCGGGCATCCCGACGGACCGGGGTCCTGTTCGGTGAACTAGACGATCATGGCTCGCGGGCTCAGAGCCGTCTGGCATCTGTGTGCTCTCGCCGGGATCGCGGCGATCGGCGTCGGCGTGTGGTTTGCGACACAAGGCATCAGCGCGCGGCCGGAGCCATCGGCTCTTGAGGTCTCAGTCGCGCGCGCCGCACGACGGTTCGCGATACCGGCGTCCGAGCGATCGAGGGCCAATCCGATTCTCGTGACACAAGGAACCGTCCGCGCAGGCTTGGAGCATTGGGCCGACCATTGCGCGACCTGTCACGGGAACGACGGAAGCGGCGACACGCCTATCGGCAGCGCTCTTTATCCACGCGCGCCCGACGTGCGCCTCCCCGCGACCCAGGATTTGACTGACGGCGAACTCTTCTACATCATCGAGAATGGCGTCAAGATGACCGGCATGCCGGCGTGGGGCACGGGCACTGCCGAGGGTGAGCAAGAGTCGTGGCATCTGGTCAACTTCATTCGGCACTTGCCGCAGCTCAGCGATGACGAGTTGGCCGAAATGGAAGAGCTAAACCCCCGAGGCCTCGCCGATTGGCGTGCACTCGAAGAAGAGAGACGATTTCTCGCTGGCGACAGCGAACCGCCGGCCGTGGCCCAGCCGCAAACCCACAAGGGGCACAAATGAAGCGATACGTTGCACTCGCACTCGCGCTCGCCGCTATTCTCCTCGGACCCGTCTCGCTCGCCGCGCACGAAGGGCACGCGCACAAGACGCTCGGGACAGTGTCGGCCATCCACGAAAACCATCTCGAAGTGAAGGACGCCAAAGGGACGGTGACGACCTTTGCGCTTGAACCGACAACGAAGATTCGGCGCGCGAAGGCAAAGGCCGCTGTCGGCGACATCAAAGTCGGGGATCGAATCTCGGTCACGACGCGCGAGACGAAAGACAAAGCCGGTAAGGTCGTTGTCAACGTCGTCGACGTACAGATCGGCGGCGCCGCAGCAGTGTCGTCGACGAAAAAACAATAACGCTCCCGCCTTGCTGAAGGCGCTGCGCGCCGTGCCTGCTCAATGCGGCGGAGGCGTTGCCCCGCTCGTTGACAGATAGGTATAGGGGGTATTAGTATATAGCCGAGGCACCTTCATGGCTCCGGTGGCCGAATCGGCGACGTCTTCCCAACACATCACCCTCCCCGTCGAAGGCATGACGTGCGCGGCATGCCAGGCGAACGTGCAGCGCGCGCTGACCAAGGCGCCCGGCGTCACCCGCGCCGCGGTCAACCTGATGATGCACGAAGCCACGGTGGAGTTCGATCCCCGCGTCACATCAGCACAAGCCCTGGTCGACGCCGTCAACGACACCGGCTATGTCTCGCGCTTGCCGTCGACGGTTCCCGACACGATTGCAGAGGACGAAGCGCGCGAGCAGGCCCATGCCCGCGAGTATCGCGTCTTGCTGCGGAAGGCCGTGGTCAGTGTCGCGATTGGCGCGCTGTCAATGGCCTTGATGCCGTTGATGGGGCCAGCGTCCGCACATGCGGTGAGCTCGCCGATGCGCTACGGCATGCTGGTCCTGACGACTGCGGTGATGGTGTGGGCGGGCGGCCATATCTACGCTCGGGCGTGGACAGCGCTGCGCCATCGTACGAGCAACATGAACACGCTCATCGCCGTGGGGACGGGGGCCGCCTTCATCTATTCGCTCCTGGCCACGGTGGCTCCGGCAGTCCTGCAGCGAGGCGGGGTCCATCCGGACGTGTATTACGAGGCCATCATTCTCATCATCGCCTTCGTCCTCCTCGGGAGCGCGATGGAAGCGCGCGCGAAACGGCAGACCACAAAAGCGCTGCGCGACATGGCTCGGCTGCAGCCCTCGTCTGCGCGCGTACGACGTAACGGGGTTGAGGTGGATGTCGCAATCGGCGATGTGCGGCCAGGAGATCGTCTCCTCGTCCGTCCCGGGGAACGCTTCCCTGTCGACGGCGTCGTCGTCTCGGGCGGTGGCGCGGTAGACGAATCGATGCTCACGGGAGAATCGATGCCGGTCGAGAAACGGCCTGGCGATCGGGTCATTGGCGCGACCGTGAACACGGCCGGAGCCTTTGAAATTGACGCGACGGCAGTCGGCGCCAACAGCGTTCTCGCCCACATCGTGCGCTTGATGCGGGAGGCACAGGGCTCGCAGGCGCCCATTCAGCGCCTGGCCGATCGCATTTCCGCCGTCTTCGTGCCCGTCGTGATCGCGATTGCCGCCGCGACGTTTGCCGTTTGGTGGATTGTTCCGGAGGAGCCGTCCGTCGTGCGGGCGATGACGACGGCGGTCGCGGTCCTCATCATCGCGTGCCCATGCGCGATGGGTCTGGCCGTACCAACCGCGGTGATGGTGGCGAGCGGACGCGGGGCGGCTGCCGGAATCCTGATCAAGGGTGGCGAGCCGCTCGAGCGGTTAGCGTCGATTGACACAGTCGTCATGGACAAGACCGGAACGCTCACCGAAGGGAAGCCGCGCGTGACCGACGCGCAGATCGCCACCGACACGGTTCCCGTCCTCGACCTGGTGCTCTCGGTCGAGCAACTCTCCGAGCATCCACTCGCGCGGGCGCTGGTCGAGTACGCACGCGGGCTCGGGGCGACGCCGCGCGCGGCGCACGACTTCGTTGCGGTGCCCGGACGCGGGGCTATGGCCGTCGTGGAGAACGCGCGCGTGGTCATCGGCACCGAAGCACTGGTGCGCGATGAGAGGGTGGACGTCACGGCACTGCGCGACCTCACGGAGGCGTGGGCCAGCGACGGCAAGACTCCAGTTTTTGTCGCGATCGACGGACGTCTGGTGGCGGCCTTCGGCGTTGCCGACACGCTCCGGCCAAATGCTGCCTCGGTCGTCGCCACCCTGCATCGGCTCGGGTTGCGCGTCGTGATGCTTACAGGCGACCGCCGGGCGACGGCAGACGCCATCGCACGCCACGCAGGAATCGATGAAGTGATCGCCGAGGTGCTGCCTGCGGGAAAAATCGACGCCATCAAACGGCTGCAGGCCCAAGGTCGGCGCGTCGCGATGGTCGGCGACGGCCTGAACGACGCGCCGGCGCTGGCGCGAGCGGACGTCGGCATTGCGATGGCCTCGGGCACCGATATCGCCGCGGAAGCCGCCGACGTCACGCTCATGCGCAGTGATCTCAACGGTGTGCCGCAGGCGCTGACGCTCGCGCGACGGACGATGCACACCATGAAACAGAACTTGTTCTGGGCGTTGATCTACAACGTCATAGGCATTCCGATCGCCGCCGGCGTTCTCTATCCGCCATTTGGGGTTCTGCTCAATCCGGTGATTGCGAGCGCGGCGATGGCCTTCAGCTCGGTCAGCGTGGTGATGAACAGTTTGCGGCTGCGGCACATATGAAACACGAGCATGCGCACGCGGTGGACGCCGACATCAAGGCGTCGAATCTCAAGCGGCTGCGCCGGATTGAAGGCCAGATCCGCGGCCTGCAGAAGATGGTCGAGGAAGACCGCTACTGCGGCGATATCGTGAACCGGCCGCCGATCGGGTGGCGGCGGATCTCGCCCGCGCGCATCTCCCGCGCGGAGGCCCTGCGCGAGCTCCTCGGCCTCGTCGAGCGCGAGCTCTAAGTCGTCGTGCTCGAGCCGGTCGGTGCCGACGATCCCCAGTCCCTTGAGGTCCTCGTCCTCGCGGGCGACGACCCCGCGCGGGTTGCGCTCGCCGACCGCGCCCAGCGGGTGGTAGAGGCCACCGACCGTCCAGCCCGAGGACGCTTGGGCGACGCGCATGTAGAGCTGGATCTGCAGCGTCCCGCGCTCGCTGAACTTGTCGGCCCGCGTGACCCACTTGCCGGTCTTGTAGTCGTGGACGACGGCGCGACCGTCAGCGTCGAGGTCGATCCGGTCGATTCGCCCGCGCAGCTGGACATCGCCGAGCGCAGCGCCTCGGCTCGGGCGCCCTCCTCGCTCGTCGAATGGGCCAAAGGCCACCTCGAGCAGGTCCGGGCGGGGCGGAACTCACTTTCGCTCTCGGTCTCGGCGGCGAGGAACGCGTCGACCTGGGCCCGGGCGCGTTCGAGCGCCGCCCGCCGAGCGTGGTTGAGCGGCGCCGCCCTGCGCGGCGACGCCTCGGCGAGCAGCTCGGCGAACCGCTCCCGCCAGCGTCGACGTCGGCCGAGCCGCGGGATCGAGTCGGCGCCCGGCGGGTCCTTGTACAGGCGGTCGAGCGCGCCGTGGACGACGCCCCAGCCACAGGGGGTCGGCCGTCGGCTCGAGGCGCTGCGGGGTGAGCTCGTGCTCGACGAACCACTTGTACGAGCAGGTCACCCAGCCCTCGAGCGAGTTGGCGGAGAACACCCCGCGCGCGCCGAGCTCGGCGAGTACCGCCGGGGGAGCAAGCGGGCCGGGGCGCAGGTTGGGGTCGCAGAGCGTCGGCGAACATCGCCTCGATCCGCGCCGGCTCCGCCGCACGCCCGCCGCGGCGAGCACCGGCTCGCGCTCACGCCCAGCCGCCGAGCGCCAGCGCCCGGGCAAGATCGCGCTCGGTGGTCGCCTCCGTCGAGCGTCGGCACAGCGCGCTCGGGACCGCGCTTTCGGAGCGGCCGCGCGCCGCCGGTCGAGCTCGAGCAGGTCGCAGACCTCGTCGATGAACGGCGAGCGCGCGCGCGCCGTCGCCGTCCTCGTCGCAGCCCTGCCAGCTCAGAGTAGAGGCGCTCCGTGGGCCGGGAGACGCAGGCGTGAAACAGGTAGCGCTCCTCGTCGGCCGGGTCCGCGCGGCGCAGATCCGGGTTGCCGATCTCGGCCGGCGCTCCTCGGACAGCAGCGGGTCGGGCGGCGCGGCGCTCGGGAACACGCCCTCCTGCAGACGAGCGGCAGAACAGCGCCCTGGCGCGCGCCGGCACGGGCCCGATACGGGTCGAGGATCCGCACGCGGCCGGTGGCCGGCCCGCGCCACAGCGGCACCGACGCGCGCTCGATCGCCTCGGTCGCCTCGGCGAGCTCGGGTGGCTCGCAGCCCGGGCAGCGTCGCCGAGCTCGGCCAGCTCGCTCGAGCAGCTCGGCGGCCGCGACCCCCGCGCGCAGCTCGACCGCCGAGAACGGCGCGCCGGCCCGCCGGCGCGGCCCGCGAGCGGCGCGCGCTCGCGGTGCGGCGGCCTCCGCGAGCTCGCGCGCGACCGCGGCCAAGCGCCCGCAGGCGCGGCGCCGGGTCGGCGGCCGCGCGCAGGCGCTGCGAGATGACGCGGCGGCCTCTCCCAGCCGCGCGACCGCCTCGTCGACCGTCTCGCGTCGCCGCGCCGGATCCGCGCTCGAGCGAGTCGACGCGCGCCCGGGGTCAGCGCGGGTCGGCGCGCAGGTGGGCGAGGAGCGCGTCGACCGCGGTCTCGTCGGCCGCCGCGCGACAGAGCGCGATCGAGCGAGCCGCCGACGCCGTCGCCGCGAGCGGAGCGACGGCCTCGAGCGCGACCGGGATCCCGATGCTCGCGCAGAACGCTGCGCGAGCAGCGGCCCCGCGGGTCCGGATGGCGCACGACGATCGCGATCGTCGTCGGGCTCGTAGCCGGCGCGCAGCAGGCGGGCGATCTCGACGCCGATCGCCTCGGCCTCGCCGCGCGCGCCGGCCGAGTCGAGCAGCACGAGGCCGTCGTCGGCCGCGACGCGGCCGGGCCTCGGGCTCGAACAGCGTCGCGGTCGAGGTGGCGCAGGGTCGCGCTCGCGGTGTAGCCCGGGTCGAACGGCAGCGTCGCTCGGCGACCTCGGCGCCCGAGCTCGCTGGAGCGCGGCGACCAGCCGCGCGCGCGGCGCGAGCGCGCGGCGGTCGGCGTAGTTGACCGCGACGTCACCTCGCCGCGGCCGGCGAGCGCGTCGATCAGCGTCGAGCTGGGCGCGGGCGAGGTCGTCGAAGCCGTAGACGAACACCGGCCGCCCGCCCCAGGCGCTCGGGCTCCGCGCGCAGCGCCGCGATCGCCGCGCCGTCGTGGTCGCCGCGGTCGCCGCGGCCGCTGCGCTCGCGCAGTTCGGCGTAGCGCGGCGTAGAACGCGGCGAGCTCGGCTTCGTACCCGGCGTCGTCGAGCTCGCCGACGTCGCCTCGAAATCGGCGGGGTCGAGCAGGGCGCCCTGGAGCTCGGCGATCAGCCGGTCGAGCGCCGGCGCGAACCCGGGCCGCGACGCCGAGCGGCGCAGCCGGCCCGGGTCGGCGCGAGTCGATCGCGGCCCGCACGAGCGCCTGGCGCTGCGACGTGGTGAGCTCGGGCGCCGGGGCCGGCGCCAGCGCCGCAGGCGATCTCGCCCGGCGAGGCGCGTCGAAGGTCGTGATCGAGCCGCCGAGCGTCGCGCCCGTCGGCCGCAGAGGTCGCGCTCGAACGCCGTCGACGTCGTCGGCGGTCGGCACGACGAGCACGGGATCGCGGTCGAGCGCCGCCGGAACGGCGCCAGCGATCGCGTCCGCGCGACCCGAGTTCGGGGGTCCGACTATCAGCTCGATCGGCCACCGTCTGAGCATAGGTCGGGCCCCGGCGCGCTCACGCCTGACTGCAAACGCCGCTCGTTGGGCGTTTCCGGGCCCGTTTTGCCGTCCTGCGACCGACCTATCTCCGCAGCGATGTCCCTCTGCTTCATCGACCCAGCCGACGCCATCCGCGCGATCGCCGATTCGATCGGCCGTGAGGCCCGGCGGCAGCTGCTCGGCGAGGCCGTCCGGGCCTGGGTCGACGAGATCCCCGACGACGAGCTCGAGGCCCATTACGCGAAGGCGATCTCCGAGCTCGACGAGCACGACATCTCGATGCTCGCCGCCTGGCACGCCTCGATGGAGGTCGGCACGCCGATCCCCAACCGCGACTACCTGATGGGCGCCTTCCCGTCGCTCGGCCACCACCGCCGCGAGGCGCTCAAGCTCGCCGCCGGGTTCCGCGGCGAGGAGGCGGTCGATCGCGGCGTCACCGAGGAGCGGGCGCTCGAGACGGTGCTCGAGTGGCTCTCGCCGCCCGCGCCTGATGGAGCTCGCCGTGGAGGCGGTCGAGCTCTACATCTGGGACCGCGCCGGCTCGGATAACTAAGACTCTCGCGGTCTCGTCAATGGCGGGTAGGGTGGCGGGGATGAGACGATTCGTCGTTGCGGGCGTGCTGGCCGGAGTGCTTGCGATCGGCGTCGCTGCGACGGCCGGCTCCGCGCCGGTGCCATCGGCGGCCCCCGGCGACGCGCTGCTTCCGGACCTGCGGACGCAGCCGCCGCACCAGCTCTTCGTCCGGGGCGGCAACCTGCGGCTCTCGAACACGATCTCCAACACCGGCGCCGGGCCGGCGGAGATCTATCCGGAGCAGACGTCGGGCGGCGACTGCGACGGGGACGGGATCGCAACAACGACCGGATCGCCTTCCAGCGCGTTTTCGACGACTCCGCGGACCCGCGGTCGCCGGGCTACTTCATCCGTGGCCAGGACACCGCTGCCACGGTGCGCCGGGTCGGGTGCATGGTCTACCACCCGGCCCATTCGCACTGGCACTTCGAGGACTTCTCGCTCTACCTCCTCAAGCGCGAGCCCGACGCGGTCACGGTCGCCGCACTCGGAGAAGGTGAGCTTCTGCGTCATCGACACCGACCACCTGTTCCCGGCGCGCCGGGCTCGCCCGGCTCTCGCACTACGGGAATGCCGGCTGCGGCCCGGCCTCGGTGGAGGGACTCTCGATCGGCTGGGCGGATACCTACGACGCGTCGCTGCCGGGTCAGAGCCTGGCCGTCGCCGGGCTCCCGGCCGGCAACTACTGCCTGATCTCGCGGGCTGACCCGGTGAACCGCATCGACGAGCTCAGCGACACCAACAACAATCGCCGCACGCGGCTCCACCTCGACCCGGCCGGCCGGCGTCGTGCAGACGCTCGCGGGCCCCTGCCAGTTCGCCGCGTAGGCGCCTGCGCGACGCTCCGCGCGCCCGGGCGGCGCGCGCCGCCCGAGGCGGCCTGCCGCGCGCCGAGCGTGAACTAACCCACCTAGAGCGCCCGAAACTTCACGCTCAGTGGTCAGGGAGGCGCCGGACCTCGCTCGCGCCCGCGCCCCTGGCAGACTTCCCGGACGATGAGGGTGCTTGCGATTTGCCATGAGCGCGACGCCGGGCCGGGCGTCTTCGCCGACGCGGTCCGGGCGGCGGTGCGGCTCGACGTCTGGCACCGGGCCGAGACCGACGACCCCCGGCCGCTGCGGATACCTACGGCGCGGTGATCACCTTCGGCGGCGCGATGCACGTCGACCAGGCCGACCCGCACCCGTGGATCGCGCCGAGATCGACTTCCTCGCCGGGCTGCTGGAGCGCCGCGTGCCGCTCCTAGGCGTCTGCCTCGGCGCCCAGCTGCTCGCCGCCGCCGCCGGCGGCGAGGCCCGCCGCGCGCGCGAGCCCGAGATCGGCTGGTCGGGCGTGGCGCTCACGCCCGAGGGCGAGTCGACCCGCTGCTGTCCGCGTTCGCGCCCGGTTCGAGGCCTTCGAGTGGCACGGCTACGAGTGCCTGCTACCGCCGGGGGCGACGATCCTCGCCGCCAGCGCCGCCTGCGTCCAGGCCTACCGGCTCGGCGAAGCGCCTGGGGGATCCAGTTTCACGCGGAGGTATCGCCGCCGACGCCCTCGGCTGGATCCACGACTACGCCACCGACCGATCCGGACGCCGTCCGCATCGGCGTCGACCACGCTTCCTGCGGGCGAGACCGCGAGCGCATCGCGGCCTGGAACGAGCTCGGCCGAGGACTCTGTGGCCGCTTCCTGACGGCGGCCGAGCGCTACTCGCCGGTCTCCGGCGTGACCTAGGAAGACGGCGGGGGAGACGCCACGATCGGCGGCTCGCGGAGCGCCGGCTCCGGATCGATCGACCATCGGCCAGTCCTCACCTCGTCTTGTGCCGAATGAGCTAGGCGGGTGGCGGCACCGCGATCCGAGGTCACCGGCATTCCCGCCGGCACACCTGTGTGCGCCGGCACGATCGACGCCTGGGCCGAGTCCGTCGCCGCCGCGCGCCACGCGAGCCCGGCCAGCTCATGATCATGTACGGGTCGACCGTCTTCCTGATCCAGTGCATGGCGCTCGCCCGCCTCTTCCCCCTCGCTGTGGACGACCGCCAGCGTCATCCCGGAACGTTCTCGCTCGCCGCCGGCATGGCTACCGGCGGCCTCGCCCTCACCGTGGCTTCGAGACGTTGTCGGGCGCACCGCTCCTGGGACGACTTCCTCCAGCGAGGCCGCGGCCGTCCCGGCCGGCTCGCGCGGTCGACTGCTCCTCCCGTATCTGGCGGGGGAGCGCACACCCATCTTCGACCCCGACGCGCGAGGCCTGATCCTCGGGCTTCACGCTCAGGCATCGGACAGCCGGAGCTCCTGCGCGCCGTTCTCGAGGGCATCGCGTACGCGATCAGGCACAACGTCGAGTCGATGGCCTCGGTTGGCTTCCGGCAGCGACCGGGATCGTCGGGGTGGGTGGGGGCACTCGCGCCGACCTGCTCCCACAGACGGTCGCCGACGTGCTCGGCCGTGAGCAGGCGATCTGTCATCCGTCCGTTGGCGCCAGCTTCGGGAGCGCGATCACTCGCGGCCCAGGCGGTTTCGCTCGTGGGAGCCCGCGGACGATTGGGTTCGGCTCGAGCGCGTGCTGGAGCCCGCGGCCTCGACCGCTGGTTTGTATGCGGAGCTCTACGACCGCTACCGCGAGATCTATCCCCGCATGGCGAACGACATGCACGCGCTGGCGCGAGTCGAGGCCGCTACTCCCCCGTCTCAGGCGTCAGATACGCGCCACAGAGCCCGCCGTCGACGAGGAAGGTCGAGGCGGTCACGTACGAGGACTCGTCGGAGGCGAGGAAGATCGCGGCGTTGGCGATCTCCTCGGCCTCGCCGAAACGGCCCATCGGCAGGTGGACCAGCCGCCGCGCGGCCTTGCCGGGTCGGAGGCGAACAGCTCCTGCAGCAGCGGGGTGTTGATCGGCCCGGGCAGAGCGCGTTCACGCGCACCCCGCGGCGCGCGAACTCGACCCCCATCTCGCGCGACATCGCGAGCACGGCGCCCTTCGACGCCGTGTAGGAGATCTGCGAGACCGCGGCGCCCATCACGGCGACGAACGAGGCCGTGTTGATCACCGACCCGCCGCCGTGCGTCGAGCAGGTGCGGGATGCCGTGCTTGCAGCACAGGAAGACGCCGAGCGCACGTTGACGTCCTGGACGCGCTGCCAGGCCTCGAGCGAGGTCTCGAGCACCGAGGTGTCCTCGGTCGGGTTGATGCCGGCGTTGTTGAAGAGCACGTCGATGCGGCCGAACTCCTCGCGCACCCGGGCGTACATCGCCCGACCTGGTCCTCGTCGGTGACGTCGGCCGGCGAGCGCCAGCTCGCCCTCGGTCTCCTCGACTGAGGTCGACCCCGACCACCGCGCGCCCTCGGCTGCGAACATCCGCGCGGCTCGCGCCGATCCCGGAGCGGCGCCGGTGATCACGCAAACCTTGCCCTCGAGCTTCTCTGCCACGTTTCCCTCCTCGGTCGCGTAGAAGACGTTCTTGACGTCGGTGTAGTGCTCGAGCGCGTCGGGCCCCAGCTCGCGCCCGACGCCCGATTGCTTGAAGCCCCCGAACGGCGTCGTCACCCGTACCGAGCTGTTGGAGTTGATCGAGAGCACGCCGGTGTCGATCGCCCGGGCCACCCGCAGCGCCCGGGCTCCGTCGCGGCTCCAGATCGAGCCGGAAAGGCCGTAGATGGTGTCGTTGGCGATTCGGACCGCGTCATGTACCGGCTG
>CAVXMP010000030.1:0-8803 GCA_963762925.1 uncultured Acidobacteriota bacterium | reverse complement strand
GGCCACTGCGATCGGGCTGTCACTCTTTCTGCTCGATCCCGCTCTGACACTCGTGCGCCGCGCGTTGGCGCGCAAGCCGTTGACGCAATCGCACCGCGAGCATCTGTATCAACAGTTCGCAGTGCCGGGAGAACCCGTGGGACGCGGTGGTGGCCATCTATGGGTCTCTCGCGATTGTCCAAGCCGTCGGTGGCGGGCTTGGTTACCGGCGAGCCCGAACTGTTGCCCTGGATCATGGTCGGAAGCGTATTGGTGTTTTCGGTGGTCTACATCTGCGCGCGACGAGCGGAGCGCCGAAGGCAGGCGTTGCGCGCGATGAACCAACACTCATCCGATGCGTTTGCTGTCTGAGCAGCGACATAGTACGGTATCAAGATTCTCATGGCGAAACGGGCACTCATTACAGGCATCACCGGACAGGACGGCTCGTACCTCGCCGAACTGCTCCTGCAACACGGCTACGAGGTTTTCGGCGTCGTGCGGCGACTGAGCGCGCCCAATGTCTGGCGCATTGAGCATCTGCTGGACCGCATCACGCTCGTTCTCGCGGACCTTCTCGATCAACTGTCCCTGATCAAAGCCGTCGAGCAGGCAGACCCGCATGAGTTCTATAACCTGGCAGCCATGTCGTTCGTGCCTGCATCCTGGGATCAACCGATGTTGACCGGCGAGTTCAACGCGCAGGGAGTCACGCGTTCGCTCGAGGCGGTCCGGCGAGTCAATCCCGAAAATCCGCTTTTATCAAGCCTCATCGAGCGAGATGTTTGGACGCGTGCGCGAAGTACCCGCAAACGGAGATGACGCCCTTTTATCCGCGTAGCCCCTACGGCGTGTCGAAGGTGTTCGGACATTACATCACGGTGAATTATCGCGAGAGCTATGGACTCTTCGCCGTGTCGGGCATCCTGTTCAACCATGAGTCTCCCCGTCGGGGTCTCGAGTTCGTCACGCGCAAAGTCACCGACGGCGTCGCGCGGATCAAACTTGGACTTGCGGACCATGTCGGGCTCGGCAATCTCGACGCGTGCCGTGATTGGGGGTTTGCCGGCGACTACGTGAATGCGATGTGGCGGATGCTGCAGCAAGACGCGCCAGACGATTACGTGATCGCCACCGGTGAAGCACACTCGGTCCGCAATCTTGTCGAAGAAGCGTTCGCGCACGTTGGACTTGACTGGCAGAAGCACGTCCGCCTGGATCCACGGTTCCTTCGCCCGGCGGAGGTCGATCATCTCATTGGCGATTCGAGCAAGGCCCGAAGGCGCTTGGTTGGGAACCCACCGTCGATTTCGCGGCAGCTCGTGCGCATGATGGTGGACGCCGACATCGAACGGCTCAGCCGATCGGCTGCAGCACGCCGCCGCGCACTGAAGAAGATTGTGGGGCTGCGAGCCGTCGTTAACGGAACCGCGCGGCGATCCACGAGCCGGACGAATCGCTCTCGAACTCGAGCAGGCACGCCGCCGCGACCTTGGCGGAATCGGCAGGACGCGCTCACTCACCACGCCATGACGAATAC
Source organism: uncultured Acidobacteriota bacterium (assembly GCA_963762925.1). Taxonomy (GTDB): domain Bacteria; phylum Acidobacteriota; class Vicinamibacteria; order Vicinamibacterales; family UBA2999; genus DASPWV01. The sequence continues at coordinate 7,284 of CAVXMP010000030.1, read as the reverse complement.
GTTCGTCCATCACCATGTCCCGTCCCGCCACACCCTGGAGTCGGCCATCAGACCGCCTGCGTCCAGTAGCGCACCTCGTATTCACTCGAGGCGACCGGCACAGCCGCAACCGCGCGGCCGGAGAATGGTGCGGCCTCGCGAACCATCAGGCCCGATCTGGGCGTCTCCCAGGCCATAGGCATAGACGCCGCCGACGCGTGCGGCTCGGACGGCGGGCCGCAGCTCCGTCACCGCCTTCCACCGTCTACAGCAACGCCAGCAACCGCGAGCATCCAGGCAACCGATCAGCGCAGCTGCATAGCGTCGCGGGCTGAACGTCTCGGCTGGCTCCCAAGGCGTGCAGCCAGGCGATGATCGTCGCGGCCGTCACCGCGATCGCCGCGTTCTGCGTCGGTACACCAAACACCAATGCCAAACCAAGGCCGATGATTGTGGCCTTGAAGGTTGAGGCGAGAAGAGGCGCAGCCTGTACCCGCCGGATCAGCATGCCGACCAGTGCCGACTGTTAAGGCAACGACTGCGAATAAACGCGAAAATGCCGCGCTCGGCAAGCACCTGCCGCCAGAAGTTCTGCGCATTGTCCGGATTGACACGACATGTCAAGCTGTACGGGTGGTAGTCGACCTGAATGTCGTTGTATGTGCCAACCCCTACACCGCTCCATGGGTTTTGCCGGAATGCTTCGACAGCGGCAATTCCGTATCCGTCTCGATACCACAATGCCTCGTAGAGAATCGCGCTGGGTTGCCGGCAGGGAAATTGTTTACCAAGTCGAGCTATCGGCCCTTTGACAAAGAACTCGACCGGCACAAACGCCAGAAGCCATGGCGACCACGATCACGCCACCGAGCAACACGATCGCGACACGTGTCCACGTGAGGCCACTCAGGCGCCCTTCAGCAGATCCGACGATGGCGGTGAAGAACTGCAGCAGGAAGGTCCGTGCTCCCGTCAACCATGCGGCACACCAGAGCGCGACCGTCACCATCCCGCCAATCGGCACGCGTTGACGCGCGCGCAACATCGCGAGTGCCAGTGGCGCCCAGATGCCGAGCGCGCACGGCCATCGGATTGGCGTCGCCCATCATGCCCGGCGCCCGCCCCAGTGCGATCCACGGCGGGCCACTGAGCCAGGTAATGTCCACAAACCCCTGGTAGAAAACGGCACAAGCGGAAACAATGACACTTGCGAGAAGCGGTCTCGCGACCCGACGTTCGATCGTCTCTGCATCCCAGGACAGAGTGGCGTCTAACCACAGCGCTGCGGAGACGTTGGCCAGCGCGCCCACAATCACCGCCGCGACGCCGCCGCGCGCAGTCAACAGTGAAAAATCCGTTTCGCGTGCTGCGATGATCGGCCATGACAACGCGACGCCCAGCACCCATAGGATCAGCGGCCATCTCCAGGCAAACGGCGAACTCCATTTGCTCCAGGAGGTCCCCCCCGCTACCAGGCCGCTCATCGCGACCAGCCACAAGGGCGCACCGGTTAGCGGGGGCGGCACGGCGAACATGAGCCCGCCGTTGATGTAGGCGAAGAAGAGAACGACCGCCGTTGCGGACTCGAATCGCCACCATGCCATCACGGCCGTCGCGACAAAGATGACGCCTGCGGCCACCGCGAGCGGTGTCTCCGCCAGCAGACAGCCTAGGACGACAGCCAATACCGCGGAAGCTTGCACCAGCACGCGCGCGAGTGATTCCGCTCGTGCCGTGAAAGAGCGCGGCGCGCCTATCGATGGCATGCGATCATGAGATTATGGCGCGGTTTCGCTTCTCCAGCTTGCCGTCAGGCGACGGCACGTGCGTATCGACGCTATGACGTTTGCCGAGACCGTACTGGCGGGCGCCTGGATCATCGACATCCATCGAATCGAAGACGACCGCGGGTTCTTCGCGACCACCTTTGCACCCGACGAACTCACGGCGCGTGGCCTCGATCCGACGCTGGCGCAGTGCAACCTGGCGTTCAACCGGCGGAAGGGCACGATCCGCGGGTTGCATTTTCAGCGCGCTCCGTTTGAAGAAGCGAAGATCATCCGCTGCACGCGCGGCGCCGTCTGTCACGTCATCCTCGATTTGCGGCCGCGCTCGCCGACCCGACGGCGATGGGTTGCGGTGGAGCTGACGGCCGACAATCGCCGGATGCTTTACGTTCCGCCCGGCATGGCACACGGCTATCAGACGCTCACCGACGAAGCGGAGACCTATTACCACGTCTCCGCCAGATACTCGCCCGCGCACGCGGCGGGAGTTCGATGGGACGACCCGGCATTCGCGATCGCCTGGCCATTGGGCCCGCCCAGCGTCATCTCGCCACGCGATCGCGACTGGCCCGACTTCGATGCGAGTTTGTAACGGCGAAGGTGGCCACGTCATCGTCGATTCGGTGACTGGCTCTCGGTTCACGGCTCTCAGCAAGCGCATTTAGTTGCTCTGCCTTGCCCTGGCCCTTTCTACAATCCGCGTAAATCTCCGAATCCGCGTTGTTTGTGTTGTTAGTTGATCGTGTCGCGCACCAGGGCCGCGACCCGTTCGGCGATCGCCAGTGACGATGTCAGTCCAGGGGAGTCGATGCCGGCGGCGTGAACGAGGCGTGGCTGAGTGCGGTCGCGCCGAATGAGAAAGTCTGCAAAATCTTCGTCGGGCGGGCAGAGTTTCGCCCGGATACCCGTGCCGCCCGGCTGCAGATCGCTCAAGGTGAGCGACGGAACCAGGGCACGCGCGGGCTCGAGGAATGCCTCGAGCGGAAGGCGATCGTTCTCGTAATCCTCGCGGCTTTCCTGATACCGCACCGTCGGGCCGAGAAGAACGCTGCCCCACGTCGTCTTCGTGAGGTGAACGCCGAGGCTATGACCCGCAATGTGCGGCAGCGGGTAGAGCAGCCCGCGCACACGCGAGCGCGCCGCCGGCGCCAGCTCGGCGTACTCGCCGCGGCACGGATAAATGGAAAAGTTTTCCCCTCCGACGAGCGCGCTCACCTGGTCGGCGTAGAGACCCGCAGCATTCACGACGACACGTGCCGTAATTCGCTCTGCGGTTGTCTCGAGTTCAATCGCCCCCTGCTGTGGATCGCCACGCAGGACCCGTGACGCGCCGAGCAGATGGGCGCCGGCGTGCTGCGCGAGGCGGGCAAGCGTTTTGACCAGGGCTTCGGGCTCGACGATGCCGGTCGAGGGCGACCAGAGCGCGGCGACGCCGCCGGCATGTGGTTCGCGCGCGGTGATGAACCGACGATCGACAAGGGCGACATCGCTGACGCCGTTCGCGACCGCGCGGGTGTGCAGAGCTTCGAGGGCGGACACTTCGTTCTCCGTGCCGGCGACGACAAGCTTGCCCGGCTTCTCGAACGGCACCGCGTGTTGCGCGCAGAACGCGTACAGGCGATCGCGCCCTTCGACACAGAGTTCCGCCTTGAGCGATCCCGTCGGGTAATACAGACCCGCGTGAATGACGCCGCTGTTGCGCGTGCTGGTGCCATGTCCGAAGCTCCGTTCCCGCTCGAGCACCACCACACTGAGCCCGCGCGTCGCGATCGCAAGCGAGGCAGCAAGACCCACCACACCACCACCGATAATTGCAACATCGATCTCAGTGGCGTCGCTGCCGGTTGAAATCATCGCGAAGCAAACATTATCATTGACGGCTTGGACGTTCCGTTACTCAACCTGCATTGCCAGAACGCTCCGCTTCGGACCGAACTTCTCGACGCCATCGCCCGCGTAGCCGATAGCCAACAGTTCATTCTGGGACCCGCGGTGGCCGCGTTCGAAGCGGACATCGCGCGCTACCTTGACGTGAAACACGCGCTCGGTGTGTCGTCGGGAACCGACGCACTGCTGCTGGCCTTGATGGCGTTAGGCATCGGACCGGGCGACGAGGTCGTGACCAGCACGTTCTCGTTTTTCGCGACGGCAGGATGCGTCGCGCGTTTGGGGGCCACGCCGGTGCTCGTCGACATCGATCCGGCGACGTTCAACTTGAGTGCGGACGCAACCAGGCGAGCGGTGACCGCGCGCACGAAAGCGATTGTGCCGGTTCATTTGTACGGCCAGAGCGCTGATCTGGACGCGGTGCTCGAGATTGCGCAGCCCGCCGGGATTGCCGTGATCGAGGATGCGGCGCAGGCGATCGGCGCCCGCTACAAAGGACGGCTGGTCGGCGGCATCGGGACGATCGGCTGCTTCTCGTTTTTTCCGACCAAGAATCTCGGTGCGTTCGGGGATGCCGGTCTGGTCGTCACCAACGATGACGAACTGGCGCAGCGAATGCGCGTGTACCGGGTGCACGGCGCCGAACCCAAGTACTTTCACAAGCACATTGGCGGCAATTTTCGCATCGACACCGTCCAGGCCGCGGTCCTGCACGTAAAGTTGCCACACCTCGCGCGCTGGACTGACGGGCGGCGGCAGAACGCCGACATCTATCGCGAGCTCTTCGCCACGCGCGCACTGGACGGGGTGGTGACGCTGCCGACAGAGCGCGCGGGCGATTTTCACATCTACAACCAATTCGTGATTCGCGCGCGGGATCGCGACCGGCTGCAGCAACATCTCAAAGCTGCGAAGATTGGGACGGAGATTTACTACCCCGTCCCCTTTCATCTGCAGGAGTGCTTCGCCTATCTCGGATATCACCCTCGCGACTTCCCCCTGGCCGAGCAAGCTGCCGATGACGTGCTCGCGCTTCCGATCTTTGCGGAGTTGAGCCGCGCTCAGCTCGAGTACGTGGTCGAGAACATTGCTCGGTATTATGAGGACACGAATGGATCTAAAGTCGCGCATTGAGCGCCGCGATCTGACGGCGGCAATTATCGGCCTCGGCTACGTCGGCTTGCCCCTCGCCGTCGAGCTCGCCCGTGCCGGCGTCAAAGTAATCGGATTTGACGTGAACACGGAGAAGGTCACCGAGATCAACGGCGGCCGCAGCTACATTCCGGACGTCCCGAGTGCGCACGTTCAGGAAACCGTCAAGTCAGGGCACCTGCGGGCCACCACGTCGCCAGAAGACCTCGGCGACGTGCACGTGATCGATATTTGCGTGCCGACGCCGCTCCGCAAAACACGGGACCCCGATCTGTCTTACATCGTGCAGGCGGTCGACACCGCGGCGGCTGTCTTGCGCAAGGGGCAGCTGATCATTCTCGAATCGACAACCTATCCGGGAACGACGGACGAGATCGTGCAGCCGGCGCTCGAAGCGAAAGGCATGAAGGCGGGAGAGGACTTCTATCTGGCCTTTTCACCCGAGCGAGTTGATCCGGGTAATCCGCGTTACCAAACGCGCAACATTCCGAAAGTCGTCGGCGGAATCAATAAACCGAGTGTCGACCTGGCCGCGGCGTTTTACCGGCTAGTGGTCGACGAAGTGATTCCGGTGAGCTCGACGCGAGTGGCCGAGATGGTGAAGCTGCTCGAAAATACCTTTCGCGCCGTGAACATCGGTCTCGTCAACGAGCTGGCGCTCATGTGCCACCGGATGAATATCGACGTGTGGGAAGTGATCGACGCGGCGAAGACCAAGCCCTTTGGTTTCATGCCCTTCTACCCGGGCCCGGGACTTGGCGGCCACTGCATTCCGATCGATCCGTTTTATCTGTCGTGGAAGGCGCGCCAGAGTGGTTTCGAGGCGCGATTCATCGAGCTCGCCGGCAGCATCAACGGGTCGATGCCCGAGTATGTGGTCACGCGCATCGCTGAAGCGCTGAATTCGCACAAGAAGGCGCTCAACGGGTCGCGCGTCCACCTCCTGGGCGTGGCCTACAAGCGCGATGTCAACGACGTGCGCGAGTCACCGGCCCTCGACATCATCGAGCTCCTCGGGCGACGCGGCGCCGAGGTCACCTATACCGATCCGTACGTGCCGACACTCCAGCATGGACATCTGAATCTTTCGTCCGTGCCCGAGGGGCACAGTGCGGTCGACTGCGCGGTCATCGTGACCGATCATCGCGCGTTCGACTACGCCGAAGTCGTCGAGCGCTATCCCCTCGTGGTCGATACGCGGAACGCTTTGAAGGGGATGAGCGGCGCGCACATCGTGCGCCTGTAGGGTCTCATCGGTCCTGGAGGAATTCGCCGGTCACGACCACGCCGGTGTTGTCGCTTTCGAACTCGAGCATCATCCCCGGGCGCACGGCAGGAGTGTCGAGCACACGTTCCAGCACAACTCCGCCGGGAATCGCTTCATCGATGACGAGGCGGCGATCCTGCCAGACGCGCAGATGCCGAAACGCGTTGTCCCGCGCCCAGTATCGCAGCGCAAACTTTGGCCCCGCGATCCGCATGGAGAAGACGCCGTACTCGCCGACCGGTCGGCCGGACGTGCCGCCGGGCCCGCGTTCGAGGTCGCCGAAACCGCGCACATACAGTTGGCCGAGGCGCGCCGCGCGCCATGGCGGACGAAGATCCGTTCGTGCGGTCCACACGTCCATGCCCGCTCCGGCAATCGCCAGCAGCCAGATCATCACGATAATCGGCGCCTGCAGCACCGCGGAGGTGACCTGCCGCGGTGATACGGTCGCGTGCAGCCATGCGAGCACGGAAGCAAACGTCAAGGCGATGGCGACATTTTGCGTCGGCAGTCCGACGGTCAAGACCAGGCCGATGCCGACCACGACGGCTTTGAGGGTCCACGCGTACGAGCCGGTGAGCGAAGGCGACGGCTGAGACAACAGCCGGAGTGTTGCCGCGGTCAGGGCGACGACCGCGACAAATGCCAGCACGCCACGTTCCGCCAATGACTGCCGCCACAAGTTCTGCGCGTTGTCTGCCGGCACGATCGGCCCGCCCGCGAGATGTGAATAGTAAGGAGAGAGCGGATTGAACGCGCCAATGCCGACGCCGCTCCAGGGATGCTCCTCAATCGCCAGAACAGCCGCGGGTCCATAGCCGTCGCGTCTCCAGAACAGCTCGTACAGCACTTCGGCGGGTCGATCAGTACGCAGTCCACTCTTGAGTCGCGAGATGGGGCCGCTTGTGTCGACGCGCGCGAGCACGACCAATGCCACAACCACCGCGCCAACCGTCGCGCTGAGAATCACCGCACGCCGCCATTGCGACCTCACGGTGATGCTTGCGCCGGCCAAACCAACAATGCCCGCCGCGATCAGCAGCATGCCGCTCCGGGCACCCGTCAGCCATGCCGCGCACCAAAGAACAGGCACGAGGATGATCCCGAGGGCGCGGAGCGGACCGCGCAATACCAGCAGCGACAGTGGCGCCCAAAGTGCGGCAGCGATGGCCATGGGGTTTGCATCGGTCAGCAACCCAGTGGCGCGACGGG
>CAVXMP010000029.1:0-172630 GCA_963762925.1 uncultured Acidobacteriota bacterium | reverse complement strand
CACGTCGGAGCGGCCGGCCAGGTGCAGCACGCGCAGCGCGTTCTCCGTGGTCTGCGCGAGCTCCACGTTGCCGTGCACCGTCGTCACCAGCCGGAGGTCGACCTCGGGGCTTGGCCAGCACCAGCAGGATGGCGAGCGCGTCGTCGATGCCCGGATGCGGGTGCCGATGACCAGGGGGATGCGGGTGGGCACCGGGGGATCCTCGCGGCCCGGCGCCGCCCGGTGAGGCCCCCCGGCCGACCCGGGCCGGACCCCGGACTTCCAGGCCCCGGGCTCTCGGTACCAAAAGCCCGGCACTCGACCGAACGGAGGCCCCGACACGCCGCGCGTCGGGAGCTCGCCGGGATGACCGCGCACCGGACCAGGGCGTTCCACACCGCTCAGCCGGCACGGCTTGTCGACAAGTGCTCGACCGCGAAGGACGTGTGACCGGGCCGTCACGGAGCCCTCCGCAACGGTTGTGTCACGCGCCCGCCGGAGGGTGTCGCAGGAGCGGGTCCACCGAGGCCCGCAGGTCCCTAGTTTTCTCCTTGTCCGCAGCACCTTCCCCGGCTGCGGCCACTACCTGCAGGAGGCGACATGAGCGACGAACGGCCCACCCCGGCCGCCGCAGCGCGCGTGCCGGCCGACCTGACCGGACGGGACCCGTCCTCTCACGCTGGCCGGGCTCATCGACGTCCTCGACCGGGCAGAAGGCGGCACCGCGCGGCGGCGCCCCCATCCGCGGCACGCCGCCGCCGCCCGGGCCGCCACCTACCGTTCCGGTGCCGCCCGCACCGTTCCGCTGCGTTCGGTCCGGCCGGCGCCTCCCGCCCGCCCTCGCCCCGCGCCGGTGCCGTTCCGCGCCCGGCCCCCGGCGGCGCGGGCGCTCCCCGCGGCCGCCCCCGCGACGGACCTCGGGCCTCCTCGGCCGGCTGACGCGCCGCGTTGCGCCCTGTGGGCGCCGGCCCCGGGGGTGCCTACCTCGCGTGGCAGCCGGTCGCGGAGGCCGGCTTCCGTCCCGTCCCGGACCGCCGCACCGGCGGCCCCGTCCGCGGGACGCGGACACGGCACGCCCGGGTTTCCTGGGCGCACTGGTGCGCCGGGCCGCCTTCTGAGGCGATGCTTACGGCGAGTACCTGGCATGGTCCGCCGCCCCGCTGCCCCGCCCGGGATCCCGGATCTCGCTGAGGGCCGTGGACGGTCCCGTCGTGCTGCGCGAGCTGCCCAGCACCCCCACAGTCCAGCCCGTGGCGTCTTCCCCCGCCCCGGCTGTCGTTCCCGGCCCGGCGTCTTCCCCCGCCGCGCCCGGTAGCACGTCCCGCCCCGATCGGGCACCGTCCGCCGGCTCCGCCGGTGGTCGCGAGTGAATCAGCCGGCCCCCGCGTCCCGGTGCAGTCAGCACGGACACCTCAGCCCCACCGGCTGGCCACAGCGGCCACCGCGGTCCTCCCACAGGCCGGCACGGTCCTTCCCGACAGCGACGGGAGCGGCCCGGGCGCGGGGGGACCCGTCCCCCTGCCGGACACGGGGTTCTCCCCGCCCGCCACCCTGCCGGGCGCCACGACCGCCCGGCTAACCACAGCGCGACCACGGCACCCAGCCGCTGGACGCCGTCCTCCGCACCGCCTCGAGCACGCCGTGACCGGTCACTCTCCCTTCCCCGGGTGACCGCGACCGCCGACTCGGTCCCCGAGCTCTTCGCCACCCTGCACGCGCACTGCCTGGCTCCCCTCCGACGGTGTTCCTCCTGCCGCCGACCGACTTCTCCGTTGTACGCATCTCGCCTCGACCCACCGCCGACTGCTCCTCGAGCAGCGCGCGGACCCTCCAGGGAGGCAGAGATCGATGCGGCGCCGTCGGCCCGGTCCGGCCGGATCCGTCGCCGAGGCGGACCACCAGGTCACTTCCGGTGTCCGGGAGGGACGACGCCCGTCGTCCCCGGATCTCTGACCGGAGACGACCTGGCCCGGCGGACGCCGCTCTGCAGGCTCCCGGTCCCCCGACCGGCGCGGCGGACGCTCGAGCAACCCCCCTCCCGCTCCCAGGTTCCGGCCACGCGGGAGCGTCGATGCGCGGACGACGTCGGATCGGCAGGAACGACGAGGAAGACGCCACCTGCGAGGCGGGCGTCCATCGCGGAACGGACCCAGCACCGCTGGGGTCCGGCTCCGCGGATGGGCGTCCGCCTCGGTAGTTCCGGGGTTCGGTCCCGTCTCTTAACGCACCCCGACCCGCTCAGGGGCGGGGGAGCAGAGGCCCAGCGGCTTGTGGCCGTTGTGCACGTACCAGCCGTGCCGGGTCGACAGCTCGGCGATGAGGTAGAGACCGAGGCCGCCCTCGCTCGGGTCCCGACCCACCGCGGGCGCCGGCGGCGCCGTCGTCGCCGAGTCGGACACCTCCAGCAGATAGGCGTCGGCGGTCAGCTGGACGGTCGCCTCCACCGAGCCGCCGACTGAATCCAGACGTCGCTGCTCAGCCAGGTGATATCGACAAACGATTGATAGAACACGGCGGCCGATGCGACGACGACGCTCGCCAGCAGCGGGCGAGCCACGCGTCGCTCGACCGTGCTCCTGTCCCACCCGAGCGCTGCGTCGAGCCATAAACCGATCGACACACTTGCAACCGCGGCCGCGAGGATCAGCGGAACAGTGTCGCCCGGCAGGATGGCGCCGAAATCTGATTCGCGCGCCGCGATGATCGGCCACGACACGGCGCTCCCGAGCAGCCATAAGATGAGCGGCCCACGCCACCGCGGCGGTGATTGCCATGTGGTCCACGGCAGGCCGCCGGCGACAAACCCCGCGAGGGCCGCGAGCCACAAGGGCAGAGCCGCAACCGACGGCACGAGCGCAAGCAGCAGGCCCGTGCTGGTATAAGCAAAAAACAGGAGAACCGCCGCCGTGGCATGGAAACGCCAACGCGCCGCGACCGCTGCCACAACGAAGGTCGTGGCGACCAGCAAATAGATGACCGGCTGCGCGCGGCCGAGCCAGCAGCCAACGGCGACGGCAAGAAGACACGAGCCTTGTACGGTCGCACGCGCGAGCGCTTCCGCCGATTGGGCTGTTCGCAGGCCGGGTGGCGCCGCTATCGCTTCCACGCTACGACCGCGTAGTCTTGCGGACCGTACAGCTCACGGTTCAGAATCTGCGCGTTCACATCCACGACATCGGCGAGCTGGCGGATGGCTCCAGCCACCGGCGCTGATCCCGGCACGTCGAGCTCGCGCGCCTCTCGCGGTGCGGGGTGCAACTTCGCTTCGTCCGGTACCGGTGCGCTCAGGCGGATTTCGCCGTCGAGGAACCCCGCGGCGAGCACGAAAAAGCGGAGGGTGTCCGGATGCAGCGGCCGCGCGTGGGTCAGGTCGCGCAGGTAGCTGCTGAAGAAGGCGGACCATGACGTGACGTTGATGGTTTCGAGGACAATGGCCGAATCGGGGCGCAGCACGCGGTAGGCTTCGTCGAGCAGTTGGATTAAGTAATCGGGTTGTAGATGTTCGACCACCTGCGCCGCCATGAGCCCACCCAATGCGCCATCGGCGAGGCTACGCAGGTATTCCAGTGCGTCGGCCTCGGTCGCGTCGAGACCGGCCTCCAGACAATTGGTGACCATCGCGTGATTGAGGTCGATCCCCCGCGCGGTCACGCCGCTCTCCTTCAGCAGACGAAGAAACTCACCCCGGCCGCAGCCGATATCGAGCACATCGGTGGAGCCGGCAAAGAGAGTGACGTACTCGCGCTGCCGTCCCGCGATCACACGCGGATCACCGCGGAATGCATCCTCGAACGCCAGGTACTTGTGACTCTGTAGCCGGTTCGCCGACAGCACATGTGACACCGTCCCGTCAAGCGGTGGAGTGGCGGGCGCCGCGACATCGCGGGAAACTTGCGGCGCGGCCCCGACTGGGGAACTGCGTTCGAGCTCCCGGGTCAGCGCGTGCACCGCACGCTGCAGGGCGGCGATCGATATCCGAACTCCGTCGTAGTGGACTCCGTAGCGGAACTCGAACCGTTCAACCCGTTCAAATCGCTTCAGGGTGTCGTCCGAAACTGACCGTAGGCCCGCGGCGAGACCCCTGATGGCGCGCGCGTCGAGTGCCTGTGCTTCGGCGACATCCTCGACGATGCGCTGGTCGAGGCCGCGAAATTCGTAGTCCTTGGTGTCGACGTACGGCGTGATTTGTTGCAAGTAGACCATCAGGCGCGACTCGAACTGGACAAGTTGTTCCACCTGGTCACGCAGCACCGCGATCGTGGTCTCGATCGCTTTCGGTACTTCGCGCTGAGGGATCACGTTGCGATTGAGGTGGTCGACGAGCGCGGCGTTAAAGGCTTGCTGCTGCGCCAGCGACGGCTCCACGAGGCGCCAAACGAACGCGGCCAGTCGTGCTCGCCATCCTGTCGGCGACGGCGGCCGCGCCGTCAGGATCTCCCAACGTGTGTTGAGCGGCGTGACCTGCGTTTCGTCCGGAGAGGGCGGGGGATGCGGGAAATCGGGAACGCGTTGGACCGCGTCATCGAGCTCCGACAGCGCCTCGTTGTAGCGTCTGTCGGCGGCGTCACGTTCTTGCTTCAGCCGTCGCAGGTCCTCCTCGGTGACGCTGCGCGGCTGCATCAGCGGCCCACGACCCCTTCGAGTGGACTGCTGGCCGTCGCGTACATGCGCCGCGCAATGCGTCCGGCCTCGAACGCCAGCCGGCCTCCCTCGACCGCCAGTCGCATCGCTGTCGCCATGCGTACCGGGTCGGTTGCGCCGGCAATCGCGGTGTTCATGAGCACACCGTCCACGCCGAGCTCCATCGCGATCGTGGCATCCGAGGCCGTCCCCACGCCTGCGTCGACAATCACCGGGACCCCAGCCGCTTCCTTGATGATGCGGATGTTGTTCGGGTTCTGGATGCCGAGACCGGAGCCGATCGGTGCGCCCAGCGGCATCACCGCCGCCGCGCCGGCGTCCTCGAGCTTGCGGCAGACGACCGGATCGTCGCTCGTATACGGCAGCACGACGAACCCGTCTTTGACCAGTGCCCGTGTCGCGACGAGCAGCGCCTCGTTGTCCGGGAACAGCGTGCGCTCATCGCCGATGACTTCGAGTTTGATCCAGTTCGACAGGCCGGCCTCGCGTGCCAGGTGAGCCGTGCGAATGGCGTCTTCGGCCGTGTAGCACGCGGCGGTATTTGGCAGCAGAAAAATCCGCGACGTATCGATGTAATCGAGGAGCGACTCGCTGCGCCGCGTGATGTCGACGCGACGCACGGCGACGGTCACCATCTCGGTGCCCGAGGCCTCGTGCGCGGCTTTCATGATGTGATGCGACGGGTACTTGCCGGTTCCGACAATCAACCGCGAGCGGAATGTGCGTCCTGAAATGGTGAGATCAGACATGAATTGTTCGACTGGCGTGTCGCGCTCGGCGCTCGGTTTGGCGACGCGGTTTTGCGGCCCGCGATCGCATGATACTACCCGCCTCCGACGAAATTCACGATCTCGACCTGAGCGCCCTCGCCAACCATGCTCGTGGCGTATGCGTCGCGCTTGAGCACGACGAGATTGAGTTCGATCGCGACACGGCGCGGGTCGATCCCCAGACTGGAGAGGAGTTCGGTGATGGTGAGGGGGCCAGGCAAGTCGTGCGGCTCACCGTTGAGCGTGATGGTCACACGATCGAGCGTACACCTCCGTGTAAAAGCGGCAGGGTCACGGAAAAGGGGTCTGACCCCTTTTCCGTCGACCCTTTTCCCGCGGGCCGCCCGGGTGAAGTTTGAACGGTTGTTTGACGGCCCTATGCTGGGGTGGTACCGTGAAGTGATACTTCCACGCCGAAATCCGCGGCTTTCTTCAGATATGAGTGGCATTCCCTCCGCGCACCAGTCGCTCGGCATCGCGGGGTTCACCTTCGCCGACCTCCACCAACCTGCACGTCTCGGCGCGCTGTATGAACTGTATAGCGACGAGTTCCGCCGCGCCGAGCCCGATCTGTGGGCCCAATGGGAAGCCCATCGCGCCAATCCAACGGCGCTCAACGCCATCGCCCAGTCAAACCTGATCGTCGCGGTGGCGCCGCACGTGACGCGTTTTCTGACGCGCCTCTTTGCCGTCGGTCCTGAGGTCGATCAGATGACGGCGACCACGCGCGCCTACGATGCGTTGTTTCGGTTCAAGATCGACTTTGTGCGGCGTCGGGCGCTGCCGCTCCTCAAGGGCGGCACGGCGGTCCAGGCAACGGCCGACGATCATGCCCGTGTCGAAAGCGCGGTCGCCGGCGCGCTCGACCCGGAACTGGCGCTCGCGGAGTACGGGTGCGCCTTGCTCGACCGCGATGAAGTGGCGCGGACGGCCGCGTCGGAGGATGAGAAGGCGGCCGTGGCGACGGAAATTGAATCCCTCAAGCGGTGGTGCGCCGCGCATCTGCACGATCGGCGCTTTCACCACTGGGTAGTCTTCCGCTTTCCCGAGACCCTCGACCCCATTCATCTGGTGCGCGTCGTCCGACCCGAGGCCGCGCTCCCTGAGTTGATGGTCGGTCCTGAGGAAAAGCTCCGGCGGCGCGACGGGTTCAAGCTCACCGACGAGCGGTTCACGACGCGCGAAGTGCTGAGCGAGATCCACTACTGCGTGCTCTGCCACGAGCGCGACAAGGACACCTGCTCGAAGGGCATTCGCGACAAGACCGGCGCGGTCACGACCAACGCCCTCGGGATTGCGCTCGCCGGTTGTCCACTCGACGAAAAAATCTCGGAGATGCACGCGCTGCGCAAGCGTGGCGACGCCATCGGCGCGCTCGCGATCGTCACGGTGGACAATCCCGATGTGCCCCGGCACCGGCCACCGCATCTGCAACGACTGCATGAAGGCGTGCATCTACCAGAAGCAGGATCCGGTCAACATCCCGCAGATCGAAACCGGCGTGCTCACTGATGTCTTGACGATGCCGTGGGGCGTCGAGATTTACGGACTGCTCACGCGCTGGAATCCGCTCAACATCCGGCGTCCGCACGCGCTTCCCTACAACGGCCGCAACGTGCTGGTCGTCGGCCTCGGCCCGGCAGGCTACACCCTCGCGCACTACCTGCTCAACGAAGGCTTTGGCGTGATCGCGATCGACGGGCTCAAGATCGAGCCGCTGCCCGAGGAATGGGTAGGAGGCAGCGAGCCGCCGCGGCCCATTCGCGACTGGCACGAGATCTATCGACCGCTCGATGAGCGCGTGCTCGAGGGCTTTGGCGGCGTGTCGGAATACGGCATCACGGTGCGATGGGACAAGAACTTCCTCACGCTCATCCACCTCACCCTGTCGCGACGCGAGAAGCTGCGCATTTACGGCGGCATCCGCTTCGGGGGCGCGCTCCCGCTCGAGGAGGCGTGGGAGCTCGGCATCGATCACGTCGCTATCGCCGCGGGTGCGGGCCGGCCGACGATCATCGACATCAAGAACAACCTGATACGGGGGATCCGCAAAGCCAGCGACTTCCTGATGGCGCTGCAGCTCACCGGCGCGTTCAAAGCCGACACGTTGTCGAACTTGCAGGTGCGCCTGCCGGCAGTGGTGATCGGAGGCGGCCTGACTGGAATCGATACGGCGACCGAGCTCCTCGCGTATTACCCGCTTCAGGTCGAGAAGACGCTGCACCGCTACGAGGAGCTGGCGCGCGAGTACGGTGACGCCGCCGTACGAAAGCTCCTCGATCCCGAGGAAGAGACTATTCTCGACGAATTCCTCGAGCATGGCCGCATCGTCCGCGCGGAGCGCGCGCGTGCCGAGCTGGTGGGACAAGCGCCCGACTTCGTCTCGCTCGTCCGTCGCTGGGGCGGCGTCACGCTGGCGTATCGCAAGCGGCTGCAGGATGCGCCCGCATACAGGCTCAATCACGAAGAAGTCAGCAAGGCGCTCGAGGAGGGGATCGCGTTTGCCGAGAACCTCGAGCCGATCGAAGCGGTACCTGACGAGTTCGGGCACGTGCGCGCGCTCGCGTTTCTGCGCAAGGCGGCGGATGGAACCAGCGAGCGCGTCGAGCTTCCGGCCCGTGCGGTCATGGTCGCCGCCGGCACGTCGCCAAATACGACATACGAGAAGGAACATCCGTCGACGTTCCAGCTCGATGGTCGCCAGCGTTTTTTCCAGGGGTTCCGCGCGGTCAAGGACGATCGCGGTGCGTACGCGCTCGAACCGGATGCCAATGGCTTCTTCACGTCGTATCAGCGTGACGGCCGCTTCGTCAGCTACTACGGCGACAACCATCCGCGTTACGCGGGCAACGTCGTCAAGGCGATGGCGTCGGCGAAGGACGGGTATCCCCACGTCGTTCGGTTATTCGAAGACGCGATCGCCAACCTCGACCCGGCTTCGCAGCCGCAACGCGAGCGTCAGTGGCAGTCGCTGGTATCCCGATTCGACGACCAGTTCCTCGCACACGTCGAACGAGTCGTGCGGCTCACGCCCACCATCGTCGAGGTGATTGTCAGGGCACGCGCCGCCGCGCGCCACTTTCATCCTGGCCAGTTCTATCGGCTACAGAACTTCGAGCGGCTCAGCCCGCGGGTGCGCTCCGAGGACCACCTGGCGTCGCTGACGATGGAAGGCATCGCGCTGACCGGCGCGTGGGTGGACCGTGAGCAAGGGCTGCTTTCGCTGATCACGCTGGAAATGGGCGTCTCGAGCCGGCTGTGCGCGTACCTGCAGCCTGGGGAGCCCGTCGTCGTGATGGGTCCCACCGGCACGCCGACGGAGATCCCCCACAATTCCACGGTCATGCTGGCGGGCGGTGGGCTCGGCAACGCCGTGTTGTTTTCGATCGCGAGGGCCCTCAAATCGCAGGGCAACACGGTGATCTATTTCGCGGGCTATAGGAACGGCGCCGATCTCTTCAAGCGGGAAGAGATTGAGTCATGGACCGACCAGGTGATCTGGGCAACCGATATGGGCGACCCGATCGAGCCGTCTCGTCCCCAGGATGCCCACGTACGCGGCAACATCGTGCAGGCGATGGTGACGTACGCCGATGGCACGCTCGGACCCCAACGCGTGCCGCTGAAGGATGTGACGCGCATCATCGCGATCGGCTCGGACCGCATGATGAACGCGGTGCGTCTGGCGCGGCATGGCGTGCTCGCGCCGTATCTCAATCCCCGCCACATAGGCATCGGCAGCATCAACTCGCCGATGCAATGCATGATGAAAGAGGTCTGTGCTCAGTGCCTCCAACGTCATGTCGATCCCGCAACTGGCCGCGAGGAGTTCATCTTCTCCTGTTACAACCAGGATCAGGACCTTGACCGCGTCGACTTCGCCAACCTGCAAGCTCGGCTCCGGCAGAATTCAGTCCAGGAGAAAATCTCGAACCGTTGGTTCGAGCACTTGCTGGATAGCGCTGCCGCCGAGCTGAGCCACGTGTGATACCTCCCGGCACCGTTATCGACGCCCGTTATCAAATCATCGGGCCTGTTGCGGCGGGCGGGATGGGCGAGGTCTACCGCGCGAGGCGCCGGCTGCTGGGCGACGAAGTGGCACTCAAAGTGATGAACGCGTCGTTTGACCAGGCATCTGACCAGCGGGATCGATTTCTGCGCGAGAGCCGCACCTGCGCGGGCTTGCGACATCCGAATATCGTGTCGATTCTCGATTTCAACGTTCAGCCCAACGGCCAGCCCTACCTCGTGATGGAGCTGCTCAGCGGCCCCAGCCTTGCCGAGGAGCTCAAGCTCAGTGGTCCGATGGCACCTGCGGATGTCGTCGCGCTGCTCACACCGCTTGCCGGCGCGTTGCAGCTTGCGCACGAACGCGGCATCACGCATCGCGATTTGAAACCGGCCAACATCGTTGCGCACCGATACGAGTCGGGCGAGCGCGTCTACAAAATCATCGATTTCGGGCTCGCCGCGATCAAAGAGGCGCCCGACGTCACGCGCCTCACCAGCCCGAACATGTTTCTCGGCACGCTCGCGTATGCGGCGCCGGAACAGCTTCTGGGTCAACCTCCGGATGCGCGAACCGACATCTACGCGTTCGGCGTGATTGCCTACGAAATGCTCAACGGTCGGCTTCCGGTGATGGTTCCTCGCGAGGCCAACACCGTTTTCGACGTGTTGTATGGGAAGCGGGCGGATCCTCCAACAACTGGCGGCGAGGGCGGCGGCGCTCTCGATGCGGTGATCATGCGCGCGGTCGCGCACGACCCGACCGAGCGCTGGCCGAGCATCGCGGATTTTCTCCGCGCGATGCAGGAGGCAATCGGCTCCTCAGCCGGGTCCACACCTGCGATAAACGACGATCGGCTTCTCTCTCGTTACGAGCTCGGGCAGCTGATCGGCCGCGGCAGGCTTGGCAGCGCCGTGTATCGCGGCGTGCATCGCGCGCTCGGTGTACCAGTCGCGATTCGAGTGCTGCGACGTGAGGAACAGCCGCACTGGGAAGCGGCGAAAGCGCGGTTTCTCCTCGAGGCCCGTACGTTGCAGGTGGCGCACCCGAATCTCTTACAGGTGCGCGACTACGGCGAAGACGAGCGGCTGTTGTTTCTTGTCACCGACTATGTCGACGGCAGCAGCCTGCGTGAGGAGCTTGCCGCGGCGGGGCGGCTCGAGTGGTCGCGCGCGCTGGCGCTGTTCCGGCAGATGGCGGGCGCCGCCGTTACCCTCAACAAGCACGGTGGTTATCTCGTCGGTGTCAACCCGGACATGATCCGGCTCACGCGCAATGGGTCGAGCGAACGCATCGTCTTGTCCACTGCTGGTATCCGCTCGGTACAGGATGTGCTGCATACGATGCGCGAACAGGAGCTCCGCGGTGAAGAAGCGAACGAGAACGAGCTCCCGTACATCGCGCCAGAGGTGTTGATGGGCCGCGCGCCCGACGCCGCAGCTGACGTGTTTACGCTCGGAGTTGTCTTCTATCAGATGGTGACCGGTGTGCTTCCATTTCGCGCCGCGACGCTGCCGGAGTTGATCGGTCAAATGGTGCAAGGGGTGGCGACCGACGCGCATTCGCTGAACCCGGATGTGGCGGTGGCGACTTCAGCGCTGCTGAGTCAATGTCTGGTCTTCGAATCTGCACGGCGCGTCCCCTCCGCGGAAGTCCTTCTCCAACAACTCTGACCCGCGCTGCACCTTCGTTGAATCTACACCGACTGCGAGGCGTAGACGGCGGCCCCCACTAAGCCGACGTCGGGGTTGAGGATGACGTGCACCGACATCGCTTGCAGGAGTGGGCTCATCGGTGGCTTGTCGTTGAACGCGCGCAGAAACGAGGCACGTTGCAGCGCGGGCAGAATTTTCGGCGCAATGCCGCCGCCGATGAACACGCCTCCGCGTGACACAGCCGACAAGGCGAAGTTGCCGGCGACCGAGCCATAAATCGTGACAAACATCTCCAGCGCGTCAACGCAGCACGCGCACTCGTTTACCAAGGCCGACCTTGTCACCTCGGCAGGGAGGTCTGGATTCTCACTATGCGCGACCAGCACCGCGCAGCGTTGCGAGCCGTGTGTAAAGTCCGACAGGTTGACGAGTCCTGGACCGGAGAGCACGTGCTCGATCTCAGCACGGCGATACCGTTCGCGGAGAAATCTCAGGAACTCGATTTCTCGATCGGTGCGTGCGGCGAAATCGCTGTGACCGCCTTCCGACGGCATCGGAATGTAGCGGCCATCGATCCAGTGAAGGAACGACACACCAAGTCCGGTGCCGGCGGCGATCAGCGCGATGTTGCCGTCGGTCCGCCCGTCGCCTTTCTGCAACGGAAGCAGCTCATCGGGGCTCAGCACGGGAACGCTGTAGGCCATCGACTCGAGATCGTTGAGCAGGCGCACACGGTCCCAGCCGAAGCGCGCCTTGATCTCGGCCGCGTCAACGCGCCATGGCACGTTGGTCATCTCCGCCACCTGATCGATCACCGGGCCCGCCACGCCGAACGCCGCGCGTTCGATGGTTGGCATCGGTTGCTGCGTGGCGAAGAAGGCATCGATCATCGCCGGCAGTCCCGCGTAATCGAGTGTGCGGAACTCGTGCATCGCACCTGGAGCAGGGCGAATGTCGTCGGACTCGAACAACCCGAGGAGCGTTTTGGTGCCGCCGATGTCGCCTGCGAGAATCATCGTAATCGCCCTCGCTCGATTGTAGTTTGACAACTGCCGCGTTCTGCTCCATCTTGAATCGATCGTGTCGGTGCTTCCATTTGATTCGCCGGAGCAGTTGCCTTTTGCCGGCGAGAGAGTTGTCTTCACCGGCAAGTTGTGGTCGCTCGACCGCAAGGAAGCGCGCGCGGTGGTCGAACGTCTCGGCGGCGCTGCTGAGGACGAGGTGACGCAGCGAACGACGACACTCGTGGTTGGCGGCGGAAGCTACCCGGACGGTGTACCGGACATCAGCACGCTCGCCAACGACCACACGACGCATAGTCAAAAACTCCGCCGCGCGGCGCAGATCAACGCCGATGCGCCCGGGCGGATCCGCATGATCAGCGAGGACGACTTTTGCCGCGCCGCGGGGCTGCCGCCGGTGGCGGAGCGTCGAGAGCAGCATTATGGTCAGCGCGACGTTCTGATGATGTACCGGGCGCTTGCGCGCCGATCATTTGCGCTATCTGGAAAAGTGGGGTTTCATCAGGCCCGCGTTCAAGAACAACACCGACACGTTTTTCGCGTTCGCCGACCTCACGCTGTTGCGAAACGTTCAGACCGAGCTCGAGAGGGGCGTCCCATTTCGAGCGATTCTGCGTGAGCTGCAGGCGACGCGCGCAGGGCAATTGGCGTTCGACTTTCGCATCGATGCGCAGCCGGCACGCATCATCGCGCTCAAGCCGCGTGAAGCCGCGCCGTCGCGCTCGACTGCCGATCGTGGCACGAGCGCGTCCTCGCCGCGTATCCTCACCACGGCGGAGCAGTACTTTTTAATGGGCTCGCTGCTCGACGATGGCACACCCGAGCGCCAGGAGGAAGCGGGGCAGGCCTACCGCCGCGCGCTCGATGATGATCCGGACTTGGTCGCGGCGATCATCAACCTGGCGAATATCCGCTACGCGCGCGACGAGCTGGCCGAGGCGCAGGCGCTGTACGAGCGCGCGATTCTACTCGACGGCTCGTACTTCGAATCGCATTTCAATCTGGGCAACATTCATCACGATCACGGCTGCTACGACGATGCCGAAGCGTGCTATCACGAGGCGCTGGCGTTGAACCCTCAGTACGCGGATGCGCACTTCTATCTGGCCGTCACGCTGGAGAAGATGGGCCGTTCGATCGAGGCGCAGCCGCACTGGCAGGCGTATCAGCGGCTCGCGCCCGAGGGCGAGTGGGTGGAGCTGGCGCGGGAGTTTTCCGACTGACAGTGTAGGTGCGCCGCGCGCCCGGGGTGGAGGTCGGGCAGGTGCGTCGCGCGCGAGCCTTCGCTGCGGCGCGCGACTGCAGGTTCGCGCGCACACCCGATCCCCTCGTGCGCGCTCCAGGTTCGCCGCTCGCTGCGCTCGCGGCTGCAGGAGCGGCGGCGGACTGCATCTCGGACGCCGTCGCTTGTACCACTAAGTCTTCTTGAATGAAAACGGCGGCGTCACGATCCGTCCGCCGCCGTGCCTGCAGGAACTTCGTGTAAGCTCCTTCCGTCTATCGAAAGGAGCCAGCGCGTGGTCGTTCCCAAAGACAAACCGGATCTGTTGCAAGGCACGCTCGACATGCTCGTCCTCAAGACCCTCCAGGTCGAGGCGATGCATGGATGGGGAATCACCGAGCGGCTGGAACAGTGGTCCGAACACATCCTGCAACTCGGACAGGGCACGCTCTATCCCGCGTTGTACCGGCTCGAGCGGCAAGGCCTGGTCAAGTCGTCCTGGAAAGTCACCGAAAACAATCGCCGGGCGCGCTATTACGCGCTCACGGCTGCAGGGCGCAAGCACTTCGACACCGAGCTCACCCACTGGCATCGGCTCTCGCGCGCGGTCAATTTGATTCTGCAGGCGACGAGCGCCTGAAGAGGCCGTCATGTTCGAATTTATACGCCGCATCGCAACGCTGTTTCGCCGAACCGAGGTCGAGAGCGGCCTCGACGAGGAGATCCGGTTTCACATCGAGCAGCAAACCGCCAAGAACATCCGCGACGGCATGAGCCCGGAGGCGGCCCGGCGTGCGGCATTGGTGCGCTTTGGCGGCGTGGAGCAAGCCAAGGAAGCGGCGCGCGACGAGTTTCGCGCCGGTCTCCTCGAAGATTTCGGACGCGATCTTCGTTACGGCGCGCGCGTGCTGGTTCGTGCGCCGGGCTTCGCGGTCGTGTCCATTCTCACGCTGGGCCTCGGCATCGGCGCCGCGACCTCCGTTTTCAGTGTTGTCGACGGTGTGCTGTTGAAGCCGCTGCCCTATCCCGACCCCGATCGCATCGTGCGGCTTTTTCAGATCGACGCCAACGGACGGCGCAATAGCAACGTGTCCGAACCGAACTTCGAAGACTGGAAAAACGGCACGCGGGTCTTCCGCGCCATGGCGGAGATGTCGTCTGCCGTGGCACCCGCGGTCGTCGATGGCCAGTCGGCGATGATCGGCGCTGCGAGCGTGTCGCGCGAGTTCTTCGATGTGATGGGCGTCCGGCCGATTGTCGGTCGTGGCTTCGAGGAGAGCGAGCAGCGAGTGGGCGGCACGCCGGCGGCCGTTGTGAGTCACGGGCTCTGGCAAACGAGGCTTCGTGGTGCGGCGCTGTCCGACCAGTCAATCCGCGTCGGTGAGATCACCTACCGGATCGTTGGTGTGATGCCGCCAGGCTTCGACTACCCGTCGCGCGCCGAGTACTGGACGGCGCGCGAGCTCAACCCGCCACAGCGCGCACGGACCGCACACAACTTCGCCGTCGTCGCGCGACTTCTCGACCAGACGCCGCTGGCGACGGCTCAGGCCGAGATCAGCGCACTCTCGCGCTCGCTGAAGAGCCGCTACGGCGACGAGACGTGGATGGTCGACGCCACGGCCGTTCCGCTTCGCGAGCAGCTCACCTCAGCATCCCGATCGACGGTGCTCACGCTCTTTGCCGCCGCGGTGATGCTGCTCGCCATCGCGTGCCTGAACGTGTCCAACCTGCTGCTGGCCCGCATTGCGAACCGACGGCGCGAGATGGCCGTGCGGTTGGCGATTGGCGCGGGCCGCGGTCGCCTCGCGCGGCAGCTCCTCGCCGAGGCGCTCGTGCTCTGTGTCACGGGTGGCGCGGTGGGCGTGCTGATCGCCTCAGGCGGCGTCCGCGCGCTTCTCGCCTTGCAGCCAGGCAACCTTCCGCGGATCGACAATGTCGGGCTCAATTGGACGGTGATGGTGTTTGCGTTCGGTGTGTCGCTCGTGGCGGCGATCATGCTGACCATCGCGGCAACGCTGCGCAGCGGCGATCGCGAGCTCAAAGCCGAGCTCGCCGAATCGCAGCGCACGGCCGCGGGTGGTCGTGCCAGTCAGCGCGTGCGCGAATTGCTCAGTGTGTCGCAAGTCGCGTTGACGCTCGTCCTGCTGATTGGCGCGGCCCTTCTCACCCGGAGCTTCGTCCGCGTCCTGACGATTGATCCCGGCTACCGCGTCGACGGTGCACTGGTGCTCGACATGACCGCACCCGGTCTTCCCGACCCCGACGCGCGCCGCCGGCACGTCGCGATGCAGCGAGAGCTGATCGCACGGCTCAAGGTATTACCCGGCGTCAGGGACGTTGCCCTCGTCAACGATTTCCCACTCGGCGGCGGCTGGTATGCCAACGGCCAGTTCCTGGAGATGAACACCCGGGACGAATTCAACAGTTACGACGACTTCCGCAAGCTCGGCGATCAGGCCAAGGCGCGTGCGGGTATGGCGGGCTACCGCGTCGCCAGCGAGGATTATTTCCGGTTGATGGGCATTCCGCTTCTTCGCGGCCGCGCGTTCGAAGAATCCGATGGTCCCGACGCGCCGCACGTTGCGGTGATCAGCGAGTCGCTCGCGAAGACGAAGTGGCCGAGTCAGGATCCGCTCGGGAAATTTATTCAGTTCGGGAACATGGACGGCGACCTGCGCGGCTTTCGCATCGTCGGCGTTGTCGGCGACGTCCGCGAGATCACGCCCGAAGCCCTGCCGGGGGCGCTGTTCTACGGTTACTACCAGCAGCGCGTCGCGTCGCGGTTCAGCGTGATTGTCAGAGGCGAGTCGCTCGAGGCGACCGCGGCAGCGGCACAGCAGATCGTGCGGCAGTTGAATCCGGATCTCCCAGTTCAAACGCGACGGATAGAGGAAGCGTTCGAGCGGTCGCTCGCCGGGCGGCGCTTCAGCCTGATCTTGATCGGCGCATTCAGCGTCAGCGCGCTGATTCTCGCCATGCTCGGAATCTACGGCCTGATCGCGTATCTCGTGGCGCAACGGACACGCGAGATCGGGATCCGCATGGCCCTCGGAGCCAGCTCGCGCGATTTGCTCCGGTTGATCCTCGGCAAAGGTGCGACGCTGGCGCTTGCCGGCACGGCCGTCGGTGTGATGCTGGCGCTCGCTCTCACCAAGCTCGTGGATGGGCTGCTGTTTGGTATCACCGCGCGCGATCCGATCGCGTTCGGCGGCGTGGTGGCGATCACGCTGACCGCGGTGCTCATAGCGAGTTATCTGCCCGCGCGCCGCGCATTGACGGTCGCGCCCGTCGAATCGCTGCGCGCGTAGCGGCGCCGCGCCGCGCCGACCGCACTACCCGCGGCCGCAGGTGCGCCGCGGCGCCTCTAACCAACGCGCCGCGACTGCAGGGCGCCGCTCGCTCCGCCTTCGCGCTGCGCGCTTCGGCGGACAAGTCGCGTTGGTCATTCGAGCATTCGGGTCAGAAGGACCACCAGCGTCGCCGTCGGCAGAATGGCCTTGATGAGACGCGACGCACGGTGATGCCCGGATTAGCCCGCTGAGAGGCGCGGCCACCATCCTGGTGAGTTCATCCAGGTGCTGGTACCGAGTTTGATCGATGTAACCAAGCCGGAATGCTGCGTGGATGCCATAGGTCACTTCGCTCAGTGACGCAGATGCGATGTTGAAGAATTTGACCTTGTCTCGAGCCGTTGGACGCGCAGATCCTTCAACCACTTTGGGGGGAACCGAATACGCCGCGCGACGGAGCTACGACCCGAGTTCGTAGCGTTCGAAGCGTGGAAACAGCTGATGTGTAAGACGATGAATCTCGATGAGAGATCGTCGGCGAGCTGCCAAACCACCAATCATCCTGCGGCCGCCTTCGCATCACGCGCGGCGTATGGCAAGATCCAGTCAAGGACCGAAACCATGTGCCGAAATATCAAGACACTCGCGAATTTTGAGCCACCCGCCACCGATGACGAGATCCGCGCCTCGGCCCTCCAGTTTGTGCGGAAGTTAAGCGGCTCTACTCGTCCATCGCGTGCGAACGAAGTGGCCTTCGATCAAGCGATCGAAGAAGTGACTGCCGCTGCACGAAAGTTGATTCACTCGCTCAAAACGAGCGCGCCGCCGAAAAGCCGAGAAGAAGAGGTCCGGAAAGCAAAGGAACGCTCGCTCCAGCGGTTCGCGTGAATTTTGCGCAGGCCGCACGGCCGGCGCCCCTGCAGGCGCGCGCGAGTGGTGCGGAGGAGCGCGGCGCCCCTCAACGGCGCGGGCTACCAGCGCCGCCAGTCGTCCTGCTGCCCCTCCTCGGGTCGCTTCCGCGGACTCCGCTTCGCCTTGAAGTAGCCGCAATCAGAGCACCACGACTCGGGAACGAAGCCCGTGGTCCCCGCCATCGGCAGCACGTCGCGATGCGTGCAGTGATCGGGAGCGCCGCCGTTCTCCGCCGCCTTGCGCCAGCGGCACGAATGAAAGCGCACGGCGGCAGCCGACAAGGGCGCCTTCGCGTCGGCGACAGGGATCGCCGGAACGCTCGTGCCGGCGATCGGCGGAACGCCTGCGCCGGCGATGGGCGGCGCACCCGTGCCCGCGATCGGCGGAGCGCCATTTCCGGCGGGCGCCAACGGCACCTGCGGCTCGGCGGCAGGCGCTGCCGGCGGCACGCTGTTCCCGCCGCGATTGTTATTGAAGTTGGAGTCCAACGCGCTTCTCCAACGCACGCCAGGCGCGCTGCTCTTCCGGTGCTACCAAGGTAATCGCATGACCTTCCGCGCCCGATCGTCCCGTGCGTCCGACGCGATGGACATAGGCCTCGGGCGTGTCGGGTACTTCGAAATTCACGACGTGGGCGATGCCTTCGATGTCGAGGCCGCGAGCCGCGATGTCGGTGGCAACGAGCACGGGATGGCGGCCCGCCCGGAACCCTTCAACCGCTTGGAGCCGCTCTTGCTGCGTTCGATCCGCATGCAGGG
The DNA here is from genome assembly GCA_963762925.1 of uncultured Acidobacteriota bacterium. GTDB lineage: Bacteria > Acidobacteriota > Vicinamibacteria > Vicinamibacterales > UBA2999 > DASPWV01. The sequence goes on along the minus strand of CAVXMP010000029.1, from coordinate 154,369 downwards.
CTGCGGCGCGAATGTTCTTCGCTTGCAGGTGCCGCGTGACCCGGTCCGCGCCAATCTTCGTCCGCACAAACACAAGGACCGGCCCGCTGGCGTGCTGGCGCACGAACTTTGCCAGCCAGTCCACCTTGTTCGCGCGCGGCATCATCTCGATCGAATGCTTGATCGTGCGCGCGGCTCCACGGTTGGCGCCCACCTGCACGTAGCGCGGCGCGTGAAGCGTGTCGTGGACGAGTCGCAGGATCTCCCCGGGGAGCGTGGCCGAAAAGAGCAGGGTCTGCCGCTCGATCGGCAGCGCCGCCAGGATGCGCTGCACGTCGGGCCAGAAGCCCATGTCCATCATGCGGTCGGCTTCGTCCAGCACGAGCACCTTGAGTCGGACGAAATCCGTTGACGCGTGCCGCATGTGGTCCATCAGCCGTCCCGGGGTCGCGACGACGATATCGACACCGGCCTTGAGTGCGCGCTCCTGGTGATCCATGTTCACGCCGCCGTACACCGCGGCGGTGGAAACCGGCGTGTGATACGTCAGACCGACGAGCGCATCCTCGATTTGCACGGCGAGCTCGCGCGTCGGTGCGAGGATGAGGGCGCGGGTGTACGCCTCGCGATTCGGGTCGCCGTAGCCCGGTCGTTCGCTGAGCAGCGTCTGGAGGATCGGGGCGGCAAACGCCAGCGTCTTGCCCGTCCCGGTTTCCGCGCAGGCCACCACGTCACGGCGCTCGAGGGCGAGCGGAATGACCGCACCTTGCACCGAGCGCGTGCCGTCGAAGCCGAGGTCCTGCAGACCTTGCATCAAGCGACTATCGAGCTGCAGCGAGCTGAACGGGATCGGCGGCGTATCGGCGTCGACGGTTTCCCACGGGATATCGGGACCCAGTGCCGAGGCTTCAATGACCGTCGGTGTGTGCGGTCGCGCATGTCGGCGCTGGCGCGGATCCGAGCCGCGCCGCCGTGAAGACCGGGCGGAGGCCGTTGCTGGTGAGCTCAAGTGTATGAATTACCGGGCGCGGAATGTGATGATTCCACGCTGAGGATCATAGGGCGAGATGCCAACGGTGACGCGATCGCCCGGGACCACTTTGATGCGGAATCGCCGCATCCGGCCGCTCAATTGGGCGAGCACTTCGTGGCCGGCGTCGACTTGCACGCGGTAGAGACCACCGCTGTGCACCGCGACCACCGTGCCCTGCATGTCAATGAGATCGTCCTTACTCATGCGTTGAAGCAACCATTATGCCATAGGAACGAGGTTTGCAGGTGTGACGCGCCGCCTCAACCCCACGGCGCGACTGCAGGTTCAGCCCGCCGCCGTCTTGCAGGCGGCGCCGAGCGAAGAGTGCAGCCGACGCACCCGCAGCTCGCGCGATTGGTTCTCGCGCGCCAGCGAACCTGAAGCGTCGTGCGGCCGTTCCCAGCGCAGGCGCCACCTGCACGCCCTCAGAGCGCACGCACGGCGTCTTCCACCTGTTTCGCCAACGCCGCGTAATCATCGCCCTTCAGCTGCAGCGGCGCGCCGAACCGGACTTCGACACGGCCCGGCTTGGCCATCTTCCATTTCGTATGCAGGATTTCGTGCACGCCGACGAGGCGCACCGGCACAACCGGCAGGTCGAGCCGGGAGCCGATCATCCCGATGCCCCCGCGAAAGGGCGCCATCTCGCCCGTCTGTGAGCGGACGCCTTCAGGGAAGATCAGAATCGAATAGCCGTCGCCGGTGACCTCGCCGATGTAACGCAACGTCTGACGGGCGCCGGCCTCGCGTTGCGGCAGGGGGAACGCATTGAAGAAGAACGCCGCGAGATAGTAGTTCAAGCGCTTGATGAACACCTGCCGCCGCGTGAACCCTTCGGGGAAGAAGTGGGCCTTGAAAAACTCCTTCGACATCGCCGGCGCAACCGTCTTGCGAATGTGTCCGGGGAGTGCGGCGAGGATGACCGGCCCGTCGAAGTGACTCTGGTGATTGGCGGCAAAGACGACCGGACTCCGCAGATCGACGACGTGCTCGCGCCCGGTCACGCGGATCCAGGCAAACACACGCGTCAGCGGGACGATCCAGAGCGCCTGGCTGAGGCGACGAATCACATTGATCCACGCGCGCCGATTCCACGACGGAAAGTCCACCGGTTCTGCGACGTCCGCCTGCGCCGGGCCTTCAGCGAGTAACGTTCGCAAGGCCGCCACCGTCGTCGCTTCCGCGAAGCGGGTTTCGTCGACCCGCGTCTGCAGCTTGTCTTCGAGCGCCACCATCAACTCAACGCGCTCGAGCGAGCTCAGGCCCAGCGCGTCAAGCGACGTCTCGGGATCCAGTTCGCGCCCGCCAGCGAACTTGGCGAGCAGTGCGGCGATGGGATCGTCGCCCCCGGCTGTGGCAGCAGGCCGCTCGCCCGTCGTCACCCAGCTTCTGATCGCCGCGCGCTTCAACTTCCGCGTGCCTTCGGTGCGCGGCAGATCGCCGGCGGTCCAGAGCGAGAACTGACGAATGCGTTGATGATCGAGCAGTCGCTGATTGGCCGCGCGCACCACGACTTCCGGATCAGTCCCGGGCGCGAGCACGAGCACGGCGTGCACGCGCTCCTGACCGTCGATAACCGACCCGACCACCGCAGACTCCTGGACCCCCGGCTGCGCCTCGATCGCACGCTCCACGTCGTCGGGAAAGACGTTGAGTCCCTCCGGCGTGACGATCATTTCTTTCTTCCGGCCCTTGATGAAGAGACGCCCCTGCGCGTCCTGTTCACCGATGTCGCCGGTGTGGAGCCAGCCATCGGCATCGCGCGTCCGCCCGCCAGCACTTCCCGCACCTTCGGCACCCCCGGCACCTCCGGCACCACCGGCACCTTCGGCACCTCCGGCACCTTCGAAGTACCCGCTCGTCACGTTCTCACCCCGCACGAGGATCTCGCCGTCGTCCGCGATTTTCACCTCGACGCCGCCGATCGGCGTGCCGACAGATCCGGTGCTCGTCTTGAATGGATGGTTGAGCGTGACAATCGGCGCCGTCTCAGTGAGCCCATATCCCTGAATGACGGCGAAGCCGAGCCGTTTCCAAAACTCCTCGATTGTCGGTGGGAGGGGAGCGGCGCCTGAGATAAACGCCCAGAACTTCCACCCAAACATGCGATGGATCCGGCGGTAGCGCCACCACCGCTGCGGAATTGACAACTTCGAAGGTGCCGAGGGTGCCGAAGGTGCCGAAGGTGCGGTCGCTGGATCGACACGAATCGCGTGTTCTCGCAGGACTTCCAGAATCTTCGGCACCGACACGATCACCGAAACGCGCCAGTGCTTGACCACGCGGACGATGTCGTGGGGGTTGAAGCTCCGCATGAAGATCACCGTGCCGTCCACCATCGGCGGGATGTTGGTCGCCATCGACTGCCCGAACATGTGGCTGAGCGGCAGCAGATTGAGAAACCGCAGCGGCAGAAACGGCCTGGCGTATTTCTTGTACTTGAGGACCTCGCGTTCGACGGGAACGGTGTTCGCAAGAATATTGCGGTGCTTGATCAACACACCCTTGGGTTCTGCGGTCGCACCCGAGGTGAAGACGATCTGCACGACATCGTCTGAGCGCAAAGTCACGGGAGGAATCGGCCCGTCGGCGGTCCAGTCGAGGTCGGCGAATTTCCAGACCTGCACCGCACCGGCACCTCCGGCACCCCCGGCACCTTCGGCACCTCCGGAACGTCATCCCCAACCACGATCGCGCGCGCAGACACAATGCGCGCCACCTTCATCAGAAACTCGATGGACGAGCGGTAATCGATCGGCACGAGGACCGCGCCCGCGATCACCGACCCCCAGTAGCAGACGATCCACTCCGGCCGGTTCTCGCCCCAGAGCACGACCTTGTCGCCTCTGCCGATCTCGTTTTCGGCGAGTCGGCGCGCGAACCCGCGCGCCGCACGAGTCACGTCGGCATACGTGTGCCGCCGCACGCGATACCCGTCGTCATAGACGAGAAAGTCGCCGCGGTGGCGTTCGAGATCGCGGAATAAATCAACGAGCGTGTCGCGTGCCACTACGCACCCTGGCCGTGTGAATTATGATCGATCGAGAACGTGTCCACTTCGAAGCTGCCTCCCGTCTTTGCGGTCGGTGCTCACTACGACGCCTTCCTCAAGCGGGCGCTGAGCCGGTTTTTCGATCGAGCGACGCTCGAGACCGTGGTCTTGGCCGACCAGATGGTCGATGGTCCGCTCGCCATTGAAGCGACTGGCGACCCGGCTGTGCTCATGGTCAAGTGGTTTGGCAATCGCCGCGTGCTGCGCGTGCCATCGCTGCGGCCGTTTACCGAAAACGAAGTGCAGTTTGCGCAGGCGATTGGCGCCGTTCTCGAATCACGCCTGCGGGCGATTCTCAATCCCGACCTTCTCGTTGAACGTTCAGGACTGTTTCGCGGCGCCATCGAGGACCGCTACGTTGGCGCTTTTTTCGATGGCACGCCGTACTCACGTCGAGCAGACGGCGCGCGCTCCGAGCGTGTCGCCGAGGTGCTCGAAATGCTGCGCGTGGCGGCGCTTTCGACCTACGAGAACCAGCCGATTTCCACCGGGGTGATGCTTCTCGAAGGCGACGAGGACCCAGTCGCGCATTATCCTCGCTCGGAGCGCGACTGGCCTCACTACACCGGTGCGTTGACGTCGATTAAGAGCTTCTTTCGGCTGGCGGACGGCGTTCGCACCGTGTTTCTCGTCGCGCGTGACGGTCGGCTCCTCGACATCATCGACATGAACCGGTGGGCGGGCCAGCTCAATTGCCGCACCGACTTGATCGCGCCGTGCGCGGGGGCGTACACCGCCCATGCTTGCGCGACGATTGGATCACGCAACGTCTGCATCGTGCTCAGCCCCGGCCGCGAGATCAAAGTCTTTGCCGGCGGCGCACAGGTGTTTACCTTCCGCAATGCGGACTGGCATCTTCTCGATCTGCAAGCCAAGTATCGAATCTGGGAGATGGCCGTCGGGCAGCCGGCGCTGGCGCGCAAGTTATTCCAGACCGCGCTCGACCTCGCCGACGTCCGTGAGGGCGCCTTATTCGTGGTGCTTCGGCGGCCGCTCGAATCGATCGCAGAGCTTGTGGCCCCAGGCGACCGGCTCGACATGGAACTTCTCGGCGAACAGTCGGATCCGGAAACACCGTCGCGTCGGCATCTGCTGCACGTTCTGGCCGGCCGCACGGTGACTGATCTCGATCCGAGCCTGCTCGACGCCCTCGCCACGCTGGATGGCGCGGTTGTGACCGATCAGACCGGGCAACTTCTTGCCGTCGGTGCTATCCTTCGTCACCCACCTGCAACGCTTCCTGGGACCGAGAAGGGCATCACCGAAGGTGCACGGACGACGGCTGCGATCGCTGCGAGCCGATACGGTCCTGTGTTGAAGGTCAGCGAAGACGGCATGATCACCTTCTTCGACGGCGGTCGCGTGTGGGACATCTGAGGACGTCGACAATCGACAGTCGGCAGTCGACAGTTAATATCAACCGTTGGCGTTGACCCGTTGACTCGCTCACCGTCGACCGTCGACCAACAGTGAAGAACCCGATGCGCGTTTTTCTCACCGGCGGAACTGGATACCTCGGATCGGCTGTGTTCGAGGCGCTTTTTCGCGCCGGCCATCACGTGGTTGCCCTCGCTCGCGATCCGGAAAAAGTCGAGCGCCTCAAGGCGCGTGGCGCCACCGGCATTCTCGGCGAGTTGGGGTCACCGAACAAGTTCATCCCCGAGATCCAAGCCTCCGACGCCGTCATCCACACGGCGTTTGAAAGCTCCGCGCGCGGTGTCGAGAAGGATCGACAGGCGATCGACACGATCGTTTCGGCGCTCAAGAGCCGCGGCGGATCGAAAGTGTTCATCTACACCTCCGGCGTCTGGGTGCTCGGCCAAAACAGCTGGCCGGCGGAGGAGGATTCACCTCTCCGGCCGGCGACGCACGTCACCTGGCGACCGGCGCACGAACAGGCGGTGCTCGATGCCGGTCAGAACGGGTTGCGCACGATCGTCGTTCGCCCGGGCATCCTGTACGGCGGTGGTCGCGGCATCGTTTCCGATCTGCTGAAAGATGCCTTGAATGGGCTGGTCCGCGTGATCGGGCCTGGCAAGAACTACTGGGCCTGCGTCTACGATCGTGACGTGGCCGATTTGTACCTGCGTCTCGTGCAGTCCGGCGACGCCGCGGGCATTTTCCACGCGAACGACGAGGCCGACGAGCGCGTCGACGATATCGCCGAGGCGATTGCCGCGCATCTTGCGCAGCGGCCGGATATCCGCCACGTGCCACTTCCCGAGGCGAAGAAGAAGCTCGGGACGTACGCCGAAGCCCTCGCCCTTGATCAGCGCGTTCGCAGTCCGCGCGCCCGAGCCCTTGGATGGACGCCGGCGTTGCGCAGCATCAGCGCGAATGTCCCGCGGTTGTTCGAGGAATTCCGAAACACACGAAGGTAGCCTCATGCGCACAAATGTTTGCCTCGCCGCGATCCTCATGGTCGTCGCAGGGTGCCGTCAGCCAGAGCGTCCAGCCGCAGAAACCCCGGGCAGCTCGGGCCCGGCCCTCAACGAGATTCAACAAGGCTTCATCAAAGCCCACATCAAGATGCTGTCCAGCGACTTGTTCGAGGGGCGGGCGCCCTCGACGCGCGGGGGAACGCTTGCCGCCGAGTATCTCGCCGACCAACTCATGGCGATCGGCATCGAGCCAGCGGGTGAGAACGGCACCTACTTCCAGCAGGTACCGATCATCGAATCCACCGTCGATCGCAGCTTCGCCCTGAGTGTGCCCGGGCGCATCTACAAGTACTACGACGACGTGGTGGCATTTTCGGGATTGGAACGCTCGCCGGTCCAGGCACAGGGCGATGTGGTGTTCGTCGGTCATGGGATCGTGGCGCCCGAACAGAAATGGAACGACTACGAAGGAGTTGACGTGAAAGGCAAGTGGGTCCTCGTCATGGTCAACGACCCGCCTGCCGGCGCAGACGAACCGAACTTATTCGGTGGTAAAGCGCTGACGTATTACGGCCGTTGGACCTACAAGTTCGAGGAGGCGGCGCGTCAAGGCGCAGCCGGAGCGCTGTTGATTCACACCGACGAGTCGGCGACCTACCCGTGGCAGGTGGTGCAGTCCTCCTGGACCGGCACACAGTATTCGCTGCCACCCGCGGAGGGTGCGCCGGCGCTCGGCGTCAAGGCGTGGATCACCAACGACGCGGCCAAGGACCTGGTCAAACGCGGCGGCAAAGATCTCGACCAGTTGCGCGGCGCCGCCGTCAAACGCGGCTTCAAGGCTGTGCCGCTCTCGATTCGGGCCGCGGCGACGCTGCAGCAGCGGACCTCGCGCAAGACCTCGCCCAACGTGATTGGTGTGTTGAAGGGTGCGAGCGATCAGGCTGTGGTGTTCACCTCGCACTACGATCATTTCGGCACGCGCACTCCGCAACCCGGCGACAAGCCTGATACCGACCGCATCTTCAACGGCGCCTATGACAACGCATCGGGCTGCGCCGGGCAGCTCGCGATCGCGCAGGCGATGGTACGCGCGGGACAGAAGCCACCCCGCTCGATGTATTTCGTGTTCACGACGGCGGAAGAATCAGGACTCCTGGGTGCTGAGTATTACGCTACGCATCCGCTGCTGCCGATGGACAAGGTCGCTGCCAACATCAACATCGACGGGATCAACTACCTGGGAACGACGAGCGACCTCGTGCTGCTCGGCGCCGATCGATCCACGCTGGGGCCGATGGCCGCCGCACTTGCCAAGGAGCGCGGCCGCACCCTCGGCGGCGACCAGCATCCGGAACGCGGATACTTTTTCCGTTCCGACCACTTTCCGTTTGCCAAGGCCGGCGTCCCCGCCCTGTCGATCAGCGAACCGCGCGAGTTCCTCGGCAACAATGCGGAAGAGCTGCGCAAGAAGCAGGAGGCGTACAACAGCACCGACTACCATCAGCCGAGCGACCAGTTCGATCCGGCGTGGGACTTCAGCGGTGCCGTCGAAGACATGCGCTTCTTGGCGGCGTTGGCCTGGCGCATCGCCGCCGAACGCGAGTTGCCGCGCTACAACGAAGGCGACCAGTTCGCGAACGCGCGAAAACAATCGTGACCTTCGTTTCTCTGGCCGACATCGAAGCGGCGTCGCAACGCATCCGCCCGCTTGCGCGCGTCACGCCCCTCCTCGAGGTCCCGTGGCCCGCTGTGCCACCGTTCCGGCGGCCACCGCCGCGACCGAACAACCCAACCGTTCCGCCGCCGTACGCAGCGGCCGGCCTTTAGACCTGCCGGCCACACTGTTCCTCAAATGCGAAAACCTCCAGCCGATGGGGGCGTTCAAGATTCGCGGCGCGCTCAACATGCTCGCGCAGCTGCCACGCGAAGAGTTGACCCGCGGCGTGATCACCTACTCCTCGGGCAACCATGGTCAGGCCGTCGCGCTCGCGGCGCAGACCCTTGGCGTGCCGGCAATGATTGTCATGCCGACGACGGCGCCGGCGGTCAAAGTCGAGGGCGCACGGGGATTTGGCGCCGAGGTCGTGTTCGAGGGAACGACGTCGCTCGAACGGCAACGCCGTGCCGAGCGTGAGGCGGCCGAGCGCGGACTGACGATCGTACCGCCCTTCGATCATTCGATGATCATCGCGGGGCAAGGGACCGTCGGTCTCGAGATTCTCGATCAGTGCACGAATGTGGCGACGGTCTTCGTGGAAGTCGGCGGCGGCGGGCTTTCGTCCGGCCTCGCGGCCGCAATCAAGCAGCGCAAACCATCCGTACGTGTCATTGGCGTCGAGCCCGAAGGCGCGCCGAAGATGTCACGGTCGCTCGCCGCCGGCCATCCGGTCACGCTCGAAACATCCTCGAGCGTTGCCGATGGCCTGATGTCGAGCCGCCCCGGCGATCTCACCTTCGCGCACGTGAAACAGTTCGTCGACGAGGTCGTCGTGGTACCGGACGCGGAGATCATCAAAGCGGTCGCGTGGCTCTTTCGCCATGCACGGCTGGTCGTGGAGCCGAGCGGCGCGATTACGACGGCGGCGATCACGCTTGGGATTGGGCGGAGTCGATGTCGCGGCGGGACCAGTAGTCGCGGTGGTGAGCGGCGGCAACGTCGAGCCGGAGAGTTACGCGAGGTACATCACGAGCAGTGGGTCCGTGTAATCCCGGAATTCGCTTGCGTTGCCGGCGAATTCCGCACGGTCGACCGTCGACAGTCGACCGTCGACAGTCTCCAACGCCATCGGCAACTGAAGTGGCGTTCGGATTAGTGCGGCCGTCCGCCGGTCGCGCCAATCACCGCTGCGGCTTCGCGCTTGCCCTCCTCGAGGTTTGTCACTCTCCCATCCAGCTGCTGTTCGTACACAGCTTTCAAAATCTCGCCGATGCGAGGTCCCGGTTCCAGGCCCATCTCGAGCAGATGCCTGCCTTTGACGATCGGCTCGGGCGGTCGATGTTCGACACCCAAGCTGCGCGCTTTTTCGACAAACCAGTCCATCGCCGAGCAATCGAACCCGCCTCCGCGGCCGTTGCAGTCGGCGCGCGCCATGCGTGCGAGCAGCTCGAGATCGACCTTCTGCGCCAGACGCCGGAACGCTCCATCGCCGATTTCTTCGCGCACCTTGTAGAAGGCCCCGGGCTTCAGGTGGTGCGCGACCATGCCCAGCACCTGCCAGCGCACGTCGAAGCCGTCCAGAGATTGCACGTTCAAGCGATCCAAGAGCCGCGTCGAGGGTTCGACGCCCGCCTCCTCGTGGCCGAGCGAGCGGATGCGACCGTCGATGACGGCTGTGGTGAGCGGCTTGCCAAGGTCATGACACACCGCACCAAGCATCACCGCAGCGAGCCGCGGACGATCCAAATCGGCGTTTCTCGCTCTCGCCTCGTCAATGACCAGGAGCGTGTGCACCCAGCAGTCGCCCTCCGGGTGCCATTCCGGTTCCTGCGCGACGCCGATCAGCGCGTGCACCTCCGGCAGCAGACGCGCAGTCACACCGAGCTCGCGAGCAAGCTCGAACCCGATCGACGGCCGCTCTGCTTTCAACAGCAGCTTCTCAATCTCGCCCCAGACCCGTTCCGCGGGGAGGTCGTCGAGTGGGATGGAGCGACACAGGTCCTTCGTTTCCTCGTCGGGCGTGAGCTCGTAGCGCGCAGCGAGCTGCAGCGCGCGTAAGACCCGCAGGGAATCGTCGGCGAAGGTTCTCCGGTCGACGGCTCGCAACACGCGACGCTCGAGATCGGCGCGGCCGCCAACAGGATCGACGTACTCGCCGGTAAGGGGATCCCAGGAGATCGCATTCACCGTAAAGTCCCGCCGCCGCGCCGCCTCCTCGGTACTCATGAACGGATCGCCGGTTACGGTAAATCCCTTGTGTCCGCGACCGGTCTTCGACTCGCGCCGTGGCAGCGCCGACGTCAATCGAACCTAGTTTGTAGACGGGAAACGCCTGGCCGACAGGTTCGACGCGACCGAAGCGGCTGAGCAACGCCGGCAGCCGTTCTGCCGGAATGCCGAACACCTCCATGTCGAGCTCACCCGATGCGCACCCGAGCAGGCGATCGCGCACGAAGCCGCCGACAACAAGCGCCCGCCCGCCGTCGCTGCGGACCACGCGCGCTATCTCCGTCGCTTGCAGGGCGAGCTCGGCCACGTGCGTCATTGTGGCGTACCGTGTCGCCTGCCATCAGCTGAACGCGCGATTCCGGATTACACTCGCGCCGAGGTGCCGGTCGACATTCTTGCAGCGCTTCCACTGCGCCGCGGCCACTTTCTGCTCGAGTCCGGGTACCACTCGGACCTGTGGATCACACTCGACACACTGTTCGTTGACCCCACTCGGATCGCGCCGCTGATCGCGGCGTTGGCCGACCGTCTGCGGCCGTATGTGATTGACGCTGTCTGTGGCCCCTTGCTCGGTGGCGCGTTCCTCGCGCAGTCACTCGCACACGAATTGCAGGTGCGCTTTTATTTCACCGAGCGTGATTCGGCTGCTGCCCCTGGGGGTGTCTTCAGCGCGCGCTACCGGTTGCCACCTGGGGTAACCGGCGCCATCCGCGGCGAACGCGTGGCGGTGGTCGACGACGTGATCAGTGCTGGATCGTCGGTGCGCGCCACAACGGCCGCGCTCGCATCCGCCGGTGCCACAACACTCGTGGTTGGCGCGTTCGTCGTGCTTGGGCACACGGCTGTGACGCACTTCACGCGCGAGCGCATTCCGATCGAAGCGCTCGAACACCGCGACTTCAACTTGTGGGTGCCTGGCGACTGTCCGCTGTGCCTCGCCGGCGTTCCCGTCGAAGACCGTGGCCACAAGGCGTAAAGCGTGACCACGAAGAAGACGCGTGTCGGCCCGCGCCGGTGGCTGCTGATGATCATCATGCCAATCGCGTTGTCCGCGCCGTGGTGGATCGTCTACACCTGTCCCGTGCAGCGCGCGCTCATCGGGGAGGAGGAGCGCGGCTTGATCGCCTTGAAGAATCGCACGCAACAGCCGACTGCGTCCGACATCGATCAGCGGGCGACGATCGACGCCCTGCTCGCGCCCGGTGACGACCGCGCGCGCTGGTCGGAGCGGAGCGCTGCGACGATCGACGCGTATGTCGTTGCCGTGCAGCCAGGCGCGATCGAGTTCGCCAACTGCCTGTCGTTCACCGACCGCGACACGCACGTCGATCTCGGGCTCGTTCCAGATGCGCCGACCACGGAACGGCTGGTGGTCGAAGTCACACCGCCGATGCGCGAATGGGCGCGCCAGCATGGGCTGGATTGGTCGCTCACCGCCCTCCGCGCACTCGTCGGACGCCGCGCACGGGTCGAAGGGTGGCTGCTCTGGGATCTGGAGCACATCGACGAGTCCGAGAACACCAATCCGGCGCAGCCCGGCAACTGGCGCCGGACTGCGTGGGAGCTACACCCCGTCACAGCGATTCGGCCGCTCGAGTAAGCGGCGACCAGGCGCTGCCGAGGCTACCCTTGCGCCTGCCCGCGTCCGGTCTTTGCCTGGAGCTCCTCGATCCTCTTCGACGCCTCAGCCTTGGTGAGATCATCCGAGGCCTCTTCTCCAGCCTCCTCCGCGAGCGTGTGGAGATACGATCGCTGCGCGCCGGTCATCGGTTCGTCACCAGTGGTCCAATCGTCCGGATCTTTGATGGTGTTGCTCTCATCGGCGTCCGCTTGGGTTTGCTTGTCGGTCATTCCTACCCTCCATCCTCGACGAATGGTCGAAGCACAAACCGTACCGAACAAAAAGCGAAATGCTTTACCCACAGCACTACAATTCCCTGTGGCTCTGCCCCTCTCCGAGGCGGTTCGTGTTTACGTACTCAATGAAGCGGCCTCCACAGCACACGTTCCGCAGGCCGAGCAGATCGCCGCCGCTCTTGGCCACTCGATCGACGAGATTCGTGCCGCCATCCGCGCGCTCGCGGCGGCCCGCGCACTCGTGCTCGCCCCCAACGACGGCGACATTTGGGCGGCCGAGCCGTTTTGCGCGACGCCGACCAACTTCGAGGTCGTCGCCGACGGCAGGCACTACTGGGCGCTCTGCATTTGGGACGCGCTCGGAATCCCGGCTGCGCTCGCGACTGACGCCGTCATTTACACGTCGTGCGGAGACTGCGCCGAGCGCATGGAGCTCGAGGTGCGGGACGGCGCACTCACCGAGCCGCGCGGTGTCGTCCACTTTGGCGTCCCGGCGCGGCGCTTCTGGGACAACATCGCCTTCACGTGAAGCACAATGCTGCTCTTCGGGACCGAAGAGCACGTCGATCGCTGGTGCGCCTCGCGCCGCATGTCACGAGGCGCACTGCTGACCACGCATCAATGCTGGTCGCTCGCGGTCGAGTGGTACAAAAAACAAACTCAAGCCCGAATGGCGCCGGCACACGCTGGAGGAGAGTGAAACCGTGTTCGAATCGCTTGGCCTCACCGGTCCGTTCTGGAATTTGCGGCAGGACTGATGCGCATGGATCACACCGTTCGGTTGCTCAAGGAGCTCGTCGCCATTGATTCAGTCAATCCCTCGCTCGTCGCGGGCGCGGCCGGTGAGGCGGCGGTCGCGAGACGCATCGTCGAGGAACTGCGCGCGATCGGATTGAAGGTTGAACTACAGGAAGTCGCGCCGGGCCGGCCCAATATCGTCGGAACCCTCGCCGGCCGCGCGCCGGGTCTCTCGATGATGTTCTGCGGCCACGTCGACACCGTGGGGGTGGCGGGAATGACGCGACCCTTCGATCCGGAAGAACGCGATGGCCGCATCTATGGACGCGGGTCGCAAGATATGAAAGGCGGTGTCGCCGCGATGATTGGCGCGGCGCGAGTCATTGCGGAAGGAGGAGGCCTCGACGCCGGCAGCCTCGTCATCGCCTGCGTCGTCGACGAAGAGCACGCGAGTATCGGTGCGGACGCGCTCGTCACCAGATATCGCGCGGACGCCGGAGTCGTGACCGAGCCTACCGACCTGGCCGTTGCCGTTGCACACAAAGGATTTGAGTGGGTGGAGATCGAAACGGAAGGGCGGGCGGCTCACGGCAGCCGCCCTGGTGATGGCCGCGACGCGATTCTGCGAATGGGACGAGTGCTGGGCAGACTCGAGGCGCTCGACCGAGCATTGCAGAGCGGGTCGCGGCACGCGCTGCTCGGCACGGCCTCGCTACACGCGTCGCTCATCGAAGGCGGCCGCGAGTTGAGCAGCTACCCCGATCGATGCTCGCTGCAGATCGAGCGACGCACGATCCCTGGAGAGGCGAGTGGCTGCGCAGGTACTGAGGTTGCCGCCATACTTGCGCAGCTACGCGCCGAAGACGCGGAGTTCTCGGCCGCCAGCCGGGTGATGTTTCATCGCTCGCCGTACCAGATTGAGGCATCGCACGAGCTGCCGCGCTCGCTGGTGTCAGCCGCGCACGCCGCCGGCGTCACGGCAGACGTCATCGGCATGAGCTTTTGGACCGATGCCGCCGTGCTCGGCGGTGCAGGCATTCCATCGGTGTTGTTTGGGCCGACCGGCGCGGGTCTTCATGGACTCGAAGAATGGGTGGATATCGCGTCGGTGTTGAAGTGTCGGGACGCGCTGGTCAATCTCGCGCGCGCATGGTGTAAACTCCTGACGCGACCGCCTCACTTCTCGCGATAAATTCCCTTCAGCACAAACGCGACGTTCGCCGGCCGCTCGCCAAGCCGACGCATGAAATACGGGAACCATTGCTGGCCGAACGGCACGTAAAGCCGCACGCGGTAGCCTTGCGCGACAAGCGCCGCCTGCAGATCACGGCGGATGCCGTAGAGCATCTGAAACTCGAAGCGATCCTTCGTGTAGCCCTTTTCCGCCGCGTGGGCCTTTGTCGCGGCGATCATCGCCGGGTCGTGGGTCGCAATCGCCGGGTAGTGGCCTTTGTCGAGCAACTCCTTCATCAACGCCACGTACGCGTCGTCGACCTCGTATTTCTTCTGGTAGGCGACGGTCTTCGGCTCCATGTAGGCGCCCTTGACCAACCGTACACGCGCGCCGAGTCGGTTCACACGCACGAGGTCGCTCGGCGTACGCTTCAGCATCGATTGCAGCACGACGCCGATGTTGCGGTACCCCTGCCCCCACATCGTCTCGAAAATCTGCAGCGTCACGTCGGTAAACGGCGAATTCTCCATGTCGATGCGCACAAAGAAGCCATGCTCGGTCGCCGGCGCAAGAATGCGGCGGAGGTTGTCCACCGCGGTCGCACGATCCACGCTGAGGCCAAGCTGGGTCAACTTGAGCGACACGTTGCGCTCGATGCCGGATTGGACGATGGTGTTGAGAATTCGAATGTACTCGCGCGTCGCGGCGTCGGCTTCTTCGGAGGTCGCGACGCTCTCGCCGAGGTAATCAAGCGTCAGGAGCAGGCCCTGGCCTGCGATGCCGGAAACCGCCGCGACCGCGTCCTCAACCGACTCGCCGGCGATGAACCGCCGTGCAAAGCCCTGCGGCGACATGCCGTAACGCGATGCAAGCCGCTTCAGAAACTGGATCTGCGCGAGTGAGTGAAAAAAAGCCTTCGAAGTCGAATCGAGCATCAGTGGGTTGGGCCTGCGGCTGAGAGCAGGTGCTTAATCGATCGCGCGTAATAGCGCAGCACGTGCCGCTCTCGCACCCGGAATCGTCCTTGGTCCTGGACGATGATACTGCGCGCTTCGAAGGGTTCCGCCGCCGCATCGACCGCTTCTTCGCCGCTCTTCACGTCGACGTTGGCGCCGAGCGCACGGAGCGTGTCGAGTAGCGCGTCGATCCTGGCCGTGAGATCTGGGCGGGTGATTGATGGACGCATCGCCGCCGCCATCAGTGCCGTTGGCAGCACCTTATACAGACGGCCGGTTTCCGCACGGACGTGATGCGCGAGGTCGAGTATCGCGCGTCTCGACGAATGATCGTAGCCGTCCACGGGAATTGCCCGACCGAACGTGACAAACGCGCGGCTGCGATAGCCGACGGCAAAGCGGACCATTTCGGCAAGCTCGCGGCGGAACGGCCGCTGCGCGCGCTTGGTCGCCTGCCGCGCGAGGATGTGATCTTCGAGCACGAGGTCGTAGGCGACGGCAGTGGGCAGGATGGCCAGATTCGGGTACTTCGGCCGCTAACGCGGCGATGAAGAGGCCCGTCTTGGAGACTTTGAGCTCCCCGTTGTAGCTTCTGCCGCCTTCGGGATAGAAAAACAGATCGTGCTTGCGCAGAAGCTCCGCCACATACGCCTTCAACGTGATGAGGTATGCCGGGTCCTTCGTGTTGCGGCGGATGGGAAGGGCGCCAGTGACATGCTTGTGAATCAGGCCGAGCGCACCGCCGAACAGATTGATGCCTGCCGCGATGATTGGCGGCCGGATACCCGCATCATCCAACACGAGCGGTTCGACAAGGTAATCGATGTGGCTGCGATGGTTCGAGGCGTAGACCACGCGATATCGCGCCGCGGCATCGATCGCCGACGCCGTGTTCTCGCCGACGCGTTCAATTTTTCTGAGGATTGGGTAAAGCGGATACTCGAGCGCGCGATACAGCTCGTAGCGCTGGGTCGTGCGCAGCTCCTCGAGGTACGAGATGACGCGCTCGCGGGCAGCCGGTCCCGAGAGCCCGTGGCTCCCTTCCAGATAACGTGCGACTTCGTGTCGCGCGAGCACGGCCTCAGTGATTTCGTCCATCAACTCGACGTGAGCGGACTATAGCACGTGGCCTTGGTCACGACTGGAGCGCCCGACAGATCGCGTCCGTGAACTGCGTCGTCGTTGCCGTGCCACCGATGTCGGCGGTCCGTCCCGAGCCGTCCGCCAACACGGCCCACAACGCCTTCATGATGCGGGCGGCCTTCTCGTCTTCGTCGAGATGATGCAGCATGAGCACGGCCGACAACAGGAGCGCCGTCGGATTTGCTTTGTTCTGCCCTGCGATGTCGGGTGCCGAACCATGCACGGCTTCGAACACGCCGACGCCGTCGGCCCCCAGGTTTGCCGCGGGCACGACGCCGAGACCACCGACCAAACCGGCGCACAGGTCCGAGACGATGTCGCCGTACAAGTTCGGCAGCAGCAGCACATCGAACTTTTCCGGGTGCATCACCAGGTGCATGCACGCAGCGTCGACGATGCGCTCGTCATATTGAATGTCGGGTACTCTTCGAGATGTCCGCGCGCACGCAATGAACAGGCCGTCGCTCAGCTTCATGATGTTGGCTTTGTGCACGGCGGTGACGCGTCTCCGTTTGTGGCGCCGCGCGTATGCGAACGCAAAACGCGCGATTTTCGTCGACGCTTCCTCAGTGATGATCTTGAGACTCTCGACGACGCCTTTGACGACCTCGTGCTCGAGCCCGGCGTAAAGGTCTTCCGTGTTCTCGCGCACGATCACGAGGTCGACGTTCTCAAACCGGGATGGCACCGACGGCAGGTTCCACACCGGCCGCAGATTCGCGTATAACGCCAGCGCCTTCCGAAGGCCGACATTGACGCTCGTGAATCCTTCGCCGATCGGCGTCGTGATCGGCCCTTTGAGTGCGACCTTGTTCTTGCGAATCGACGCGAGCAGTGGCTCCGGCAACGGTGTTCCGTATTCCGGGAGCGCCGACGCACCCGCGGTGAATTCCTCCCATCGCGGTTTCAACCCGGCCGTTTCGAGGATCTTGACGACCGAAAAGGTGACCTCAGGCCCGATGCCGTCCCCCGGGATGAGTGTGATCGCCTTCGTCATGCGGCGAATTTCCGTGCAAGCAGCGCCGCCGTCGCCTCGAGCATCTCGCGATCGCCGGGGCCGAACGCTGCCTTCTTGTCGCTGTCGACATCGATCTCACCGACCACCCGTGTGTCGTTCATGATCGGAACGACAATTTCAGAACGCGTCTCGAGACTGCAGGCGAGATAGCGTGGGTCGGCGTCGACATCCGCAACGATGATCGTCTTCTTGTGCGTCGCGGCCGCACCGCAGATCCCTTGATTGAGCGGAATGCGCGTATGCGGCGATGGTTTGCCAAGAAACGGGCCGAGCTGCAGATGGTCACCGTCGAGCAGGTAGATGCCGACCCAGGTGTAGTCCGGCATCTTGTCTTTCAAGATCCTGACGGTCGCGAGCATGGCGTCGTGCTGCGTTCGCGCTGCTTCGATCGCTGCATGCAGGTCGCGCAGCACATCCTCATATGTCGTGACACTCATACGTCTATTCTCTCGTCTCCCAGGCAAGCAAGGCGAGCCCGCCAAGAATCGACAAACTCATCAATGTGGTCGACAGGCTGTGCAACCCATCGAACTCGGTGCGACGAGGATCGTCCGCACCGAGCTGAATCATTGGACCGCCGGCCGCTTGCTGGAGCGTCTGGATGCGCGGCTGGACGATGATGCCCGCGTACGCGGTGAGCCCGAACATCACGGCAATGAGCGCCGCACGGATGCCGTAGGCCTTCGGCCGGGGTCCGAGCACGCGCTGCAGTGTCAAGGCCGCCAGCATCAGTGCTCCGGCAACGCCACCCATGATGTAGAGCCGGCTGAGGATCGCGCCGAAGAGATCGCCCGCCAGTACACGCCCCGTCGACGCGTTCCACGCTTGCAGAACGCCGAAGACCGTGGGCGCGACGACGAATCCAGCCAGCGCCATGCCGCCGAGCCACAGCGCCAGTGCTAGTACGTACAGGTTACCGCACGGCACGCATCAGGGAATTATAATGTTCGCCCCTACTACCACAGCGAGGATTTGGTGCCAGTTGACATGTCCGCGGTTTTACCCGCGCTGAAAAACATCGCTACGCGACTACGCATCGAATCGATCCGGGCTACGACTGAAGCCGGGACCGGTCACCCAACGACCTGCTGTTCTGCGGCAGATATCATGGCGGCGCTCTTCTTCGCGGAGATGCGCTACGACCCCAACGATCCGAAAAACCTGCTCGCCGATCGCTTCATCTTGTCGAAGGGCCACGCCGCGCCGATTTTGTACGCGGTTTGGGCTGAGGCCGGGTATGTCCCGCACGCGGAGCTCCTCAATCTTCGCAAGTTGACGTCCGACCTCGAAGGGCATCCGATGCCGCGGCTCGCGTTTGTCGACGTCGCGACCGGGTCGCTCGGGCAAGGGCTTCCCGCCGGCGTCGGCATCGCGCTCAACGCGCGGCGCATCGGATCGGATGCGCGCACCTACGTCTTGATGGGCGACGGTGAGACCGCGGAAGGATCGGTGTGGGAAGCTGCGGCAATGGGCGAGTTCCACAAGCTGGCCTCGCTCTGCGGAATCGTCGACGTCAACGGCCTGGGACAGAGCCGTCCGACGCAGCTCGATCATCACATGGAGGCACATCGCGCGCGCTGGACCGGGTTCGGCTGGAACGCAATCGTGATCGATGGTCACGACATGGAAGGCGTGCTTGGTGCGCTTGCAGACGCGCGCAAGCACACCGCCGGACCATCGGTCATCCTCGCTCGCACACTCAAGGGCAAAGGCGTCTCGTTCCTCGAGAACGCACCGAACTGGCATGGCAAGGCACTGAAAAAGGGCGACGAGATGGATCGTGCGATCCGCGAGCTTGAAGCGCAGCTCGTGCCCGAGCCCGACAAATCGCCCATCGACATCCCTCGACCGAGAGGGACGGCCCGTCCGGAGAAAGTGGCCCCACTGGGGCCGCCAGCCATACGCTCGGCGAGCAGATCGCCACGCGCGAAGCGTACGGCACCGCGCTGGCACGACTCGGCCATGCCGACTCGCGGGTCGTCGCCCTGGATGCTGACGTCAAGAATTCGACGTTCAGCGACCGATTCGAAGCAGCGCACCCGGACCGGTTTTATCAATGTTTTATCGCGGAGCAGGGGCTGATCGGCGCCGCCATGGGACTTGCGGCACGGGGTGCGATCCCGTTTCCGTCCACCTTTGCGGCATTTCTGTCGCGCGCCGGCGATTTCGTGCGGATGCTGGCGATTAGCGATCTCAACGTGAAGATGGCCGGGTCGCACGCCGGCGTTTCGATCGGCGAGGACGGTCCATCTCAGATGGCGCTCGAAGATCTTGCGATGATGTCTGCGCAACCGAACATCACGGTGCTCTATCCGTGCGAGGCGGTGAGCACCGATCGCCTGGTGGAGGCCGCCGCACATCACGACGGACCGGTGTACATCCGGACGTCACGGCCCAAGACCCCGGTGCTCTACGACAACAACGAACGATTCCCGATTGGCGGATGCAAAGTGCTGCGGCGTAGCGACAACGATGTCGTCACCGTCATCGGCGCCGGCATCACGGTCTTCGAAGCGCTCAAAGCGCACGATGAGCTCAAAGGCAAGGGCGTCCATGTGCGCGTGATCGATCTGTACTCAGTGCAGCCGATCGATGCGACCACGTTGACAACGGCAGCCCGTGAGACTGGGCGGCTGATCACCGTTGAAGATCACTATGTCTCGGGCGGCATCGGCGACGCTGTGGCACGCGCCGTAGCACCGGCCGGCTTTACCGTGACCCATCTTGCGGTGCGCGAAATTCCCCGCAGCGGCACACCCGAAGAGTTGGTCGACAAGTACGGCATCTCGGCGCGGCACATCGTCGACGCCGTGAACTCGAAGGCCGCGCGGACGTAACACTCGCCCAAAAGCTATGCGCCGTGATCTCCCCGCCGCCCTTCTCCTTGCCGGGTTCGCTATTTTTCAGGTCTCGAGTTACGCGCAAGGTGAGCTCACCGGTGTGCAGGATCCCGCCTGGTCACCTGACGGAAAGCGCCTGGCGGTTTCGTACCTCGATCGCATCTGGACGATCACGCCAGACGGGAAACAGCCGAAGCAGCTCGCTGCCGATCCACGAGGCGCCGGTTCAGCTGCGCCGACGATCGAGCGCGAGCCGGCCTGGTCGCCGGACGGCGCACGCATCGCGTTTGCCGCCAATCACGGCGCGGGCTTCGACATCTACACGGCATCAACCAGAACGGGCGCCGTCGAGCCGGTGACATCGTTGCCTGGTGACGAGCGTTGGCCGTCGTGGACACCCGATGGACGGCTGGTCTTCGCGCATCGGGATGCACCGGCGAAGGGTCGCGTCGTCGATCCCGGGCTTCAGTGGGACCTGTATCTCATCGCGCAGGTTGTCGGATCGGCAGCATGGCAGGCGCCGATACTGCTCACGCAGACCAAGGATAACGAAACCGAACCGCGTGTCTCACCCAACGGAGAGCGCGTCGTGTTTGTTTCGGATCGCGACTCCGAAGACGACGTCGACTTGTGGGCAATGACGCTGCCCTCACGGAGCGCGATCAAACCGACACCCCTCGGCGCACACCGGCCTGCCCTGAGCGACCGCGCAGGTGTCGAAGGGCCTGCCGTGAGCGAAGGCACACGTGTCGAAGGGCCTGCCCTGACCGAGCGTTCACGTGTCGAAGGGCCACGGGTGGTGCGGATCACGCGGATACGTGGCGCCGAAGGCAGCATGTCGTGGGCGCCGGATAACGAGCGCATTGCCTTCTATGCGGTTCGCGAAGGCATTGGATCGGTGTGGGTGGCCTCGGTTGAGCCTCCGCGCCCGAGTCCCACAGAGGATCCGATTCCGCGGCCCAAGCCCGCTGCGCCGCCGCAGCTCGCGTCGCGCGTCGGTGGCGCGCCTGCGTGGTCGCCCGACGGCCGCAGTTTGATCGTTGCGGGCCTTCCCGACCCTGATCCGATTTACAACGGTAATCCGCTGCGCAGCGATGCGGTGGCGCCGCCACTGTTTGCGACGCGGCGAGCGTTTCAACTGTGGAAAGTGCCGGCGCCGCTGCCCGTGCACGAAGACGCGGGCGCGCTGACAACCGAGTTGAGTGCGTCTCCCGCGTTATACGCGGCGGCATTCGATCGGGCATGGCAAACGCTTCGCGACCTGTATTACTCGTCGGGCGCGAGCGCGCAAACGTGGTTGCGCTTGCGCGACACGTATCGGGCACGCGCCACGCAGGCGAAGAGCGCAGCCGAGCTCGAAACGATCGTTGATCAGATGATCGGCGAGCAACCGTTGATCAAAGCGGCGGTCACATCTGCGGGTGCGGTTGTCGTCTCGGGCCATCCCCTGGCCTCGGAAGCCGGACGGCAGGCGCTCGAGCGCGGCGGCAATATCGTGGATGCGCTCGTGGCCACCTCATTTGCCCTCGGCGTGCTCGAGCCCGAAGCGTCGGGCCTTGGCGGTGACGGCGCGGCGGTCCTCTATCTCAAGGGCATGAAGCAGCCGACGGTGATCGACTACAAGGACATGACGCCGATTCGCGCGACAGCCGACAACCCCGTCATTCTCGTCGACGGCCGCATTGTGGCCGATGGTCCTGCGGCGGCGAACATCCCCGGCGTCGTCGCCGGCCTCGAATACCTCTACAAAAAGTACGGGAGCGGCAAGGTCACCTGGCAGCAGTTGATCGAGCCTGCCATCACGTTGGCAGATGAGGGCTTCATTCTCGATGAGTCGTTGCCGACGAGCATTGCCGAAGGTCGTCGCTTTCTCGAGAAGTGGCCCGAAGCCGCGAAGATCTATCTCCCCGGCGGCAAAGTGCCGAGGCCAGGCGATCGATTCGTCAACAAGGACTATGCGAATACGCTGCGTGCGATCGCCAAGGACGGCGCCGACACGTTCTATCGCGGCGAGATCGCGCGCAAGATCGCCGCCGATCTTCGCGACAACGGCGGCATCATGACGTTTGCCGACCTTGCCCAGTACCGGGCGCTCGAACGCGAGCCGGTCGTCGGCCGTTACCGCGGCCACACGCTGTATGCCGGCGGCCCGCCGGTGTCGACCGGTATTCAGCTGTTCGAGTCGCTACAGATTCTCGAGAACTACCAGGCGCCGCAGGGAGCACGCATCACGACCGACGCCAACTACTTTCATCACGTGATCGAATCGTGGAAGGTGCGCGATCAGGTAAGACGAGTCGCCGATCCGGAACGATGGGCCGTCGACTTCGCCGAACATCTGACGCTCGAGCACGCGAAAAAGCTGTTCCAGAAGATCGATCCGCACAAGGCGTCACGCTACGATCGTCAACTGCCGGACGACGCACCCGTGGCGCCGCCGCCGCGTATCTCCACTGGGACCACGTCGTTTGCCGTGGCAGATGCCGACGGCAACATGATCGCGGTCACACAGACGCTCAGCACGTGGGGCGGCACGTTCTACGTGTCCAAGGGTCTCGGGTTTCTCTACAACAATCACCTTCGCTCCACGCGGATCACGCCAGGCGCGTACGGGAGCCTCGTGCCCTTGATGCGGTCGAGCACGGCGAGCGTGCCGACGCTCGTGTTCGAGAACACCGTGAACGGCGACGTGCCAAAACTCGCGCTCGGCTGCGCCGGCAATGCGTGGATTCCTGTCACCGTTTACGACATCATCCTCGGCGTCGTCGATGGCAAACTCGGTGCCCAGGCGGCGATCGAGGCGCCGCGATTTCTGCCAGGGCGCGATCCCGCCGATCCACGCGAAAACGGCGAGCTGACGCAGATCGAAGATCGCTTTCCGCGTGCGCTGCTGGAAGATCTCACTGCACGCGGACACAAGTTCCAGAAGATCGGCCGCAAGGGCGAGGTGCGGTACGG
This sequence comes from uncultured Acidobacteriota bacterium, assembly GCA_963762925.1. Lineage (GTDB taxonomy): Bacteria > Acidobacteriota > Vicinamibacteria > Vicinamibacterales > UBA2999 > DASPWV01. The sequence goes on along the minus strand of CAVXMP010000029.1, from coordinate 131,354 downwards.
ATACGCAGCGGCGATCACTGTGGATACGAAGAATCGCCGCGTGGAGGGTGGAGCAGAACCGCGGCGGTCGCATGGGTCCGCCGCGTTCGAGCCGCGCACTTCGCAGTAGCGTGTAGGGCGCGCGCGTGCGTCCGAACCAGTCGCACGCGCAAGGTTCGCCGCTCGCTGGCGCTCGGCTGCAAGTTCGCCACTCGCTGGCGCTCGTGGCTGCAGGGGCGTCGGCCGTCTTGACCGCCGTAGGCTTGCCGAAGGCGGTGCGGCCGGCGCTGGTTCAGCCTTGTTGTCTTGAATGCTGAAACGGCGGCGTCTCGATCAGTCTGCCGCCGTCCCTTCAGACGCGCACGTCAGCGAAGCGAGCGGGCGCGGCGCACCCGCAGTCTCGGTCTATTCTGTGAGCGGGAGGACCGCATGCCGCTCGTCGAGCCGGGAAAGAAAGCGCCAGCCTTTACGCTGAAAGATCAAAACGGCAAGACCCACACGTTGTCCGATACACGGGGCAGCCCATCGTGTTGTACTTCTATCCGAAGGACGACACGCCAGGTTGCACCGCCGAGACCTGCTCCTTCCGCGACAATCTTCCGAAGTTCAAGAAGAGCAAGGCCGCTATCCTTGGCGTCAGCATCCTTGACGAGGAAAGCAAGGCGAAGTTCGCGACCAAATACGACGTCAATTTCCCGCTGCTGGCCGATCCTGACCATGCAATTGCCGAGAAGTACGGCGTTTGGCAGGAGAAGTCGAACTACGGCCGCAAGTACATGGGGATCGCGCGCACCACGTATCTCATCGACGCAAGCGGCAAGGTTGCTCGCCGCTGGGACAACGTGAAGGTGAATGGACACACGGAGGTTGTGCTGAACGCCGTGCACGAGCTCTGATGGGGGAGCTGCGTCTCCACGTGCATGGCATGGACTGCGCCGAAGAAACGGCGTTGATCCGCCGCGCGCTCGAGCCGACGCCGGGAATCACGCACCTCGACTTCGATCTCATCCATGCATTCGTCCACGTGCGGTTCGATGAGTCCCGCACCAATGCCGCCGCGATCGCCGAGGTCGTCCGCGGCACCGGCCTGCGGGCGCATGCCATTTCCGCCAGTGGCGACGCCGACGAGTCGCTGCACACGCACGAGCATCACCATCCCCGCGGCGAGTACTCGACGCTGTGGGCTGCCGCCTCAGGTGGTCTCCTCCTCCTCGGGTGGGCCGTCGAAGGGTTTGCCGCGGACCATTGGCTCGAGACGTTTGTCGGGCATACGCACGATCCTCGCGCCGCCGCGTTGTATGCGGCGTCAGCACTCGCTGGCCTCTGGCCGATGTGGGCGCGCGCCCTTGCGTCGATCCGCCACCTCCGGCTCGACATGCACGTGCTCGTCTGCCTGAGTGTTCTGGGCGCAGCGGCTATCGGCGAGTGGTCGGAAGGTGCGGCCGTCGCTTTTCTCTTTGCCCTCGCCCACCGCATGGAAGCCTGGAGCATCGAGCGGGCGCGGGCAGAGATCGCGGCGCTCGCCGACCGCACGACGCCGGCATTCGGAGTGGCGTTTCATGACAGCGCGCAGGTTGAACGTTGGATCGAGCGCTTTGCCGCCATCTACACCCCTGCGGTCACGGGAATAGCGCTCGTCGTAGCCGTTGTGCCGCCGCTCATCGATGGGGAGTGGGCGTTGTGGTTCTACCGCGGGCTCGTGTTCCTCGTGCTCGGCTGTCCCTGCGCGCTGGTGATTTCCACGCCGGTCACAGTGATCGCCGCGCTCTCGTCCGCGGCGCGACGCGGCGTGCTCATCAAAGGCGGCGCGGCACTCGAGCGGGCCGCGGTGGGACCGGCCGCCGCCGTGGCAAGCGGCGACGTGGTGTTGGCCACGTCCGACACCCAGGCGATCACGTTTCTCGCGGCGCACGCACGGCGTGCACTTCGCGTGATTCGTCAAAATGTCGCGATTGCGCTCCTCACGAAAGTGGCGTTTCTCGCAGCGGCGCCCTTCGGAATTGCGGCGCTTTGGATGGCAGTGCTGGCTGACACGGGGGCGACCGTCATCGTGACGCTCAACGCGCTGCGATTATTGCGCGCTACAGAAGGGCCGGTTCTGCCTCATCGGCTCTGAGCGAATCCTTACCTTTCCGTTGCTTTGCACGTTGCACGGCGTTAGTGTTGCGCGCATGTGGCCGATCGTCCTGATCTACCACTGCTACCAACGATCGCATGTTCGGCGGGTCGTGAGCGGAGCCATCGCTGCGCGGCCTTCGCTGTCTCAGGAGGTAGTATGCGCATGAGTACGCTCGCCCTCCTCGTGGGGCTTCTCGCCTTCCCCTTTTCAACTGCCGGCGCCCAACAAGGTGTTTCGTCGATCCGCGGACGCGTCGTGGATTCGCAAGGCGGTGTGCTGCCGGGGGTCACCGTCCTTATCACCCACCAGGAAAGCGGCAACTTCCGCCAGGTGTTGAGCAACGTTGACGGCACCTACTTCGTGACCGGCATCGTTCCCGGCACCTACCGCGTTGAGGCCGAGCTCACTGGCTTCAAGAAGTACACCCGCGAGAGAGTACTCCTCGAGGTCGGTAGCACGGTGACGCTGGAGGTCGTGCTCGACGTCGGCGCACTCGAGGAAACGGTCACGGTGACGGGCGACTCGCCGCTCGTCGATCTCACGTCGTCGCAAGTCGGCGGCAATGTCTCGGAAAAAGAAATAACGGAGTTGCCGAACGCGACCCGCAACTGGTTGGGCTTTGTCGGCCTTCTCCCTGGTATTCAGGTGCAGTCGACCACAGTCTCCTTTGGTGGCGACACGATCAACGTCAACGGCCAGAGCTCCCGGAACAACAACTTCACCGTCGACGGCGGTGGCAACAACGACGATTACTACGGTCAGTCGTTTGGCGGCCAGACCCGCGTGGTGCTGGAGGCGGTGCAGGAGTTTCAGGTCCTCACCAACCAGTTCGACGCCGAGTTCGGACGAACGACCGGAGCCGTGGTCAACGCGGTCACCAAGCAAGGCACCAATCGCTTCCGCGGCAGCGTCTTCGGCTACTTTGCCGACTCGGCCCTGACGGCGCGTGACTTTCTCGCCGAACAGCGGGATCTGCCGAAGCCGGACACAAAGAAACAGGAATGGGGCGGCACCATCGGCGGCCCGGTGATCCGCAACAAGGCGCATTTCTTCTACAGCCTCGAACGCGTCGCCATCGACGATGGACGCAGCAACGTATTCGCGGCGAGGCCTGAGCTCAACTACTCGATCCCGCAACAGACTCGGGTCTGGAATCACCTGGTGCGCTTCGACCATCAGCTCAACGCCAAGCACTCGTGGGGTGTGCGCTACTTGAGCGAGCGGTCGCCGACACTCAACCAGGTGTCCGGCGTTTGGACGCTCGACGCGCTGCGCGAGGAGACCGACCTGGACCAGACGACGGTCGGGACGTGGAATTCGCTCTTCGGCAACAACAAGTTCAACACGGTCCGCATCGCGGTGACCAAAGAGAACAATGCGTTTGCCTCGACGCCGTTCAACAACGGTACGGCGCAAGTCGACCTCGAGCCGACGCTCGAGATGCTGACATTCCGCGATCAGCAATACCCCGGCGCCGATCGCAACCGCAATAACTCCTACGAGTTCAACGACACGTTCTCGTGGTTCCTGCCCGCCCGCTTCGGCGGCGAGCACGAGCTGAAAGTCGGAACGCAGGGGCTCTATGCTGACATCCGGCTCGATAACGAAGGGAACCGCAACGGTTCGTTCTTCTTCAACACCGATCGTCCTTTCAACGCGTCGGACCCGACGACGTATCCCGAGAGGTTGTCGATCCTTGTACCCGCCGGCGACTCGACGCTTCTGAAGTCGAAAGTGTTCGTCCTGTTTGCTCAGGATCGTCTCCGGCGCGGCAGCCTCACGTTGAACCTGGGCCTGCGATACGACCTCGAGATTCTCCCGCTGTCCGCGCAGTTCAATCCGCTCTTCACCGACGGGCGCTATCCCAGTCGACAAGAACAACATCTCGCCGCGCATTGGTCTGGCGTGGAACGTTGGTGGAACCGGCCGCACGGTCGTACGCGGAGGCTACGGGCGCTTCTTCGAGAAGACACACTTCCAGATCGTGCAGTCCTTCGAGCGCGCACGCGTCTTCAGCTCGTCGTTCACCGCCCGCTTCCCAGTGGACCGCGTCGATCCGGGTCCGAGCAGCGGGAACTTCCCCACCCACCCGCTGCTCTCGGGCGGTCCCGTTGTCAACCACGAGCTGATTCGCCAGCTGTATCCACCAGGATCGCTGGCGCGCAACATCGGCGTGGTCTACCTCGATAACCCGGACCGCGTCGTCCCGTCGGTGCATCAGTTCACGGGAGGCTTCGAGCGTCAGCTTGGGACGCAGTTTTCCGCCAGCGCGGATTACGTGCACTCGCGTTCCGTGGATCTGCTGGTCACCTACAACCTCAATCCCGCCGTGCGCGTGAACACCAGCCGTACGGGTGCATTGCTGTACACCGATCTTCTCGGGCTGGCCAGTCAGCTTGGGATACCGCCGTTCATCAATCAGGTCCTCACGAGGCGCAACGACGGCGACGGCACCTACGACGGCTTGAACCTGCAGCTCGAAAAGCGCTATGGCAACAACTGGGGTGCCCGCGCCTCCTATTCGATCGGCTATTCACGCGGCTCCACGGGCAACAGCGGCACCGACAGCAACCTGTTCCAGTTGCTGGAAGATCCGCGGCTGCATTTGAACGAGGGCCCGACCGACACCGACCGCCGCCACAACCTCGTGCTGAGCGGGCGCATGGAGGTGCCGAAGACCGGCGGCTTGACGATCAGCGGCGTCTACCGCTACCTGTCGGGCGCGCCGTTGACGATTGAGGACCAGAACTTCGATGTCGATCAGAACGGCGAGCTGTTCGATCCGCTCGCAGCGGGCAACTATTGCGGCGTCGGGCTCAACTCGATTTGTGTGGACAACACGGGCGGGAGAAACGGCGCGATCGGCCCGGACTTTCATCAAGCCGACGTCCGGCTGGGCTATCGTTTCCGGGCGTGGCAGGGAGCCACCCTCGACACCTATGTCGATATCTTCAACGTGTTCAATACCGCCAACTTCGTCAACCCAACGGGCGACCGGCGGCAGTCGAACTTCCTGATCCTGCAGTCGCTGCGCGGCGGCGGCTTCCCGCGTCAGGCGCAGATCGGAGTGCGGCTCGGGTTCTGATCCGAAACGCCACTTCAATTGCCGGTGGCGTTTGCAACTGTCGACAGTCGACAGTCGACTGTCGACAGAATGGCCGCTCCGTGTCTCGCAGTCCGTCGTCCTTCGTTACGGGCTGCTCAACGCGCGCCGCGCTCGCGACGAGGCGCAGCGTTTCGCCGCTGTTCCCGTTGCGTTCGCAGCTCGGTGAGTTTCTGCTGCTGTTCGGCGGTGAGCACGCCCAGGATCTCGGCGTTGATCTTGGCGCGAAGGATCGCACCGTCCCCGAGCGCGGCAGCCAGCGCCGTGCTCTTGGCGCGGATGTCCGCCTCGTTTACGCTACTCCCCTCAGTTGCCGCATCGAGCGCGCGCTGGGCCTCGCGCGTTCGCTCCGCAACCTGTCGCATCTCGTCGCGGTGCGACTGCGTGATGGTGCCGATCTGTTCCTTCTGCGTGTCGCTCAACTCGAGCTGCCGCAATCCTGGAAGACCAAGACCACCGGGGCCACCCGGACCACCTCGCCGCATCCCGTGCGGCGGCCCGCCGGGGCCGCCCTGAGGCTGTGCCACGACGGCGACGGTGATGCCTGTGACCAACACTGCCGCGAACACTGCGGCGACTAAACCACGCTGTTTCATGAATCGTTCCTCCGATATCGCAAGCGCCTATGTAGTAAGACGGCCGGCGCAGGACGAACGTAACATCCCGGTTGTAAAGAATTCGTTAAGGCGACACCACCGGCGCCGTGCGCCCGCGTAGCAGGCTGCTGAAGATCCCCTGCAGCAAGTCGATGTTGTCCGCGAGCAGATCGAAGAGATCGGTCCGCGTATACCGAAGCGCCTTGCCTTCGGTCACGACCTCGGCACGGTTGGCGAATGGGAAGCCGCCGAGGGTTTCGGCGACGCCCACGAGGTCGCCGGCGTCCGCCATCTCGGGCGCCGCGCCGTCACGTTCGACACGGACACTGCCGGAGAGAAGCACGAGAATGGACGGCTCCAGACCGACGAGTGGGTCGGCGCCCACCTTCAGCGTGACCGGTCGGGCCACTTGGGCGAGCGCGACGAGCTGCGCGGAGGTCGCGCGCGTCAGCAGCGGACTCGTTTGCAGCAGCAGGACGAGATCCACCGCCTGTAGGCCCGCTGCGACGCGCCGCTCGACTTCCGGTGTCAGCCGGCCATGCAGCACGCTTTGCCACTTGACGCGCTCACCCGGCGTCGCCGCCGACGTCTCGAACGATTGCCCACCGGTTTCGATCAACAGCCGGAAGATCCCTTGCGCGATTTCGACGTTCTCGGACAGAAGCGACAGGAACTCCTCCGTCGTGAGCGAAAGGCAGATGGCGGTGTCGGTCGCCCGGACCGTCGCGCGCACAGGGCTGCCTTCGAGCACGTTCTCGAAGGCGAGGACGGCGGGGGCCTCAATCGTTCGTAACTGCCCGTCGTCTTCAACCGTCACGCGGCCGTCGAGCAGGAACTGCAGCGACTCTGGCGCGCGGCCCTTCTCGTAGAGGACACGACCAGCTTCGTGTCGCACTTGCCGCCCGAGGCCGGCAATTCGGAACAACTCGTTGACCGAGGCGAAGTTGAACAATTGGATGCGCCGCAGCCGATCGGCGAGTTCGACGGCCGGGAGAGGCTCGAGCCAGAGCGCCCGACGGCGTTCGGGCGTCACGCGACGGGCGGCGAGCGCCCACGAGGCCGCTTCGAACACCGCCCAGTCGCGCGGATCGCGTTGCGCCAGCACGTGCTCCAAATCATCGGCTAACGACCACAGCTCGCGCCGTTCCACCACCTGCACCGCTGCGGCCGCCGTCACCTGCTCGTCGTCATGGACGAGTTGCGCGAGCGTGTCCTCGACGTCGCGAACGCGCGTCTTGAACAGCACATTGCCGCGCTTGACCCGTTCGGCGTCGGGCATTTCTTCGAGCAGCATCATGACGCGCTTGCGCATGTCTCCGGTGAGGAGGTTATCGAGGTACTCGAATCGCGCCCGATCGTAACCGCGCATCCGCCTGCGTCAACGCGGAGCGCACCGCCGCAATGTCGGCCGGCGGGTGCAGCATGCCAAGCAAGAGGAAGATTCGTCCTCGGGCACGTCGATGTTTCTCTTCGAGCGCGCGCGCCAGCAGCGATACCGGGTCGAGGCCGCCGACCACGAACAGGTTGTAATGCAGCGTGAACGCACTGAACGCGCGGGTCGCTTCCTGCTGGATCTGCTTTTCGACGACGGCGGGATCGATGCGAAGGTCCGGTTGATCGCGCCGGATCCGCTCGATTGCGGCCCCCGCTTTGTAGCGGATGAATCCATCGTCGTCTGCCAGCGCAGTCATCAGCACATCAAGCGATCGTTGTGTCGGGATGAGCGCCAAGGTCGACGGCACATGCCGGCGGATCCAGATGTCCTCGTCTTTGTCGGCGAGAAAATAGGCGAGGGTGTCGACGATTTCTTCGCCGTAGCCGACGAGTACCTGTCGCGCGGCGGCCTTGAGAAGCCGGTGACGCATCAGCGACACGAGTGGAGCGACAAGCAGAAAGTCGCCACTCGGGAGTTTTCCGGCGCTGCGAATCGCTTCGCGTGCGACATCGAGGGACGAATCGAACATCAGCGGCACGAGAAGCGTGCGGAACCTGGCCTCTGGCAATCCGCCGAGGGCTCGTGCCACTTCGAGGCGAACCGCTGAGGCCTGCTCGCGCGTGTCGGACTCGAGTACGCGGAGCGCCTCTTCCGCCGCCGCACGGTCGTCCTCTACTTCACTTGCCGCGAGCGCCGTCGCCGCCGTAATCGCCAGGAGCGGATCCGGATCGTTCAAGAACGGACGCATCATCTCCGTCGCCCGCTCGCCGCGCATCGCCGCCAGGGCACGGACGGCGCCAAAGCGCACGCCCGCATCGGGGTCTTTCAACGCGCGCTCGGCTCCGCGGGCCCAGTTCGCGGTGTACTTCGGTGACGCCGCAGCGGCCGCGGCGAGCGCCCTCGCCCGCACCTCCGGCGCTTCGTGATGGAGCAGGAGGGGTGTCACCAATTGCCGCTTATCGAGCGATTCGAGGAGATCGATCGCGTAAATGACGCGCTTGGGATCGGGATGCGACAACTCCTGCACGAGTGTTTCCATCGTGTTGAGATCCCCCGTGTCGAGCCGGATCTCAGAGGGGCGCATGTCCTGCTGCTCGATACTGCGCCGGAACGATGCGACGTACTCACGCTTCGCGCGGATCGACATGACTATCCACACCGCGACCAGCACCAGCGTGGCGTAGCTCAGTTGCTGCCACCCGAGGTTCAGCCCCCACGGCTTGATCAACACCAGCAGGATCAAGGCGCCGACGCCTTTCGCCATGCGATCGACCGACACATCGACAAAGGGCTTGGCCTGCAGCTTGACGTCGGTCGGCAACGGCAGGAACAGAATCTCGCGCGTCGTCTTGTCGACTGTGTAGCGAAGCGACCGATCAACGATGCTGCCAAGCGCCGGCGCCCACAGCGCCGCGTTGAACATAATGACTCCGGCCATCAGACCAAGACTGACCGGCAGGACCATCAAGGCAAAGCCGACGCCGAGGAGGCGATGGATCCGGCTGGTCAAAAACATCTGGATGACGAGGCCGGCGAGCGACACATAGAAGCGCACCGATCCGAGAAACGCGGTCATCGAATCAGTCCCGCCGCCGCCTCTGAACGCCTCGGTCGCCATGTTCAATTGCTGATCAAGAATGGCGGCGCCCAGCGCGCCCATCGTGATGATCACCGCGATGAGTTGCATCTGCTTCGAACTGAGAAACAGCTTGAGCGCCTCACGCGCCCGTGGACCCTGCTCCTCCTCACGCGCGGCTTCAGCTTTGAGCGCCGCGCCTTCGCGTTTGAGCACGGCCATCACGATGAAGATGCACGACGCCAGAATGGCGGCGCTGAACAGCAGCAGCGTGTTCGTGCCGATGCGCTCGGCGATGAGCGCCGTGATGCCCGCGCCCGTCATCCCGCCCAGGACCGTTCCTCCGCCGATGAACCCGAAGAGCCGTTTGGCCTGTCGCGCGTCGTAAACGGTATTGGCCAGCGTCCAAAACTGACTGACGAGGAGAATGGCGAAAATAAGCCCGAGGAGGTAGAAGGCGACCGACACCCACTGCTGTCCGGTCTGAAACAGCACCCAGAACAGCACGAGGATGGCGACAATCGCGGCTTGCGACAGGGGAATAACCCATTTGCGCGGCAGCAGTGCAGTGATGCGGGAGTACCCCTGCATGATGAGGCTGACGAGGAACCCGGCCGCGAACTGCACGTAGGGAATGTTCGCTGCGCCGAGATCCGAGATGAATCTCGAACGTGTAATCGGCTGAATGATGTTGTAGCTGGTCATCGCCAGAAATGAATAGGCGAACATCAGCAGGGCAGTGCGAGCCTCGCCTTCGCGGACTGGCGCAAACGGGCTGAGGAGGCGAGTCGCGAGGGAGTCGGACGCAGGAGCAGCCATCAGGGGGATGATATAAGAACACCCGGCTGCTTTTCTTGATGCTCTCTCTTGCGGAACGTGTGTTCGGGCTGACTGGCCGCGAATTGGCCCGCGCGGTGCCGCTCTTCGCCTATTTGTTCCTGGTCATGGCGGGCTCGGTCGCCAGCAAGGCGGCCCGCGACGCGCTGTTTCTGGACCGGTTCCGGGCCATCGACCTGCCCTACGTCGATATCGCCATCGCCGTCATCGTCGGGGTCGTCGCCGGCGTCTATATTCGGGCGGGGGAGCGAACCAATCTGCGTAATCTGCAGGTGGGCAGCCTTCTCGCCTTTGCCGCAAGCGCCATGGCGTTCTGGTGGCTCAGCGCCCCGGCGCACCCCTCTGCGGTGCTCTTTATCGTCATTTACATCTGGGTTGGCGTGCATCAGCGTGGTTGTGCCGACGCAGGTGTGGACGCTCGCCAATTACGTGATGACCACGCGCGAGGCCAAACGCATGTTCGGCTTCATTGGCGCCGGCGCCATTCTCGGATGGATCGTGGGGGGGCTGGCGACCAGCGTACTGGTCGCGCGTTTTGGCACGGAAAGCACCTTGTTGTGGGTCGCGGCCACTCTCGCGATCTCTGCCCTTCTGGTGTGGTTTATCTGGCACCATCGCCCGCTCTACGTGAGCGATGAAGCGGCGGCGACGAGCGACGGCCGAGGCCAGTTCGAAAGCCGGCTGCTGGCGAGCTTTTCAGAGGTCAAGCGTTCCCGGTACCTCACCGCCATCGCGCTCGTCATCTGGCTTTCCGCGTTCGTGACCACCATCGCGGGGTGGCAGTTCAAGGCCATCGCGAAGGCGAACATTCCCGACACCGACGCACTGGCCGCGTTCTTCGGGTCGTTCAACATGGCTGCGGGACTGCTCGCACTGGCCCTGCAGCTGCTCCTCACCGGCCGAGTCCTGCGCCGTGTCGGCGTCGGCGTGACGCTTTTCATCGTCCCGGCGGCGCTCGCCCTCAGCACCTCTGGTCTGTTGATCTCGAGCACGCTCCTCGCGGTGGTCGCGGTCAAGGGAAGCGACCAGGTGCTCCGCTACTCGATCGACAAGGCGACCGTTGAATTGCTCTATCTCCCCGTGCCGCCTGGACTCACGTTTCGCGTGAAGTCGTTCATCGATACGGTTGTCTACCGCCTGGGCGACGCGAGCGGCGGCCTCACAGTGCTGCTGTTTGGCGCGGTCATCGGGCTGACGGCCATTCAAATGTCGTGGGTGTCGCTCGTGCTCGTGGGCTGCTGGCTATGGGCTGCGGCGGTGGCACGCAAGCAATACGTCGAAAACCTGCGCGAGAGCATCCATCAGCATCGTGTCGATGTCGAGCGCGCAAATGCCAGCGTCATCGAGCGCTCGGCCTCGCAGATGCTCGCCGAACGGCTCACCGGCACTCCCGAGCAGATTCTGTATGCGTTGAGCCTTTTCGAGATGGCGCAAGACCGGACCGTGCATCCCGGGGTTCGGGCGCTCCTCAAGCACCCATCCGGGGATGTGCGGCAACACGCGTTGCGGTTGCTTTCTCGTGCGGCCGACGTAACGGTGCGACACGACGTGGAACGGTTGCTCTACGATCAGCACCTGGAGGTACGCACCGAGGCGCTGCTGTATCTCGCGGAGCATGCGCATATCGACCCGCTTGAACGGATCGAGCAACTGGGCGAATTCCCCGACTTCTCGCTGCGTGCCGCCATGGCCGCCTTTCTCGCGCGCCCGGGCCGCGCGCAAAATCTCGACGCCGCGCGTGCGATTATCGGCGCCATGGCTGCCGAGAGTGGCGTGGCGGGTCGGCGCGTCCGTCTCGAAGCGGCGCGTTTGCTCGGCATGCTGCCTGATGTATTCGAGGCCGACCTGCGTCTGCTCCTCACCGATGAGGATCCGGAGGTCGCGACGGCGGCAATCCGGGCAGTGTCGCGGTTGCGGAAGCGCGGCTTGATCGGGCTTCTCATCGACAGGCTCAGCAACCCGGCACTCACCGAAGAAGCCGTGGCCGCGCTCGGCAGCTTCGGCGACGCGGTCGTCAGCACGATACGAATCGCGCTGGCGGACGCCAATGTGCCCATCGAGATCCGGCGTGAGATGCCGGCCGTGTTACAAGTCGTCGGCTCTCGCGCGTCCCACCTGGCGCTGATGGACAACATCCTCGCCAACGATGCGGTGGTTCGTCATCGCGTGATTATCGCGCTCAACAAATTGGAGCAGCAGCACCCGAACCGGCGTCTGGAGCGCAATACACTCGAGACGCTCCTGACGGCCGAAGTGATAGGACATTACCGTTCCTATCAGGTCCTCGCCACGATCGATGCGACCGGCGAACGCGAACCCGGATCGATTGCACAAGGACTCATCGACGGTCTGCCGCAGGAGGCGGAGCGCATCTTTCGGCTGCTCAAGATGTTGTATCCGGATCGCGACATGCACAGCGCCTACGTTGGACTGCAGTCCGACGATCCGATCGTTCATGACAACGCGGTGGAGTTTCTCGAAGTGGTGCTGTCGCCGCAACTGCGTGCGCAAATCGTGCCGCTCTTCGATCGCAATGTATCGGTGCCGGAAAAGGCGCAAATCGCGGCGCGGATGTTCCACGCGCCGCTCACCGCGGGCTGATCGCGTCAGCGGCGGGCGAGTCCGGCCAGACTGATATCGGCGCGGCCGTGTAGCGGGCATGCGCAAGCCGGCTCTGGAAGAGCGCAATCTGCGTGGCGCCAAACAGCAGGCGCACGCACACTCGCAGCACGATATACACCTGTCCGACGAGAAACCCCACCCAGGCGGCGACGCCACCGGCTGCACCTGGCGCCACGAGCGCATAAAGCGCCACGACGGTGAGGAACACCAGTGTGTCGAGCAGGTAGAGCCCGAAGACGGCACCAGGATTACGGCCCACGAATCGCGCCGAGGCCGCGAGCGCTCCGACGACGCTGCGGCGATCCTCGACAACCATACGGATCTTCGCGTAGTCGAAGTAGACATTCACGAGGACGAGCACCGTTGCAAAAGCGAGGTAGAGCAACACCCGGTAAAAAAGCGCCGTCCGCTCAACCGTCAGGTCACGCGTCATCGCCTGGAACAACCCGTCGAACAGCCAGTCGTGCAGGCCGGCAAACAGCACGTAATACACGACGCCCGCAACGGCACCAAGTCGCAGGAAGCGAAAAAAGTACATACCGCACGCAGAGAAGAAACCGTAGCTTCCGGTGCGCCGGTCGCGGGCCAACCGGTCGAGCACGCCGCCCATGAGAAAGATCGACAGGAGGACGTTTGCCGCGATCGCCAAGGCAATCACTGTCGGCACCCGCTGAGCGTCCGCAATCGAGCTGATGTTCTTGAGGACGGCGGCAAAGCCCAGGATGGCGGGTACGAAGGTTTGTCCAAGCCCCGCGGTCTGGGCGAGAAACTCGTTCCACCAGTCGTAGTTGACCCCGACGGCCGCCGCAGTGGCCTCGAGGCTCGCGTCAAGATGCTCGCTGAGCATCACGCGGAGCGACAATGCCAGCGGCCAGCGCGAGCAGAAACGTTGTGAGCCACACGCCCGCCACCAACGCCGGCGCACGCCTCACTCGTTTCATGCCCTCAACGAACGCGCTAAACAAAGAAGCCCCAGGTGAGCATCAGATCCTGCAACCACACCATCCACTTGAGCGACCATTTCGTGGCCGCCTCGTCGGTCCGCGGCTCGAGTGTCCGGCTGTTATTCGTGTAGTTCACGTCGAGGAGCAGCACTTGGTCGGGATCCACTTGTGCGGTCCGCGGCCGGGTGGGACGCTCGTACGTGAACACCTTCCAGCGATCGACACCGTCCCATGCTTCTCGAATCTGATCACCGTTCTCGAACGTTACCAGCACGTCGACCGGAAAGATGGCTTCACCCAAACGGCGCACGACAACCGTGGTCCGTACGTTCTCTGTCCCCTTCGCGCCTTCGCCCACCTTCGTGCCTTCGTGCGACACGTCTTCGTGATCCAGCCGCTCGATCGCGTAATCAAACACGTTGGAGCTTCGGTGCACCTGATCGAAGAACCACGTCATGTCCCGCCCGCTCACCTCGTTGACGACGGCGAAGAAATCCTCCGGCCGCGGATGCCGGAACTTCCACCGGTCGAAGAAGGTGGACAGGATGCGCTGGAGGGTGTCCCAACCGAGATACCGCTCGAGCGTATTGAGCCACAGGGCCGTCTTGCCGTACGTGATCCAGGCGTGCGTCCCCGGCCAGTAGCGTAGCGATGGCGTTGCCGGCACGTCCCATTCGGCAGCGCCGCGATACTGCGGAAGCAGATTGCCATCGCTTTCGCGCCGGAGCGGAATGTCGCGAAACTGCCACGGGAGAAATCCGCCAAAAAATCGCTCGAGTCGGTAGTCGGGGCGAAAGGCGATCGCTTGCACACGCTGTTCGGAGAACGTGTTGAGGCCTTCGTCGAGCCACGCATGCTCGAACTCGTTGTTACCCACCATCGCATACCAGAACTGATGCCCTGCCTCGTGCACCGTGACGCCTTCCGGATCATTTGAGTGTCGCGGGCTCAGGAGGTGCGTCCCGGCTGTAAAGAGCGTCGGGTACTCCATTCCACCCGCGTCACTTTGGTACGCCGGGTCGACGACGGTGATGTGGTCGAAGGGATAGGGACCGTACCATTCGCCGTAGTACTTGAGCGCCGCCTGGGTCGCGCGAATGTGCCGATCCTCCTGTCCGCGATGCTCGGGTTGCAGGAGAAGGCGGATCGCCACCGCCGGCAAGCGCTCGTGACGAAACGTGTCGCGATGCTCGACGTAATCCGGGCTCGTCGTCCAGGCGAAATCATGCACGTCATCCTGTACGTAGCGATGCGTCACGCTGCCGTCACCATTCGCCGTCGTGCCCTGCTGCGTGCCAGTCGCGCCTAAGACCCATCCGCCTGGCACCGTCATGCGCACGTCATACCGCCCGTAGTCGGAGAAAAACTCGGTGTTGGCGTGAAATTGGTGCGCGGTCCACCCCCGTTCCTCGAACACTGCCAGCTTCGGGAACCAGTGCGCGAGAAAGTAGTAGGTGCCGATGCCGCCGGTGCGCGCAAACGTCCGTGGCACACGCGCCGTCCACTCGACGCGGATCGCGATCTCGCCACCGGGCGGCACCGGTGCCGGCAGCCCAACGGCAGCTAACGTACGGTCGTCCGGGTTGCCATCGTCCGGCTGCACGTACTTAAAGCCGGGCATGAGGTCGAGGCCTGCCGAGCCATCCGAATTCGCCACGGCAATCGCGCTGATGCGCATGGACGACCAGTCCCCTGGAGCATAGTTCTCGGCGGCACCGGCGAGCGCGCGCTCGCGCATCCACGTCGACCGGGGGCTCTCCCACGCGTTCCAATAGAGGTGCAGCCGCAGCGAGTCGGCCGCCGCGAAGCCGATATTGCGCCAGCGGATGATTTCAGTGCCGGCAAGCGTCCGCCCTGCGTGATCCAGGCGAACATCGATGTCGTAGTTGGCGTTTCGCGGCGACAAGGCTCCGGGTGCGGGGGTGTCATTCTGTCTGCGCTGCGGGGCCGCGGGTACCTTCGAATCGACCGTTGTCGACGTGGCAGCGGGAGACGGTTCGACGCGCGGCGCGGGTTCTTGTCCGCGGGTGGGGATCATCGCCAGACAGGCGGTGATGGCGGCTAGCCACCAGTGTGTGCGCACGGATTTTTTGGCTCGATGTCGGTCGTGTCGCATGGTGTCGTGGCGCGCGTGATGTTACCTCGTTATAATCGCTCGGCTGTTATGGCCATCAACGTTGTCTTCTACGGACTCGGCCCCATCGGCGCGGCGGTCGCGCGCCAGGTTGCCACTCGCAAGGGATTCAAGATCGTCGGCGGCATCGACGTGGATCCCGCCAAGATCGGGCGCGATCTCGGCGATGTGATCGGTTTTGGCAAGAAACTGAACGTGCGCGTCACCAACGACGCCTCCGGCGCGCTCAAGACCACGAAACCGCACGTCGTCATCCTCTGCACAAGCTCGTCGCTGAAGAAAGTGATGCCGCAGATCGAAGCCGTGCTCAAGGCGCGCGTCCCGATTGTGAGCACGACCGAGGAGCTTTCGTATCCGGTCGGGAAGAACCGCTCGCTCGCAAAACAGATCGACGCCATGGCGAAAAAGGCCAAGGTGGCTGTGCTTGGCACCGGCGTCAATCCCGGGTTCACGATGGACGCGCTGCCCATCATGCTGACGGGCGTATGCGAGCGTGTCGACAGCATTCGCGTCGACCGCGTGCAGGATGCCCGCTCCCGTCGTCTTCCGTTTCAGCAAAAGATTGGCTCGGGGCTCACCGACGAACAGTTTCAGCGCAAAGTTGCTGACGGCAGCGTTCGGCATGTCGGGCTTGCCGAGTCGGTGACGATGATCGGCGACGCACTCGGATGGAAGCTCGAGAAGGTCACCGACGAGATCCACCCGAAAATCGCGGCGGCGACCGTGGAAAGCGAGTACATCGCCGTCGACGCGGGGTACGTCTGCGGCATCGTCCAGGACGGCATCGGCTGGAAGGGCGGCAAGCCCGTCATTACGCTGCATATGGAGGCGTATCTGGGCGCCCCGGAGAGCTTCGATGCCGTCACCATCGAGGGCAACCCGCGCATTCAACAGAAGATCAGCGGCGGTGTCCACGGCGACGTCGCGACGGCTTCGATCACCGTGAACTCGATCCCGAAAGTGATGCAGTCGCCGCCCGGCCTGAGGACCATGCGCGACATGATGCTGCCGTCGTGGTTCAACGTGCAGAAGTAGGCGGGTAGCTCAAGCGCCAAGGCGCTCACGGACCGACTTCAGGATCGCATGCACCTGCTGCACGCCGTCGGTGAGCGACGCGGGCCCTGGCTGCAGGATGAATGTCGACTTGACTTCGTAGATCTGCTTGTTGCGCACCGCCGGAATGCGGTCCCAGTCGGCCCTCCCGGCGATTTTCTCTTTGCGCACGGGTTTGCCGCACCACGACCCGATAATCACGTCGGGCGCTGCCTTCACGACCTGTTCGCTTGTGACTATCCGGTCTCTTCCGAGCCGGGCGTGGCGCAGCGCCGGGAACACCGGGTCTCCGCCGGCGATCTCCACCAGTTCTTCGACCCACTGAATGCCCGAGATGAGTGGGTCCGGCCACTCTTCGAAGTACACGCGCGGACGCTTTTTCCACGCCGACGTGGATTGCCGGATGGCCTCGAGTCCAGCCTCGAGATCGCGTGCCAGAGCCTCGCCTTTCTCGGGTACACCCACGATCGCGCCGAGGACGCAAATCATCTGCAGGATCTCGGCAACGCTCCGCTGGTTGAAGGTGAACACCGGGTATCCGCGGCGGACGAACTCGTTGGTGATGTCGGCCTGGAGATCCGAAAACGCAAGAATGAGATCTGGTTCGAGCGCTTCAATCTTGTCGTAGCGCGCGTGGAGATACGACGAGACTTTTGGCTTCTCGCGCGCCTCGGGCGGCCTGACGGTATACCCCGAGATCCCGACGACGCGATCGCCTTCGCCGAGCAGGTACAGCGTCTCCGTCGTTTCCTCTGTCAGACAGATGATTCGCCGTGGGTACATGTCAGGTATCAGGTATCAGGTATCAGGTATCAGGTATCAGGTATCAGGTATCAGGTGTCAGGTGTCAGGTCCGCAAACACGAAGCCATCCCGGTCTACCACCTCGCCCACAAGGACGGCCAGCGGCTGTTGGAACATCGGCCCATCCCACACGAACGAGTGAAACTCGCCGTTCTCCCCGCAGGGATCGACGCCGCTCGGTAACTCCGCCAGCAGCGCAGCGTCGAAGGCCCGGCCCACAAATGAACGGTCGAGCTTGTTCGGATCGACGCACGTGAGATACGCGCGCAAGCCGCCCTCGATCATTTCGTGCGCGAGTTCCGCCGTCGTCTTCGTTTTCCACAGCGGAAACAGCGGTGTGAGCCCCGTTCCCGCCAGCCGGTCTTCACGGTAACGCCGAACGTCCTCGAGAAACAGATCACCGAAGGCCACGTGCGTGAAACCCTCGGCAAGAAAGCCATTCACCGCCGTTGTCATCACCTGCTCGTATTGCGCGTTCGAACACGGCCACGGGATGTCGACGGCATGCAGGCG
Source organism: uncultured Acidobacteriota bacterium (assembly GCA_963762925.1). Classification (GTDB taxonomy): domain Bacteria; phylum Acidobacteriota; class Vicinamibacteria; order Vicinamibacterales; family UBA2999; genus DASPWV01. The sequence continues at coordinate 113,640 of CAVXMP010000029.1, read as the reverse complement.
GACCCCCGCGGCATCGGCCTGCGCTTCGACGAGCGTGCGCCGCACGGCATGCATCGCCACACGATCGAACGCCTCATTGACGGTCGTCAGGAGACCGGCGACGGCGCCGGGATACTGCTGGCGCAGCACATGAAGCGTCCATGCCGAATCCTTCCCTGTGGACCAGCTCAGAAGGATCTTCATTCGATGACCGCATTCACTTGAAGAGTTCGGGGTGAAGGACGCGCGCCATTTGCTCGACGCCGTCGGCCACGAGCGGGCCCGGCACATTGAGCGACTTGCCAACCAGAAGATGCACGCGATGGTCGCGGACAGCCGGCACGCTCGAAAGCGCATTCCACGACTCGATCTCTTGCGCCGACGCACTGTTCGAAAACGCGTCTGTGGTCCGAAGCTCGATAATCACCTCCGGGGCACGCGTCAGAATCAACTCGGAGGAGGCTTGAACCGACTCCGTTGTGACGTCGGCGAACACGTTGACGCCGCCGGCTGCCGTGAGCATGTCGTGGAGAAACCCGCGCCCGCCACTGACGTAGATGCCACGCAGCGTTCCGCGCTCGCGCCCGAAGACCAGCACCGTGCGCGGTTTTTTCCTCCGCGCAGTTTTGTCGTTGACTACGGCGATACGCTGTTCGAGGCTCGTCGCCAGGCGCTCCGCTTCCGTCGGACGGCCGACCCGTTTCCCTAAGTCTCGGATCGTGTTCATCACGTGCGTCAACCCGCCGTGTCGATAGTCGTACGTCGGGATCGACGCACGCGCGAGCTGCGTCTTCAGATCCTGCTGGCTCCCGTAAACGAGCACCAAATCTGGACGCAATGAGAGGATGCGCTCGACATCCGGATCGAGCAACGCGCCGACGCGCGGCAAATCCTTCACCTTGGGATCGTCGTCATAGCTGCTCACGGCAATCAGCTGCGGCCGCGCACCGATGGCAACCAGCATGTCTGTCAACGCCGGTATGAGCGATACGATCCGTGCAGGCGGCGCTTGCGCGGCGACGACGCTCGCGAGGCACAGAAGCGCGGCGATCCGTAAGCCGTAACCCGTAAGCCGTAAGCCTTCTGTCATCACGCGCGCCTCACTAACAACCACAGAAAGAACGGTCCGCCGATCATGGCCGTGACGATCCCCACGGGCAGTTCTATCGGGGTCATGATCGTGCGCGCCAACAGATCACATAACACCAGAAACGCCGCACCAAAAAGCGTGGCGGCCGGGAGCACAATCCGGTGATCGGATCCGACGAGCAGCCGCACCAGGTGCGGCACGATGATGCCGATAAAGCCAATTGGCCCGGCCAGGGAAACGGCAGCGCCGGTGGCCAGCGACGAGCTGAGGAACGCGATGCGCTGAACCCGTGTCACGTCAACGCCGCGCGACGCCGCCACATCGTTGCCGATCGTGAGCAGATTCAACGATCGCGGCAGCAGTGCGAACATCCCGAACGAAAGCAGCAAGAGTGGCGTGGTCGCGAGAATCGGTCGAAAGCTGCTCACGTCGAGGTTGCCGAGGAGCCACCGCGCCGTCCGGTACCAGTCGGCCATATCGATCACGAACTGGACGAAGGTGATGACGGCCGAGAAAAACGCGTTGAGGGTCACCCCGGCGAGCAGAATCACCGTTGTCGACAGGCCGCCGTGGACGCGCGTGGCCAGGAAGTACACGATGCCCGTGCCGATCAGCGCACCGGCAAAGCTTGCGGTGGGCACAGAAGTGGCGCCGAGCACGCCGACGTCCAACTGGAACGCGATCGCGACCATCGCGCCGAGTGCCGCACCAGCGGAGACCCCAAGGGTGAACGGCGTCGCGAGCGGGTTGCGAAGGAGTGCCTGCAGTACGACACCGGCAGCGGCCAGCGTGGAGCCGACGAGTGCGCCGGCGAGCACACGCGGCAGGCGCGCGATGAAAAAGATCTGCGCGTCGACATTCTCCGCCCACGGAATCTGCGGATCGAACACCCGCGCCAGGCTGATCGGCGTGCTCCCGAGTGTCGGTGCCAGCACGATCACCACAGCGGTGAAGACGCCAAACAGCGGAATGATGATCCAAAAACGCGTGGCGGCGGTCACCGCGACACCCGACTGATCGGCACCACCACCAAGTGACCGCTTTGCGCGTGGCGATGCACATCTGCGTCGACGCCATACAGCGCCCGCAAGTTGTCGGGCGTCAGCACCGTGTCGGTTGGACCATGCGCCAGCACCTCGCCGTTTTTGAGCAGCACGAGCTCGTGACAGATGCTGGAGGCCATGTTGAGATCGTGCGTAGAGATCGCCATCGTGATCCCACGCACCTGATTGAGCTCGCGCAACAACGACGCAACTTCGAGCTGATACGCGAGATCGAGCGATGCCGTCGGCTCGTCGAGCAGCAGGATGTCCGATGCTTGCGTGAGCGCAGCGGCGATGACGACGCGCTGTTTTTCCCCGCCGCTGAGCGTGCTGAACGGGCGATGTTCGAGTGCAGCGGTGCCCGTCGCCTGCAGCATCTCGCGCGCGATCGCGAAATCGGCAGGCCCTTCGAGCTGGAACAGCCCAAGATGCGGATGCCGGCCCATCAGCACCATCTCGAGTACCGGGTACTCGAACGCGAGCTCGGTTTCCTGAGGGACGACCGCGATTCTGCGCGCGATGTCGCGCCGCGAGTGTCGATCGAGCGATCGGTCGTCGAGCAACACGCGCCCCGAAAACGGACGACGGGTGCCGCTCAACAGGCGCAGCAATGTGGTTTTCCCCGATCCGTTCGGTCCAAGAATGCCGACGAGGCCGCCTCTCGGGATCGTCAGCGACACGCGATTGAGGACCATGCCCGCCGGCGCTGTCGCTCCGGCGGGCGTCGCCCGACTGTGCCCGTACGCGAACGAGACGCTATCGGCCTGCAGCAACGCGGATACCCGCAAATGCGGTGCGGCCTGGAGCTGGGAACCCGAGCACCTCCTCGTACGCCTTGTCGAAGAGGTTGAGCACGCGGGCAAACACGTCCACACCACGCACGACGCGGAACGACCCACCGGTCTCCACGACCGCCCGCCCAGGGTTCTCGAACAACCCACCGCTCGGGCCGAAGGCCGGTTCCGCATCGAGGGTTGTGCCGCGCGCCGCAAGCGACGCAAACACCGTCGCCCGCGCCGTCGTCCAGGCAAAGTCGAGCGCAGCATGATGCCTCGGCCGTCGCAGCAGCGGATCACCCACTTGATAGGGTGAGGGTGCCTGCGACGTTTGATCGATGGCGCGGATCTCCGCGTCGAGAAAGGTGTACGACGCGCGGAGGCTCGTCGCTGCCACCGGCCGGTACACCGCAGAAATCTCGACACCGCGCGCCCTCGCGTTCGAGATGTTGTCGGTGCGATAGCGGCTGATGTCGCTCAATTGCCCGACCGAAATGATCAGATCGTCGTAGCGATTGAAAAACGTGGCGGCGTCGAGGCTCAGAGCGCCACCCAGGAGCGCCTGGGAAACGCCGAGCTCAACGCTTTTGCTGCGTTCCGGCTTGAGGGCTGGATTGTCGGTGAATGCAATCTCGAACGCGTCGGGCGGGCGGATGCCGGTGCCGGCCGAGACGCGAAGCCGCGTCCACGCGCGTGCCCCTTGGCCCGGCGCTTGCCGGCTGAGGAGCCAGGTCACGCCGATCTTGGGATTGACGGACACGAGTGAGTCGTCGCCCGCGGCCAAGGCGTTATTGACCGCCAACGCCTCGCGGGTGATGTGCTCGGCCCGCAAGCCGCCTTGAACCGTCACTCGCTCGTGCGCGTCCCAGCGCACCTCGCCATAGGTGCCGATGACGTGGCGTTTCACCGGCACCGCCTCGCCGGCTGCCATGATGAAATTGCTCGACGCCTGTTCGCCGATCCAATCGACGCCGGCTGAGATCCCGATACCCGCGCCAAGGACCGCGTCGGTCTGTGTGCGCGCGTGCGATCGCCGCGTCTCTGATGCCGACAGACCGAAGGCGCTCAGAAACGAGAGATCGAAATCCGCCGTGTCGAACTCGATGCGCTGGCGCACGCGACTGGAGGCGTCACCCCAGGGCTGCACCGCACGCACACCGCCACTCCAGCGTTCGGTTGTTCCGCGAGAGAGGCGATCGACCCCCTCGAAGCGGTGCGCGGGATCCGATCCGTATGGTCCGGGCGCCCCTCGATCGGTATCAACGCGGCGCAGCGTCGCATGAACGTCGGTTCCGCCCGTCGACCGATATCCTCCGCCAAGCCACGCCTGCTTTTCCTCGGCGTCATCATTCGACACGGTTTCGCCATTGGCAGCCTGCCCGGTGAATCCCTCGTCGGCGAAGTAATCGCCGCCCAACTGCCAATGCCACCCGTCGAGCTCGCCGGTCGTCGACCCCGCGACTCGCCGCGACCGGCGGCTGCCGCCTTCGACGCGACCCGTCGCAGAGGGCCGTCCGCCGCGCCGCGTGATGATTTGCACCACACCACCAATCGCGTCAGAGCCATACAACGCGCTCTGTGGACCACGCACCACCTCGATCCGCTCGACGTCGCCGAGCGGCACCTGGGAGAGGTCGAGGCCGCCCCCAAACGCGTTTGCCCGAATCCCGTCGACCAGCACCAGCGTGAAGTCCGACTCGCCGCCGCGTGGAAAGACCGAGGTGAGCGTGCCGGGCCCCCCATTGCGTGCCACGGCGAACCCGGGGACCGACATGAGCGCCTCGGCGACAAACGACAACTGGCGGGCGGCGATCTCCGTCCCCTCGATCACCGTGACCGCATCGGCCACACGCGAGAGCGGCTGATCGATCTGTGATGCAGAAACGACGAGCGTTTCGGAAACGGCGCTGACCCGCAGCGTGATGTCCACACGTGCGGGCGCGCCATCACCGACGGCAACCGCGCGTGCTTCGCCGATCAGTCCCGGCGCCGATGCCGTGATGTCGACGCGTCCATCCGGAAGTTGATCGAACTGAAATCGGCCTTGCGCATCAGTGCGCGTGGAGACCGGTGCCGTCGTCGGACCGATGACAACGATCGTGGCGTTTGCGACAGGATGTCCGTTGGGATCGAGAACCGTGCCCGAGAGCTGCGCCAGCGATAGGGCGAGCCCCATGAAGAACGAGATCATAGTCACCTCCCGGCGTCGTCGCGCCGTAGGGACGTGACCCAAACAGGAGGTCTCCTGACTCGCGGATCGTGACGTGCGTTCGCGTCTTCCCGTCGGTTCTTGTAGCGCGGGCCTTCAGGCCCGCGATCGACAGTGACGGTTGCCCCGAGGCAACAATGAACGCGCGCTCCCCGCATACAGTGGCGGGACCGTGTGGGCTTTACACCCAACTTCCCTGACTGCCTGGGTACGCGTCGGTTAAGAGCGGGAGTATAACATGTGGGAAAATAGGCGGTTATGAGCAGGAGTTCGACGGTCACCGCGCGCGAGACGCCTCTTTCAACGGTTACCTCCGCGTCGGCCGGCGGGCTCGTCATCCATGGCGAATCCTTGACCGTCGAGACGGCCGAGCGCATTCAGTTGGTGGATCTCACAGACCGGGTGATGGCGTTCGTGCGGCCGTTCGACCTTCGAGAGGGGCTGGTAACGCTGTGGTCGATGCACACGACCTGCGCCTTGTTCGTCAACGAATCGCAAAGCGCGCTGCTCGCCGACATCACGAAGTTTCTCGAGGACCTGGTCGCCCGCGATAGCTACTACCGGCATAACGATCCGGCGCATTCCGATTGCGATCGCATGAATGCCGACGCACACCTCCGTGCCACGCTGCTCGGACACTCGCTCACCCTGCAAATCAGCGGCGGCGAGCTGGTGCTTGGGCAGTGGCAGCGCATCCTGATGGCAGAGCTTGATGGCCCGCGCACGCGCACGCTGCGGGCGCAGGTGTGGGGCGCGAAGAACTGAGAACAAAGAACGAAGAACGAAGACCGAAGAACAGCGCGGATTCGGAGATGTACACGGATGACAAATTTTTTGGGTTGTTTTTAATCTCCCAAAATCCCGTTATCCGCGCCGTCTTTCAACGCCGCTCGACACGACGCGCAGGCTGTCTCCAGGGGGTGGCGACACGACACATGTGCCGTGCGCAAAATGTAGACTAAGGCATAGTGCGCGCACGCCTCGCGTCCGCCAACCTCCTCGACATCGCCGACAAGCTCGAGTGCCGCGAGCGTTTGACGATAGACGACGGGCTGCGCCTGTTCGAGTCGCCGGACCTCCTCGCCGTCGGCTGGATGGCGAATCGCGAGCGCGAGCGGCGCCATGGCGCTCGCACCTATTTCAATCACAACCTGCGCCTCGAAGCCACGAACGTGTGCGAAGCGTCGTGTCTCTTCTGCTCGTTCGCGCGCCTGCGTCCCAACGATCCCGACGCGCACACGATGACGCTGGAGCAGGTCTTTACCAAACTGCGGCAGCGAGCGCACGAACCGCTGACCGAAATCCACATCGTCAACGGCCTCCATCCGGAACTGCCTTTCAGCTACTACACGGACCTCCTGCGCGGCCTCAAAGCTATCCGCCCCGATGTCCACCTGAAATGCTTCACGGCCGTCGAGATCGCCTACTTTGCCGATCTGTACAAGAAGTCCGACGAGCAAGTCCTCCGCGAGCTGATGGAGGCCGGCCTCAATTCGCTGCCCGGTGGCGGCGCGGAGATCTTCGCGGCGCGTGTCCGCCGGAAGATTTGCCACGACAAGTGCGACGGAGACCGGTTTCTGGCCATTCATCGCACGGCGCACGGTCTGGGGATGCGCACCAACGTGACGATGCTCTATGGGCACATCGAGACCATGGAGGAGCGCGTCGATCACATGAAGCAGGTGCGCGACCTGCAGGACCAAACGGGTGGATTCCAGGCATTCATTCCGCTTGCCTTCCATCCGGACAATAACCAGATGCGGAAGCTCCCGCCGCCGTCGGGCAGCGACACATTGCGCGTCCACGCCGTTGCGCGACTCTTTCTCGATAACGTCGATCACATCAAGGCGTACTGGATTTCCTCGGGAGTGGAAGTGGCGCAAACCGCCTTGTGGTTTGGCGCCGACGATCTCGATGGCACCGTGCAGGAAGAAACGATTTACCACATGGCTGGTGCGCGAACGCCGTCGGCCTTGTCGACGAACGAGATCGAACAGCTCATCCACGACGCCGCCCGCGACCCCGTCGAACGGGACACGCTCTATAACGTGGTCCGCCTGCCAGCGAAGGAATCACCCGTCACTGCCTGACTGCTCACGTTCCGAGTCTCGGTAGCGCGCTGGCGCACCGACGACGGCCGCGCCAGATTTTCGTCCCAGTTGTGCTGGATCACTTGTTGCTAAATCAGTCGTCAGTGGGACTGACGAGCGTGGAGACCAAGTGATGGCGGCGAGCGAACCCGTGGACTTCCCAGTTGTGGGTATCGGCGCGTCCGCCGGCGGATTGGAATCGCTCGAACGGTTCTTCTCGCACGTGCCGCCCGATACGGGCATGGCGTTCGTGGTGCTCCAGCATCTGTCGCCCGACTTCAAGAGCCTCATGGATGAGCTGCTCAGACGCCGCACGCAGATGCGGGTATGCCTGGCCGAGGATCACATGCCGCTCGAGCCGGACGTGGTCTACCTGCTGCCGCCAATGAAGGAAATGATCATCCGCGACCGGCGGCTGCTCCTCAGCGACAGAGATCCACGGCATGGCCTGACGCTGCCGATCGACGTCTTCTTCCGCTCGCTCGCGAAAGATCTGGGCGAGCGCGCGATCGCGGTGGTGCTGTCGGGCAGCGGCAGCGACGGGTCACGCGGCATCATCGAAGTGAGCAAAGCCGGCGGGGTGATCTTTTGCGAGAGCATCGAGTCCGCCAAGTTCAACGGGATGCCGAGCAGCGCCGCGCGGACGGGAGTGGTCGACCGCGTGCTGCCGCCCGAAGAAATCGCCGCTGCAGTTGCTGCGCTCGCGCGTGGAGGGCTGCCGTTAGCACTCCCGGATGACCCTCCATCGCCGATGAGTTCGGGAGCCGACGCGATCCTCGAGCTGCTGCGGGTGGAATACGGCATCGACTTCTCGCACTACAAGATGACGACCGTCACGCGGCGTGTGGAACGACGGCTGGCGCTCAACCACAAGCTCGATCTCGACGCGTATGTCGAGCAGTTACGCAGCGATCCGCGCGAATTGAATTCGCTCTATGAGGATCTGCTGATCGGCGTGACGCGCTTTTTCCGCGACGACGAGGCGTTCGAGATCCTCGAGCGCCGCGTGATCCCCGACATCGTAAGCCGCTCGATCGCGGGCGGCTCGGGTGAACAGATTCGGGTCTGGGTCCCGGGATGCGCGACCGGCCAGGAAGCGTACTCGATCGCCATGCTGTTCCATGAACAGCTCGGCGCGCGCCGAACACCTGTCAATCTCAAAATCCTGGCGACCGACGTCCATAAGGCGTCACTCGAAGTCGCCAGCGCCGGCGTGTACACCGAGGAACAGGTTCAGGGCATCACACCCGGACGTCGCGAGAAGTTTTTCACGCTCCGTCCCAACGGCTATCAGATCTCGCAGAACTTGCGCGAGAGCATTGTCTTCGCGCCGCATAACGTCATTCGTGATGCTCCGTTCACCAAACTCGATCTGGTCGCCTGCCGCAATCTGCTGATTTACTTCCAACCGCCGGCGCAGAAGACGGTTCTCACGCTGTTTCACTTCGGCCTCAAGCCAGGTGGCTACTTGTTCCTCGGATCGAGCGAGAGTCCGGGTGGGCTTCTCGAAGAGTTCGACACACTCGACGAGCATGCGAAGGTATACCGCAAGAAGCGGGACATCGGGCTGCCACGCGACCTCAAGCTGCCGTTGCCACGCGCCGGCGTCGCGCAGAAGACGCCAGTCACCAGCACCGGGCGCGGCGCCTCAATCAGTCCGCAGCTTCTCGCCACCTACGACCGGCTCCTCGATCGCTTCATGCCGCCAAGCTTCCTGGTCGACGAGCACGGCCAGTTGCTGGACACGTACGGCGGCGTCGAAGCCCTGCTCAAGATGAAAGGCCGTCGCCCATCGCAGAACCTTCTCGAGATGCTCACCGACGACCTTCGGAGCGTGGTCGGAGGCGCGTTCCAGCGCGTGAAACGCGACGCCGAACCGGTGCGCTACGGTGGCCTGGCGCTCGGCCGCGAGGGCCGGCGTTATACGCTGAGCGCGGAACCCGTACCAGATGCGCATGGCTCACTCGCGCACGTGCTGATCGCGCTCGCTCCCGAGCCGAGCGACGTCCCCATCTCGTCGTCTCCGGCCGAACCCGCGAGCATCGCAAACGACCGCGCCAGCACAGAGACGGTTGATTTCGGCATCCTCAATCGCGATCAGATGAACGCGTTGCAGGACGAGCTGTCGTACACCAAGGAAAACCTGCAGTCCGCTATCCAGGAGCTCGAGACGACCAACGAGGAGTTGCAGGCCACCAATGAAGAGCTGATCGCATCCAACGAAGAATTGCAAAGCACGAACGAGGAACTGCACTCGGTCAACGAGGAGCTGTACACCGTCAACGCGGAGTATCAGAAGAAAAACGTGGAGCTGCAGGAGCTCAACGACGACATCGAGCATCTCCTCAACGGCACCGATGTCGGCACGATGTTCCTCGATCGCGACCTCTGCATCCGCAAGTTCACGCCGCGCGTGGGCGATGTTTTCCACGTCATCCCCAACGATTTAGGACGGCCGCTGCGCAGCTTCAGTCACGAACTGATGCACCCGACGCTCATGCGCGATATCGAGTCCGTGCTCCGCGACGGCGTCACGGTGCAGGCGCAGACGTGGGACAAGCGCGGGCGCTGCTACTTCCTGCGGGTGCTGCCATACCGCGCCCGGAAGCCGGCGAGTGCTGGCCCGACGGCCCTCACCCTCAACCGCGCTGACGACTCGCGCACGGCGGACGATAGCCGCACGCCCGACGGCGTCGTGGTGACGCTCACCGACATCTCGGCACTCGAACAGGCCCGCGCGCGCCTCGCGCAGCTGTCCGCGATCGTCGAGTCGTCAGACGACGCCATCATCAGTGTGACGCTCGACGGGATTATCAGCAGTTGGAATAACGGCGCGACGCGACTCTACGGGCATCTCGCGGAGGAAGCGATTGGCCGCCACGTCAGCTTCTTGTCACCGGCAAACCGCCGTGCCGAGATCGATGCGGTTCTGTCGCAGGTGCGCGAGGGGCGCGGCGTCGATCGGCTCGAGACCTTCAGCCTGCGGAAGGAAGGCGACGTCGTTGATGTGTCGGTGACCTATTCGCCGATTTTTGGCTTGGACAATGCCGTCGTGGGGGTGTCGGCGATTGCGCGCGACATTACTCAACTCGTGCGCGCCCGCCAGGAGATAGCCGACCGCGAAGAGCGCATTCGCCTGCTCCTCGATTCAACCGCCGAAGCGATCTACGGCATCGATCTCAGCGGCGCCTGCATCTTCTGCAATGCCGCCAGTGCGCGGCTCCTGGGTTATGAATCGGCGTCTGCGCTCATTGGCAAGCAGATGCACCCGCTCATTCACCACACCCGGCCCGACGGTACGCCGTATCCGCCCGAACATTCGCCGATCTACCAGTCGATGCGCCATCGCCGGCAGGCCCACGTCGACAACGAGGTGCTCTGGCGTGCCGATGGTTCGTCGTTCCCCGCGGAATACTGGAGCCACCCGATCATCCGGCAGGGCGAAGTGATTGGCGCAGTGGTGACGTTCCTCGACATCACCGAGCGGCGTCAGGCCGAGTTGGAGGTGCAGGAAGGCGTGCGGCGCCGCGAGCAGTTCCTGGCGATGCTGTCGCACGAGCTGCGCAATCCGCTCGCGGCGATCCTCAGCGCGACGCATTTGATCTCGGGCGAGAACGCATCCGCGAATCTGTGTCAGGAGGCGGGATACGTCGTCGCGCGTCAGGCTCGCCACATGTCGCGGCTGCTCGACGACCTGCTCGACGTCTCGAGGATCACGCACGGGCGCATCGTGCTGCACAAGGAGACGCTGGATCTTCGCGACACGTCGCATTCCGCGATGGAAGCGCTTGGACCGTTGATCGAGAAGCGGAAGATTCGTCTCGAGACCAAAATCGCAGACCAAGCCGTTCCGGTCTTCGGCGATGCCGCCCGGCTGCAGCAGATTCAGGCGAATCTTCTCAGCAACGCGTGCAAGTACTCGCCCGAAGGCGGACGCGTCTGGTTCGACGTGTCCTGCCAGGATGGCGAGGCGCGCATCTGTGTCAGCGACGAGGGTCGCGGCATTGAGCCCGAGATACTGCCGCGTATCTTCGATCTGTTTGTGCAAGGCGATCAGACGCTCGCTCGTTCGGACGGTGGGCTTGGCATTGGCCTCACTCTGCTGCGATCGCTCGTCGAGCTCCACGATGGCCGGGTCGAGGTCACCAGTGGTGGCGCCGGCCGCGGCAGTGTGTTTACGGTGTGGCTCCCCCTCGCGGCTGGAGGGTTGAACGCGGCCGATAAGAAGCCCGCAGTGCGTGACTTCAAGGTCAAGACCGTGGTCGTGGTCGAGGATCAGGAAGACGCGCGCCGCATGATGGAGATCCTGCTCGACAGCAAAGGACTGAAGGTCGAGAGCGCTGGTGATGGCCTCTCGGGGGCTGAGCTCATCGAGCGGACCAAGCCGGATCTCGCCTTAGTCGATCTCGGGCTACCCGAACTGAACGGCTTCGACCTCGCCCGTCGCATTCGCCACAACTCCGCGACGGCAGGAATGCGGCTGATTGCGCTGAGCGGGTATGGGCAGGAATCGGATGTGAAGGCGGCGCTCGACGCGGGGTTTGACGATCACCTGACCAAACCACCCGATTTCGACCGTCTCGACGAGCTCATTGCCAAACCGGGCAACCGGCGACGCTGAGTCGGCGAGGTTTCGACTGCCTGCGAACATTGCTATAATTGGGTTCTAGCCAAGTGCTGGCCCCGGCGAGATGAGCCGGACCGCCGCGCTTGGTTTTTTCATGTTCGGAGATTGAGAAAAGTTTCACAAGCGACAATGCCCATGACCGCCACATTTCTGCCCGTCCTCAACCAAGTGGAGAAACAGAGCCTCCACGAACGCCAGCCGTTGCCTGAGGCGTACCTTGGTCTTTCGGACGACGAGATGGAGCTGCGCATCGCTGCCGCCAAAGCGGCTCTCGGCGAGCGCCTCGTCATCCTGGGCCATCACTATCAGCGCGATGAGGTAATCAAGTTCGCGGATTACACAGGCGACTCGTTCAAGCTTGCGCGCTCGATTGCGCAGCATCCGGCGGCGGACTACATCGTCTTCTGCGGCGTGCACTTCATGGCGGAGAGCGCGGACATCCTCGCCCAGCCGCATCAGCGGGTGATTCTGCCGGACCTCGCCGCGGGTTGCTCGATGGCCGACATGGTTGCGCCGGACCAACTTGAAACCTGTTGGGCCGAGCTCGAGCAGATGGGCGTTGCCTCGCGCGTCGTGCCGCTCGTCTACATCAATTCAGCGGCGGCCGTGAAATCGTTCGTCGGTGAGCACGGCGGGACGATCTGCACGTCTTCGAACGCTGCCGCGTCGCTCAACTGGGGTTGGGGGCAAAAAGAAAAGATTCTGTTCCTTCCCGATCAACATCTCGGGCGCAACACCGCGTGGAAAATGGGCGTCTCACTCGACGACATGGTCGTCTGGGATCCCTTTGAACCTTACGGAGGACTGACGAAGGAGCAACTCGATCGCGCCAAGCTGATCCTCTGGAAGGGTCATTGCTCCGTGCACGTGCGCTTCACGGCGAAACAGATCGAGACCGTGCGCGAACAGCATGCCGGTGTTCGTGTCATCGTCCACCCTGAGGTCCCGTTCGATGTACTGCGTGCCGCTGACGACAGCGGATCAACCGAGTACATCTTGAAGACCGTGCGCGAGGCGCCGGCTGGTACGACCTGGGCGGTCGCAACGGAAGTGCACTTGGTGCACCGTCTTGCAGAAGAGGTAGCGCCGGCCAAGACCGTGATTTCTCTCGATCAGCTCGGCTGCCTGTGCTCGACGATGTTCCGGGTTTCACCGAATCATCTGCTCTGGGTCCTCGAAGGTCTCCTCGACGGAGAAGTGCACAACGAGATCGTCGTACCTGAGGAGCAGCAGAAATGGGCTAGGATCGCTCTCGACCGCATGCTCTCAATCAAATCGACCAACTAGGAGTCCGCAATGCCGCACACTCTGCCGGCGCTGCCGTACAGCAACAACGCGCTCGAACCGCATATCGACGCGCAGACGATGCAGATTCATCACGGAAAGCATCATCAGACGTACGTCACGAACCTGAATACCGCGCTCGATAAGCATCCTGATCTCCACAAGAAAAGCCTCGACGACCTGCTGCGCGATCTCAATAGCGTGCCCGAGGACATCCGCACGGCGGTGCGCAATAACGGCGGTGGCCACTGGAACCATTCGATGTTCTGGAAGCTGATGGGACCGAGCAACGGCGGCGCGCCGAGCGGTGCTGTTGCCGATGCCATCAACTCCTCGTTTGGCAGCTTCGACAAGTTCAAGGAACAATTGCAAGCCGCGGGTCTCGGCCGCTTCGGCAGCGGATGGGCGTGGCTCGTCGACAATCGCGGCAAGCTCGAAATCAGCAGCACGCCGAATCAGGACAATCCGTTGATGGAGGGGAAGAAAGCCGTCCTCGGCGTCGACGTGTGGGAGCACGCCTACTACCTGAAGTATCAGAACCGCCGCGCCGATTATCTGACGGCGTGGTGGAACGTAGTCAACTGGGGCGAGGTCAATAAATTATTGCAAGGATGACCGCCTGTCGCATGCGCATGGTGGCAGTTCGTGTAGGGCGCTGAGTGCATCGGCCCCGATTGGCGTCACTGCTGGGTCTTGCCGTCCTGGCAGTGGCGCAACCTCTGTTGGCGCAGGACGAACCTCGCGTCAAGGCGTACTTTCGCGAGACGACGCGGATCGAAACCTGGTCGTTCTTTCAGCCGCCTCCCGGCGGCGGCGATCCTGACTACAGCTTTTTCGCCAATCGCGCGACGTTTGGTGTGGCTGTCAGCGGCCGACGACTCGATGCAGAGGCGGCATTTCAATACGCGCAGTTGCTCGGACTGCCGTCTCGGGCGTTTGGGCCTGGCGCCCTCGGTGGCGGCGCGTTGTATTTCTTCTCGGCGGAAGCGGCCGAGGCGTATCAGCTGTACATCAAGACGTCGATGCTACGGATCAAGAACGTGGTCCCCGGGCTCTCCATCGCGATCGGGCGCATGGGGTTTTCGTCCGGAAGCGAGACGCCCTCGGGTGACGCCGCCATCGATGGCGTGCTGCAGCAGCGCATCGGTTCGCGACTCATAGGTGACTTCGAATGGTCGATCGTTCAGCGCAGCTTCGACGGCGCGCGTCTTGACGTCGATCGGCCGTCGTGGTCGGCCAACGCATCGCTGCTGTTTCCAACCCAGGGTGGCTATGAGGAATCGGCGAATCCCACGATATCGAGCGTGAAAGTTCTCACCGGATCGGTGACGGCGAAACCCGCGCTCCTGCCGCATCAAGCGTTGCAGTTCTTTGTTTACCACTACCGCGACCAGCGCGATGTCCGCGCGCGCCCGGACAACGCAATGGTCGGTTTGTCCAAGGCGGATGTCTCCATTGGCACATTCGGCGTCTCGGACGTCGGCGTTGTTCGCGTCGGGCCGGGTGAGTTGGATGGTGTCGTGTGGTTCGCCGCACAAACCGGAGACTGGTACGGCCAGAAGCACGTTGCTCACAGCGCGGCGTTAGAAGTCGGCTATCGATGGCAGGCGTCCGGCCGTCCATGGCTCCGCGCCGGTATGCTGCGCGCGTCGGGCGACGCTGCACCGGACGATCGCGAGCATCACACGTTTTTTCAAATGCTGCCCAGCGTGCAGCGCTATTCGGCGTCGACGACCTACGCGCTGATGAATGTGCAGGACATGTTTGCGCAGATCTCCTTCGAGCCGCGTTCCCGCATGACCGCGCGTGCGGAGGTCCATCGTCTATCGCTGGCGCAAGCCGCAGACCGTTGGTATTACGGGAGCGGTGCAACGAGTCGAACCGGGACGTTCTTCGGCTTCGCCACTCGCTCGTCGGGGGGCGCCACTCGGCTGGGCACGATCGCGGAGGGCTCGATCGACGTCTCGCTCAAGCGCTACTGGTCGATGAATGGATATGTGGGGTGGATGAAAGGAAGTGACGTCGTACGACGAACGTTCGCCGCGGACCGTCTCGTGTTTTTCTACCTGGAGAACGTCCTCTCGTTCTGATACCTGATTCCTGCCACCTGAAACCTGCCACCTGCCACCTGAAACCTGCCACCTGACACCTGACGCGTGCCACCTAAAAGAGCTTCACCTCCACGAGCTGGCCTTTCTCGACGATGTCCGTTTGCGCGGGGATCTCGATGTAGCCATCGGCGTGGGCCATGGACGTGATGTCGCCCGACGCTTTGAACGCTGGTACGGCTTGGCCATCGACGATGCGCACGGTGTAGAACTGGTGCCGTCCCGTCGTCGAGACGACGCGCTGCGCGAGCGGGAGTTGGACGGTGTGGGCGTGATGCGGCGGCAGGCGCGCCATCAGGCGAAGGGCAGGCACGAGCAGCATGTAGGCGTTGGACAGGCAGGAGCTGGGGTAGCCGGGCATCCCGAACACCGGCTTGCCGGACACGACCCCAAACACAGTCGGCTTGCCCGGCTTGACCGCGATGCCGTGAAACAGGATCTCGCCGCGGCGGCCGATCACGTCCAGGATCAGATCGCGCTCGCCGACAGAGCTTCCACCCGAGAAGACCAGCACGTCGTCTTCGAGACAGGCATCAATCGCGCGCTGCAGATCGTCGAGCGTATCCTCCGCCGTGCGATATGTGATGGGCACGCCGCCGTGTTCCGCGATGATGGTGCTCAACGTGAACCGATTGATGTCGTAAATCTGTCCGGGCTGTAGTGGCCCGCCCGGTTCGGCGATCTCGTTGCCGGTTGAGAGAATCGCCAGTCGCGGTTTGGCGTAGACCGCGACGTCGACGATGCCAAGAGCGGCCAGGGCGCCGATGCGGCTCGGGTTGAGGACGTCGCCGGCACGGAGCACGGTCTGGCCACTCACGATGTCGGCACCCTGCTTGCCGACGTTCTGCCGCGGATACACCGGTGTGAGGATGTGGACGTCGCCGCTCGTCCCGCGTTCCGTTTCTTCAACCATCACCACCGCGTCGGCGCCGTCGGGCATCGGCGCACCGGTGGCGATTTCCACGCTTTCGCCGGCGTTCACACGCTTTACCGGCATCTGTCCGGTGTAGACCTTCTCGATGACGCGCAACGTCTTCGGATCGAACCGGCTGGCGCCGAAGGTGTTCTCGGCGACGACAGCGTAACCGTCCATGGCGGCGCGAGAGAACGGCGGCACGTCCCGGTCGGATGTGACATCGTGCGCGAGCACACGCGCGTTGGCGTCGAGGAGCGCGACACGTTCGACGCGCGTCATCCGCGGCATCGCCGTGTCGATAATCTCCCGCGCTTCGTCGAGCGGGATCGTGTCCTTGATCGGGCGCATCGCCTGGGACATAGCAGTCGTCAGTCTACGGTCGACGGTCAACGGTCAACGGTCAACGGTCAACGGTAGCATTGTACCGGCAGCTGTAAGCCCTAAGCTCGCCGCCCTTTATAATCACCCCGTGTCCCAGCAGTCTCATAAGGCCAACGCACCGCGTTTCGTGAGCTGCTACGTCCTCACCGTCAGCGACACGCGGACCGAAGCCACTGACAGCAGCGGTCACGCCATCATCGAATTGCTCACATCAGCCGGGCACATCGTCGCCGGCCACGCGATTGTCAGAGATGAGCCCGCTGACGTCGAGCGCATGCTGCTCGATCAGCTGGCCAACGGCGATGTCCATGTGATCATCACGACCGGCGGCACCGGCATCACCTCGCGCGACAGCACCTACGAAGCCATCGATCGCCTGCTCGACAAGCGGCTCGACGGGTTCGGCGAGCTCTTCCGAATGTTGAGCTTCAACGAGATCGGTCCGGCCGCAATGATGAGTCGGGCCACCGCCGGCGTGGCGCGGGGCAAGATCATCGTCGCGCTCCCCGGCTCAGAGGACGCGGTCCGTCTTGCGATGACCGAGCTCCTGATTCCTGAGCTCGGTCACCTGGTGCAACAGGTCGCTCAGTGACCACACCAGGCGACCGGCGATATCGCACTGTCCGCCGTCACCCGGTTTGGTTTGTTGTTGCTTGCGCGACTTTATTCCTCGCGGCGCTCGCCGCACAATCGCCGGCGCCTGCGCCACTCGATCGCGAGGCACGGCGCTGGGTCGACTCGACGTTGAAGAAGTTGACGCTCGACCAGATGGTGGGGCAGGTGCTGATGCCCCGCTTCGCGTCGGTTTACACGAGCACGGATTCCGAAATTTACGAGCAACTGGCGAGCTTGATTCGCGACGCGCACATCGGCGGCGTGATTGGATTTGGCGGCGAAGAAGCTGTTCCTCCGGTGCTGCTCAACGGCACCTACGGCAACATCGTTCTCGGCCAGCCGTTCGATCTGGCATCGATGCTCAATCGACTTCAGGCCGTCTCGCCGCTGCCGCTTCTCACCGCTGCGGATTTCGAGTGGGGCGTCGGGATGCGCATCGCGGGTGCGACCAAGTTTCCGCGCGCGATGGCGTTTGGCGCTGCCGGAGACGAGGCGCTCGCGCTCGAGGCGGGCCGCATCACGGCTCTTGAGGGCCGCGCGCTCGGTGTCCACCTCAATTTTGCTCCGGTTGCCGACGTCAACAACAACGCGCGCAACCCGGTGATCAACATTCGATCGTTCGGCGAGGATCCCGGCCGCGTTGGCGCGCTGAGCACCGCGTTCGCTCAGGGCTTGCGTCGTGGCGGGATGATGGCCACGCTCAAACATTTCCCGGGGCACGGTGACACTGGCGTCGACTCACACCTCGGACTTCCCGTGGTCCCCCACGATCGTCCTCGACTCGATCAGATCGAGCTGGCACCTTTCCGCGCAGGCATTGCCGCCGGCGCGGACGCAGTGATGGTGGCGCATGTCGAGATGCCCGCGCTCGACAAGACGCCCGGCCCGGCGACCTTCAGTCAGCCGGTGGTCACGGGGTTGCTGCGCCAGCAGCTCGGATTCCAAGGCCTCATCGTGTCTGACGCGATGAACATGAACGGCGTGACACATCTGGGCTCTGATGGTGCCAACGCCGTGAAGGCTTTCAATGCCGGCATCGATGTGATTCTCGACTTGCGCAACACGATGGATGGCTTTCGTGGGCTCAAGGCGGCAGTGGCATCGGGGCAGATCCCGCGGGCGCGACTGGAAGCGTCGGTGCGACGGATACTGACCGCGAAAGCACGACTCGGGCTGCATCGCACGCGCGCGGTGAGCCTCGAAAAATTGCCCGAGGTCGTCGGCTCTCGTCGTCACGCGGCGGCGGCGCAATTGGTCAGCGACCGAGCGATCACGTTGATCAAAGACGAGCGGAGCAGCGTCCCACTCAAGCTCCCGGCCACGGGCAGCGTGCTGTATTTGTCGGTGCTCGATTACCCCGGGCAGTGGCGAATCGCGGCGCCGAGCCGCACGATGATTCCGGGGCTGCGCGCGCGCTGGCGCGACACGGAAGCGGTCGAGATTTCCGATCAGACGACGACGAACGAGCTGGCGCTGGTCAGGACGATGGCGAATCGCTACGACGCGATTGTGGCCGGCGTGTACGTGCGCGCTTCGTCGGGCAGCGGTCGGCTTGATCTCTCGCCGCTCGCCGTGCGGTTGCTGCAGGACCTCGCGCGTGCGAGCGCGCGAAGGGGGCAGCCGTTTGTGACGGTGTTTTTTGGCAATCCCTATGTCCCGCTCAGTGTGCCGGAGCTTCCGGCGATGCTCGAGACCTACGATTTCTCCGACTACGCGGAGCTGTCGGCGGTGCGCGCGATCGCGGGCGAGATTGCGATCAGTGGGAAGCTCCCGATCACGTTGCCCGGGTTGTTCCCCGCCGGTCACGGGCTGGTACGGCCCGTCGCTGCGACCCAGTAGCGGTGCCCCGCGCCGTGCCCTGCAGCCCGCCCCGCTTACCTATAGTCCTTGTGTTAGGATCCGTGTTTCCGGGCCTCGCGCGAACCTCGCCGGGGCAGTAGCGCGGCACACTCGCGGCCGCGATCAGGGCGCGCCCATAGCTCAGTTGGATAGAGCGTCTGGCTACGAACCAGGAGGTCGCAAGTTCGAGTCTTGCTGGGCGCACCAATCATTTCAATTTCCCGAACAATTCCGCTGATCGCCAACCTGTCACCAGCCAGCACGGCACCGCCGACACTGTCATTTTCCGCGTGGCAGACCGCGTGGCAGGGTGTTCGCGTGGCACGGCGCGTGGCAGTTTGATTGGCGAATCGGCGGAAGGTTCACCGGCTTGGGAATGCGCCGCCGAGCGTAACGACGCGCCAAGTAGACAGGACGCGCCTTCACAACATCGCGTCATCGGCTCTCGGGTGCCGCTTGTGTTCTGGTAAACAGACCGGAGCTGCACGTCGCCCTGCTCCACTGCGATGTTTCGTCGCCAGCGCCACGATTCGTCCGTAGGCCGCAACGGAAAGAAGCCGCAGCGCCTACGTCCGTTGATTGGCGGAAGGTGCTCTGGCGATGCCCGATCCCTTGGCCCGCCCGCCCTTCTGTCTCATAAAAACGGCCCGCCCGGCCCCCACTTCGACCTATGCTTGGGTGAACCACCTGATCCGTTAGGACGGTGGGTATCAACCCGAGGAGGGCGACGTGGGTAAAGCGAGCCGTTTCCTGCTGGGCACTCTCAAGGTCGGGTTGGGAATTTCGATTGCGTGCCTCCTTCTCGGTCTTGCTGCAATCGGTTATTACCAGTGGCAGCAACGTTTGGAATCTGACGCCACGAGGCCACTGGGCACGAAGAAGGAATGGCCAGAACTGCCGTTCATCGCGGACGCCAAAATACACCTAGCAACCGCCTGGCGGGACGGTATGGTGTATTACCAACTCGACGTTCGAGATTATTCGACTGCGGCCATCGACATTACCGCGCCAGCCGCGCTCATCCTTCAATTCACCGATGCAGACGGTTTCAAATTGTTCGACCAAGAAGTGCCACTCGCCGCGATGACGCGCTCATTGGGGACAGATGGCGAACCAATCGGGTTTTCCTGGATAGATAATAACTTCCAAAGCGCCGATGGATATCGCCGCAGCCATAACGTCCAAGTGTTATGGCGTGGCTTTGCAAAGCGCAGATCGAAGGTGGTGCGGTCTGAGCCACCAGAGCGTGTAGTACTAAGTCGACCTTCGCAACAGGCGCAGCCCGGTTTGCCGTCGCCGCCAAAAGACTTGCCGAATCGCAACATGTGGCGACAGCTGACGACGGAGATGACAGAAGCTCAGGTTCAGGAGTTGCTCGGCGAGGGTAAGTACTTTCGATCAACAACCAGAGAATCAGCTACAGGAGTTACGGCGCTATATCGAGGCGCGTGGATGGACGGCAACCGAGTACGTAGATCGCGGGGTCAGCGGGTCGAAGGACAAGCGCCCTGCACTCGATACGATGCTACGCGAGGCGAAGCGGCGCAAGGTCGATGTCGTCGTGTGCTGGCGTCTCGACAGGCTGGGGCGCAACCTCAAACACCTGATCATGTTGGTCGATGAACTGACCGCGCTCGGTGTCGGGTTCGTGTCGCTGCACGAAGGCATTGACGCCACCACACCTGCGGGACGCTTACAGCTGCACGTCCTAGGTGCGATTGCTGAATTCGAGCGGGCACGCCTCCGTGAGCGAGGACCTCGCAGGACTGGCACGGGCACGGGCTCAGGGTGTGCGGCTCGGACGACCACCCCGACCCATCGCCGCTGAACGGCTTGCCACCGTCGCCGGATTGCCGACGCGCGAAGCGGCGAGACGGCTAGGTGTGCCGCGCTCCACGCTGCAACGGGTTCTTCGCGGTGGAGTTGCTGACACGTCGCCGTCGTAACGCGTGATGCGGTGCCCTCCGCAACGGCACGGAGGGTCGCCTGTAGGCGGCGGACATCTGCGACCGTTGTTGGCAACCATAGTCTCGCCGCAAGTCTGCAAACCGTCTACTGCGGCCGACAGTTTTGGTCGCTAACTGAACTATCTCGGCACACGGACCGCTGCGCAAGTGCGTGCATCTAACGAACTGCCGAGCATAATGGCAGATTCTTCAAGACAAAATCGAGGAATAGAAATTGTAGGACTCAGCACCGATGTCGCTAGAGTTGCCGCGCCTGTGTAGTCGATGCGGGAGCCACCGGACGCAAGTCACCGCACGTTGCCAACATCCATCGGGTATCGTCGTGGCGTGCAGGGCGTGCCAGCACCATTCCTTTATCGGGGTGTTCGATGGTGCGGAGATGTTGCGCATCATCTGCCCACGCTGCAACACTGGTGAAATTATCGAGCGACTTGTCGACAGCATCGAGGGAGCGGTGCCTGAAGTGAGACCAAAAGTTGTTTCGCGCAGTCCCACTCGCTAAGCAGTTCCGGCAACGCTCGCGTTCTGTCGGTGATGCGGAGAGTAGCGCTCACGAACGCCACCTCGCCAGCCACGTCATGGGGAATCGACCCCGTGGCCGACCACCCATGGTTCTCTCGCTGCCATGGGTCTGAGAGAGAATCGCTACTTCGTCGTCGCCCACACTTGGATTCCCGTCAACGACCAATCAGGTCGGCGAGACCCCGTCTCAGGCATTGCAGCTCACTTGTCGACTTATCGGCTCCAGTTGGTTCGTCCGCAGGCAAAGTGCCGTCGTCAGCTTCACGGCTCCCGCTGTGTCGTCCTCGGTCCGCAGCAACGGCACGGACGTGGCGGTGCCAGTTCGGTGAGCGAATCGGTCGCCCTTCGTCGACGAGCGGCTCCGCCCATCGCTCGGCGATCAGCATCTGCGCGTCTGCGTCGGGCAACTCAATCACGTCGCCTTCGGCCCAACGTGAAACATCGACACCGTTGACGACCTCGGCGAGCTTTTTCGTGAGCCGGACGAGCATGGCCACCTCGGAGCGGCATGGCAACTTGTTGCCGCGCCAGAGGGGGGAATCTGGCAAAAAACAACACGCGGTTACCGTGACAAACTTACACGCTGGGCCGCATTTACTGCATTGCAAGGGTTACGCCGACATTGTGGCGGAGATGACCGACTCTACAGCAACGACGAAACATGGCGAACGGAGGTAGGCTGCCGACCGCGCGACGGCGGGCTAACGGGGATGGTCGCGTTTCACCTGTGTGGCCTTGTTGCTCACGGCGCGGTCGGCCGTCTGTTTCGCCATTCGCTGTGCGCGAGCCAACATCTGCGCGACGCGGTCCTCGCGTTCCTCTTCATGGTCAGGAGAATCGTCGTTCGCGGCACGACGTGGATGGTCCGCGTTGGTAGCCATCGTCGCGGTCAAGTTGCAAACCTTGCACCGTCGTCCGCGACAATTCCGTTGCGAGCTGGACTGTATCGACACACGGATCGACACGCGGATTCGTGCATGTGGCCGATGCCGAGGTGTCATACCGCAGTTTCCCAACGCTGACGAAGGAACGGAATTTGAGAAGGCAGTACCGATGTCGCCGAGGGACTCACCGCACCTCTGCGCCAAATGCGGGAGTCGCCGGACCCGAGTGATCGCACGTTCCGACAATCCACGAGGCGTCGTGGTGTCGTGCACGGTGTGCCTACATGAGGGATTTGTCGCTGTCTCCGGCGACGCGGAACTATCGGGCATCGTTTGCCCGCGCTGCAGCAATGGAGAAAGATTGGAGCGCCTTTTTGATCGTGCCGATGGGACCGTTCCTGAAGTGTTCTACCGCTGCCTGGACTGTGGACGGCTGTTTGTCGTGAGTGAATCGTCAGGTGACCCGCCGAAATAATCGGCACCGGCTGACTTCTCCTTCTCATCACGACGATTCACCAACCGTCGCCAGCGTTGCGGGCTCGGTTGCGTTCGCCGTGTGCCGGGTCATGTGAGATCGAGGCGGTTTAGGATGGTGCGTCGTCGTCGAGGCTCAAGGCGGCAAGTCGCACGGCTGCTCAATCGGTTGATGATTCGGACAGCCAACGGGCCATGCTGTATAGGCCACGCGACCTTTAATACGATACGCTTCGAGGCGCTCGCGTCCATCCCCCCGCGTCAGCCATTCTGCGAACAACTCGGCGCTTGGGTTGCCTGCCGGATGGACGACCGCGTAGGTATTCACCAGTCGTGCATCTCCGGCGAACAGCACGACCAGATCAAGCTGCGGTGCCATCTGCCAAAACGTCGCTTCGTCTGACAGCGTGTAGGCCCGTCGCTCGTGTGTCTGTCTCAGGGCGATGGCCATACCCGCACCGCTAACGAGCGCTCGACCGGGCGCGGGGCGCACCTGCGCAGCCTTCCACAGCGCCTGCTCCCGTTCGTGTGTGCCCGACCCATCGCCGCGCGAGACAAACGACACGGGCGCGGCCGCGATTCGCCGAAAGGCGTCTACTGCGTCGGCCGCCGCTCGAACGTCGGCGGGATCGCTCGCTGGTCCAACAATGACGAAGCGGTTGTGCGCGAACTTTCGGTATATCCAATCAGGGTGTTTTGCAAGGTAGGTGACTTCGGCCTCTGGCGCGTGCGTGATGACGAGATCCACCATGCCCTTAGCAAGCATTTCGAGCGAGCGGCCGCTCCCAGCTGCGTGAACACGGACTGTCCCCCAGCGAAAATGTGGCAGTAAGGCATCCAGCAGGCCCGAGTTCCTGACGCTCGTCGTCGTGGCGAGGTCCAGGTATTCCCGTGGTGGGCCACCGCACGCGCCAGCGACGACCATCCACAAAATGATGGCGACGACCGATGTCAGTTGGTTGCGAGGTGGTTTTCGATAGTGCCCGCGATTGTTCGTCGCCGATGGTCGTTGGCAGAACCACACCATCGGGTCAAGTGTACTCAGGAGCCTGCGAGGGATCGGCGGACCCTGCTAATGTCGCGTCGATGGCCCGTGCCAGCCGCCGTCGAAGATTGCCTTACGCCGTTATTAGGGCGACATTCGCTGTAATGCGCCCTGCGGCGACGAAGGCGCGACTGATGTTGATTGCCTACGCGGGGTTCAGACCTTCCGAAGATTATGCGGGCCGTTCCTCAAGACGTTGAGCCGTTCCTCGTGGCGACGAACCGTCCTGTTTCAAGCGGACCGGGAAAAAAGGTAGAGCGGTGATGGTGCCACTTCCGCGCGAAGGGGTAGAAGCATGGCGACTCCTGATCCAGTTGAACGCATGGGGCCGTTTCTGCGGCGACAACATCAACCGCGATTGGAAAGCTGCGATGCGGCGAGCGGGAGAGGCGCATACGGCGCAGCTAGTCGATTCCGGTGCATCACAGGTGACCATCGATGCGGCGGCGAGAGCATTTAGTCCAGTTCGCTGCTACTCGCTGCGCCACTCTTACGCGACGCAGTTGCTACTCGAAGGCTCGGACGACTTGAGCTTGGTCCAAGAGGCGCTCGGTCATCGTGACGCTCGCACGACGCGGGTGTATACGACGGTGAAGGTGAACCCGCGCCTGGTTGCTGCGGTGCGCAAAGCGTTTGGCTAAAATGGCTTCGTCGTCCGGTCGCGTGGCAGGGCCGCGTGGCAGCGTGGAATCTAGCAATAAATCCGGGCTCCTGCGCTTGTGCCTCTAGGGCTACGAACCAGGAGGTCGCAAGTTCGAGTCTTGCTGGGCGCACCAAAAAATCGTTAGGAAATTCAGCCAAGTGCCGCGATCGCGTCGTCCGGTCGGTAAACAATGGTGAGCAATTCGCTACCGACCTTGTCGGCGGGCACCCGCAACGATCCATCGAGCACCTGCGTGTACGCGTTCAGCGTTGTGTCGACGTCGGAGTGTCCCATCAGTTGTGGCCCGGGCTCGCCGTCGCCGTCGAGCTCGTGCGTCAGTTGTCACGCCTGCTGTGCGCGCTCGAACGCTTCCACGTCCTCGTGATACTCGCGAGCGAGATTCCGCAACAGCGGGCTCGTATACATCTCTGCAACCGGCCATTCGACCAGACCGGCAATGATGGCAGCGACTTCCTCGGCCGTCTGCTTGGTCGCGCCTTTGAGTGGCGGATTGAACTCGGGCGTGCCGCCAATTGAGCTCTTCTGAAAAGCCGTCGGAATGCCTCCTGGTAGCAGCAGTGACACGTGGATATCAGGGTACTCACGTTGAAGGTCGAGGCGCACGTTGGCCGTCAGCACATTGAGGGCAGCCTTCGACGCGCTGTACGCTGACCTGAACGTCGCACTCGAGACACGACTAAGCACCGTCGAGACATTGATGAGATGACCTTTGCGCCGTGCCATGAAATGCGGAACGATGGTTTGCATGCCATAGAGGGCCGATTTCGTGTTGATGAGGATCATCTCATCGAGGTCCTCGTCGGTGAGCTCGAGGACCTTGCGATTGATGCCGCGACCGGCGTTGTTGACCCACACGTCTACGTGACCGAACGCACGGATCGCTTCCTCTCGTAGCCGCTCCACTTGGGGTCGACGCGTCACGTCGGTCGGGATCGCCACGGCACGCGCACCGCAGTCCCGCGCAACTGACGCGAGTGCGTCACCGCCGCGCGCCGCGAGCACGAGTGCATGACCCTGCCGGCCAAGGCGCGCCGCGAGGGCCTGCCCGACTCCAGAACTGGCGCCCGTAATCACGAAGACTTTGTCGCTCATGCCTTCTTAGCATGCGCCTCGTAGCGCGCTTTGGTTTCGGCGTTGGGCGGATACAGGCCGGGAAGCGGCACGCCCTTATGGATTTCCGCCATCACCCAATTCTCGAAACGTTCCTGCTCGGGCGCGGCGGTCACCACCGCGTCGAGCAGCGCCTGGGGAATCACCACTGCGCCATCTCCGTCGGTCACGATGACGTCGTCGGGAAATACCGCAACGCCGCCGCACCCGATGGGCTCCTGCCAGTTGACGAACGTGAGTGCCGCAACTGACGGTGGCGCCGCATTGCCCTGACACCAGACGGGCAGTCCAGTCTCGAGCACACCGGCGATATCACGGACGACGCCGTCGGTCACCAGCGCACTGACGCCTCGCTTTTGGATGCGCGCGCACAACAGGTCGCCCAAAATGCCCGCGTCGGTAATACCCATCGCGTCTACCACCGCGACGCAGCCCGCGGGCATGTCCTCGATTGCGGCGCGTGTTGAACGTGGAGACGCCCACGACTCGGGTGTCGCGAGATCCTCACGCGCGGGCACGAAACGCATCGTAAAGGCACGACCCACGACGCGAGACTGGTCAGGCCGCAACGGCTTGGCCCGTCTGATCCAGACGTTTCGCAATCCCTGTTTGAGCAGAATCGTCGTGAGCGTGGCAGTCGATACCGCGGATAACGCCTCCACCACCGTCTTGTCTAGCGCCATTCTCTATTCCTCGATCGAAACCATGTGGCCCGGCACATCGATAAACCATCGCCATCGGGGCGAAGGTCCAGGGTCAACAGTCCTCCCAGTAAAGCGGTAATAGTCTAATGGGGAAACTGCCTTGCCGCCGCGCGTGACCGTTCCACATCGTCCGGCGCGACAATCTTTCATCGGACCTGCCGTTCAATTGCGATTTGCTGATACGTTACTGTCACGACGCGAGATGCCAAACGACCAAGGCGGCAAAGAGATTGACCCGCGAACGGAAGGCGACCTCGCTGATCGCCCAAGCGTGATGCCGGTCGACGGCCGGGGCGCCGAAGTCATGCCCGTGGAGACGTTGCAGGAGCAGGCCGATCATCTGGGTCTACTCGATCCGCTCGATGTCGAACCGGCGCACGTTTACGTACCCGACGGGTCGACCACGTGAGTGCCTTTCGGCCCGACGCGTGGACGCTGACGACGTTGGCGGACGCTCTGGCCAAGAAGGAACTGTCGCCGGTCGAAATTACCCGCGCGTGTCTCGACCGGGTCGACGAATACGACCGCGGTATCAACGCGTTCGTCACCATCGCCGCCGAGCGCGCACTTGCGGCGGCGGCACACGCGGAATCGGAGATTCTGGCCGGACGGTACCGCGGGCCCTTGCACGGCATCCCCTATGCCAGCAAGGATCTGTTTCTCACGAGAGATATCCGGACCACGTGCGGGTCGAAGCTTCTCGACGCGTTTGTACCGGACTATGACGCCGCGGTGATCGAGCGGCTTGACGACGCTGGCGCGATCCTGCTTGGCAAGCTCAACATGCACGAATTCGCCTTCGGAACGACGTCGGTCAATCCACATTACGGCGCGGTGCGCAACCCGTGGGATCAACGCAGAGTAACCGGGGGATCGAGCGGCGGCTCCGCAGCGGCGGTCGCGTCGTCATTCGCCTTTGTGACGATTGGAAGCGATACGGGTGGATCGATTCGCATCCCCGCCGCACTCTGCGGCGTGTGCGGCCTCAAGCCGACATACGGCCGCGTGAGCCGATATGGGGCCTATCCATTGGCTTGGTCGATGGACCACGTCGGGCCGCTTGCCAACGGCGTTCGCGATCTGGCGATCGCAATGAATGTGCTGTCGGGGTTCGACCCGCGCGATCGCAGCTCAGCGAACGTGGCCGTTCCTGATTACTGCGCGGCCCTGACCGGGCAACTCGACGGCGTTCGGCTCGGCATACCCGATGAAGTGTATTTCGAAGGATTGGATGCGGACGTCCGGTCGAGCGTCGATCAGGCGATTGCAACACTGGCACGGGCGGGTGCCATCGTCACGAGTGTGTCAATCGACTACTTGCCTGATGCTGCACGGGCCGCTTCAATCATCTTGTTTGCGGAGGCCGCCGCCTCACTCCAGAAATGGCATCGCACCCGACCGGAGGCGTTGGGAGCGGATGTACGCTCCCGGCTCGACACCGGTGCCGAGGTGCGAGCTGCGGACTACGTGAAGGCGCTTCGCGTCAGGCGCAAAGCGCAGAGCGCGTTTCAGCAAGTGTTTCGTTCGATCGATGCCCTCGTGACGCCGCAACTGCCGACCACGGCCCCCCTCATCGACGCGACGACGGTGACAATCGACGGGCGCATTGAGCCCGTACCTGCGGCGTTGACACGCTTTACCCGCATCTTCAACCTCACGGGAATGCCCGCGCTGTCGATCTGCTGCGGGTATTCGTCTGGCGGCTTGCCGATTGGGCTGCAGATCGCGGGGCGGCCATTCGATGAGGCGATGGTGCTGCGCATAGCCGATGTCTTTGAGCGGCGCAACCGGGGCCGATGGCGACGCCCGGCGATCGCGGAGCGAAGTGTCGAGCATGAATAGAGGAGATGGCGCCGATGTCGACACGTCTCGAGTTCACCGTCATTGGGATTGAGGGATCGCGGGCGCTCACCTTCGACGCCGATCGTCTCGTTTGTTGCGGCTGGGCCGGACGAGACCGACGAGCCGTGGACGCCCACGTCGATGAGCTTGCCGCGCTTGGCGTGGCGCGTCCCACTCGCATTCCCACTTACATGAATTTTGCCACTTACCTGCTCACGCACGACGCCGAAATGGGGGTTGTCAGCGACACGTCCTCAGGCGAAATCGAGTACGTACTGCTATGCCGCGGCGACAGGTTGTGGGTGAGTGTCGGCAGCGATCAGACTGACCGGGACATTGAAACGACGTCGATCCCCGCGTCCAAGCAGATGTGCGCGAAGGACGTCGCCGCGACGTGCTGGCCCTATGAGGATGTGGCGAACCATTGGGACGATCTGATCCTGCGCTGCTGGGTCAGTCATGATGGCAAGAGAAGTCTTTACCAGGACGGCACCCTCGCGTCGATCCTCCCGCCCCTCGAACTGATCGAACGAATCCCCGACGTCGCGCTTCCGACGGCCGAAGGCATCGCCATCTTTTCAGGGACGATCGCGACCCGGTCAGGGCTCGTCTACGGTGACGGATACGAGGTGGAGCTCGAGGATCCGGTATTGAAGCGGAGAATTACCGGAGCGTACCGCGTCAGCATTCTTTCGCAATACCTCTGATGTTGCATTCGCATCGAGGAGCAGTTCATGCCGCTTTATGAATATCGTTGCCGGGCGTGCAGTAGCGAGTTCGAAGCATTGATCGGTCGGCAGACGACACCGGTCTGCCCGAAGTGCGGAACCGAAGATCTCGAGCGACTGCTCTCGTCGTTTGGAGTGAGCTCCGACGGGTCGCGCGCGATGGCATTGAGGTCCGGGCGGCGCCAGTTGTCGCAAGTCGAGCGCGACAGGGCCATCGAACGTCGAGAAGTGATCGAAAAGCACGACCATTGACGCGTTCCGCGTGCGAGCTGACGCGGCGGGCGAGCGCCTCACACGATCGGTCCCCGGCGCGCTCGCGCGCTATCGCGCAACGGGTGATGATGTCAGGAGTCCAGTGATGACTGGGTTAAGAGCACACGATCAACAACTCGGTCGGCACCGCGTGCCTCATCGCCACGCGTGTGATGATCGGCGCACCATCGCGCGCGTGGTGTTCGGTGCGCTGTTGCTCTCTCTCACCTCATTGCCCGCAGCGGCGCAGACCCCGAAGAAGATCCTCACGGCTGGGGTGACGAGTTTGAAATGCAGTTTCGCGGTGCTGGCTACCGGAACCTGGATGGAAGACAAAGCACAGGCGGAGGTCAAGCCGGCGAAACTGGCGCTCGAGTTCCATGCCATCGACACGCAGGACGGAACGGCGGAGGCAAAAGGCGGTTATGGTCCTCCACACATCGTGGTTCGGCTCTCTGGCGGGAATCTTCACTTCCTCCAGGTTGGCAGTGACGGCCCGGTTTACGTGACGACGGTCTTCGATCAGCCGACGCCTGCCGGCAAGCTCAAAGCCGTGCACACGCGTCATGAATATACCCGCGTATCATTGCCCGGCTTCACGTCGAGGCCAGAGCAGGACCACGGCGAATGCCAAGTCGTGGCCGCGAATTAGGGCGACGGCAATCCGAACGTTTGCATCGCGACGGCTCGTCGCGCGGAGAAAAGATGAAATCCACGACTGCGAAACGCGCCGCGTGGGCGCTCGGCACCTCGATACTCATGAGCCTGATTGCGGTGCAGGCCACACAACTCGCCGGCGGAGCCGGTCAGGATCGACCCCCGGATCCGCGCTCGCGGAGTCTGCGCGACTGCCGCGACAATCCGTACAACTGCGTTGACACCCCCAACCCGCTTTCGACGCCAGACACTGTGTGGCTGGAAGAGATGACGTGGATGGACGTGCGTGATGCGTTGAAGGCCGGCAAGACAACGGTGATTATCCCGACCGGCGGGGTGGAGCCCAACGGTCCGTGGCTTGCGCTCGGCAAGCACAATTACGTGATGGAGGCCAATTGCGAGGCCATCGCGCGTAAACTCGGCAACGCGCTCTGCGCGCCGATCATCAAGCATGTCCCGGAAGGTTCGATCGAGCCACCGAGCGGATCGATGATTACCGTCGGTACGATCAGCATGCGGCGCGAGACCTTCGAGGCAATCCTGACCGACACCGCGCACAGTCTGAAGGTCCACGGATTCCAGAACATCATCTTCGTCGGCGATAGCGGCGGTAACCAATCAGGACAAAAAGCTGTCGCCGAGACGCTCAACGCGAAGTGGAACGGCAGCCCGGTGGTCGCGCATATCGGCGAGTACGACGACAATCCCAGTGTCGCCGCGTTCCTGGTGTCGATCGGGGTGACCAAGGCAAACCAGACGAGCGACAATCTTCACGATGAGCCGTTTTACACGTACAACATGATGATCACCGACCTCGACTCCGTCCGCTGGGCTCAACGCGTGAAGGCGGGTAAGGCGACGATCGACGGTGTCTCCATCGCGGACAAGGCGAAGTCGCTCGAGATTGCCAAAAAGGTCGTTGATTTTCGCGCCACGACTGCTGTGACCGCGATCAAGAAAGCGATTGCGAACAAAGGTCGCACGTCGACACCGTAGGCCGGGTCGGTCGGGTGGGTCTGGTGGGGAATTCCGCCGATTGGAACAGAAATCTGTGTAATCCCCGACCCGACTCACCCGACCGACCAGACCTACTCGACCAATCACACCCGCCCGGCCGATTTTCGCCGCGAGGCACGCACGCCGTTCGCCCGGCGTGGCCAAAGCGCCGTGCGGCGGGTGCGACTCGCGACGTGCTAGAGTCTTCGGTAATTCACCAAGCGTTCGAACTAACGCTGCAGCAGGAGAACATGACGGTTCTGACGCGTGCGCTGTTGAGCACAGTCTTAGTGTCGGGCCTTGCCCCGGCCGCGGCACTCGCTCAGGTTACTGATCCCATCACGACCGATGCGCAGCGATCCTTGGTCGCGCAGTACTGTGTTGGTTGCCATAACGATCGTGGGAAAGCCGGCGGTTTGACGCTCGCGACGTTCGACCCTGCCACCGTTGATCAGCACCCGCAAATCACCGAAAAGATGATTCGGAAGCTCCGAGCCGGCATGATGCCGCCTCCGAGTGCGCCACGACGGCCCGACAGCGAAACCCTCCGCGCATTCGCCGCAACACTCGAAGCTCGGATGGATGCAGCGGCCAGCCAGCACCCGAATCCAGGCCGGCGCACGTTTCAACGTCTGAATCGAGCGGAATACAAACAAACAATTGCCGACCTGCTGGACCTGCAGGTCGACGTCGATGCGTTCCTGCCGCCCGATACGCTCAGCAGCGGCTTCGACAACATCGCCGACGTCCAGTCGTTTTCGCCGACGCTGATGCAGGGCTATCTGCGCGCCGCCAGCCACATCAGTCGGCTGGCGGTCGGCGATGTCCATGCCACGCCTGTTCCAGTCACTTACCAGATTCCGCGGACCGAAGGGCAACTGCGGCATGTTGAGGGCGCCCCGGTCGGCACTCGGGGCGGGCTCTCGATCGTGCATGTGTTTCCGGCCGACGGCGCGTACGTGTTCACGCTATCGTTTTTTGGCGCGGGAAGCGGCGAGTTGTTTGGCGGCACCACGATCACGAGCACGGACAAGGGTGAGCAGATCGAAATCTCGGTCAACGGCGCGCCCGTCACGCGGTTTGAAGTCGATGGGTGGATGCACGAATCGGATCCGAACGGCCTGACGCTGCGCACTGAGCCGATTCAGGTCAACGCCGGCCCACAGCGGATCTCCGCGGCGTTCATCGAGCGCTACGCTGGGCCGAACGACGACTTGCTGACCCCATACGACTTCACCATCGCGGATCAACGCATCGGCATTGGGTACGGCGTCACGACGTTGCCGCATTTGCGCGACCTGACGATTACGGGTCCGCAGCGGGTCAGCGGCGTGTCAGAGACGCCGAGCCGGCGCCGGCTGTTCACCTGCCGCCCGAAGCGGGCGAGCGACGAGCGCGCGTGCGCGTTTGACAATCCTGAAGCGGCTGGCGACGCAGGCGTTCCGCCGTTCGGTCGAGTCGACGGACCTCGAAGACCTCATGCGACTCTACGCGCAGGAGCGTGCGAAGAGCGATTTCGAATCCGGCATTCGACTCGCGTTTCAGGCTGTGCTGGCGCACCCGACAATTCCTGTTTCGGTTCGAGCGCACGCCAGCCACGGCACTCGAGGCAGGCGAGCCCTATCGAATCGGAGATGTCGATCTGGCGTCGCGCCTCTCGTTCTTCCTGTGGAGTACGCTCCCGGATGCCGAACTGTTGCGGGTGGCCAACCGCGGGAACTGAGCAGACCCGCGGTGCTCGAGCGGCAAGTGCGGCGGATGCTGGCCGATCCTCGATCGGACGCGCTGTCCACGCGGTTTGCGGGACAATGGCTGCGGCTTCAGGATGTCGGGAAGGTCATTCCGGATCCGCTGTCGTTTCCACACTACGACCACTATCTGTCGCAGTCGTTCGTCAGGGAGACCGAACTGTTCTTCGACAACCTCGTGCGCGAAGATCGCAGCCTCCTCGACGTGCTCGACCGCCGACTACTCGTTTGTCAACGAGCGCCTGGCGAGGCATTACGGCATTCCCGAATGTGATGGGCAACGCCTTTCGCCGCGTGCAGATGCCGGCCGAACGGCGCGGCATCCTGGGCCAGGGCAGCATTCTGATGCAGACGTCGGTGGCGGACCGCACGTCGCCGGTGTTGCGCGGTAAGTGGATCATGGAAGTGCTGCTCGGATCGCCGCCGCCGCCGCCGCCGCCGAACGTGCCGGTACTTCGAAGCGACCGCGGCGGCTCGTGGATGGCCGTTTGCTCACGACCCGTGAGCGGATGGAGCAGCATCGCGCGAATCCCGCGTGCAACTCGTGCCATCGCGTTCATCGACCCGCCTGGCCTCGCGCTCGAAAACTTCGACGTGACGGGCCGATGGCGACTCAAGGACAACGGCATGCCCGATTTCGTCCGGCGGGTGCAGCTCTATGACGGCAGCGCACTGGACGGACCGGCCGGTCTGCGCACGGCGCTGCTGAAACACGCTGACCTCGTCGTCCTGAGCTTCACGGAACAGCTCATGACCTACGCGCTCGGGCGTCGGGTCGAGCACTACGACATGCCGACGGTGCGCGCGATTGCGCGGGACGCCGCGCGCCACGACAATCGCCTGTCGGCGTTCATCCTCGGCATGGTCAAGAGCGCCGCGTTTCAGATGAGCACGGCGCCGCCGAGCACTGCGGACGCCGTCGCCGAGTGCCGAACCCACACAACGGAGCGAGGAAATAGAGACATGTATCTCACCGGGAAACATCTCCACCGCCGAACGATGTTGAAGGGCATTGGCGTCAGCCTGTCCCTGCCGCTGCTCGAGGCCATGGTGCCCGCCGGTACCGCTGGGCAAAACGGCGGCCGCAAGATTCGGTTGGCGTGCCTGGAAATGGTTCATGGCTCGGCAGGTACCTGCGCGGTGGGGGCAAAGCAACACCTGTGGACCCCGCCGATCGTCGGCCGCGGCTTCGACCTGGCGCCGAGCAGCCTCAGCCCACTCGAGCCGTGGCGTGACTTTGTCACCATCGTGAGCAACACCGACGTGCGCATGGCCGAGGCTTTCGAACTGCAGGAGGTCGGCGCCGACCACTTCCGTTCGAGCGCCGTGTTCCTGACGCAAGCGCATCCGAGACAGACGATGGGCTCGGACGTTCGCGTCGGGGCGTCGCTCGATCAGCATTACGCGAAGCGCTTCGGCCAGGACACGCCGGTGCCGTCCATGCAGCTCTGTATCGAGAACATCGATCAGGCAGGCGGCTGCTCCTACGGCTACTCGTGCGTGTACACCGACACACTCAGCTGGGCGGAAGCCGAACGAGCCGCTACCGATGGTGCGCGACCCGCGCGTGGCATTCGATCAGTTGTTCGGTGCGGGCGCAACGAAGGAGCAGCGCGCCGCGCGCCGGCTCGAGGACCGCAGCATTCTCGACGTGATCAGTGGGGCAGTCGCGCGACTGAAGACCGAGCCTTGGCTCGGACGATCGCGCGAAGCTGACCGACTATCTCGACAACGTCCGCGAGATCGAGCGCCGCATCCAGCGCGTTGAGGCACATAACAGCAGCGGCGAGCGGCGCGAGCTGCCGGAAGCGCCCATTGGCGTGCCCGACTCGTTCGAGGAGCATGTCAAGCTGATGTTCGACCTGCAGGTGCTCGCCTTCGCCGCGGACGTCACGCGTGTCTTCTCATTCAAGTTGGGCCGCGACGTGTCGTCCCGCGTCTATCCCGGCAGCGGCAGTACGGCCGGTTTCCACAACGCGTCTCATCACGGCGACCGCGAGGAATTGGTGAAGGATTTCGAGAAGATCAACCGCTACCATGTCGGTTTGATTCCCTATTTCCTCGAAAAGCTCGAAGAACACGCCCGACGGTGATTCCAACCTGCTCGAGAACAGCCTGATCATTTACGGCTCGCCGATGGGCGATTCGAACCTGCACAATCACAAACGTGTCCCGTTGTTCCTCGCGGGCCACATGGGCGGCAGGCTCAAAGGCAATCTTCATGTGAAGGCCCCCGACGGCACATCGATGGCCAATGTTTTCCTGACGCTGCTTCACGGCCTGGGGCTCGACGACATGGAGCAATTCGGCGACAGCACAGGCACCTTCGACTTGACGAGCGTGCCGAACGCGACCGTCGCGGCCAGAGGCTGAAGATCGGTCTGGTCGGTCTGGTAGGGGATATTCGCGGATACGGAGGGAGAGAGCGGTGCTGAGACGAAGCGTCACGGTGGGGCTCGCGACAAGCCTGGCTGCGCTTTCGCTCTCGGTCGTATCGCGCGCCACAATCGTTGCCGCGACGGTCGCGGACGCGGCGATGCAGGGAGACCGGGCCACAGTCGGAGCCCTACTCAAGCAAGGCGCCGATGTGAACGCTGCTCAAGGGGACGGCATGACCGCTCTCCACTGGGCGGCATTGAAGGGGGACGCGGAGCTCGCCACGGTTCTCGTAAAGGCAGGAGCCAGCGTCAAGCCCGCAACTCGGTTAGGCGCGTACACCCCCCTGCACCTGGCTGCCAGAGTTGGCGATGCCGCCACGCTCGACGTGCTCGTCAAAGCTGGAGCGGATGTGAACGCGGCAAACGACAACGCGACGACGCCGTTGATGCTCGCTGCCGCCGCTGGGAACGCGCACGCGGTCCGGCTGCTGTTGGCGAACGGCGCTCAGGTGAATGCGAAGGAGAAAGCCAAAGGGCACACCGCGTTGATGTTTGCCGCGGCTGCCGACCGTGCCGCGGCCGTCACCACGCTCCTCGAAGGCGGCGCCGACACCCGGGCGACGACCACCGTGTTCGACCTGTCCGAGGTCGCGATTCCCGCCGATCGCTCAGCGTTGAACAACGCCATCACCAAAGCGCAGCGCGAAGCGGCCGACGCCGCGCGAAGGAACGATCCGAACAGCAAGCCGTTGGTCGCGGGATTCGACCGGGGCTACGAGTACAACGAGCTCGTTGCCGCTCAAGGCGGCTTGAGCGCACTGCATTTCGCCGCGCGCCAAGGGCACGCGAATATCGTCAAAGCGCTCGTCGAAGGCGGTGCGGACATCGATCAGGTGAGCGGAGGCGTCCACGCCAGCCCGTTGATGGTCGCTATCGTCAACGGCCACTTCGATCTCGCCGGCTACCTGATCGCGCGCGGCGCCAATCCGAATCTTGCGGCCGAGAACGGTGTCGCGCCGCTGTTCGCCGTGCTGCATTGCCAGTGGTCCGACAAGGCACAAACGCCTCAGCCGCGCGCGCATTTACAACAGCAGACGTCGTATCTCGATCTGCTCAAATTGCTGCTCGACAAGGGTGCCGATCCGAATATGCGGCTCAAGAAAAAGGTTTGGTACTCCGGATACACGCAGGACAACTCCGGCATCGATGAAATCGGGGCGACCGCGTTCTGGCGGGCAGCCTACGCCAACGACGTCGAGGCGATGCGCATCCTGCTGGCGGAAGGAGCCGACCCGAACATACCTACGGCGGCGGGACGCCGTCAGCCCGGTGGTGCCGCTGGACCTGCGTTGCCGGTTGGAGCGCCCGGCGGCATGCCGCTGCATGCGGCCACGGGAATGGGTTACCTCCAGAGCTATGCCGGCAATGGTCACCGTATTCATCCAGCCGGGTGGATGCGCGGCGTCAAGTACCTCGTCGAGGAACTGGGGGCCGACGTCAACGCGCGCGACAGTGAAGGCAATACGCCGCTGCATTATGCCGCCGCTCGCGGCGACAACGAGATGCTGCTCTACCTCATCTCGAAGGGCGCTGATGTCAAGGCCGTGAACCGCCGCGGACAAACCACCGTCGACGCTGCCAATGGTCCAAGACAGCGCGTGCAGCCCTTTCCCGAGACGATCGCGCTGCTCGAAAGCCTCGGCGCGATCAACAACCACAAATGCGTCACGTGTTGACCACCTCGCAGAACCGCATGATGAAACCACGGACATCGCATCGGATCCCAGTTCAAGCGCTCGCCGCGTGCGCGATCATCGTCGCGATCCTCGCGGCGTGGCAATCGACCCAAGCCGAACAAACCCCGTCCTGGGCGCCCGGCACGTTCTCGATCCTGGGCTTCGACCCTGCCACCGGTGAGGTTGGAGGCGCGGTGCAGTCG
The DNA here is from genome assembly GCA_963762925.1 of uncultured Acidobacteriota bacterium. Classification (GTDB taxonomy): domain Bacteria; phylum Acidobacteriota; class Vicinamibacteria; order Vicinamibacterales; family UBA2999; genus DASPWV01. The sequence continues at coordinate 76,773 of CAVXMP010000029.1, read as the reverse complement.
AGAGTCTTTTCCGTCGGCAGCCGCAACATATGGGCCGATGCGACTGCGGGCGCCGCCGTGACGCAAGCGACCGGCGACACGAGCTACGGGCCGCAGGCGCTCGCGTTGCTGCGGAAGGGCATGGCTCCTGCTGCGATCGTCAAGCAGATTTGGGAGAGCGATCCGGATCCATTGCCGATTGAATGGTCAAAGCAGGGCCGTCAATTCGCGGTCATCAATCTGAAGGGCGAATACGCGGCGTTCACGGGGCCAAAATCCACCGAGTGGGCCGGGCACAAAGGGGGCAAGTACGTCACGGCGCAGGGAAACATTCTCGTTGGAGAGGCCGTGGTGACGAACATGGTCGAGGCGTTCGAAAAAACCACCGGGCACCTCTCCATGCGATTCGTCGCCGCGCTCGAAGCCGGACAAGCCGCCGGCGGCGACAAGCGCGGGCAGCAGTCCGCGGCAATGTTCATTGTCAAGAAGAACGGCGGCCCCTACCTCAACAACGACGCCGTGTTGCGTCTGCAGGTTGACGACAATCCGGAACCAATAAAAGAGCTGCGCCGGCTCGTCGAGAAATGGGCGGCAAACCCCATTCGGCGTCCGTCCAAATAACTCGCCGGGACCGAATGCTCCGACCGGACCTAACGCGCCGCGGCGGACGGGTCTCGCACAGGCCGATCGTCTGTCTTGTTCACCACCAGCCGGCCATCGACGAAGACCATCTGCGGCAGCACGCGGTAGTCGAGTGGGTGGCCTTCGAGAATCATGAAATCAGCGTCCTTCCCGACGTCAAGGCTTCCCACCTGATCGGCGACGCCCAGTATTTCCGCTGCATTCAGCGTAACCATCTTCAGCGCCTCCTCCTCGGAGCCGCCGTTGCGGAACACCCACGCCGCGTTCAGCGCGGGCTCTCCGCCCAGTCGTCCGGTCGGCATGCACCGCCGAGCGCCGCTCGCGCTGAAAAAAGACACTTTCACACCTGCGCGGGTGAGAAGGATCGCGGATTGTTCGTTGTACCCGCGCCCGCCACCTCGAATGGTCTGCGTACTCGCCGATGTTGCTGCCGCTGTTGCCCAGGATCACGCTGGCACCTGCGCTGGCTAGCTCCCCGGCGAGCTTGTACGCCTCGACGCCTCCGCCCACGACGAGGCGCAGCTTGTGGTCGGCGGCGATCTTGAGCGCGAGACGAATCTCCTCGACGTCGTAGGCCTGAATGATGGCGGGAATCCGCCCGTCGAGCACCGGAAGAAGCGCTTCGAGCCGTTGATTGTACTGACGACCGGGTCGCTCGGCGGCGTAGCGACGAGCGTCGTCGAGCACACTCCCGATCATCTTCGCGGCGGCCTCGGGCGTGGTGGGAATCTTCGAATTGTTTCCCCACGTACTTGCGCTCTCTCGGGTCACTGAGAACACCATGGAGGCGGGCTCACGGCGAACCATCTGCGCGATGTCCATCCCGGCGTTCTTGATGAACACCCCCGACCCGCCGATGAGATTCAGCTGCATCGGTGCAATGTTCTGCGTCGTGATCCCGATCTCGCGGATCGCGGGAAATGACGGGTACCAAGGTTCGATCGCAAACCTGGCGTTCATTTCGGGAACGATGGGCTCAATGTTCTCGTTGTTTTCATTCTGGGCATTCATGTCCCCGTTGAAATCGTTCGGCGCAGCCCTGGGGCTCACAAATCCGGGAAGGACCACCCGGCCGCCGAGGTCGAGGACAGGAAGGTTGCCCGGCACGCTGCCAGCGGCTCGCATCTCGGCGATCTTGCCGTCGCGCACGATCAGCGTGCCGTTTGGAACGCGCCCATGGCTCACTGTGAAGAGATCGGCGTTGGTCAGGGCGAACGATCGGTCGTCGGGCCGCAGCGCACCGCGCATCGGCTTGAACGGTCCGACGGTCGTGAGCATCATCGTCTGCCTCGGCGTCTTGCGTTCGGTACTCGAGCACGCCGTCGACGAACACCTTGTCGATGCGCTCGGCGAACAGATCGAAGGGCGGGCCATCCATGAGGACAAGGTCGGCGTCCTTGCCCGCTTCGAGGCTGCCAATGCGATCGGACAACATCATCGCCCGGGCGCCGTTGATGGTCAGAGCCTCCAGGGCCTGCTGTTCCTTCAAGCCGTGGCGAATGAGAAACGAGCCGTACTCGCGGAAGCTCTTGGCTTGCTCAGCACTTTGATCGGTCTGAATGCTCGCGAGCGCTCCGGCGTCCATCAATTCCTTGACGACGTTGTGGGTGCTGGTGTCGCCAAAGAGGCGGTCGATGAACATCGGACCCACGACGGTGATGGTTTTTGTCTGGGCCAGCACGTGCGCAATGGGGTACGCGTCCTGGGCGTGATAGAACGCGAGGCGATCCTGGAAACCTGGTACTCGCGCGCGAGATGCAGGATCATCATGATTTCGCCGGGCAGATGCGTGTGCACGTGAGCCATGACGTCGCCGCGCAGGACCGCCGCAAACGCTTCGAGACGCTCACTTACAGCTGGAGCGCTCGTCCGCCGACCGGCCCGGAAGTCCTCCTGCGCCTGGAGGTAAACCCGCGCGAGGCGAAATTGCTCGCTCGCCGCCGCGTACCATCCCATTTGCGTGGCGGGGGTTTGATCCGGACGTAATCTGATTAACGGCCGCACGGCCATCTTGAGATCCACAAACGGCTTGAGGATCATGTTCTTGGCAGGGTCGTTCTTCAACTTGACCGCCACCGACTGCCCGCTGCTGATGATGCCGCTCCCGGAACGCGTGGTGATGCTCGTGACTCCGCCCGAGAGCGCCACCGGAATCATCGGGCTCTTCGGATCGAAGTGGTCCTTCGCCTTCCACTCCGACGTGAATGGGCCGGGGATTCCCGCCGCCGAGATCCGATCGAGCGCCATGTGCGAGTGCGCGTCGATCATTCCCGGGATCACGACTTCGGCCGAGTAGCTGCGCGCTGTCGCGGGCGCGCCCACGTTCTGGCCGATCGCCTGAATCTTCCCGCCGACCATCAGGATCTCGCCGTTCTCGATTACGCCCTTGGTGACGGTGTAGATCCGCTTGGCGCGAACAACGATCGGATCGGTTTGCTGTGCGGAACCAAGGTCTTGGAACACGAACGCCAACGCGAGCGCAGCGAGTGCGACGCTTGTCTTCGTTCTTGCGGTCACGGTCAACCTCTCTGATCAGTTTGGAGGACGGGCGGGGGCGTTCAACAGCCAGTCGGTGACGATCTGCACCCATCGCGCACTTTGGTCTGTGAACAGGTGATGCCCTGACCAGGGGAGGATATGCATCTCGCTTCCCGGCACGCGGGCGAGGTGCTCGAGGCCCCATTCGATTCTCGAGCCCGGCTCGCTCCACATGAGCAGCAGGGGCATTTTGAGCTGCCCGCCCCACTCTGAAATGTGCTTGCCCTTGTAGCTCAAATTTTGGTTATAGCGTTCGACTGAAGGGAAGACCGTTTGGCTTCTCAGAGAAGAGTATTGGTAATTCCTCTGGTAGACGTCGTGGACGAGCCTGACCCGTTCCTCCGTTACCAAATCCTTGTGTTTGTAATAGCGCTCCAGCATGCCTCTGATCTGTTCCTTCGTCTGGCTCCGTAGCGGTTGTTTTTCAGATTCACTCATCGGAGGCCGGTTCGCGCTCGTTCCGTTCAGGCTGTTCGTGATGATCAGTTTCTTGATCATGTTGGGTCGTTCGTGCGCGACGTACTGGGTGAGAAATCCGCCATGCGAGCTTCCCGTCAAGAACACCGGCCCGACCTTGAGGGCGTCGAGGAAGTGAATGAGGAAGTCCCCCTGAGCCTGGCCCGTGTAGTCCTGGGGACCGCGTGGCTTCGTATAGCCGTAGCCGACCATGTCGCCGGCGATGACGTGGAAGCGCTTGCTGAGAGGCCCGATGACATCACCGTAATTGACCTCAGCGGATTCCCAGGGGAGCGCACCATGCACGAGGACGAACGTTGGGCCGGCCCCGGCCTCGAGGTAGTGCGTCTTCACTCCGTCAACCTCGATCCAGCGATGTTTGTAGTCGTTGCTGTCGCTGAACGTGGGCTCGTCTGACACGGTTGGGACCGCCGCCTGTGCTGGGGCCGGGTATGCTCTCAGGGTGGCCGGCGCGTTCAACGGTTGGTCATCAGCGGCGGCGCCGCCCGTCGCCAGCGCGAAGTCCGACAATTACCACGCCGGCGACCACAAGTGCGACTGCTAGCATCCATCCGATGGTAAAGCGCATGACTCACCTCGCTGCTTGTGGCGTCGGTTAGGGTGATCCAAGTGACCGCGAGCTCGAGGATCAATGAGAGCCGAATGGCGAACTCTCATTGAATCCTCGCTCGTGTGCCCGCCGCGATCCCGACTGCCGGACGCCGGGACGTGTGGCGCGCGCCCTCTCTCAGAACCGATAGGTCAACGAGAGATTGGCCGATAGGGGATTGGCGCGCACGAACGGCTGCAGGTGGTTGGGATTGTAATGGTACTCCCCGCCGTAGTAGTTGAACAGCCAACTTCGGCTGGTGTTGAACACGTTGAAGATGTTCGTGGCGATTTCGAAGTTCCGCGCGCCGCCAAATTCGAATTTCTTGCCAACCTTGACGTTGAGAATATGGATCGGCTCTCCCAACACCTGCCCCTCGGCGCGGGTCGCGAATTTGAAGCGGTTCGTCGTCGCCAACGGGTTCGGCTGGGTGCCACCGACGATCGGGATGAGCGAAGGACCGAATCGCGGATCGCTGGCGGCCACTCTCGTCAGAATCGCGCCGGACCAGGGCCCGGCGGTGATGTCGTAGCTACCGGCGACGACGATCCCGACCGGCGCCAGCCACGTCATCGCCGTCCGAATCGTGTACGGCTTCCAGGTGGGCCCGTACGCGTTGCCGAGGCCGTGCGCTTCGTAACTGTTGTGATCGTAGTTGCCTCGGGTCATCCACAAGCCCTTGTCATTCTCAAAGGCGTCGGGCTGGATAAACCGGGCCGGGTCGGTCGGGTTCCACGTGCCGTTCTGATGCTGCCATTGCCGATGGATGCCGACCAGGAACTGGTAGTTGTTCGACAACTGCTTGCTGACGGTCACCTCCAGCCCCGTGTAGACGTACTTGGACCACGTGCTGTTGGTCTGCTGAAAATAGATCCCTCGGGCCGGGTCCACTTTGCCGAAGCCGATGAAGGGCTGTCCCGGCGCCTCTGGATAGATTCCATTGACATCCACCAGTTGGTACACGTCTGCAATACGGCGATGGACGATCGAGGCATCGACAGCCACGCGACCCGCAAACTGCTTCTGGAACCCACCGATGATTTCGTCGGTGTAGGGCTGGTGCAGGTTCGGGTCGAACTCCACCCCGAGCAACCTCGCAGGCGCCGCCGGCGTCAATACCTCCGTCGCGAGGCTGCCGTCGCGATTGTAGTACCGGTCAATTGACTGATCGCGGCCGCCGCCAGCCGCACGGCTCGATGAGAAGTCTCGACCGTTCACCTGCTCGTGGACCCGACCAGCGCTGAAACGGATCACGTTGCGCGCATCCTCGGTCGCCAGGTAGGTCATGCTGAACCGTGGTCCAATCGTCGTGTCTTTCATCCGGACGACGTTGAAGATCCCGTCGAAACGCCGCACGAAGTCGACGCGCAGCCCGGGAGTGATCGTGAGGCGCTGGTTCGGCTTCCACGAATCCTGGACATACAGTCCGATGTCGCGATCCCGCGACTTGATGCTCTGGGTCGTGGTGGGCGAGACGAAACGCTCGTGGAAAGGATACGTCCCGCCCGCGAGGTTGGTCGGATCGATGAGCGCCCGCTCCTGATACACGAACCCGTCGTTCACAAACCTGGTGATGTTATCGCGGTGAAGCCGGGGAGCGGCGAAAAAGCCAGTCTGGAAATCGTGCGATCCCCCCCATCCCTGTTTGTGATGCGTGAGGTCGCCTCGGAAGATCAGCATCGAGGCCGGTGAGAGGCCCACACTCTGGACGTTGCCTCCGGTCCCGAAGGCCCCTGTGCCCCTGACGAGGCCACTCGATATGAACGTGTCCTGATGAATGTCAATCTGCGGTCCAGCGCCAGGTAGTCGCGAGAAGGTGCCCTCGTCGGCCCCGCTCTTGTTGTTGTACGAGCCCTGGAAAGTGGTCGTCGTATTGGTGCCCCACGCACTGGTCAGCTTGGTGGCGAAGAGACTCCCGCCCTGCGCGAAGATCGTGATCGGCTCGTAGTAAATCGTTCGATGGAAACCGCCCTCCAGTCGATCGTACTGCCAGAAGCCGGACAACTGGTGATTCGGGCTGAGCTGCGCCGTCACCTTGGCGTAGGGCTGGTGGCCGCTCGATGTGCTGTTGAACGGCTGCCAGCCGGGAACGAGCGCCTGAAATTGCTGAACCTGCTGGGTCGTGAAACCGACGGCCGTTTCCGTGTCTTGGTAGCGGTAGGCCCCGAAAAACCAAGCCTTCCCACGAACAAGCGGTCCGCCAAACGCGAGATCCGGCTGCTGCACCGCCTGTTTGGTTGGCTGCCCGCGCCCCAGGGTGTCGGCGGTCGCGCTCTCACCTTCCGGCACGTTATCGCCGTTCCATTCCAACGGCTGATACGTCAGGCTGGCCGCGCCGCTGAACTGGTCGCCACCGCTCTTGGTCACGATGTTGATGACCAGCCCGCTGCCCATCGGTTCGGCAGCGGGAATGCCGGCGATCTTCACGTTGACGTCCGAGATCAGCTCGTTGCTCATGCTGACGTTCTGCGCGCCCGCGTCCTGATAGTTGACTGCGCTACTTCCTTCAATCTGCACGACGTACGACCAACTGTCGACTCCGTGGCCGATATACAGCATGCGACCGCTGTTGTCGTCGAGCGGGCGGGAGATGACGCCCGTCGTCAATTCCAGGAAGTCGGTGTAGTTCTTGCGCGCCTGTATCGGAACTTCACGTTGGAAGTCGCCGGAAATGTTGACCGCATGCGTCGGGGTGCCGACCTCGAGCATTGGCGAGGCACCGACGACATTGACAGTCTCCTGGACCGTACTCAACTTCAGTTGAATGTTCTGCGTAAAGGTCGCGCCTGCCCGCATCACGATGCCTTCCTGGCGGTAATTGGTGAATCCCGCCAGTTCGGCGGTGAGCACGTATTGCCCGGGAGGTAGATTGAGCAGGCGGAAAGACCCCTGCGCGTCGGTGACGACGGTGCGGGTGCCGATGAGCACCGGGCTAGTGGCGCTCACCGTCACGCCCGGCAGGATGCCGCCAGTGTCGTCTCTGACATACCCAACGAGGGTGCCATCACCGCCCTGTGCAAACGCTGGCGCGGCGTTGCCGAAGGCGATGATCACAGGCGGCAAAGCCCCGAATACGCGTACGCATCGAATTCTCCTCGTTCGTAGGGGTGGAAGCATCGCGCGAGCCGCCGAGTGCGCTGACAACCCGAGCGACGTGAACCAACATTTGACGCGCGGAATCGTCGCCTCAGCATAGGCGTGCAACGTTACAGATTTCATTGACCATCAGAACGCGTGACGCGATGCGTCAGTTCGCTTGCGACGGTTGCCGCATCGATCCCGCAACGCGTTGCCAACGATGCCGAGGGCGCCATGTGTCCGCTGCCAGGCACCGCTGTGACCTTGCCGTGCTCGTAGACCACCTCTCCGCGCCGGATCGTCACGAGCGGCCAGCCCGTGACCTCCCATCCGGCGAAAATCGAGAAGTCTCCGTTTGACAGTTGTTCGCCGTCGCGGATAGTCCGCGTCAATTGGGATCCCAGATCACCAGGTCCGCGTCGGAGCCCACCGCAATGGTCCCCTTGCGGGGGTAGAGGCCAAACAGTTTCGCGGGGTTGGTGGCGGTCACGGCGACGAACTGCTCGAGCGTGATGCGCCCCTTTCGCACGCCCTCCGAATAGAGCAATGGCCGATTCTCCTGGAGGTAGTTCCCGGCCGGCCGGGAATTCCTGATCGTCTGGGCCAGGGGCGAGTTTCTCTTCGCGGGTGAACCCGATGTGATCGGTCGCGACGACATGCACCGGCCCTTGGCAATCCCCTCCCAGATCGCGTCAACGTCGCGTTTCTCGCGGAGCGGTGGATTGCCGGTGTACATGCCGCCGTCGGGTCCTTCGAATCGCTCCTTGGTCAGGTGCAGGTAGAGAATCCGCGTTTCCACGTGGATGGCAGACCGCGGGCCATCCCAGCTTCGGCGGCGCGCAGCGCTCGTTCCGAAGACAAATGGACGATATAGATCGGCGCGCCGGTCACTTCGCTCATCGCGACGGCGCGCTCGGTCGCGACCTCTTCTGACACGACCGGTTGACTCTCGGCAATGTAGCGAATCGCGCTGCGACCCTCGGCGATCATGCGCTCCTTCGTGGTCGTGTTGATGGCGTAGTCCTCACAATGGAACATCGTGAGAAGACCCGCGGCACCCGCCGCGCGCAGGAGATTGAGATAGCTCGAAGTATTGCGGTCGAACTCCGGGCGAATGAGATACATCTTCAAGGTCTGGCCGCGCTCCGCGAGCATCGTCACGTCGGCGGGCGTCGGAAGCGCCGCCGCAGTCGCACCAGGCACAGAGTGGGCGCGCACATGGAGGATGACGTCGGCAATCGCCTGCTTCCGGACCAAAGCGCTGGCTTTCTCCAGCGTGACGGTCAGCTCTTCACCGGCGACTTGCGAGATGAAGTTTCCGATGGTCGTCGTTCCGCCGGCCAGCGCCGCGCGCGAGGCGCTGGCGTAGTCGTCATCACCTTTCGAACCGGGGCGCTCCATCAAGTGCGTGTGCGGGTCGACGCCTCCGGGAATCACCAACAGGCCCTTCGCGTCGATCTCGCGGGCTCCGGCCGGTGCCGGAAGGTTCCGACCGATCTCCGCGATGATTCCGTTGCGAATGCGCAGATCGCCTTCGGTCCGTCCGACCGCGGTGACGAGAAGGCCATGGCGGATGATGATCTCGGGCGGTTGCTGCGCCCGCATCACCACCGCTGCAACTGCGCCAACTGCGAGGCCAACCAAGAGCCAGCGGTGGGACGCGACAGCCCGCGCTTGCCACCACCTCGTCACGTCCATCGGCCCGCTCCTTGCCGCGCGCCCCCAGGCGTTCACTTGCCGGCGTCACCCGGACCGCCGACGTTCGGCGCGACTTTTTTGATCAGTTCGTTCAGCTGACGAATCTGTTCCGCAACGCCCGTCGCGAGTTCTTCGTAGACGTCGTACATCGGCTTGGTCGGTTTCGCGTCGGCTTGTCCGACGGCCCCCGTCAACGCCGCGAGCCTGTTGTTCAGCGCCTTGCGCGGCAGCACCATCGGGCTCGGACCAGCAAGACGAGTCAGAACGCCCTCGATGGCCGTGAGCCGTTCCTTGATGCCGGCCGCGTCGCTGCCGTTCGCGTCGGTGCGGGCCTCGACCTGCAGACGCGCCTTGCGCAAACGATCGACTGCGTCGGTCACTTCTGAGACGCGGTCACGGATGCGGATCAGAAGATCGAACTGGGCCCGCAGATCCTCGTCGCTGGCAGTGATCCGCGGGTCTTTCTTGATTTCGAACGACTGCTGGTAGTCGCGTCCCCCCACCGACAACCGCGCCGAGTACCGACCGGGCGGCGCCACCGGCGGCTGGGCTCGGCCGAACTCCGCGCCGACGAACCCGGCCGGAGCCGCAATCTCGCGGGCGCCCGGATAACGCAGGTCCCACACGAACCGATTCGTGCCCGCTTCTGCCGGCATCCAACTCGCGTCTTTCGCGTTGGCTGTGAACCGCGCGACCACCTGGTTCCCAGCGTCCAGGATGGTCAGCGTCGCGTCTCCCGCAGGCTGCTTCATGTAGTAATCGATCACCACGCCGCCTGGGGGGTTCTCGCCGGCGTTGAGGAAGTATCGTTTGACCTTACCGTCCGGTCCTCGCCGGTCCTCGTAGACGACGGTATCGCCGGCGTTGGCGAACTCGAGACCGGGACGGACCGAGCGCCGGGGCGAAAGCACACGAATCGGAAGGTAGCGATGTGTCGGCGCGATCTCGAACAGATGTGCGGAAGCCGCAGTTATCTCGCTCGTGATCTGGCGCAACGCGGTGAGGTTGTCCATGATCCAGAAGCCCCGCCCATGCGTTGCGATGACCAGGTCGTTGTTCTTGATCGCCATGTACTGCGCCGAGACAGCTGGCAAGTTGCGCTGAAGGGACTGCCACGTCGTGCCAGCATTGAACGACACGTACACACCGCTGTCAGTGCCGGCATAGAGAAGCCCGGGCCTGACCGGATCTTCGCGAATCGTACGCGCGAAGTCTTCGCTTCGGATCCCGCTCGTGATCGTCTGCCAGGTGCGACCATAGTCGGTGGTCTTGTAGAAATATGGCGTGCGGTCGCTGACCTTGTATCGGTGAGCGGCCAGATAGACCGTGCCGAGAGTGTGGGGAGACACCTCGATCGCCGCGACCGTTGTCCACTCGGGCATCTCCTTAGGCGAGACGTTCTCCCAGGCTTTTCCGCCGTCCCTGGTCACTTGCACGGTGCTGTCGTCCATGCCCACCCACAGCTCGCCCTTCTGCAGCCGCGACTCCGCGAGCGATTGCGCGAGCGACACCCAGTAGAGCGATGACCACTGGGTCGAGAGCTGACCGCCGGGCATCTTCCCCAGCTTGTCCTGGCGGTTCCGCGAGACGTCAGGGCTGATCGCCTCCCACGAGTTTCCTTCGTCGGTGGTGCGAAACACCCGGTTGCCGGCGGTGTACAGCACATTGGAATCGTGAGGAGAGAGCACCAGCGGAAGCGTGTAGTAGAAGCGGTGCTTCACGTCCTTTGGTACGAAGGTGAATTGATCGTCGGGCCAGACACTAATCGTGATCGACTGACCGGTCCGACGGTCATAGCGGTCGATGCCGGCGCGGTCCGCTCCGTACACGACACTCCCGTCCGGTTTGACCGCGGTCTCTCCGCCTTCGCCGGCGGGGATTCTCTCGTTATCCATCCATGGAATTGCGCCGCTGTCGGTACGGCTCGGCGTCGACACATGCGTGTTGTCGTTTTGCGCCGCGTACAGACCGGTACGGAACCTGATCGTCGATGGCGAGGCCGAACAGCTCCGCTGTCGGTTGGTTGTATTGCGTCGACCACGTCGCCCCTCCGTTAAGGGTGATCGTGGCGCCACCGTCGTTCCCCTCGATCATTCGCTTGGGGTTTTTTGGATCGATCCACAAGGCGTGATGATCGCCGTGCGCCATCGGAATTGACGAGAACGTCTTGCCGCCGTCGGTTGATTTCAAAAAATCGTAAGCCGGAACCCAGACGGTGTCAGCATCCGCCTCGTCGGCAACGACGTGCATGTAGGAAGGTGCCGATCGCCACAGATTCCGAGAGTGGTTGACTGCCTGCCAGGTCGCTCCGCCATCGTCCGATCGGTAAAGGCCACCCTCGTGGGCTTCGACGAGGGCCCACACGCGACTCGACCGAACGGGGGAGACCGCGACGCCGATCTTGCCCACGATTCCCTTTGGCATACCGGGTCGGTGCGTAATATCGGTCCATGTGTCGCCGCCGTCGGAAGTCTTATACAACCCGCTGTCGGGTCCGCCGCTGGCCTGATCCCAGGGTAGACGCTGTAACTGATTCAGCGACGCGTAGAGCACCTTCGCGTTCGTCGGATCCATGGCCAGATCGAACGCACCTGCCTGCTCGCTCTTGTACAACACGCGCTGCCAGGTCTTGCCGCCATCCTTCGTCCGAAACACGCCGCGCTCGGGATTAGTTCCGAAGATGTCGCCGGCCGCGGCGACATAGACGATGTCCGGATTCGTGGGATCGATGCGGATCTTCGCGATATGGCGCGTTTCTTTCAGGCCGACTTGCGTCCAGGTCTTGCCGCTGTCCATCGACTTGTAAACCCCGTCACCCGGCGAGATGTCCTGCCGCGTGAGCGACTCGCCCATGCCGACGTAGAGGACTGCGGGGTTCGAGCGCGACACGTCAATGGCTCCGACCGGCGAGGTCTTGAAGAACCCGTCCGACAGGTTGCGCCAGTAGGTGCCTGCGTCTTCTGTCTTCCACACCCCGCCGTGGGTCGCGCCGAAATAGAAGACCAGCGGATCGTTCGGGTCGCCAACCACGGCGATCGAGCGTCCGCCCCGGTGCGGGCCGACCGAGCGCCATTCGAGGGCCGAAAGGAAACCGGGATCGACACCATTCACGTGGCCGGGAGCGCGGGTGGACTGCGCCGCGATTTCAAGGTTACTGCCCGCGTGTATGGCACCAATCAGGCAGGTGGCCGCGATCAACGCCCACGACACTTTCACAAAATTCTTCATCGCTGAGTCCCCTCTTGATTACGCGGAGTTTAGATCCGCGGATGACGCGGATCACGCGGAATCGGTAAATAGTTCGCCCGTTGACGCGCAGCCCCAATCCTTGAAACCTTGCATCCGGGCAATCCTAGCGGCGGGTTTTTCGCGCGCGTGCCTCACGTAACGCGCGCTCCCTCCCCGCAGAATTTCCCAGTCTCCCCTCAATGGCGGCGAGAAGCAGATATGGCTGCTCCTCGTTCGGATCGAGTGCAATCGCACGCGTGATCAGGGGAAGTGCTTCCTTGACGCGGTCTTTCTGAAACAGCGCATCGGCGAGCAGGAAATGTGCTTGCGCCGAGTCGGGCTTGAGGCGGACGACGGTCTGAAACGCCTCGAGTTGACCGTCGTAGTTGTTCTGCTGCGCATGAAGGAGGCCCAAGTAGTGATGGGCCTTGACATTGCCCGGGTGGGTCTGCGTTTCACGCCGGTACTCGGCCTCGGCTCGCGCCAGATCGCCACGCCGATGATGAACCACGCCCAGGTTGTAATGAGCGTCTTGCGACGCGGGCTGCAACGCGGCCGCACGAGTAAAGTGCTTGTCTGCGGTATCCAGGTCGCCGCGCAACAGCGCGGCAGTCCCGAGACCGGTTTCTGCCTCGGAAGAGTCGCGGTTCTGCACGAGCACCAGGTCGAAGAACGTTTGCGCTTCGCGGCCATCTCCGGCGTCGAGCGCCGCTTGGCCAAGCCTCAAGAGCACGTCACGGTCACGAGGATCGAGCGCGAGCAGACGTTGCAATGCGTCTGCCGCCTCAAGCGGCCGGTTCAGATCGCGATAGAGAACCGCGACATTGAACAGCGCGGGGCGGTAATTCGGATCTCTGGCGAGCGCTTGTTGAAATGCCTGCAACGCTTGAGCCCGCTCGCCCTTTTTCAGGTGCAGATTTCCGAGGACGTTGTAGGCGGCCAGGATGTCGCTGTCGGCTGCCAGAACTGCTTGGATCCGCTCGAACGCGTGATCCAGCCTGCCGGACTTCAGGTCGGCGCCTGCCTCTTTGATCAGGTTGACCAGCTCGATCTTGTCCTTCGGATCGACGGCGGTGTTCCGCTCCGATCGCACGGCGCCGGAGACGTAGCCCAGAGCGGCAAGGCGCTCCCGCGTTCCGGCATCAATGTGGTTCGGTCCCGGTTGGCGGCTACCCGCGCTCGCGCTGACGACGAGCGCATCGAGTACCTTCTTGTAGCGGCCCACAAGGTCGCCTCGCACCGCTGCCAGATCGTTTTGCTCGGCCGGGTCGGCGCGCACGTCGTAGAGCTCCGCACGCGGGGCGTCGATGAAATGGAACGAGTTGGTTCGAAGTGATTTCAGCTCACTCCATCCATATTCGTACCGTGGGTTGTAGGTTTCGCTGTAGGCCTCGACGTCGGAATCCGCCTCGCGCGCGGACGGCAGACCGAGCAAGCTTCGACCCTGCACTGAGGGTGGGATGGCGAGCTGCAGCGCTTCGAGCACGGTGGGCATCACGTCGATCAAACTGACCTGTGTCGGCACGCGTATGCCAGAGGCGTGACCCGGCACGCGGACAATGAACGGTACGCGAATCGTGGCGTCGTAGACGAAGAAGCCATGACTCTGCTCGCCGTGTCGTCCCAGGCTCTCACCGTGGTCGCCGACGGCCACGACGGCTGTCGTCTCATCCAACCCGTTCTGGGCGAGCCAGTCGAGCAACTGTCCCACCAGGTCGTCTACGTGGGCCACTTCTGCGTGATAGCGACCCCATCCGGCGTTCCCGTACCGTCCGCGATACGGCTCCGGCGGGTCGTACGGCGCATGGGAATCGAACAAATGGACCCACGCGAAGAACGGTCCGCCCTTGACATCGCCGAGCCAGCGCTGGGCATTCGACACGACCGTTTCGCCGCGGTGCCGAACCATGTCCGGGCTCACCAGGACGCCCTCCGACAGGTCGAAATCGTCGACGTATCGATCGAACCCACGATCGAGGCCCCAGCGCGAATCGAGGACGAAGGCGCCAACAAAGGCCCCCGTCGCGTAACCGGCGTTCTTGAGCGTGTCCGCGAGCGTCGGTTGGTCAGCCCTCGCGTAGAAGATGCCGTTGTCCCGAACGCCGTGTGCCATCGGATACGTCCCGGTCATGATCGACGCGTGCGCCGGCAGGGTGAGCGGCGCGACGGTACTCGCGTTCTCGAAGAGAATGCCCGATGCCGCCAGGGCATCGAGGCGCGGTGTCGCGATCACGCGATTGCCGTACGTCCCCAATTGATCCGCGCCGACCGTGTCGGCCGTAACCAGCAGGACGTTCAAGGGTCGGTTCGCCGAACGTGGGGAGGAATTCGCGGCGCGACCAACGCTCCACCACCACGCGGCGGTTCCCGCGAGGACCGCCACCACCAGCAGGCCAGCAACCAGGGGCTTGCGGCCGCCGGTCAGGGGCGGCTCGGGTCCCTCACGCCGCGTTGTCGAGGACATCTGGCGCGGCGTTCTCCGATTGCGCGACTCATGATCGAGCCCTCCGCGCTGCAGTCGAGACACGATGGCGCATCAACGTTATTGTCGGAGCGTTCGATTGCCCGTCGTGCGAGGACTTGGCGGCACTGGCTCCCAGGAGTACTGTCGTCCCATCGTGTACTTTTCGAACCAGTCCAGCTCGGCGTTCATCTTGAACAGTTCGTGGCGGAGCTCAACCCACCCATGCGGCTCGCGCGGTGCCAGGTAGAGCCGCGTCGGTGTCCCGTTCGACTTGAGCGCACGATAAAGCTCCACCGATTGCGGAGGCGGCACACGCACATCGTCCTCACCGACGAAGATGATGGTCGGCGTCTTCACATTGGCGATGTACTTCAGCGGCGACTGGTCCCAATAGTTGTCGATGGGCGCATCCTGTTGCCAGGGTGTGCCGCCAAGCCACGCCGTGCGGAAATAGCGGACATCGCTTTGCGCGTAGAACGAGATCCAATTGACCATGCTCGCTCCCGACGACGCCGCTTTGAACCGGTTTGTGAAGGTGATGATCTTGTTCGTCATGTATCCGCCGGCGCTCCAACCCCTTTTGATCAGCCGATCGGGATCCGCAACGCCCATCTCGATCACGTGATCCACGCCGGCCATCACGTCAAGATGCGAGTTTTTGAAATAGTGTCCAATCATGTCGCGCTGAAACGCGTCGCCGTAGCCGCCGCTTCCGCGGTAGTTGGTTTTCAGCACGGCGTAGCCTTTCGCCGCAAGGATCGGAATGTAATCGGACCAGGAACCGAAGCCGAATTCATCCGCGGTCGCCATTCCTCCGTGCGACTGCACGATTAGCGGATAGCGCTTCCCTGGCTGGTATCCGAGCGGGTAGAAGAGTAAGCCCTCAACGGTCACACCGTCCGCGCCCTTCCACTGCGCGCGTTCCTGCGCGGGAAGGTCGAACTGGCGAGCGAGGTAATCGAAGACATGGGTCGCTTGACTGGCGGGCGCCCTGCCGTCGAGGGGCAGGAGCCAGGCGTCACCGGCGTTCGACCGATCGGTGAACGCGAGCACGTGGCGCTTCGCCGACAGCTGCACGCTCCATGATCGGATCGAGTGCTGGCCGTCGGTTAACTGCCGTGCTTTGTTCGACGCCAGCTCGAATTCGAAGAGCTCGCTGTGCACGCCCATCCCGGCGACGAAGAAGATTGACTTGCCGTCCGACGACCAATTGGCTTGGCGGATCTCGTACGGCATATCGGGCAGCAGCATGCGCGGCTGTCCACCCGTCGCAGGCACCAGGAAGAGGCTGCTCTTGTAGTAATACTCGAACTGCTGATTCGTCTTCGCGATGAAGAGGACCTGCGCATTGTCAGGTGACAGCTGCGCGCCCGAGCCCCCACAACAATTGGCCGCCTCCGGCACACTGTTGCGTGTCAACTGGAGCGGCGATCCCCCAGTGGCACTCATCACCCAGACCTCGCCCTGGTCCGCGAAGCCGTAGCGCGGATTGGGGGCACGATGGAACGCCACCTTGGTGCCGTCTTGCGACACGTCGTAGTCCAGCACCGAGAAATCGCCGGCGGTCACTCGCTGCTCGGTCCGATCCTCGACCGCGATTCTCCAAAGATGTCGCTGCTTGTGATTCTCCTCGAACGCGTACACGTCGTCTCTTGTGCGCTCACGGTTCTGCTCCTCCGCCGATTTCGGATCCAGAGCCAGAAAATAGATCCAGATGCCGTCCGGCGACCACGTAATGCTCGACAGGCTCGGGTAGTGGACGTCCTCAACCGGCGCGGATGCTTCGTGAGCGGTCAACGCCCGTGCTTCGCCGCCGGTGGCGTCGATGAGGTGAATCTGTCGAGAGCCGCCGCGCTGCGCGATAAACGCGATCCGCTTTCCGTCGGGCGACCACCGCGGACTGTCCTCGCTGGTTGGCCCGTTTGTGAGTTGTGTGGCGCCGGTGGCACCGATGGTCGTCCGCCAGATGTGCGCAACCCGCCGGTTGGCGTCCCAGTTGGCCTCGGCAAGTACGTAGACGAGCTGCCGCCCGTCCGAGGACAGCTGAGGGTCGCTGAGATTCGGTGTGTTGATCAGATCCACCATCGTCATTGGCCGCAGAGTCTGGCCGTTGCCGACAGCAGCACTGAGCAGGATCACGAGAGCAGTAATGGCCAGACGATGGCGTCGCTGTGACCGTTTCATAACACCTCCTGCCTGGTCGCCATCTGCCGCAGTCCGAGCGGGCTCAGAAATCACATTCACGCCGAAACGGGCGAGGCGGCGCCCACACTTACCGGCTGACCAAGCGCGGGCCCGACCGTCTGGACTTCGCTCGTGATGGCGCTGAAACGCCGTGGAGACGCGGTAGTCAACCAGGGTTACACGCGGCGACTGTAACCCTTCGCGCGGCACGAGAGAAACGACCTGGGTCACTAGCTGCTCATCAGCTCGCGACCGATTGTAATGCCGGACACGATGAGGCGGATGGCGAATAATTCGCTGCGCACGCGCGCCGCGCAGGGGCGATCGACCACCCCAAAAAACTGGTGTTAGAGTGATGCCGCCACGACCGTTAACATCGCGCCGTCGTCGCTCCACCGGCATCTGACGTGGCGCACTTGCCATGAGGGAAGCACCGATGCGTCAATATCTCGCCGTGTCACTTGTCGCTAGCGTCGTGCTTGTCGGCCCGTCGTTGGCGGTGGCGCAGAACAGCGTGTACATCGAAGAACTGACGTGGATGGAGGTTCGCGACGCGATCAAAGCCGGCAAGACGACCGTCATTCTGCCCACCGGAGGTACGGAACAAAGCGGACCGCACATGGTGCTCGGGAAAGAGAATTTCGCCGTGCATTACAGCGCCGGTGAAATTGCCAGGAGGCTCGGTGACGCGCTCGTGGCACCAACCTTGGCCTATGTTCCCGAAGGCAACGTCGAGCCACCGTCGGGTCACATGCGCTACGCCGGCTCGATTACGCTTCCCGACGAGGTGTTCGTCCAAGTACTGCTGTGGGCAGGGCGTAGTTTCAAAGCGAACGGCTTCACCGACATCGTCCTCATTGGCAACAGCGGCGGAAACCAGCCCGGTCTCAAAGCCGCCGCAGATCAGCTCAATAAAGAGTGGAGCGGCGGCGGTCCGCGCGCGCACTTCGTGGCCGCGTATTACGACGCCGGTGCGCCGACCGCGCCGGTGGTCGAGTCCCCGTTCGATCGCTGGCTTATCGCACGCGGCGAGACCAAGGACACGATCGGCTCGCACGCCGGTATTCGTGACACATCGACGCTCATGGCCGTGGAAGCGGCCGCATTCAAGAAGGGCCAGCTCATTCGCTGGGACAAGCTCGCGCCGCGCGGCGGTTTCGAGGGGAGCGGCGTCAGCGGCGATCCCACGCGCGCCTCGATCGAGCGTGGCAAGGCGGGCAACGAGCTAAAAATCGAAGCCGCCATCCAACAGATCAAGGCGCTCCGGATGAGAAAATAGCTCCATGGTTCACCGCCCCCAAACACCGCGACCGGACCCTGCCTCCACGACAAAATGGGTGGTGCTCAAGGAATGGTCGGGTGGGTCCGGGCGCAAAGAAACCGAGAAATTCACGACCACTGGGACTTGGCGCGTGGCGTGGAAAACGACGACGGGCGATCCCGATCCCATCGGGAGCGTCAGCATTGCCGTCCGCAAAGCGACGGGCGAGCTGGTCAAATTGGCCAACAATCTCGGCCAGAAGATTATGTCGGGCAACTTCCAGGTGTTGAGCAGTCCGGGTGAGTACTATCTCGAGATTGAGAGTGCCGATCGCAACTGGCACGTCGCGGCCGAGCACGCACCGTGAGCCGCTTCTCAAGGGGTGAGCCGCTCTCAAGGGGGTAAGCCGCCTCAGGCAGACCTTCGGAAGCGAGTGACAATTTCTTACAAAGAACCGCCGTCGTGTGAACGCGGCGCTAGCTGACAATCCAACTATCAAGTGTTACAGTCGGACGTCGAACTTCCGATTAGAAGGGCCCGGCATCGTCCCGCAGGCGGGGGGAAGGCTCAATGTTCAGGTGTTTCTTCGGGTTGGCGGCTGGTTGCCTCACCCTGACCGTCGTGGTCGTCAGCGCGAGCCACGTCCAGGCCACGGCGCCGGGGACCCGCCGGGAAGCACTGCAAGCCCAAGCCGCCGCGACAGCCGTTTCCACCCAGCGCGCGCTCGTCGATCGCTACTGCGTCACCTGCCATAACCAGCGGACCAAGGCGGCCGGCCTCGCACTCGATACCCTTGATCTCACCCACGTCGGCAACGAGCCAGCGGTCTGGGAGTCTGTCGTCCGAAAACTGCGTGCCGGAATCATGCCTCCCGCGGGGCGGCCGCGGCCAGACCGTGCGACGTACGATGGCTTTCGCACGTGGCTCGAGAGCGAGTTGGATCGCAACGCCGCCGCGCACCCGAACCCGGGAAGAGTTGCGACATTTCACCGCCTGAATCGCGCCGAGTACCGCAATGCCGTTCGCGACCTGCTCGCGCTGGACGTCGAAGTCGACACGTGGCTACCGGTCGATCCGGCAAGTTACGGGTTCGACAACATCGGCGATGCGTTGGGGATGTCGCCAACGCTCCTTGAACGCTACTTGTCCGTCGCGGAAAAAGTCAGTGCGTTGGCGGTCGGCGATCGCGAGCTTGGTGCGAGTCTCGAGACGTATGTGATCACCTCCGATGTCACGCAGCGCGATCGGCTCGATGGTCTGCCGTTCGGCACGCGAGGTGGCGCACTGATTGAGCACAACTTCCCGCTCGACGGCGAATACGCGTTCCAACTGCGATTGGCGCGAAACTTCAATACCAACATCAACGCGCTGTCCGAGCCGCATCAGATCGAAGTGTCGGTGGATGGCGAACGCGTCCAGTTGTTCACGATCGGTGGCAAAGGCCGGCGACGCGGTGGCCCGCCGGTCGACGACCAGTTCGTTCCCAGCAAGGAAGACGATGCGCTGCGGTTCCGCGTGCCCGTGAAAGCGGGGAAGCGCGCGGTTGCGGTCACCTTTCTGAAGCGTCCTTCCGTGCAATTCGAAGATCAATCCATGCCGCTGCTGCGGGATTATCCGGGCACGTCGGATCAACAACAGCCGGCGCTCAGTAAAGTCGAGATCGACGGCCCCTACGGAGCGACCGTTCGAGACGACACACCCTCGCGGCGCCGCATTTTCCGCTGCCGGCCCTCAGGCGAGGCAGCCGCAGCCGATTGTGCGAAGACGATTGTGTCGACGCTGGCGCGCCGGGCCTACCGACGTCCAGTGACAGAGGCCGATGTGCAGTTGTTGCTGCAGTTCTACGAAGAGGGTCGCAAGGGCACCAGCTTCGACCAGGGGATTCAAGCAGCGATCACCCGCATGCTCGTGAGTCCGTCGTTCCTGTTCCGCATCGAGCAGGATCCGGTCAATGCGGTGCCCGGAGCGCCGTACCGGGTGATCGATCTGGATCTCGCGTCGCGCCTGTCGTTTTTCCTCTGGAGCAGCATTCCGGACGACGAGTTGCTGACGCTTGCCGAGCGCGGCAAGTTGAGGGATGCGGGGGTGCTCGGTCAGCAGGTGCGCCGGATGTTGGCGGACGCGCGGTCGGAGGCCCTCGCCAGGAATTTCACGGGGCAGTGGCTCGATTTGCGCAAGGTGCGCGACGTCAAGCCAACCCAGCGTCAGTTTCCGGATTTCGATGCCAACCTGCGCGACGGGTTCCAGCGCGAAACGGAGCTCTTGATCGACAGCATCATGCGTGAGGATCGGAGCGTCGTCGATTTGCTCGGCGCCAACTACACGTTCGTCAACGAACGGCTGGCGCGCCACTACGGCATTCCCAATGTGTACGGCCCGCATTTCCGCCGCGTGACACTCACCGACCCGGCGCGCGGCGGGTTGCTCGGACAGGGCAGCATCCTGACGTTGACGTCGAACGATACGCGAACCTCGCCGGTGCGCCGCGGCGTGTTCATCCTGGAGAACATCCTCGGCATCGAGCCGCCGGCACCGCCGGCGAACGTGCCGCCGCTCCCGGAGGATCCATCGCGTGCGGGCAAGGTGCTGTCGATGCGGGAGCGCATGGTGGAACATCGCGCGAATCCAGCGTGTGCCGGGTGCCACGCGGTGATGGATCCGCTTGGCTTGGCCCTCGAGCATTTCGACGCGGTTGGCAAGGCGGTGGCGTCGCAAACCGCATTGGATCTCTCCGGCGTACTGCCCGATGGAACGGCCTTCGACGGGCCCGCGGGGCTGCGGAAGGTTTTGCTCGCCCGGTCGAGCGAATTCGTGATGAACATGACCGAAAGGCTGTTCACCTATGCGCTGGGACGGGGCGCTGAGTACCTACGATGCGCCGACGATCCGAAAAATCGCGCGCGAAGCGTCGGAGCAGAATTACCGCTTCTCATCGCTGATCCTCGGTATCGTGAAGAGTGAGGCGTTCCAGATGAGAACGGCCCTCGATCGTGCGGTCACGACAGAAGCCGCACGGCGTCAGGAGTAGTGGCAACCAGGTCGCGGCGAACGACACAAGGAGCGGCACAAACGTCATGATCATCATCAAGAAGGCGATGCCCCGACGAACCTTCCTCCGCGGTATGGGGGCCACCTTGGCGCTTCCGCTTCTCGACGCGATGATTCCAGCGCTGTCTGCGGCGGCCAGCGCGGCGGCCAAACCGGTGCGCCGCATGGCGTGCATCTACGTCCCGAACGGGATGAACATGGCGCACTGGACGCCGGCTGGCGTGGGCACCGCGTTCGAGCTATCGCCAACATTAGCGCCGCTCGCGGCGTTCCGCGAGCACATGACCATCCTCAGCGGACTCGACTCGGATCCGGGCGAGTCGTGGGGTCGCGGCAACGGCGATCACGCACGGGCGCAGCCCTCCTGGCTGACCGCAACGCACCCTAAGAAGGCCGAGGCCGTTGTGCGCGGCGGCACCTCGATCGATCAGATCGTCGCGCAGGAGTTGGGGAACCAGACGCAGCTGAAGTCGCTCGAGCTCGCGATCGAGCGAACCGACCTGAGCGGTGCGGGTGTTGGCGGATACGGCGCCATCTATGGACAGACGATCGCCTGGCGCACGCCCGACTCGCCACTGCCGATGGACAATAATCCGCGAACGGTCTTCGAGCGGATGTTCGGCGAAGGCACCACCGCGACGGATCGTCTTGCGCGCATGCGGCGGAGGCGCAGCATCCTCGATACGATTCCCGGCGAGATCGCGCGCTTTCAGAAGGCGCTCGGGCCAAGCGATCGCACGCGCGTCGACGAATATCTCTACTCGATCCGCGACGTCGAACGGCGGATCCAGATGGCCGAGAAAAAGGGCGCCGAACTCGAGGTGTTCGTTCCGAATCGACCGAGCGGCGCACCGGAAACCTTTGAAGAGCACAGCAAGTTGATGTTCGACCTGCAGGTGCTGGCCTTCCAGGCCGACATTACGCGGGTGACGACGTTCCTGTTCGGACAGGAATTCAGCCTGCAGACGTGGCCGGAGATTGGCGTGCCCGATCCCTGGCACAACCTGTCACATCATCAGCTGGACCCGGAGAAACTGGCGAAGGTTGCCAAGATCGACACGTATCACGTCCAGATGATGGCCCACTTCCTCGAGCGGCTGCAGTCGACTCCGGACGGGGACGGGACGCTGCTGGATCACACGATGGCGCTCTACGGTGCCGGCTTCAGCGACGGCAACACGCACGCCCATGTGAACCTGCCGCTGTTTGTCGCGGGTGGCGCGGCAGGCCGACTCAAGGGTGGACGTCACATCGATTACCCGAAAGGGACGCCGATGGCGAATCTCCTTGTGAGCATGGTGAACATCATGGGAGTCCCGCTCGAGCAGATCGGCGACAGCACGGGGCCGCTCTCGGAGTTCGCCACCACGTCCCACACCGACCTGTGAGGGGATCGCTAGTTCCTCGACCGAGTGATTCACCATCGGTCGGTGGAGGAGTGGTGGTGGTCGGCGGCGGCAGCGAACGTCACGCGCGACAACTCAAGTGCGCATGTCAGGAGGATATGAAACGTCAGCGCCGGCGAGCATTCTGTGCGGCGGTCTACGTGGCCGTTGTCATCGCCGTCGGCGGCCGGATGGCCGCCGCGGCCGATGTGCCGCTGGTGGCCGCGGTCAAGAGTGGTGATACGTCGGCCCTGCGCGCGTTGCTGCAGAAGCGAGTGGATGTCAATACAGCGGAACCGGACGGCACGACGGCCCTCCACTGGGCGGCCCATCGCGACGATCTCGCTGCGGCCGACCTGCTCATTCGGGCGGGCTCGAAAGTCGATGCGGCCAACCGCTATGGCGTGACGCCGCTCGCGCTGGCCGCAACCAACGGTAACGCAGCGATGATCGAGGCGCTCCTCAAGGCGGGAGCGAATCCGAATATTTCGCAACCGGAGGGCGAGACGCCACTGATGAGCGCGGCGCGCAGTGGCAGCGCAGCGGCCTTGAAGGCCCTGATCGCCAACGGCGCCGACGTCAAGGCAAAGGAAAGCTGGCGCGGCCAGGACGCCTTGATGTGGGCCGCGGGTGAAGGCCATGTGGCTGCCGCCCAAGTCCTGCTCGACCACGGTGCAGATGTAAACGCCCGCTCGAATGACGGCTACGCGCCACTGGTGTTCGCCGCTCGGCAGGGCCATCTCGATATGGTCACGTTGTTGTTGGGCGCCGGAGCCAATGTCAACGACACCACCAAGCCGGGACCCGGCGCGCTGACGCTGGCCATTCACAATGCGCATTGGGATCTCGCCGCGCTGCTCCTCGAGAAGGGTGCCGACCCGAATGGCAACGCCCCGGGCTCCACGCCGCTGCACCTCGCGATCCAGGTGCGCGATCCGCAAATTGAATTTTTCGACGCGCCTCCCTCGACCAGCAAACTCGATGGTCTCGAGGTCATCGCGTTGCTGCTCGCGCGCGGGGCAGATCCGAATGCAAGGATGACCAAGCAGTTCCCGGGCGTCCAGGGGCCAATGGACATGCCGCTCGCGGGCGCGACCCCGTTCTTCGTCGCGGCCAAAGGCGCCGATGTCGCCGTGATGCGCCTGCTGCTGAAGCACGGCGCCAATCCGCTGCTTGCGACCGACGGGAAGGCCACCCCACTGATGGCCGCTGCCGGCGTCGGGTACCGGCAAGGCGCGAGTTTGAAAACCGAAAGCGAGGCGCTCGAAGCCGTCAAGCTCGCCGTCGAGGTCGGAGGCGATGTCAACGCGGCCAACGCGATCGGCTTCACCGCGCTGCACGGCGCCGCGATCCGCGGCGCCAACTCGATCGTGAAATTCCTGGTCGAGAAGGGGGCCCGCCTCGATGCTAAGGACAAGATCGGGCGAACCGCGTTCACGATTGCGGAAGAGGGCGCCGGCGACTCGACCCAGCGGCGCCAACTGCATACGGCCGCTCTCCTTCGCGAGTTGATGGGGTCGCGCTGAAGCACGGAGCGTGCGACATGCGGAGTGCGGGACGTACGCTTGGTCTGCTGTTCGCCGCGGTCATCGCGTCGAGCCATCGAATCGTGGCACAGGAACCCCCGACGCGCTCCAGGTCCACATCGGTCACATCATGGAACGCTTCAACGACACGCCAAAGCAGCTAGGACTCCTTGCGACCGCATTCGAAGAAGCGAAGATTGCCACCGAGCACGCGGCGCTGGCGGCGAAGACGGCGGACAATTTCGATCAAATCAAGCTGCATGTGGGCCACGTGCTCCACGCGATCGATCCGACACTGGAAGTGAAGGGCCCTGGGCTGGGTTACGGCGTCAAGAAGGCGGCAGCGGGCGTGGTACAACACGTCGAGCTGGCTGCCAACGCTGCGACAGCGTCAGCCAATGCCAAGACACAAGCACTGTATGTGTCGAACTGGGCGAAAAACGTCGTCAAGTGGTCCGACGAGATTGTGTCTCTCGCGCAGCGCATTCGCGCCGCTCCGTCCGCTGTCGAGGCGGCGAAACTGTTACCCGAAATTACCGGGCTGACCGAGCAATTGACCAACGGCATTCCGTCAGTTGGCCGGTTCGATCTACAGGGCGGATTGCAGGAGGCCCAGGAGCGAATGGAGCGGATGAAGAAGGGATAGACGCCGCTGAGGCCATTTCAGTGTTGGGTGTGCTTCATCACTTTGCCGCCTTTCATGACGAAGCGAACATCCTGGAGCAGCTTGATGTTCGCGAGCGGGTTACCGGCGACCGCGATGAGGTCGGCCTGTAATCCCGGCCGGATCGCACCAATGCGATCCTCCATGCGCAGCAACTGCGCCGCCACCGTGGTGGACGACTGAATCGCGGTCATCGGATCCATTCCATATTCCACCATCCGGGCAAACTCGCCGGCGTTGGTCCCGTGTTTCACACGCCCCGCGTCGGTGCCGAAGACGATCTTGACGCCGAGCTGCATCGCTTTCTGAAACGCTGCGCGGTGCCGCGCCATGATTTGCTTTCCGAACGCCTCTGGATAGCCCATCAGCGCCTGTGTCGGCGTGAAGTTCGACAACGTCGGGATGTAATACGTCCCGCGTTCGGCCATCAACTTGATCGTCGCCTCGTCGAGCAGAATGCCGTGCTCGATCGAGCGCACGCCGCCGAGCACGGCGGCGCGTGCGCCGTCGCCGCCGTAGGCGTGCGCGGCCACGTCGCGGCGCCACCGGCGCGCTTCCTCGACGACCATCTTGACCTGCGCCTCGTCGAACTGCGCGAGCGACTCCAGCGTCTCGGGCTGAATATGGCGCAGCGATCCGGTCGCGTACAGCTTGATCCAGTCGGCGCCGTCCTTGACCTGACGTCGCACGGCGGCGACGAGGTCGAGATCGTTATCGGCGATGTCGGCCACCTGAGGCATCCGCGTGTCGATCGCCGGCGCGAGGCCGAAGAGGTTCATGTGGCCCGCGGTAATTGAGATGGCCATGCCCGACACAAGGATCCGCGGCCCGGGCACGAGCCCCAAATTGATCGCATCGCGAACGGCAACGTCTGCATCGCGTGCGCCTTCGGCGTCAGTGTCGCGGAGCGTCGTGAACCCCGCTTCGAGGTCCGCGCGCGCCGCCGCCGCACCCTCGATCGCCCTGAAGGGAATCGCCTTGTTCAGGACGGGGTCCTTTCCATCCTGCGGCGCGAAACAGATATGCGTGTGCGCGTCGATCAGTCCCGGCAGCACCGTGTAGCCGGATAGATCAATCGTGCGGGCGCCCGGCGGTATGCGCACGTCAGGACCCACCGCGACGATCCGATCGTTCTCGATCACAATCAGTGCCTGAGGAATCGGCTGGTTGCTTGTGCCGTCCACCACGCCAGCGGAGCGGATTACGATGCTCGACGGTTGGGCTTGGCTGCCGACGGTCTGCACCGGCAGTCCGCTGAAAAGCACGGTGGTCGAACAGACGGCGGCAACGAGAACACGCATCCTGAACACAGTTCTATCTCCTCCTGAAGTCACCGCACGTCAGCGGCGCGGCTGCGACGCGCTCAAGCGCTTCGCGAGCTCGCTGAATCGCCGTTCCTGTTCGGACACGGCCGCAGAGAGTTCCTCGAACACGTCGTACCATCTGACGCGTGGGCCGGGCATCGGCTTGCGCCACGGCGCCGGAACAGCGCGCCGAGCCGCCCTCCGGCGTGATCGTCC
Organism: uncultured Acidobacteriota bacterium; assembly: GCA_963762925.1. Lineage (GTDB taxonomy): Bacteria > Acidobacteriota > Vicinamibacteria > Vicinamibacterales > UBA2999 > DASPWV01. Next base: position 50,492 of record CAVXMP010000029.1, on the reverse strand, counting down.
GCAGCGGCGACAGATCATCCAGAATCCAAAAAACCGCGTCCGTGTGTCGCGACGACAAGATCATTGTTCTTGACGAGCATGTACTGCGCGGGAACCCTCGGCAGGTTTCGCTGCAGTGATTGCCACGATCCACCCGCGTCGAAAAACACAGCCACCGGTCTCCGTTGCGGCATACAGAAGGCCGCGGCGGATCGGATCTTCACGAATCACACGGGCGTAATCCTCTTCGCGAATTCCCTTCGTAATCTTCTGCCAGGTGCGGCCATAGTCCACCGTTTTAAAAAAAATACGGCGAGAGATCGCTCACGCGGTAGCGGTGCGCCGCGAGATACGCCGTGCCACGAACGTGTGACGACACGTCGATCGTCGCAAATCGTGATCGTCGATCGCCTGGGCGTCGCCCGCGACCGCCGTGGCCCTGCCGCCGCGCGGGGGGGCCGAGTCGGGCGCCACCGGAGCCCGTTCAGCAGCGCAGGATCCACTCCGGGCATGTGACGAACCGACGCGGTGCGTGCCGTTGAAGAACTGTCCTGCGCGCTTCCGCTCACTTGCATGACGGCCGCAAGAAACACGGTGAGGAAAACTCTCATCGCACGTCCCATCGGGTTACCCTCGTTGTCGTCCTGCGTGCTGCGTCTCACGTCTTTTTGTCCCGTGGAGTGGAGCCGCGAGTCGTCTGTTAGACTGCTGCCGCCGCTCAGTCGAAGCCTCGTCATTCTCATGACCGACCGCGGGCTCGAGATGCATCATAACCACAGCGGGCGGATCATTTTCGTTTGGTTTTGGAGCGCCGTCGTGTTTCACGCGCTCGCAGTGCCGCTGCTCGCGATCGCCGCGCGGTCATCGCCCGCATCGATGGCCGGCTCGACGCCGCAGAGGCGTGCGACGCCGCCTGAGATTTGGCAGGGCATTTTCACTGACCAGCAAGCCGCGCGGGGCAAGACCGAGTTCCAGGCTCACTGCGCCACGTGCCACGATTCCGGCGCGCTGGGTGAGGCGCCGCCGCTCGCCGGCGATACGTTCTTGCGGAGTTGGGAAGGCCACTCCCTCGGACGGCTGTACACAAAAATTCTCCAGATGATGCCGCCGAGCAATGTGGAAGGCGTCAGCCCAATGCAGAAGCTTGACGTGCTGACGTTCATCCTTCACGAAAACGGCTTTCCATCAGGCAGCCACGAGCTTACCGCCGACGCCCGCACATTGGCGCGGATTCATATTGTCCCGGAAGGCGGACCGGCCCCGCTTCGGACCGGGGCGATGGTACAGACCGTGGGGTGCCTCACACAGGGTCCGGCGAAGGACTGGCTGCTCGTGAGAGGCACCGAACCGGCGGCGAGCACACTCGATCCACCAAGCGCAGCCGACTTGGACGGCAACCGCACCCGCCCTTTGGGGAACCAGAGTATTCGGCTGATGTCGGTGTTTCCCAGTCCCGAAGCGCTGATCGGCTATCGGGTCGAGGCCAAGGGTTTGCTCGTGCGCACGGGAACCGATGTGGCCATCAACGTAGTGGCGCTGAAGTCGGTTGCGCCGACGTGCCCCTAAATCCGGAATTTGGTTGCGTTGCCGCCGAATTCCGCATGACTTTCGCGCAAGAACACGGAGGCGCCTGGCGCCGGCAGCCAAGAATTTCTTACTAATCACCGCGCCATAAAGCACAGCTTCTGTGTTAAACGTCTTCGCAACAGTCCGTCACAGTCATCGGTTGGTGGCTGAATCGGGTCTGCGCTCCACACCGCGTCAAGCGGCTGCAGGTCGTCGAAGAAAAGCGAGGTGCCCATGAATCCCCGTTCGAAGAGTGCACGCCGCCGGCGCGTAGCGGCGCTAGTCTCGGCGGTTATTTCGGTTATTGCGCTGCCGGCTTGGGGTCAGACTGATACTGGCGGTATCGAAGGCGTGGCAAGAGACGCGAGCGGTGCCGTCCTGCCTGGCGTGACCGTCGAAGTCAGCTCGCCCGCGTTGATCGAACGCACTCGGGCAACCGTCACCGAGAGCACAGGCAACTATCGTTTCCTGCGACTCCCGGTCGGCACCTACACCGTGAAGTTCGCCCTCCCCGGCTTTGCCCCAATTGAACGACGCGACGTGGTCATCAACTCGGGATTCACTGCGACCATCAATGCCGATCTGGCGCTGGGCAGCTTGGCGGAGACACTCACCGTCACGGGCGAATCTCCGCTCGTCGATGTCCGCACGACGACGAGCCAGTTCGTCGTGACGAGTGACATCGTCAACTCCATTCCGAGCTCGCGCAATCTGTTCGACATGGGCAAGTTCATGGTCGGGTTCTCGACGGGCGTGCCGGAAGTCGGCGGGTCGAGATCACAGAACTACGGCGATGGCTGGAAGATCCACGGCAGCCGCGGCACGGATCGCAGCTACTACCGCGACGGGCTTCCCGTCCAACTCCTATTTCGGCGGCGGAGACGCGCCGATGTCCTATGGCGGCACCGGCGCGAACGAGGAAGTGAATTACCAGACCGTTGCGATCCCCGCGGCGATTCCGATCGGCGGCATCGCGATGACCCTGGTGACCAAGAGCGGCGGCAACACCTTCAGCGGCACGGCGTTCACCTCCGGTGCCAACAAAGCGATGCAATCGTCGAACCTCGACGACGAACTGCGCGCGCGCGGTGTCAAGGCCACCAGCGGCGGGACCAAAGCCTACGACGTCGATCTGGGACTCGGCGGGCCGATCAAACGCGACAAGATCTGGTTCTTCGGCAATGCGCGCGTCTGGTCGTACACGGAGCTTTTGGCGAACCAGTTCGGGCTCGATGGCAATCAGATGGAGTCTTACGTCAAGCGAACCGATTACTTCGGTAAGGTGACGTGGCAGGCCAACAAGAATAACAAAATCACCTTCGCGGACAGCCGCGAGGGGATTTACCGTCCCTTTCGCCGCGAGGGTGCGACGTTCGTGATGCCGGAGGCCGCGAACTTCAACACGCAGAACCCGGGCAACTACTTCATCGCCGGGACCTGGACGGGGACGCCGTCGAACTCGTGGATCTTCGAGGTCCGGGCCTCGAAGATGAACCTGACCAATCGCGAGCGCTACCGGCCCGAAGTCGGGCCGAACGATGTCCCTCGGCTCGACATCACAGCGTCAGTCCTTTCGAGCGCGCCCACGCGTATCCGCGAAGGCAACCCGTTCCGGCAGGTGATCTCCGGTCAGGTTACGCGCGTCAGACAACTGGCTCGGAAGTCATGAGCTCATTGCCGGCGCGCAATACGACTGGGGCGGCTACATCACCGAGCGGACCTATCACGGCGACATCTACCTTCGGTTCCGCGGCAGCGTGCCCGATTCGGCGGATCTGCTGAATTCGCCAGTCAAGTCGGACAACCGCGTCCGGCAGGTCGGACTCTACGTTCAGGACCGGTGGATGATCGCGCAATCGCCTGACGATCAACGTCGGCGCCCGCTTCGACGACACGTTCATCTGGATCGCCGAGCAGTTCTCGCCGGCCGGCGTGTGGGTTCCCGAGCGGCAGACGCCGAAGACCGATGTGAAAACCTTCCGCAACGTCGTGCCGCGGCTGGGCGTCGCGTACGACCTGACCGGAGACGCGACGACGGTGCTGAAGGGCAGCTTCAGCAAATACATGGGGAACGAGGCGACGGGTTGGCCGAAACCGTCAATCCCCTGTTCTTCGATGCGAGCAACCGGTGCGCATGGAGTGATCCCAACGGCGACCTCTATGCGCAGGCCAACGAGCTCAGTCGCTGCACGGGGTGGAGCGGCGGCGCGACGACTGTCCTCGACCCCGACCTGCGGCGCCCCTTCAATCGCGAATACAGCATCGGGATCGAGCGTTCACTGACGCCCAACCTGCGCATGTCGGTCATGGCGCACCGTCGCGAGCAGCGGGATCTTGTACGGCATCGCGAACCGCGCGGTGCCGACGGACAGCTATATCCCGGTCACCATCACCAACCCGCTGACCAACCAGCCGCTGACGATCTACAACCAGAATCCGGCCACGGTGGGCCGGCAGGACAACATCAGGACCAACTCGTCGAAGCTGGACAGCGATTACAACGGCGTCGAGGTCTCCATGGTGCGCCGGTTCGGGCCGGCTCGCAGCTGAGCGGCGGCTACCATTACGGCAAGGACCGCGGACGCATCACCACCGGCGAGCTCAACGATCCGAACGACGACATCTTCACGGATGGGGCCGTGGGCAACGACGAGCCCCACCAGTTCAAACTGTCGGGCAACACGATGCTGCCGTGGGAGATCGCGTTCAGTGGCGTCGTTCATCACCAATACCGGCCACCCGCGGCAGCGGACGCTCAGCGTCGGGCGTGCGCTCGTTCCCACTCTGACACGCGCCACGCAGACCGTGCGCCTCGAACGCAACGACGCGGAGCGCTATGACAACTGGATGCAGCTCGATTTGCGCGTCGGGCGCAACTTCACAGTGGGCGGGATACGTATCGAGCCGTTCATCGACGGCTACAACCTCCTGAACGCGAACACGGTGTTGACGGAGGTGACGACTGTCGGGCCGAACCTGGGCCAGGTTTCGCAGACGATCAACCCGCGTCTGGTTCGTGTCGGCGGGAAGGTGAGCTTCTAAGTCACAGGGGTCAGGTCATGAAACGAGTTTGTTGCAGCGCGCGACCCGTATTTCGTGACCTGACCCTTATTGATCCGCCGGAAGATCCGTGATGAACATGCGGCCGGGGGCGTGCGTAATCGCCAAGGGTGGTTTTGCATGGCTGATTGCGGCCTGTGGAGTAACGGCGCATGCCCAGAAGACGGGTAATTCGTTCGCGCGGATGCTCACAGCGTCGCCGTAGTCAGGCCGCTCCAGCGCCTCGATGCCGATTGACGCCGGATCGCCGACGTGGACCGGTGCGCCGTGTGCAAGGGGATATCGCGATGTGATTTCCGCCGCTCGAATCGCCTGCATAGGCGTCAGCGGTCGCATCGAGACAACGAGCGGGCCCGCGAAGAGGCCCGCTGGCTTACACGGAATGTTGGTGCGATACATCGGGACGGTGCGATTTTCCTCGACGTGGCGTAGTGGAAGACCGGCGCGCTGCATCGCCCGTTCAAAGCTGAACGAGCAACCGAGCAGAAAGGCCACAAGGTCGTCACGCCACCAGCGTCGGATGTCGGTCGGCTCGTCCACGATCGCGCCGTGTTCGAACACCCTGTACCGCGGCAGGTCGGTGCGCAAGTCGGCTTCCGGTGCCGTCTCCCGCGGTTCCCACGATCCGGAATCGAGCACCTCCAGGATCGGACAGGGCCGAGGATTCCGTTGACAGAACAGCAGGAAGTCCCACGCGAGCGCTTTCGGCACGATCACGAGGTTCGCCTGCATCGAGCCCGGCGCTAAACCGGCAGTGGTGCCGTCGAACTCGCCTTTTCGTGAGCGTAGTCGCACGTCACGGGCAGTCAACGCCCGCGATTCGGCCTCAGACATTATTTACTGCCTCCTGCTAGGCACACTGTGGGTGCTGAACGCAGGATGATTCTACTCGCGCGAGCGTCGGTGATCCGCAGCCCAGCGTCGTCACCGATAGACAGCTCCGGGTGGCGAACCTATACTGCGCGTCTGGACAACCTGCATCGTCAACATCGAGCCGCGCGGAACATTTCGAACATGACGCAGTTGAGCGAACACGCGAGAAGACGGCAACCTGGCTCCGACCATGTGGAGGAGGTTTACCGAAAGATCGGTAAGCGAATCATTCCCTTCTTGATGCTTCTGTTCGTGCTGGCATGGATGGACCGTGTGAACGTCGGTTTCGCCAGGCTTCAGATGGTCGGCGATCTTGGTTTCAGCGAAGCCGTCTTCGGATTCGGCGCCGGCATTTTCTTCCTTGGCTACTTCCTGTTCGAGGTGCCGAGCAACCTGTTACTCGAGCGGATCGGGGCGCGCAAGACGCTCGCGCGTATCGCTATCCTATGGGGCCTTGCAAGCGTGGCCACCATGTTCGTCACCACAGCCGCGCAGTTCTACGTTGTACGTTTCATGCTGGGCGTATTCGAAGCGGGACTCTATCCAGGGGTCATCCTCTATCTCACCTACTGGTTTCCCGCCCGACGCAGGGCACGGATGTTCGGATATTTCATGACGGCCGTGCCGGTGGCCGGAATTGTGGGTGGTCCACTCTCCGGCTGGATTATGGCGGCGATGGGTGGTGTCGGCGGCCTGGCGAATTGGCAGTGGCTCTTCCTCCTCGAAGGTATCCCGTCGATCGTCGTCGGCTTATTGACGCTCGCCATCGTCGTCGATAGCCCTCAACAAGCCCGCTGGCTCACCGCGGGCGAAAAACAATTCGTTTTGGAGGATCTGGAGGTTGATCGTCGTCGAGCGGGCTCCCGCGAGCACGGGTTCCTGGAAGCGCTGCGTGTCCCGCAGGTCTGGCTGCTGACACTCATTTGCTTTTGCCTTGTGAGCGCCAACCCCACGTTGGGGTTCTGGGCGCCGACGATCATCAGCGGCATGGGAGTCAAGAGCAACGTCGCAATCGGGCTGCTCTCCGCGCTACCGTATCTGGCGGGAATCGTTGCCGTCGTTGTCGTCGGTTGGAGCTCGGACCGGCGACTCGAACGGCGATATCACTGCGCGCTGTCGTGTCTCGGCGCGGCCATCGGCCTGGTCATGATCGGTGTATTCGAAAGTGTTCCACCGTTGGCGTTCCTGGGTCTCGTCGTGGCGCAGGCGAGCGTCCTCAGCGCGTTCGTGCCGTTCTGGCAGTTGCCGACAATGTTGCTGGCTGGCACGGCGGCCGCAGGCGGTATCGCGCTCATCAACTCGTTTGGCAATCTATCGGGCTGGCTCGGTCCGTTTATCGTGGGCTGGCTACGCGATTTGACTGGGAAAACCTCGAGCGGGCTGTACGTGGTCGCCGCGCTCGAAGTTGTAGCCACAGTCTTGATTTTGCTCTTCATGCCGCGGCGATCGCGTGGACGGGAAGTCGACGACGAGCTGGCCATGAGCATGTCGGCCTCAAATCATCGAGTTCCTGCGGCCAGCAGCGCCCGTGGATTGGCTGCTGACCGATTGTGAGGAAGCGAAGCACCTGCTGATGCAGCGCCATGAATTTGGTTGGGCTCGGGAAAAAAGTCTGCCTCCGGACGAATTGTCGCCCCCTGAGGGTTCCTGAAATAACAATGAGACCGCAAAGACAGCAACATTTGCCGTGTAATTACGCGCAATGACGAAATTAGCTTTACTTGGAACCAATTGTGTTGGTGGACCTCTCGAACAGCGAGGGCTCCATGTATCACGACCCAGACGACCCGAAAATCCACTGGCCGGCCGTTGGTCTGATCCTCGTGCTCGTTACCTTCGGTGCATTCGTTTGGGGCGTGTGCCAGATATTTGAGTTTTTCATGTCCTGACGCTGCCGGTTCGGCCATACAGCCGACAGACTCCAGGGCGTGTGCCTTGGGCGCAGGGTATGGCTGTGGCCTACTAGTCCCGCTGCCTTCCCCCGCGCAGTGGATGACAGGCAATGTTTTGCTGGCGTTTCTTTGGAGACGAACATTCAGCGAATGCACGGAAATGCACGGTGTGGGGACAAACGCGACCGAGGTAGGCACTAACTGCACCGTGGGTTGGACCATGGGTCTAGGCTTAGGCTAAGGCTAGGCCTTGATAGCGGACAGCGCCAGTGCCCCAAGGACCACTAGCGAGCATGCCACCGAGATCCACCAGTCCGCCTGCCCGCAGCGGGTCGGGCGACGGCGGTCATGTGCTGCTGTCATTGTTGTGCCGCCGTGCGTGAGCGGCATAGGCAAGCCGCTTATCGCCGCGCGATTCTGATCGTATTCGCTGGACAGGCGGGACTGTTCAGCTATGCGGCTGCGTCCACGCAAAACGCGAGTCGCGGTCGCTGCACTATCCTGCCGTGGTGCCCGCAACGATCAACTCCACGGCGTCGGATCGATCACCCATTGCCCGGATTCGCTCGGCGAGCCGATCAATCTCGGTGAAGGCTGCGTATGCCGTCGCGTGAGTGCTGACCACCGTAGCATCCCGGGCGCGGTCCCGACCCCAAGGCTGCCGCCCTTACCAAGATTGCCGCGCTTAGCACCATGCGTTGTCGGCCAGAGTCCGCTTAGGCTGCCAGGCGCATATACTCGCGGCCATGGCGACGCCGAGAATCAGCAGCGAGGAATTGAGAAATGAATTTGCGAGCCTGCGGCGAAACGCGTTAGAGCTACAGGAAACGGTGAGCAGCGCGGCCTTGAAGCAGAGGCTGTCTCTCGCCCTCCTCGACATCGACGAGATCCCGCGACTCTTCGATTCGGAAGAGTACATGCGTCAGGCCCTCATCGTGCCACGCGCTCGCATCAATGAGGTTTCAAGGGTCGTTCAGAAATTCGGCCCCAACGCCACGATTGACGCCGGATGAACGCGCTCTTGCGCGTGTCGCGTCACTCCTGGTGTTCTTGACGAACGACACCGAAAGGCTCTGCCTGGAGATCCGCACTCGACTCGCCGCATCCACTTCCTCCGCTTCCGGAGGGCAGCTGCACAGGCTGCCCTCGATGGCCAAGTCCCACGACCCCGCGAGTGCAACGCCACCGTGGACCGGGCCGCAACGATTCGTGCGCCTCCGTCTCCCGCTTGTAGTCACCTTCACCAGTCGAACACCGCACGGGCGCGACACGCCGTCGGCCTGGGTATCGAGTCGCAATCATCACGTGGGATGAACAGTGGATGAACAGTTTACAAGCGCTGGCACTTGCGCTACGCTCCGCGCACCCACAACTGGAGTCGCACGCTTCAGGATCCGAGTCCAAAAGGAGCCGAACATGTTTTCGAGGTTGGCTGCAAGCTTCGCGTTGGGTGCGTACCTGGCGCTATCAGCGGCGACGGCGTTGGCACAATCAGGCGGTGGAAATCTCCGCGGCTACATCAAGGACGACTCGGGAGCCGTCCTGCCCGGCGTCACCGTCACCGCCACGAGCACGGAATTGATCAAGCCGGTCATCAACGTCACAGACGAAAGCGGTCTCTACCGGCTCAACGAACTGCCGCCGGGCACCTATGTGCTGACCGCCGAACTGACGGGCTTCGCGACGACGCGGCGCGAGAACATCCTGGTGCGCGCCGGTCAGACGTTCACGATCGACCTGCAAATGGGCCTCAGCACGCTGCAGGAGACGATCACGGTCGCCGGCGAGTCGCCGATGATCGAGACGAACAAGCCGACGACGGCGATCACGCTCGACCGCGAGCTGATGCGCGCGGCGCCGATTTCGTCACGGCGCGTGTTCAGCGACGCGCTCGACCTCGCCCCCGGCGTCTCGTCGCGCAACGTCGACGACGGCGTCGGCCGGCGGTCTTATTACTTCAAGGGCGCCGTGATCTTCTCGCACGTGTTCACCCTCGAAGGTGCACCCGCCGGCTCGTTCCTCGATTCGTCGGCGCACTCGATCGGCTTCGGCGGTGACACCGTCCAGGACTCGGAACTGAAACTCGCAGGCGTGGACGCTGCGGCCCCTACGGGTACGGGCGTGATCATGAATATCCTGGCCCCCCGCGGCGGAAACGTGTTCAAAGGGTCGGCAATCTACGACTACCAGAACGTCAAGTGGAACAGCGACAACACCAAGGGCGGTGCCGCGCCGGGTGGTGCTGCCGACCGCGCAGTCGGTGAAGCAGTTCGATCTGTCGTCTCGGCGGTCCGATCCTCAGGGATCGCGTCTGGTTCTTCGGCTCCTTCCGTCGTGCCGATCTCACCAATGGCATCAGCCGGTCGGACTTCAACTACCAGAACGTGCTCGCCAACGACCCGGACTTCCAGTCGTTCGACAATACCCAGAAGAGCAACCAGCCCTTCGTGAAGGTCACGGCGCAGGTGAATCCCAAGCACGAAATCACCGGGTTCTATCAGAACGATCGCTCGCGCTATACGAGCAACCGCGAGCTGGACAACGCCCGCTTCTCGTTCAATTCGGCCGGCGGCGCCCTCGTCCACGGGCGGTTGAATTCGGTCTGGTCGAACCAGCTCACCACCGCGATTGCGGTCAACTACAACAGCAAGCGCGGCAACGATGCGAGCACCTACGCGGACTTCACCGTGACGGGACCGCAGCGGGTCATCCACCAGAACGCGTTCGCGCAGCAGGGCACGCAGGTGGGCACCGGCGCACTCGCGCAGCTGGACAACCCGCAGACGATCGCGCTGTCGGACTCCAGCATGACCGTCATCCGCGCGGACTTGACGTATTACAAGACGGGCTGGTTCGGCGGTCATGAGATCAGGGCGGGCCTCTGGGCCGCCCCCAAGCTGGTTCGCGAGACGAGCACCGAGTACGTCAACGACGGCTACTACCTGCAGGAAGACCGCTACGTCAACGGCGTCGATCCCTCGGCCGGCTACTTCACCTTCCATCAGCGCTTCCGCACGCCATCCAACGTGCCGAGCATCAGCGAGCACGATAACGTGACGGCGTTTTATGCGCAGGACGCGTGGTCGCCCAGCCCGCGACTGACAGTGAATGGCGGGGTGCGCATCGACATCAACCGCCGCTTCGACCGACTGCTGGACATTTACCGTATGAAAGACACTGCCGTGCAGCCGCGCATCGGTGTGTCGTATCTGCTGACGTCGGATGCGCGCAACGTCATCCGCGCGAGCTACGGCAGGCTCTACGAGCAGGTCAACGGCCGCGACTACATCGTCCAGTTCGGCAGTACCGGCTCTGTCCAGACGACTGATGTCTACATCAACCCGGACGGCAGCCGCAGTACCGTCATCACACCGCCGACCCGAAGCGTGGATCCGCATCTGCTGTTCGATCCGGACCTGCACCAGCCGTACATCCACGAGTACTCGGTCGGATACAGCCGGCAGTTGAAAGGGCAGATCAGCATCGGCACCGCGTTCACGCACCGGCGGTTCCACGACAACTTCGGCGAAGTCGACATCAACGGCATCTACCCGTCGGCGCCGTTCCAGCCGTTCATCGGCTTCGGCCGCATCGACCCCAATCAAGGCATCATCACGCAGGAAACCAACGCCACGTGGACGCAGGTGATCGTCAACGCCTGGGAAGCGACGTTCGCGAAGAACATGTCGAACAATTTCCAGTTGATCGCCAGCTTCACGCGACAGTGGCAGCACCTCAACGGGACGTGGAACCCCACTGACCCGGCGAGGTTCGTGCAGCCGGACGCCTTCGCGAACAACCGCGACCTGTCGCAGCAGTTGTTCGGCAACGGCGACGACAACACGCTGAACGGCGGCGGCCGCGAGTCGGGTGCGGCGTATCGTCCGTTCTCGCTTCGCATCGGCGGCCAGTGGACGGCGCCGTACAATATCAGCGTCGGCGGCAGCTACGTGATCCAGGCGGGCGGTTATGTCGGTCCGCTGCTGGTCCAGTTACCGGCCAACGATCCGCAGGTCACGCAGTTCGGCCCGTCGACGGTCCGGCTGGCGAACGGCACGACGCAGCCGAACCCGCTGGCGACGCGCATCCGGTTCCAGGGCCCGACGCGCAGCGAAGGCCAGATCCGCAATGAAGATGTCAAGTACTTGCAGTTGAAGATCGGCCGCGTCTTCAGGTTCGGCAACCAGTCGATCGAGCCGTCGGCAAACATCTTCAATATGTTCAACACCGGGGCGAACTCGCAGTGGAACACGGGCGCCAACCAGTTGTACAGCCCCAATTACCTCGCGCGGTTCAACCGGCATCCGCCGCGCTCGCTGCAGCTCTCGCTGGCGTACAAGTTCTGAGACGAGCTATTCGTCGCCGCCATCGAGCGCTTCGTGGCGACGCTAGTGAATCGACCTCGTGACGTTCGAGAAGGGGCAACGGAAGGACGACGTCGCACAGGACTACCTCGCCGCGTTCAAGTGGCGAGGAGGGCGTGCTGTTTGTCGGGAAGGCCCAGGAGAAGGCGAGCGTCTTCCGCACCGAGAAACGGACAGGATGCGCAGTGCGTCAAGTATCCGTGGATCATCCGCTCGACAGCGATCGTCAATCACTACTACGTCTACATTCTCGACCGCGACTTCGGGCTGCTCTTCCTCAAGTTCTGTTCCGTTCTTTCCCTATCCCGCCAAGCTCTGTCTCAATGGGCATGAGTGGCTGAAGCGCCAGCTCACACAGCAGGCAATGCCGTTCGAGCCGCTGGACAATGGCATCCGCTCTAAGTGAGGCACCCGCCCGCGTGCAGCGGTTCGCAGACACCCTTGGACGCCGCGAAGATCGACGCAGTCTTTCGCAAATGGCTGCGGCGTGTGCCACATCCCTTCGCGCCCGCCCACCGCGCCGCCGGGTATCGCTATCACCTCTCGATCCTCCAGAGCCAGTTTGCCCTCACGCAAGTCCTTGACCGTCCCGTCACCGGCCGCTGTTTCTTCGAAGAAGTGATCCGCGAAAATCTCGATATCGGCCGCCCCATCAGATGCAGCTGATCTTCGACAGTCACGTCACGCGTCGCACGCCCTGGAGCTTCCGCATCCGCATCTTGACGGAGGGCGTCGTCCCGTCACTCCACGTGCAATACAAAAAGTCCAAGGTCAAGCATTACCACAAAGAAGATCAGCCCCTTCGCACCGAAACCACCATCAACGATACCTATGACTTCGCCATTGGTCATGCGCTCCGCAATCTGCCCGCCTTGCGGGAGATCCGCTTTGCCGCCAACCCACAGTTGTTACACATCGAATCTCTGAGCCACGACTGCCTCATCGGCGACGATTGCCTCCACGCCATCACCTCACCGGTCCTCGTCGACTATTATATGGACCGTCTTCGAGGAATCAGGTACCGACCCATCGAGGTAATCGCCCATGTTTATCGGACGCGACAACGGAGCGGCCGGTAGTGATTCACAAGATACGCGCCACTAGTCAGGTCCGAGAGGTCGGATCGGTCTGGTCGGTTCGGGTGGGTCTGGAGGAGAATCTTCCTACCGGACTCACAGAACACCCCGGCTGATCCGACCTCTTCTGCATGTCCCGTTCGCGCGCGAAGCGCCCGCCCCGTCCGCGCCCCGCCTCTCGTGCTCGTGTCACGCGTGCCGCGGCTGTCGCGATCATTGCGATCATCGCGGTCAGCGCTGCCGCCGTCTTCTGGTTTCGCGGTGACGCGCCGCCGGCGCCGACGACCGCCAGCAAGCCGAACGTCCTCTTGATCACGCTCGACACGACGCGCGCCGATCGCCTCGGCAGCTATGGCTATGGCCGGGCCGCCACGCCGAATCTCGATCGGCTCGCCGCCCGCGGCGTCCGGTTCGCCCAGGCGCTGTCGTCGGCGCCGTTGACGCTGCCATCGCACGCGAGCCTCATGACGGGGCGACAGCCCTACAGCCACGGCGTGCGGAACAACGGTTATTTCGCGTTGTCGCCCGACGTGGCCACACTGGCGCAATCGTTCGCCGCGGCGGGCTATGACACGGCGGCGTTTGTCAGCTCGTTCGTGCTGGACCGGCAGTTCGGTCTCGCGCGCGGCTTCTCGGCGTACAACGACACGCTCGATCACGAGCCCGCCGGCGGCGCTGCGTCATTGGAGCTCGAGCGGCGCGGCGATCGCACGGTCGCTGCGGCCACGGAGTGGCTCGCCGCCAGGCAACCCGGCAAGCCGTATTTCCTCTGGGTCCATCTCTACGATCCGCACGAGCCATACGCCGCACCGTCGCCGCTCCGCGAGCAGTTCTCGAGTCAGCCGTACGACGGCGAGATCGCCTTTGTCGATTCGCTTGCCGGCGTGCTGATCGGCAAGACCGCGGGCTCGCCGGGGCTCATCGTCGTTGCCGGCGATCACGGCGAGAGCCTCGGCGATCACGGCGAGAGCACGCACGGCCTGTTCGTCTACGAATCGGCGCTGCACGTGCCGCTCATCTTCGCGGGGGCCGGCGTGAGGAACCCGGCCGTCGTGAACGAGCCAGTACGGCTCATCGACGTGGCGCCGACGATGCTGGAACTCGCCGGCCTCGCGCCGCTATCGGGCGTCGACGGCGAGAGCCTGCGGCCGCTGATGACAGCCGCGGCGACGAGCGAGAACCCGACGCCGGTCTACGCGGAGACGTACTTTCCGCAGTTCTTCATGGGATGGTCCCCGCTGCGCTCACTCCGCGTCGGCCGCTGGAAATACATCGAGGCGCCCGAGCCGGAACTCTACGATCTGTCGGCGGATGCGGCGGAGCGGACCAACGTCCTCGATCGCCACGCGTCAACCGCGGCGTCGCTCGGCCGCGCGCTGGAGGCGATGGTGGCGGCCAGCACGGACAAGATGACGCCGCTGGCGTTGTCCGATCAGGCGCGACAGCGGCTCGCCTCGTTGGGGTATGTGAGCGCCGTGGCGACGCCGCACGAGACCGGGGGAGCCGCAGCAGATCGGTACGCGCCCCGATCCGAAGAACATGGTCGCGATCTTCGAGCAGCTGCTCGAGGGTAACCGCGCCCTCGCGAACGAACATCCGCAGGCAGCAGCGAAGATCGCACGCGAGGTGACGGGCCGCGATCCGGGCAATGCGTTCGCGCGGCTTTTGCTCGGGCGCGCCGCGCTCGCGGAGGGGCAGAACCGCGAGGCGATGGCGGCGTTCAAGGCCTACCTCGAGCTCGTGCCGCAGAGCGCCGATGCGCATCACTGGACGGCGCTGGCGGCGCTGCGCCTCGGCGATCGCTCGCGCGCCCTTGCGGAAGAAGAGGCGGCGCTCGCGCTGGATCCGCGGCATGGAAGCGCGCTGGCGCTGCGCGCGGGCCTGCTGTTTTCGGCGGGGCGTGCCGACGAGGGGATCGAATCGCTCAGAAAGGCGCTCGGCGACGATCCCGCGAACGAGGCGCTCACGCTGGAGCTCGCCGATCTGCTATCGGACGCGCGCCGCTTTCCCGAAGCGGAAGCGGAGTATCGACGCGTGCTCGAAAAGCGTCCGCGCGACGCCCGGGCGCTGACCGGGATCGGCACGCTGCTCGCGGTGACCGATCGCCTCGAGCCCGCGCTGGAGGCGCTGTCGCGCGCGCTCGAGGTCGACGCGCGAAACGAGGAAGCGCGCTTCGCCCGCGCGGACGTCTACGCCCGCCTCGGACGAAGCGCCGAATCGCGCGCGGACTACGAGCGGCTGGCGCGATCGGCGCTCAGACCTGACTTGCGCCAGGCGGCGCAGCGCGCGCTGGCGCGTTGATGCTGCGCGCGAGCGCCGGCGGCCGGCAGGTGGGGGCTGGTGGGACCCTGCGACGCAGATAGCGCACCCGCACCAGTGCAGACCGTCGTGATGCCGTAAGATGGGCGCCGTCGACCCGGCGCGCGGAACACGCAAGATTCCGGCTGACAACCGGGCTGGCGGGGTGTAACTTTCATCCTCTTACTCTTCCCAGGGGACGTGGATGAAACGGTTCCGGGTCGCAGCGCTCGTTACAGGTTTGTCGGCGATGGTTGTGTGCGTCGGCATTGCCGCGAGTTCCGCTCCCCAGCAAGGCGCAGCCGGGCGGTCCGTCCGGCGCCCGATTCGCCAGCCCCTCAGGCCGCGCACGCCGCGGCGACGCCGAACGACACCATCAAGACCTTCTGCGTTGGCTGCCACAACGACAGAGTGAGTCGCGGTGAGCTCTCGCTCGCCTCGTTCGATGTCGCGAAGGCCACCGAGCATGCGGACGTCGCCGAGAAGATCGTGCGCAAGCTCCGCACCGGCATGATGCCGCCCAAGGAAGCGGCGCGGAAACCCGATGCGGCTACGCGCATGGCACTGGTCACCGCGCTCGAGACGACACTCGACGCCGCCGCCACCGCTCACGCCAACCCCGGGCGTCGCGCGTTCCAGCGGCTCAATCGCGCGGAGTACGCGGCCGCGATTCGGACGCTCTTCGGACTCGACATCGACGTCAGCACCTATCTGCCCTCCGACACGATCAGCGCGAGCTTCGACAACATCGCCGACGTGCAGATGCCGTCGGCGACGGTGATGCAAGGCTACCTGCGAGCCGCGGCGCATGTCAGTCGCGTCGCCGTCGGCGACCCCTCGATCGACGCCAGTTCGACGCAGTACCAGGTGCCGCGGACGAAATCGCAGAAAGGCCGCGTCGAAGGCGCGCCGTTCGGTACGCGCGGCGGGACCGTCGTCGTGCACAACTTCCCGGCCGACGGCAACTACACGTTCCAGATGCTGCTCCACGGCGAGCCGACCGGGTTCCTCTTCGGCCGGACCGTACGCGATGTCCAGATGGAGGTCGCGATCGACGGCGCACGAGTGGCGCTGCTGAAAGTCGATCGCTGGATGTCCGAGGCCGATCCGGAAGGGCTCACCGTATCCACCGCCACCAATCTACTGTGCGGGCCGGGCCGCGACGTGTCGCGGCCACCTTCATTCAGGAGTTCGAGGGGTCGGAAGACGATTTGATCAAGCCGATTGACCATACGCTGGCCGACACGCAAATCGGCGTCGGCTACGGGGTCACGACTCTTCCGCACCTGCGCAATCTCGGCGTCGTCGGACCGTTCGAGGTCACGAGCGTGTCCGATCATCCCGACGCGACGCGCCATCTTCATCTGCCGTCCGACGGCGCCACGAGAAGACGTGCCGTGCGCCCGGCGCATCGTCGAACGGCATGGCGACGCAGGCGTATCGCGGGTCGGTATCGCAAGCGCGACGTGAATGAGTTGATGCAGTTCTACGAGAAGGGCGCAACGTCGGGCGGCTTCGAGGGCGGCGTGCGCATGGCGCTGCAGGCGATGCTCTCGAGTCTGCACTTCGTGTTCCGCGTCGAAGAGACGCCTGCGAACGTGAAGCCGGGGACGGCCGTACCGCATCAGTGACCTCGACCTCGCGTCGCGGCTCTCGTTTTTCCTGTGGGGCACGATTCCCGACGCGGAGCTGATCGAAGTGGCGCGTCGCGGCGGGCTGTCACGGCCCGATATGTTCGATCGTCAGGTTCGGCGGATGCTCGCCGACTCGCGATCCGACGCGCTCGGCACGCGTTTCGCTGCGCAGTGGCTCCGCCTGCAGGACCTCGCACAAGGTCGAGCCGGATGCGTTGTCGTTCCCGTACTTCGACGAGTCGCTTGCCGAGGCGATGGCGCGCGAGACGCGAGCTGCTCTTCCAGCATCTGGTCCGCGAGGATCGGTCAGCGCTGGAGTTGCTGACGGCCGACTATACGTTCGTCAACGATCGCCTTGCCCGGCATTACGGCATCCGCGGCGTGAGCGGTCCGGATTTCCGCAAGGTCTCGTATCCCGACGACACGCGGCGAGGCCTGCTCGGACATGGCAGCGTCCTCACTCTGACGTCGCACGGCAACCGGACCTCGCCGGTGCTGCGCGGCAAGTGGGTGATGGAGGTGCTGCTTGGCAGCCCGCCCCCGCCGCCGCCCCCTGACGTGCCGGATCTCGAGGAAACGAAGAACGCGAAAGACGGCCGCCTGCTGTCAGTGGCCGAACAGCTGGCGCAGCACCGGGCCAGCCCGGCGTGCAGCTCGTGTCACAACGTGATCGACCCGATCGGCCTGTCGCTCGATAACTTCGATGTCACCGGTGCGTGGCGGATCAAGGATCGCGGAGTGCCGGTCAACGTCACCAGCGAGCTCTATGACGGCACGCCGCTCAACGGCGTGGCGGACCTGCGCGCGGCGTTGCTGGCGAGGTCCGATGTGGTCGTGACGCATCTGACCGAGCGGCTGCTGTCGTACGCGCTCGGCCGCCGAGTCGAGCATTACGACATGCCGGCAGTCCGCAAGATCGTCCGCGAAGCCAAGGCGCAGCGACTATCGCATGTCAGCCCTGATTCTCGGCGTGGTGAAGAGCGCTGCGTTCCGGACGGCGCTGGCAGAAACGACGGCGACCGACGGAAGTCAGTAAGAAGTCAGCAAGGGTTTGGGACCAGGATCGGCGAACAGACAAAAAAGAGGGCTACGTCAATGTTTGTGACTCAGAAGCACCTGTCGCGTCGCACCGTGCTGCGTGGTGTCGGCGCCACCATTGCCTTGCCGTTTCTCGACTCGATGATCCCCGCGCGATCGGTTCTCGCGAAGACGGCGGCGGCCCGCGCGGCAAGCCGCGCACGCCTGGTGTGCATCGAGCAGGTGCACGGCGCAGCCGGGTGCAGCGAGTACGGGTCTGGCCCAGAACTCTCTGGAGTCCCGCGGCGACCGGCCGCCAATTCGACATCAGCAAAGGCAGCCTGAGCCCGCTCGAGCCGTTCCGCGATCACCTGACGATCATCAGCAACACCGACGCGCGGATGGCGGAAGCGCAGTCTGCGCCCGAAGTGGGCGGCGATCACTTCCGCTCGAGCGCCGTGATGTACACGCAGGCGCACCCGAAGCTGACCGAAGGCTCCGACGTCAGCGTCGGAATCTCGATGGACCAGTTCTACGTGCAGAAGTTCGGCCAGGACACGCCGATTCCATCGATGCAGCTCAGCATCGAGCCGGTCGATCAGTCCGGCGGCTGCGCCTACGGCTACGCATGCGTCTACACCGACACGATCAGTTGGGCGGCGCCAGACCAGCCGCTGCCGATGGTGCGCGACCCGCGCATTGTGTTCGAGCAGTTGTTCGGCTCCGGCGGAACGCCAGATCAGCGCGCCCAACGGCGCGCGACCGACCGCAGCATCCTCGACCTGCTGACCAACCAGATGGCCGGCCTGCGCCGATCGCTCGGCGCGGCGGACCGGCAGCGTCTTGATCAGTACTCGACCAACGTCCGCGAGATCGAGCAGCGCATCGCACGGATCGAAGCGCGCAACACGAGCGGCGAGGCGCGCGAGCTGCCTGGTGCGCCGGCGGGCGTGCCGGATTCGTTCGACGAACACGTCAAGCTGATGTTCGATCTGCAGGTGCTGGCGTTCGCGTCCGACACGACGCGCGTGTTCTCGTTCAAGATGGGCCGCGACGGTTCCGGCCGCGTCTATCCAGGCAGCGGCGTCGATCGCGGGTTCCACGACGCGTCGCATCACGGCACGGCCGAGGAACGCATCCGGCAGTTCGGCGAGATCAACAAATACCACGTCTCGCTGCTGCCGTACTTCCTGGAGAAGCTTCAGACCACGATGGATGGCGAGACAAATCTTCTCGAGAAGACGCTCGTGCTCTACGGATCGCCGATGGCGGTCGGCAACACGCACAACCATCGCAATTGCCCGCTGATCCTGCTGGGCCGCGGCGGTGGCGTCGTCGAGGCTGGCGTCCACGTCAAGGCGCCGAAAGACACGCCGATGGCGAACGTCATGCTCACGCTGTTGCATCGGCTCGGTCTCGACGACTTGCAGATCTTTGGCGACAGCTCCGGTGAGTTCTCGTTCAGCGCACCAGAGACGACCGTGGCGTAGTCACGCGGGGCGTGTCCGGCATCGCAAGCTACGGCGGATAAGCAGGAGAACCGAGATGTTTAACCGTTTCCGCGTCACCGCTCTGGCGCTCACCGTGTCGTGCGTGCTCGCCGGCGCCACGACGGCTCCACGTCTGTTGGCCTCTGGCTCCCGAGCCTCGGCGTCGGGGCGCAGCCGCCGACGCGCCGCGTCGCCGATGCCGCGATGCGCGGCGACACCGAGGGCGTGCGAACGCTGCTGCGCGGCGGCGCCGACGTCAACGCCGCGCAGGGCGACGGCATGACGGCCCTGCACTGGACCGCGCTCGAAGACGATCTCGAGACGATGAATGTGCTGCTCTACGCAGGAGCGGCCACTGAAGCATTGACGCGCGTCGGCGCCTACACGCCGCTGCACCTCGCCAGCTCCAGAGGTCACGCCGCCGCGTCGACGCGTCTGCTCGAAGCCGGCAGCAAAACGGGACCGTTCACGGCGACCGGCGTACAGCCGCTGCATCTGGCCGCCCAGGCGGGCAACGCGCAAAGCGGTCAAGGCGCTGCTCGATCGCGGCGCCGACATCAACGCGACGCGACAAGACGCATGGCCGGACGCCGCTCGTCTTCGCGGCGTCGCAGGATCGCCTCGACGCCATGACGCTGTTGCTCGCGCGCGGCGCCGACATCGGCGTGACGACGACGGTGATCGATTATCAGGCGCGCGCCGCAGCCGACACGCAGGCGCGGCAGCTGCGCGACAAGATTGCCTCCGCACGACGGGCCGCGCGATCGACTCGAACTTCAATCCCGACCCGCCGCCCCCGGGCACTGTCGCTCCGGGTCAAGGCGTTGGCGGGGGCCGCGGCGCAGCCGCGGATCCGAACGATCCGAATGTGGCGGGGAGGCCGGGACGCGGCGGCGGCGGCCCGAGGCCGCCATCGGACATCGAGCAGATCGGCAACAGGGCGGGTTCACGGCGCTGCACTACGCCGCGCGCGATGGCTTACGCCGGCGCGGCGCTGCGCGCTCCTCGACGCGGGACTGAACGTGAATGTGCCGACCGCGGGTGATCGATCGACCCCGATGGTCGTCGCGACCATCAACGGCCAGTACGATCTTGCTCTCACACTCCTTGCGCGCGGAGCCGACCCGAATCTCGCCAACGACGATGGCGTGACGCCGCTGTTTGCGACGCTCAACAACGAGTGGGCGCTGCGCACGTGGTACCCGCAGCCGACCGCGGGCGCACAGCAGCGCGCGTCGTATCTGGAATTGATGGAAGCGCTGCTCAAAGCCGGCGCCGATCCGAACGCGCGGACGCGGTCGCACATCTGGTACGCGGCGTACAACACCGGCCGCATGGGCGTGGACTTCAGTGGCGCCACGCCGTTCTGGCGCGCGGCGTACGCGCTGGACGTCGACGCCATGCGTCTGCTGGTTCGCTACGGCGCCGACCCGAACATTCCGACCGTCACGTTCGGTGCGGCTGCGTCGTGACAACGATCCCTCAGGCTTGCCAGCGGTTCCCACCGGCGGTCCACACGTGCCGCCGTTCCACGCCGCGAGCGGTGTCGGCTACGGCACGTCGCGCGTCGCGCAGCAGCATCGGCACGTGCCGGACGGCTGGATACGGGCGGCGAAATATTTCCTCGAGGACCTCGGCGTGGACGTCAACGTTCGCGACGCCGACGGCTTCACTGCGCTGCATCACGCCGCCGCGCGGGGAGACAACGAGACGATTCAGTATCTCGTGAGTCGCGGCGCCGACGTCATGGCCGTCAACCGCGCCGGGCAGACGACCGTGGACATGGCCAATAGCCCCGAGCAGCGGACGCAGCCGTTCCCCGAGACCATTGCATTGCTCGAAGCGAAGGGCGCGAAGAACAACCACAATTGCCGCGCGTGCAAGTGAGGCCGTCGGTCGCACCCGGCGTGCCTCACGCCGCCTCTCCCGAGTGCGGCTGAACGCTCCATACGTCCTTGCCAGGATGGTGATCGCAACAGAACGACGGGTGCGCGCGCAGTCGGCGCTCGTTTCGCGGCGAGCGGATTTGATCCCAATCCTTATCGTCACGGCCGCGTCGCTTGCCGCGCGACTGGTCATGGTGCTGACGGCGCCCACGTATCCGCCGTTTGCGGACATGCAAGAGATATGGGATCGAGCGCTGTACATTGCCGAGAACGGCGAACTGTACGCCAACAGCTGGCGCATGCCGGGCTATCCCGCCGCGCTTGCGTTGATGTTCAGCGTCACGTCTCTCCACACGCTTGAAATCGCGAGGTTGTTGAACGCAGCCGCCGGTACTGTGACCGCCCTCTTCACGTATTGGTTGGCACGGCGGACCGCTGGGGTTGGCGCCTCGCTCCTCGCAGCGCTTGTCGTGGCGCTCTATCCGTCGTTTTTGATCTACACGACATACGTCGCGACAGAATCACTTGTCACGGTCCCGCTACTGGGCGCGATGATTGCCGGCACCTACCGCCGGCCCGCCAGTCTCCTGATCGCTGGCGCCTGCGCGGCTCTCACAACGTTGGTCCGCCCTGCGGGCCTGTCAGTCCTGCCCGCTATCGTGGTTGCCGCGCTTTGGCGTCCTGGCGAGGCGACTCGGCTGAGGCAATCAATTGGCAACGTGAGCATGGTCGTTCTCATGTTTGTGTTAACGATGACGCCGTGGTGGATCCACAATTTCAGACTCCATTCGCGTTTTGTGCCGTTGGACACCACGGGCAGCTACAACCTCCTCGTTGGCAACGCGTCTTTCGCGACAGGCATTTGGGAATGGAGCGTTGTCGATAAGGTTGAGAACGGTGTTCTGAAGGGGGTCAACTGGCAGACTCCGACTGGAGCAGATACGGCAGCGGCGATTGCCGTCGCACACATTCGCGCGGATCCAGTGCTGGCACTCAGGCGTGTTCACACGAAAATGGCGGCTCTCGCCGCTATCGAGGGCCGAGAACACGCCTATCTCTATTCATGGGGCTATCTGGGTCAACGCAGCCCGCGTGTCGTCTGGGCTTGGAGTGTGGCGATGCTCGCCGCATTTCCATTACTCGCGACGGCCGCAATGGTAGGCGCTCTGCTTCCGGGCGCTGTCGCCGTTTGCGTTCTCAGGCCCTCCGTCACGCTCTTGGCGGCGACGGCAGTCATGCACGCGTTGACCTTTGGCGATCCGCGATTTCATTTGCCAGTTGTGCCGATTCTTGCGGTGCTCGCAACGGGCATCGCGACATGGCGTCGACCTGGTTGGTGGCGCATTTGCGTCGGCGCACTCGTTCTGGCATTCCTTCTTCATTCGTGGCAGTCCCAACTGTCGATCTATCTCATGGCCCTGCCGCGCTTAGTCCAACCCGATGGCTGGAAGAGCCAGCTGTTCATCGACGATCTTCTCTAGCGAATCGACGATGGACAGCACTAAGCTGTTCCGTCCGATGGAGCCACGGAGGGTGTTTCAATGAGACAGCGTGTGACGGTGGTGTTGTGGATTGTCCTCGCCACAACGTGGGCAACCGGGCAGCAGGTTGGACCAAAGACTGGCGCCCTCGTCATCGTCGGCGGCGCGATGCGAGACCCTGCGATTGTCACGCGCTTCATCGATCTTGCCGGCGGCCCTGACGCGCCACTTGTGATTGTGCCGACGGCCGGCGAGGGCGACAGTTACGATCAGTATTGGTCGGGTCTTCAGCAATTTCGCGAGAACGGCGCGCGCAACCTCACCGTGCTCCACACCCGCGATCCGAAAGTGGCGGACACCGAGGCGTTCGTCAAACCACTGCTCGCGGCACGCGGTGCCTTCTTCGCCGGCGGCCGTCAGTGGCGGCTTGCCGACGCCTATCTCAATACGCGGGTTCAGCGCGAGCTGCAGGCGCTCCTCGATCGTGGCGGCGTGATCGGTGGGTCATCGGCCGGGGCTACCATCCTCGGATCCTTCCTCGTTCGCGGCGACACCAAAGGGAACGAGTTGATGGTGGGCGATCACACCGTGGGCTTCGGATTTCTCAAGAACTCGGCGATTGATCAGCACCTGCTCCGGCGCAATCGCCAGTTCGATTTGATCGACGTGATTGCCAAGCGACCGGACCTGCTCGGAATCGGCATCGACGAGAACACCGCGATTGTCATCGAGGGCGACCGCTTCGACGTCATCGGCCAAAGCTATGTGGTGATTTACGACGCGAAACACGCCACCCGGCCGCCGGCGAAGTTCTATTTCCTCGGCGCTGGCGATCGGTTCGACCTGCTCAAGCGCGAGGCCACTCGACAGTCGCAGCAGTATCGACCGCTCGAGAACGTCGGGCCGCCGACGAGGCCGCCGGGTCGCTAACCAGGCGCGCGTCGCACGCGCTGCCCCCTCACCATGAATGCGACAGGAGCGAATCCTCCGCGAGGTTATTCCTGTCGCTGTCCGAGGACGTTGCACATCTTGCGCTCTTGGACCTCGACCGTTTCATCGTTTAAAATGCAAGCCGCCTTCCGAAATATCAATTCCTGAACAGGAGCAGCCCGTGCACAGATCTATCGCCGCCCGTCTGCTGGTCATTTCTTTCTCCGCCGCGCTCGCGGGAGCGGCCGCGTTCGCCCAGCAAACCTCGAATGGTCCGACGACCGCGCGCCGCGTCCCACCGACGCCGGACGGCCGCATGGCCTACGAGAAGCCAGATGAAGCGTCTGACTTCAACCTTCGCAAGCGCACGACCGGCATCGAAACGCGCTCGGGCCAACGGCGTGCGGCGCCGGCCATCCCGGTGCAGCGTTACGAGGCGGCACTCGCCCGCATTCGCAACATGCCGGTGTATTCGACTGCGACCGGAAAGGTGATCTCTTCGGCGACCACGCCCGGCGACGCTCTCGGAACCTGGAGCGAGATCGGTCCGAGCAACATCGGAGGCCGCACCCGGCAACTCGTCTTCGAGCCCGGCAATCCCTCGGTGATCTATGCCGCCGCGGTTGCAGGCGGCGTCTGGAAGACGACCAACGGCGGACAGTCATGGTCGCAGCTGACGGACCTCGCGATCCCCAATATCGCAGTCAACTCGCTCGTTATCGATCCTGCCGCGCCGCAGACGCTCTACGCCGGCACGGGCGAAGGCTATTTCAACGGTGACCGCGTTCGAGGGGCGGGTATCTTCAAGACCACCAACGGGGGCGCCAGCTGGACGCGCCTTGCAGCGACAGCGACCGCGGATTTCTTCTACGTCATGGACGTCGTGGTGAGTCCAAGCAATTCCAACCGAATATATGCGGCGACCCGGACGGGTGTCTGGCGCACCACCAACGGCGGCACTACGTGGAGCAGGGTTCTCGATGCCGAATCCGTGTTCGGTTGTTTCGATTTGGTGGTTCAGCCGAACGGCAACCCCGCAGCGATCTTCGCCTCCTGCGGCACCTTTGTCTACGGACCGAAGTCGGGCATTTACCGTTCGCAAGACATCGCGGGCAGGGCGAGTTGGGAGCAGGTGTTCACAGAGACGAACATCGGCCGAACGACGCTCGCCATCGCTCCCTCGAATCCCGCAGTCATTTATGCGCTCGCCGCCGAGGCCGGTCCCGGTCTGTACCAAGACGGGCTGCGCGGCGTGTTCCGGTCCACGCAGGGAGGCGCCAAGGGTACCTGGACCACGCAGGTGCGCAATACGGACACGAACAAGCTCAACACCGTGTTGCTCTCGAATCCGGTGTATGCGTTTCTCAAGGAGTGTAAGTTCGGCTCGTCCAGCGTGTTTTTCAACCAGGGCTGGTACGACAACGTGATCGCCGTCGATCCGCGAGAATGAAAACGTCGTGTGGTCGGGCGGCGTCGACCTATTCCGTTCCGACGATGGCGGGCGTAATTGGGGAGTGGCATCCTACTGGTGGTTCTCGGGCGGCGTCGATGGTACAGCGTCACGACCCGAACTACGCCCACGCCGACAACCACGTCATCGCCTTTCACCCGCAGTACAACGGCACGTCGAACAAGACCATGTTCGTCGCCAGCGACGGCGGCGTCTACCGCACCGACGACGCGCGCGCGAATGTCGGAACGACGCTGGAAAACGTGTGCGGCACGCCGGTTCCGGGCGCAGTCACGTGGCAGTCGCTGAACAATCGCTACTCGGTCACGCAGTTCTATCACGGTACCGTCTATCCGGATGGGCAGGCGTTCTTCGGCGGGACACAGGACAACGGCACCGTGCGCGGGACGAGCAACAGCGCCACGTGGGTCGAGATCCAGGGGGGCGACGGCGGCTACGTTGCTGTCGATCCGAACAACACGAATACGCTGTTCGCGGAGTTCACGGGTCTGTCGATCCAGCGGTCGCAGGACGGCGGAGCCACCTTTTCGAGTGCAACCTCTGGAATCAACAACGATGCTGGCTTCGCATTCATCGCGCCGTTCCACATGAATGCCGCGAACTCACAGCAGCTGCTGACGGGCGGCTGGTACATCTGGCGCACCTCGAACCAGGCCGATTCGTGGCAGCGCGTCAGCGCGATCACACCCGGTCAAGGCAGCGTCTCGGCGCTCGGCGTATCGCCTGTCAACCAGAACCGCGCGGTCACCGGGATGAGCGACGGGTACGTGCTCTATAACCATGCACTCAACGCGTCAAACCAGACGACGGCTTGGGCGTTCTCGCGCCCTCGCACCGGCTACGTCTCTTCGGTTCAGTGGGATCCTGTCGATGCGAACGTCGTCTACGTGACCTACGCGACGTTCAACACGGCCGCCAACCAACACCACGTCTATCGGAGTACTGACGGTGGAAAAACCTGGAGCGGTCTCGATGCCACCGGCGCCACCGGCATTCCGGACCTGCCGGTGCACGCGCTCATTGTCGATCCGACCAATACCCAACGCCTCTACGTCGGCACCGACGCCGGCGTGTTCACGTCCATCGACGGTGGTGCCAACTGGTACAAAGAGGTTACCGGGTATGCCAACGTCGTGACCGAGGCGCTCGCCCTGAATACGACCGGCGACATCAGGTTGTATGCCTTCACCCATGGACGTTCGGCCTGGCGTGTGTCGCTGAACCCGTAATCGAACCGAACGGCGACGCGGCGCAACCGTTCTCGTGGCACACGCTAGTGACAGACCACTAATCCCGGCGACGTCCGATCGGCGTCGCCGGGCGCCTCTCCTCGCGCACCTGCGGTCTCGTGCTCGTGCCCGTCTCACGCGCGTGGACTGAGCGACCGAACACGCGTCCCTCGTTAGCGGGTGTCGCGGTAGCCGTTGGTGTTAAAAGCCGGTCCCGTCACGGGCAAGCTTGTGTTGTGAGGCCGTGTCCTCCGCCGAGTCTCCGCCTTCGTTACCAACTCCCTCGACGTTCGGCTCCGGCAGCGGTGGGATAGCCTTCCCGCTTCCCTGGGCGGCTGGGTCGATCGCCGCGGGCGGCATCGCCTCGCCATCAGGGCGCGTTCCTGGTTCTCGTTCCTCGTCGGTTGGGGGGGCGCCCATTCCCGGCGTGCGGCCGTGGTTTGGTATCGCTGGAGCTTCTTTTTCGCCTGCATGAGGGGCTGGGCTATTGGTTGTGTTGGCCATGCAGCAGCGTCAGCAAGAACGGTGCCTCGCTACGCCACAGCGGCGCGCACATGAACGCGAACCGAGGACAGTTTGCTGGAAGGAGGATGGCAAAAGCCTCCGAAGACGCGCTGTCGCGTCCTCGGAGGCCGCGAACGTTAGTTGGACCCGCGTTTCCCGACGATCTCGGCCGCGTGCCCGGTGAGCCGCAGGATGTGAAGCCCACTACCAGCGCGGTCAGCGCCGTAGATCAAACCGCGGTCGTCGATTTCGACGTTATTGGTGACGCCCGCGCTCTTGCAAGTGCCGGTCGCCGTCTTCGTCCCGAACTCGCCGCCTTCTTTCGTTTCGGCGTTCGAGCAGGTCGGCACGGTGAACTGATTGGCAGGCGGAACGAAATACGCGACCTCGTGCACGGCAAATGGGTCGCGAATGTCCCAGATGCGCACGCCGGCATTGAACCAGGCGAAGACCGCGATCTTGCCGTAGTACGGCGGATAGAACGATTCGGCGGAGGAGTGCGCGCCGAAGCGTCCGCCGCGCCCACAGTAGTCGCCCTGCGTTTCCTGAACGCGGAACGTCGACAGCGGCCATGGCGTTGGTTCGTGCGAGATGTCGAGCAGGAACGCGAGATGCGGCGCCGGACGACCTTGCGTCAGTTGATCGGACGGGAAGTTCTGGCCGCAATTGTCCGAGCGCCCGGCCTCCGACACGACGAGGAGCAGATCGCGCTTCCGGAGCGCCTGATGGCCCTGGAATCCAGGGATCGGTACCCCGAAGATCGGGAAGGTGGTGTGTGCGCCCTGGTCAGGAGACATGTGAATGTAGCCGACCTGCGGCGCGAGCAGTTCTTCTTTCGTCGGCGTCAGAGGATTCTTGAACTCGGTCAGAAGCTTCTTCCGATCCACGATCGAAACCACGCCGTCGCTCCCGGTGCCGTACGCGATGTAGACACGGTTCTTCTCGGGCCCGGCGGAAATCGCGCCATGGATCCCTTCGCCGCCACCGGACTCGCCGGCATTGGGCTGTGTGCCGACCATGCCGAAGTCGCGGATGTATACCGGCTTTGCAGGGTCGCTCAAGTCGTAGATCTTGAGGTGGTTGCCGCCGGTCCATCCTTCCTTCGAATTGGTGGCCACAAGATAGGCGATGCCCGTGTCGCATTCCCACCAGCTCTTATGCGTGCCGGTGAGATTGTCGACAACGGTTGTCAGCTTGCCCGGCTTCGCCGGATCGGTGACGTCCCAGATTTCGTGTGCCCGCCCACCAAGGGGACGCAGCAGGTACCACTTGCCCTTCACCGCGCGCGGCAACGTATTCCCGCTGCACACGCGCACCATCTGCGCGCCGCCGCCAGCCCGGCCCTCTTCGGTCGGAATGTGGGCGAGATATTTCGTCTTCGCCGGATCGGTCACGTCGACAATCGAGGTGCCATTCACTTCCACCTTGCCGGTCAGCGGATTCATGAGCGGCTTCTGATTGTTGTGGTGACCCACGTAGGCGATCTGTTTTCCGTCCTGGTTGATGATGATCGGCTGATAGGCCGATCGTCCCTGCAGGTCGTTGTGCCCCATGAGTTCCATGTTCCACTGCGATGGGCGATCCCTGCCCCCGGGAGTGGGCGCAGCCGTGGGTGGAGGCGATCCGCCCCCGGTCAACGCGACCGGCGGAATGGACGGCCCATTCGGCGGGTACGCCGTCTGTGCTATCGCGGTAGCGGATACCGCTCCTGCGAGCAGGCACGATCCCCACCACCGACTGCCCCAACGTGTACGTGTGCGCATCCGTTCTCCTTGTTTCTATCCGGTGCAAATCGTCGTGTCGAGCTGGATCCTGGCTTTGGCGACCGCAAGCGCCGGATGCGTGCGGTGAGCCATTATGTGGCGGAATCCGTTCGAGTCAAGCGCCGCGACGTGCGCTACTATCCGCCGGATGGGCTTCTTCTCGGGTCTGTTCAAGGGCGACGCGGGTGCCACGGGCGACGGCAATCCCACGGATAGCTGGGCGGAGCCCGCCGGCGAGTGTCCACAAGTGAGCTTCGATCGTCAAGCGCTCGAATCCTTCGGCAGCCGATTACGGTTCGGTGACGGTCTGGAAGCCGCCCGGCTCTTCGGACGGCCGGACACATTCGAATCCGACAAAGCCTCGTGCACCCTCACCTACGAACGCTGGGGCCTCTCAATCACGTTCGAGCTCGGGAAGTTCGCCCACGCCACCTACCGCATAGGCGAGAGCATTCGCGATCGCGCGGAGGAGAGCGTGTCACGGGCCGAGCCGCGCGGCCCGGATGGCCTCAGTCTCACGGCGCGGACCACGAAAAGCGATTTGCTCCAACGCTTCGGTCAACCAGGCAACGTGCAGGATCTCGACGTCGAGATCATCCTCTATTACGAGCACGGTCCTTTGATGAGCGAGTTCCAGCTGGACGCGCAGGAACGCTTAACTGGCTGGGACGTTTACGTGAACTGACCGGCAACGCGGTCGCCTTTTTCGTTGCCTTCTTCTTCTTCTTCGCGCCCGTCTGCCGGCGTGCCCTGCCGCGAGCCGTCGTCGTCACTCCGCCGCTGAGTTCGACAATCCTTGCCTTGACCAACCGCCGCACGAGCGCCGCCGGCAGCGGTTTGTCACACGGAAATCGGATGGTCCCCTTGCTCGTGTCGTACCCGTCGTCGAGGAAACTGCGATGCGCCTCCAGCGTCGCCGGACTCATCGGATAAAAGGCGCAATGTCCAGTGGCCGCGCCGAACGCGACCAGCGGTCGCCCGTTGAGGCGAAACGCCGGCATGCCGTAGCTGATCGACTCGACGGCCTGCGGCGCGGCGGATTGGATGGTCCGCCGCAGCGCCTCGAGCGCACGCCTGACGGGCGCGGGTCGTGCGGCGATGTACGCGGCAATCTCCCCGGCCTTGCTCGAATCAATCAACATTGCGCACATTTTTCTGCTCCCGACGTCGCCAGTCCCCGGCTATGCTGTGCAGCGCGTGAAACGGGTCGCGGACCAAACACGTCAAAACAACCGAATGATGATTTGAGGCCGACATGGGAAACAAACGCATCATCGCGTATTTCATGCACGAGCATGAGCAGGCGCACGCCCTCAGTCTGATGCCACAGGGTCAGACCACTGAAAGCTACGTCATCGGCGAGATCGACGAGGCGCAAATACCTGCGCTCGAGACCGCCGGAATCATCTGCCACGAGGTCGCAAAATCCCGGAAAGCGGAAACGCCTGGAATGATGTTCGAGAGCCGAACCGCCGGTGCGAGGGCGGGTGCGCCGGGCATCGGCGGTGCGCCGGGTTTCGGCGGCGCGGCAGGATTGCCGCCGGTCAGCCGCTCGGCCAGGACCGGAGCGGCGCAGGTCTATCTCATTCAGTTGCAAGGCCCGTTGCTCGAAGAGTGGCGAACGCAGTTGTCGGCGCTTGGCGTCAACCTCCTCGAGTATGTCCCGCCGGGCGCCTATACGGCGCGTCTGACCACCGGGCAGATTGCAAGCGTGAGCCAGCTGTCATTTGTTGGGAGCGTCGACGAATACGGTCCGCGTGATACCGGACCCGTGGTGGGGCTCGAGTCAGCCGCCCCTCCCCCGCGGCCGGCCGCAACCTGCAGATCTTCACGTTTGACGCGCGACTGCACGAGGCATCGGATCAGGGCGCC
Source organism: uncultured Acidobacteriota bacterium (assembly GCA_963762925.1). Classification (GTDB taxonomy): domain Bacteria; phylum Acidobacteriota; class Vicinamibacteria; order Vicinamibacterales; family UBA2999; genus DASPWV01. Next base: position 20,107 of record CAVXMP010000029.1, on the reverse strand, counting down.
GTCGTCGAGTGGTTGAATACGCACCACGTGCCGATCGCGGGAACGAGCGATCGCAAGATTCGTTTCTACGCGCTGGAGACCTCCTCGATCCCCGACGAGCTCGCCGCGCTCGCCGAGGTCGCGCAGGTGGAACGGTTCATCCCGCCGACGCTCTATAACGACGTCGCACGCGAGCTGATGGGGATCGAGGCGGTCACGGCAACGCCAGGAAGCGCGCTCAACCTCACGGGCCAGGGACAGATTGTTGGCGTCGCCGATACCGGACTCGATGCGTCGCATCCCGACTTCGCGGGCCGTATCGAAGGCCTGGTGGCACTCGGCCGAATCGGCGACTCGAGCGACCCTCACGGGCATGGTACGCACGTCGCCGGATCGGTGCTCGGTGATGGCACAGCGTCGGGAGGAAAATTGCGCGGGGCGGCGCCTGGCGCGAAGCTCTTCTTCCAGTCGGTTCTCGACGCGCAGGGCGGGCTCGGGGGCTTGCCGCTGGATCTCGGGGATTTGTTCGAGCAGGCGTATCAGGCGGGGGCTCGCATCCATAACAACAGTTGGGGCTCGGCCACCGCGTCGCTCTACACCATGACCTCGAGTGAGGTTGATGGGTTCGTGGCCAAGCGGCGAGATATGCTCGTCGTCATCTCCGCCGGGAATGAGGGCACGAGCGCACAGCCGCGCAAGGCACAACCGGGTTTCGTCGATTGGTTGTCGATCGGGTCGCCCGCATCCGCCAAGAACGCGCTCGTCGTCGGCGCCAGCCGCAGTAAGCGCAACGACGGCGGCTTGTCGAAGATGAAATATCGAGACGTCTGGCCGCGCGTGCACCCCAACGCGCCGATTGCAGACGAGACGGTCTCGGGCAATCCCGAAGCGCTTGCGGCATTCAGCAGCCGCGGCCCTTGCGACGACCGACGCATCAAACCGGATCTCGTCGCGCCCGGTACCGACATCGCGTCCACGAAATCATCCGCCGCGCCGCTGCAGAATTTCTGGGGACCGTACCCGAATACGGGGCAGTACGCGTTCATGGGCGGCACGAGCATGTCGGCGCCGCTCGTGTCCGGTCTCGCGGCGCTTGTCCGCGAATACCTGGTGGCGCACGGCGTGCCCAACCCGAGCGCCGCGCTCCTCAAAGCCATGCTGATCAATGGCACGCGCTGGCTGACCGGGACCGATGCTCTTGCCGATCATCCAACCTGCCCGAACTATCACCAAGGGTTCGGCTGCGTCGATCTGACGATGACGATTCCGCATCCGGGCGTGCCGGCGTTGCGGCTCGAAACGATCGACACGTGGCAGACCCCTGCGCTCCAATTCGCGCGCACCGGCCAGCGTCAGCGCTACGCTTTCCGGGTCACCGGCGCGATGCCGTTGCGCATGTGTCTGGCATGGACCGACCTGCCCGCGCGTGGCACGCAGAACAGCCTTGCGTTCATGGTGCAGGGGCCCAGCAACGAACGCTGGGTCGGCAATACGGGATTACTTGACCAGCTCGCGACGCCGGATCCGGATAACAACGTGCACATCCTCCGACTGGACACTCCTCCGCCGGGCGATTACCTGGTTCAGATCTTCGCGCGCAACCTGTTGAAACCTCCGCAGGATTTCGCCTTCGTTGTAACTGGGGACCTGAGTTCCGGCCTCACGCTACTTCCATGATGACTGTCCACGCACACGCTGCAACCGGCGCCCTTCGCATTTGATCCAGCGAGGCACCATGGACGAATGGACCGATACGTCACTGTCAGAACTCCTTCAGTACACAGCGGTCTATGACAGGCCGAACACCGCACGCCTCGTGGAGAGCTTTGTCGATCATGTGCGAAGCAGGAGCGACCTCTACCCGAAGGCCGACGCCAAGGCACTCCTGAGCGCGCTGAAGAACAAGCGCTTCTTCGATCTGCTGGTGCAGGCGGCCGAGGTGCTCATCGAATCGGGTCAGGATGCGCCGGTCATTCGCCGCCTGATGGCGCAGGGGCTCATCGAACAAGGACAACTCATCGTCGCCAAAGATCTGCTGCTGCGGCTCGAAGAGCAGACGCGCGCGGACGACTTCGAGAACAGTGAGGCGCGCGGTCTGCTCGGGCGGGTGCAGAGCAGCTGTACGTTCGTGATGCGAAGACCGCCCCGGCGTTGCGAGGCCGCCACATGAAAGTCGCGATCGAGTGGTATGCCTCCGCCTACGTCAAGGATCCCGCCAACAACTACTGGCACGGCATCAACACGGTTGCGTGCATCATGCGCGGGCACCGCGACGGGATCGATGTCGCAAGTGCGCTCGATCCCGAGGAGATCGCGCGGCGAACGCTGGCGACCATCAGCGCGGTGAAGCCACCGGGGGCATGGCAGCTCGCCACGGCGATGGAGGCGTGCGTGGCGCTCGACGACGCCGAGTTCGCGCTCGCATGGGCGCTCAAATACGTCAAGGCGGAAGGGACGGATGCGTTCGAGCTTGGCAGCACGTTGCGGCAGCTACGTGAGGTGTGGCAACTCACGCCCGAACGAGAGCCTGGCGCGTCGCTCATCCCACTGCTCGAAGCCAACCTCCTGCAGCGCGAGGGTGGACAAGTGCGAAGGAGTCCGGGTGAGATGCAGTCGCTTGGTGCGGCGCTGGCGAACATCAATCTTCAGGTCAAGTTCGGCCCCGTGGAGTTCACAAAGATCCAGTGGCTGGCGCGCGGCATCGCGCAATCGAATCTCGTGGCATCGATTTGGGACCGACACAACAACCGAATCGGCAGCGGATTCGTTGTCCGTGGGGATGCCCTGCACCCGACGCTCGGCACGAAACCAATCCTGGTGACGAATTCGCACGTGCTCGGAGGGCCTCCACCGCCCGGCAAGAAGTCGGTCTTTCCGCAAGAGGCAACAGTCCGCTTCGAAAACGTCGGCAGCGAATGCTATTTCTGCAAGGACGATTTGATCCTGACCTCCCCGCACTCCGAGCTCGACGTGTCACTTGTCGCTCTCTGCAAGGACCGCCAGCTGGAGGCGATTACGCAACTGCAAGGCGGAAACCCATTGGTGTGGTCAGCGCCGCCGCCGAAACACGATAAGCGGCCGGTGTAAGTCGTCGGCCATCCGGACGGGGGCGAGCTGGCCTTATCGCTCCAGGACAACTTGCTGCTCGATTATGACGCCACGAAGATCCATTACCGTTCTGCCACGACGTCTGGGAGCTCCGGCAGCGCGGTCTTCGACGACACCTGGCAACTGATTGCGCTTCACCACGGTGGCTCGCTGAGCTGCCGACGCTCGACGGCAACGGGCGATACCAGGCGAACGAAGGCATTCTGATGGATGCGATCGCGAAAGCGTATCGCGCGAAATCGGCCGCGGTGTGAGCAGACCGGCTGCGTCACCGACAAGCGGCGGCGGCGATTCGCAGAGGGCTGAGGAAAGGATGATTCGAAACCGCCAGGCTAAGTTCCAAGGAGGACACGATGTCCAATGACACGCTCACCGCGCCGACCGGATTGCATCAGGCAATCACCAACGAAATCGAGACCACCACCGCAGAAGCCGCGCCGATTCAGCAATCTCCGTATGTGGGAAAGGCCGGATCGGAAGAGAAGCCTCGCGACACCGTCGAGGCGGTGGCTCCCACCGTACGCCCCGAGTCCGCTGAGATGGAGCTGGCGCCGCCGACGGCACATCTCAGTGATGTTGGCCTTGCGTCATTCCCAGCGCGTGCGTTCATTCCGGAGACGGTGCACGGGACCGACGATCGCGTGCAGATCGCAAATACCAGCGCCTACCCTTGGCGGGTCCATGCCTCGCTGCTCATCACGGCGCGCGACGGCTCCAACTGGATTGGCACTGGGTGGTTCATCGGTCCACACACGCTGATTACGGCGGGGCACTGCGTCTACATCAAGAACAGCGGGGTTCCGAATCGTGACGGCTGGGTCACCGCGATTCGCGTCATGCCGGGGCGCAACGCCGCCCAGTTACCCTTTGGGTCGGTGGTCAGCCACAAGTTCCACACCGTCAACGGCTGGGCCAACAACGGCGACGAAAACTACGACTACGGCGCGATCGTCATCCCGACGGAACTTGGCAATCAAACGGGATGGATCGGGTTTGGTGTGTTCTCCGACGCGGATCTGACCGGCATCGGTCGCCAACATCTCCGGCTACCCTGGCGACAAGCCTGAGGGAACGCAGTGGTATGGGCATCACCAGGTGGCGGCGGTGAGCCCAACGAAGGTGCGTTACGACATCGATACCATGGGCGGCCAGAGCGGCAGCGCCGTCTACGTCATCCGGAACGGGCAGCGGATCGGCATCGCCGTGCACGCGTATGGTGGTCCGACGACCAACTCCGGGACGCGCATCTCGAATCCCGTCCACGCGAACCTGCTCGCGTGGAAGCAGTAGATCGCCGATACCATGGCGGTGGTGAAGGGGAGGCTCGCGGACGAATCTGATCGTCCCGTGCCTTCCGGCACCGTCTACTTCATCTCCGGGCCGGTGGCATTACCGGATATCGCGCAGTTGAGCGGTACGGATGGGGAGTTCGTCCTCTCCGTACCAGTCCCCGGCCGTTATCGGATCGGCGCGCGGGCGCCGGGATTCACGCCGCAAGAAGCCGATGTGGATGTGGCGACGGCCGAGGCGCGCGTCAAACTGACATTGACGCGTGCAAGTGAAGGCGGGTAGGTCTGGTCGGTCTGGTAGGTCTGGTAGGTCGGGTAGGTCTGGTGGGTCTGGTGGGTCTGGTAGGTCGGGTGGGTCTGGTGGGTCTGGTCGGTCTTGCGCGACGGAGCGGATATCTTCGCGATTGACGTGCGCGAAGCGGTCACCCCCGAGACAATCAGGTTCTCACGCGCGCTCCGACCGGCGGCGTTCGGAGCTTGCCGTGTTTGCACGGCGCGCGAGGGATGAACGCGACGAGTGTGTCGCGCTCTCCCGCGTTGGCCAGTGCGCTCGGATCTCGGCGCGATCGACTCGGCGTTCCTGCGGTGGACGATCGTCTTCAGATCGGATGATCGTCGTCGATCACGACGCGCCGCCCCGGTCGTCCGTGGTGGTTGGTGGTGGCGGCGGAATGCGATCGCGTCCGTCGTGGTATTCAGGGCTTCTGTCGTAGGTCTTCCGGTCGTCTTCGGCGCGCGGCATGCTCGAGGGCTTCGTCGGCGCGATGCCGGGCGCGTCGTTGTCCGACTCGTCCACCGGGATGCGGTTTGGTTCCCGCGTGTCCAGATCGGTGTCGCGGGCGTTCTCGTTGGGCCTGTTCGGGTCCATGGGGTTCTCCTGTCCGGGAGGAAAAGCAGAACCCATGCCGGTCAGCGAGGGGTACAGGTCCGCGAACAGGATGTCTGACCGCCTGTTCCGTCAGTCCGCTGATACCTGACCCCTGATACCTGATGCCTGACACCTGACCCCTGGCCGCTGACTATCGTCGGCGCTTCGCGCCGCCGCTCTCTTCGCGGCGCTCTTTTTCGCTCCGCGCTTGGCGCTCTTCTTTGCCGCACTGCCGCGCGCGGACATCGACTTCGATGCCGACTTCCGTCCTGCGGCTTTCCGGCCGGCCTTCTTCGCCCCTGCGGCTTTGCGGCTTTTCGCGGTCCGTGCCGACGTGCTCGCCCCTGCTGCCTTCCGGCCACTGCCGGCCTTCTGGCCTGCCGCTTTCCCACCGGCCTTGCCCGAGCGGCCGCTCGTGCTTCCCGCACCCGCCGCACTTCGCCCGCCTGCCGCGCCACGGCGTGCTGCGGACGTCGCCGTCCGGCGCGTCGCTCGCTCAGTGGCGTTGCGCGCGTCGGCTCCCGCCATGCGCGCCGCGCTGGCTGCCGATCGCACCGACCGTGCGGCCGCGCGTGCGCGCGCAGCGACGGCCTGCGCCCCCTCGCCTGTGGCCGTGGCGGCGCTCTGCGCCCCACCGCGGATGGTTGACACGGCTCCGGAGACGGCGTTGGTCAGCGTCTTCGTGATCGCGTCCAAACCACCGGCCGCAGTGCCGAGCGCGCCACCCACTGTCTCGGCGGTGTTCGTCAACGTGCCGTCTTTCTTGTTGTTCTCGTCTTCCGGAGAATTCGCCATGGTCACTCCATACCGCGTGCCGCTGCGGTGGGGAGCATCTTAGCGCCAAACGCGTTTGTGTGTGACGCATTTGACGATGTAGCTACAAGAAGCTACATTATTTACATGAAGACCGTTGGCGTCCGCGACCTCAAGAACCGCCTCAGTGAATACCTCAGGATGGTTCGATCCGGCGAGAGCGTGTTGATTACCGACCGTGGCGAGGTCATCGCCGAATTGAATGCGCCCGGGCGCGGCGGGATCGATCCAGGGGTGCCCCCGGGGTTGCAGTCGTTGGCCCGTCGCGGCCTGCTGCGGCTCGGCGGACCCAACGACAAAACGGCGTATAAGCGGCTGACCCGTGCCCTGCAGAAGAGCAACAGCCGTGTCCTTCTCGATCAGGAACGCGGCGAGAAATGAACCTGTACGCCGAATCGAGCGCCGTGCTTAGCTGGCTCCTCGGAGAATCCGACGGTGTTCGCGTGCTCGATTGTCTCGTGGCCGCGGATACGGTCGTGGCGTCGGAGTTGACCCTCGTCGAGTGCGATCGTGTGCTGATTCGCGCGGTCGCGATGAAGACGTTGTCGGAAACGGCGGCAGCCGACCGCCGCGCGGAGTTGTACGCGGCCTCGGCCCTTTGGCACGTGTTCGGCGTGGGCCACGAAGTCCTCGATCGCGCCCGACAATCCTTTCCCGAGGAGCCCGTCCGAACCTCAGATGCGCTGCATCTTGCCACGGCAGTTTTGGCCCGATCGGCGGTTCCTGGAATTCAGCTGCTGAGCGTGGACGGGCGAGTTCGCGCCTCTGCTCGGCGTCTGGGATTCCGGCTGCTGCCCGAGCCGGCGGCATGAAGCGCACGGCGCTCATCCTGGCGACCGTGCTCTGCGCCAGCTGCACCTCGGGGACGGACCCACGGCAAGCCACGCGCGTCGCGACCTGGCGGCCGATCCAGTCGTGGTCCGGCCATGGCAACGCACAACTCGGGACCTTTCCGACCGGCGGCGGACCGCTGCGGTTTCATTGGCAGGCGCAAGCCGCGCGGGCCTCTGGCGGGAGGTTGAACATTCGCCTCCATAGTGCGGACAGCGGACGCATTCTCGATGACGTGGTCGACCAGCAGGGTGGAGGCGAGCGGCAGCAAAGACATCATCGACGATCACCAGCGCTTCTACATGACGGTCGAAGGGACAGATCTCGATTGGACCATCAAGGTCGAAGAAGCGGTCGCGCCTTCGCGGTAGCGGCGGGGTAGTGGATGGAGCAACGCGCATTCGGGAAAACGGACCTGTCGGTCCCGGCGATCGGCATGGGGACCTGGCAAACCTTCGACGTGCGTGGTGATGCGCCCGAGGCCGAGCGGCGCGGCATCGTCGATGCCGCGCTCGCGGCAGGGACAACGCTCTTCGATACCTCGCCGATGTACGGCCAGTCCGAACGGGTGCTGGCCGCTGCGCTCGCAGGCCGACGCACCGACGTGATCGTGGCCGACAAAGTGTGGACGTCGAGCCGGCGCGAAGGAGCCGAGCAGATTCGCAAGGCGCTCGCCTGGTACGGTGGCACCGTTGACATCTATCAGATCCACAATCTGGTCGCGTGGCGTGAGCACTTGCCCGTGCTCGAAGACCTCCACCATCGCGCAGTTGTGCGGGTCGTCGGAGCCACGCACTACCAGCACTCGGCGTTTGGCGAGCTGATGGAGGTGATGAACACGGGTCGCATCGGGATGATTCAGATTCCGTACAACGCGGCCGACCGCCTTGTCGAGCGAGAGGTGCTGCCGCTCGCGCAGCAACTAGGGCTCGGCGTGTTGATCATGCGCCCGCTCGGGGCCGGCGCGCTCGTCCGCAACCCTCCGCCGTTGACCGATCTGGCCCGGTTGGAGCCGTTCGGCGTCAACACCTGGGCCCAGGCGCTGTTGAAGTGGGTGTTGAGCGATCCGCGCGTGCACTGCGCGATTCCCGCCACCAGTCGAGCGGCGCGCGCAACGGAAAATGCGATCGCGGGGAATCCGCCGTGGTTTGATGAGGAAGCGCGCGGTTACGTGAGCTGGCTGGCCTCCCCGGGTTAGCGGCACGCGGCAGCGGTCGTCTCCAGCGGGCTCACGTTTCCTGCTCGTCCTTGGCTTCGAAATTCATCGCTACGCCGTTCATGCAGAATCGCAGACCGGTCGGTGCGGGGCCGTCCGGGAACACATGCCCAAGATGTCCACCGCAATTCCCGCAGTGCACTTCTGTCCGGCGAGCGAAGAAGCTATCGTCGACGGAAGTCGCGACCGCCTCGTCATCCAGTGGCTTGAAAAAACTCGGCCACCCCGTGCCGCTCTCGAACTTCGTCGCCGACGAAAACAGCGCCTGCCCACAGGCGGCGCACGTGAACGTGCCACTGCGATGCTCGCTGTTGAGCGGGCTTGTGCCGGGCGGCTCGGTGCCGTGTTCTCTCAGTACCTTGAACTGTGCAGGGGTGAGCTGCTTACGCCATTCATCATCAGATTTCTTCTGCATGAACCGTTTTCCTTGTTGCCGATCAATCCGGCAAAGTGTTGAGCCATTCCTGTGCGGCGGCGCGTGCGGCATCCACGGCAGGCTTGCCCGCGCGATACAGCATCTTCCACTCCCGGGGCTTGGCTTCAAACGCGGGATTGACGAAGTGCGATGTTCCGTCACGGTGACGCATTACCGGCGCGGTGTAGTCCACGGTGTCGCTCAACTCGAGAAACGCGAGCAGCCGCCGCGCGATCAACCGGCGACTGTCAGCCGGAAAGGCGCGTGTAAAGGCGGCGTCTCTTGCCGTGTAGTCGGTCTCGGCGTCGCGCGCTTGCTGGCGGGCGGCGCGGTCGACGCTGGCGCGATGCTCCGGATCGGCGTTGAGCTCGGCGAGCTGCTGTCTCATGAACGCGATGTTGTGGGCAAGTTGTTCCTGCGCTGCCGGAGGGAGCTGCGCTGAGGATCGTTCCGCGTCCTTGATCACGAGCTCGAGTTGGTGCTGTTGCGCCGCAAGGGCTTCGTCGCCGGTTTTCGGCAGCGCCACACGCTGCGGGCGCTGCAGCTCTCTCCACTGCGCGTAACGCGTTTCGAAGCCGTCGGTTGATGTGTAGGCGCGCGCGGCTGCGAAAACGGCCGTCGCGATGGCCACGCGTGCCATGCTGCTGGCGCGGGTGAATACACCCCGGTCGCCGCTCAGTGCGATGCTGCCGCTTGTCACGCTCGCCATGACACTGTCGTGCGCTTCGCCGGCGGTGGTCCTGAGCGTGGCGAAAATCTCCGGCTCTTGCGCCGCGACGCCGGCGGCGGCCAACAGCATCAGCGCCGCCGCAAGGACGCGCACCAGTCGCATGCCGTCGATCTTACCGCGTACGTCACGGTGTTCACCTTTACAATTGCGGCGTGTTTCCGCAGCCGGAATTGCCGATGACGCACGAGGCGGCGATGCGCCTGGCGCTCGCTGAGGCCGGACGTGCACGGGACCTCGGCGAAGTGCCGATCGGCTGCGTCATCACGCTTGACGATCGGGTGATCGGCGCGGGGTGCAATCGCCCGATCAGCGCCGTCGATCCGACGGCGCATGCCGAAATCGGCGCGCTGCGCGAAGGCGCTCGCGCGATCGGCAACTACCGCCTCACCGGCGCACGCTTGTACGTCACTGTGGAACCGTGTTTGATGTGCGTGGGGGCGATGGTGCACGCGCGCATCGGTCTCGTGGTCTACGGCGCGACCGAACCGAAAAGTGGCGCGCTCGTTTCAACGCTGCGCGCGCACGAAGCGCCGGGCCTCAACCACCGCCTCGAGATCATGGGCGGCGTCCTCGAAGACGACTGTCGCGCGTTGATGCAGGAATTTTTCCGCGCGCGCCGGCGTTCCGCGCGCGCTAGCGGGGGTTCCGCGCGCGCGCGGCGGGGTGCGGCGGCGCGTGGCGGTTCGGCGGCGGTCGCGGCAGCGGCGGTGGGGTCAGGTCACGAAACACGAATTGTGGCAGTTTTTGCCGATACGCACGCAACATGTTGGGCGGCGGGACTTTGCAGGCCCGCTGCAGGTGATCGTGGAGCGCCGTTTGGCCCCGCGAGCCGCCGCCCTTCGCAGTTGTTCGTGCACACAGGCAGCCGCACAGGCGAAATTCGTTCTTCGTGACCTGACCCACCCCACCGCGACGTTGCCGTCGACGATCGCCACCGCCTCCGAACACGAACGAGAAGCGACCGAGGCGGCGAAACGCGCGCTCACGCAACACGCGGCAGCGAGATATCGAACACAGCGCCCGCGTCATTGCGCGCCGCAATCGTGCCGCCGTGGCGCTCGACGATGGCCTTGACGATGGAGAGGCCCAGGCCGCTGCCGCCGGCGGCCCGACGGGCGTTGTCGGCCTTGTAGAACCGATCGAAAATCAGCGGCAGGTGCTCTTGCGGGATCCCAGGGCCCGTATCGCGCACGCGCAGGTGGATCGAACCGTCGGCCACTGTCGCGCTCGAGTCGTGATGTCGCCGCCGTCCGGCGTATGCCGGAGCGCATTGGCGGCGAGGTTTTGCAGCGCCTGCTCGAGCCGATCGGGATCGCCTTCCGAGGTCCTCGGCGCCAGGCTCGATCGACGACACGAGGCGGACTCGCGCGTGCCGCGCTTCCGCGCTTCGTGCCGCGCGCGCACGCGGTCGAACAGCGCGGCGACGAGCAACCCGCTCGCGTCGCAGCGTCGTCCCTCCGCCTTCGAGTCGCGCCAGATCGAGCAGATCGCCGATGATGCGCTCGAGGCGGTGCGTTTCGTCGTTGATGATGCCGAGGTAGCGCTCGCGCGTCGCGGCATCGAGTCGGGACGTCGGGCATTGCCAGGGTTTCGACGTACCCGCGCATCGCCGTCAGCGGCGTCATCAGCTCGTGCGAGACGTCGGCGAGCAATTGGCGCCGCATCCGATCGGCCGACTCGAGCGCCAGCGCGCGCGTCCGCAACTCGTCGGCCATGCGGTTGAACGATCGCGCGACCGCGGCGACTTCGTCGCCGCCGCTATCGGGCGCGCGTGCCGAGAGATCGCCGGCGCCGAGCCGCTCGGTGGCGGTCTGCACTTCTTTCAATCGTCGCCGCGCCGGAGCCGAAGACGAACAGCGCGATGAGCGCGCTGCCCACGCCGAGCACGCCGCCGCGACCACCGCCATGGTCGGACCCAGCTCGCTGCACCACGCGTCGAGAAGGGCGGCGGTCCGGTGCCACCGCGACGCTTCCGACCACGTGGCCATCGACGCAGATCACGGCGCGCCTTCCCAGGGGCGCTCTGGCGGCAGTCGATCGTTGTGCGGCGCCGCTCGCCGCGCGAACGCTGCTCGTCACGTTCGAATTCCGCGAGGCGCTGCAGTTCGACTGCGGACCGCGTCCTCGAGGCCATCGGGCATGTTCGGCGTGATTCGCGGCGACGCGCGCCATCGCGCATGATCACGACAAACGACTGGAACACGTGGCCGTACTGATCGGTCACGTACTGCTGCAGGTCCATGCGAAGGCGTCGGCGGCGAGCGCCGCCCCGATGATCCGACGCCACCAGCGCCGCGAGCCGGCGCGGCGACCGCGCGGGCATCGATCCCGCCATCCGGTCGACGTCCACATGAACGAGTGCGCCTCGGCCGCGAGCATCAGCGCGAGAAACGCGAACAACCCGAGCGCGAAACGCCAATACAGGCTTCGATACCAGTGATGATCCGGACGCATGGTGTCAGTCGACATCGGCGCACCTTGTAGCCCGAGCCCCACACGGTGAGGATCACCGTCGGGTTCTGCAGGGTCCTCTTCGATCTTCTTGCGCAGCCGCTTGACGAGCGTGTCGACGCTGCGGATCGGTCACGAAGGTCTCGTCCTTCCACACTCTGCGGAGCAGCGCCTCGCGGCTGAAGACAATGCCCGGGTTGGAGAGCAGCACGTGCAGCAGTTGGAATTCGTGCCAGGTGAGGTCGACATCCTTCGTGCCCACCTTGACGCTGTCGTCTGGCGGGATCCGACGGTGATGTGCCTGTAGCGCAACGGTCCTTCGTCTGAGGCGCCAGATGCGACGGCCGTTCGTCGCCGCAGCAACGCCCGCACTCGCGCCATCAGCTCGCGCACGCCGAACGGCTTGGTCATGTAATCGTCGGCGCCACTGTCGAGCCCGAGCACCTTGTCCGACTCCTCGCTGCGGGCGGTGAGCATCAGGATTGGCGTCGCGCTGTTCGGCGAGTCGCGCCGGATGGCGCGGCACAGCGTCAGGCCGTCGATGCCCGGCAGCATCAGATCGAGCATGATCAGGTCGAATGCTCGGCGCGCGCGAGCTCGAGGGCAGCGATCCCGTCGGCCACCTCGATCGGCACGGTGTTTTCGAGCTTCAGGTGGAGCGCCACCAGCTCGCGGATGTTGGTCTCGTCTTCGACCACGAGGATCCGTGGCGGCTCGTCAGGCGCTGTGGCCATGTCTGTCAGTGTCGACAAGTGTATCGCCCGAGGAGGTCGGCAGCATCCACATCCGATTTCAGCGTGGAACGGTGATTCGGGCGTGACCCAGGTGTGACAAAACTGTGGCAGCCGGGCCGCACCAAAATGTCACAGAGCGGCCACGGCTGCGTCACGGCTGGCCCGTTTAATAAGGACATGAAGAAGCGATTGGTGCTTGTCCTGATTGCCGTCTCCGCCGTGACCGCGTCGGTGGCAGCCTACTACCGCACCACCGGCTCCGACCAGGCGCCGCAATTCATCACCGCCACCGCCTCACGCGGCGACGTCGTCGAAACGGTCGAAGCCACGGGCACGCTCCAGGCGGTGACAACGGTACAGGTCGGCTCACAGGTGTCCGGCACGATCCAGTCCCTGCATGCGGACTTCAACTCGCAGGTCCGCAAGGGGCAGGTCATCGCGCGGCTCGATCCGTCGCTCTGTCAACGCTCAGGTCGAACAGGCGCAGGCGAGCGTTGCCCGTCTCCAGGCAGACGTCGAGCGCGCACGCATCGAAGCTCGATGACACGCAGAACAAGTTCCGCCGCGCGAAGCAGCTGTTCGCGCAGCGGTCTTATCCCGATGACCGACCAGGAAAACGCTGAGACTGCCGCGCGTCAGGCGGAGGCGTCGCTCAAGGCCGCGCAGGCGCAAGTGACGCAGGCGCTGCGCGTCGCTCAACCAGAACCGCGTGAACCTGAGTCACACCGTCATCACGGCGCCGGTTGACGGCATCGTCATCTCGCGCAACGTGGATGTCGGGCAGACGGTGGCCGCGAGCATGTCAGCGCCGACGCTTGTTCGTGATCGCCAAGGACCTCACAGAGATGCAGGTCAACGCCAGCATCGACGAATCCGACATCGGCCGAATTCGAGCCGGGGCAGGCGGTGAGCTTCCGCGTCGACGCCTATCCGCAGGACACGTTCAACGGCACCGTGTCGCAAGTGCGGCTCGAGCCGATGGTGGCGCAGAACGTCGTCAGCTACGTGACGATCATCGACGTGCCGAACAAGGCGCTTGAAGCTCAAGCCGGGGATGACGGCCAACGTGACGGTCGAAGTCGCACGCGCCGACGACGTGCTGCGCGTGCCGAATGCGGCGTTGCGCTTCCGTCCGACGCAGGAGATGTTGCCGCAGGTGGCGCGCGCGAGCCGGAGCAATCGAACGCCACGTCCGACGCGCGACGTCGGAACCGCAGATGCGGCGCAGTGGCGCGCGTGCCAGGCAGATGCGGATCCATCGCGCGGGTGTGGACGCTGCAGGACGGCCAGCTGCATGCCGTGCGCGTGCGCACCGGGATCAGCGACGGCACGACGACCGCGATTGTGGACGGCGAACTGACAGAGAACGCGCAGGTCGTCACCGGCAGGTCGCGACCGCAAGCGCGAGCCGCAGCGCAACCAGCAGCTCACCGCTGCTGCCCTTGGCGGACGCCGCCAGGCGCCGGCGGCAACGGTGCGGCGCGTCAGGGCGGGACCGCGAGGCGCACGGGAGCCAGCCGATGAACGTTCACACTGCCGGTTCGGAGCCGCTGATTGCGGTGCGCGACCTCGTCAAGACCTACGACCTCGGCGAGATGCAGGTGCGAGCGCTGCGCGGGGTCACGCTCGACGTGCAGCCGGCGAGTTCGTCGCGCTGACCGGGCCGTCGGGCTCCGGCAAGTCGACGTTCATGCACCTGCTCGGGTGCCTCGATCGCCCGACCGCCGGGCGAGTACTTGCTGAGCGGGCAGCGACGTCTCGGCGCTCGGCAAGCGCGGCTTGCCGCGCGTGCGCAACACCGAGATCGGCTTCGTGTTCCAGGGCTTCAACCTGCTGCCGCGCACGACCGCGCATCGAGAACGTCGAGCTGCCGCTGCTCTATGCCGGCGTGCGCAACGCCAAGGAACGCCGCGAGCGTGCGGCCGAGGCGCTGCAGCGCGTCGGCCTGGGCGAGCGGCTCGGCCACCACCCGAATCAGCTGTCCGGCGGCCAGCAGCAGCGCGTCGCGATCGCACGCGCGCTGGTCAACAACCCGAAGCTTGCTCCTCGCCGACGAACCGACCGGCAACCTCGATACGCGCACGAGCATCGAGGTGATGGGGATCTTTCAGCGCCTCAACGACGAGCGCGGGCTCACCATCGTCCTCGTGACGCACGAGCCCGACATCGCCGAGTACGGCACGCGCATCGTCGCGCTTCCGCGACGGCCGGGTCCGCTCGGATCGACCGGCGTGACACACCGACGCGACGCGGCCGACGAGCTCGACGCAGGCTCGATCAGGACGCCGACGCGGCGTCGGATGTGGCATAGGACAAGACGATGTCGTTTTTCATGACCGTCATCGTCGCCGTCAAGGCGCTGCGCCGCAACGCCATGCGCACGGCGCTGACCGCGCTCGGGATGATCATCGGCGTCGCCGCCGTGATCGTCATGGTCGCGATCGGCACCGGCGCGCGCACGTCGATCGAGAACCAGATCAAAAGCGCTGGCTCGAACCTCGTGATGGTCAACGCCGGCTCGGGCGGCTTCGGCCCGGTGCGACAGGGCCAGGGCGCGGTCACGACGCTGACCGCCGACGATGCGGAAGCGATCGCGGCGAGCAGGTGCCGGGATTCGCTACCTGACGCCGACGCTGAACACGCGCACGCAGATCGTCGCCGAGACGTCGAACTGGAACACCCAGGTGCAGGGCGCCAGCGAAGAGCTGACCGCGATTCGTTCCTGGCCGATGCAGTTCGGGCAGCTTCTTCACCGCGCAGGAAGTGCGTGAGCGCCGCCAAGGTGGCCGTGCTTGGCTCGGTGACGCGCGATCAACTGTTCGGCGCCGGTGCGCGATCCGGTCGGCGCGACGATCCGCATCAACAACCAGCCGTTCCGCGTCATCGGCGTGCTCACGACGAAGGGGCAGGCCGCCATGGGACCAGGACCAGGACGACACCGTCGTGATGCCGTACACGACGGTGCAGCGCAAGCTGCTCGGCGTGCAGCACGTCAGCGGGATCACGATCTCCGCCGCCGACGGCGTGCCGCTCGAGCGCGTGTCACAACAGATCAGAGCGGTCCTGCGCGCGCGGCACCAGCTTGCAGACGGCGAGGAGGATGACTTCATGGTCCGCACGCAGGCGGAGATGACGTCGATGCTGACGTCGACGACCGACACGATGACGTATCTGCTGGCCGGCATCGCCGCCGTGTCGCTGGTCGTCGGCGGCATCGGCATCATGAACATCATGCTCGTCTCGGTGACCGAGCGGACACGCGAGATCGGACTGCGGCTGTCGGTCGGTGCGCGGGACCTCGACGTGCTGACGCAGTTTCTCGTCGAGTCGATCGTGCTCAGCCTCGCCGGCGGCGCGATCGGCATTCTCCTCGGCATCGGATTCGCGTATGGCGTGAGCCAGGTGATGCAGTGGTCGACGGTGGTCACGACCAACTCGGTGGCGCTCTCGTTTGGCGTCGCGGCTGCGACCGGCGTGTTCTTCGGGTTCTATCCGGCGCGCAAGGCCGCCGCGCTCGATCCGATTGAAGCGCTGCGCTTCGAGTAGCGCACGGGGCGGCTCGGGGCGCGGTCAGCGGGGCGCGTCAGCGGGCCTCAGCGGGGCGCGTCAGCGGGGGTCAGGTCACGAAAAACGAATTGTGGCGGTTTTTGCTAACACCACGCAACCTGCTGTTGGGATAGAGTTTGCGGGCAGGCGGCCGGCCTGACGTCGAGCGCCGCCCGGCCCGGTGCGGGGCGCGATGCGCAGTTGTTGCGTACCGCGGCAGTCGCATCGGGCAGAATTCGTTTTTCGTGACCTGACCCCAGGCGCGGGCTTCAGGTTCGCGCAATCACGCCCGTCAACGTGACGCGTGGTGCCGTCGCAAGCGCCGCCCGCAGCCTGCCTTCTGATGGAAACGGCTGCGACGGCAGTTCGACCGCAGGCACCTTCATGTGAAGCGCGCCCTCAGCGAACCCGTCGGGTGTCACGACGACACGATCGGCGTGATGCACCACCGTCCACGCGTCGTAGTGCTGCGGGTCGGTCCAACCGGTGCAGAAGGTCAGCGACAACAGGTCGCCGAGCCGAACAAAGGGGTAGTCGTCGAGCAGGGTCGCGAGCGGCAGCCGTGACGCCTCGACCCACTCGTCGCGCGTTGCTTCCATGCGCGCAAAGAACGTCGACCATTCAGCATCGCTGCGGTAGCGCGAATAAACCGTGATCGCGTGCTGCGCGACAAGTGCGGCGGCCCATGGATCGCCGGCGAGGCGGGCGACGCCCCGCGGCCAGATGGCCTGACGGATCGGCACCGGGATGTTCACGAAATCGACCACCCGACCCCGCGCGTCGATCGTCGGTGTGTCATCCGGCTCACGCCAGCCATTATCGTGCTCGCCGATGGCGAGGAGGATGGATGCACGCCGCGGGTGGTCCGCCAGAGGCACCCAGTGCTCCATGATTCGCCGCGACAAGGCGGCGTGATCAGGCTGCGTGATGAGGTGAAGCGCGTCGGCGGCGGGGCGAACGATCATCGCTGCAATAGTACAAGTTGCCGCTCCCTGGCGACGCGCAACGCGGCGCTGGGATGCTCCGGACCGGCTGTATAATCCGCCGCACCCCAGAGTCCTCACGACGGATTGTCGTCGTGATCAACTGGCAGTCGGCTCTGCAGCAGGTGTCATCGGACGCATCGCCAGGAGCGGAGGTCTGAGCATGCTCATCGCACGATCGGTGTCGCACATCGTCGCGCTCGTGCTGCTGTCCATATGCGTTGTCGAGAGCACCGCGGCCCAGAGTTCGACCGACGCCCGTCGTGTCCTGCGCGAGCAGTTCGAAAAGGCGATCGCTCAGATCGCATCTCGCGTCGATGGCGTCTTCGGCGTCACGATTCTCGACCTCACGAGCGGGGATCACGTCTCGGTGAATGGCAAGATGGTGTTCACGCAGGCGAGCGCCATCAAGCTCCCGATTCTCGTCGAGCTGATGCGTCAAGTGGAAGCCGGGGAGCAGCGCCTCGATGACGAGATCACGCTCGCAGCCTCGGATATCGTGCCCGGGAGTGGCGTGCTCCAGCAGTTGACACCAGGGAAGGTGAAGCTCAGTCTTCGCGACGTCGCGATCTTGATGGTGACCGTGAGCGACAACACCGCAACCAACATGATCATCGACCGGGTCGGCATGGCCAAGGTCAACGCCGAGATGGCCCGCCTCGGACTTTCGTCGACCAAGCTCCAGAGAAAGATGCAGGATGCGACCGCTCGAAAAGAAAATCGAGAGAATCTCTCGACCCCTGAGGAGCAGGCGCGTCTGCTGCAGCTCCTCTACAAGGGCGAGATCCTCAGCGCGAAGAGCCGGGAAGAGATCGATCGTATTCTGAGCATCCCGAAACCGGGAAGGATCCGAACGCTTCTTCCGGCGGGTACGAAAGTCGCGCACAAGACGGGGACCTTGTCGGGCGTGACGGTGGACGTGGGCATCGTCTACCACGCCAACCGCCCGTTCATTGTGTCGGCGATGGGGAATTGGCTCACCGATGCGAGCCAGGCAGACCAGGCGATCTCCGAGATTGCGCTGACCGTGTACCGATATTTCGACCGTATTGCTCATTGAACGCGAGTCGAAGCAGTGTCGACGTTCAGGGCAACGCCACGTGGCCGGTTGATGTCGGCCGTTGAAACGTCTATCGCCGGACTCTTCGCGATCAGCCCTGCGTCCCGCTGATGATCCGCAGATACGCTCGCCACGGGCCGACTTCGTCGGCATACTGGCGGGCAAGCACGCGCGAGATCTGCACCACGTGATCCAGGTCGTGCGCGACCCATGTGGCGAGGAGTTGACGCACCGTCACCACACCCAGCCCGGGGTGTTGCCCGCGACGGTTCAAGTCCGCGTCCGTCACATTTATCTTGGCCAGCTCGCGAAGATTGTCCTGGCGGAGCGCCGCGAACTCGTCGAGAAGGCTGCCCAACGGGCGGCCCTGCGATTCCGCGAACTGCGCGTAACGATCGAATGTGTCGAACGCGCGCGCTTCGCCGTGCTCGAGGATGATCTTGACGCGTGGCAGCCAATCGGTTCGTTCTCCGTGGATCAGATGGCCAACCACATCGAAGGGGCTCCATGTGTCGCCCCCTTCATGCGCCGTGATCCAGCCGTCCGGCAGGCCGCGCAGCAGCGCGTCGAGTGTCGCGGGTGTTCGCTCGAGGATCGCGACCGCTTCGCCCATCACGAACGAGCGTCGCGTGCGATCGATCTGTGCGGTCATGGTGGGCCTTGCCCGAGGTTAGTTTCCAGTTTCCAGTTTCCAGTTCCCGGTTCAAAGTTTGGTGTTTGAGTTCTAGGAGTTTGCAGTGGAACTGTCAACTCTATTGAACTTTTAACTCAACTTTGAACTGGAAAATTGGCAACTGGAAACTCTCACCTCATCAGCGGGGATTAGTGCCCTTAGCGTCGGGGAGAGTGGCGCGAATCGTTGACGCGATCGGCCAGTCGAGCGCGGCGGCACCTCGGTAAGTCAACCTATACTCTACGGATGCCGTCTCCCGCTGTTGTCGATTCTGTCCTCGAAGCCATTGGCCACACGCCGGTCGTGCGGCTCCGTCGTATCGTGCCGGCGACGAGCGCCGATGTGTTCGTGAAGCTGGAATACTTCAACCCGACGGGATGGTACAAGGATCGGATGGCGCTGGCGATGGTCGAGGGCGCGGAGGTGCGCGGCGCGTTGAGACCGGGCATGCGCGTGATCGAGTTCACCGGTGGAAGCACCGGATCGTCGCTCGCGATGGTCTGTGCGATCAAGGGCTACGACTTCGCACCGCTCTCGTCCGATGCGTTCGCTCGCGAGAAAATCGAGACGATGCGGGCGTTTGGCGCAAATGTCGAGATGGTTCCGAGCGATGGCGGCACGGTGACGCCGGCGCTCTTCGACCGCTTCCGCGCGCGCATCGCAACCCTCAACGCGCAGCCCGGCACGTTCTGGACCGATCAGTTCAACAACGCGGACGCGCTCGATGGCTACCGGAACATCGGGATCGAACTGCTCGAGCAGTTGGGGACGATCGATGCGTTCTGCGGCGCCGTGGGCACCGCCGGCATGCTGGTGGGCGTGTCGCAAGCGTTGAAGGCCGGCGGCAGTCGCGCGCGGATCATCGCGTTGGAGCCGACAGAATCGCCAGCGCTCACGGCGGGCCGCGGCGGGGCGCATCGCGTCGAAGGTATCGCGACCGGCCGCGTGCCGCCGCATCTCACGAAGCGCGACTACGATGAAGCGCGCGCGATCAACGAGGCTGAGGCGAGCGTGATGGCGCGACGCCTGGCACGAGAGGAAGGGATCTTTGCGGGCACGTCGACGGGGCTGAACGTTGCTGCCGCGCTGCAGCTGGCGGCCGAACTCGGCACCGGCCATCGGGTTGCGACCGTCGCCGTCGACACCGGTCTGAAGTATCTGGCCGGTGACCTGTTCACCAACAAACAGTCGTAAACCAGCGTCGTCACCCCGGCCCAAGCGTTGGACAGGGATGATCGGGCCCGCAGCCTTGTATAATTGTGGATTCCTGCGACTCTCACGGTGTCGACCTTCGCGCTGCAATGTTCAGAGCGTCGGGTTGGCGAGCCTGTCATGCGGAGAGGTACCGAAGTGGTCGTAACGGGCGCGCCTCGAAAGCGTGTTGTCGGGCAACCGGCACGTGGGTTCGAAT
>CAVXMP010000028.1:0-348559 GCA_963762925.1 uncultured Acidobacteriota bacterium | reverse complement strand
GATGGGACACCGCCGCGCGCCCGCGCCACATGCGCAGGTTGAGCCGCGCTCGCCTTCTGCGCGCCACAGGCGCGACTGCACCTGCACGGGCGCGGGAGCCGCAGACGCCGCCACACCTCGCGCGACAGCGTAGAATCGCGCGGTGGATCTCAATGGCAAGGTGGCGCTCCTCACCGGCGTCAAGCGCATCGGCGGCGTTGTCGCCGAGTGGCTCGCCCGCGAAGGGTGCGACGTTGCGCTGGTATACAACCGGTCTGCGGCGGAGGCCGACGCTACCGCCGCCCGCGTGCGCGCTGGCGGTCGTCGCGCGCTGACGCTTCAGGCGAATCTCGCCGATCCCGCCTCATGTCAGCGCGTAGTCGATCGGACGCTCGCGGAGTTCGGACGCGTGGATGTGTTCGTGGCGATGGCGGGGCTCTACACCGGTACACCGTTCGAGAAGCTGACGCTCGCAAGCTGGAACGAGCACATGGATATCGAGCTGCGCTCGGCGTTTCTCTGCGCCCATGCGTGCGTGGGGTCGATGAAGGACAACGGTGGAGGGCGCATCATCCTGTTCAGCGACTGGCTGCCCGCGAGTGAGCGGCCGCGCTACGACGGCTTTCTCACGTACTACGTCGCCAAGGCCGGTCTCAAAGCGCTCGCCGAGGCCATGTCGCTCGAGCTGGCGGCGCACAATATCACCGTGAATGCGATCGCGCCGGGGCCGATCCTCGCGCCCCCGGAGACGACGGCGAAAGAGCACGAAGCGGTGGCGGAGAATACGCCGCTCGGGCGCTGGGGTGGAGAGGGAGAGATCGCCAAAGCAGTCCTCTTCCTGTGTCACAGCGATTTTGTCACCGGCGAAACGATCCGTGTGGACGGCGGCAGGCACATCAAGTAACGGCTTAGGGCTTACGGCTTACGCCCTGATCAGTGATGCCTGCCTGAGCATCCCGCATTCGCACTGTTGACCTACCGCGCCTGCGGCGGAGTGCTGGAGTATCGCTACGCCGATCACCACCTAAACAGTTCGCGGTGTAATGTCACGCGTCGAACACTCGTTCAAAAACGTGCGACCTGCACGCGTTTGATGAGCGCACATCTTCCGCCGACACAAAAAGACAAAAAAAAGCGACAGAGCGATCACAGCCGCGCAGATTCGGGAGCTTTATACTCAAATGTTGTAACCCCACAATTGAAAGGCGAGATCCGCATATGAATTGGATGAGGAAACACGTGTTTCCGCTCGCGCTCGCGGCGTTGATCACAACGTTCGCGGCACCGGCGGATGCACAACAGCAGACTGGAGCGATTACTGGACGAGCCGTTGACACCAGCGGCGGCGCCCTACCGGGAGTGACCGTCGCCATCGCAAGCCCGAACATGATCGGCGGCGCGCGCACCGCAGTGACCGACGAACAGGGCATCTACCGTTTCACCCTGCTGCCGGGCGGTATCTACACGGTGACCTTCACGCTACCGGGCTTCAACACCCTCAACGTTGAGGGTGTCAACTTGAGTGCCGGCGCGACGATGACGATCAACGGCAAGCTGGAAGTCGCGACGCTGCAAGAAACCGTTACCGTCACGAGCCAGGCGCCGACCATTGACCTCGAGTCATCGAAAGTCGCGGTCAACTGGGATCAGCAGAAGCTCGATGAGATTCCGTACAGCCGCAGCTTGACCGGTCTTGTCGCGCTCATCCCCGGCCTTTACGCGACCTCGCTCGACGTCGGCGGCTCGTCGTTCGGCACGGGCTCCGGACCAGCAGCACGGACGTTTGGCCGCGCCGGCGGCGGTGTCGTCAGCTACGACGGCATGATCTGGGACCAGACCTACGGCGACTTCGGAACCTACGAAGAAGCGCAAATCACGACGGCCGCGAAGGGTGCTGATGCGATGAACCCGGGCCTGACGATGAACCTGATCGTCAAGTCGGGCAGCAATACGTTCAAGGGCTCGGGCAACATCGGCTACCAGAATGGCAGCATGCAGTCGAAAAACGTCTCACAGGAGTTGCTTGACAAGGGATACGCACCCGGCGTCAACAAGTTCACCTCGCTGAAAGACTTCTACATCGAAGCCGGCGGCCCGATCATCAAGGACCGACTCTGGTACTACGCGAGTCACCGCGACGCCTCGTCCGGCAACCTGATTCCGGGCTTCATCCGCCTCTCGGACCGCGAACAAGCGGAGTTCTACACGAAGCTCCAGGATCCGACGGTCAAGATGACCTATCAGATGACGCAGAACAACAAGCTCGAAGGCATGTTCCAGGTCGGCCGCAAGTGGCAGCCGTATCGCACCGCGAGCCGTTACGTTCCGCTCGAATCGACGCAGAACCAGGACTCGATGTCGCTGGTCGGCCCCTCGTTCAAGTACCTCGCGGTCCTGTCGTCACGGTCGACGTTCGATGCGAGCGTGCAACGTGGAGGCTACTGGTGGCCGGACATCCCGTGGACGACCGACGTGCGCAGGGCGGACCTGGCGACCGCGAGCGGCAACACTGCCGGTGCGACGCGCGGCGCGTTCCTCGAACAGGACCGCGACCCACGCCGCTGGCAGTACGGCGCCACCTACGCCTACTTCACCGAGCTGTTTGGCCGCAATCATGAGCTCAAAACCGGGTATCTCGGCTGGCGCAACATGAGCGTCATCGAATTCATCGGCTATCCCAATCAGCAGCAGTACCGCTATCGCAGCCAGTCGGGCGATGCCAACTGCGACGAGGCGCATAACTACGACGGCTGCTTTGCGCGCCCCGACTCCGTGCTCGTCTATGACTATCCAGCGACCACGGCGTCGGGCGAGTGGTACAACTCCGCGTATTTCAACGACAAGATCACGTTGTCGCGGAAGCTGACGCTGAACGTGGGTGTTCGGTTCGACCGCTACTCGAGCTTCCTGCCCGAGCAGGGGAACCCGGGAACCGGACCGTTCGCGACCACGAATATTTATCCGTACAAGGGTGAAGAATACTTCCCCATCTACTCGACGTTGGTGCCGCGCGTGTCGGCGGTGTACGACCTGACGGGCGAAGGCCGCGTCGCCGTTCGCGGAAGTTACGGCCGCTACGTTGGCGGCAGCTCCGGCGCCAACGCGAATCCAGGGCCGGGTGCGAATGATGTCAACCCGAACGCGATTATCACCAAGACCTATTCAGGGTGGACGGGCGAGATTCCGTTCAATCCCAACGCGCCGAACGGCGCACGATTGACCTCGACCTCGGGTGGGGGCGCCAATCGCACCATCGATCCCGATCTCAAGGGGCCGTACGTCGACGAATACACTGCCGGTCTCGACCTCGGTTTGAACCGCGTCCTCACCCTGCAGTTCAACTACGTGTACAAGATCGACGGCCACGGCAATTATGCGAACGGCAACTATGCGCTCAATCTGGCGTTGCCCTACGACGCGTACACAGTCGCCACCAATGTCATCGATCCAGGCGTCGACTCCACGAGCACTGCCGACGACAGAACGATTGTTGTGTATTCGGTGCCGACCAATTATCCGACGTTCGGTCAGACCATCGAGCGCATCGTCCAGGCCAACGGCAACAATCGGTATCACGCGTTCGGGGTGACGTTGAACAAGCAGTTCTCGAACAAGTACTCGTTCCTCGCCTCGCTCGATACCGATTACCGAGACCTCCGCGACAACGCGCCGCGTAATCCGAATGAAGCGCTGTATGGGCCGCAGAACGGCAACATCTCCGGATCGAATTTGGGTACCGGTCAGTATCAATTCGGACGACCGTCATGGAACTACGCCGTCCGCCTGAGCGGAACGTATTCGCTGCCTTGGGGTCTCACCTATGCGTCGTCGTTGAACGCGCAGAGCGGCGACTACTTCTTCCGCGAAATACAAGTTCGCGACGGCGCGGGGGCCAACGTCGTCATTCGCGTCGATCCGCAGGCGGGTCGTTACGAATGGACGAAGATCTGGGACAACCGCATCTCGAAGCGGTTCAAGACCTTCGGCAATCAGTCGATCGAAGGCGAGTTCAATGTCTACAATTCGCTGAACACGAACACGATTACGGCGCAGAACAACCGCGCGGGCGCGCTGACGTATCTGCAGCCAACGGAGATCATCGCGCCGCGCGTGATGCGCGTGGGCGTGAAGTACAGGTTCTAGCGCTGTAGGGTAGGGCGGGTAGGGCGGGTAGGTCAGGTGGGAATTACGCAGATTCAGTATCTGCGTAATCCCCGACCCGCCCTACCCGCCCCACCAGACCCGACCCACCAGCCCTCCCCGACCTACCGGCCCTTCACCGCGCCAGCGAAGACCGCGCGCATCGCCTCGAGCGCGCCAGTCAACTCCTTCCGCTCTCTGCCAATGGCGAAGCGAATACAGCCCTCGCCGCTCGGACCGAAGTCGACACCGGGCACGCAGCCGATGCGACCGTGTTTGATCAGATGCTCCGCCATCGCCCACGAGAGCGAGGGGCCGCCAATGCCCATGTCCTTTGCCCGTGCGGGATTGATACGAAGAAACGCGTAGAAAGCGCCGTCGGGTGGGTTGCCTTCGAAGACGCCGCCCGAGGCATCGGCAACGCCTGCGTAGAACAAATCGCGACGCGCCCGCAGCTCCTCGCGAAATTCGCGAATGCAGTCCTGCGATCCTTCGAGCGCGCCAATGCCCCCGTACTGGACCACGGAGTTCACGTTGCTGGTCGTGTAGGCGACGACCTTGATGGCGCGGTTCCTCAGCGTCGCGTCCTTGAGCGCGAAATAACCGAGGCGAAGCCCGGTCATCGCAAATGACTTGCTGAAGGTGTAGAGCGGAATGGTGCGCTCGTACATGCCGGGCAGCGACGCGATGCTGCAGTGCTCGCCGTTATAGATCACATCTTCGTAGGCTTCGTCCGAGAGCACCCAGAGATTGCGCGCGCGCGCGATCGCGGCAATGTCCTCGAGATCGCGTCGCGTGAGGACGCCGCCGGTTGGGTTATTCGGTGAGTTCACGTAGATCGCTCTCGTGCGCGGTGTGACGGCGCGCTCGAGTTCGTCGATCTTCCAACGCCAGCCGATGTCCTCATGCAGCGGCACCGACGTGGGAACCGCTCCCGCAGCGATCGCGATGGCCATCGTCGGCGGCCATTCCGGATCGGGGACGATGACTTCGTCGCCCGGTTCGAAAAGCGCGTGCATCACCGCCCAGATCGCGTGCGTGCCGCCATTGGTGGGAACCACCTCTTCGTCGCTTTCAATCGGAATGTGATTCTTGGCGCGGAGTTTTGCCGCGAGCAGCTGCTTCAAGCGCGGCACGCCAGCCGTCGGCAGATAGTGGGTCTTGTTCTCGGCGATCGCCTTCGCCATCGCGTCTTTGACTGACTGCGGCGAGTCAAAAGAGACGTCGCCTTGATCGAGGCGGAACGGATCCTTGACGGTGTACATCATGTCGCGAATCTTGATGATCGCGGAAACAGGAACGGTGTCTAAGAAGGTGCCCATGGTCAGGTGTCAGTCAGGTGTCGGGTGTCAGGTGTCAGGTATCAGGTATTAGGTATCAGGAAACTATGTAGCGCGGCGCTTCCGGCGGTCAAAGGCATTAGGTCCGCGACCGGGCAACCGAGGCGTCGGGCGCGTGTGCCAGGACGCCGGCGGATTCCAGGATAGCGTTCAAGGTTTGCGCGGTGCGCCGCAGCGGCAGATTGCTGACGTAGAAGTGCCGTGCCCCGAGATCGAGAAGCGTCCGAATGGTGCGCGCGCAGATCTCGACTGGTGACGCGCCACCGGCAAATTCGGCGCGCAGTGCGTCGACGGGGACCGGCAGAAATTGACTCAGCGTCGCCAACGTCTGCGGGTTCGCGCTGCGGTAGTAGAACACGCCAAAAACCCCGGGCATCGCGATCTCGCGGCGGCGTCCTTCATCGAGGAAGCGGCGAACGGCGGCTGCCTGATGGTGCGAGACGATCTGCGTCAGATAAAAGTCGGCGTTCGCTTCCGCATCCAGCAAAAAGTCGAGCTGCTGTTCGGCGGTTCCGGTGGGATTGGCCCAGCCACCCAGCTCCAACTGCGGGTGCCGCGCGCGAATCTGCCGGCGCAGCTGCCACGCGTGCTCGACGCAACGCGGCCGCCCAAGATGCTTGTCGCCGCCAAGGACGACGAGCGACTCGAATCCATGATGGACGGCCTGGTCGGCGTAGCCGAGACAGAAATCGAGTGAATGCTTGCAGGTCAGAAACGGCACCACGTGCGCGCGCGCGACCGGCGCACCGAGATTGACCACGAGATGCCGAAGATTGTTCTCTTCCTGGGCACCGACCGCGCTGTCGGTGATCATCACGGCATTGTTCTGACGCGCAAGCGACCGGATAGCGTGGTAGGTGTCGATCCACGCATCCATGCCCTCGTCTGATTCGAGCTCGGCCCGCGGTGGACGGAGCTCGACCACAACGAGCGGGGTCGTGGCGCGATGAAGGCGCTTTAGGAAAGACACATGTGTTTACTTCTTCGTCGACAATTTATACCCGGCCGGCGGCGCAAATAGATCATCGGAGATGGAACCGGTCTCGACGTTCTCGACTTTTGTCGCGAACGAAACGTTGCCCATCTTGGCCAACAGGCCCGCCATCGGGCCGCTCGCGCCCCCCATCTTCATCTGAATGTCGGTTTCGTAGGCGATTCCGCCGGCTTCGGCGAGCTGTTTGTACATTTCCGCCATCGCCTTGGCCTGGCCGGGCGAGGCTTTCGCCGCGCGGGGATCGGAGAAGATCCAGCCCTTCTCGACGGCGGCTTTGTAAAAGCCGGCGTAGTCGGCGGTGCCAGGCGCGCCTTTGACAATCCACGTCGGGCCCGACAGCGTCATCACCATGGTCATGTCCTTGCTGCCGCCGAGCGCGGCTGGCACCGCGACTTCGACGTCATACCCGGTCGCGCTCTTGCCCGCGATCTCCTTGGTCTGGCCGTTCGGCTTGAATGACACCTTGATGTTGGCGGTGTCCACGTTGGCAGAGATCTCCTTCGCAAACACCGCCATGTCGAATACGTCGGCTTCCTTCCTCTTGCTGTCGAACGAGTACATCTTCTGGCCGTCGAGGTCGAAGATCACCGTTTGCGTCTTGTCGCCAAGCACGGAGTCGGTGCGCATCTTATTGCCCTTGATGTACGTCACGCCGCCGGTCGTCCCCGACATCCCGAGGCCTTTACCCGTCGTGGTCTGTTTGATAGTGACGTCGGCAAACACAGGAACGGACAGACTGAAGGCCGCGACGGCCACAGCAAACGCACGTAACATCACGATGAGCCCTCCTCAGGGTTGCGTCAAAATTATAGCTGTTATGGCTGGGACGTCGTCGTCGTCCGCGGCTTCGCATTCTTCGCGAATTCATCCGCCCAGTTGAGCATCTCGGCGATGGTGTGAAGCACCGACTCGCGGCCCGTATAGCCGTGTGGCTCGTAAGGAAGCGTGACGTAGCGCACCGTCGCGCCGTGTCCCTTGAGCGCCATATACATGCGTTCGGATTGAATCGGGAACGTGCCGCTGTTGTCGTCGGCCTCCCCGTGGATCAACAGAATCGGTTCGTTGATCTTGTTGGCGTAATAAAACGGCGACATGTTGCCGTAGATCTGTGGCACTTCCCAGAAGGTGCGCTGCTCGTTCTGGAAGCCGAAGGGCGTCAGCGTGCGATTGTAGGCGCCGCTGCGCGCGATGCCGGCGCGGAAGGTGTCGGAATGCGCGAGCAGATTGGCGGTCATGAAACCGCCGTAGCTGTGGCCGCCCGCGATCACGCGGTTGCGATCGGTGACACCCATCGTGACGGCCTTGTCGACCGCCGCCTGCGCGCTGGCGACCAGCTGCTGCACGTAGGTATCGTTCGCCGTCTCACCCGGGCCGACGATGGGCATGGTCGGATCGTCGATGATGGTGTACCCCTGCGTGAGGAAGAACAGATGCGACGGTCCGCTGATTGTCGTGTACCGATCCGCGGACGTGGTGACTTGCCCGGCGTTCGTGGGATCGGTGAACTCGCGCGGATAGGCCCACATCAGCGTTGGCAGCGATCCCTGCGCCGGGGTCCAGCCAGGAGGCGTGATCAGCGTTGCGGAGAGTTCGACGCCGTCGTTGCGTTTGTAGGTCACGAGTTGCTTCTGCACGCCGCGCAGCAGCGGGGCGGGATCCTGATAGTTGGTCAGGGCTTTGCGCTCGTTCGTCTTCAGATCGCGCACGAAGTAGTTGGGAGGGTCGTTCCTGGTTTCGTAACGCGTGATGATCCGCGTGCCTTCGTCGTTGAGCACCGCGGTGACGGTCTCATACGATCGGCCCGAGGTCTGGAAGAGGCGATCGCTCTTGAGCGTCGCGAGATTGAGCCGATCGATGAACGGGCGGGCACCCTCTGGAGCAGCGCCGAGACCAGCGAGGAAAATGCTGTCGCCGCTCTGCTGCACGGCCGACGCGCTCGACGCCCTGACTTCGCGCAGCGGCGTGCCCGGATTGGCGTATTGGTTCTCCTGACTGCGATCCCAGAGCTTGCGCGGTGCCGCGCCGGGCTTGTCGATGATCCACGTGCGCGTCCAGCGGCGGCCGCGGTCGTTTTCCGTAAGAAGCGCCGCGCCCTTCTCGGTCCACGCGAGCGTGTTATAGCGATACTCCGTCTTGGTAAATTCCGCCGGTTCACCGGTAAACGGCGCCGACAGCGTCATGACTTTGTCGCGGAACGGAACCGTGTTCTTTGGATCGCCTTTGTCGAGCGCTTCGGCCCAGGTGACCGTCGCCGGATCGATCGATTTCCATTGATAGCTGCGCGGACCGACATGGACGCCGGCATTCGGCACCGTGTCGGCGATCGCGAGATCGGCGATTTGCTTGACCATGTCGCCGCGGCGATTCCAGATCTCAACCGATTTCGGGAAGTCGTCGTACGGCACGAGCCATGAAAATGGGCGCTTGACGCGTTCGACGAGAAGGAATTGTCCATCCGGTGATGCCGCGAAGTCGCTGTAGATCGCGGGACGGCCGACCGGCGTGCGCTGACCGCTGGCGGCATCCACGATCGCAAGCTGGCTCGATGCGTAGTACTCGAACAGCGCTTCGTCGTGCGCGCTGCTCAGCAGGTCTTCGTAGGTGCGCACCGGCGCGAGCCGGCCGCGGTTTTCCTGGATGTTGGGACCGCTTGGCACGGTCGGTTCGGCCGGTGCTGTGCCGCGTGTTGGACTGACGAAGCCGCACAGGAGCGACGCTCCATCCGCCACCCACGAGCAGGGCGCGCCTATCGACGCGTTGAGTTGCGCCGGCGTCAGCGCTTTCGCCTGGCCGGTCGCCGTTTCGCCCACCCAGAGCTCGATGCCGCTGTCGCGTGTCTGTGTGAACGCGAACCGCTGAGCGTTGGGCGAAAAGCCAATCCACGTCAGCTTCGGCGATGCTGGCACGGTCACCGTCTTCTCGGCGAGGTCGGCAATCGTCTTGAGCTTGATCGCGCGATACGTCGTCGCGCGATGCGGCCCATTCGTGCGCGGGTTGATGCGCACACCGCCGATGCGGTGCACCGGCTGCGCCATGTCGGCGATCGTCATCATGCTCGAGCGCTCGAGGAGAGCGACGACGTCGTGCGTCGGGCTGACTTCGAGTGTCGGTGGCGGCGGCGCGTCGAGGATATCGACGATGACCTTGGGCGGCAGCAGTACCCGACGCCGCAGGTTGAGGCGGCGCTTGCGCCGACATCCAGACCGAACCAAAGACGATCGAAACGGCTACGGCAATCGAGCGGAGGTAACGCATGGTGGAGCTCCCGGGGTCAGGTATCAGGTGTCAGGCGTCTCAGGTCTCAGGTGTCAGGTATCAGGTGTCAGGTATCAGGGATTCCGCGGATTTCAGGAGTCGCGCGGGTCGCCGCTGATAGCGGCAATTCTACTGGACCCGCACGCGGCGCGCGCGGATTACAGAGCCGAGAAACGCGGCCGCGCTCGTCGCCACGAGCGGCCCCAGTTGCCACCATGGTGCGTCCACGACGTCCTGCGTGAAGAGCTGGAGCGTCGCCATTGCTCCGATGATCAACCCGATCACCAAGCCCGCGGTTTGTTCGCGCCCTTTTGCGATGACGCCACCAAAATATCCACTGGAGAACGCGGCGATCATGCCTCCTCCGATCGAGCCGACCTTGACCGCCGGATCGGCGATGCCGCGCGGGTTGAGGTTTAATGTCAGCAAGATGAGCGCGGCGGCGAAGGCGAAGAGGGCGTATCCGAGCACGATGCCGGCAACGAGTCTGAGCATGGTCAGCCCGGATTATTTCACCGTTGCGCCGGCACAGGAGCTGCCGGCGCCGGCCGTGCAGCCGAAGCAGTGCGGTCCCGTTACGATCGCGCGAGTGTCGAAGACCTGCCAGCCCTGTGCTCCGGCAGCATCACGCAAGTCGAAGATCGTCTGCGGAGCGCCGGTCGCGACCCCGAGGTCGAGCATCTGATTGAAGTCGCAGTCGTACAGACGACCGTCCCATCCAACGCTCACGGTGAATCGGCACATCAAGCCGGCAACCGCCGCAGGATTGAACGCGTTCACGAGCTTGGTGAGGTAGCTCTCGAGATTACCCGAGCGCTCCAGCCATTCGAGATAGCGGCTGATCGGCATGTTCGTGATCGTGAACAGGCGGTTGAACGTGATGCCGTGACGGCGATCGAGTTCGCGTTTCCACTCTCGTTCGAGTGAGACCTGAGCGCCGGGCAGAAAGGCGCCGACCGGATTGGTGACAAGGTTGAGCACGAGGCCTGAGCCCTCGCGCCCGTAGCCGAGCGCGTTGAACCGCTGCAGCGCGCGCACCGAAAGATCGAACACGCCATCACCGCGCTGGCGATCGGTCTGCGACGCGGCGTAGGCGGGAAGCGATGCGATCACTTCCACCTGGTGTTCGGCAAAAAAATCGGGAAGGTCGGCGTAGGTTGGCAGCGTCGTGATCGTCAGATTGCAGCGATCGATGACATGACGATTCCAGGGCGCGGGCGCGGCGCACGATGTCGCGAAACCGCGGATGCAGTTCGGGTGCGCCACCGGTGATGTCGAGCGTGGGAATGGGCGACGCCGCCAGCACGTCGAGGACCGCATCGGCGACCAGATCCGTCATCACCTCTGTCCGATCCGGACCCGCATCGACGTGGCAGTGATGACACGCCTGATTGCAGCGCTTGCCAACGTTCATTTGCAAGACCGTCGGCTCGAGCGGCGCGATCCGCGTCACTCCTGCGCGCTCGAGCGCGGAGTCGAACGTGTGTGCCAGTGGCAGCGCTTCCAACGTGGCACGCTGGACCTCCGGCGCCGCCAGTGGAGATCGTGAATTGAGCAGCGTCAGCCCCAGGGCCACGGCGATTACATCCCGACAACTTGGCCGCGCGGTTTCGCATCTGCACGGCATGGACGAGCGAGGCGCCGCCGCGAATCGCCGCCGCGACGTGAACGGCTTCGGCCATCTGCTCCGGTGTCGCGCCTTTCTCGAGGCCGCCCGACGTGTACGCGTCGATGCAGTACGGACATTGCACGGCGTGGGCAACCGCGAGCGCGATGAGTGTCTTCTCGCGTTCGGTCAAGGCGCCTTCCGCGAAGACGGCCGAGTACCACCGACTGAAACTTCTCCCACAGTTCCGGCGCGTCTTTGCCAATCTCCGCAAACTTCGCCAGATCGTTCGCGTCGTAATAGTGGTCCATCGCGTCATTATGGGGCCGACAGTCGACGGTCGACAGTCGACAGTCGACCGTCAACGGGCGGCAAGCGAAGGAGCCGCCGCACCAATGCCCGCCAGCCGCCCGGTTGCCCACGCCCAGGCAAAGTTGTACCCCCAATCGGTCCAAACGCGTCGAGCATCTCGCCGCACAGGAAGAGACCGCGATGCCGCACACTTTCGAGCGTCCGCGCATCGACCTCCGTCAGTGCGACGCCACCACCAGTCACCTCAGCCTTCTTGTAGCCCTCGTCGCCGCTCCACGGCAGGATGTACAGACGTCAGCCGCTCGACAAGCGCGCGACGTTCGCTTCGCCGCAGCTCGGCGAGCGTGCGATCGGGGGGAACCTGCGCCTCTCGCATCAGCATCTCGGTCAAGCGTTGAGGCAACTCCCGCGCGATCATCGTCGACACAAGACCCGCCGCCGGCACGAGGCGCGATTCCCACTGCGCCGCATCGAGCGACGACCACTGCACGCGGAGCATCGCGCGCTCGCCACCGCTCATCCGGCTGCGCACCGCGACGTGCGACACGTCGAGAACCGACGGGCCGCTGTAGCCCTTGTGCGTAAAGAGGAAGCCGCCGGCGGCCTCGGTGGTCTTGCCGCCGCGGCGTGCGCGAATACGCGCCGGCAGCGATACACCACTGAGCGCTTCGTGCGGCGATCCGCCAGCGATGAGCGGCGTCAACGCCGGATAGGGGTCGTGCAGGACATGTTCCAGCCGGGCGGCCTCCCGCAGGCCGACGCCCGTGCTGCCGGTTGCGGTGACCGACAATCCGCCAGTCGCGAGGATCACGCGCGAAGCCGGCAAGACGCCGCGACTGGTCTGCAGCTGCCAACCGGCGGGTGACGGCTCGAGTCTGGTGAACGTCGTGTTGAACGAGAAGGTGACGCCGCGCGCTCGCGCGGCCGCCACGAGCGCATCGCGCACGTCGCGCGCGCGGTTCGAGCGTGGAAAGAGCTTGCCGGTGTCCTCCTCGAGCGCGAGCGGCACGCCAAGCTCCTGTTCGAAAAAGGCCCGCTGTTCGATCAGCGGCCATGACCGCAACATGGCGCGCATCCGGTGCGATGGCGAATCGGTGACGAACCGCTCCGGCTCGAGCGCCGATGGAAGCACGTTGCACCGGCCACCGCCGCTGATCAGGATTTTTCGGCCGCCATCGGCCGTGGATTCGATCACCGCGACGGGAACGGCCGTGGTCGATGCCGCAAAGATCGAGGCGACCAGTCCCGCGGCGCCTGCACCGACAACGTAGATCGGATCGTTCACTCCAACGCGCTGCTGTAGAACAGGTCGTGATTTCCGGGAGGATTGAGGCCGGCTTGGCGCACGCCGAGTGCGATCTGTGCCCAGTGCCGCAGCTCGTGCAGGCAGATATGGAGCAGGAGCTTCCGCGGCGTCATCCGAACGGTGCCGGACTGCACCGTGAAGTCGTACACTTTCGCCGCCTCGACGTCATCAAGCTTCGCGGCGAAGGTGCGGAGGGCCTCACGCGTCCCGGCGGCATAGGCAAATAGCGCCGCCGCATCGCCGATTGCACGCCAGACGCCTCAGGCACCGGGTGGCGCTGCAGGCGCGCCAGGTGGCGGGTCTCGACAAGGAAGATGTGGTCAACGAGCGCGGCCACCGTGTCGAAGCGCCCGCCGGGTTGCAGCCGAATATCCATCGCCGCGGGATGGGTGTCGAACCACAGGCGCCACTTGCCGCGTTCTTCGTCGGTGTAGGCGAAGAGCTCATCGAGGGTGAGGACGATCATAGAAACTCAAGGTGCCGCGATGACACAGATAAAAGTGGCCACAGATTACGCAGATGACGCAGATGATGCCGTAGGATCGTGGTCAACGTGTGGGCCTCACACTGAGCCAAGGCGTTTTGTAAAGCCGACCTGTCGGTCAAGATCCCAACCAGAATCTGTGTCATCTGTGTCATCTTGTGGCGAGCTTATCTGTGTAAATCTGTGGCTATTCCCTGTCTCACTGCGGGCCCAGTACCTGATCGACGGACAGCACTTCCACCGGGCCGAGATTCAACGCGCGGATTCCGGTCTCCACCACCTTGCGATCGCCGACGATCACCACAGCGAATTTGTCCGGTTGAATGTATCGCGCCGCCGCCTTCTGGGTGTCGGCATTCGCGACCTGCATCACGGCGCGGCACGAAACGAGGGGAAATACTCGTCAGGGCAATCCGTAGACGATCTGCTCTTCGAGCTTGCGCGCGAGATCGCCGAGAGTCTCGAATTCGGCGGGAAAACCGTGGCGACGTAGCTTTTTGCCTTGTCGAGTTCGTCGGAGTGGAATCGGTTTGAGGATGCCCGTTGAGCTCGTTGAAAAACTCGCGCAGGGCCTCGGCGGTTTTGTCTGTTCCCCGGCCGTCGCATAAAAAGAGCCCGTTCGACAGGCGCGTCTCGAACAGCGACCGTGCGCCGTACGAGTAGCCGTTCTTCTCGCGCAGGTTTTTGATTGAGCCGCGAGGTAAACGCCCCGCCGAGAATGGTGTTGAGCACTTCGAGCGTGGCGTAGTCCGGCGTCGAGCGCGGCACACCGACCCACCCGATGCGAATCTGCGACTGCGCGGCGCCTGGCTTGTCGATCACATAAATCTTCGTGCGGTCAGCTGGGGTGCTTCCGGGATGCTCGCGATCTTCACCGCGTCGGCGGACCCCTTCCAGGTGCCGAACGCGGTTTCGAGCAACGGCATCACGGTGGCGGGTGTTACATCGCCGGTGACGATCACGGTCGCGTTTTCGGGCCGGTAATATGTTCGATGGAACGCCCGTAAATCGTCCAGTGTCAACGCTTTCAACTCGGCCGCCGTGCCGCCGGCGGGTGTGCCGTAGCGATGCGACGGACCGAACACAAGGCGCGGGAAGGCGATTTGAATGAGGGCTGCCGGATCGTCTCGCGCCTGCAGGAGCGCGGTCAGACGCTCTTTGCGCAGCCGTTCCAATTCCTGAGCCGGAAACGTCGGCCGCATCATCGACGTCGGCCATCAGTGGCAGGGTGTCGGTCAGGCGCGCAACGGGTACCGATGTCCGCACCGCCGAATAATCGAACGAGCTGGTCGTCGTCAGGGTGGCGCCGAGGAACTCAATCGCGTCGGCGAGTTCGAGCGCCGAGCGAGTACCGGCGCCTTCGTCGAGCATCGCCGCGGTCATGCTCGCCACGCCGAACTTCCCTGGCGGATCGGCGGCGCTGCCCGCGCGAATGATCACATTGAGCTGCGCCACCGGCACTTCGTGCTGCTCAGCGATCCAGACCTCGAGGCCGTTTGCCAGTTTCTGCTTCTGGACCGGCGGCAGCTTGAGCGCCGGCGGCGGCCCCCGGTTGGGTTGCGTCGATCGATCGGGCCGCTGCTCGGCTCCGGCAACCGCAGGCAGAGCAGAAGCAGACCAACGCAAGCCACACGACACGTGAAGACCACGGGCTCATTGCTATCTCCGGTAGCACGATCCGGATTTCGACACGCCGATCCTTCGGCAGATACTTGTTCACTGCCGACCTGCACATCCGCCGCACTCTGCGACCGGTAGCGCGCCAGGTCCTCTTCGAAGAAATCGGGCATGCCGGTGCGCGTGTAATACGCGTTCAGTTGGTCGGCCTTTCCACCAAAGCCGCCGACGCGCTCCATCGAGCGGTAAAACGGACGCCTCGATCTGGTTCATGGCGCGCGCCATCTCGCGCTCTTCCGCCGGCGCGTTGCGGAGCCTGTCGATTTCCTCGTCGATCACCTGCTGGATTTTTTCGAGCGCCTGCCCCGGGCGCGCCGTCGCCGTGATCAAAAATACGCTGCCGAGCGACGCTGACTGCTGACCCGCGCTCACGTCCTGCGCGATCTGCATCTCGTAGACGAGCCGCTTTCCAACCGGGCATTCTTCCCTCCGGTCAGAAGACTCGACACGATATCCATCGTCGCATCGCCGGGCGCGAAGCACGGCGGGGGTATGCCACGCGAGATAGAGACGCGGCAACTGCACTCTTGTCGGTCAGCGTCTCCTTCTTCACAGCGGTCAACGACACAGGTGGGGCAACGATGGGCGGCGGATCGGGGCCGCGCGGGATCTCGGAAAACCATTTCTCGACGAGGCGACGCGTCTCAGCGATGTCGAGGTCGCCGGCGACCACCAGGCTGGCGTTGTTCGGCACGTAATAGGTTTTTGAAAAACGTCACCCACATCTTCGTAACCTTGCGGCGGAGAGATCTTCCATGGACCCGATCGTCGACCACGCGATACGGATGATTTGGCGGGTAAAGCAGCTCCGACAAGCGCCAGGAACGCTTTTCCGTAAGGCGCATTCTCATAGCTTTGCCGCCGTTCGTTCTTGACCACGTCCCGCTGGCCGTTGACGCGCTCGGGCGTCATCGGCTCGAGCAGGTCACCCATGCGATCCGATTCGAGGAATAACGCCAGTTCCAGCGCGTTTGCCGGCGGCATCGATTTAGTAGTTGGTCCGATCGCCGTCGGTCGACCCGTTGTTGTTGCCGCCCGCGGCTTCGAGCCATTCGTCAAAGGCGCCCTGCGCACGTTCTTCGATCCTTCGAACATCAGGTGCTCGAACAAATGCGCGAAGCCGGTTCGTCCGGGACGCTCGTTTGCCGATCCGACGTGATACCAGACGTTGACTGACACCACCGGTAAGTTCGCATCTCGGTGCAGAATGACGTGCAACCCGTTGGGCAGGGTGAACTCCGTGTAGGGGACGCGGAGGGGCGCGGTATCAGCTGCGCTCAGCACGGTGCCGATAAGAAGAAGACTGCACGTCAGAAAGCGGGCCATAGCCCCTAGTCTAGCGCCGCGAAACCGCGACCCGCGCGCAGTGGGACCGCTGTAGTGACGACTGGCAACGAATTGAAGAGATGGGGCGAATCGGTGCAATTGCAGCGTAATCTGAGGGACCCTGGGACCAGGCGCCCCGTTGCCGCTCTTTTCCGGGTCTCCGGGAGCAAGTGGCTGCTCCCTTGTCTCACCGTCGGCTTCGTCGCGTTGTCGACTGCCGCGGCCGGACAATCCGCGCCGCAGTGCCTGGGCGACTCGCGACGGTCACTCGTGTATACGGGCGACCGCGACTTCCCGCCTTACGAGTACCTCGATGAGCGCGA
The DNA here is from genome assembly GCA_963762925.1 of uncultured Acidobacteriota bacterium. GTDB lineage: Bacteria > Acidobacteriota > Vicinamibacteria > Vicinamibacterales > UBA2999 > DASPWV01. Next base: position 331,817 of record CAVXMP010000028.1, on the reverse strand, counting down.
CCAGCCGGCCGGCTTCAACATCCAGGTCATACACGCGCTCTCGCGCGAGCTGCAGGTGCCGATCGAAATCCGCCTGTTGCCGACAGCGCCGGCGCGGCAGGCGCGCGAGCGCGGAACCGGCGATCTCTTCAGCGCGGGGTCAGTTCCGGCGCGCGACGATCAGTTCGACTTTCTCGTCGCCACCACGACGATTCGCAGCAGCATGCTGCTGCGGCCCGGCCGCGACCGCTATCCCTCCAACGCCAGCGAGGTCAAAGGACTGCGGATTGCCATACAGGACGGCGCTCCGTCGGTCGCCGGCTTTGACGCCTTGCCGCCGGAAGAACGCCCCACGATCGTGTCGACGGGGAGCCATCGCTCGTCAATCGCGTTGCTGTTGGCTCGACAGGTTGATGCCGCGGCGGGCTCCGGCGCCTCCCTTCGGTGGCATGCGCTCGACGCGGGCATCGAGGATCCGGTCGAGGTCCCCGTCAACTCTCGGCCCTACATGCTGGTCACCCGCAAAGGGTGCGCCGCCGCAATGGCACACGTGACCGCCGCGGTCGAAGTACTGAAGAAGCAAGGGGTCATTGAGCAGATCGCCGCCGACACGCTGGCGCCCCGCGCGCGGCAGTTTGGGCGCCGAGAAGTCCTGCTGGTCTCGACTGGCACCTTCGCTCTTGTGTTTGTCGGTGTCGGTTGGAACTGGGTGCTCCGTCGAACGGTTCGCTCGCGGACGCGCGCGCTCAGTCGGGCGTTGACTGAGCAACAGCGCCTGACTGACGTCATTCAGTCCAACGAAGGCCGCCTCGCTTTCGCGATGGACGTCATCGGCGAAGGCGTTTGGGAATGGGATCTCATCACCGATCAGGTACGGGCGAGCACGAGGTGGGCGGATTCGTTCGGCTATCGTCCTGATGAAGCCCCGACCACGTACGCGACCTGGATGTCGTATGTGCACCCGGACGATCGCGAACGCGTCGCCACGACGGCGCGCGCACATATCGCCGATCAGACAGCACGCTTCGACGCCGCGTACCGGGTGCGGCGCAAGGGTGGCGATTGGACATGGGTTGCCGACCGTGGCCGATCGTCGGTCGGGATGCCGCGGGCAAGCCGACCCGCATGGTGGGCACGCTCAAGGACATCACCTTGCAACTGGCAGCGGAACGAGAGCTGCTGGATGCCAAGGACGCCGCGGAAGCGACCTCACGGGCCAGAGCGCGTTTCTCGCCACCATCAGCCACGAGATGCGCACGCCGCTCAACGCCGTCATCGGCACCGCGACACTGCTCGAACACTCGACGCTCACCGAGGATCAGCGGGAGTTGCTGCGCCTGCTCAAGCGGAGCGGCGACAGCCTGTTGACCGTTGTGAACGATGTGCTCGATTTCACCAAGATCGAATCGGGCCGCATCGAGCTTGACGAGCGGCCGTTTGATTTGCAGCAGACGGTGCGCGATTCGGTCAGCCTCGTCGAACATGTGGCGCGCCAGAAGGAACTGCGGCTGGAGTCGTCATTCGCGCGCGACTCGGCAGGCTGGCTCCACGGCGACGACACGCGTCTTCAGCAGATTCTCCTCAATTTGCTCTCCAACGCGGTGAAGTTCACCGAACACGGCGGAGTCGATGTCGCGGTGATCGTGGAAAAGGCCACCGCGGAGGCGGTCACGCTGCGGATCGATGTGAGCGACACCGGAATCGGGATTCCAGCCGACCGATTGGCCCGTCTCTTCCTACCGTTCTCTCAAGTCGACTCGTCGACGACACGCCGGTTTGGCGGGACGGGTCTCGGGCTTGCGATTAGTCGGCGGCTTGCGGAGCTGATGGGTGGGACCATCGATGTGGTCACCAAGGATGGCAAAGGCTCGACCTTTTCCTTGCGTGTCGCATTTCCGCGTGCCGAGGCCCCGCTTGCGCAAACGCTGCTCGCGCCGGTCCCGGCGAGCGGTGCCCGTTCGCTCCGTATCATCCTGGCGGAGGACAACCCGGTCAATCAACTCGTGCAGCTCCGGATGCTGCGGCAACTCGGTTACGAGAGTGAGGTTGCCGCCAATGGTGTCGAGCTCCTTGATGCGATAGACAAGGCAGCGTTCGATCTGGTGCTCCTCGATATTCAGATGCCGGTCATGGACGGCATTGAGGCCGCACGCGAGTTGCGGCGACGCGGCTTCAAGCGGATACGTCTCGTCGCGTTGACCGCGGATGTCACCACTGAAACACGTGCAGCGTCTGTCGAGGTCGGGATCGACGAGTTCCTCTCGAAGCCGCTCAGGCTCGACGCCCTCGCCGCCGTGCTCGCGCGGGCTGAAGCGCGCGTCGAATCGCTCCCCTGAGCGAGGGCCGGGCGGCGGGCGGGGTGCGGGGTGGGGTCAGGTCACGAAAAACGAATTTGGCCCTGTGCGAGCACCGCGGTACGCAACAACTGCGCAGGACGGCCGTACCCGGGGCCGGTCGGCGCTCACCGTTACCCCGCCGGCTGCTCGTAACCGCTGACCCAGCAACCGGTTGCGCGGTGTTGGCAAAAATTCCCACAATTCGTTTTTCGTGACCTGACCCCACGCCTCGCCGACCCCCGCCTGCCCTGAGCCCGCCGGCCGCGACGGCTGATCCCGCCTGACCTGAGCCACTTCGCGACCGCCTCGCACACTACCCGGTGGAGGGCAGAACAGTGGTGCCGCAAGAGCACGAAAGCACGGAAACACGGAGGTGCCGACGGACCGAAACACGGAGCCGTCGCGCGCTGTCGGCTGTGGCAGCCGTCCTTGTGATGCTGAGCGCTGCCGCCACGGCGCGCGCGCAACCCGCCGTCGCGTCACGCTGGGACGTGTCCGGCATGGGCGGGCTTTTTCTTGGTCACCCGGTCGACGCCTCGGACGATCGCCAATACGACCGCTGGTACAACACCGGCACGCTCGCCATCACGGCCGGACGGTATCTGACCCCGCATTTGAAGATTGAAGCCGAAGGTGTCCTGGCCGGCGAGGGCGAGCGCTACGTCACACATCTCGTGCAAGTTCCCGGTTATGGACAGGCCGCGGTGAGCACGAATCAGTTCGTCGGCATCAACAGCGTGTCTGGCGCACTCGTCTGGCAGTTTTTTGAAAACCAATGGGCGCACCCGTTCGTGTCGGCAGGTGCGTCGCTTGATTTCGACCGTGAGCGACGTCAGACGTGGCCTCAGTCGGTACTACCGCGGTGACCCGAGAATTCCGGGCAACGAAATTCCGATCGCAACCGAGAACACCGAGCATCGCGGCACCACGCCGCGCGCGCGCGGCACCTTCGGCGCGGGCGTCAAGGTCTACCTGAGCCCGCGTGCGTTTTTCCGCACCGATACGCGGATTGCTGTTGGCAGCGGCAGTGGACATGTCGCCATGCGCGTCGGCTTCGGGGTCGACTTCTAACCACGGAAGCACGGAAGCACGAAACACGGAAACACGGAAACACGGAAACGCAGAAGGGGAACGATATGCGCGCAATCCTGATGGCAATCGTAGGTCTCGCGCTGGCACTGGGACCGGTCGATGTATGGGCGACGCAGAAGATCGTCACGACCGAGGTCGAGGCGAAGGTGCTGCGCGAGATGGCAAGCGCCATTCCGCTGGGCTCGCGGGTGAAGGCGCAAACAACCAGGGGCTCGCGCGTCAACGGCACGCTGCTGAGCGTCACGGACGAGGCGGTGATCATCAAGAAGAAGACGCGATTACCCGAACCGGCGGTGACGGTCGCGTTTACCGAGCTTGCGGAACTCGAGTTGCAAACCGGCCAAGGCATGAGTGCGGGCAAGGTCATCGGAATCGGTCTTGCCGCCGGCGCCGGAGCGATACTGACGCTGTTTGCGTTCTTCTTCGCACTCGGGGCCGACTAGTGCAACTGAGCGGCCAACGGTGATCCACATAAACACCACCACAGCCGGCCGAGCTTGTTCAGTTTTGAGCGTGCTAGACTTCCCGTTTTGGCATCATCGGACGGGAGTCTGCAGGAATGGCTGGCACACCAATTACAGTCGCGTACGGCGACGGCATCGGCCCCGAAATCATGGACGCGACGCTTCAGATTCTGAAGCAGGCCGGCGCCCGCATCGACATCGAAACGATTGAGGTCGGCGAGAAGGTCTACCAGCGCGGTATCAGTGTCGGCATCGAGCCGAGCGCGTGGGCATCGCTCCGCCGCACGCGCGTGTTCCTGAAGGCGCCCATTACCACACCGCAGGGCGGCGGGTTCAAGAGCCTCAACGTCACGACGCGCAAAACGCTGGGCCTCTACGCCAACGTCCGGCCGTGCGTTTCGTATTTCCCCTACGTCGACACCAAGCACCACAAGATGGACCTCGTCATCGTCCGCGAGAACGAGGAAGACCTCTATGCCGGGATCGAGCATCAGCAAACCGCGGACGTTGTGCAGTGTCTGAAGCTGATCTCGCGGCCGGGCTCGGAAAAAATCGTGCGCTACGCCTTCGATTACGCCCGGCGCAACAATCGCAAGAAGGTGACCTGTTTCACAAAGGACAACATCATGAAACAGACTGACGGTCTGTTTCATAAAGTGTTCGACGAGATTGGCGCCGAGTATCCGGAGGTCGAGAAGGAGCACTGGATCGTCGACATCGGCGCCGCGAAGATGGCCGACACCCCCGAAGCCTTCGACGTGATCGTGCTGCCCAATCTGTACGGTGACATCCTGTCGGACGTGGCCGCGCAGATTGCCGGATCGGTGGGGCTTGCCGGTTCCGCGAATATCGGTGACCAGTGCGCGATGTTCGAAGCCATTCACGGATCGGCGCCGCGTCGCGCCGGACAGAACATGGCCGATCCTTCGGGGCTCCTGCTGGGCGCGGTGATGATGTTGGTGCACATCGATCAGACCGATGTCGCCACGCTGGTGCATAACGCATGGCTCCGCACACTGGAAGACGGCGTCCACACGTATGACATCTACAAAGAGGGTGTGAGCAAGCAGAAGGTTGGTACGAAGGAATTCGCCCAGGCCGTGGTTGAGCGCGTCGGAAAACGTCCTGAACAGCTCAAGCCGGTGACGTACGTCTCGGCGCCGAAGCAGACCGCCACAGCATCCACGCGCGCGCCACGTGCGCGCCCGAAGAAGGAATTCGTCGGCCTCGATATTTTTCTCGACTGGACGGGCGGACCGGCAAGTCAACTCGGCCCAGCGCTCGAAAAAGTCGCCGGCGATCTCAAGCTGCAGTCGGTCGCCAATCGCGGTGTGAAGGTCTATCCCGGCGAGTTGCCCGACTTCGTGTACTCCGATCTCTGGAACTGCCGCTTTCTCTCGCCAAACGGCGGCACGGCGGTGACGCACGAGCAAACGATTGCGCTTCAGCAACGCATCTCGGGCGCGGGCTTTGACGTCGTGAAAACCGAGGGACTCTATACGTTTGACGGCGAGCGTGGCTACTCGCTCGGTCAAGGAGAGTAAACAGCGGTCGGCCCGCGATTTTACGATGGACAAGCCTCTCGTCGCAGTGATCATGGGCTCCACGTCCGACTGGGAGACGATGAGCCATGCCGCAGACGTGCTCGCGGCTTCGCTGTGCCGTTCGAGAAGCACGTCGTGTCTGCGCATCGCACGCCGCACGTGGATGGCCGAGTTCGCGCAAGGCGCCGAGGCGCGCGGTCTCGAGGTGATCATCGCCGGAGCAGGCGGCGCGGCTCATCTGCCCGGCATGACCGCCGCGCACACGGTGCTGCCGGTGCTCGGCGTGCCGGTTCAGAGCGCCGCGCTCAATGGGCTCGATTCGCTCCTCTCGATCGTGCAGATGCCGGGCGGCGTTCCGGTCGCGACGCTGGCTATCGGCAAGGCCGGCGCAACCAACGCGGGCTTACTCGCCGTCGCGATCCTGGCGACCTCGCGGCCCGGACTTGCGCGAGAAGCTCCGCGCCTTTCGCGCGGAGCAAACCGCGAAGGTGCGGGAGGATCGCTTGCCGTGAGCCGCGCGATCCTGCCAGGGTCGCACCATCGGGGTGCTCGGCAGCGGACAGCTCGGCCGCATGTTCGCTATCGCCGCTCGGCGCGATGGGCTACCGCGTCCACACGCTCTCGCCGGCGGAGGATACGCCGACCGGCCAAGTCGCCGACATGGAGATCACAGCCGACTACGACGATCTCGACGCCATCCGGCGCCTTTGCGCAAGGGCGTCCACGTCGTGACGTTCGAGTTCGAGAACGTGTCCACGGAAGCGGCGGCCGCGGTCGGCAGAGATCGTGCCGGTTCGGCCCAGCGGCTCCGCGCTGCACATCACGCAGCAGCGCGCTGCGCGAGAAGGCGTTTCTTGCGCGACCACGGATTTCCCGTCACGCCGTCCGCCGCCGTTCACACGCTCGACGATCTTGCCGAGGCGCTGGGACGCGATCGGCACGCCGGCGATCCTCAAGACCGCGGCCTTCGGCTACGACGGCAAAGGCCAGCATCGCATCGCGTCGATCGAAGACGCGGAACGCGTCTGGGGACTGATCGGCCATCAGGACGCGGTGGTCGAGCGCGTCGTCGATTTCAGCCACGAGCTGTCGGTGGTCGCCGCGCGCGGCCTCGACGGCGCGTTCGCGCATTTCGGCGCCATCGAGAACGCCCATCGCCATCACATCCTCGACCTGTCCGTCTCGCCCGCGCGTCGATGCCGGCCGACGTCGCCAGCGAGGCCGTGCGAGATCACGCGCGCGATCATGGAGGAGCTGACGTACGTCGGCGTGCTGTGCGTCGAGTTCTTTCTCACGCACGACGGCCGGCTGCTCGTCAACGAGATCGCGCCGCGTCCGCACAACTCCGGACACTTGACGTTCGACGCCTGCGTGACGAGCCAGTTCGAGCAGCAGGTCCGCGCCGTGTGCGGACTGCCGCTCGGATCGACCGACTGCAGATGCGCCCGGCCGCAATGGTGAATCTGCTGGGCGACCTGTGGGCCGACGGCGAACCCGACTGGGGCGGCGCGCTGGCGATCCCCGATGTCAAGCTGCACCTGTACGGCAAAGGCAGTCCCGCGACCGGGACGGAAGATGGGCCACCTCACCGCGATTGCCGACGGGGTGGACATAGCGGCCGAAAAAGCGATCGCCGCTCGAGATCTCCTGACATGAAGACGTTCGTCGCGGTGATCTGCGCCCTCGGTGCGCTGCAAAACCCCGCGCGCACGCCGGACATCTTCTTCGTTCCTTCACGGCACGCGGTCGTCGACGGCATGCTGAAACTCGCAGAGGTCACAAAGGATGACGTCGTCTACGACCTGGGATCCGGCGACGGGCGTATCGCCATAGTCGCCGCGCAGAAGTACGGCGCCAGAGCCGTCGGCATCGAACTCGATCCCAAGCTCGTCGCCATCGCACGGGAGATCGCATCGGAGAGCGGGGTCGGCGACCGCGTCACGTTCGTCGAGGGGGATCTCTTTACCGCGGATATTTCACCGGCCACTGTCGTCACGATGTTTCTATCGCCGTCGGTGAACGCGCGCCTCGAGACCAAACTTCGCGACGAGCTCCGCCCGGGCACCCGCATCGTGTCGGAACAGTTCCCCATCGGTCAGTGGACCCCGGACGAGAAAAGGGTCGTGAGCGAGATGGAACTGTTCCTCTGGCGCGTTCCTCGGAAATAACGCCGCGCCGGGTCTTCAGCGCGTCGCGGTCACAGCAATCACTTCGATCTCGATCATCAGTTCGGGCCGCGCCAGCGCCGCCACCTGCACGAGCGTGCTCGCCGGCGTGGTGCTGCCGAAGTAGCGCGCGCGGACTTCCCGTATAACCGGCGCCTGCGACATATCGGTGACGTAGGTGTTCATCTTCACCACGTCGGCAAATGTTGCGCCCGCCGCGGACAGTGCGCTCTTGAGATTGGCGAAGACCTGCTCGGTCTGCGCCTTCATGTCCCCGGCGCCGACGACCTTGCCATCTTTATCAAAGGCGATTTGTCCGGCGATGTAGATCGTTTTTGCCGGTCCCGTGACCTCCACGACGTGCGTGTAACCGGTCGGCGTGGACAACGCAGGCGGGTTGGTGCGCGTCACCTTAGGCGCAGGAGTTTGCGCGAACGCCGTGAGTGGGACGAGCGTCAGAAGGATTGCCGACGTGAAAAGGACGATGCGCATAGTGTGTCTCCAGGAAAGTGTTCGGTTGCCGTCAGCACAGCGGTCGATGGCAAGATACCGGAAGCCGTGGCCACTGACCACAAACTGACCGGCCCGACGCGACTTCGTTTCGCGCCGTTCGAGCTTGACGTCCGTCGTCAGCAGTTGCTGCGCGAGGGCGAGTTGGTCACGCTGTCCCCGCACCTCGTGGAAATCCTTGCTCATCTGGCCGTGAATCACGGCCAAACAGTACTCAAGGATGCCTTGCTCGATCAGTTCTGGCCCGACGTGCACGTAACGGAGAACGCGCTCACCCGGGCTATTGCGGATATCCGCGGCGCGCTTGGTGACGACGCGGGCCGGCCGACGTTCATCAAGACCGTGGCGCGGCGTGGATATCGGTTCATTGCCTCAGTCGAGATCGGTCCCACCGTACCGGTGGATCCGTTTGCCGATTGGACCAAGGGGAAACTGTCGCTGGAACTGCTTGACGCGGGGCAGTTGACCGACGCCACGCGCTCGTTCGAACGCGCCATCGCTGCGACGCCCAAGTACGCACCCGCGCACGCGGGCCTGGCCAGCGCGTGCTTTCTCGAATACGAGCGCACGCGGTCGCAGAACACGCCGCGGCGGGACGTCCTCACCCGGGCGATCAGCCACGCACGACGGGCGTGCGAGCTCGATCCGTCGCTTGGCGAAGCGTGGGCGACGCTCGGGTTTGCGCTGCTCGCCGCCGGCGACACCGAGCAGGCAGCCGCGGCGGCGCGACAAGCGACCGTGCTCGAGCCAACGAGCTGGCGCCATCAGTTTCGTCTCGCGGTAGCCACCTGGGGTGAGGAGCGGCTTCGCGCCGTTGATCGCACGCTGGCGCTGCTGCCCGATTTCGCGCAGGCGCGTTTCCTGGCGGCGATGGTGTTTGTTGCGCGCCAGGCCTTTGATGCCGCCGAGGATCTGCTCATCAAAGGTGCGGCTCGCCAAACGCAGGAGGCCGAGGCGCCAACGTCGCCCTTTCCGTCCTTCGGGCTGCACTGGCTGCATGGGTTGGTGCTCCTCCATCGCGGCGCGGTCGGAGAGGCATTGCGCGCGTTTGTCCGCGAGATCGACACCGGGCGCGAGACGAGCCTGTACCTATCCCGAGTTCCGCCTTAACGCGACGATCGCGTCCGGCTTTGCGCATCTCAGCGCCAACGATGGCGATGGCGCCGTTCGCGCGTTTCGTGAGGCGCTCGAGCAGCAACCGGCAAACGGCCGCGCGCTCATCGGGCTCCACAAGGCGTTGGTTCGGGTCGACGCCATCGACGAAAGCGCCGCCGTCCTTCGCCACGTTGACGCGACCATCGCCGAGCTCACCAAAGGGGGGCGCGATGCGGAAGCCGCGCTCATCAGCGCAGCGGCCGCGAGCGCTACGGGGCGGAAGGATGCGGCGCTCGCCACGCTTCACATGCTGCTCGATCGCGCACCACTCGGTCAGGCGGGATGGCAGCTTCCGATCGACCCCGCGCTCGCAGATCTGCGAACCGAGCCAGGCTTCAGCGCCTCCTCGCGCGCGTGGCGGCGCGAGCCAGTTGAACACGGAAGCACGGAAACACGGAAGCACGGAGGGCCGTAAGCCGTAACCCGTAAGCCGCACCCAAGCCCCAAGCCCCAAGCCCCAAGCCCCAAGCCTCAAGCCCGTGCGGCGTCCCATCCACAGATTGCGCAGACGACACGGATGATGCCGGACCGCGTCGCGCCGGCTTCGCCGGCGCCGCACAGATCGAGGTCGCATGGCAAACAAGGCCATACACCTTCGCGCCGGCATTGTTCGCCACGCGGCCTCGATCTGTGCAGCGGCCGTAGGCCGCGACGCCGTCCGGCTCGTCAGCCGCCTGAGATCCGCGCGTCGCGCCTCGTCGAAACGGCCAGCCGCTCGACTCCCGGCATCCCGTAATCCGGAAATCCGCGGATCACGCGGGCGCGCTGAGTGATTGGCGAGCGATCAGTACGCGATCGCGTAGCAGTCGCGGCGCGGATCCGCCCCGGCGAACCGATTGCCGCGTGGCCGGATCGATCATGACGGCCGTGGCGCAGCCGGACATGCCAAACGGGCGAAGCCGGCTTACGTCGTGGCCACGCGCTTGCAAGCTCCTTGTAGACCGCGTCCGGCACCGTCGCTTCGACGTTGAGCTTGTTGAATCCCGCGCGTGTGCGGCCAGAACGATCCGTAGAAATGCAGTGTCTGCGCGCGCGGGCGCTCGAGCGCGGCGTGCAGATTCGGATACCAGTCGTCCCAGAACTCCACGATGCTCAGAAACGCCTGAAGGATCGTCTGGTCCTGGTTGTCGCCGCCGGGCGTGCCGAGCGCCATCATCGGCGTGTCGCCCTTGAAGACCAGGCTCGGCGTCAACGTGTAGCGCGGACGCGCGCGCGGTCGGATCTGGTTCGCGCGGGTCTTGTCGAGCCAGAACTGCTCGCCGCGCACGCTCATGCCGATGCCGGTGTCGCCGAGAATCACCGCGCCATGGATCCAGCCGCCGCTCGGCGTGACGTCGAAGATGTTGCCGTCCTTGTCGATGACGGCCATGTGCGTCGTGTCCTTTGACTACGCCCGCGGAATCCTGTCCGAGTGACGCGCGCATCATCGTCGGATCGGCGCGCGCGCGTTTCCGCGGTCCCGTCCTTCACGTTCGCTTTCCAGTACGGCCATTCCTTCACCTGCGGGTCGAACTGCAGCGGATCGCCGGCGATGAACGTCTTCGACGCGCGCTTCGGATCGATGAGCGCCGCGCGTTCCTTCGCGTACGCCTTCGACAGCAGCCCGTCCGCGGGCACCGTCACGAATGCCGGATCCGCGTAGTACTGTCGCGATCCGCGTACGCCAGCTTCATCGCCTCGACGATCGTGTGGAGGTAGTCCGCACTGGCATAGCCCATCGCGCGCAGATCGAACGTTCTCCAGGATGTTCAGCGTCTGCAGCAGCACCGGACCCTGGCTGCCGAACCCGTGCTTGTAGACGGTGTAGCCGCGATAGGTCGTGCTGCGCCGGCTCCTCGATGCGCGCGAAGAACTCGGCGAAGTCGCGCGTGTCGAACGGCGCGCCGTGCTTCTGCGAGGAACGCCACCATCTCGCGCGCGATGTCGCCTTTGTAAAAGCGATCGCGCGCGCGCGATGACGCCGGCCTGACGTCCTTTGGGCTTGGCCGCACGCTCGGCCTCGACCATCCGCTTGCAGCGTCCGCGCGAGCGCCGGCAGCTTGATGGTTTCGCCGGGCTTGTAGCGCGAGCCGTCCGGCTTGAGCCAGTACGCCTTGTTGCCCGGCCACTGCTCGAAAAGCTTGAGCTGATTCTGAATCGAGCGCGCCGTGCTCTGGCGCATGGGAAAGCCCTTGCTCGGCGTAGTCGATGGCAGGAGTCGCGACCTCCTCGAAGCTCATCGTGCCCCACCGTTCGAGCACCGTGAGCGCGGCATGCAGCGCGCCCGGCACGACGGCCGGATCCAGCCCTGCGCCATCGAGGGTCTTCTGGCGCGAGAGATACCAGTCCACGTCGACCGCCGCTCGGCGCCCATCCCTGCCCGACGACCGATGTGACCTTGTCTTCCTTGCGTCGGATACACGAGCACCAGCGCTTCGCCGCCGAGGCTGTAGAGATCCTGCTCGAGCACGCCGCCGGCGAGCAGCGACGCCACACCCGCGTCGAAGGCATTGCCGCCCTTGAGCAGGATGCCGAACGCCGCGGCGGTCGTGAGCGGATGGCCGGTGGACACGCCGCCCGAGGGTCCCATCACCGCCGGCCGTAGCGCCGACCCCGCGGGTTGGCGATCCTGTACCGGCACTTGCCGCGCCCCGAGCGCGCCGGCAACGGTAATCATGGCCAGGACGAGGCACAGGGTTCGCACGCGCGTCATATGAGGAACCTCCACGGCGCGGATGGTAGCACCGGATACAGCCTGGACGAACGAAGATGCGTCATCCCGACTGCACCTACACTAACCAGTGTGACGGACCGCACGCCACCACCGGTACCCTTCTCGACGGCGCTACGCTTCTGGACCAAGCTCGGGTTCATCAGCTTCGGCGGTCCCGCCGGTCAAATCGGCGTCATGCATCGCGAGCTCGTCGACGAGCGGCGATGGATCTCCGATAAACGATTTGCCCATGCGCTGAACTACTGCATGCTGCTGCCAGGTCCCGAGGCGCAGCAGCTCGCCACCTACATCGGCTGGTTGATGCACCGGGCAGCGGGTGGCATTGCCGCCGGCGTGTTATTTCTCCTGCCCTCTGTTGCCATCCTGATCGCGCTGTCGTGGGTATACGTCGCCTTCGGCACCGTGCCGGTCGTCGCCGGTTTCTTCTACGGCGTCAAGCCGGCGGTGACGACGATCGTGGTGCAGGCAGTGCTTCGCATCGGCTCGCGCACGCTGACGACGCCGGTGTTGTGGGCGATGGCTGCCAGCTCTTTTGCCGCCATCTTCATCTGGGATGTGCCGTTTCCCCTCATCGTCGCGGCCGCTATCGTCGCCGGGTCGATGATTGCGAAGGTCGCACCGGGAAGTCTGCGGCCGCCGGCGGTCGATCACCATCGACGGTCGGCACAGGCGCCTGCCCTCATCGACGACGACACCCCGCCGCCAAGCCATGCGCTGTTTCGCTGGCGAAGATCTCTGGGAGTGATCGCCATCGGACTCATCCTGTGGGCGGTGCCCATGGCGGCGCTTATCGCCACGTTTGGATCGCAGCACACGCTCACACAAATGGGATGGTTCTTCACGAAGGCCGCGCTCATGACGTTCGGCGGCGCGTATGCGGTGCTGCCGTACGTGTATCAGGGTGCGGTGGATCATTTTGGCTGGCTGACCGCGACGCAAATGATCGACGGCCTGGCGCTCGGTGAAACCACACCCGGTCCGCTCATCATGGTCGTGGCATTTGTCGGGTTCGTCGGCGCCTACACTGGCCGGATCTTTGGAACCGAGCTCGCCGTTCCTGGCGGGCGCCACCGCGGCACTGATCGTCACCTGGTTCACGTTCCTGCCGTCATTCATCTTCATCTTCGCGGGCGGGCCGGTGATCGAACGCACACACAATGAGGTGAGGTTCACAGCGCCGCTCATGGCGATTACCGCGGCCGTCGTGGGCGTGATCCTGAACCTCGCCGTGTTCTTTGCCTATCACGTCCTCTGGCCCGACGGATTCGGAGGGGCGTTCGATTGGATCGCTGCGGCAATCGGCATCGCCGCCGCTACCGCGTTGATCGGATACAAGCAGCACGTGATTCCCGTGATCATTTCCTGCGGCATCGTCGGATTGATCGCGTATACGCTCCGCGACATGGCTGCAGTGTGACGCCACGTTTCAGCGGTGCTGCGCCGCCCGGCCGAAACACGTCATTGCTGCGGAGTGAGCAGCAAGCGCGACACCGTCGGTCCGGGAAGAAATGGCAGCGGATCGCCGTGGACCCAGGCCTGATGTTGATCACCATAATGCGGCGATAGCGGATGGCCGCTCTGCCCGGTAGGCATGTGCATGATGCCTTCGTGTTCGCGCCCTGGCGAGACCACCATGCGTTCGGAGGGTCCGGTTCTCGGCGAATGGGCGCGCGGCGTATAGACGTCGCCCGGGAGCGAATCCGCCGGCATGTTGACGAATCGCCCTGCCCACGGCACCGCGCCGCCGAGCGGATGCGCGACAATGGCGCGGTTATATGTGCCCCACGAGCGAGTGGCGAGTGTCTCGCCATTCGCAGTCAGTTCGCGGATCGCCACATCCACGGCAGCGAGAAGCTGCGCATCCCAGCTTGCATAGTCAGGGCTGAGAAGGTGCAGCGGCCTTTCCTTCACCAACTGCCATAACGGACCTTCCGAGCGCAGCGTCCGCGCATAATCGAAGGTTGCGTCACGACGCGTGATCGGTTCCGTGATCGCCGCGAAGACCGCGCGCGCCAACGCGCTTCGGAATGTTCGCACCAGCAGATAGCCAACCGAAGAGGGATCGGCGCGACCGCTCCACGACGTCTCCACCAGCCGTCGGAACTCTGCACGCCGAGCGTCGGATTGAATGGCTGCGGGCGAGAGAACCTCCAGCAGTGTTTGGCGCCAGCGTTCGTGGAAGAGAGCGCTCGTCTCGAGTTGCACCGCTAACATGTCGGCGGCCGTCGCTTTCTCAACGGCCATCAAGCGGTCACGAATCAACGCGCGCGCGGATGCCGTCGGCGTAGCCGCCTTCACCGATCACTGCGAGCGCGTCCCCCGTGACGACTGGTGCATTAGCGGTCCAGACGCGCCCGCTTTGCGGATCGAGCACGCGAGGCTGCCCGGCAACAGTCAGATACCCGTTCCATCGACGCGACCCGTCCGCCCACGACACGGGACGCGACCCGTCGAAGCCAAGACGAAGCGGAATCGGTCCGGCGATCGTCCAGCCGATCCGACCAGCGGTGTCGCCGGCCACGAAATTCTGCGCGGGAATGCCGAGCGTAGCCGCGATCTCGAGCGCTTCCTCAATCGTCCTCGCTTGTTCCAGTGTCGTGACGTCAGCGGCAAGCCGATCGGCGTCGTGTGCAACCCAATGCTGCGCGAGGCGTCGGCCATCAGCCTGCGTGCGTACGATTGGACCCCAAATCGTCCACTCGACCTCGAACGGATCGGTCGTCGCGCCGTGCACCTCGATCGGTTCACGAATGCGCGTGATCGGCTGAGGCCCTGTCGGCGTGAGGTATTGCTGTGGATCGCGCGCGTCGGGTTCCACAATGACGAGGTCACTCCAATCGCCGCCGGTGTTGGTGAAGCCCCACGCGACGTGTCCGTTGCTGCCAACGACGATCCCGGGGATGCCCGGCAGCGTGACTCCGGTTGTGCGCAGCGTGTCACCCGATACTCGAGGATGGGGAAAGACGAGCGAGGCGCGATACCAGATATTCGGCACATTGATCGCGAGGTGCATGTCGTTGGCGACAAGTGCGCCGCCGGACGCGGTGTGCGCGCCTGCAACCGCCCAGTTGTTGGAGCCCAGGCCAGATTCCTCCTCCGGCGACAAGCACGGCAGCACGGAAGCACTGACCCACGGAAGCACGGAGGCACGGAAGCACGGAAGGTCGAGGGCTTTCGCAATCGGCTTTATCGCCGTGCCTCTGTGCTTCAGTGCTTCCGTGGTCCGAAGATCAAAGATGTCGGCTCCTGGAATCGGCGGACGCTTGAACGCCTCGCCGACGAGCGGCGCGTCCCACTCGGAGCCGCGCGCGGTGAGAAAGTCGTACATCGCTGGAGGCAGTTCGTCGGCGATTGTCCCGAATGTCGCCTCGAACGCCGCTTGTCGCCCTTGCAACGTGTTGAACATCGCGAGGATTGTCAGAATCGTGTCTTCGGCGCGCCACTGCTGCGGCTGAGCCCCGAGGAGGAGGTACTCGACAGGCGATGCCGCCAAGGACGCCAAACCCGAGTTCACTCCAGCGGCATACGCCTCTAAAAGCGCACGGTAGGACGGCGTGGCGCGATTCAGCGCCTGTTGAGCGATGTGACGAAACCGATGCACGCGCATGCCACGGTCCACATCGAGCGCACGGACGCCGAGGAGCGCCGACAGCTCGCCCGCCGCCTGTCGTCGCTGCAGGTCCATCTGGAAGAATCGGTCCTGTGCGTGCAGGTAACCCAGCGCTGCTGCCGCATCAGCACGCGAGGCCGCGTTGATCGTCGGCACACCCAGGCCATCGCGGTCCACCGAGACCGGCGCGCTGAGTCCCGGGAGCGCCGCCGCTCCGTCGAGTTGCGGCAGGCTTCCGCGTAGCTCGTAACGCACGTACAAACCGCCCGCGACAGCGAGAACGACGATCAAAGTGGCGAAGCCGAAGAGAAACCAGGCGAAACGGCGCATCAAGGTTCCTATTTTCGCAGCAAGAAGCGGATCGCGCAGCATACCGCGGGTGGCGGACCGTGAGCGCATGTTGCAGCATGTATCGACCATCGACATGAACGATCAGCAGCGTTGGACTGCCGTGTCCGAGCGGGACAGCCGCGCCGACGGCAGGTTTTATTACGCGGTGACGAGCACCGGCGTTTTTTGTCGGCCAAGCTGCCCGAGCAAGCGGCCGCGCCGAGACCGTGTGCGGTTTTTTGCGACACCGGGCGACGCCCAGGCGGCCGGATACCGTCCTTGCCTCCGGTGCCATCCGTCCAGTCCCGCACAGGACAGTCGCGCGGCGACCGCGATTCGCCGCGCCGCGACCTATCTCGCGGCGCATGTGGACCAGCCCGTATCACTCACCCAGCTCGGCGCGGTCGCCAAGCTGAGCGCGTCACATTTGCAACGGGAGTTCAAGCGCGCGCTCGGTCTCTCCCCCCGCCAATACCACGCGGCACTGCGGGCCGACCGCTTCCGCCGGACGCTTCGCGAGGGAGAAGATGTGACGACCGCGATGCACGACGCAGGCTACGGATCGCCCAGTCGTGTGTACGAAGGCGAACCGACCGGCCGTGGCGTTGCACCATCTGCATATCGTCGCGGCGCGGCAGGCATCGAGATTGGCTACACGCTCGTGGCGTCGCCGCTCGGTCGGCTGCTCGTGGCAGCAACGGCGTCGGGGGTTTGCGCGGTCAAGCTCGGCGACAGCAACGCCACGCTCGAAGCCGAGTTGCGGCGTGAGTTTTCCTCCGCGACGCTCTCGCCGGATCGCATCGTCAAGCCTGAGTGGGTCACCGCCATCGTCAACGCACTCCGCGGGTCGGATCGCGAGATCGCCCTGCCGCTCGATGTCCGCGGCACCGCGTTTCAGTGGCGCGTCTGGCGGGCCCTGCAGCAGATTCCGTTTGGCGAAACCCGGTCCTACTCGGAGATCGCGACGACGGTTGGGCGCCCACGAGCGGTGCGGGCGGTTGCACGCGCCTGCGCCGCGAATCCCGTGTGCCTCGTGGTGCCGTGTCATCGGGTGATCCCGAAGAGCGGCGACACCGGCGGGTACCGCTGGGGAATGGCTCGAAAACAGCGCCTGTTGCAGCTCGAATCCGCGCAGGCTACGGGCCGCGCCCGTAAAGCGAAGTAAGATTTGCGCCAGGAATGAAGCCGTCCTGGCGCCTCGACCCCGCTCACCCTCTCACCACCCTCGTCGGCACGCATCGCGGTTTGGGGTCAGCGCGGCGATGACCCGCACCAAATTCGACGTCTCACCCTGGCTTCACCGGTTTCCCTCCAAGCGGCGGCTCGATTTGCCGCGGTTTCGTGGCTCCGGATCAGCGTTGCCGGTGGTGGTCGTCGGGGGCGGCCTCGCCGGGTGCTGCACCGCCTACGCCCTTGCCGCCGCCGGTGTCCGCGTCGCGCTCCTTGAAGCCGAGCGAATCGGACTCGGCGGCACGAGCCGCAGTCCAGGGGTCCTGCAAGGCGAGGCGACGGCGTCGTTTCGCGAACTCGATGCCCGGCACGGGCGCCGTGCCGCACGGGCCATGTTCGAAGCCTCGCGCCGTGCTGTACTCGAGTTGGCCTCCACGTCCAAGCGCATTGGCATCAAAGGCGCCCTCGACGTGCACGATGCCGTCCGACTGCTGCCGCCGTTCAGTGCAGACGCAAAGGCGTTCGCTCGAGAGATCGCACTGAGACGCGAGGCCGGTGTCGCCGCGATGGCGCTCAAACCCGCAGCGGCCCTGCACGAGACCGCGATTGAGCGCACTGCCGGCGCCGTTCGACTGCACGGCTGGGGACAAGCCGACCCCTACAAGCTGGTGATCGGCTTTGCCCGGGCCGCTGTCGAGCGCGGCGCTGCGCTCTACGAACGATCGGCAGTCCGCCGGATCAAGGTCCATCGCAAGAGTGTCGAGCTGATCCTCGAGACGGGATCAATCACCGCCGAAACCGTGATTATCTGTACGGGCGAGCCGACGGATCTCTTCCGGCCGCTCAAGCGCCACGTTCGCTACGACGAGCGCTACCTCGTGCTCACCGAGAAGCTGCCTGCAACAATCCGCAAGCAGCTCGGCGCCCATGCGCGGATCATCACCGACACCGACTCTCCCCGCACACTGTGTGTTGGACCGACGAGGAGCGGCTGCTGGTGGCCGGCGGCGATCAGCCGCGCACGCCGCCCCGCATCCGAGACAAGGTGCTGGTGCAGCGCACCGGGCAGTTGATGTACGAGCTCTTACGGCTCTACCCGGCGATCTCCGGATTGATGCCGGAATACGGCTGGAGCATGCCACTCGCGGTCACGGCCGATGGCGCGATGTACGCAGGGCCGCACCGAAATTACCCGCGGCACCTGTTTGCCTGGGCGACGCAGCACGACCCGGCGCAGGCGTTTCTTGCGAGCCGCATTCTGGTGCGCCATGTGCTCGGCGAGGTAGATAAGAACGACATGTACTTCGCGTTCACACGCGGGTGATGGGGGCGGAGTATGGCTGATTCAGGAATGGTCCGCTCAACGCTTCATCCCTGGCAGCGAGAGAGCATTCTGGCGGCCGCGGCGTTCCTGCGGAGCCAATTCGGGAACCCGCCGAGCGACGCGCGCGCACGCATCGTCCATGACGGCCTGCTTGAAGTGATCGACCCGTCGCGCCGATCGGTGCGCCTCCAGCGCGAGATGAGTGAGGCTTCCCGAAAGGCGGCCCTGACTGCCCGAAACGAACGGCGGGCGGTGGAGCGGCGGCGGACGGAGCGCCGCAAAGAGAACGCCGGTCCACCGGCCGGCGTTGCTGAGCGGCGGCAAGAGCAGCGGCGGACGGGGCGGGAGCGGCGGAATCGTAAGTAGGCGGTCAGGTCGTCAGGTGTCAGAGGTCAGGTATCAGAGGGCAGGTCGCAGGTATCAGGTATCAGGGGTCAGGTATCAGCCCCCAAGCCCCAAGCCCCACGCCCCACGCCCCACGCCCCAAGCCCACGCCCCACGCCCCAAACCGTCGAGCACGGGGAATATACTGATTCCTTTGGCTTTAGGCGCGTGACCCCCCGGAGGTTTTCCATGTTTCGCATTGTGTCCGTAGTGATCGCCACCCTCGCGCTCAGCACGACAGCGTTTGCCCAATCGCAAGCCATCAATGGCTCGATCGAAGGGACGATCGTCGACGACCAAGCCGCGGTCCTACCCGGCGTCACCGTAACGGTCACCAATCTCGATACCGGCGACACACGTGTCGTCGTCACCAACGAAAGCGGATTGTACCGAGCCCCCCTGCTGCCGCTCGGCGCGTACCGCGTTAGCGCGGAGTTGCAAGGCTTCAAGCGCTTCGAGCAGACCGGCATCATTGTTGACGGCCGGCCGCACGGCGGTGATCGACGTGAACCTAAGTGTCGGCACGGTGGCCGAGACGATCACCGTGACCGCCGATGCGCCGCTGGTCGACAGTGGCCGGATCGAGATCGGCCGCACGCTTAGTGAAGCCGAGATCAAAACGCTGCCGCTCACCTCGCGCAATCCCTACAACTTCGCGCTGTTGCAGCCTGGCGTGGTTGGCTTTGAGAACGCAGGAATTCGGTGTGCCGCGTATCACGGCAAACGGCGCGCTGCTCCGCGTCAACTACCAAATCGACGGCAGCAACAACACGCAGAAAGATCGCGCGGGGCTGCGGCAGATGCCGATGTCGGAAGTGATGATCCGTGAGGTGAAGGTCGTCACCACCGGTTACGCGCCGGAGTTTGGCCAGACGATGGGGCTGATCTACAACGCGATCACGCCGTCGGGCACCAATACCTACAAAGGGCAGGGTAGTTATCGGATGCAGCGGCGCTCGTTTGCCGCGTTTCCGTTTTTCACGCAAGGTCCCCACGATCCGGAGCGGAAGCCGCCGACCGATGTCAACATCTTGACCGGCGATATTGGCGGACCGATCGTGCGTGATCGCACGCACTTCTTTGCTGGCTACGAGCACGCCGAGCGTGACCTCTCGGGTGGGCGTGTGATCACGATTACACCGGCCAACCAGGCGGCGATCGGCCTGAACGAGCCGACCTACATGCCGGCCGCGCTCAACACCGAGTTCTTCGATTGGCAAGGTCGACCACCAGTTGAGTGCGAACAACCGGTTGTCGGTCCGCTACATTTTCTTCGACAACTTCATCCCCAATAACATTGGCGGCGGGATCACGTCAGTGCAGCGCGGGACAGACTTTTCCGATCGTCAGCACTCCACGGCGGCGCAGGTGGTCTCGACGTTACGGCCGACGCTGCTCAACGAGTTGCGCGTGCAGTACGCGACCCGCGCACAGGGCCGCGTGCCGGGCTCGGCGGCAGGCACGGGACCCGCCATCACGATCACCAACGTCGCGAACTTCGGCGGCCCGATTGCGGGAGACGCCGACGCCGGGTTCGCGTTTACGCAGAACGTGTTCCAGGTCAACGACAACCTCACGCACATCCGCGGCGATCATGCGTATAAGTTCGGGTTTGACATTCAGAACGTCGCCGACACCAGGACCCGCACGGCGAGCCAGCTGTACACGTTTCCGACCGTCGCCAGCTATCAAGCGGCGGTGAGCGGCGCGAATCGTTTGGGATACACGTCGTTCACGCAGTACTTCGGCGAGACCGATCTCGACTACAGCTCCAATCTTTACGGGATGTATGTCCAGGACGATTGGCGGATCATGCCAACGCTGAAGATTCTTTACGGCGTTCGCTATGACCTCTACGACGCGCCGAACCCGAATGCGGCCGCGCCGTTCGAGGCCTCGCGCGACTTTCGCATCGACAAGAACAACATCGCGCCACGCATCGGCATCGCCTGGACGCCCGGCGCCAGCCGGCGATCGGTGATTCGGGCGAATACGGGTGTGATGTACGACCAGGCGCTGCTGGCCATGTACGAGCAGGCATTGATCAACGACGGCACCAACCGCCGCGCGGCGGCCACGTTCCAGCCGCAGCAGGTGGGCGCACCCGCGTTTCCGAATGTGTTGTCGACCGGATCGGGCGCGCAGCCGAATACGTTGACCTCCGTATCACCAGATTTCGAGGTCGCGCGCAGCTGGCAGAACAACCTCCAGTTCGAGCATCAGCTGACCGAACGACTGGCCATGTCGGTTGGGACGTCATACGTGCGCGGCTACAGCCTGCCCGTGATCGGCAACATCAACGTGATTAATCCGATCCGTCGACTGTCCGACGGTCGCGCGGTCTACGACACCGCCATCAATGCGAACACCCGTCTTGATCCCCGCTACAACGTGATCAACTTGGTCGAGTCGCTCGGTCAATCCACCTATAAAAATCTCACGCTGCAGTTAACGGGACGTCAGGTCTCCGGTGTCCAGTTCGATCTCGCATACACCCTGGGCAAGAGCGAAGACAACGCGCCGATTACCAGCACGCTGTCGGTCCAAGGCGATGCCGGACGGTCCGACCCCGAAAGCCTCGACCGCGACTTCGGGCCGAACGTTCTTGATCAACGCCACACGTTCACGGGAAGCATCGTGGCGATGCCGCGCTACGAAGGCGGCGCGGCGGCGATTCGCGGCTTGGTGAACGGTACGATCGTCGGTGTCGCGATGCAGTTCGCGAGCGGCGTGCCGATCGGCCTCCGCAGCAACCCTGGGGAACTCAACAACGACGGGATCGGCAGCGATCGGCCATCTGGCGTGTCGCGCAATTCGCTGAATCTGCCGCCGCGCTACAACGTCGACTTGCGTCTGTCGCGCCAAATCGGCATTGGCGGCGCGACCAAGGCGGAAGTGATCGCCGAGCTGAAGAACGTCTTCAACACGGTTCAGTGGAGCGGCGTCTCGGGAACGGCCATCGCGGTGAACGCTCTCACCGGCGACGCCACTGGGCCGCTGCCGGCGAGTGCTGACGTGCTGCCACCGAGTGGCGGTTACGAGCAGCGCCAGTTCCAGTTGGGCTTTAAATTCATCTTCTAAGAAGGTCTGATAAGGCTGGTAAGTCGGGTCGGTCTGGTAAGTCTGGTGGGGCAATGGAACGCGATACTCAGCCCCCGCTCAATGCCGGACCCTCTCGACATCCGGCTGAAACCTGAAACCTGAAACCTGGCAGCCGACACCTGACACCTGACATGCTCCATCGCGCATTTCTCTCCCTCGCCGTCGTGCTCCTCCTCCTCATGTCCGCGCCGCGCGCGCAGCATCGATTGGTACCGGTCGCCTCGCTGCGCGGCGCGCCGGCGCTCGAACTGATGTTGCGCAAGCTCGACACGGTCGGCAATTTCATGATGACGACCGCGCATCCCGACGACGAGAACAACGCGATGCTGGCGTACTTTGCGCATGGCAAGGGGTATCGCACATCTCTGGTGACTGCCACGCACGGCGAGGGCGGCCAGAACGAGATCGGCCCCGAATTGTTCGAAGCGCTCGCGGTGCTCCGTACCGAGGAGCTCCTCGCCGCGCACCACTACGACGGCGCGCAGCAATATTTCCTGCGTGCGATTGACTTCGGCTATTCCTTCAGCGTGGAAGAAACGCTCGAGAAGTGGGGTCATCAAGAGATCCTCGGTGACTTTGTCCGCATGATTCGGACGCTTCGGCCCGACGTCGTGGTCGGCTGGATTTTCGAAGGCGACGGCGGTGGTCAGCATCACCAAGCCTCCGCCCGCTTGACGCTCGAGGCGTTTCGCGCCGCCGCCGATGCGAAGGCATTCCCCGAGCAATTGACGAAGGACGGTCTTCGTCCGTGGCAGGCGAAAAAGTATTACTACACCGCGGGCTTTGGCTTTGGCGGACCTGGCGGTGGCGCGGGCGGCCGCGGCGGCGGGCCACCTCGCGTGCCGGAATTTACCGGGGCGGGTGCCGCGCGTGCGCTCACCTTCACCGGCGGTGGCGAATACGACGCCACGCTTGGGCGGACCTACGAGGAGATCGCGGGCGAAGCCCGTTCGATGCACAAGTGCCAGGGCATGTCACAGCTCCTGCCGCTGCCCAGTCCGTCCTTACGCTTTTACCGGCTGCGCGACACAGTGTTGCCGGACGGACCCAACCGCAGCGAAGACGAGATGTTCCAGGGAATCGACACCCGGCTCGTCGGCCTCTCGACCTTCGCAGGATCGAATCCTCCCGCACAACTCGTGAACGCGCTCGATCGCATCTCGATAGCAGCCGCCGAGGCACGAAAAGGCATGCAATCGGCCGGCACCGCCGCAACCGTGCCTGCTCTTGCCCGCGGGCTGGCCGCGGTGCGTCAACTTCGTGCCTCGCTGTCAACCATGGGGCTCGACGAAACGGCGCGGTTTGAGATCGACTTTCGATTGACGGCCAAAGAGGAGCAGTTTTCCCAGGCGTTAATCCTCGCCGCCGATCTCCGGCTCGAGTCTGTTGCCAACGACGGTTTGTTGGTTGGCGATCAGCCGGTCCAAGTTCGCGCGATAGCGAGTCGGCGTGGCAGCGTGCCCGTGACGCTCAACAGTGTGACGCTGACGGGTTTCGCCGATGCCGGGGCGCTCCCAGCGTGCGCGGCCGACGACGTATCCGGCCCGAACGGCGCCACGACGTGCGTGGCAAGTACGCGTATTCCTGCCACCGCACGGCTCACCGCGGCCCATTTTCATACCAGCACGGAAGCGGCACGCTACGTCTTCGAACCGGACGTCCCATTTGGATTGCCGTTTCGTCCGACACCGTATACCGCGACGTTTGCCCTGACGATAGGCGGCGCCGAGATCGCCACGACGCTGCCCGTCGAGTACCGCTCCGAAGCCGACATCTACAGCGGAGAAAAACGGCAGGAGCTGCATATCGTCCCGAAGTTTGCCGTCACGGCGACCCCTCAGGTGGCGATCGTGCCACTCGCGCCGGGTGCGCGGCGCGACGTGCGTGTCACTATCACCAATCATTCCAAGGGCGCGGCGCAGGCCGAGGTCGGCGTACACATCCCGCAAGGCTGGCGGGTCACGCCGGCCAGCGTGCCTGTGTCGTTTTCGCGTGAAGACGAGCAGATCACCGCGCGGTTCACGTTGCAGCCTCCGCCCGGTCTCACTCCAACTCGCACCGAGATCAACGCGGTCGTGAAAGAAGGCGCGGCCTCGTTTGCGCAGGGTTATCAGACCATCGAGTATCCGCACACCACCAGGCGTCATGTGCTTCGTGATCCGTCGATCGCTGTCAAGGCGCTGGACGTCAAGGTCAAGCCAAGCCTTACTGTGGGCTACGTCGAAGGCGTCGGCGACGATGTCGCCGAGGCGATCGAGCAGCTCGGTGCACGCGTCGAATTCCTCGACGCCGATGATCTCGCGTGGGGCGAGCTTGGGCGCTTTGACGTGATCGTGACGGGTGTGCGCGCCTATGAGCGTCGTGCCGACTTGCGCGCGTACAACCAGCGCCTGATCGACTACGCCCGCAGTGGCGGCACCGTCATCGTCAATTACAACAAGTTCGAGTTCAACGACGCGCAGTACGGTCCGTATCCGGGTAAGGTCGGGCGCGAACGCGTGACCGACGAGAACGCGGAACTGCGTGTGCTGGCGCCTCAGCATCCTGTGTTCACCACACCCAACGCGATTGGCCGGCCGGACTGGATGGGATGGGTGCAGGAGCGTGGCCTGTATTTCTTTGACGCAACCGGCCGGGATCCCCAGTACACCGATTTGGTCGAGTTCACGGAGCCGTTTCCGAACAATCAGGGAGCCAAACGCGGCGCGCTCGTCGAAGCCAAGGTTGGACGAGGCCGCTGGATCTACGTCGGCCTCGGGCTGTGGCGTCAGCTCCCTGCCGGTACGGAAGGTGCGTTCCGTTTGATGGCCAACCTGATCAGCCTCGGCCGCGCGCCAAAGCCGGCCTCCGGCACCGAGCCGCCGCGGCCCTAACTTTGACCGGGCCGGTCTAAAGCCCCGCCTACCTCACGGCTACGCGGTGGGACGCCGCCTGGATCGCGTATATTCGGCATCTACATCGGCTCGTCCTTGCGAGGATTTCACGATGCCACGGGGTGATCGCCAGCTCGAACACGTCCTTCGCCGCATTGGCTTTGGCGCCTCGAAGGCGGAGCTCGCGCGCTACGCCGGCCGCTCGCTGGGCGACGTCATCGAATCCCTCCTCAATTACGAACAATTTCCCGATGACGTCGATGCGAACATCGGCAACCCCGAGTACGTGAGGGTCACGGCGCGCGGCGCCTTCGCGCCCAACACCGTGGTCAACGACGCACGACAACGCGAGCTGTTTCGGATGGTGCACAGTCAGCGGCCGCTGCAGGAGAAGATGGCGCTCTTCTGGCACAACCACTTCGCCACGGCATACAGCAAGATCAACGGCGCGGTCGGCGCCGTGCACGCGACCAAGATGATGGCGGGCCGCCAAGGCGAGATTTCAGGGAACCAGCGCGGGCACTACGAGCTCTTTCGCCAGAAGGCGACCGGAAGCTTCGCGGACCTATTGTTTGAAGTGGCGAAAGACCCGGCGATGCTGATCTGGCTCGACGGCCGCAACAACACGCGCCAGCGCCCCCAGGAGAATTTTGGCCGCGAGATCATGGAGCTATTCACGCTCGGCGTCGGCCATTACACGGAGGCCGATGTCCTTGCCGCCGCGCGAGTGTTTACCGGGTGGAGCGTGCAACTGACGGGCGAGCGCGCGAATCCCGAATCGTCGTACTACGAGTTCGTCTACAACGCGAATAATCACGACGCCGCCGCCAAGGAGTTCAGCTTCGCGATTTATACGGACAATACGAAAACGATTCCCGCACGGCCGGCGGGGCAGGGGATGCAGGACGGGCTCGATTTCGTGCTCGCGCTGGTCCGCCACCCGGCGACCGCGCATCGGCTCGCGGGCAGACTCTACGAATTCTTCATCGGCGAAACGGTGGCGCCGCCCCCGGCGGTGACGAGCGATCTCGCCAACACGTACTTGCAGACCAATTACAGCATCAAGGCGATGCTGCGACGGCTGTTCACCGCCGACTATTTTTTCAGCTCGGAGTTCGGCCGCTACGCGTGGCCCATCGAGTTCGTCGTGAAGAGCGTCAAAGAAACGGGGTGGGCGGGATTCAGCGTCGATGCCGCCATGACACCCCTTGCCAACATGGGGCAACAGTTGTATGAGCCTCCGGATGTCAACGGGTGGGCGTTGGGCGCGCAGTGGTTTTCGACCGGTTCGATGCTGGCGCGCATGAACTTTGCCGCCACGCTGATGGGCGATCAGAAGTTCAACCTCGGACGCGAGCTTGCTCCTTACGGCTCATCGGCGGAAGCGGTGGTCGATTACATGCTCAGTCGCTACACGTTCGCGCCGATGAGCGGCGCCGTGCGCGATGCGCTCCTCGAGTATGCCCGCGCCGGTAGTCCCTGGACCGGCAGCGAGGCACAGTTGAATAACAAGGGCGCCGGACTCGCGCGACTCATCGTGGCCTCCTCCGAGTACCAGTTCATTTAAGAGAACACGCGATGACATTCACCAGGCGCCAATTCGTCAAGGGCGGCGTGACCGCGTTCACGTTCGGTTTTGCCGCGCCCGAGTTTTTCGGCGAGCTTGCGCTCGCGCAAACGCCATCATCGCGCAACGTTGTGGTGCTGTATCTCGCGGGTGGCAACGATGCCCTGAGCATGCTGGTCCCGTATCGGGACAGCGCCTACTACAGTCGTCGACCAACACTCGCGGTGCCGGCTGGCAGCGTGCTGCAGATCGGACGAGATTCGGGCGGTAACGAAGTCGGGTTGCACCCGCGGTTGACCGGGCTCAAGAACATCTACGAACAGGGCCGAGTCGCCGTCATCCAGCGGACGGGATATCCCAACTCCAGCCGTTCGCACTTCCAGGGTCTGGACATTTGGGGCACGGCCAACCCCACCGCCACTCAGGGTACAGGGTGGCTCGGACGCTACCTCGACACTCTTCGGGCTCCGCTCGATCCGCTCGTGGGTTGGAATACGACGCGCGAAACGCCGCGCGCGCTGGTTGCCCGTACCGTCGGTGTGCCCGCAATCACCAATCCCGTCACCTACGCGTTCTCCAGTCCCAACAGCGGCGCCGAAGCCTCGTTCGAGCGCGCCGCCGCGGTGAAGATTTCGTCGCACCTGCCCGTGGATCGCCCGCACCTCGCATTTGTCAACTCCACGGCGCAAGCCGCAATGGCGACGCTCGACCAGGTGTCACGAGTCGCTGGCTATGCGCCAACGCTCACCTATCCGAACAACGGTCTCGGTCAGGCCCTGCGCGCCGTTGCGGGCGCGATGAACAAGCAGATCGGCACGAAGGTCTTTTGGGTACAAACTGGTGGCTTCGACACGCATTCGGCGCAGGGCGCCAACGCAGGTGCCTACGTCAACCTGATGGCCGCATTCGATGATGGTGTCTCGGCGTTCTACCAGGATCTGAACAATCAAGGGCTCCTCACCTCGACACTAATCCTGGTCTTTTCCGAATTCGGGCGGCGCATCAGCGAGAACGGCAGTGCCGGCACCGATCACGGTGCGGCGGGTCTGATGATGGCGCTCGGGGCATCGGTCCGCGGCGGACTCTATGGCACCGCGCCCAGTCTCACGAATGATCCGTCGAATCCAACCCTCGAAAACAACGCCGCCGATGTGAAGTACGAAACTGACTTCCGTTCCGTTTACGCCAAGGTCATCGACAACTGGTTGGGTAGCGATTCGGTGAGCATTCTGCAGGGAGATTTCCGGCCCGGCGCGCCGGCGTTTCTGTCATGAGATGTCGCGCGGCCCATTAGGCCCGCGACGCGCGCTTGGCACCCGAAAGCAGGTCCTCGAAGGCTTTCTCCAGCTTCTCGAACCGGAAACGAAATCCCATCTCGAGTGCGCGTGCCGGGACTGCACGCTGACCGCTCAACAACAGATCCGCCATTTCACCAAGCAGAAGCCTTAAGCCAAAGGCCGGCACAGGCAGGATCGCGGGTCGCCCCAATGCGCGGCCCAGTGCGCGCACGAACTCGGCATTGGTAACGGGCTCCGGCGCCGTGCCATTGAAGGCACCGCGCGCCCCTGGTTCGGCGATCAGCCAGCGCACCAGATCGACCCAGTCGTCACGGTGAATCCACGGCATGTACTGCGTGCCGCCGCCGAGAGGCCCGCCTGCCCCGAGTTTGAAGGGCAGCAGCATGCGGGCGAGTGCGCCGCCTTCGGTATGCAGCGCCAGGCCGGTACGCACGATCGCGACGCGCGTGACCGTCGATGCCTGCTCGGCCTCACGCTCCCATTCCATACAGACCTTGGCGAGAAAGTCGGTCCCGGGCGGCGTCGCCTCGGTGATGATTTCTGCGCCGCGCGGCCCGTAATACCCCACGCCTGACGCGCTCACCAGGACGCGCGGCGCGACGGCGGCACGCGCGATCGCCGTGACCAGGCTGCGCGTGGCAGCGATGCGGCTCGTGAGAATGTCGGCTTTCCGTTGGTCGCTCCAGCGCGCCTCGGCGATGCCAGCGCCGGCCAGGTTGACGACCGCCTCGACACCGTCGATGACGTGGGCCCAGCCATTCGCGCCACCGTCCGGCGTCCACGTCACTTCGTCGGGCGCGATCGGCGATGCTCGGCGCGTCAGGGTGACGACGGCATGGCCGTCGGCCAGGAGCGCGGTTCGAAGCGCCGCACCAAGGAACCCCGATCCGCCGGCGACCACGACTTTCACACGTGCACGATAGCGGGGTCAGGTCACGAAAAACGAGAAAACCGACGACCGCGACCAGACCCCACTTGACAAAGCCATCTCCCCTGTTATCTAACTAACTAGTTGGTTAAGACCGTTTCGCAGCCGGCGCGACAACCGGTATCGAAAAAGTCGCGCGCGAAGTCCGCCACCCCGGCCCCACGCCGCCGCGGCGGTCCGCGCCCGGGCGTCGACTCCACGGCGACCCGCGCCGCGATCGTGGGCGCTGCCGCCGAGGCGTTCTCGCGCCACGGCTTCGCCGGCGTCGGAGTCGACGACATCGCCCGCACCGCCGGCGTCAACAAGGCGATGATCTACTACCACTTCACCGACAAGCTCGCGCTGTATCGCGAAATCGTGCGCGACATGCTCCGGCACGCCGGCACCACCGTGGCGGCGATTGCCGCATCGGCCGAGACCCCAGAACGCAAGATCGAGCGCTGGATCGAGACCTTCGTCGCACTCGGCGAAGACCGTCCGTACTTTCCACCGCTCATGATGCGCGAGCTCGCAGAAGGCGCGCCGCATCTTGACCACGACACCTTCGCGCTGATTCGCCACGTCATCGGTGCGTTCGCCCGCATCGTCGCCGAAGGCCAACAGAGCGGCGTCTTCCGAGCGGTCAATCCGATCCTGGCCTACATCACGCTGCTGGCGCCGCTGATGTTCAACGCTGCGCGCGAGCGTGCTGCCGCGCAGCCAGGTCGCGGCGGCCTGCCGATGTTCGTCGAAGTCTCTCACGCCGAGTTAACCCGCCACATGCAGCAGGTTGCCCTGCGCATGCTTCACAAGGATTGACATCGATGCGACGTCTGCTTGTTGCGCTGCTCGCCGGACTCACTGCTGCTGCGGCGTGCACGCAGGACGCACCGGCCAATCAGGTCCGCGTATCCGGTCATGTCGAAGCCACCGACGTGCGGCTGGCTCCCGAAGTCGGTGGCCGCATCGTTCTCTTCAACGTGAAGGAGGGCGACCGCGTCGAACCGGGCACGCTCGTTCTTCGACTCGATACGCGCACGACGGAGCTGTCGATCGATCGGGCCCGCGCGGAGCAGAGTGCGGCCGAAGCGCAGCTGCGGCTGTTGCAGGCGGGCTCCCGCACGGAGGACGTACAGCAGGGGGAAGCGCAGACTCAGGCAACCCGCGACGAAGTACAGGCAGCGCAGGCGGAGTTGAGGGCCGCGGAAGCCGATCTCGAACGCTTCGAAGCGTTGCTGGCCGCGAACGCCGGGTCGCGAAAGCAACGCGACGACGCCTTGGCGCGAAGAGACGTCGCACGAGAGCGCGTGCAGGCGAGCGAGAGCCGCCGCCGAGCGGCGGAGCAGGGCGTGGCGCGGCTTCGTGCCGGCGCACGTCCTCAGGAGATCGAGGCCGCCAAGGCTCGGGTCGCCATGGCCGTCGCGCAGGTCGCCAGCGCAGAAGAGTTGCTGAAGGACGCCGCGCTCATCTCGCCCACGCGCGGCGTTGTCTCAGAGAAGTTGGCGGAAGTCGGCGAAGTCGTGGCACCACGCGTGCCGGTGCTGGTGATTACCGATCTGGATCACGCCTGGGCGGATGTGTTTGTTCCAGAGCCGGCGATTCCACGAATTCGAATCGGACAGACCGCGACACTCTTTACCGACGCGGGCGGAAGTGGCCTGCCGGGGACGGTGACGTTCATTTCTCCGAAGGCGGAGTTCACCCCACGGAACGTGCAGACCGCGGAAGAACGATCCAAGCTGGTTTACCGCGTGCGGGTGACGGTCGACAACGCGCAAGGCATTCTCAAAGCGGGCATGCCGGTGGAAGCCGAAATCCCTCTGAACCCGGTCTCCTGACATGGACACCGTCATCTCTTTTGAAGCCGTTACAAAGCGAT
The DNA here is from genome assembly GCA_963762925.1 of uncultured Acidobacteriota bacterium. Taxonomy (GTDB): domain Bacteria; phylum Acidobacteriota; class Vicinamibacteria; order Vicinamibacterales; family UBA2999; genus DASPWV01. Next base: position 301,415 of record CAVXMP010000028.1, on the reverse strand, counting down.
ACGGCGAAACCGTTGCGGTCAACGAACTGTCTCTGGCGGTGCGACGAGGCGAGATGTTCGGCGTGATCGGTCCTGATGGCGCCGGCAAGACCACGTCGATTCGCCTGTGCTGCGGGCTGCTGCACGCGGAAGCCGGGCAGGTGCGCGTCCTGGGGAAGGACCCCGTCAAAGACCATCGGCCCATCACCGCAGCCGTTGGTTACCTGTCGCAGCGTTTCAGTCTCTACGGTGATCTCAGCATCGATGAAAACATCGCGTTCTTCGCGGAGATCCACGGATTGCGCAACTACCAGACACGTCGCGACCGCCTTCTCGAGATGACCCAGCTCACGCCGTTTCGCGCTCGGCTCGCGGATCAGCTATCGGGAGGGATGAAACAGAAGCTGGCGCTCGCGTGCACGCTCGTGCACGAACCGGAAATCATCCTCCTGGACGAACCGACGACTGGCGTGGACCCGGTGTCGCGGCGTGAATTCTGGAAGCTTCTGTCGCAGTTTCTCGCCAGCGGCGTCACCATCGTGATGGCAACGCCCTACCTCGATGAAGCCGAGCGCTGCACGCGAGTCGCGATGCTCGATCGAGGCCGTTTGCTCGCACTCGACGAGCCCGATCGACTGCGCGCCAGCGTCACGGGGACGCTCCTGGAAGTGGTGGTGCCGCACCCGCGCACCGCCGTGGATGCCTTGCGTACCCGCGAACGCGCCGCCAACGTGCAGGTGTTCGGCGATCGGCTGCACGTGTGGTCCGACGCCAGCGAGGCAGATGCCGCGCTGCGCCGATTCGGCGAGATGGCAGCCCATGCCGGTGTGAACCCAACGAGTGTGCGCGTCATTGTGCCCTCACTTGAAGACGTCTTCATTTCAAAGCTGACTGTATGAAACGTGAAGCTGTGCTCACGACGGCAATCGCCCTTCTCGCGCTGTCGCGACTCGCCGCGCAGACCGCACCGGTAGTGCTCACGCTGGACGACGCGATTGCCCGCGCGCTCGACGCGAGCCATCGCCTCGGCGAAGTGCGGGCGCGTGCAGATGGCGCCCAGGCCGCGATTGAGGTGCGCCGCGCGGCGGCGCGTCCGACACTCACGGTCAATGGAGGCTACACGCGAACCAATCACGTCGACCCATACGCTGTCCCGCAGCCGCCAAGTGGCCGACTGGAAGTCATCTATCCCGACGTTCCCAACAACTACTTCACGCGTGCGGCGTTTCAGTGGCCCATCTACACCGCCGGACGGCTCGACGCGCTCGAGCGCGCGGCGGAAGCCGAAGCGCGGGCCGTCGCGGCGGAGTTGACCGTCGCGCGCGCCGATCTGCGTCTCGAAGTGTCCCGCGCCTACTGGGCGCTCGTGACAGCCGCCGAGGCCGCACGCGTCCTCGAGGAGTCGGTGGAACGCGCCGACGCACATGTGCGCGACGTCAAAGCCATGTTCGACGCCGGCCTGGTGCCGCCAAGCGACGTCTCGCTTGGCGAGGCGCAGCGATCGCGACAGCAACTGCAGCTCATCGAAGCGAAAAACGTACTGCGAAGCGTCACCGAAGACATCAAACGCCTGACCGGGCTGCCGAGCGACGCCGAGGTCGCCCCGGCGGCGCGGCTTGCGGGATCGATTGAGGCGGCGACAAGCCAGCCTTCCGCAGCGATCGAGATGCTCGCGTTCAAGGAGCGGGCCGAGCGCCAGGCGCTCGCCCAACGGATCGCCGCGGCTGAGGAGCGCTACAGTGCGGCTGCCGCGGGTGGCAAGCCGACGATTGCGCTGTCGGGTGGCGTCGATTATGCCAGACCGAATTCGCGTATCTTCCCTCGTCTCGACGAGTGGCGCGAGTCGTGGGAAATGTCCGTCAACGTGAGCTGGCCGGTTTGGGACGGCGGCCGATCCAAAGCCGAAGCCGCCGAAGCTGCCTCGAGTGTGACGGCTGTGCGCGAGCGCCTGGCCGATCTGGACGCATCGATTCGGACAGAAATACGTCAGCGGCAATTCGACATCGAATCGGCAAGGGCGGCGATTGTCGCTGCAGACGATGGTGTCCGCAGTTCGCTCGAAGCACGACGCGTCATTGCAGAGCGATTTCGTGTCGGCGTCGCAACCAGCACCGATGTGCTCGACGCGCACGTAGCGCTGCTGCAGTCCGAGCTCGAGCGCACGCGCGCGCTCGCCAATCTCAAACTGGCGGAAGCGCGCCTGGATCGCGCGCTCGGGCGATGACGCCAGCCATCGAAGTCAAGGACCTGACGCGCCGGTTTGGCACGTTCACCGCTGTCGATCACGTCTCGTTCGAGGTCGGTGCCGGCGAGATCTTCGGCTTCCTTGGCGCCAACGGAGCAGGCAAGTCGACGACCATCCGCATGCTCTGCGGCCTGCTGCGGCCCTCCTCTGGCACGGCAACGGTCGGCGGCGTCGACGTGACACGAGACCCCGAAGCGGTCAAGCGCCGCATCGGCTACATGTCCCAGCGATTTTCACTCTATGAACCGCTCACGGTCGACCAGAACATTCGGTTTTTCGGCGGTGTGTATGGGCTGAGCGGGCAGGCGCTCGAGGAGCGCCGTGCGTTTGTCTTGGAGATGGCTGGGCTCAAGGGCCGCGAGCACACGCTGACCCGCGACCTGGCAGGCGGCTGGCGGCAGCGGCTGGCGCTCGGCTGCGCGATTCTCCATCAGCCGCGCATCGTATTTCTCGATGAGCCGACGGGCGGCGTCGATCCGTTATCGCGACGTCAGTTCTGGGATCTGATTAACGACCTGTCGGGGGCGGGCGTCACCGTCCTGGTCACCACGCACTATCTCGACGAAGCGGAGCACTGTCACCGCATCGCCATCATTCACGCAGGCAAGCTGGCGGCGCTTGGCAGCGCATCGCAATTGAAGGAGCGCTTTGCCGAGCGGCCCATCATCGAGGTGACCGGCGACCGCCCCGTCGAATTGATGGAAGCGCTCGAACGCTTGCCGGGAGTCGAGAAAACCAGCTTGTTCGGCACGTCTGTGCACGCCGTCGTGAACTCACGCACCATCGACGCGCACACCTTGCAACAGGCCCTCACCGGCAGCGGCCAGACGGTGCGCTCGGCAAGCCGCGTCTCTCCCTCGCTCGAAGATGTGTTTCTCGACGTGGTGGACAAGTAGATGCTGACAGCGTGGGCCGTTGCCGTCAAAGAGCTGCGCCAGATCGCGCGCGACCGGCGCACGTTGATGATCCTGCTCTTTGTGCCGGCGATGTTCCTGCTGCTCTACGGTTACGCACTCAACTTCGATATTCGCAATATTCACCTGGCCGTCGACGATCGCGACCGCACGCCCGCGAGCCGCACCGTGGTGTCGGCGTTCATCAATTCCGGCTATTTCGATCTTGCGGCGACCGTTGCATCAGACGAGGAGATCGAGCGATTGATCGACCGTAACGAGGCACGCGCAGCCGTCGTCATTCCTGCGGGCTTTGGCGCCGACGTCCGCAACGGACGACCAACGGCAGTTCAGGTGATTGTTGATGGCGAAAACTCGAACACGGCCACGACGGTTATCGGCTACGCGCAGGCCATCATCGGCGAGGTCTCTGCGACGCTGGAACGTGATGTCGCACTTCGGGCCCGCAACATTACAACCGAGGAGCTGCTCGAGGCCGCAGTCCCGGCACGCGTCAGCCCTGTCATCCTCGAGTCGCAGGTCTGGTACAACCCGCAGCTTCGCAGTACGCTGTTTCTCGTCCCTGGTCTGATTGCCTACATCTCGATGATCACCGCTGTCATCTCCACGGCGCTGTCCATCGTGCGAGAAAAGGAACGCGGCACGATGGAGCAGGTGAGGATGGCGCCCGTCGGCCCGGCCGCATTCATTGCCGGCAAGACCCTGCCCTACCTTGTTCTGTCTTTTGCGTCGGCGCTGTTGATCATCCTCGTTGCCATGGCGCTCTTCGAGCTGCCGATGCGCGGCTCGTGGCTACTTCTCTGCGGCGCAATCGGTCTGTTCCTCATCGGCGCCCAGGCGCAGGGCCTGCTCATTTCGAGCGTGGCTCCGACGCAGCAGGTGGCGTTTCAACTGGCGTTGCTCTCATCGTTTTTGCCGACGTTCATTCTTTCCGGGTTCATCTTTCCCATTTCGAGCATGCCGGTTGCCGTGCAGGCGATCACGCGCGTCATTCCAGCGCGCTATTTTCTCGTGGCGCTTCGCGCGATCGTGCTCAAAGGCGCGCCACTCCAGGCGTTTTGGCAGGACATGCTCGCACTCGCCGTCTTTGCGGCGATCGCGCTGACGCTGGCGTCGGTCCGCCTCGGACGCGGATGGCGAGCCGGCACGTAGGCGACCAGCATGACGCGACTCGTTCATCTGATGCGTAAAGAAGTGCTGGAACTGCGGCAGGACCCGCGGCTGTTCGGCATTGTCGTGATGGCGCCGATCATTCAGCTCACGGTGCTGGGATACGCCGCGACCACGGATGTCAAAGACGTACCGGTGGTGATTGCCGACGCGGACCGATCGGTGCGCAGCCGCGAGCTCGTCACGCGATTCGACGCGTCGGAGAACTTCACCGTGGTCGGGCTGCTCGGCTCAACCGGCGAAATCGACCCCTGGCTCGAAACCGGACGCGCGTGGATGGCTCTGAGCATACCGGCGGGATATGGAAACCTGATCGAGCGCGGAGAAACGGCCCGGCTCCAGGTCGTCGCCGACGGCACCGACTCGAATTCTACAAACGTCGCGCTGAGCTACGCGCGTTTGCTCGTTGGCGGATATGCGCAGGATCTGCTCGCCGAGCGCACCGGCGAGCCTCCCGAGCGCCTCGTCAACGCCGTAATCCGAGTGTGGTTCAACCCGGATCTCGAGAGCCGCGATTTCATGATCCCGGGCATCGTCGCGCTGCTCCTGCTCGTCATCACCACCAACCTGTCGGCCATGGCGATCGTGCGCGAAAAGGAGCTCGGCACGCTCGAACAGCTCAACGTGACACCACTCGCGCGCTGGGAATTAATCGTCGGCAAGCTCGTACCGTACGGAGCGATCGGAATGCTCGACGTCGTCCTTGTCCTCATCGTCGCGATCTACTGGTTCGAGGTGCCGATGCGGGGCAGCATCCCATTGCTGTTTGCGATGAGCGCGGTATACCTCTTGTCGACGCTCGGTCTCGGGCTGTTCATTTCGACGGTGTCGGCAACGCAGCAGCAGGCGATGATGACCACCACCTTCTTTTTTCTGACCCCGATGATCTACCTATCGGGTTTCATTTTTCCAATCGACAACATGCCCGATTGGATTCAGCCTGTGACGTACTTGATTCCGCTGCGCTATTTTCTCGTCATTCTGCGCGGGATTTTCCTCAAAGGCGTCGGCTTGGAGGTGTTTTGGCCTCAGGCGCTTGCCTTGTTGGGATGGGGACTGGCGATGCTCACGCTGGCCACGCTGCGCTCGAGCAAACGGCTCGGATAAATATTCCTACCGTTCCCGTCAGTGCAGAGTGCCGCGAGCCGTGAGCGCCGGCGGAATTTCGCGGCGGCTCAAAACGAGTTCCGGAGTTAGAATCCACCGATGCGCCGCTTTTCCGTTGTCCTTGTCGTGGCGCTTTCAACGGTTGTTGTAGCGGGTCAAGCGCCAGACCCGACCGATCTCGTCAAGCAGGGCCGCGCGCTTGCCGCCCAAGGCAAGCACGACGACGCGCAGCGCCTGTACCGGCAGGCGTTACGCAGCAACCCGCGCTCCTTCGACGCGCGGCTCGCGATGGGTATCTGCCTGGATCTGCAGGGGCAGTACGCCGAAGCACGAACCCACCTCGCCGAAGCCATCAAACAGGCCGACGGCATCACCGCGCGAAACCAGGCGATGAATGCCCTCGCCGTGTCGTACACCTTCGAGGGGAAAGCCGCTGACGCACTCAAGAACCTGGCTCCGGTGTTCGAGCAACAACGCATCGACAGAGACTTCGCCGGTGCGGCCGCGACGGCGAACGCGCTGGGCCGTATTTATCTCGAAACTGGCGATACCGCCAACGCCCGCAAGTGGTACGACCTCGGCCACGACCAGGCGAAGCACATCGGCGGTCTGCCGCAGCCAGAAATGGATCTCTGGACGCTCCGCTGGATGCACGCGATGGCACGCGTCTCCGTACGCGAAGGCAAGGTTGACGAAGCACGTCGTCAACTCGCGTCCTTCGAACAGACGATGAACACGCGTGGACGGCTCAAAGACGACGACGAGATTTACCGCTACTTGCTCGGGTACGTCGCGTACTACGCGAAGGACTACGACCGTGCCATTGCTGAGCTCGTCAAGGGCAATCTTGCCGACCCGTTCGTGGTGACGCTCGTCGGCATGTCGTACGACGCAAAGGGCGACGTGCCGAACGCACAGAAATACTACCGGCGCGCTCTCGAATCGAACGCGCACAACCTCAGTAACGCATTTGCGCGTCCCTACGCGCGCCTCCACGTGCGCTAATCGTGCCGCCGCCGCCGTGCCCGGTCACCGCGGCGTGACTGGAGCATTGGCGGCGCGGATTCCTTCGGCCTCGTTCACCCGCGAGAGTACGAGCGCGCCGGCAGCGAAGAACACGATGATGAACAGGATGGCGGTGCGGCTCGAGCCGGTGATCGCGACGCTCACCGTGAAGACCAGCGGCCCGAGGATGGTCGCGAAGCGTTCGGACACGGCATAGAAGCCAAAAAATTCCGAAGTCTTGTGCGCTGGGATCAATCGCGCGAAAAACGCACGGCTGAGCGCCTGGCTGCCGCCCTGTACCGTGGCGACCAGCCCGGCGAGAATGAAGAAGTGCGTCACGGTCGTCATGAAGTAGCCGAGGACGGCCGTCGCGGTGTAGACGGCCAGCGCGATGAACAGCGCGCGCTTGGTGCCAATCCGCGCGCCGAGCGCCCCGAAGACAAACGAAAATGGAATGCCGAGGAACTGCACCATCACGAACGCCGCAATCTGCGCAGTCTGATCGATGCCGATTTCGGCGCCGTAAATCGAGGCCATGCGAATGATGGTCTGGATGCCGTCCTGGTAGAGCAGCATCGCGAGGAAGAGCAGGAACGCGTGCTTGTAGTGACGAATGTCGCGGAACGTGCGACCGAGGCGGCCGAACGCGGCCTTGAGCAGACCCGCCGCCGCGCGTCTCGCCAATTTCGAGCACGACCGCGCGGCTCCGGCACCTTGCGGAGAAGCGGGATCGAAAAGACCAGCCACCACACGCGCGACGCTGACAAACGCCGCCTTCGTGGCCGATACCGTGTCGGAAAACCCGAACAGCTCGCGGTTTGAGCATCCACGCCAGGTTGACCAGCAGCAGCACGCCGCCGCCGAGATAGCCCAGCGCATAGCCGGCCGACGACACGCGGTCGGTTTCTTCGCGGCGCGCCACGTGTGGCAGCAGCGAATCGTAAAACACCGTGCTAGCCCGACACGCCGATGTTGCCGACGATGAAAAGGATCGACGCCAGTTGCCAGCCGCCGCGTCCGATTCCGGCCATGGCGCGCACGCGACGCGACGCCGATCAGCATGAAGGCGAGCAGCAGCTTTTTCTTGATGCCGCTGTAGTCCGCAATCGCGCCAAGCACCGGCGCAGCGACCGCAATCATCGCGACCGACACCGTCGTGATGGGGCCGAAGCGCGTCGTCGCCTAGCCGGCGTCGAGGCCGGCCGACGCGTAGCTGGCCATAGAAGGCCGGGAAGACCGCGGTGATGACCGTGGTGAAGTAGGCGGAGTTGGCCCAGTCGTACCAAGCCCACGCGCGTTGTTCAGGGGTGACGAGGCCGACGCGGGCGAGGAGGCGGGAGATCACGCGCGCAGGATACACCGGCGCGTGCGTTCCAGTTCCCGGTTGCCAGTTCAAAGTTTAGTGGTCAGTTCTCATGAACTGACAAGTTCTCGATGAACTTCTGCACTCAACTTTGAACTGGGAACTGGCAGCTGGAAACTTCGGTTCGGCGAGAGCAGCCCGTGGGCGAAAGTTGACGAGCGCACTAACGCCGAATCGTGACGTCTCCGCTGAATGTCTTCAGCCGGAACTCCGCATTGCCGCCGCCGTTCAACGTGCCGCGGAAGTTACGGCGGCTCGACGAGGACAACGCTACCGGCAGATCGCTGTTGAACTTTCCGCTGAACGTATCGAATTCGATGTCGCCGCGCGCGGTTGCCGGAAGGCGGAGTGTCACGCCGCCTGAGAAGGTGTTTACGTTGAGGCCATCGCCGTCGGACCACGCCTGCGCTTCGACCTCCATGCCACCGCTGAACGTCTTGATGCGCATCGGGCCGCCGACGTCCGTCAGTCGGATGTCGCTCGAGAAGCCGTCGACGATCAGGTCGCCGCGCACGCCGGTCACCGACACGGGCGCGCTGAAGGTTCTGAGGTCGAGTTTCGTCTGACTCGGAACCTGGATGTCGAAGTCCGTCTCGACGACGTTGTTATTGCGACGCTCGACCAGTTGATGGTTCGCATCGATGTCAACGATGTTCCCTTGCTGCTGCACTTCGAGCTTGATATCGCGGAGGCGTTCGGCGGTGGCGCGGCGCACGGCGTGAATGATCACCTGGCTGCCGCCCGTCGCCGTAATCGTGACCCGTCCGGAGAAGGTTTTGAGCCGGACGGTGCCGCCCGGTGCAAGTGCGACGGTGCGATCGAACGTTTCCGTTTCGCGCGGGCCCCGATCCTGGTCACGGTCGTCGCGATCGTGCGATTTCGCTGTGCCGAGGCGGGCATGGCCAGCACCAGCGCGAACAGAAGGGCGAAAGCGGTAGTGGCTGCACGTTTCATGGGGGAGTAGACGGGAAACCCCGCCGGAGGGTTTACCGGTTCACCCCGCGCACTCTCGGGCCGACGCAGTGTTGTCGTGGGCGAGGGCTGCGAAACGGCCGTGCACTGTCCGGTAGCGCACATCCTCGCGAAAGTTGCAGCAAATGACAAACACAGCGAACGTTTTAGGCCGGTTTTGCGATACTCTACGGTAGAGTTCTCGGCTCCCCGCCGGAGTTCGAAAATCCCCTCAGAGTTCGGAGTTTGTTGTGAGTTACGTCCAGCAGCGATATTTCTGCGCGACGGCTATTGCTGTGATTGCCGCGCTCGTCTTGCGCGCCGCCCATCTCCCGACACCGTGGCCTGCCGCGATTGCGGTCTACATCTATGGATTGGTCGCCTGGCCCGTCATTCGCGAGGAAATGATGCCGGACGTCAAGCCCGGTTTATACGCGATGATGTGCCTCGCCGCGGCGCTCTTCGTGATCGTCTGCGAGAATCTCGGCGCCTATGCAGGGTGGTAGAACGGAAACTGGCTACTGGAAACTCTCACCGGAGCCAGAGTTACTTGACCGCAAAGGCGAGCAGGACGTTTCCCGGTTTCCCTCGCCAGCGTCCATAACCGGAGTTGGTCAACACCATCCCGTTGACAATCACCGGGCCGGCGCCATCGATTGACCCGCCGGTGCCTTTCACGCCGTTGACGGTCTGGAATTCCTGCATCGTGTCGTAATCCCAGATGATGCGGCCGTCCGTCGTCGAGTAGGCGCGGATGTGACCATCGACGGATCCCGAAAACACGACGCCGGGAATCACGCTAACGGCTGCCGATTGTGCCGCAGAACAGCCAGGTCCGCCCTTGCACGTCAGTGCTGGAGCGGGCGTGTGCCACAGGCGTTCGCCATCCGCAATCTTCAACGCGTGGAGTCCGCCGGGCTGTTCACTCGGGCCGGTACCCTGCGCGATGACATCGGACACCGCGACATACACGTTGGCGAGGTCCGCGGCAGGGCCCCACTCGATGCCGCCAAGCTCGCTGCCCTTGCCGACGCGCTGCTGCCACAGCACCTTGCCGCCATTGTCCGGATCGAGTCCAAAGATCACGCCCGACTTCTGGCCCAGCAGCAGAATGCGTCGTCCGGCGACCGTGCGCAGGATGGGCGAGCTGCCGAAGTCGTGATCGGGACCGACGTCATCGGGACAGTTCAGGTTCCCGGGTTTGCAGCCGACGACAAACGTGTCGTTGGGCGTGATTTGATTGAACCAGCGAATCGCGCCTGTCGTGATGTCGAGCGCGACGATCGCATCGCTCATCGGCGCTGCGGGGTTCGTATAGGAGTTTCCGGTTCCAACGTAGACGGTGTTCTTCGCCGCGTCGATCGTGGGTGAGGACCAGACTGCCACACCGGCGGGTTTCCACAAGGGCGTGCCCGTCGCGTTCTTGCCAACAACCTTCGGTTCTTCCGCGATCATGTAGGTGTGCCACAGTTTCTGACCGGTGACGGCATCGAGCGCGAGGACGCTGCCGCGGAACGTGCAGCATGGATAGTTCGGGCGCGCCGCCGGTCCTTCTTCGAATGAAGAGACAGACACGATCAGTCGATCGTTGCTAAAGGTCGGGGCCCCAGTGATGCGCGCGAACGCGTGCTCGTCGGCGCGGACCTTCCAGATCAACGCGCCGGTTTGCGCGTCGACGGCGTAAACCCACGCCTTCAGGTCGCCAAAAAACACCGCATAGCGGGACGGGCTCCCGGGGATCCGTTCCACCGTGAGGGCCGTGCGGACGCCGGCTTCGGTGGTGAACTTCCAATGCGTGCAGCCGGTGGCGAGATCGAGCGACCATACGCCGCCAGCTTCGCTGCCGACGAACACGCGCCCGCCAGCAACGGCGGGCTGCGAGGTCGACGTGGTCGCACCGGGAAACGCAAATGCCCATTTCAATGTGAGACGAGGGACATCGGCGGGTGTCAATCCGGCCGCCGCTGAGGGTTGAAACCGTGCGTTCGATGTGTCGTTGCCCCAGCCGTTCCAAGCCGGCGCGAGCGACTGCGGCAATGGTGGCGTTGTCGCGCAGCCGCCGACAACTGGATCACCAGCGGCAGCCGGGGTCGCCGCCGTCGCACCGGACGGTGCGGACGACGTCCCGGGAGGTGTTGAGGGGTCTGGCGGCGCGAGAAACGCTGCGACGGACTGCTGTTCCGCCGCCGTGAGCTGTGCGCCTTGCGGCGCCATGACACCGGTCGGCGAAAGCGCGGCGAGAATCGCCGCGATCGACCGTGCGCGCAGCGATTCGCGCGAGGGCGCTCGCGTTGTGTCGGTCGCGTCGTGACACGTTGCACAGCGCTCCGCGTAGACGGCAGCACCGGACGGCGTGGGCGACTGTGCGCGCGCGAGTGCGGACGGCGAGAGCACAGCCCCGATCAGGAAGACACCGACGAACCTGTTCACTGTTTTTTACCAGTGAACGTGCCCGTCGCCATACCCGCCAGGTCGAGCGTCCCCTTCATCGTGTCCTTGTCCGCCGTACCGGTGTAGGTCACCTTGAACTGTTGCCCCTGCGCGTCACCGGCAAACGAAAACGTGAAGTCGCTGCCTTTCACCGTTCCCGTGATCTCCGCTTCACCGAGCTGGCCGCTGTAGTGTCCCACCAGCTTCTCGCCATCCTGCTTCAAGGTGAGTGTCGGCGTGCCGCTGCCCGCATCGGTTTGCACGTCGAGGATCCACTTTCCGGTGAGGTTGACGGTCTGCGCACCGACGCCGAGGTGCTGAAAAGGAAGGCGATGGTGATGAGAGAAAGTATCTTCATGGTGGCTCCTTACTTCACACGTTTACGAATGTCGGCAAGCTCGAGCAAATCTGGGTCTGCCGAAGTCCAATACTTCTGTGCGAGGGCGAACTCCGCCCCGGCGGTCTTGTCATCGCCATCGTGCTCGGCGACCAGCGCGAGCGCGTAGTGTGTTCCCGCGTACGACGGGTCATGGGCCATCATCTGTTTCGCCATCTGGCCGGCGAGTTCCCAATCGCCCACTTGTCGCGCGGAGCGCGCCATCGACTCGAGCGCGAACAACGCCTGCACCCATCCGTCCGGACCGGGCACGGCGCGGAACCGCGTAGCGGCGTCGAGCAGCAGCCGGCGGCCCTTTTCACGGTCCGCGGTGCGTAACGCAATCTCGCCCTGGAGGCCGAGAAGTGGCGCCGCGGCGAGCGGCGCACCTTCTGCCCCGCCGCGGAGAATTCGCAACGCCGTATTGAACGCTTCGGCTGCGTCGCCCCAGCGCCCCGCTGCAACCAGCGTGTACCCCAATTCGATGTGCCCCGCCGCTTGCACGAGCGGATGCGGATGCGTGATGAGCGCACGCGCGGCCGTGCCGGCCTCCTCGTAGCGGCCGCGCCCGCGGAGAAAGCTGGGCCATTCGCGTTTGTTATACACCTGAACGACCAGATTTGACGGCAGGTCGTAGGACTGTTTGAGAAGTGCAGCCGCTTGCTTCATCCGCCCGAGATACTGATGCGACGTCGCGAGCAGGTGGAGGTTATGCGCGAAATGCCAGTCGTAGTCGGCCGATACCGCCTCGCGTTTGAAGTAGTCGCGGTGCAGTCGGTCGGCTGCCTCGAACTCCGCAATCGCTTCCGTTGTCTGTCCTAGACGTCTCAAGGTGTGTCCAGACATGTGGCGCGCATGTGGAATCGCCGAGGCCGCCTTCGCATACGACGCCGCCATCTCGCGCGCGTCATTCGTACGTCCCGTGTTTTCGTAGGCGTGAGTCAAATAATGCTGTGCGGCGAAATGCCCGGGCGAGAGCGCGAGCGCCTTTTCAAAAAACGCGATCGACCCTTGCACAGCACCCTGACCGCGATCGGACGGGTCGGACGACTCGGCGATGCCTCGCTGCAGTACCAACTCCACCTCCAGGGGAAATGCAGCGATCGCGGCGTCGAGGGCGCGCCGATAGGCCGTGAGTTTCGCGACGTCTCGGGCGTTTGTCTCTGCCTCAAATTGCAGCACCCGCAACTCGACATGGCGACGATCGTGATCGGGGAGCGTCGCGGCCAACGCACGCGCCCGATCGAGCGCGGCACGCGCGTCCGCCGGCTTGTTCAACTCCATGAGGCACACGCTCAGGCCGACGTGGGCCAGCGCAACCGACGGATCGAGCCGCAGCGCCTGATGAAACGATCGCGCCGCTTCGATCCACACATATGAATGCAGATAGGTCAGTCCCTGATCGTAGAAACGCTGCGCGTCCGCGGCCTTCGTGGCGACCGCGTCGTGCGCCACGCCGATGCCGGTACGCAGCGTCAGCGGCCGCTCCAGCAGTTCTGACGGGACGATCGGAATGACGTGCCCGGCGTGCTGTGCACCAAGCGCTGTGCTCGCGCAGGCGACGAACACCATAAAGGAAATGTGTTTCAATCGTGACGAAAAGGGCGGGTGCAACGCACCCGCCCTCCATGACCTCGCGAAATACTTCCGTGGCTTCTGTGTTTCCGTGTCTTCCGTGCTTCCGTGCTTAGAAGTCGAACTTCGCGCCGAACTTGAAGAATCGGCTCTGAAGCACGTTCGTCGGTCGCAGCCACTGACTCGTCGCCGTCGTGCCGTAGGTCGAGCTCACGGTATAGGGCCAGCTGCTGTTGAACACGTTGTAGACGTCGAAATCGAACCGCACGCGGTAGCGATCGAAGGAGAATCGTTTGGCAAGCTTCAGATCGAGTTGGTTCAGATTGTGGTCGCCGTACATCAGCCCTTCGCGAATCAACTGGATGGTACGCGACGCGGCGCCGTTCCACGGACGTGCGCCGAGTGCCGTGGCGGACGCGCTCGGAATGGCAAAGTTCGCCTGGATACTGGGTCCGGCGCCGCCGGTCTGCACCCCGCGGCTGTACTGATACGTGCCGGCGAGCATGATGTCTAACGGCAGCGTGTACGAGCCCGAGAGCTTTACGTCCGGGCGATATGGGTATTCGCGATGGCACGCCCTGGTGCCATCGGGATAAATCTCCGTGCCTTGGGCCGTGGTGAGCTGAGTGGTTGAATCGCGGAACGCATCGAGGCCCGCCTTGCCCAAGTTGCAGATATCGAAGGTGCGTGAGCTGGCGCCGACGCCGGCCTTGAGGAAGGCGCCGTTGCGGAAGCGTCCTTCGATGTTGAAGTCAAATCCCTGATACAGATTTGTTTCGCCGCCGACGTCGTCGGAGAAGCGAATCTGGTTATTGGCAGGCAGACCCAGTGCAAACACTGTCGGCTTGAGATCCTGCACGCCGCAGACCTGATAGCCGGCACCGTTACCGTAAGGAAGACGCGGGTCGGCCGGCGCGTTGATGCAGAACGAATCGTAGCTGCTCTCGTCGTACCTCAGGTCGTCGGTGAACGTCTGGTTGCCAAAGGCGCGGCGAAAGTAGCCGCCATTGATCGAGACGCGATCGGCAAGCTGATGCTGCGCTGCGACGGTCATCTCGAAATTGAAGCCACGCTTGAACCATCCGTTGAGCACGTCTGGATCGTACGAGGTCGTGGACACGTTGCGGCCGAACGTCGGCGTCGACGTCGATGTGCCGAGCTCGTTGAACTGGATGTTGCCGTTCGCGTCGAGCGGAAAACCGTTGCCGTCGATGTCGTTGGTCCAGGGCCGTGGGTCGGATCGCGTGAGGCTTTCCACGGGGTTGACCTGCCGCGCCACTGCAACCGTCTGTCCGGCGACGTAACGGGCGACGCTTGCTTTGACTGCGGTGCGGCCGGTGCCAAACACGTCCCACGCGAAGCCAACACGCGGTGAGAGGTCCTTCCAGTTCTGGACCTCGCCGTAGCAGTCGCGACCCGCCTTGCCGTCGGCACATGCGCCGTAGGTCACGCCGCTTGCCAGCTCGGAAAACGTGAAACGATTGGGCAGTACACTGCTTTCGCGCGTCTCGCCGACGAAGTTGTCGTAGCGCAGGCCCAGGTTCAACGAGACCCGTCCCATCGCCCAACGGTCCTGCATGAAGATGCCGAAGTCACGTTTGATCCCGTTCGACATGTCGTTCGGCAAACGCAACGTCACCGATACCGGTCGACCGAAACTGTAGGTGATGGGCTGCACGTCGCCGGTATACGACTCGACCAGGCGCCAGTCGCCATTGGTGAACGACGCGCCGAACCGCAGGTTGTGGGAACCGGTCACGTACGACGCCGCCCCCATGAAGGTTCTGACGATGGAAAAATGATCCGCGGGGCTGTTCCACGCCTGGGTGGTCTGGTTGTTCGATTGATCAATCACGGTGTAGACGCGTGAGTTGCGGATCGCATCGAGGTCCCACACCTTGTCCGATTGGCCGGTCACAGACGGCTGATAGAGCTCGGTGTACTCCTGGTTGTAGTAGCCGAAGCCTGCTTCGAACAGCAGCCGGCTGGTATGCGTGCGCGTCCACTTGCTGACGTTGACGAAACTGGTGGGCGTGACCTGGATCGCCGAAGCCTCCGGCGGAATCGTCGCGGCGATGCCCCAGTGATTGCGATACTTCGATTGATCGTCGTGATACACCGAGAACTGATCTTTGCCGGTAGCCTGCCACTTGACGCGCCCTGCGTTGCTGACGATGTGCCCATCGTCGATGCCAGGGTTGTCGGTATCGGGCTCATAGACGAATGGTGACGGGGTTTTGTCAGGATAGGCGCCAGCCTTGGTCTTCTCCGTGCCCCAATGCCTGAAGGTGTAATAAAACCAGAGCTTGTCCCGTTTGATCGGCCCGCCAATCGACGGGTTGACGTCCCAGATCTTCTGGACGACATCGACATTCGTCAGTGTGTTATTGGGATTGAAGGTCGTACTGCCGGTGAGGTTGGATCGCGTGCAGGGCTGACCGATGCCGGGCGACTTGCAGTTGTCGGAGGTAAAATTTTCGCCCGCGAAGTTGCCGAAGAACTGCCCGTGAAACGCGTTGCCGCCGTCGCGAGGCACCATGTTGACGCGCATGCCACCCTGGCCCATCTCCGCCGAATCGGCGCCAGTGACGTAGCTGATCTCCTCGAAGCTCGGCGTCGTTCCAGTACACACCGCTATATTGGCCCTGGGCACAGAGGTTGTTGAGCCGAAGGCCCTCGATCGTTTGCACCGTGTCGCCCGATCCGCGGTACTGGAGCGGCGATTGCTGCAGCTGACCCGAACCGCCAACGTCGCGCGAGAGCGCGCCGCCACCGCCCAACGAGAGCGCGGTGCCCGGAATCATGATCCCAATCGCCTGAATGTTGCGGCCAGTGGGCAGCACGTCGAGCACATCGCGCGTCATGACGATGCGCTGCGTAATGCCTTGCGTATCGACGATGGGGGATTCGCCGGTGACCGTGATCGACTCTTCGAGCGTGCCGACCTTCATGTCGGCATTCACCTGCGCGGTAAAGTCCGAGGTGAGCTCGATGCCCTCACGCTTCACGGTACCAAAGCCAGGCAGCGTGAAGGTGACGGTGTACACGCCCGGTCGCAGACTAATCACCGAGTAGCGGCCGTCGTTGTCGGAGACGACCGTGCGTACTTTTTCAATCAGCGCTGGACTGGCAACTTCAACACTGACACCGGGCAGGACGGCGCCCGAGGTGTCCTTAACCGTTCCGGAAATCGTCGTGCCGCTCTGCGCCAATGCGGTCGACGAGACAAGCGCAAGGCATGCAACGATGCCCAGGGCCCGCGAAGTAAACTTCGACATCACCAGTTCCTCCTGTGGGTTCTCTCTGCTTACAAAACCTGGCCTCGCGGCGAACGCATTGGGGTGGCGCCAACCTCAACGACCCGGCCAAACGAACCTAAGGGCCCGGACCGCATGGGTATAACCCGGCCCGTTCACGCTGTCAACACGCAGATATCACGAAGACAAAAGGCGTCAAACCAGCGGATTTTGCCTGCCGTCAGGCAATGTCGGGGTGGACCTCGGCGAGCCGTGTGGCCTGTTCGAACCCATACGCGAGCTGTAGCAATTGGACTTCGTGGTGCGGCGGTGCAACCAGTTGCATGCCCACCGGTAGCCCCTCTGGTGTGAAGCCGCATGGGAGCGAGATCGCTGGTCCCAGCGTGACGCTGATCCAGTACGCCGACTTCATCCAATCGGTGTAGGTCGTCATGTCCACTGCGGCGATCGATCGTGGCCAGTCAGCGTTCACGTCAAACGGCGGGACCTGACTCACGGCGCACGCGATGATGTCGTAGCGCCCGAAGAACGCGGCCATCCGCTGAAGGAGCTGACCGTGAAGCGTCATCGCGCGCGTGATGTCGGCCGCCGTGAGCGCCATGCCGCGTTCGATCTCGTCAACAGCTTCAGGTTTGATTTCGTGCCGATGTTGCTCGAGCAGGGTGCGATATTTGTCGGCGGACATGAGCCGTCGCAAGGTGAGGAAGATGTCGTCGGCGTTCGAGAAGTCAGGGGCCGCCTCGTCCACGTCGCATTTGAGATCGAGAAACGTCTGGCGTTTGGCCTCGAGGGTCGTCCGCACACGACGGTCGAGCGGCAAGCCACCCAGATCCGGGCACCAGGCGATTCGGACGCCAGACAAATTAATATCGAGCTGCGCGGCAAAGTCGGTGGCGGGCAGTGGCAAACACGCCGGGTCACGCGAGTCGGCACCAGCCATCACGCTCAGCAAAAATGCCGCGTCCGCCACGGTGCGCGCCATCGGACCCTTCACGGAAAAGCCAAGAAATGGCATCGACACTGGCGCCGTCGGCACCAGTCCTACCGAGGGACGCAGCCCCACAACGTTGTTGAACGCACCAGGATTGCGCAGCGAGCCGCCAAGATCGCTCCCGTCGGCCAGCGGCAGCAGGCCCGCGGCAAGGGCGGCACCGGCGCCGCCGCTGGACCCGCCGGCGCTCTTGGTCACGTCGAACGGATTACGTGTCCGCCCGTACACGTTGTTGTAGGTGTGCGACCCCATTCCGAATTCGGGCACGTTCGTCTTCCCAATCGGAATTGCACCGGCGTGTCGCAATCGCTCCACGAGGACGGAGTCTTGGTCGGGGCGGAAATCCTTGAAGATGATCGATCCGCGGGTGGCGGGGAAGCCGACGGCATCTTCCAGATCCTTGAATGCCCACGGCAGCCCGTGCAGCGGTCCCACGACGTCGCCGCGCGCGAGCCGTCGATCGGCGGCGTCCGCCAGTTGAAGGCAGCGATCGTCATCCAGTTTCGACACGATCGCGTTAATCGACGGATTGATCGCGGCGATGCGAGCCAGGTGCGCGGCCATGACTTCGCGCGCCGAAACCTCCCCGGCGCAGATGGCCTGCGTGAGTTCCCGCCCGCTCCAGAAACA
This sequence comes from uncultured Acidobacteriota bacterium, assembly GCA_963762925.1. Classification (GTDB taxonomy): domain Bacteria; phylum Acidobacteriota; class Vicinamibacteria; order Vicinamibacterales; family UBA2999; genus DASPWV01. The sequence continues at coordinate 283,422 of CAVXMP010000028.1, read as the reverse complement.
AAGATCTTGCACGGCGCCACCTTAGCACTGCGCGACAGAGTATGGGTCACGTCGCGCGGCGCGTGCTGCGGCTGCGTCTATCCGCGAATTGCGCTGATAAGCGCGGCGCGCCTCGACCGAGCCGGAGACGCAGCCGCAACTGGAGGGCGACGCGACAGCCGCAGTTCGGCGATTCAGAAATCCGCGTCATCCGCGTCATCCGCGGATAACAACCGGCGCGATGTGTCCCTTCGTTATCGCCTGACGTAACGCTTCAACGCTTTCGGCCCGACTTCCGCGCCATAAATGGTCCCGGCGGCGTCAACGGCAACACCCTCGGCCGCGCTCGTCCCCTGCGGCTTGAGCTCCGGATCGGGAATAAAAAACATCACCTCTCCGTTACGAGCGCTGCCGATGCGGATGCCTCGCTTCCACCCCGGGTTGGCTGTCGCACTCGACTCGGAATCGGCGGCATACAGCGTGTCGTTGCGGTCGATCCACAACCCGCTGATGCGGCTGAACTGCTTCCACTCGTCGAGAAACTTTCCGTCCTGATCGAAAATCTGCAGCCGAAGGTTCCCGCGGTCGGCCACAAACAGCCGGCCGCGCGAATCGAAGGCGAGGCTGTGCGGCGTGCGGAATTCGCCAGGCGCGCTACCAAGCGTGCCCCAGGATTTGATGAACTTCCCGTCTTTCGCATACTTGTTGATCCGCGCGACCGTGCCGGGGGGTGCGTTCGTGTTCTGGCCGCTATGCCCCTCGGCTACGAAGATGTCGCCGTTGGGCGCGGTGATGACGTCGTTGGGCTCGGTCAACAGGTCGGGCGGATTGCCGGCTACGCCGGCTTTCCCCAGCCGGAGCAGCACTTTGCCGGCCGGGCTGAACTTGATCACTTGATGCCCAATCTTGCCGTCCTTGCTCGCATTGGCGTCGGTCACCCAGACATTGCCGTCACGGTCGACGTGAATGCCGTGCGGGAAGACGAGCATCCCCGCGCCGAAACTCGCGACGAGATTGCCCGCCGCATCGAACTTGAGCACTGACGGCAAGCTCGATCCCTCGCATGAATTCGCGCCGCACCGCTCCGCCACCCAAATCGACGTGCCGTCCCGATCGATGTCGACGGCGCTCGTCGCTCCCCACGTGCGTCCTGCCGGCATCTTGGCCCAGCCCTCAACCGTCTCGTACGGGTTCGGAGGATCGTTGACAGGCTGCACGGCCGTTTGCGCACCTGGGTCTGCCGCGAGCATCAACAGCACTGCGCAACCAACAAGAACACCGCGACGATCGTGTGCGCTCATGGAGAAGCTCCTTACTTGATCGGCGAATAATCGGTCGGCGTCGCGAAGACGGAGTCGATCTTCTCGACGATGCGCCCGTTGACCTGCGACTCGGCGCTGACTTTTTTCCATTCGGGATCAGCGACGAAGGCCGCCCAGTTTTGCTTCGCGGCCTCGCGACTCGGGTGGGCGAGGATGTAGATCAGGGTGTTCTTCGACATCGGTTCATCCACCGGCATCCAGTAGCCGATGTTTGTCATGCCGTGTTTCTGGAAGATTCGCGTCGTGTGATCGCGGAAGCGTGTGTGCAGCTCACCCAGCTTGCCCTCCGGCGCCGTATAGGTGCGAATTTCGAACACCCGTGACGCCGGTTGCGCGTGCAGCACCGTGGCGCGCGTCGTGAGCGAGCCGGCCGCGAAGCCGCCTGCCAGCAACATCACCGAGTAGACCGCGAGTGCCGTCCGTTTGTGTCGCATGATTACCCCTTGTACACGTTGACGCCGGCTTGGCGCCCATCCTCGTTCAGCCGCGACCCCCATGCGTGGACGTGATCGCGCCCGCGGGACCGCCCGCGTGACGCTATCACACACGGCGGTGGTAGGATGCCCGAACGATACCGGGAGGTCTTGGAATGCGAGCCACGAGCTTCGTCATCCTGGTCGGAGCTCTCAGCCTTGTTGGCGGCGAGCGACGTGTTCGCTCAGGCGCTGCCCAACCTGTCGTCGGTTCGCGTCGGCTACAACACGCGCAAGGCGACGGTCAAACCAGAGGGTGCACTCAAAGCGGCCATCGACGAGATTGACAAGGCCATCGCTGATGCGCTTCGTGCGGGCCGCATCGGCGAGGTGCGTCGTCTCTATGCGAAAGGGCTGGCGCTTCTTGCCGGGCGGTCGTGGACCGACGCGGACGAGTATCAGGCGGCGCTGGTCATCAGGACCGACCGCGTGATCGTGGATTCGTCGACACCGTACCGGGTCCGACTCGAACAGATCTTCGCGCCGGCAATCGACCTCACGGGTCCGCTGACGGCCCGTTCCAGCATTCGGCGGCGCGTGGCGCCGGTGCTCGATCAGGAAGGCAATGCGATCGCTAGCCCCGACGCAGCACAACCGGCAGCGCTGGAGCTCGGCACGTTCGACGGCGTGAGTCGCGATCTGCGCGAATCGCCATTCGCGACCGACCTCGATGTCAGCGCCGTCATGGACGGCGACTACGTGCTGTCCTTTGAAGTGCGCCAGCAGGAGCGCGTGCTGGGCGTGGCTCTGTTGAACGTGACACTGCAAAAGGGACTGGATGCGCGTCTGCGAGCGCTCGACGCCGCGGCGGCCAAAGCGGCTCCCACGGTGCAAGCGGACATCAAATTTCCCGCCGAGTACATCCGCAAAATCAATACCGGTGTGATTGGCGCCGGCACGTTCGATCTCGCCGGCGATTTGGCCGCTGCCGAAGCGACAGCGGCAGCGGCGGTGAAAGCGAAGAGGGATCCGTTCGTCGGACGCACCGGAGACTTCGAGCGTCACTATGTGCTCGACGGTGCGAACGAGATCATGCCCTATCGCGTGTTCGTGCCGAAGGCCTATACCGGAACGAAAGCCTTTCCCTTGATCATCGCGCTGCACGGGTTGGGCGGAACCGAGGACGGCATGCTCGATCGCTACGGCAAGCGCATTCCGACGCTCGCGGAGGACCGCGGCTATATCGTCGCGTCGCCGCTGGGCTATCGCGTCGACGGCTTCTATGGGTCGGCGATCGCGGCCACCAGCGACGCCCGCGAGCGCCGGCAGCGCGAACTGAGCGAACAGGACGTGATGCAGGTCCTCAAGCGGATGCGCGCCGACTACAAGATCGACGAGTCGCGGATTTACCTGATGGGACACTCAATGGGCGCAATCGGCGCCTGGGCACTTGCCGCGAAGTATCCCGACATCTGGGCGTCGGTCGCGCCCTTTGCCGGCGTCGCGATTCCGGCGTCGGTCGCGCGCTTCCGTCACATTCCTCAGTTCGTTGTCCACGGCGACGCCGACCCGACGGTGAACGTATCGGGCTCGCGGAACATGGTTGCCGAGATGAAGAAGTTGGGCGTCGACGTCACCTACATCGAGGTGCCAGGCGGAGGTCACTCGAATGTGGTCGCCCCGAACATACAAGGCATGTTCGATTTTTTCGACGCGCGTCGGAAAGTAATACTCACTGCGCACTAGGTGCCGAAGGTGCCGAGAAGCTGCTGCGGGTGTGCTTCGCCTTACGCGGAAGCCCGCGACGTCCGACTAGCGGGCGGGACGCGATGTCAACGCGATGAAGCGCTCGTGCCAGGCGCGGTATTGCTCTCGGATTTCCGTCAACCAGCGTGCGAAGGCTTCGGGCTCATGCGGCGCTGATCGTAGATCGCTCAAGACGCCGTTCCGCACCTCCGCCAATGCGGCGGCGAGCGCGCCGTCGATCGCCTGAGAAGACATGACCGCGCCAGACTGAGGAAGCAGGCTGGCCGATGCTTGTCGAAGTTGCGCGTCGACAACAACAGGCAGGCGTTCCACGGCCGCCGACAGGGATTGAATCAGTTCAGCGGGTGGCCGCCCCGCCGTTGGGGTTCGCTGCAACAATTCCACGACCTCAGCCAGTTGTGCGCGGCGTCCCAGATAGGTGAGCGGGGCCAGCCACACATCGTCGGGATCACCTTCGATCTCGCCGTCTTCGAACAGCAAGCCGGTGATCACCACCCGATCATGGGACACTGGCGCCCACGGTTGCGAATGCGGCGATCGACTGCTTGCTGGAAAGCGGAAGGTATACGTGGCGCCTGGCTGCACGACGGGCGTGCCGTCACGGAGGCCCTGCCGGCCGCTCAGTTCTCGGTCGCTGCCTCGGTACGATTCCAGGCGAAACGTCATCACCGGGCGCGAAGAGACATTTCGCACCGTAATCCGATAGGCCGGCGCGCCGTCGGACATGACCTCAACGTCGGCCACCTGCAGCGCCGCTGTCTTGTTCTCGAACTGAGGCGGATAGAGGGTCGTCGGCTCGAGCGCCCGCATCGAAAGCGTCACTGGGGCTACGCCGTAATCGCGTAATCCGTCGATCACCACAGGCTGATCGGCCGTGACCGTGACGGTCGCAATCGACAGCTTTTTCTGGTGAGCTTCGCCAAGAAACAGGGACACGTCAACGCGAACGCCATCGGCCGTCAAAACACAGCGGTAGTCAATCGCGCTCACCGCGAGGCCCTCGGGCGAACGCCATGTGTGTGTCTTCGGGAAGAGCGGGGTCCACGCTCCGCCAGGCCGCGCCGACACCACCCTTGGGATCGACCGCCCATCCGTATACGTCGTCATCAGAACAACTGGCGCGAGTGGAGGCTCGGGTTGGGTTGCGGCCGGAGCGGACTGCGCGGCGAGAACAGCCGCAAAGAGCAGCGAGGCGGAGAACGGTAACGCCATGACCTCGCGAAAATAGTACCCTAGGGGCTCCGCGATCTCCATGCGATTACGGCTGCTCACCGTCGCGTGTTTCCTGGTTGCGCTGGCCGCCTTGCTGGTGACCGAACGCCCCGCGTACTCGCACAAGCCCATCACGACCCCGATCATTTTCAAGAAAGAAGATCGCGCAGATCTTCCAGCGCAAGTGCTTCAACTGCCATAGCGAGAACAACCTCGCGATGCCGCTGACCACCTACGAGCTGGCCCGGCCGTGGGCGCGGGCGATTCGCGAGGAGATCCTCGAGCGACGGATGCCGCCGTGGGGAGCGGTCGAAGGCTTCGGCCATTTCAGCAACGACGTGAGCCTCACGCAACGCGAAATGGACATCATCCTGTCGTGGACCGACGGCGGCGCGCCGAGCGGGGTTCTCAAAGTCGACGAAAGCATTCCGCCCGTGTTTGTTCCAGCCGCGCCGGTGTGGGAGGCCGGTGAACCAGACGCGGTGCTCACCGCCGACACGGTGACGAGCGTCCTGCCGGGATCGGGCGATCAGACGCGACGGTTCGATGTCACAGCCGGATTCGCCACACCGCGTGCCATCCGCACGATCGCGTTCCGACCTGGCGACCGCCGGGTCGTCCGTTACGCCGCCATTTACGAGTCTGTGTCCAAGCGGTGGTTGTGGACATGGACACCTTGGCAAACGTTCATGACACTACCGGAAGGCGTGGTGTATCGTCTGCCCGCCCGCGCCCGGCTCACGATCGAAGTCGGCTACCGCGCGATTGAAGAAGCGGTGAACGACAAGAGCGAGCTGGGACTGTACTTCAGCGACGCCGCCAATGCGCAAGAGGCAACGCACATGGTGGTTGCGGCACCCGCAGCACTGACGCTCGTGCCGGGCAAAGGTGCGCAGAGAGTCCGCGCCGAAATGACACTCCCGAACCTTCGCCGCGGTCTCGCTGTGTGGCCCGACCTCGGCGACAGCGCGACGTCCTTCGAGGTGTCGCTTCGCTCGACTGATGGCGTGCAGGAACCCATGGTGTGGGTCAAAAACGTTCGCACCGACTGGCCCACGCCTTACGTGCTGCGTGCGCCGATGCCGCTCGCACGCGGTGCCCGCATCGTGATGACCGCTTATCTGGCGAACGCGTCGGACAAACCGGTCACCGTCACCCCGCGAGTCACCGTGGTGACCGCCCCGTAAACGGCGGCACGTCGAAGGTAAACGCCACCGTCGAAAGACGGTCGTTGCGCTGAAATTGTAACCCACGCGCGGTAGCGGCCCGGACGCGGGAAAAACGCGTCGAAGTCACCTCAGGCCCACCGCCGCTTTTGACGTCGGTCCCTTCGAGCATTTCCTTCGGGTGCGTATGAATGTGCTCGACGAGATCTTCGCTCACGATCAGCGCATGCGCGAAGGCGCCAAGATACCGCTGCAAGTCCTGAACAGGTTGGCCGGTCTTCTCGTCGGTGAAATGAAACGGCAGATCGACGTCCTCTCCGGCGAAGAGCTGCGGCCGCGGCAACGTCAACTCGAGCTTCACGCCACCTGCCGCCTTCACCCATTCCAGGTCGGGTTCGAGGGTCGGAATCGCGCTGGTGAGGTCGCCGTCGTAGCCGGCGGTGACCAGCGGCGTCACGATCATCTGCGGCCCGCCACCGCTCGGCAGAAAGTCAGAGAGCAGTACGTAGTGACCGGGCTGCGGCAGCGTGATGTCGATCGTCCACGATCCATCCGCGCCGTGCTCCGGGTGCACGTGATCGAAGAATTTCATGTCACGGCTGATGACAAACAAGTGATAGCGCTTGTCGTGGACTTCGGCGTAATCAGTCACCCGCGCCCCGGTGAGCGGATGAAAGACGTTGAACGTGATGCGTGTCTTGGCGCCTGGCTTGATCGCTCGCGGCGTGACGTCGACTTTGAGCGTGTAATACGCCGTCGCCATGGGATCACCAGGAACGAGCGCCATGCCACACAGCTCGCACTTGCCTGGCGTTGCCGAGACGATGTTCGGATGCATCGGGCAGATGTAGCCGGTCGGGAGCTCCTGTGCCGCGGGCTGCTGGGCGCCCGGCTGTGTCGCCGGCTGCTGTGCGCCGGTGATGGCAGCGAGGAGCATCATCAGGACGGCACTGAACATGGCCAATCGCACGACCCTCACCACCCCATTGTAAAGCGCCGCGTCACCAGGCCGTGATCCACGGAAGCAGTGCCCGACGTAGCCGTGCCGTATCATGGGCGCGTGAAACGAGCCGCCATCGTCATCACCCTTTTTCTCTCGCTCGCGTCGCTCCGTGCGCAGGTTCCCTCCCCGTTCCAGGTCGAGGAAGTCACGATCGCGCAGATCCACGCCGCGCTCAAGGCTGGCCGTGTCACCTGCCGTGGCCTGGTCGAGCGCTACCTCCGACGCATTGAGGCGTACGACAAGAACGGCCCCGCGATCAACGCCATCGTCGTCATCAATCCGGACGCGCTGAAACAGGCCGACGATCTCGATCGGCGCGCGTCGCAGAGCCGGCTTCGCGGGTCCGCTGCACTGCGTGCCGACGATCGTCAAAGACAACTTCGAGACGATCGGGCTCCAGAGCGCCAACGGGTCGCTCGCGCTCGCCGGTTTTGTGTCGAACAAAGATGCGTTTCTAGTGAAGCCGGATCAAAGAGGCGGGCGCCATCGTGCTTGCCAAATCGAATATGGCGGAGTGGGCGTTTACGCCGTATGAGACCCTGAGCTCGATTCTGCCCGGCTATACCAAGAATCCGTACGCGCTCGATCGCGTCACCGCGGGTTCGAGCGGCGGAACCGCCGCCGCGGTGGCCGCCAGCTTCGGCGCCGTGGGTCTCGGATCCGACACCGGCAACTCGATTCGCGGCCCCTCGTCACATCAGGCGCTCGTCGGGATTCGCTCGACGATGGGATTGACGAGTCGGGCGGGCGTCATGCCGCTCAACCTGCTCGCCGATATCGCCGGGCCGATGGCGCGCAGTGTGAGCGACGCCGTGGCCGTCTTTCAAGTGATTGTTGGCGACGATCCGGACGATCCGGCCACGTCCGTCGTCTCGCGGCCGCCACGGGAGAACTACTCGACATGCGCTGATCCGCGACGGCCTGCGCGGCGCGCGCATCGGCGTGCTTCGCCAGGCCTACGAGCGCGACACGACCGATGCCGAGATCGTCGAGGTGTTCATGAATGCGGTCGAAGACCTCCGGCGCGCGGGCGCAACGATCGTCGACCCGGCGCGCGTCGAAGGGCTCGAGCAGATTCGCCGTGCACCAGGCGTCGGGCCGTGCATGGGATTCAAGTACGACATCAATCGCTATCTCGCCTCCCATGGCGACCGCATTCCGGTGCACACCTGCCGGAGATCGTGAAGTCGGGCCGCTTTCATCCGACGGTGCAGCGCCGGCTCGAGCAGGCCGAACAGGGCGCAGAGAACGGTCCCGATTCGCCTGCCTGCAAAGCGGAGGCGGAGTATCGTGAGCAGGTTCGCGCCGCCGTGACCAAGACGATGGACGCACACAAACTGGACGCGTTCGTCTACCCCACATGGAGCAATCCACCGCGGCTGATCGGCGACCTCAACACGCCGCACGGGGATAACAGCCAGTTCTTCTCACCCACAACCGGCTTTCCGTCGATTCAAGTGCCGATGGGGTATACGCGAGGAGGGCTGCTGCCGGCGGGCATCACGTTTTTCGGTCGCGCCTGGGCGGAGCCGACGCTGATCAAGCTCGCCTATTCGGTACGAGCAGGCCACGCACCATCGCCGCCCGCCGCCGCCCACGCCACCAATCCGCTAGGTCAGGTCGAACCATGAAAAAGGGGACGGCTGCGTTGGGCCCCCTCTTGGAAGTTGCTGCCGCGTTGACGCTGAGCGTCGCGTTCGTCGCGGCGGCCACCGGCGGCTGGCGCGGCGAAGCCGCAGGCGTCCCGCTGAGTGTGCGCGCGGTCTCGCGGCCGCTCCTCATCTTCGCCATGCTGTTGGTCGCGCGATGGTTTGCCGCGCCGCATCGTGCGACCCGCGTTGCGGTTTTCTCTTCCGCCGCGGCGCGCATCGTCGCCGCCGCCTGCCTCGTCTCCGGGCGTCCTCGCCTGGGCGATTTGCCTGTCGCCCTATGTGGGTGGCGCGGATAGCTACGGGTATGTGAGTGCCGCCGAGCGGATTCGTGACGGCACGCTGATCCGCCACGAGCCGCTCGCGGCTCTCCTGCCGTACGCCGACGGCATCGGTGCGGCCACGCCGCTCGGTTACGTTCGATCGCCTCGCGTCGCCGAGTCGAACGTGCCGGCGTATCCGCTCGGCCTGCCTGCCCTCATGGCGGCGGCAGCAGGAGTCTTTGGTCCGCGCGCGCCGTTTCTCGTGCCCATGGCGCTCGGCCTTGTGCTGATCGCCCTGTGCGTGTGGCTCACACGCCTTTGGACCAACGACGTCACCATCGCGCTGGCCGCCGGCGCCGCCGTCGCGTGGCATCCGATCGTGTTCACGCACGCGATTCAACCGATGAGCGATGTGCCTGCGGCGGCCTTTTACGTCGCCGCGGCGGCGCTACTCATCAAAGACCGCGCCTCCTTCGCCATTGCCGCAGGATTCGCCGGCGGCGCCGCGTTTCTGATTCGCCCGGCGCTCCTCCCGGGCGTTTTGGCGCTCGCGCTGCTGCCCCTGACTGCCGGACGGGTGCGCCGCCTGCGGGTGGTTGCGTTCATCGTCGTCGTTCTTGCAGGTGTCGCGCTTCAAGCGTGGCTGCAGTGGTATCTGTATGGCAGCCCATTCGCGAACGGATACGGAGCGACCGCGGAGTTGTTCTCGTTCCGCTACCTTGGCGCCAACGTTCGTAGTTACCCCTACTGGGGCGCCGTGATGAACGGCCCGTTGTGGATTGGCGGCCTCGTCGCCGGTTTGCGTGTATCACGCCACAGTTCTGCGCCTACGGTCGTCGTGGCGACGGTCATCGCGCTGTTGCTGCCCTACGCGATCTATCGTCCCTATGATCATTGGCAGACACTGCGCTTCATTCTGCCGTTTCTCGCGGTGTCGACGGCAGTCGCGGTTGTTGGACTCGTGTCATTGCCGCGACGACTGGCCGGACAGCATCTCGGCACATGGATTGGCCTCGCGCTGACCGTTGTCATGATCGCCCTCTGGATCCGCTTTCTGGATCGCGAGCACGTGTTCACCCTTAGTCGATCGGAAGAGCGGTTCGTCCACGCCGGCGAGCTCGTGTCGCGCGCCGCCGCGGGGAACGCGGTCATTCTCGCGTCGCTTCACTCGGGCAGTCTGCGCTACTACACAGGCCGTCAGACCCTTGATTGGGGCAAGATTCCGGCAGGCCAATTCGAGGCGACGGTGGACGCGCTCGAACGTCGAGGCTTTCCCGTGTTTTTGATGTTCGACGGACAGGGCGAGGAGAACGAACTCGTGTCGCGACACGGCGACGTCATCAACCGGGGCGGCTGGCTGCCGAGTGGCCAACGCCGTGACATCCGTTTGTACGAGTGGACACCTGTCGCAGCGCGGTAGACCGGTAAGTCCCAGCCAGAGGCTTGTGTCGCTGGAAGTACAGCGAAAGGGCTGGTCCGAAGACCAGCCCTGATACCCACCTGAACCTGATTCCTGAAACCTGACCAGCTACTGCTTCGCAGCCGCCGTCGTCGTATTCGCGGCCATCACCTTCTTGAACGCGACCATGAAGCGGTCCATCTCTTCGGGCACACCGACCGAGACGCGCAGGTGCTGCGTCATCGGCGGGAACGGACGCCCAACGAGCACGCCTTCCTCGCGGAACGCCTGGATCACCGGCTGCACTTCGCGGCGCAGGCCGACCATGAAGAAATTCGCCTGCGAGGGGATGACCTCGTAGCCGAGCGCCTTCAGTTCCTTCATCGTCTTTTCGCGCGACGCGATGGTCTTGCGCTTGACGTCTTCCATCAGCGCCTTGTTCTTGAGCGTCGCCGTGGCGCCGTAGCGGGCGAGGACGTTGACGCTGCCCGATGCGTAGGGACGCATCTGTTGAATCAACGCAGTCGGCGCGGCCGCGTAGCCGATGCGCATGGCCGCCATCGCGCCAATCTTGGAGAACGTGCGCGCGACGATCACGGGACGTCCTTCGTTGACGTAGGGCATGGACGTCGCGTAATTCGGGTCATCGACGTAGTGATGATAGGCCTCGTCGATCAGCACCGGCATCCCCGCTGGCAGTGCATCGAGGAGCTGCTTGATTTCCTGCTTCGTGACGATCTGTCCGGTCGGGTTGTTGGGATTGCAGATGTAGACGAACCCGAGTTCGGCTTGGTGCTTCTTGGCCGCGTCGATGATCATGCCGATGTCCTGACGATAGTCCTTCGTCAGCGGCAGCTTGATGGCATCCGACTTGATGGTCGTCGCGTGCTGATAGACGGAGCCGTACGACGGCTCCACGCCAAGGACCTTCTTGCCGTTTTGCAGGTAGGTCGTGCCGACCACGTCGAGGACCTCACCCGATCCGGCGGTGATCATGAGGTTCTCCGGCTTGACACCGTCGAACTCCGCGATCGCCTGATTGATCCCTGGATCGGGATATCCGTAGCGACCGGCGTACTTCCAGTGCTCGGTCATCGACTGCATCACGGAGTCGGGGATGCCGTAGTTGTTTTCGTTATTGGCGAGTTTGGCGAGCGCGTCGTACTGCGCTTCGGTCTGAGGACCACGGCCGGCGCCCGCACCCGGACTGCCCTGACCAGCTGCGCGACCCTGCGCGAGAACATCGAAGCTCGGGCCCGTGCTGACATAGCCGAGTGCAGCCGCCAAGCCACCTACGAACCTGCGGCGGGAAACATTCTTCACATCCATGGCGCCTCCGTTATGCGACCGATCCGACAGATTCTACGCGAGATGCAGCGGTGATGCCTGTGCAGAATTGTCTCTGATTGTCAGGAGAGGCCGGTTGGTCTGGTGGGGCGGGTAGGGTGGGTAGGTAGGGTCCAGTTAAGCTGCTCAGTGTCCTCGTCCTACTTAGGATCCCCTCACACTGCGTGGTGGCAGAGGAGGTAAATCGCCCAAAAATCCGAGGGATCCGCGCAGCCCCATCTGACCTACCAGCCCCACCAGGCCCTTTACGGCACCACTTGGAACGGCACCAGTTGCCGCGCCTCGAGGTTGCCCGCTTTGGCGTAGATCCTGAGCACATACGTGCTGCGCGCGAGGCTCGAGAGCGGCAGCGCGATGCGACTCTTCCCCTCGACTGCCGCAGGTACCGGCAGCGTCACCAAGACCTTACCGGCTTGATTCAGCAGCTCAGCTGTGACCACTACAGGGTCCGGCGCTGCGCTGTAGGTCTCGATCTCGACCAGCACGCGTTCGGTTGTCCTGAGGCGTCGCGAGGCGGCAGGGGTCGGCGACGGGTCGGCTTCGAGTGCGCGCATCTCGAAGGGCGAGCGCGCGCGATAGAAGCGCGGCGTCGCCAGCGCCAGCTCTCCTCCAAGCGACGGCACCTGAATCTTCTCGCGCCACTGATCGACGACCGTGTCGTCGGCGGCCTTGACCGTGAAGCGGAGCGTCAACGGCCCGGGTTGCGCTTCGAGCGTCGCGACCGTCGGCCCATCGCTCGGCCGTGCCGTGACAATCGTTTGCGCATCTCCGACCGGCTTCCCTTCGTCGCTCAGGACCTCAACGTCCACTTTGGCCGGGCGCGCATTGCCATAGCGGTCGGTTGGATCCCACGTAACGAGCAGCCGCGTCTGGGCTGCATCTCCCCCCCGCGTCGCGCCGACCCACACATCGAAGTCGCGCCCGGCAACCGGCCGAATCATCCCGCTCAGTGCGTTGGTCACTTCCGACGGCGGCGGCTCCCTGAACTTTGGCGTCATCTCTTCGGCGGACGGCGCCCAATAGCCCTGGCGAGCGGTGACGTGCATGCCGCGGCGCTTGACCTTGACGTTGATCTTGTGAAATTTGCCGTCGTTGAGTTCAGAACGGGAAGGAGCGTACCCGACCAGGTAATACGCGCTGGCGTCCGCGATCACCTGCTTGAGCGCCGTGTCGGGGTTATTGGTGTTGACGATGGCGCGCCCGCCCGTTGTGTCCGCCAGCATGCGCAGGACGAAGTCGCCGCCAAACCCGACGCTCCCGAGCGGCCGCGGGTCGAGGGCATTGATGGTGACGTTGCCACGGTTCGCGTTTCGCAGCACGTCCTGCAAACGCGAAAAGTTTGGGCTCGAATTCGACAGGCCGGTCGGCGGACCCTGGCTCACGAAGAGCACCGACTTGCGCCCTTCGCGCAGGCCCCCGAGGTGCGTCACGATCGCATTGAGCGCGTCCAGCGTGACTCCGCCGCGGACCTCGGCGAGGTTGCGAACCGTGAGTTGTGCCTCCTCGGCGGCGCTCTTGACCGGGAAATCTCGCCGCGGCGGCCTTCAAACGTGTGCATCTGCGCGAGCAGTTCCTCGCGATTACGCGTGAACTTCACGTGCGTGAGTGGCGTGAGCGGCTCCATCACGGCGACGAGATCGAACGGGCCGAGTTGTTTGACGAACGCCTCGAGCGCACGCCGCAGCGGCAGCATGATCTGCGGCGATTTGTCGACGTGGTAATCGTCGAGGAAAATCACAAACAGACGAACGTCTTCGCGTGCTGCCTGCGTGCGGCCGTGTTGGAGCGATCGAATTTCAATCGCTTCTTTGTTGTCCGCGGGCACCTGACCGGTGAGGCGGATGAACTGCACGGTGTCGACGGCTTGCGGCAGGCCGTCTTCCTCGACCTCGAACTCCTCGCTCTTGAGATCGTCGATCGGCTCGTCGTCTCGGCCGGTCACAGAGACATCGACGCGCACGAGCTCGACCTTGGCGCGAAACGTCGGCTGCTGCGGTGCAGGTTGCTCCGCCGGCGGGGGTTGCTGCGGAGATGCGGGTTGCTGCGGAGGCGCGGATTGCTGCGCCCCGGATAATCCACCGGCGGCGCACACGACAAGCACCGCGGCTAGGAGGGCCAGGGACCGAAACGGCGGAGGCAAGCGACGCGAACTGCAGATCGGCACGGGGTATTACTTGAGGCAGGCGCGGCAAGTCGATTTGTACGTCGCGAACATGCGCCGCGCAAAGCCATCGTCATTCTAGACGACTTTCTCCTCGCCGCCCGCGGCGCGCTTGTGCGGCGCGAGCGCTCGGATCCATCGTGCGCCCGTGATCCTTGTCTCGATCGTCAGTTCTTCCTGGGAAAAACGGCCCCGCATCTTGTGCCGCGGGTCGATCCTCCGTCGATGTGGGCACGCTGCACGGCTCTCGTGCAGCGATGAATCTCTGCTGCGCTCACCACAAGCCGACACTTCCGCGCACCGAGTCAATCAGCTTGCTGGGACTGAATCCCACACCGTGCCGAAACACCGTGTCGACCTTGCGAATGTCGCCGATCGTCGCTGACGGATCGCCGTTGAGCACGACGAGGTCGGCCTGTTTGCCTTTCGCAATCGAGCCGATGCGCGCGTCGCGCCCGAGATACCGCGCGCCGTTCAGCGTGCCGATCGAGATCGCCTCGAGCGGCGAGAAGCCCGCGTCGACGAGCAACTCGATCTGGCGCTGATTCGAGAAGCCGGGAATCACGCCGCCGGCGCCGGTCGGATCGGTGCCGGCGACCAGCATGCCCCGGCGCGCGCGAAGGCGCGTTCGAGCGCCATCGCTTTCGGCAGAAGTTTGATGTACACCGACTCGGTGTTCTTGGCCACGCGCGCATACGTGCGTTCGAACTGCTCCTTCAGCTGCGGCGTGAGAACGTCGAGACCAGGCGGCATCGGGCGGCCAGGCGTGAACGTTTCGAAGACCGTGAGCGTCGAGGTCAGGGCAACGCGCTTGTCGACCAGATGTTTGACGAGCGATTGGAAAGCGGCCCCATTTTCGTCGAGGGTGGCGATCGTCTGTTGACCGCGGTTTTGCCCAGGACAGGTGTCGGGTTGTTTGTCGTCGACAAAATCCGCTGCAGCAAGGAACCCGTGCTCTAGGTTGTCGATACCGAGATCCGCGGCCTCGCGGTAGGTGACGGAGCAGAGATGCCCCGTGACTTTCATGCTGCGCCGATGGGCTTCATCGATTGCCGCGCCGAGCGCTGCCCGCGAGATCTGCATGTACACCTTGACCGAGGTGGCGCCGACCTCGGACCAGTACGCCACGTGCTTGCGTGCCTCCTCCGCGGTGGTCAGCGCGTGCATCTGCACAAACGTATTCGGACCGTTGACGTACGGTGCGGTTGCGTCGATCGCCGGCCCCGGCTTGGCGCCACGATCGATCAAGCGCTTGAGATTGAGGTCCATGAAGCCGTTGACGTTGCCTCCGGTCCTCATCGTGGTTACGCCGCCAGCGAGATAGAGGCGCGAGAAGCTCTCACCCAGTTGCCCGTACACGCCGGGCCCGGTTGGGTAATACAAATGCTCGTGCAGCATGACCATGCCCGGCATCACCGACTTGCCGGCGAGATCGATCGATGTCGCACCCGCCGGTACATCGACCGTACCGGTCTGCCCGATGTCGGCGATGGTTCCGTCCCGGATCAGAATGGTTTGGCGATCGCGCGCGGGCGCTCCTGTGCCATCGATGACGCGAACATTGGTGAGCGCGATGACGGGCGCATCGACAGCGACATACGCCCGCGTCGCGTCGGACAATTGCGGACGCTGTGCCATACCGCCAATTGAAGCGATTGCGAGAAGCGTTGCCAGCGAGAAGATGCGCATCCCGTTTACCTTTCTGCGAAAGTGAACCACATGGTAGCGCGCGGCCGCCAGGTGCGGCGCCGGTTATCCGCGGATTACGCGGATTGCGCGGATGGTGCCCCGCCGAGTCGCGGCCTCCGGCCGAGTGTTGATCTGACGGATCAAAACCACACGCCTCTCGAGGACGGAGTCGAGGTGCGTGGTTTTGGTCCGTCAGATCGACACACGCCGGGCGGAGCCCGGCGCGACTCGGGGGGCGTAGTGCCGCGCGCCGCGCGTGAATGCTTGCCCGCTACTGATCGCCGCGTGCTGTGAATCCGCGTAATCCGCGGATTGCTTGCCGCCGCGCGAGTCAGGGAATCAGACCTGCCGCGGCTTTCTCGATCCAGTGGGGGACGATCGGCTCCCCAGCGAAAACGTCCCCCGCTTGCCGCTCGTGAGCGCCCAGCGATGCAGCCAGGTGATGCCGGCGGGCCCGACATATGTGTCGGCAGATTGGTAGACGGGATCTTCGAGGGCGCGATCGAGTGAGATGAAGGTATACCCCCGGGTCTTGAACATGCCTGCGAGCGCGTCCAGTGAGCTGGCATTCAGCGCGGTCGCGTGCAACAGCAGCACCTGAGGGATTTCGCGTCCCACAATCGCGGACGACTGCCGCTCGTTGACAGACCACATTGGTCATGTACCTGAGATAGGCATCTGCGATCTGCTGCCGAAACGCCGTGTCTTTGTCCGATCAAAGGCGTTCGCGAACATGTAATCGTAGTTGTCGATCGTGACCGGCGCCACGCCGTACCCGTGTTCTTTCAGGAATAGCTCCAACGCGTGCTTGGTTTCGAGCGTTCGGCCGGTGTGAAGGAACGGGTGGCGAAAAAAGCGCAGCGTACGACCCGCCGCCGTCAGCAATGGACGCGTCACCGCTTCACCGAGCAGCACGTCCTGCTCGAAGGTGGTGAGCGGAGTGGAATGAAGGTCGAGGTGTGAGCGTGAATGATTGCCGAGCTCGAGCCCAGCGTCGACCCATTTGCGGAGCAAGTCGACGCGACGTGCGTCAACACCACCGCGCTCCAACTTTGCTTCATTGACGAACCCGATTGCCGGAATCTGGTTGCGTCGGACCGACGCGATCAGATCGCGCGTGATGGCGTGCAGTTCGTCGACGTTGAAATCGACGCTCCCGCCCACAGGGAGATCGTCGAACGTGATCACGACCTGACGTCCAAATGGCCGCGGCGGCGCCAGCAAGAGAATCAACGCCACCGAGACGATGATTTTCACGTGCTCCTATTCGAGTGCGAGTGCACCCGTGTAGATCGCCATCCCGACGACGGCGTCGACGCCCAGTTTATCGAGTGTATCAATGTCTTCGCGCGTGGTGATGCCGCCGGCGGCGGTGACGCGGCGCGCGGTGGCGGCGCGGATCGCCTTGATCGCATCCATGTCCGTGCCTTGCATCAGCCCTTCCTTGTCGACGTGTGTGTAAAGGAACTCGCCAACGTAGGGGTCGAGGGCACGAACGGCATCGACGGCGCTGATCGGCAGCGTCGTCTTCCACCCGTGAATCACCACTTTGCCGGCGCGCGCATCCACGGCGGCGATGACCTTGTCGCCACCGATGGTCTCGGCAAGGGCCCTGGCGAAGTCGAGTTTGAGCAGCGGCGGGCCGTCGGCGGCCCGGCCACCGCGGCTGTCGAAGAACGCCGAGCCGATGATCACCGCCTTCGCACCTGCTGCAATCAGATCCTGCGCCCGGCCGACCGATCGAATACCGCCTCCGACACGGCACGGCAATCGCGTGGCGACCTGCCGCACGATCGCATCGTTTTCGCCGATGCTCATCGCGGCATCGAGATCGATGAGTTGGATCTTAGGGAATTTCACGAAGCGGCCGATCCAACCCTCGAGATCGTTCGAGGTGATGGCAAGCTTCTCTCCCTGGATCAGTTGTACCACCTTGCCGCCTTTGAGGTCGATCGAAGGTATGAGCATGTGGAGATGTGGATGTGGAGATGTGTGATTTGGAGATATTAAAGACTTGGGATGTGGTCCGTGCGCCGCACCGGAATACCGCGATCCGCCAAGTAGCGTTTGAGTTCAGTCACCGATCGTTCGTTGAAATGAAAAATCGAAGCCGCCAGCGCCGCGTCGGCACGGCCCGTGGTGAACACCTGTTCGAAGTGCTCGAAAGTGCCTGCGCCTCCTGAGGCTATCACTGGAATCGGTACCGGCGTCGGACACCGCCTCCGTGAGCTCGCAGTCGAACCCGGACTTCGTCCCGTCTCGATCCATTGACGTCAGCAGGATTTCTCCGGCTCCGCGATCCGTTGCCTCGCGCGCCCATTCCACGGCGTCGCGCGCCGTTTCGTGCTGACCGCTGCGGATGCGCACGGCAAAGCGGTGACCCAGACGCTTTGCATCAATCGCCACGACGACGGCCTGGCTGCCGTATCGTGCGGCCAGCGTCGAGATGAGCGCCGGATGTTCGAGCGCGGCGGTGTTGAGGCTGATCTTATCGGCTCCCGCCTCCATCGCAACCGCGGCATCCTCCTCGTCGCGGATGCCACCGCCGACGCATAACGGCAGAAAGATGTTCTGCGCGACCGCACGGATGGTGTGCGCGCGTGCACGACGCGCCTCGAGCGTCGCCGTGACGTCCAGAATCACGATTTCATCGATCCCGTCACGATCGTAGCGGGCGGCGAGCTGCGCCGGATCGCCAGCATCACGGAGCCCCTCGAAATTGACGCCTTTGACGACCTTGCCGTCACGCACATCAAGACACGCGATGATGCGTTTAGAGAGCATCGAGCCAGTTCCGCAGGATCCGCAACCCGACGGTGCCGGACTTTTCCGGATGGAACTGGACGCCGGCAATGTTGCCCTGCTCCACGGCGGCAGAAAACGAGACGCCGTAAGTCGCCACCGCCGCGGTCGCTTCCACAACGGGGGCGGCGTACGAATGCGTGAAATACACCTGCGCGTCTTCGGCGATGTTCGCCGTGAGCGGAGCCGGCCGCGAGAGCGCCAGGCTGTTCCATCCGACGTGTGGGACCTTGGGCGCGCGAATTCTCTCGCACATGCCTTGCAAGAGCCCGAGGCCGGGTACTCCGGGCGCCTCGTCGCTGCCGTCAAAGAGCCACTGCATGCCGAGACAAATACCGAAAAAGGGAACTCCTGCCGCAAGCCGCGCGCGAATCGCGGCGCGCCAGGGCCCGTCGATCGCCGCCGTCCGCTCGAAATGACCGACACCGGGAACCACGATCGCGCGCGCACGGGCGAGATCGGCCGCGACTGACGGGGTCGCGATCTCGGCGCCGAGCGCAGTGAACGCCTTGCGCACCGATGTCAGATTGCCGGCGCCGTAATCGACCAGCGCGATCACAGCAACCCCTTCGTGCTCGGCAGCATTTTCGCGAGGCGGCGATCCTGCGCACAGGCCACGCGCAGCGCCCGGGCGAACGCTTTGAAGGACGCTTCGATTTTGTGATGGCTCGAGCGTCCGTAGAGCACCTTGATGTGCACGTTCGCGCGCGCGCCGAGCGCAAAGCCCTCGAAAAAGTCGTGTACGAGCTCGGTCTGCAAATCCCCAACCATGCGCGCCGACACCTTTGTTTCCACGACCGTGTGCGGTCGACCGCCGAGGTCGATGGCGGCGACGGCAAGCGTTTCGTCCATCGGCATCACGAAGTAGCCCGCGCGATTGATGCCGCGGCGCGTTCCAGCGCCTGCGACACACCCTCACCCAGCGCGATCCCCACGTCCTCGACCGTGTGGTGCTGGTCGACATCCAAATCTCCCTTCGCGCGCACGGTCAGATCAAAACCGCCATGTCGCGCCACCAGGTCGAGCATGTGATCGAGAAATCGAACGCCCGTGTCGTTCTTGTACGTGCCCGTCCCGTCAAGATTCAGGCCCAGGCGGATCGTCGTCTCCGTGGTCCGGCGCTCGATTACGGCGCGCCGCACAGTTCCCCCAGCGCGTCTACGGCTGCCCGTGTATGTTCGACCACGCCCGTCGTGATCCGAAAGCAGTGCGGCGTCGCCGGATCCTTCGATCGGTCACGCACGAGCACGCCACGCGCGATGAGTCCGTCGACCAGCGCACCGTGCCGCTCGCCGCCGTCGATGAGCACGAAGTTTGCGGCGCTCTTCCAGTAGCGCAGACCGGCACGATCGAGCGCGTCGTAGAGCAGTCGTTTCGATTCGGCGACCTCACCGAGATACCACGGTCTGAAGTCGGGATCCCGCAGCGCTGCCCGCAGCGCCGCGACGGCGACGACGTTGAGATTGAACACGGGCATGGCAAACCGAATCGGCTCGAGCAGTGCCGGCTGCGCGATCATGACGCCGATGCGCATCCCTGCGAGTCCGTGCGCTTTCGAGAACGTGCGGCCGATGAGGACGTTCGGGTACGACAGGCCCTCTTCGAGAAAGTCGTCACCCATGAAATCGTGATACGCCTCGTCGATGAACACCAACGCATGTCCGGCCGCTCGGATTACCGTGCGAATGGCGTCCTTCGACACCGGTTGGCCGCTCGGATTATTCGGATTGTTGATGTAAACCAGCCGTGTATTCGGGACCGATTGCCTTCAGCACACCCTCGATGGGGAACGCGAACTCCGGCCCTGGCGGAACCGTCACGACACGCGCCCCCAGGGCTCTCGCTGTCGAGATATACGTTTCGAATGCCGGCGCGGCGACAACGACTTCGCACTGGCCGCTCGCCGCGACAAAAGAGGCGCCTTCTTTCACCAACGCCTCTGGCGCGCGAGGGCCGAGATAGCCGACGGCGGCAAGCAGCACGCCTTCGTCCAACCCGTTGGTCAACACCAGCCATTCCGGATCGACGCCCAGAAACGCCGCCGTCTCTGGCACGGCGGCACGATAGTCGGGATACGTGGCGAGACCGCGCGCATCGAATTGGCGGACCGCCTCGACGACCGCTTGCGAGCAGCCACCGGTGTTTTCGTTGAGGTGAAGCCGGACGCCCTCGCCGAGGTGGGGGATACCTTGAATCTTCGTCATAGGTCAGCGACCCGCATGTCAATCGAACGCGCGTGCGCGCTCAAGCCCTCAGTTCGCGCCAGCGTTGTGATCGTCGGCGCGAGTGCCGCCAGGCCGCGTTTCGTCACCCGCTGCACTGATACCAGGCGGACGAAATCCGCCGCACTCAAGCCGCCGCGGAACCGCGCGGCGCCCGCTGTCGGGAGCACGTGGTTGGATCCGATCGCGTAATCGCCGGCTGCCTGTGCCGTCCAGCGGCCGACGAATACAGACCCGGCCGTCGTGATTTGCGCAGCGGTCGCGTCGTTCTCCACAACCACGTGCTCCGACGCGGCTTGGTTGGCAACCGAGACCGCATCGGCGTGATCGCGCACAGGATGACCGCTCCGTGCCGAGCGAGCGACGCGCGCGCCGGGCCATCGGCCGGCGAGAGATGGTCGACGGCATCGCGCACCTGTTCGCCCAGCCGCCGATTGGTCGTCACCAAAAGCGCCCGCGCGTCAGGATCATGTTCGGCTTGTGCGATCAAGTCCGCAGCCAGCCAGCGCGCCGGTCCAGTATTCGCGACGATGAGAATCTCCGTCGGGCCGGCGTAGAAATCGATGCTGCAGTCGCGGCTGACCAGGGCCTTGGCCGCGGCCACCCATTTGTTGCCCGGCCCGACGATCTTGTCGACACGCGGCACCGACCGGGTGCCGTAGGCGAGCGCGCTCACCGCCTGCGCACCGCCAATCTGAAAGAATCGATCGATGCCGGCTTCAACGGCGGCCGCCATCACGGCAGGATGCGGCCGCGCGCAAACCGCCACGATGGTCTCAACGCCGGCCACCCGCGCGGGGATCGCCGTCATCAGCAACGAGGACGGCAGCGGATACAGTCCGCCGGGTACATAACACCCCACACGTTGCAGTGGCACGACACGCTGCTCGACCACCACGCCCGGCGTGACGCTCAGGCGAAACGCATGCGGCACTTGCGCCCGCGCCACCCGACGGATGTGGAGCGCCGCGCGGCGCACTGCGGCGCGCACGCCGCGCGGAAGTTCGGCCGCGCGCGGTTCCCACTCGGCTAGCGGTATCTCGATCGGCCCGGCGAGGCCGTCCAGCTCGTGCGCGTAACGCCGCAGCGCACGGTCGCCGCCGCGCCGCACCGCGTCCACGATCGCGCCGCGCGCTGCTCGGTGGCCCTGTCCCGCACGCGCGACGTCGACAGCAATGCCGCGACCGCTTTGGTGTTGGACGACTCGACGATCTTTATCATCCTCTTAGCCGATTCACGCCGAAGTCCCAAGCCTCCAGCCCCAGCCCAAGCCCCGACGCCCACGCCGACGCCGAGAGCGCAGCGAGTCGAAGATCGCGTCAGACGACGATCTTATTCAGCGGATACTCCACGATGCCTTGACCACCCGCCGCCTTCAGTTTCGGGATCAAATCGCGCACGGTGCGCTCTTCGATGATCGTGTTGACGGCGACCCACTCGGGATCGCTCAGCGACGACACCGTCGGCCGCTGCAGCGCGGGCAGCTGGCCGAGAATCTGATCGAGGTCATGCCGTCGCACGTTGAGCATCAAGCCGACGCGTCCCTGCGCTTCGATCGCCGCTCTGAGCAGCAGCGCGATGTTCTCGATCTTGGTGCGCTTCCAGTCGTCGGCCATCGCACGGGCGTTGGCGATCAACTGCGTATTCGATTCCATGACGGTGTCGATGATGCGGAGGCGATTGGCACGCAGGGTTGAGCCGTCTCGGTGGCTTCAACAATGGCGTCGGCAAGCACGGGCGGCTTGACTTCGGTCGCCCCCCAGGAAAACTCCACGTCGACGTCGATCCGCCGGCGCGCGAAATAGTCTTTTGTCACGCGGACGAGCTCGGTGGCAATGCGTTTCCCGGCGAGCGCCGCCGCGGTCTGGAAGGGCGAGTCTTCGGGCGCGGCCAGCACCCATCGCACCTTGCCGAAGCTTTGCTTCGCGTAGATCAAGTCGGCGATGGTCACGAGCGGCGCTTCATCCGGGTGGCCGAGTCGATGCTCCGCGATCCAGTCCTGACCTGTCAGCCCGGCATCGAGCACGCCGTCGGCGACATAGCGCGCCATCTCCTGCGCGCGAATGAGCATGCACTCGATCTCCGCGTCGTCAATCGACGGAAAGTACGAGCGGCTGTTGACGAGAATGGTGAAACCGGCCCGTTGGAACAGCTGTACGGTGGCCGATTCGAGCGAGCCCTTTGGGATGCCAAGGCGGAGCGTCATGCGCGCGGAACCTCCGTGTAGAAGCACGAGCGCTGTCCGGTGTGACAGACGTTACCGTCGCCCTCACGCTCGACTTTGACGAGCACGGTGTCGGCATCACAATCGACGTAGATTTGGCGCACCTTGAGGCGATTGCCGGAGGTCTCGCCCTTGGTCCACAGCGTGTTGCGGGTGCGGCTGAAGAATGTGACGTAGCCGCTCTCCTGCGTCATCCCCCATGCGCGATCGTCCATGAAGCCAACCATCAACACTTCGTTGCTGGTGGCGTCCTGCACGACCGCCGGAATCAGTCCATCCAATTTCGCAAAATCCATAACGTCCTCGCGGACCTGAAGGTCCGCGCTACAAGGTACCCGCGCGAACAACGTGTAATGCGGGCCTAAGCCCGACTGAGTCCAACAAAAAAGGCCCGCGGTGAGGCGGGCCTTTGTGCGTTTCGAACCTTCTGTCGCAACACTACACATGCACCTCGGCCCAGCCGTTCGGGGAACGGTGATGATGGCGGTGGTGCGCGTGAAATACGAACGACATGTGCGCCCTCAGCTTACTGCGTCCTTCGGTTGCCCGCAACTCGTCACTGCTGCGACGTTGTGGTCGTCGCGGCCGGGCGCTTGTACTTTTCGAACCAGTAGCGGGTATACAGCTGCGTGCGCATGAAGTTCGACGGCCGCGATGTCGTGCCGTGCCACTCTTCGTTGAAGCGAACCATCGCCGTCGGCACTTTACGCAGCTTGAGCGCGCTGTAGAACTGCTCGGTCTGCGGCATCGGCGTCCGCAGATCCTGCACGCCTGTCATCAGCATGGTCGGTGTCTTGACGTTGCCGACGTACGACAACGGCGAACGTCTGAAGTGCTCGCTCGGGTCTTCCCACGGGAGCTTTTCGAAGTTGTAATACCAGCCGGGGCCGTCGGTGGTGCCGACGAAGCTCGCCCAATCGATCACCGGGCAGTTCGCTGAAGCCGCAGCAAACCGATCGGTGTGGCCGACGGTCCACGCCGTCAAGACGCCGCCTCCGCTGCAGCCGGTCACGAACAGGTTGCGATCGTCCACGAATCCTTTCTTCATCACTTCGTCGACGCCGGCCATCAGGTCGTCAAAGTCTTTGCTGGGGTAGGCGCGCATGATCATGTTGCCGAACGCGCTTCCGTAACCGGTGCTGCCTCGCGGGTTGGTGTAGACGATCACGTAGCCATTGGCCGCGTGCTCCTGCCACCCGAAGTTGAAGCCGACGCCGTACATGCTGTGCGGCCCACCGTGGATGTGCAGTTGCAGGGGATATTTCTTCGTCCGATCGAAATCGGGCGGCGTGATGTACCAGCCCTGAACCTTTTGACCGTCGACAGAGGTGTACCAGAACTCGGTGACGTCGCCGAGCTTCTTGCCGCCGAGGATGTCGTCGTTGACCGCGGTGAGTTGCTTGATTTGCTGCGGCGCGTTGATGTCGAAGGCGACGATATCGGGCGGTTTCTGATAGGTCGTCAGCACCCCAACGGCTTTGCCCTTGGCCATGCTCGCCGTCGTCAGCATGTGGGTCCCCTTCGTCAGCGTTTGCACTTCGTCGGGTCGGCTGCCCGCCAAGGGGAGGAAGTAAAGGTTCTGCGACCCCTGATCCTGGGCGGTAAAGTACACGCCCGTGCTGTCTTCCTTCCACGTCACGCTTTGCGGCGAGCGATCCCACGTGCCCGACACCATGCGCGGGTTCGATCCATCGATGTTCATCACATAGAGCTTGCTGTCCTGCCACGTGTCCTTCGACCAGTCGTTACCGGTATAGGCGACGCGCTTGCCATCGGGCGACACGTGCGGACTGCCGTCGGGACCCTTGCGGCGCGTGAGCTGTGTGATCACGCCGCTATCGACGGTGACACTGTAGATGTCGGACTCGCGCCATTGATACTCCGCCTCGTCCACGCGCAGCGATCCAAACAGGATCTGCTTGCCGTCCGGTGTCCATTCGACGCCGTTGTGATTCCAGTTGCCGTCGGTCAACTGGCGCGGCGTGCCGCCAGTGGCCGGCACCACGAAGATATGCCGATAGGCGTCGTCGTCAAACCCGGTGCCGTCCTGGCGGTAGTCGAGACGTTCGACGATGCGCGGCGTTTCGACCCAGCGTGCGCCTTCCGGTGCGCGCGGCATTTTGATCGTCCAGGAGTTCTTGGCTTCGACGTTCATGACGAACCCGATGCGGCTGCCGTCCGGCGACCACGCGATCGCACTCGGCGCCTTCTCGACGCGAGTGATCTGCGAGACGGCGCCTTCGGCGTCCATGTAGCGCACAAACAGCTGCGTGCCGCGCGGTTCGCCCTGCGCCGTGTAGGCGATGCGATCGCCGGTGGGCGACCAACGTGCACCGCTGCCGCGCACCAGGAAGCGATTCTTTGAGCCGTCCGCATTCATCGCCCACAGCGACGACTCGCGACGGTCGTTCTGCTTGTCGACCCACTGGCGCGTGTAGATGATCTGCGACCCATCGGGCGAGATCTGCGGATCGGCGACGGTCTCGTATTCGAGATAGAGATCGAGCGTGAGTCGATCGGAGGACTGCGCGGCGATGAGGGCCGGCAGAATTGCGAACGCGACCGCCCAGAACATGCGCTTCATCGGGACCTCCTGCTGAGGAGTGGTGATTCTAATGGATCGGGAGCAGCTTTAGGCCCGCGACTTGCCGATCATCACTTCCGTCGATTTGATGATCGCGACGGCTTCGTCGCCCCTGCGCAGTTTGAGCTCCCGTACCGCATCTCGGGTGATCACAGCTGTCAGTATCTGTCCGCCAATGCGCAACCGAACCTGCGCCAAAAGGCCGTCACTACGGACTTCTTCGACAATACCGCGGAGCTGATTGCGGCCGCTGAGTGCGACCAGCACACCGTGTGCCGCGGGAGCCCGGCCAGTGCCCCGCTTGGCCGGCGGCGCCTGGGCTATCAGCAAGCGATCGATCTCCTCTTGCGGCACCCGGTGATGACCGCCGTCGGTGCGAACGGTCCGAACGGAGCCCTTGTAGATCCACTGCTTCAGCGTCGAGTAGGTGACACCGAGCGTTTCCGCTGCCGCGCGAACCGTTAAGAGAGAGGCCATGATTCGGCTGAACTCGTTTGGGAATTCGCCTTGAATCATATTAAATTGCAGGAATGCTTGCTGCCGCCCTGGCGCTGACGGTCTCGGTCGCGGCCAGCCTCGCCGACGTCGTGGGTGACCTGGCGAAGCGCTACGAGGCGGCCGGCGGCGGTCCGGTTCGGATCAACGCTGGCGGATCAAATGCCCTCGCGCGTCAGATCGCAGAGGGCGCCCCGGTGGATCTATTCATCAGCGCGGATGCGGCGCAAATGACCATCGCAGCGAGGAGCGGCCGCATGATCCCGGGCACGCAGGTCACACTGCTCACGAATCAGCTCGTCGTGATCGTGCCAAGCGATGGCCCATCGATCGTCACGCAGCCGCGCGACCTCGCCGCCGGATCCACAAAACGCGTCGCGATGGGTCACCCCGAGAGCGTCCCTGCGGGCGTTTACGGCCGCCAGTGGCTCGAAAGCCGTGGACTGTGGCCTGCCGTGCAGCCGAAAGTCGTCCCGATGTCCACGGTGCGGGCGGCCTTGGCGGCGGTGCGCGAAGGTCGTGCGGACGCAGCCATTGTCTACGCCACCGATGCGCGAACCACGTCAGAGGTTCGCGTCGTCTATACCGTTCCGGCCGGCGAAGGGCCTTCCATTGCTTGCCCCGCCGCGCTGGTGCGCGGCCCGCGCGAAGCCGAAGCCCGGCGCTTTCTCACTGTACCTGCAGTCGCCAGAGGCGCGGCGGTTGTTTGAGGCCGCGGGGTTTGGTGTCGCAGCACATCACTGACTACGGACTGCGATGACGACGGACATCGCCCGCATCGCCGGGTTTTCGGCGCTGATGGCACTTGCCGCGACGGCGGTCGCGCTGCCCATTGGCGTCGCGCTCGGATGGTTCCTGGCGCGGCGCACGTTCCGTGGCCGATCAGTGATCGAAACTTTAGCCGCCCTGCCGCTCGTGATGCCGCCGGTCGCGACGGGCTTGCTGCTGCTGTGGATTTTCGGCAGGCGCAGTCCCGTTGGGCGCGCGCTCGATGCTGCTGGGTTCGAGGTGGTCTTCACCTGGAAAGCAGTCGTGATTGCAATGGCGGTCATGGCCGTCCCGATCATCGTCCTCACCGCGCGCGCGGGATTCGAGCAATTGAATCCACGGTTCGAGCAGATGGCCGCGACGCTGGGAGCGCGGCCGCTCCGGATCTTCTTCACGATTAGCCTGCCGCTGGCGGCACGCAGCATTGCCGCTGCCGCACTCCTGGGATTTGCCCGGTCGCTCGGCGAGTTCGGCGCCACGATGGTGGTCGCCGGTGGTATTCCGGGCCAAACCGAAACGCTCGCGGTTGCGATCTTCAACCGCACCGAGCTCGGGCGTGACAGCGATGCGGTTGGGCTTCTGCTGGTATCAATCGCGCTCGCCTTTGCCGCGATGTTGTCGTCGAACGTGATTCTCAGCCGGCGCCGCGCGTGATCGATCTGCTCTTCGATGTGTCGCTCACGCAGGGAGACTTCAGCCTGCGCGTCCGCGAGTCGTCTCACGTCGAGGTGCTGGGCCTGTTCGGGTCCTCGGGGTCCGGCAAGACCACACTCCTCGAAATCATCGCCGGGCTGCGCACGCCCTCAGCGGGCGAAATTCGCATCGGCGACTCGACACTGTTCGACTCCGCGCGCGGCATCAACCTGCCGCCGCGTGAGCGGCACATCGGCTACGTGCCGCAGGACGTGCTGCTCTTCCCGCATCTCGACGTGCGCAGCAACCTGCTCTACGGCGCGCGTGAGCGCACGCTCGAATCGCTTGCCGACATTCTCGATATTCGCGCCCTGCTCGCTCGTCCCGTCGGCAATCTGTCCGGTGGAGAACGTCAGCGCGTCGCGATCGGGCGCGCCTTGATGACCAAGCCCGCGTTGATGCTCCTCGATGAACCCCTCGCCGCGGTAGACCGTGCGCGTCGGGAACAGATTCTTCCGTACCTGCTGCGCGTCCGCCGCGAACTGCACGTGCCGCTCGTCTACGTCACCCACGATGCCGTCGAGCTCGCACACATCGCCGATCGTGTGCTGGTGATCGAGGATGGTCGGGTGGCGCGGGCCGGCGCGCCTCACATCATCAAGGCGGCCGACGCGCCAACCCAGCGCAGCCCTTTGTTGTGATCGACACCCATCATCTTGCCGCGCCCCATGCGAACCAGTGCGAGGACAGGGCGGAGGCGATCGGTCCAGACGAACATGATCCGGATTTCCGCCTGCGTCGGACCGTGCGGGGTTTCAATGACGGGTTCGAAGACGATCCGCTCCTGCGAGGATGTACTGATTGCGTCGAGCCTCTGGGATCGCGCGCAGGTGTTCGTCCGTAGGCGCAAACACGATGCCGCCGCCGGCAAAGGAGAACAGCGGCTTCAGCAGCAGACGGTCGCGGTCCATCGGCAGTTCCTTCACTTGGTCGAGGAACCACGTGCGCGGCACCGATGGATGCCGTAGCCACGGAATCGAGAACTTGCTGATCTTGAAATACCACGCCGGATGGCCCGCCCACTCGACGTCGAGCTCGTCACGGTAATCAAACGGGAGCGACAGCTGCTTGGTCTCGAGCTCGTCGGGAATGACGCGGTTGTACACTCGGCGGATCGGGTGCAAACGACCGTCGCGGCGATAGAGCAGTTGGCGGCCCTCGCGCACCACGTCGCTCGTATCCACCGTCCGCACCCCCCAGAACTGCTCCGTCATGATGAAGTCGGGGCGGGTCTTCTGACGTTCCGGCTGGATCTCCATCAGGACGACGTCGGCGCGTTCGTGATCGGCAGCGATCGCGAGGCCGACAGCCTGCAGGTACTCCTCACGCGTCAATCCATCGAGATGCGGCTGGAGCGAGACCGGCAGATCGTACGTGGCGCGGTACGCGTCGGCGAGCGCCGGCTGAAAGGCGTACAACGACGGGAATGCCTGCAGTTCGACGAGTCGGGGCTCGAGGCGCCCGTCCTCGGCCCGGATCAACCCGAAATCGACCTGCATGAAAACCGGCACATCCCCTTGATTGGGGCCGCGGAACCGATCCGGGACCACGCGCTCGGCGGCCGCCGCGGCCTCGCCGCGAAGCGCCTGTTGCGTGAGTTCGGCGCCCACACTCGCGAGCTCGTCGAGTAGCGTGCGCGGAAAGAAGCAAGGCGTCTCTGAAACGGCGAACTCGATGCCCGACCCGACACGCTCGTGCAAGTGCCTCTCGAATTCCGCGTGTTTCGCCGGCGTCCACGCCGCGTTGAATGCACGACGGAGCGAGGGGATCATGTCGCGTCTACGCCCGCGCCTTTGTCAGCTCGCCCCGCCGCAGGCGCCGGTAGAGATCGAGGCCGGCGTTGATGATCGCGACCGCCTCCTTGGGGCCAAGGAGATCGTCGACAATCACTTGCTTGTGCTCGAGCGCCTTGTAGTCTTCGAAGAAGCGCCGGACCTCGCGGAGCAGATGGTGCGGGAGTTGATCTTTGTCGACGTACTCGGCAAACGCCGGATCACGGACGCTCACAGCGACGATCTTGTCGTCGATGCCCTTTTCGTCGCGCATGCGCATGACGCCGATCGCGCGCGCCTCGACGATGGTCAGCGGGTAGACCGGCTCCTGCCCCAACACCAGGGCGTCGAGGGGATCGCCATCGTCGCAGTAGGTTCGTGGAATGAATCCGTAATCGGCCGGGTAGTACACGGCGCTGTAGAGGACGCGGTCGAGCCGGAGAAGACCAGTTTCCTTGTCCAGCTCGTACTTGTTCTTGCTGCCTTTCGGGATTTCGACCACGACGGGGAAGGCGTTCGCAATCACCGTTTCGTCGACGTAAGTGTCGTGCCAGGGATGCATCGAGCTCACGCGGTCAGGAGGAACCGTCCATCTTTCATGATGTGCCGATCGTCCACCCAGATGTCGAAGCGCGGTGCCGACGACGTCGATGTGCGTGGACGAGTACCAGTCGGCGCCCGTGTGCGCGCCGTACGGGTTGCCGAACGCGATGTGGACGCCCGGGAACTTCTCGTCCTGCAGGATGTGGCCGATGACCTGCGTGAGCTCGATGTTGGTGCCGATGGCGAACTCGCCGACGCGGTCGCTGTTCTCGTCCGTGTGCGTGTAGCTCCAGAAGTCGTCGCGCAGCGCGTCGTTGTCCGAGTGCGCGTCGACGAGCCGGCTGTTCTCGACACTGCACCGTGAGCGGTGCGTCCGCCAGGCTGCCGTACCGGTCGCACAGCCAGTCGCCGACGACGCCGTCGATGACGAACGTGCCGTTGACGTCTCCCGGGCGTCGTGAAGACCTCGCCGCCCGGCAGGTTGCCCCACTTGTCGGGAGTGATCAGGCCGCTCGTCTTGATCCAGCGGTAGTTCGGATTGAGCGTCGCGCGGATGTCGCTGCCGGCGGGCGTCGTCGCGCGGATCGTGCGCGCGCCGCCTGCACGATGTCGAGGACCTTCGTGCTGATGCGATCGACCGTGTGGTAGTCGGCGCGCATGCCCTCCAGCATGATCTGCCGGTGATGTTGACCATGTGCGCGTGGCGCATGCGCCGGCGGTTGACGATGTCGGTCATCTGCATGCGCGAGCTGCAGCTCGTTGGCCTGGACGTGCGACGGCGAAGATGCTGACGTCGCTGCGCTCCATGTCGGCGGCGATGGCCGCCGGCAGGCCGGTGAGCGGCCGCGGCGCCACGTCCTCGAGCACGAACGGCGTGTATGCGGCGCCGACGCCCTCGATCTCGTGCACGAGGCTGGCGGCGATGTCGCGCGCACGCCACGTCGGTGATCACGCGTGACCCGCTCGTGTCGGCTGGACGTTCGAGGCACACGCGGATCGCGTTGCGCGCGCCGGGCTGAGCTCTCGCGATCGAATGTCGTCGCGAAGACTCAGCCGTAGAGCCCAGCCTGCGTCTCCGCAATCATGTACTCGACGACGGCTTCAAGATCGCCGCCGGATTCGCTCGAACACCCGCAGCTGCCGATCGGCGCCGGTGCCGTGCTCGAGAATCCAGTCTGCATGTACTCGACTTCCTCGCGGCGGCCGAGCTCGTCGAGCACGTCGTCGACGAACTCGAGGTATTCGCAGGATCAGCTCGCGCGCGGGCACCTCCCGCTCGCGGCCGAAGTCGATGAGCATGCCGTCGATGCCGTAGCGCGGAGGCGCGCCACTTGTTCTCCATGATCAGCGCGCGGCTGTACATGCGCCAGCCCTGGTTGCGCGCGTGCAGCCGGTACAGCTTGACCACCGTCGCCTGGATGAGCGCGGCGAGCGCCAGCGTCTCGTCCACGCGCATCGGGATGTCGCAGATCGCGGATCTCGAGCGTGGCGAAGAACGGATGCGGCCGGATGTCCCACCAGATCCTCTTGGCGTTGTCGATGCAGCTGGTGCGCGACCAGCAGATTGACGAAGTCCGTCGAAATCGGCCCACTGACGCGAACGTGTCGGGGATGTTCGTGCGCGGGAACCGGTCGAACACCTTGCAGCGGTACGACTTCAGGCCGGTGTTCATGCCGATCCAGAACGGCGAGTTGGTCGAGAGCGCCAGCAGGTGCGGCAGGAAGTAGCGCATCTGGTTCATCAGGTGGATCGAGCGTCTCGCGATCCTCGATGCCGACGTGGACGTGCAGGCCGAAGATCAGGTTCGCGCGCGCGACCATCTGCATGTCCTCGACGACCTGCAGGTATCGCTCGTCGGGGTAGATGTCCTGCACGCGCCAGTCGGCGAACGGATGCGTGGCGCCGGCGACGAGCCGCAGGCCGTTCTCGTCGGCGAGCGCGATCATCTGGCGCCGCAGGTCGACGCAGATCGTCGCGCGCCTCCTTGATCGTTCGGCACAGACGCCGGTGCCGACCTCGATCGACCGACTGGTGCATCTCGGCCTTCACGCGCTCGTTCATCTGCCGCTTGCCCTTCGCGACGATCTCGGTCTGGATGTGCGATCGCAGATCGAACGTGTCGGGATCGATCGTCTGGTATTCCTCCTCGATGCCGAGTCGTGAAGGAGGGCTGTCGTCATCGGTGTCCACCGGAGCGCATTCAGCAGTCGCTGCCACCGCAGTTCGACCGGCGCACGCGGCGGCGTCGAGCGCTTTTCGGACGGCGAGCTCCGCCATGGCCTCGACGATCCACGTCGAAGTTGGCCTCGCCGACCGAGTGCACGATCGGCGTCCGGCGCCGGGTTCATGAAGTCGATCGCGTAGGGCACGCCGTCTTCGACCGCGAACTCGACGGTGTTGAGGTCGTAGCCGAGCGCGCGGCACAGCGTGATCGCATCGCGCTCGACGCGGGCGAGCAGCGCCGCGATCGTACGGCGGCGGGTCCGTGATGTAGCGCTCGTGGAACGGCGCGCGCGGGTCGTACGGCATGATGCGCACCTGCTCCTGGCCGACGACGTAGCAGCGGAAGTATTCGTTGAAGTTGCACGCCGCGCTGCAGCGTCATGCAGAGCTTGCGCGTTTGTCGTAGGCGGCGAAGAACTCCTTCGGCGAGTCCGACCTTGTAGACGTCCTTCCAGCCGCCGCCGTCGAACGGCTTCAGGAACGCCGGGAAGCCGACGTACTCGAACACGCCGTCCCAGTCGAGCGGGTACTGCAGGTTGCGCATCGACCGATCGGTCGTGCCGGGCGGATGCTGCTTGTGCGGCAGCAGCACCGTCGGCGGCATCGCCACGCCGAGCCGCGGTCGCCAGCGCGTAGTTGAAGAACTTGTCGTCGGCGCTCCACCAGAACGGGTTGTTGATGACGGTCGTGCCGGCGAGCACCGCGTTCTTGAGGTACGCGCGATAGAACGGGATGTCGTGCGAGATGCGATCGACGATGACGCGGTAGCGCGCGGGCTCGTCCATGCGCACGGCGCCCACCTCGACGAACTCGGCGGTGCATGTCCGGCCGCCGAGCGGATTGATGCGCTCCACCAGCGCCGGCGGAAACGTCTCCTCCATGCCGAAGATGACGCCTATGCGCTGCATGGCAGGAACTCTATCAGCATAAGCGTCGAATCGGAGACGCTCGAACTCGTACCTTCATATCCAGACGCTGAAACGCGACCCAGGTCTTGGACGGCTAGGAATGTACGCCGCGGCCATCTTGCCGCCACTCCGGCCAGTCGTGTTCGGACCCGTGCTCCCAGACGTGCAGGCTGTGCGGAATGCCCTTGGCGGCAAGCAGTCCCGCGGTCTGCTCGGTCGTCGCGCGCGGCAGATGTCGTGTTCGCCTGTCACGAGCACCCACTTGTTCCGGCGGTAGCGATCGAGAAACCACGGGTCGGCGAGATTCGGCAGAAAGTGCGGCGGGGAGAGCAGAGTAGGCGTCCTGGTCGTAGTAGCCGTCGAGGAACTGCGAGACGTCGAAGGCGCCGCCCATCGTGACGCACGCACGTGAAAGATGTCCGGATGGCGCAGCGCCATCGTGAGCGCGTGATACGCGCCGAAGCTGCACCCGGTGAGCGCCGATGGCTTGGTGCCCGTTGACCCGGTGGACGAACGGCACGACGTCCTCCAGCAGGTAGCGCTCGTAGTGCAGGTACCGGTCGATGCGGTCGCGCGGATGGAGGTGTTTGTAGAAGCTCTCGGCATCGACGGTCGCGACGCAGAACAGCTGCAACCCGCCGCTGTTCGAGCTTCTCGGCGAGCGCGTCGATCATGCCCGATGTCTTCGTACTCGAAAAACGCGCCCATCGAGGTCGGAAAGACGATGATGGCGTGCCCGCATGGCCGAACAGCAGCAGCTCCATGTCCCGGCCGAGCGCGGGCGAATGCCAGCGGTGGTAAGAGCGATGCATCGTCGAGAAACTATACTGAAACTTCTGAATGCTTCAGTCAGCGCTGCTACCCGATGGACGCCAACTCACCGTTTACCTCCCACCAGGATACGAAGTCGACGCCAAGCGACGCTATCCCGTGTTGTATCTGCAGGATGGCCAGAACCTCTTTGACCCGGCGCGCGCGTTCGGGGGAGAGGGGTGGCGCGTGACGGAAACAGCCACCGCGCTGATTGCGTCCGGCACGATCGAGCCACTCATCATCGCGGGGATCGACAACAGGGGCTCCGACCGGATCAACGAGTAACACGCACACGCACGATCGCAAGCGTGGCGGAGGCCAGGCTGATGCATACGCGGCGTTCCTCATCGGCACCGTCAAAACGTTCGTGGACACGACGTTTCGTACCTGGCCGGACGCGGCCAACACCGGCATCGGCGGGTCCTCGCTCGGCGGGCTGTGTCGTCTGTACATCGCGCTCACCCGCCCCGATGTCTTCGGCAAGGCCGCGGTGATGTCGCCGTCGGTGTGGTGGGATCGACGATCAATCCTGCGCTACGTGCGCAAGGCGCCGACCAATCGCCCACGGCTGTGGGTCGACATGGTACCGCCGAGAGCAGGGGCGCGGGCAGCGCCAAGCGCGTTCTCGAGGACGCACGGCTCCTCAACGCTGGACTGATCAAGGCCGGCTGGGTCGAGGGTGTCGACCTGCGCTACGAGGACGTCGAAGGCGGAGAGCACAACGAACGTGCGTGGGCCAGCCGCTTCCACCGCGTGCTCGAGTGGCTATTTCCCGCGGTGGTGCGAGTCTGGACCACGTCCTAGGGCGCGTCGGTCTTCTTCATCCAGACGCCCCAGGTGACTGGGCCAATCTCCTCATCATCGAACGGGCAGCCAATCGCTTTGAGGGCCAGCTTGATCTGACCGTGGTGGTAGCCCTCGTGCCAGATCATGTGCTGGAGCATGAGGATTGGATGGTCATAGTGCACGTCCATGTCGCGGCCCGCCTGCAGTCTGCCCTTGACAGCGTCGCGAACGACCTTCGCGCTGTCGTTCAGCATTTCCGCGATTCGACCGCGATCGTGTTCGGCCGCCCACTCACCTTTGGGCAGCGGGCCGCCGAATTCGGGCGCATCCTCGACGACGAACACGAGTCGCACGTAGTGGATGTGCGTGAACAGCTGCGCGAGGGTTGGACTGCTGTCCATGGTCCTGGCGTCCAGCCGCCCATTCGGGATCGCACGCAGCAGGTTGACGAGGATGGTGTTGTTCCGATCCCAGGAGTCCAGCAGAGCCTCGAGCAGAGACTGGTCGTGCATCTTCGGCATGTCCGCACTCATCCAGCGCAGCATAGCCCACGTTCGATCACTGCTTCGAGCGCAAGCAATCCGGTGTCCCAGGGCCGCGCCGCTTCGTGTCTCCACCTTCCTGGCGCAAGCACTAGAATGAACTGCTCCACTCATGAAAACGCTCACCGCGTTGTGTCTGGTTAGCGGGATGAAACAGGGTGCACACGGTGCGCTCCGTGACGGTCTTGTGTGCGTCGCAGCGATCGTCGTCCTCGGTGTGCTCACGGCCGCACAAACCGGTCCGCCGGCTGACCCGGTCGCGACGCGAAAGGCGGATCTCGTCGAACTGGTGCAGCTCGATCCCACGATCAAGCTCGAGATACGTTACGCCACGACGAACAACTTCACCGGGAAGCAGGTCTACCCTGAAGCGCGTGCGTTTCTGCAGCGCCCCGCGGCGCTCGCGCTGGTCGCGGCGCATCGCGAGCTTGCGCGCCACGGCTATGGCCTCTTGATTCACGACGGCTATCGTCCTTGGGCGATCACGAAGGTGTTCTGGGACGTCACCCCTCCGGCGCTGCGCGAGTTCGTTGCCGACCCAGCGACGGGATCAAAGCACAATCGCGGGTGCGCGGTCGACCTCACTCTGTACGATCGCAAGACAGGGAACGCGGTGGAGATGCCGAGCGGGTACGACGAGATGACGCCGCGCGCCTACCCCGATTACGAGGGTGGCCCGGCCGACGCGCGCGCAAGACGCGATCTGCTGCGAACGGTCATGGAACGGCACGATTTTACCGTCGAGCCCAACGAGTGGTGGCACTTCAATTACAAAGACTGGCGGGAGTATCCGATACTCGACATCGCGTTTGCTGCGATCCGGTAAAGAGCAAGACAAAGATCTTCACTTTGAACTTTGAACTTTGAACTTGTAACTTTGAGCTACCCCCCCGTCCGGTTCTGGCCACGTGCCGGTGTCGTTTCCAGATTGACCGGCTTCCCGTCTACAAACACGTGCTTGATTGTCATCTTCTCGTCGAACAGATCGCCTTCGGTCACGACAAGGTTCGCGATCTTTCCCGTTTCGAGTGAGCCGATCCGATCGGCGGCCCCGGCGATCGTGGCCGCGCTGATGGTGAGCGCCTTGAGTGCGGCTTCAGGCGGCAGCCCATTCTGCACTGCCTTGCCCGCATTCTTGATGAAGTCCTTCGGGTCGGTGAGTCCGGCCGACGAGAAGGCGAAGGGCACGCCGGCCTTTTCCAGCGCCGCGGCCGTCTTGGGCGCGTTTGCGCGGGCCCGCAGCGTCTCAAGGGGCTCGTCAGCGTCCGGCGCCAGTGCCTGCGATTTCGTCGGATAGTTCAGGCTCAGAATCACCCGGGCGTTCGCGGCCTTGAGATCGCCAGTGACCTGGTCGGCTTCGCGTCCGTTGGTGATGATCGGATCGAGTTTGAACGCTTTGGCCATGTCGAGCGCTCGGAGAATGTGCCGCGCCATCTCCGCGTCGAATGCGACCGGTAGTCGCCCCGACAATGCAGGCTGCAGCGCGTCAAGTGCGGGGTCGTAGAGCGGCCGCGGCCCGCGCGCCTTGGCCTTCTCGTATTGCTGCTGCGCGAGTTGCTGATACTGTGCGTCGGAAAATGTCTGGCGCACGAACGCAATCACGCCCATGAGCGAGACCGGGTACGCATTTCCGCCGGCTGGTCTTTCCGCGAAGCTCACGTGCATAGCGACCGGACTTTTGACGATGAGCTGACCGCGACGCTCGTCGGCCACTGCGCCGATTTGCGGTGCGTCGGACGGGAGCGCGGTGTTGACGAGCGCGCTCTGTCCGCGAATCGCGTCCCCGGCGGGCGTCGCCAGGATGGTGGTGATACCGGCCGATGCCGACTTCGCCAGCGGCTGCGCCGACGGGTTGATGTACTCGGCCGCGCGAAGCTGCGGCCTGACGAGCAGCGTGCGTTTCGCGCGCTCGACGTCTTCGGTCGTTTGCGGGTTGTCGCTCCGCGCCGCCGGTACATCAAGCCCGGCCGTGCTTCCCATGTCGATCAGGCCCGGATACACGGTAAGGCCCTTGCCGTCGATCACCACGCTGCCGGCCGCCGGATTGACGCTGGCCCCGATCTGCGCGATCAAGCCGTTTCGCAACACGATGGTGCCGCTCGCGATGGTCGCGCCCGAGACGGGCACGATGCGGGCGTTGGTGATCGCGTAACTCAGAAGCGCAGGCTCCTGGGCGAACAAGCCGCCGAGTGTGCCCAACGACAGGCCGCAGATGACGCTGATCACGCAAAGGGTTCGCTTCATCGCCCGCCTCCCTTCGGCGGTGCCGAAGCGCCGGCGCTACGCGTCCCGCTCGGCCGCGGCGGCGCCGGGCGATTCGAAAACTTCTGATACAGCATCAGGTGCTTGTTATCCGGCCCCACGTCGCGTCCTGCGATGAATACGCGGGGCAGCGGCGTGCGGATCTCCAGCGGATCGCCGTTCCAGATCACCACGTTCGCCACTTTGCCAGGCTCGAGGCTTCCAACCCGGTCTGCGACGCCGAGGATCTCCGCGGCATCGATCGTCAAGGCGCGCAGCGCGCGTTCGCGGTCGAGGCCCCACGCCACCGAAATGCCCGCCTGGTATGGGACGGCGCGGACGTCGGTATAACCAGAGCTGCCAAACGCGAAGGTCACACCTGCTTGTGCCAACTCGCCCGCCGCGCGATAGGTGGCGGCGTGATGCAAGTCCGGTCGCGTCGGAGTCGTCATGATGGACCCGAGGATGACGGGGATGTTCTTTTCCTTGAGGAGCGGTGCCGCGAGCGGCGACTCCAAGCCGCCAGTGATCACGATCTTCACACCGTTCCGATCGCCAAACGCGACGGCATCGCGAATCTCGGGTTCGTTGTTGGCTTGGACAAACAGCGGTGCGCGGCCCTCGACGATTGGCACGAGCGCCTCGAGGTTCCAGTCCACGCCACGCTCCGCGGCCGGCATCTTGCCGTAGGCACGCGTCTGGGTGAGCAGATCTTCAACCTTCTTCACGCGCGCGTCGCGCTCCCGTTTGAGATCGTCGTATTTGCGTTCCGGATTCTGTCCGCCGCCGCCGCCACCACCACCACCGCCGCGACCACCGCCGCCAACGACGGGAAATTGAAAGCTGACGCCCGCGACAGGTTTGACCGCCGCCTGCTCCCAGCTCCAGCCGTCGAGATTCATGACGGCGATTTGCCCGCCGAGTAAGCCACCGTTGGGAATGACGGCGACGCTGGTGACGCCGTTGACCCGTGCGACGGCAATCGCGTCGCTGTCCCATTGGTACGCGACATGTGCTTTCAGGGCCGCGTTGATCTCGAGCATCTCGCCCACATCTTCGAAACCCCGCGGGCCGGGTTCGTTGATCCCCACAACTGTGCGCGCGTCGATGAAGCCGGGATAGACATCGGCCCCTTGTGCATCAATCACCTGCGCGCCCGAAGGCGTCGCTGTGTTGGCGCCGAGCGACTCGATCCGCCCGCCGCGGAACACGATGGTCCCGCGCTCGATAACGGCTTGCGTCATGGGGTGAATGCGCGCGTTGGTGATGGCCACGGAGCCGGCGATGACCTGGACGGCGCTGGCGCCGCTCTGCTCGCGGAACGCCACGGGTTGCGGCCCGCCGCGCGATTCCGTTGCGGTCTGCGGTCGCGGTGTTTGCGGTTCCGTGGTCGGCCCACGCTGCGCTTCGCCGGCAAGCTTGGTCTTCTCCTGACGCGCCTCGGTGAGCCGACCTTCCTCCCGCAACCGGTCGTAATACAACAGACCGTCGATGTAGACACGATCCGCGATCGCATAGGTGCTGAGGGGGTGCTTGTTCCAAATCACGACGTCGGCGTCCTTGCCGGGTTCGACCGATCCGACACGGCTGTCGATGCGAAGCTGCTTCGCCGGGTTGATGGTGACAAGCGCAAAGGCTTCATCCTCGGTGAGCCCGCCCCAATGGATCGTCTTGGCAGCTTCGGTGTTGAGGCGCCGTGCGTGCTCGGCGCTGTCGGAATTGATCGAGACGAGGACACCACGCCGCACCATCAGCGCCGCGTTGTAGGGAATCGCGTCTTCCGCTTCGACTTTGTAGCCCCACCAATCGGAGAACGTGGACGCCCCAGCCCCGTGCGCGGCGATCTCGTCCGCCACCTTGTATCCCTCGAGCACGTGCTGAAAGGTCGAAATCTTGAAACCGAAGTCGTCTGCAAGCCGGATGAGCATCAGGATCTCGTCGGCGCGGTAGCAGTGCGCATGAACGAGCCGCTTGCCTTCGAGAATCTCGACGAGCGGATCGAGCTGCAGATCCCGTCGCGGTGCGAGCACCTCTTCGCCCGCGGCCTTCCGCTTGTTGTAGTCCTGCCAATCCTTCTGATACGCCTTGGCGCGGCTGAAGGCGTCGCGAATGACGAACTCCACCCCGAGTCGCGTGGCGGGGTAGCGTCGCGGCGGCAGCTGCTGCTGACCACCGCCGCCGCCAAATCGCATGTCTTTGGGATTCTCTCCGAGCGCGAACTTGATCCCCGGCATCGCACCCTCGAACATCAGCTCGGCGGCGCGGGTCTTTCCCCATCGAAGCTTGATCACCTGATTCTTTCCGCCAATTGGATTGGCGCTGCCGTGCAGGACGTTCGCGACCGTGAGCCCGCCCGCCAGATCGCGGTAGATGTTGACGTCGGTGGGATCCAACACGTCCTCGATGCCCGTCATCGAACTCACCGTCGTGCCGCCTTCGTTGATCGAGTCGGCCGCGATGTGCGAGTGCGCGTCGATGATCCCGGGCGACACGAAGCGGCCAGTCGCATCGATGATGTCGGCACCCGCGGGGACGGCCGTATCGGCGCCACCGACCGCTGCAATCTTGCCGTCGCGCAGGATCACGGTGCCGTTTTGAATCGTGCCGCGGGTGACGGTCAGCACCGTTCCACCCTTGATCGCCACGATCGCAGGCCGTGGTGTCTGCGCGGACGGGACCTGCGCGAAGGGCAGCGCCGGCCCAATTGCGAGCGTCAACAGAATCGCGAGTCGGACATAGTGGCGCGTCCCGCGCCGGGCCGTGTGCGGTGCTGTCATTGCGTCACCCCTGTGTTTGTCCACAGATACTTGTTGAACCAGTCGAAATTCTGCTGCATCGCGCCGCGATTGGCTTTGGGTTTGTTGAGCGGGTGCCCGAAGCCCTTGAACAACACGAGTTCCACCGGCACGTTCTGATCGCGCAACCCCTGATACAACTCGAATGCGTTCGGCGGAGGAACGCGCTGATCCTGATCGCCGTGCTGAATCAGCGTCGGCGTTTTCGCGGACTTGATGTACGTCATCGGCGACGTGTCGGCGTAGATTTTCGGGTCGTCCCACGGCGTCGCTTTGAGGTACTGCCGCGTAAAGGGATGGATATCGGTGTTGACGTAGTAGGTCATCCAATTGGAAATACCGGCGCCCACCGAAATCGCCTTGAATCGATCCGCAGTGCTTCGTGGTGAGAAACGCGGAGATGTAGCCGCCCTGGCTCCATCCCATCGCGCCGACGCGATTGACGTCGACGAGTCCGTCCGCGGCCAGACGATCGATGCCGGAGAGCACGTCCCACGCGTCGCCGATACCCAGATTGCGCACGTTGAGCGATCGAAACTTTTCACCGTAGCCGGCGCTGCCGCGGTAGTTGGGTTCGAGCACGAGCGTGCCACGCGCGAGCCACAGGTCAATGGGGTAGTAGCCGACGTTGTTGGTGTACGGAACAGGCCGCGACACACCGGTCGGGCCTCCGTGGATCACCACCAACAACGGATAGCGGCGTCCCGGCTGAAAATCGGACGGTTTGTGCAACACGCCTTCAATCTCGGCTCCGTCCTGGCTGGTCCAGCGAACCACGTCGCGCGAATGTTTCGGCCATGCGGCGATTTGCGCGCCGGTATCGCTGACGCGCGTTGCACCGGCCAGCGTCGGTGCAAGTGACGCGACGTAGACGTCGGCGAACTCAGTCGGGCCAGCAGCGACAAAAGCCACGCGGGGTGCGTCCCGCGCGATCGAGAAGCCGCTGCCGATCCAGCGATCGCCGGCGGCATGGCGCACGATCTGGCGCGTCTCGGGAGTGAGTCGGAACAGGTACGACCAGGTTCGCTGCGCCGCGCCGAAGTAGATGCCATCCTTGGTCCAGGCCACGAGCGACGGATCTTCGTCGAAGGCGTCGGTGAGGCTGTCCACCTTGGCGGCACCCGGCTGCACGACCGCGACAACGCTGTTCCGGAAAAACGAGTCAGGCTTTCCCATCGAAGAAACAAACGCGATGCGCCTGCCGTCGGGTGACCACCGCGGATTCGAATCGGGGCCGTCCTGCTTCACGATCACGCGGCGTGTCCCGGTCGCGACGTCGACCACGGAGATGTCGGCGGTCATGCCGTCCGCCGGATCGGAGGACACGCGATGATCGAAGACGATCGTCGTGCCGTCAGGCGACCAGTCGAAGTTGCCGACGACGAAGTCGCCTTTCGTGAGCACGCGTGATTGCCGCGTCGCGACGTCGAGTACGTAGAGATGCGCCATGCGGCGGTCCTGATCCTCGATGCGGATTTCTCCAAAGCGTTTCTCGCGTTCCTTGACGCTTTCGGCAATCGCGTCGGTCATCGTGAACGCGATGCGCGTGTTGTCGGGCGACCACGCAAAGCTGTTGACGTCCTCCTCGGTGTTCGTGAGACGCTCCGCCTCCCCTCCGGTGATATCGATTCTGTAGATCTGGCGTTTGCCGTCCCGATCGGAAACGAACGCAAGCGATCGGCCGTCGCGCGACCACGTGGGCTGCACGCTCGATTTCTTGCCGTTTGTGAGTTGCCGGGTCTGCTTCGCGTCACCCAGCCAGATCTCCGTCTCGTAGGCGTTGTCATCCCAGTTGGTCTCGCGCACCGTGTAGGCCACGAGTTGCCCGTCCGGTGAGATCGCCGGTGCAGCGACGCGTTTGAGGTTCAGAAGATCGTCGATGCCTGGAGGAGAGGTGCTCTGGCCGGTAAGGGACGTGACGCTCGCGGCGGCAGTCGCCGCGATCAGGCAAATGAGCAGCAGGCGGGAGCGATGCACCATGTCTGGACTCCTGAACGAAGGCAGTATAGCGACAGTCCCCCGCGGCGTTGGCGCGGCTCGCCCCAGGGACGGAGGTCAGCGGACCGGCACGAAGGTGTCGATCGGCAGCCTCGACCATTCCAAGGTACACTCGGGTAGCTCGTCTCCCGGCAACGCGACACGTTCCAAGGAGTTCCTCAGATGCGCAAGATTCTCGCGATCGCAGCCGGTACAGCGTTTCTCGCGGCGATTTCGGTTCCGATCTTCGCGGCCGACATGACGGTCAAGGGTGAACTTGTCGACGTCGCCTGTTCCACCAGCAAGGGCGCTGGCGGCAAGGGCGCCGATCATGCCGTGTGCGCCCTGCGTTGCGCGACACGCGGACAGCCGGTCGGCATTCTCACCGAGGACGCGATCTACGTCGTCACCGGGGACTGGGCGGCGAACAAGAACGCCAAACTGATTGATTTCGTGGCCAAAAGGGTCGAAGTCACGGGTGAAGTGAGCGAAAAAGACGGCCAAAAGATGATGTCCATCAAATCGCTCAAACTCGCAAAGTAAGACGTTTTCTGGCGCGGATCCGCGGCCGCCGGTGACAAATTTTGTTCGCCGCGACCGCACCCGGCCAATTTCGACCGCTCGGTGGCCCTTTTCCGTACGCCGCTAACTCCCCGCTGGCTCAACGAGTTGCCCCGGCTGGTCGCATCCGCCCCATTGCAGTCTTCGTTTCGGGCAGGGTTCTTGCCCTTAGATCGGCAGGATGCGTAACAACAAGGGCTTCACGCTGATCGAGCTGCTCATCGTGGTCGCCATCATCGGGGTGATTGCGGCGATGGCCGTCGCGGGGCTGCTGCGAGCGCGGATTGCCGGCAACGAGGCCTCAGCGATCGGCACGATGCGCACAATCGCTCGGCGCAGGCAGATTACAGTAATACCAACTGCGGTTACGCGAGCAGACCTGAGTGCGCTTGCGACACCGTGCCCAGGGTAAACACAGCCTGGATTAGCTCGGACATGGACGCTAATGGAGCGACCAAGAGCGGGTATCGCTTCGCGATTGCGAGTCGGTACCGCTGGTGTACCCCGGAGGCGCTCGATTGCAATGGCATGGCGACGGCCAGTAGTTTTTATGGAACGGCTATCCCGATGGGTGTTGGTTCGAGTGGAAATCGCGCTTTTGCCGTCAATCAGACGTCGACGATCTGGCAGGACACCTCAGGCGTTGCGCCCGGCGAACCACTGTCGGTCACCGCTACCGCGGGCCCACTCGGTCGGTGATCGTGTTCGCGGTCGGCCGTCATGCACTCCATCGCACGTTCGCTGTCCCGCCGGAACCTTCCAGTGTCCTCAGTGTCCAACCGTCATAGCCCGTCACGATCGGCCGATCTCACGGTGGCTCTTTAGGCGGACCAAGCGGTCCGTGCTACACGCGCTCACGCGCAAGGAGTGCCCCCATGCCGCGCGATCTGTTCGGTGCCGTCACGACTCCGCCTGTCTCCCTCGGCAATCGCAAGCGGTACACCGTTCCACTCTCGCTTGCCGCTCACGTTGCGCTGATTATTCCGATCGTGCTCGTGCCGCTGCTCGCAACCGACCTCCTGCCATCGCCGCGCGAGTACGAGGGATTTTTCGTTTCGCCACCACCGCCCCCGGAGCCGCCACCGCCGGTAACACGGAAGGTAGAGAAGACGGATCGGCCGGCGAATCCTGACGCGGCGCCGATCGAGGCTCCCGACTCCATCAAACCCGAACGCCCCCTGCCCGACGTCGATTTCCCAGACACAGGTGTGCCAGGCGGTGTGCCTGGTGGCGTCGTGATCGTCAGGGAACCGCCACCGCCGCCGCCCGTCGCACAGGCGCCTCCGGCAGCGGTCAGACCGGGCGGCGACATCCGGCCGCCGCGAAAAACGCGCGATGTGTTACCTGTCTATCCCGCCATTGCGCAGGCCGCGCGGGTGACAAGGCACGGTGATTCTGCAGGCGCGGATTGGGGTCACTGGGCGAGTCGAAGATCTGCAGGTGCTGCGCTCGATCCCGCTGCTCGATCGCGCGGCGATCGATGCGGTGAGCCAGTGGGAGTACGCGGCGACGCTCCTCAACGGCGTGCCGGTTCCCGTGATCATGACGGTCACCGTGACGTTTACGCTGGCGGGGAAGTGATGCAACCCACCAGCAATCTCAACGTCACGCCGATGATCGACGTGCTGCTGGTCTTGCTCGTCATCTTCATGTCGGCGTTGCCACTGTCGCAGCGCGGACTTGACACGAGCCTGCCAGCCGGACAGCGCGCCGGCCGCCACGCTCGCCGTCACCGAGCATGTTGTCGTCGAGTACTCCGCGGATCGAACGCTCGCGATCAACAAGCAGTCGGTCACCCTCGACACCCTCGAGCCGCGGCTGCGCGAGATCTATAACGATCGGCGCGACAAGACGCTCTTCATCATGGGGGCAGGCACGCTGCGCTACGGCGAGATTGTGAACGTGATCGACGCGGCCAAAGGGGCGGGTGTGGAGCGCGTCGGGATCGTGACGGAGAAAATGCGACGCAAGTGAAAAGCGCGGGGCGTGAGCCCCGCGCCTTTGAACTTTGAACGTTGAACTTGTAACTATTTGACCGCGACCGCCACCGGTTCTTCCCACGGCAGGCCGG
This sequence comes from uncultured Acidobacteriota bacterium, assembly GCA_963762925.1. Taxonomy (GTDB): domain Bacteria; phylum Acidobacteriota; class Vicinamibacteria; order Vicinamibacterales; family UBA2999; genus DASPWV01. The sequence goes on along the minus strand of CAVXMP010000028.1, from coordinate 239,031 downwards.
TCCGGCCGAAGTGGCCGTAGTTGGTTGTCTGACGGTAGATGGGGCGGAGCAGATCGAGTCGCTCGATGATGGCGCGCGGCCGAAAGTCGAAGGTGTGCATCACGTACTCGGCGGCGGCGCGCTCGTCGCCGGTGCCAAATGTGTCGACTTTGACTGACACAGGCTTGGCCATGCCGATGGCATAGCCGACTTGAATTTCCGCCTTCTTCGCGAGGCCAGCCCCGATCACCTGGCGCGCGACGAAGCGGCAGAAGTAGGCCGAGCTGCGATCGACCTTCGACGGATCCTTGCCGCTGAAGGCGCCGCCGCCGTGGCGTCCCCAGCCACCGGACGCAGTTGACGATGATCTTGCGTCCGGTGACGCCGGCGTCGGCTGACGGGCCGCCGTGAATGAAGCTGCCGGTGGGATTGACATACAGCTGCAGATCCTTGCGCCACCATTGGCCGAGCACGCGTGGACCGAGATCCTCGCGCACATACTCCGTGATGCGCCTCTGATCGGCAGCCGGGGTGTGCTGGGTCGAGACGACGACGGCGGTGACATGCGTTGGGATGTTGCCGTCATAGGCGACCGATACCTGGGACTTGCTATCGGGGCGGAGGAAGTCGACGCGGCCGCCTTTGCGATCCTGCGCCAGGCCGTAGGTGAGCTTGTGGGCGAGGACGATCGGCAGCGGCATCATCTCGTCGCGACTCGTCGCTGGCGTAGCCAAACATGATCCCCTGATCGCCGGCGCCCTGGTCGCCGCTCTGACTCGTCGACGCCGTCACACCCTGGCTGATCTCGTTTGATTGTCGGGTGATGAGCGACATCACCTTGAGCGTGGTATCGCAGAAGGGCTCGCTCGTGTCCGTGTAACCAATCTCCTTGACGGCCTGCCGCACGACCCGGTCGTGATCAATCGTCGCGTTGGTGGTGATTTCGCCGGCGAGCACGACATGGTCGCTCTTGACCAGTGTTTCGCAGGCGACGCGGCTCCGGGATCCTGCTCAAAGCAGGCGTCGAGAATGGAGTCGGAAATGTAATCGCACACCTTGTCGGGGTGCCCCTCAGATACCGACTCGGACGTAAACGTGAACTGCGACATGGTGCTCCTTCGCTGTAAGTTCAAAGTTCAAAGTTCCAGGCTCAAAGTTGAGACAGGCCTATGGGCCCGCGCGGTCTTTCTCAACTTTGAACTTTGAACTTCTCAACTACGCGTCATAAATAAAAAGGCCCGCCAAGTCGCGGACCTTCGCGACTTAGATAGGGTGGTGACGGCGGCTCGCGACGATGGTTCGTGACGTAGGTTCGATGACGCGTGTTCCAAGAACACGCGTGACCAATCCCGATGACGAACCGTCGTTGCGATCGACCGTCAAAAAGCGCGGCCCATCAAGTCGTGAAATCGCCGCGCCAGACGACCCTCAAGTATCCTGTCCGGGTCGAATCCTGTCAATGACTCAGTTCGTGTACCTCGTTCATCATGCACAGGCGCTCTCGGGACAGATCGACCACACGCGGCCGCTTTCGACCGTCGGGCTCGAACAAGCGGAGCGTGTCGCGCGGGCGGCCGTGGAACACGGCGCCAAGCCTGCGCTGATCTGGCACAGCGGCAAGCTGCGCGCACGGCAAACTGCGGAAGCGTGGCTCCGGCTGACGAATCCGTTTGCAACCTTTGCGGCGGTGCGTGGATTGCAGCCGGATGACGACCCAGCAATCGTGGACAGCGCGCTGGTTGGTGAAAACCGCGACGTGGTCCTCGCGAGCCACATGCCATTGCTGCCCGCGCTCCTGCACCGCCTGACCACAGGGCACCGTGACCGCCTCTCAGCGCCGTTTCCGTTGAACGGCTGCGTCGCTCTCGAACGCGCGGGCGAACTGTGGCAACAGCGGTGGACGGTCGCGCCGTAAAATGGCTTACCGCTAACCACTTACCGCCTACGGCTTACGCTTCGGCTTACGACTAGACTCCCTGATCCCGATCCCGATCCCTGATCCCTGATCCCTGGCACCTGACGCCTGGCACCTGATGCCTGGCGAGCCTACTTCTTGTGCTCCTCGATGTACTTCAGCGCAAACTGCTCGAGCGGCGCGCTGCGCAGGCCGATCAACTTCGCTTCCTCTGTCGCCTTGTCAACCGCCCATCCATCCTGAAGCACACGTTTCACGAGCCAGAGTGCACCGACGCGGCTCGCCGACGCGCAATGGATAAACGCGGGCTGATTGGCTTTGTTGGCAATGGTCGCGAGGAATTGATCGACGGCTTTCACGTCCGGTGCCTGCCCGTTGACAGGAATGTTCACGTAGTTGAGGCCGAGGGCCTTGGCCGCGGCGGCATTCTCTTCGATGTTGGCGCCGGATTCGCTCGGCTGGCGCAAGTTGATGATCGTCTTGAACCCGTCGGCCTTGAGACCAGCGAGAGCGGATGTCTCGGTCGCGCCGCCGCAGGCGACGACCGCGTCGACTTTGGTGTAGTTGCTGATGCCAGGGCGCTCCATCTTCTGCTGCGCGGATGTCGTGGCGACGGCGCAAAGAAGCAGGGCAAGTACAAACGAAACGCGCATGATCGACCTCCGGGTCAATCATACGCGCGTCAGCGCGTGCCACGCCGGTCTGGTAGGTCGGGTAGGTCGGGTGGGTCTGGTGGGTCTGGTGGGCCTGGTAGGTCGGGGAAAGCTAGTAAGTGGGGCAACGACCGGCCGGTCCAACCACCTTCGCAAAGGTTACGGTGGAGGACCGGCCTTCGATCGCCCTCTACTTTTCGATCGTAACGGTCACCGGTTGCTGCACTCGCACGCTCACGGTCGAACCGGCCGGGAGAACGGCGGGTTGCCGGTTGCCGGCCATCGTGGCCGCGGTGCCGCCGGCAGCGCCAATCGAGCCGCCGATGACAGCGCCTTTCCCACCACCGAGGATGGCGCCGAGAATCGCGCCTCCCGCTGCAGCGCCGCCGATCTTCGCCGCGCTTTCTTTGGCGGGCGACGGCCCTTCACGCACAACGGAATCGGTCTTGATGGTCAACCGCGAGCCGTCGGCGAGCACGACCGTGTGGAACCGAATGCCGAGCTTGGAACGCTCCCGCACCTTGCCGCCGCGCTCAACTTCCATCACCGAGCCCTGCACCAGCGATCCGGCCGGGATCGCCACGCGATTGCCCACGCGGACGTCGCGCGTCACCCGGGCGTCCACGCGATCTTCGACTCGGGCAACCTCACTCGAGACGGTGCGCTCAATCTGCAAGCCGAGGACGGCGTCTGACGGAATGACCAGCTCGACGAACTCGGGTGCGGGCGGAGGCTCCGGCTCACGTGGTGCTTCGGGCGCGCGCTCAGGCTCGATGCTCGGTCTCGCCTCCCACATGCCGCCGCCGTTCTGTGGGGCGGCTGGGGGAGTCGCCGGTGGGGCGGGCTCATTGCGGGCGCTTCGGGTCGGGCTCACGGCGACGGGGCTTCGCGCCGGCGTTGGAGCCGGTGCCGTTCGTGTCGGCCGCGGCGCGGATTCGCGACGTGGGGTCGCGACGATGGGCGCCTCGGCCTCGAGCTTGGGAGCCGTCGCTGCCGGCGAAGCCGGGGCTTCTGGCGTGATCACGCCTTCCGACTCGGCTACCGGTCGCGACGACGTGGCCCGCTCCGCTAGCTCTGCGGGCGCCGCCACAGTCGCGTTCGGCCTTGCGTCGGGCGTGCGATCCGCCGCGATGTACCCACCCGCCGCCGCCGCGGCGAGGCATCCTAATGCGAGAGCGCCAAACATGAGCTTGTTGAATTCCATGGTTTTACCGGTCGACTGTCCTCGCGACGGGGACAACCCGCCCTCCGGCGTCTCTTCTGAGCAAGCCCCGTACCCGTACTCAACTCTGGCTAAGTGCCTGAAACACTACAACTTCCGAGCGCCAGAAAACAACTGCCGGTGTCTCCGCGACAGGACCCCGTCCTGTGTCCATGACAGCGTGTAGGAGATTGTGGAGATTTGGGGTTGTGGAGACTGGCAGATTCATGTGCAGATGTGCGATTTGCAGGCGGCGTTAGGCGCGGCGGCGGTACCGGTGAAATCAGGCCCACCCGCGCCGCCCCGGCCGCCGCTTCGTTTTGGTACTTGTCGACGACCGTCCTGTAGAAGGTGACCGCATCCTTGCGACGGCCGGCGATGTCGTGGGTGTATGCCAGGTTGAGCATTGCCGCGGCCTTTAACCATGAAGGGATGGGCGCGGTGGCCGACACGATCTCGTTGAATGCCCTGGCTGCGCTGTCGTAGTTGCCGCGTGCGAATTCGAGATAGGCCCGCCGATACCGCACCTGCCAATCGGCCGGGTGCATCGCCGCGACGGCGTCGTAGATCGTGCGCGCCTCGTCCCATCGATGCTCCACAACCAGACGATTGCCGGGGACGAGGGCGGCGTAGATGGTCGCCTCGTTTGTTCTGCGCCGCGCCTCGATGAACGTGAGCTGCCGGTCGGCGGCTTTGCGGTAGGCATCGGGCGGCTTTTCCCCGAGCACGCGGCGAACATCGGCGACCGCGGCCGGATCGTTGAGAAGCGCGCGATAGTTGGCGCGGCGCAGCAGAAATGTCGGGGCGACCCACGCCGGTTTCGCGATCTGTTGATCGATGACCGGAGTGAGGATGGCAATCGCTTCGTCCAGTCGCCACTGCGTGCGCCGCAGATTTGCCAATCCGAGCATGCCCTGACAACGCTGCTGCACATGCTCGGTCGAAGGTCCATTCGCACGATCGACGACCGCGGTGTACTGCTGCGCCGCCTTCTCGTACGCCTCGATCACGGGGTGCAAGTAGGTTTGCGCAAGATCGAGACGCATCTCGGCGCTGCCAGGGAAGCGGCGCACGAGCCCTTCGCTAATCGCGATGGCTTCGGTGGGGCGTCCTTCAAGCGAACCATAGATCTCGGCGAGGGAGGCAGCCGCCACCGGCCCGAACAAACTTCCCTCGCGCGAGGCCCGGTCGAGTTGTCGAAGACCTTCTGTGCGGTTGCCTGACGGCAGGAAGAGCACGACCCGCAGCACCTTGATGAAGTTCGGCGCGATATCGACGTAGTAGTTGTAAAGGCCCAAGGCGAGATACGCATCGCCGTGTTCGGGGTGTGCCTCGATATACGCGTCGGCGTACCCCTTGGCTTTGGCCCCATCGCGCGCGGCCCCGAATACACCTTTATCGTGCTCGAGGCGATACATGCTGCGAAGCAGATAGCCCTGCGCGAGGTAAAAGAGCGATTCGGCGTCCGCATGGCTGCGGCGGTAGCGCTGCTCCGCGTGATCGAGAAAGCGCGCGATCCCCTGTTCAAACGCGGGGCCGAGCGAGTCGTCCAGCTCGATGCGCCGTTCGTGCGCGGCGAGCATCCCGAACCATGCCGGAAGCGCCTGCGAGTCCTGTGCGTAGAGCGCCTTGAAGTCGTTGAAGCTGCCTTCACGTTCGCCACCGTAGAGACGCATATAGGCGGCATAGACCGCATCGGTCGAACGGTCCTGCGCGAACGCAGACGCAGAACAGAGAAGCAGCGATGCGCACACTGTGAAAGCGCCGAGAGCCGACCGCCGACCGCCGATAGTCTGAGACGTCATCGCCAAGTGAAATAGCGTTCGGATGACCTCGCGAAGATCAGCGAGAGCATTTGAGTGTGCGATGGACCAACGCCTAGCGCGGACGTGGGTTGAACCGTGCCGGGATCGTCCCCATCTCGCGTGCTGACGGCGCTCCGCCGAGAGTCTCCGCGTAAACGGCAGCCCGCACGACGGCTTCGGCCAGTGCTTCGGCCGCTAGTGCGCCGATCACCGTCACGTTGACGTCGCCGGTCCATCGGCCCGTCGCCAGCGAGAACACGGTGTCGCCATCGCCAACCGTGTGCGACGGGTTGATCGCACGCGCCAAGCCGTCATCCGCCATCAGCGCCATCCGGTTGACCTGATCTTTTGTCAGCGCGGCGTTGGTGGCGACCACGGCGATGGTCGTGTTCTCTCCCGCACGTGGCGTGGGCGAGAGTGCGCCCGAACGGAGCAGCGTACGCGCGTCAGCGAGCGTGCCGTCAGGATTGCGCACGCCCGCCACGACCTTGCCAGAGACCGGATCAATGACGTCGCCGACGCCGTTCACCGCGACAATAGCCGCGACCACGAGACCATTGGGCAGTGTGATTGCGGCGCTGCCAATCCCGGCTTTCATCGGACCTCGTCGTCCGCCCCCGGGTAGCCGGGATGTTCCGCTTGACCGCCCAGTTTCCCGACGGTGGCGCCCGCACCAGCGCCGACGTTGCCTTCCGCCACTGGCCCGTCGCTCGCGCTCTGCGCCGCGCGATAGCCGCAGTCGGCGGTTGGTCGGATTTTGCTGTCGTTGCCGAAGCCAAGGTCGAAAAGAATAGCGGCCGGCACGATCGGCACGACCCCGGCCCTCGTCTTGTAGCCGATGCTGCGCTCGTCGAGATACTTGACCACGCCTTGCGCGGAATCGAGTCCAAAGGCGCTCCCGCCGGCGAGCACGATCGCATTGACCCGGTCGACCATGTTGAGCGGATGCAAGAGGTCGGTCTCGCGGGTGCCCGGCGCGCCGCCGCGCTGCGACACACCGCCGACCGCACCGTCTCCCTCGACCAGGATCACGGTGCATCCGGTGGGCCGTTCGGCGAGCGTGTGATGGCCCACTTTGAGGCCGGCGACTTCGGTCAATCCGCGTGAAGTGCCCCTCGGGCCGCCCGACTGCGCGAAGGTCGTTCCTGCCATGGCACACAAGGCGAAGGCAAACAGTGCGTGCTTCACCGTGATCTCCTTACCCCGCCAACTCTAGCAGGCTCAGGGCCAGAACCTTCGTCGCGTTGATGAGATCGTCAACGCCGCACCACTCGTCGGGCTGATGCGCCAGATCGAGGATTCCTGGGCCGTAAGCGACGCAGTTCTGCACGCCCCCGATGCGATCGACGTGTTTGTGGTCGTAAGTGCCGGGGCTGGCGACGAGTGTTGCCGGACGGCCGAGCACCTGCTGGATCGCGCGATCGACGGCATCGATCACGGGTGAGTCCTCCGGCGTGAGTACCGGATGGACGACGAGCAAGTCACGCAGCTCGTAGAACATCTCCGGACTCGTGCGCCGAGACATGTTCGAGCAACGCGCCGATCTCTTCCCGGGTGCGCTCGAATCCTTCCTCGAGGAGAAAGCGTCGATCGAAGACGGCGCGGCACCGATCCGCGACGCACGGCGTCTGAATGCCATCGATCTTCTGCCCGCCCTCGATCGCGTTCACGTTGAGCGTGGGATGACGCGCCAGCTCGGGGACGACCGGCAGGTCGGTGATGCGGAGGGCCAGCGCGGGGATGAGCTCGCGGTAGAGCGCATCGAGCACGTAACCCATGTGCTCGATGGCGCTGATCCCGAGAAACGGCATGCTGCCATGCGCGGTTCTGCCGTGCGTCGTGACCTCGAACCAGTAAACGCCGCGGTGACCGATGCAGATGCGGTCGACGTTGAGCGGCTCGGGGATGATCACTACGTCTGTCCGCGCCGCCGCAATGCGGCCGTGTTCGCAGAGCCAGCCGACTCCCGCAAAGCCGCCGCTCTCCTCGTCGACGGTGCCGCTGATTTCGACGCTGCCGGTGAGAGCGACCCCCGCCCGCCGCACCGCCTCCGCCGCGTAAATCGCCGCCGCGATGCCAGCCTTCATATCGCAGGCACCGCGCCCGTAGATTTTGCCGTCCCGAACGACGCCCGCAAACGGATCGACGGTCCACCCTTCGCCGGCGGGGACGACATCGAAGTGGCCATTGAAGTGAACCAGCGGGCGAGCGTGAGCGCCGCTGCGCAGCCCGATGACGTTGACGCGCGGGTGTGCGCGCGTATGCTCGGGCCGGCCGACCGGCTCCACGTAGTCAACGGTGAAGTCAAAGGCCGCGAGCCGATCGCCGATCAACCGCGCGCACTCGGTGTACGCATCGCCGGGAGGATTAACCGTCGGAATGCGAATCAAATCGCGTGTGAACTCGACGATTTCTTCGGCGGCCGCCTCAACCTCCGCGAACACACGGTCGATCATCTGCGCGTGATTGTAATATCCGCGTTGCGACATGACGCACCTGACGCTGCTCCTCGCGTACTCGCTCGCTCAGATTGCGTTGGGCTTGTGGATCGCCCGCCACGTCCGCAGCACCAGCGACTTCTTCGTCGCGGGGCGCCGACTTGGTCCGGGATTGCTGCTCGCAACCTTTCTCGCCTCCAACATCGGCGCGGGCTCGACCGTTGGCGCCGCCGGTCTCGGGTATCGCGATGGTCTCAGCGCCTGGTGGTGGGTCGGTTCCGCGGGAATCGGATCGTTCTTTCTGGCGATGTGGGTCGGGCCGCGCATCCGGCGCCTCGCGGTGGAGCACGACTTTCGCACGGTCGGTGACTTCCTCGAGTGGCGCTACGGCGAGCGCGTGCGCCTGGTCGTCGCCGTGCTCCTCTGGTTCAACACGCTGACGATTCTCGCCGCGCAACTCATTGCGATCTCCACGATCGTCAACGTGGTCGCGGGCCTGCCCAAATACGTGGGCTGCGTGCTCGGTGGCATCGTCATCACGACGTATTTCATGGCGGGAGGCCTGCTGTCGTCGGTTGGCGTCAACGTCGTGCAGCTCACCGTCAAGTTTGTCGGGTTCGGCGTTGCTTTGCCGCTCGCTCTTTCCGCGGCGGGCGGCTTCGACACGCTGCGCGCGGCACAGCCCACACCCGAGTTCTGGAATTTCTTCTCGGGTGGCGGCTCGGGTTGGATCTACGTCGCGATGCTGGCGCCGGCGTTTGTGGTGTCGCCGGGATTGATTCAAAAGGTGTTCGGCGCCCGCGATGATCGTGCCGTTCGCATCGGGGTCGGGCTCAACGCGGTGTTGCTCATGGCATTTGCGATCGTGCCGACGCTCCTCGGCATGGCCGCGCGCGTGCTTCATCCCGACTTGCCAAATCGCGAGCTCGCGTTGCCGATGCTGCTCACGACCAATCTTCCGCCCGCGGTCGGAACACTCGGACTCGCGGCGGTCTTTTCGGCCGAACTGAGTGCGGCCGACGCGATTCTCTTCATGCTCGCGACCTCGCTCTCCAAGGACCTTTACAAGCGTTTCCTCAATCCCGCGGCAGACGATCGCCGCGTGCTCGTCGTTGCGCGCGCCGCCGCAGTGGCAGGTGGGGTTCTCGGCGTCGCGCTCGCGATTGTCGCCGAGACCATCATCGGATCGCTGACCGTCTTTTACACGCTGATGACCGTCATCCTGTTCGTGCCGCTGCTCGGCGGCCTTTATACGCGGCCGGCTGGGGACGACCGAAGCGCTCGCCGCGATCGGCGCAGGCGTCTCGGCGCTCGTCGTGTTGCAGTTGTGGAACGACGGGGCAGGGCTCGGTGTGTTGCCGCCGCCGATCGTCGGTCTTGGCGCGGCCGCCCTGGCGTGTACGTTGGCTATGATGTTCGTTCCATCGTCCAATGCAAAAACTGTTTGAGCTCACGGGAAAGGTCATTGCCATCATCGGCGCGGGTTCCGGCATCGGGGCCGCGGTCAGCCGCGGTGCGGCCGATCTTGGTGCGCAGGTGGATGGGTTTGACATCAGGGAAGACGCGAGCCACGGCGTCGCGCCGCTCGATATTCGAGACAGCGCGGCGGTCGACCGCGCGCTTGCAGCGGTACGTGAACGCCGCGGGCGGCTCGACGCGGTGATTTGCACACCAAGCATCAACGTGCGGAAGAAGATCCTCGATTACTCCGACGAGGAGCTCGATCGGGTGCTCGCCCTGAACATCAAGGGCAACTTCAACGTGTTGAGAGCCGCGGGCCGGATCATGACGGCCGACCGGCGCGGCAGCATCGTGCTGTTCTCCTCGATCCGATCGCAGGTTGTCGAACCGGGACAGTCGGTGTATGCCGCCACGAAAGCCGGCATTGTGCAACTGGCACGCACCGCAGCGGCGGAGTTTGGCCCATTCGGAGTGCGCGTCAACGCGGTCGCGCCTGGCGTGATCGAAACGCCGCTCACCGCGCCGATCAAAGCCAATGAGGCCTGGTACAAGGCGTATGCCGACAAAACCGTGTTCAAGCGCTGGGGACAGGCCGACGAGATGATTGGACCGACGCTGTTTCTCGTCTCGGACGCGGCCAGCTACGTGACCGGCACGCTGCTCGTCGCCGACGGCGGTTGGCTGGCGGCCGATGGCCGGTTTACACCACCGGGCATGTAGGCAGTTTCACGAGCGTCGGTCGCGCGCAGCAAGTCTTACCGCCTCCGTCCACGGCCATCCGTGTTTATCCGCGCCGTCTGCCCCACCTCCATCTGTGTCTATCTGTGGCATCTGCGGCCCTTTCATCTGTGCTATCTGCGTCATCTGTGGCCCCTCCCATCTGTGCTTATCTGCGTCATCTGCGGCTCCTCATCTGCGTCATCTGCGGCCCTTTCATCTGTGCTATCTGCGTCATCTGCGGCCCCTCCCATCTGTGCTTATCTGCGTCATCTGCGGCTCCTCATCTGCGTCATCTGCGGCCCTCTGCCACCTTGCTATCTGCGTCATCTGCGGCATCTGCGGCCCCTCCTCGTGCTTATCTGCGTCATCGGCGGCCCTCATCTGCGTCATCTGCGGCCCTTTGGTAGGCTGAGCGAGTGTTTCGCTTTTTCTCCTCTCCGTCTGCCGCAGCGCGGCTGACTGAGGCGCGGCGCACGCTTCACGAGTTGCCGGTGGCGGCGACCGCGCTGGTCATCGGGTCGTCGCGCGCCGCCGCCGACGAGCTCGCCGCGCAGGCGGCCATGCATCGCGGCGGTCTTTTTGGCGTCACGCGCGCGGGCTATCAGGAACTGGTCACGCGTCTCGCATTACCCGCACTCGCGCGCGACGGCGTGAGCCCCACGGGTGCGTTGAGTGCGGAGGCTGTGGCGGCGCGGGCAGCGTTCGAGGCGGCGAGTGATACGGCACTCGAGTACTTCACGCCTGTCGCTGGACTCCCCGGGTTTCCGCGTGCGCTCTCACGCACGCTCGGCGAGTTGCGACTGGCAGGTGTCGTTGCCAGTGATCTCACGACGGTCGACGAGGCCGGCGTCGATCTGGCGGAACTCTTCGAGCGCGTAAGCGCGCACTCCGCGAAGTCCGGATCCGTGGATCGCGCGCGCCTCCTCGAGATGGCAACAAGCGCCCTGACCTCAGGCGCTGTCACGTTCGCGGGTTCGACGATTGTTCTTCTCGATGTGCCGATCGGCACCAGGGGAGACGCCCTCTTCATCGCCGCGCTTGCCGGTGCTGCGGGTCACGTGACTGCCACGGTTCCCGCCGGCGATGAGCGCACACGGACCCTCTTCGCCGATCTTGGCGCGCAAGCCGTTGAGGTTGCGCAACCGCGTACGCAAGCGCTGCATCGCCTGCAACAGCATCTCTTCTCCGAAGCCGCTCCGCCGCCGGGCGAGCAGGACGATACCGTGCGCCTGTTCTCGGCGCCCGGGGAAGGGCGAGAGTGCGTCGAGATCGCCCGTCGCGTTCGCGAGGAGGCTGCCGCGGGGGTCCCATTCGACGAAATCGCCGTGCTGCTGCGCGCGCCAAACACGTATGTCGGCCTGCTCGAGCACGCCTTTACACGCGCGGACATCCCCGCCTGGTTCGAACGTGGGACGCGCCGGCCCGATCCTTCTGGCCGCGCCTTTCTCGCGCTGCTGGCGTGCGCCGACGACGATCTCTCGGCGCGGCGTTTTGCCGAATACCTGTCGCTCGGTCAGGTGCCTCGTAGCGACACGGCGAAGGAAGACACCTGGACGACCCCGGTTGACGACGTCGTCGAAGGTGTCGTTCCGGCCACCGACCGAACCGAGGATGACGAGCCAGAGGACGAAGCACGGATGGCGACGCGCGAAGAACCAGGCGGCAGCGTCGTCGCGGGCACGTTGCGTGCACCTTGGCGATGGGAGGAGCTGCTCGTGGAATCCGCGGTCATCGGGCATCTCGACCGATGGGAACGCAGGCTCAAGGGCCTTCGATCGGAGTATCAACGACGGCTGGACGAAATCGCGTCCGACGAGCCCGAGTCGCCTCGCATCGGCGCCATTCGGCGCGACATCGATCAACTCGATCACCTCAGCACGTTTGCGATTCCCCTCGTGCGTGAGATGGCCGACTGGCCGCGTTCCGGCGCATCTTGGGGCGAATGGCTCATCGCTCTTCAGACGCTGGCGCCACGTGTGCTCCGCCAACCAGCACGAGTTTTGCGCGTGCTTCGCGAGCTTGCACCACTCGCCGATGTCGGCCCGATTGCGTTGCGTGAAGTGCGCCAGGTGCTGACACCGCGCTTGCTGACCTTGACGCACGAACCACCCCGCCGGCGCCACGGACGTGTGTTTGTCGGCACGCCGCAGGCTGCTCGCGGACGCGTCTTTCGCGTCGTGTTCGTGCCGGGTCTCGCCGAGCGCGTCTTTCCGCAGCGATTGCGCGAGGATCCGCTGCTGCTCGACGCGCAGCGCCGGCAACTGGCGGCGCCGCTCGCAAACCAGAAGCAGCGAGCTGACGACGAGCGATTGCAGTTGCGGTTGGCGGTGGGCGCGGCATCCGAACGCGCGTACTTGTCGTGGCCGCGGCTCGAGCTGCAGGAGTCGCGGCCGCGGGTACCGTCGTTTTACGTGCTTGATGTCGCGCGCGCGGTAGAAGGGCACATTCCCGCATATTCGGTGATTCGCGATCGCGCGTTTGCGGCAGGCGCCGCCACTCTTGCCTGGCCTGCGCCGGCCGACCCCTCACGCGCGATCGACGAGTTCGAGCACGACCTCTCGATGTTGTTTCAGTTGCTCCGCGAGCGAGACCGTGTCGCCGCAAAGGGCCGCGCGCGCTATCTCTACGAGCTCAGTCCTTACCTGCAGCGATCCTTGACCGGGCGTTGGGCGCGATGGCAGAACCGCTGGCACACGGCGGACGGGTTGATTCGCACCACCCTTACGACCGCGCCCGCGTTGATGCGTCAGCGGCTGGGGGAGCGCGCGTTCTCGCTGTCGGCGCTTCAGCGCTTCGCGGAATGTCCCTACCAGTTTCACCTGTCAGCCATCTATCGCCTCGCGCCGCTCGAGGAGCCGGCGCCGTTGCAGCGGCTCGACCCACTCACCCGCGGGAGTCTCTTTCACAGCATCCAGACGGAGTTCTTTCGCGGGCTCGAACGCAACCAGCTCTTGCCGGTCGATGACCGTCGCGCCGACGCCGCGCGCAAGATGCTCGAGTGGGCGATCGCAACCGTGGCCAAGAGTGCCTACGACGATCTCGCGCCCGCGATCGACCGCGTCTGGAACGACGAGCTCGCCTCGATCGCGCGAGATCTGCGCGGCTGGCTCGATCAACTCGTCGAAGACGGCAAACAGTGGCGTCCCGAGCGTTTCGAGTTTGCGTTCGGGCTGCCCGGGGATGCCGGCCGCGATCCGCGGTCGGTGCCCGACCCCGCGCGCGTTGACGGCCGATATCTGATCCGCGGCTCGATCGATCTCATCGAACGTCGGCTCGACGGCAAAGCTCTCCGTGTCACCGATCATAAGACCGGCCGCAATCGCACGAACCTCGCCACGATGGTCGATGGTGGCCGCGTCCTGCAGCCGGTGCTGTATGGCATGGCGCTCGAGGCGATTACCAAGGAAGTGGTCGAGGAGGGCCGGCTGTCGTACTGCACGTCGGTGGGTACGTTCAGCGTCCACACGATTCCGCTGAACGAGGTGAGCCGCCGCCGCGCGCTCGAAGTCCTCGACGTCATCGACCGGGCCATCGAACACGGCACGCTGGCGGCGCGGCCGGCAGAAGGCGCGTGTAAACGATGCGACTTCACGCCGGTCTGCGGCGGCGACGAGGAGCGGCGCACGCGGAGAAAAGTGGGCGCGCTATTCAGCGACCTCGACGAGCTCCGCAGGATCCCATGATCGCGGCCGCTGACGAACGCCATCTCATCACCGAGCGGCTCGACGACACGCTCGTCGTCGAAGCGGCAGCGGGGACCGGCAAAACGACGCAGCTTGTCGCGCGCATCGTCGCGCTCATTCAGTCTGGCCGCGGCGCGCATCACTGAAGTCGTGGCCGTCACGTTCAGCGAAAAGGCGGCGGGTGAACTGAAGCTCCGATTACGCGAGGAGCTCGAGCGCGCGCGAGTGAACGCACCGCGACCAGGCGAAGAGTCGCGCAGGCTCGACGATGCCGTTCACGAGTTTGAAGAAGCGCATGTCAGCACGATTCACGGGTTCTGCGCCGAACTGCTGCGCGAACGTCCCGTCGAGGCGCAAATTGATCCGTCGTTCGAGGTGATGACGGAAGCGCAGAGCGAGCATCTCTTCAACGAGGCGTTCGGATCGTGGATGGAGGCGGCGCTGCAGTCACCTGGCGAGGGCGTAAAGCGCTCTCTGCGCCGGCCACGACAGAGCTCGTGGTGGCGAAACGACGAGGAGGAGGAAGGGCCGATCGCGCGGCTGCGGAAGGCCGCGCGTGACCTCGTGCAATGGCGCGATCACCCCGCGCCGTGGAAGCGACCCGTATGGGACCGACCCTCGACCATCGACTCAGTCGTGCAATCGGTGCTCGACGTCGCGGAGATGAGCGGTGGCCCGATCGACGATCGTGACCTCCTGTATCAGGACACACGCTCCCTGCGCCGAACCGCGGGCGAAATCAAGCGCACCGCGGCGCAAACACCGCGTGATTACGACGGACTCGAAGCGTTGCTGGCGACGCTGGCCCGAGACCAGGACCTCGGCAAGAAGCGGAAGGGCAGCGGGGCAATGTATTCGCGCACCGTGTCGCGGCTAGCGATGTGCGAGAAACGCGAGGCCCTGGTCAGCGTGTTGAAGAATTTCAAGGCCGTGGCGGACGCCGATCTGGCGGCACTCGTCCACGCCGAGCTGCAGGCGTGCATTGAGGGCTACGAGCGGCGAAAGCAACGAACCGGAACGCTCGACTTTCTCGACCTGTTGATTCGTGCGCGCAACCTCATTCGAGACTGTGCGCCGGTGCGTCGCGCCTTTCAACAACGTTTCAGGTTCATTCTCGTCGACGAGTTTCAGGATACCGATCCACTCCAGGCGGAGCTTCTGCTGATGCTCGCCTCCGACGACCACGGCCGCACCCGTCGCGGCGCGCTGTTTATCGTCGGCGACCCCAAACAGTCGGTCTATCGGTTCCGCCGCGCCGACGTCGGCATCTATCAACAGGTTTGTGACGATCTGCAACGAGGCGGCGCGCGTACCGTCCAACTTAAACAGTCGTTTCGGAGCGTTCCGAGTCTTCAGCGATTTGTGAACGCATCGTTCCACGCTGAGATGCACCGCGATCCGGACTCGCTCCAGGCGGACTACGTTCCTCTCGTGAAACATCGCGAGGAGATCGCCGGCCAGCCGTCGGTCATCGCCTTGCCCGTGCCAAGGCCCTACGCGCGATATCGCATCGCCAAGGGGAGCATCGACGCGAGTTTGCCCGCCGCCGTCGCCGAGTTCGTGCGCTGGCTCGTGCAGGAGAGCGGGTGGAAGGTCACTGCCGCAGACGAGACTCCGCGTCCTATCGGCGCGAGCGATGTGTGCTTGCTCTTCCGGCGTTTCATCGCGTATCAAGACGACGTCACACGCGCGTATGTCGAGGCGCTGGAGGCCCGCGGCGTGCCGCATTTGCTCGTCGGCGGGAAGACGTTCCACGAGCGCGAGGAAGTTGACGCGCTCCGCACGGCACTTGCGGCGATTGAGTGGCCGGAAGACGAGTTGTCGATCTTTGCCACGCTGCGCGGGCCGCTCTTCGCACTTGGCGAAGAGGAGCTGCTCGAATATCACGCGCGTGTCCGCGACACGCTTCCGGGTCATGCCTTCCACCCCTACCGAGTACCCGACAGTCTCCCCGACCACCTCCTGCCGATCAGCGAAGCGCTGGGCGTCATCCGCGAGCTGCACGCCGGACGCAATTACCGCCCGGTTGCCGACACGATCGGCCGCCTCATCGACCGAACCCGCGCGCACGCAGGGTTCATGCTGTGGCGTGGCGGTGAGCAGGTGCTGGCCAATGTGCTTCACATCGCCGAGCTCGCACGGCAATACGAGGGCGAAGGCGGCTTGTCGTTCCGCGGGTTTGTCGAGACGCTGCGCACGGCCGCCGATCGTGCACAAGCCCCGGAGGCGCCGATTCTCGAGGAAGGGAGCGAGGGCGTCCGCCTGATGACCGTGCACAAAGCAAAGGGCCTGGAGTTCCCGGTCGTCGTGCTCGCGGACATATCCTGCGGGCTGAGCCGAGACGATGCGCAGCGCTATCTCGATTCAGCACGCGGTCTTTGTGCCATGAAGCTGGCCGGATGGGCGCCGCTCGACCTGCTCGAAAACAACGATCGTGAAGCGCGGCGCGATCGACGCCGAAGGAATTCGTCTTGCCTACGTTGCCGCCACGCGAGCTCGTGACGTGCTGGTCGTTCCCGCCGTTGGCGATGAACCGTTTGACGACGGGTGGGTTGCGCCACTCAATCACGGACTGTATCCGGCTGTCGATGAGCGGCAATCGCCAAAGCCGGCGGTCGGGTGCCCGCCCTTCAAGGGAAAAGACACAGTGCTCGAACGGCCGGATGGCGAGCAGCCGGGCTCGGCGACGATGCGTCCCGGCGCATATGACGTGATCGACCCGATATCACGCGAGCCGGTGACAGTTGTCTGGTGGGACCCGCTGCTCCTCGAACGGCAAGCCGGTGATACTCGTGGCCTACGCCGTGACGATCTCATCTCGAAGGACGCTCGCCCAGAGGACGTTGTCGCCGACAGGGCACGTTACGACGCATGGGTGGCGGAACGACGGCGTGTCACAGACAGCGCGGGTGAGCCGTCTCTCTCGATCGTCACCGCGACGGAGTGGTCCAAAGGCGAGGGGCCGGTCGTGCCGGCGCCTGAAAAGCGGACGACGTTCGATCTTGCCGTAGTTGACGTCGAGGACGCAGGGATCGCGGGCCGTCGTCCGTCCGGAAAACGGTTTGGTGTCCTGGTTCACGCACTGCTCGCCGTCGTGCCGCTCGATGCGTCGCTCAGCGAGATTCGCGATCTTGCGCGATTGCATGCGCGCGTGTTGGCCGCACCGGACGAGGAGCGCGACGAGGCGTCCATGATCGTCGAGCGTGTTCTCCGGCATCCTGTCCTGCGCGACGCCCGCCAGGCTGAGAAAACCGGGCGGCCATGCCGGCGCGAGGCACCAGTGTCGATTGTGATCGACGATGTGCTGGTCGATGGTCAAGTGGATCTCGCGTTCGAAGGCGACCAGGGTTGGACCGTCGTCGACTTCAAGACGGACGTGGAGTTGGCGGGCGCCGAGGACCTCTATCGCCGCCAAGTGGCGCTATACACGTACGCCATCGCGAAGATCACCGGTCGGCCTGCGCGTGGACTGGTGCTTCGGGTGTGATTCGCTGCGCTTCGGCAACGGCCTCCGCGAAACGCTGCATCACACGGTGCCGATGGCTGCTCGTGTGCAGCTTCAGGCACTCGGCCTCGAGCCGAACTTGATCGCGCGAGTGCCACGACGGCGCGCGCCGACGAAGATGCCATCCGTAGGCCGCGCGGCAACACGCCTCGTAGAGCGGTGCGATAGTGGCATCGAGCAGCCGCTCCAGCATTGAGGGTGTCACCGATCGGCTTGCCTTCGCGGTCTCCGGTCGCGGGCGAAAATTCGGGTAGTAGTCTTCCACGAATCGATTTGCCTCGAGGAAACGGTAATACACCTCTGTCCCGACGATCGGCCGCAGGTGCACGATCTGGTTGGCGGAAAACAGATCGCTCGGACCGACGGCAAGCTGCTTCTCGGAGATGACGTAGTTCAAACACAGGCGCCGCCGCCATCCCACGAGGCGCGCGAGAAGGATCACTGTCGTCGTCACGCTCCACACGCGACCGGGCTTGGTCACCACGAAGAGGTCCAGATCCGCCTCTCCACTCGCGTTGAGGTGGGCGAGGCTGCCCGACAGCGCGATCATCCGCACCCATGGCATATGTCGCACGAGCGCGAGCGGCTGGCCAAGTTCATCGAGGACCGTTCGACTCGTTTTTTCCCGGCGCCGTCGCAGCTCCATCAAATCGGTACGCCCGCGTGGGAAAAAATATCCATCGCGATACTCGATCGCTTGTTGAAGCGTCGGGCTCTGTTGGTACCAAAGGCTGATGTCGTCGAGAGTCGCGCGCGCCGCAATCAGACTTTCGTGCAACTGCTCGCGCGTAAGGGGGTAGTCAAAGATCGACGCGTAGATCACGGTCGAGAGAAACGCGTGTTCCTGCGCCAAAGTCGGCGGTCGGCTCATGGCGCCTCCGCTTCGAAGCCAGGCTTGGGCGTGAGCGATGCGGAAAAGGGGTCAGACCCCTTTTCGGCAATGATTGCCCGATGCACCAAAAAGGGGTCTGACCCCTTTTCCGATCCCTTTTCCGCAGTCTCCACCAAGCGGCGGAGCGAGAGTACGCAACCCGCGGTGACCACCAATTCTGTGAGCACCGTCGACCAGGCGGCGCCGAGCATGCCCGCCGAGGGGATCAGCGCGAGATTTGCGCCGACGTTGGCGAGGAGCGCTACGCAGGTAATTGCGAGATAGCGCCGCTGGCCTCCCCACCCGATCACTTGGTGCGTGAGCGCGTAATTCAGAAAAAATAGCGGCACCGCGAGCGCGAGGTACTTGCAACGGCGCGGCGGCGTGATCATACGCAGGCCCGTAGGTGACATGGACGATGCCGGGTGCAGCGGCGACTGTGACCGCCATCGCCAGCACCCCGGCGGCAATGAGGACGACGCTCAGGCGACGAACCGGTCGAAGCGTCGCTGCGCGACAGAGCTCAGGAAACGCCACAGCCAGGACCGCCGCGGGAAACAGACGCAGGGCCTCGACCAGACGGAATACCGCGTTATACGCGCCCACGGCTTCAAGCCCGTGCCAGTAGTTGAGAAAGTACACGTCACAACGGAAGTAGATTGCCGAGACGAGGATGCCAAGGCCGATCGGCGCCGCGTCGCGCCGGAATCCCTCCAGGGTGAACGGTAATTCTGCGTTGCCCGCGGACGCCCGACGCGTCAGCCTGGCGGCAATGGCCAGCGATACGACGAGCGCGCTGACGGGTGGCACGACCAGCGCGACGCTCAATAACAACAACGAGGGTCGCGCGATGAGCACTGCGGACGCGAGGCCCCCGGCGAAGAGCCGCTGTGCGATGACGAGTGTCGATTCGATGTCGCTTCGGCCGAGGCCTCGATAAACGTGCGCCAAGGTCTCCAGTACGGCGCCGGCGATCTGCGCGGTCACGATCAGCGCGAATGCCAGGACGAACGCCGACGGGGCCCAAGCGAGCGCAATCAGCACCCCTGCGGCAAGCGCCCCGACGGCGAGCCTGGCGCGAAGGCGCATCACGGAACGCATGACCGCACCCGCCGGCGCATGGCCACCGGCCAGCGCACGCGCCAAATACAGCGGCAATCCGGCGTCGCTGGCCACCCCGAGCAGCCATCCGGTCGTCATCGCCAGCGCCAGGATGCCGAAGGCCTGCGGCGCAAGCACGCGCGCGGCGGCGACCGTCACCAGCAGCGTCACGGCTTTACTGACGATGTCAGCAGTGGCTTTGTAGGCCACGAGCGTGGACGCTCGGCGCACGCCGGGGCTTACGTATTCCGAAACCGCTTTCACCACTGGTAAGTCACCTTCGAAGCGCCTGATCGTGCGCTCGGGCGATCACGACCGATCCCTGCGTGCGAAGGGCGAGAGGCGATGCACCTCCCGTGCCGCGACGTGGCGAAACCCGTGGCAACTGTCTTGCACGATGGCCGAACACCTTTCCTCCCGTGGTCAGTTCTGTTCAATCTACACGTCTCGATGCTGTGCCACCGGTGCCCGCGCACGCCGGGATGGAGGCGTTGACGGCGCCCCGCCTGGTCGCGAGCGCTCTGTTGGTCGTGGCAGCGGTGCTGCCGTTCGAGGCGCCTCTTTTCGCGCTGACGTCTGGCCAGACGATCACCAGTGTCGAAGCGGTGCTCGTGATCGTCTTTGCTCTCGCGTTGGTCACAATCGTACACAGGCGACAGCCAGTGGTCTGGCGAACGCCCCTCACGTTGCCGATCGCCGCATGTATTGCTGCCGCACTCCTCGCCGCCGTGCTCTCGCCCGTTGATCGGGGCAATGCACTGCGCTTCGCCGGCCGCATGGCTGCCGCTGGCGCCGTGTGGTTCTTGACGGTCAACGTCGTCACCACCGAGACGGCAAGCGCGCGCCGTCGCGGGCACGCTG
The DNA here is from genome assembly GCA_963762925.1 of uncultured Acidobacteriota bacterium. GTDB lineage: Bacteria > Acidobacteriota > Vicinamibacteria > Vicinamibacterales > UBA2999 > DASPWV01. Next base: position 218,838 of record CAVXMP010000028.1, on the reverse strand, counting down.
CTCGGAATCGGCGCCGCCGTCTCGGTTGTCGCCATGCTCGAAGTCGCGCAGGTGCGTGCGGTCCTCGATGGTCTCCGGGTGTTTCGGCCTGGCTTTCACGTCGTGGGAGGTCAACTGCGCGCGACGGCGACGATGTTTTACCCGACCATCACGTCGATGTACCTCGAAGTCGTGTTTGCATTCGGTCTCTGGTTGCTTGTCGACCGCGGCGTGCGCGCCAGTCGCAGCGAGCGTCTCATCGTCTTCATCATGCTCGCCGTTGTTGGCGCGGGGATCGTCGCGACCTTCACGCGTGCGGGGCTGATCGGTGTCGCCGCCGCGCTCATGCTCGTGGGCATCCTCGATTATTCGAAAACGCGACAGTTCGATGCCGTTCACGTTCGTCTCGCTGCGCTCGCTGCAATCATCGCCGGCTGCGTGCTGCTTTCGCGATCGCCGGACGTCCTGCTCACGCGTCTGAGCACTGAAGGCGCAGAGGACTGGTACGGCGCCACGTACCTCGGTGCCACCGACTCTTCGCTTCGAGACGGGCGAGGAACAGATCGTTTCCGTCACGCTCGAGAACACGGGCCGCGTCGTCTGGGACTCGTCGAGCGATCCGATGTTCGCCATGGCCTATCACTGGCTGCGCGCCGACAACGAGTCGGTCGTGCACTTCGAAGGATGGCGAACGCCGTTTCCAACGCCGGTGCCACCCAATGCGCGCGTCACGTTGCCGGTGGTCGTGAAAGCACCGGGCAATCCCGGCCCGTACATCCTGGTCTGGGACGTCGTCCACGAACATCGCGCCTGGCTGAGCACGGAGGGCGTGACGCCTGGGCGTTCATCTGTGCAGGTCGAGGGCGAGCGAAAGGCGGCCACGACCTCTTCGATGAGGCGTTTGCCGGCAGCAAACCAGCATGTTGACCGTCGCACGCTGTGGGGCGCGGCCATTCGCATTGCGGCGGAGCATCCGGTCATCGGAATCGGCCCCGACAACTTTCGACACGTGTACGGACGCTACATCGGCCGCACGACATGGGATACGCGCGTGCACGCCAACAACATGTATCTCGAAGTCTTGGCGGGAGCGGGCATGATCGGCCTCGCGGCGCTTCTCTGGGTCGTCGGCGCCAGCGGGCTTTTGGTGTGGCGCCTGTGGAGCGCCGCGGCGCCCACTGCCTCTACTGCGCCTGCGATCCTCGTCGCGGTTTGGCTCGTCATCGCCGGCCACGGGCTGGTCGATAGCTTTCTGAGTTTCACGACAACGTACGTGCTGTTCGCACTTGCCGCGGGCGTGGCGTGTTCGCCGGCGTTTTCGCGATGGGCCCCTCATGCGGATCGCGTTTGACGGCACAACGCTGACCGCCGGCCGCACGGGCGTCGGTTATTACACCGAGCACCTGCTGCAGCATCTCGCCCGTGAGGTGGAGCGCACGGGGGATGAGCTCGTCGTGGTCTCGAATAAAGCCATCGAGACGACGACGCCGCTGCCGACACACGTGCAGGTCTACACGCGGCGGCACTTTCCACTGCGAATCGGGTGGATGCAGCTCATTGCGAGTCGCGTTTACGCGACCTGCGTCCCGACGTGGCGCATTTCACCAACGGCATGATCCCGCCCATCGCGCCCAACCCGACCGTCGTCACCATCCACGATATGAGTCTGCAGCTGCATCCGCGGTGTCACCCGCTGCGCCGTCTCGTGATCAATCGGCCCTTGCTGGCCGTGGCGATGCGCGCGGCGAGCAGCATCGTGACGGTGTCTCATAGCGCGCGGCGAGATCTGCTGCGCCTGCACGGCATCGACGCCGATCGGGTGAGCGTCGTCCACGAAGCGGCGGCGCCGCGGTTTCAGCCGATCTCCGACCGCGCGCGGCTCGACGCTGCGCGGCGTCGCTACGAGCTGCCTCCGCGGTTTGTGTTGTATGTCGGCACGATTGAGCCGCGGAAGAACCTGCCGCGATTGATGCAGGCGTTTGCTGCGGCGCGGGCGCAGGGGATGCCGCACGAGTTGGTCTGCGTCGGGCCCTATGGATGGTCGTCGCGGGATCTCACGGGAGTCGTTGAGCGCCTGGGCATTCGGCGCGTCGTGCACTTCACCGGCTACATTGCCGGCGAGGATTTGCCGGCGCTTTACAACCTCGGCGAGGTGTTCGCGTTTCCGTCAGTGTACGAGGGCTTCGGCTTGCCGGTGGTCGAGGCGATGGCCTGCGGCACGCCGGTGATGACTTCGAACACGTCATCGCTCGACGAAATCGCCAGTGGCGCCGCCGAGACGGTCGATCCCTACGACGTCGATGCGCTCGCCGCAGCCCTGGTGCGGCTCGCACGGCGACGCGGCGTGGCGCAAGGAGCTCTCCGAGCGTGGCCTCGCCCGAGCACGGCGATTCTCCTGGACGCGCACCGCCCGCCAGATGTTGGCCGTCTACCAGCGGGCGGCGGGCTTGACCGTGCCGTCTCCGGCGCCTGCACCGTCCGCGCTCGACGCGATGCCGGCGGAGACCGGGTCGTTGGCGATGCGCCGGGAGGCGTCGTCTTGAACGCGACCATGCTCGCGTTCGATCGACTCGCGTCTCAGTACGATGCGCTTGCCGACGGCGAGTTGTTCACGCTGATGCGACGCCGCACACACGACGTCTTTCTCCGCTGGTTCGCGCCCGGATGCCGCGTGCTCGATATCGGCTGCGGCACCGGGCTGGATACGGCATTTCTCGCCGCGCATGGCGTGCGCGTCGTCGCCTGCGACCCGTCGGAGGCGATGGTCGGACGGACGTTGAGTCGCCTCGACTCGGAAGGTGTCTCCGACTTGGCCACAGTGATGCCAAGCGCGCTTCATGACGTCGAAATGTTCCTGGAGGCGCTCGGCGAACGCGAGCCATTCGATGGAATCGTCTCCAACTTCGGCGCCCTGAACTGCGTCCAGTGCCTCGAGCCCCTCAACGCTCTTGCGAAACGCGCGTTGCGACCCGGCGGTGCCGTGATTCTCGGGCTCATGAACCGCACCTGCGCGTTCGAGACGATCTATTTTGCGCTGACCGGCCGCCGCGAACTCATGCGCCGCCGGCGCTCAGACGCTCCGGTGCTGGTTCCCGTTGCAGGAGTTCAAGTACCAACTTTCTACCATCGCACCGCTGACGTCAGTGACTGTGTTGAAGCGAGAGCTGACGCTGGTCGGCATCACCGGTATCGGTGTGCTGCTTCCGCCGCCGTATCTCGAACCGCGCTGGCAGCGGTTGCCGGCTGCCGTGCGCACGCCTCTGACGGCGATCGACGCCGCGATTGCATCGCGTACCGCCGTTCAATCGTCTTGGCGACCACGTGTTACTGCAATTTACGAAGAGGCGCGACGCCGATGCCTGACGTGCTTCTCGGGCAGGCGTACCACCTGCGCTTCGATCCCAAGTTATGGCGTGCGCAACAGCCGTACGCGCCGCTCGGCACGCTCTACGCCGCTTCGTATCTGCGCAGCCGCGGGCGCTCGGTGGCGCTGTTCGACGCGATGATCGCCGAGTCGGAACGCGAATGGGCCGAGGCGCTCGACCGCACGCGGCCGCGGTCGCGGTCATCTACGAGGACAGTTTCAACTACCTCACCAAGATGTGCCTGCTGCGGATGCGCGAGGCCGCGCTGCGCATGATCGATCGCGCGCGCGCGCGCGGGTGCCCGTGATCGTCTCCGGCTCTGACGCCACCGATCATCCGGAGACCTACCTCGAGCAGGGCGCGACTCGCCGTGATCCTCGGCGAGGCGGAGGTCACACTCGGCGAACTCGTCGACCGACTGGTCTGCGCGGTCAACCACTGGACGACGTCGTCGGGGATCGCGTATCGCGATGCGCACCGGAGCGACTCGCCGCACCGCGCAGCGACCGTTCGTCAAAACGCTCGACGATCTGCCATTCCCGCGTGGGACCTGGTGGACGTCGCGCGCTACCGATCGATCTGGCGCCGTCGTCACGGCTACCACGCGATGAACGTGGCCACGACGCGCGGCTGCCCGTATCCACTGCAACTGGTGCGCGAAGCCGATTTACGGTCAACGCTACGCGGTTCGCAGCCCGGAGAACGTCGTCGAGGAGCTCGCGTGGCTGAAACGCGAGTTTCAGCCGGACCAGATCTGCGATCGTCGACGACGTGTTCGGGCTTCAGCCGGGGTGGATCGCGCGCGTTTGCGCGGTTGCTCGACGACGCCGGCGCTGCGCGTGCCATTTCGCTGCCTGATGCGAGCCGATCAGATCACCGAGCCGATCGCGCGCGCGCTCGCGCGCCGCCGGTTGCCGCATGGTGTGGATGGGCGCCGAATCAGGGTCGCAGCGCATTCTCGACGCGATGGAGAAGGGTGTCCGCGTCGAACAGATCCGCGACGCGCATCGGCTGCTGCGGCAGTCGGGCATTGCGGTCGGCCTCTTCCTGCAGTTCGGCTATCCGGGCGAAACCTGGGACGACATCGAGGCGACGCTCGCCCTCGTGCGCGAGCTCGACCCCGACGACATCGGCGTCTCCGTCTCGTATCCGTTGCCGGGCACGCGCTTCTACGAGCGCGTCCGGCGAAGGCCTCGGCCGCAAGCAGAACTGGGTCGATTCGGCGGACCTGGCGATGATGTATCGCGGCGACCTACCAGCCCGACTTCTACCGCGTGCTGCACGACGTCGTGCACCACGAGTTTCGCGTCCGGCGCATGAGCGCGGACGTGTCAAGCGGCTGCGCTCGACCTGGGCGTACAACCGCGCCGCGCTTCCCGTTCGCGCAGCGCCGTTTACGGCGGCTCGCCGGCAGCTGCGGCACGCGAGCGCGCGCCGGCGCGACTGGCGCCGATGTCGACGCGCGTCGCGGCCGGCACGCCGGCGAGCAGGACACATGGAAGAGCTCGAAGCCGCGCGTCGTGCTCTACAACCCGCGGGCGGTGTTCTACACGATGCCGCTCGCGCTGCTGGCGCTCGCCTCTGCACTCGATCGCGACGAGATCGAGGTCGTGATCATCGACGGCCGGCTCGAAGCGCGATCCGCTGGCGGCGTGTCGTCGATGCGACTGCGATGGCGCCGTCTGCCTCGGCATCACCGTGCTCACCGGCGCGCCGATCCGCGACGCCCTGGCCATTTCCCGCGCGGTGAAAGCCGCGCGCCGATCTGCCGGTCGATCTGGGGCGGCTGGCATCCCTCGCTCTTTCCCGCGCGAGTGCCTCGACGAGCCGTCGGTCGACGTCGCCGTCATTGGTCAGGGCGAAGACACGTTCGCGCGAGATCGTGGCGCGGTTGCGCGTCGGCGAGTCGCTGCGAGGGTGCGCGGGGATCGCGACACGGGACGGTGCTGCATTCTGCGCTGGTCCGCCACGCCCGCTGCGCGACCTCAACGACTTCCCGCCGCACGACTACTCGCTCATTCCCGTCGAGCGCTACTTCGAGCTCAAGGGCAAGCGGCAAATCGACTACATCTCGTCACAAGGCTGCCGCTTCCGCTGCGCGTTTTGCGCCGATCCCGCTGTCTATGCGCGCGGCTGGAGCGGCCTGTCAGCGGAGCGCATTGCCGACGAGGCAGTCGGAGCTGCAGCGCCGCTACGGCATGCGCGAGCTCGCCTTTCAGGACGAGACGTTCTTCACCCATCGGCGCGGACCGACGCGCTGGCGGACGCGTTCCTGCAACGCGCAGCTCGGCGTCGAGTGGACGGCGACGCTGCGCGCCGACCAGGCGTGTCGGATGGGCGATGCGCTGTTCGGCGAAGGCGGTGCGAGCGGGCCTGACACGCGTGATGGTCGGCGTCGAGGCGGGATCGCAGGAGATGCTCGATCGGTTGAAGAAGGACTTGCGCATCGAGCAGGTCGATCGAGACGGCCGAGATGTGCGTTCGCCATGACGATCGGCGCCATCTTCAATTTCATCGTCGGCTTCCCGGACGAGCCCGACGACAGCGTCGACGCAGACGCTGGCGTTGGCCAAGCGGCTCCGCCGGCATGAGCCCGCGTTTCGAGACGCCGATCTTCTACTATCGGCCGTATCCGGGCAATCCGATCGCCGACGAGGCGCAGCGCGGGGCTACGTGCTTCCGCGAGGGCTGCAGGCATGGGCGGACTTCGACTACGTCGGCGATCGCGGCCCGTGGGTCAGCGCCGACCGCTGGCGGCAGCGTCGAACGTTTCAAGTTCTACACTCGCCACGCCTGGCAGGAGAGCGGCAAGTGGCGCTGGCCATTGCGGACGGCCGCCGCGCTGGCGCTGCGATCACGATTGGTACGCGTTCCCGTTTGAGAAAACGCTCGTCGAGCTCGTGCGTCGTCCGCAGCAGGTGTCGTGATGGATTTGCTGCTCGCACACGCGTTATTTCCTGGCTGAGGATGCCGAAGAGCGGCGCATCATGCGACCGTATCCGCCGCTCGGCATCCTCTATCTGTCCGCGCACCTGAAGGCGCGCGGCTTCGATGTCGGCGTGTTCGATGGGACGTTCCAGTCGCTCAGCGATTTCAGCGAGCTTCTCGTCGCGTTTCGTCCGCCGAATCGTCGGCGTCTACGTCAACATGATGACCAAGCGGCATGCGCTCAGGATGATGGCGCTTGCCCGCAACGCCGGCGCCAGGTCGTTGTCGGCGGCCCGGATCCGCCGTACTACGCCGCCGAATACCTCGCTGCCGGCGCGGACGTGGTCGTGTTCGGCGAGGGCGAAGCGACGCTCGAAGAGCTGATTCCCGGTCCTGCAACGTGCCGACTTCACGAGCGATCAGCTCGCCGGGATTTCGCCGGCATCGCCTTTCGCCGCGACGATCGGCGGCCTGATCCGGACGCCGGCACGCGCCGCTGCTCGCCGATCTCATGCGCACAACCGCATCCCGATCGCGGCGCGATCGATCTGGATCGCTATATCGCGACGCTGGCGGGAGCACCACGGATACGGACCTGCGTCGCTCATCACCGCACGCGGCTGTCCGTACACCTGCACGTGGTGCAGCCGCTCGGTCTTTGGCACGACGCATCGCCGCCGCTCGGTTGCCGATGTCGCCGATGAAGTCGAGGAGCATCGCCGATCGCTATCGCCCGGATCGCCTCTGGTATGCCGACGATGTCTTCGGCATCCATCGCGGGTGGACGCTGGACATACGCGGAGGAACTCCGAACGGCGCCACCTGCAGCTGCCCTTCGAGTGCATTTCGCGGGCCGAGCGGATCGACGAAGCTGTGGCCGACGCCTTTGCGGAGATGGGCTGCTGGCGCGTGCTGGATTGGATCCGAGAGCGGCTCACAGGACGTCCTCGACGCGATGGAGCGGCGCGTCAATGTCGAGCGCGTGCGCGAGGCGGTCGGCGCGGCTGCGGCGACGCAGGATTCAAGTGGGACTGTTCATCATGCTCGGCTTCGATGGCGAGCGGCACGCAGATCTCCAGGCGACCATCGCGCACCTCAAGCAAACGGCGCCCGACATTTTCCTCACGACCGTGTCCTATCCGATCAAGGGCACGCCGTACTACGAGCGCGTGGCGGATCGTATCGTCGCTCGTCAACCGTGGGCGGAGCGCACCGACCGCGATCTCGTGATTCGCGAGCGGCCGGGGCGCCGTTACTACGATTTCGCCCGGCGATGGATCACCGGTGAAGTCGCGCGGCACCGGCACTGGCAAGAACGCCGGTACGCGCGCGCCGCGCGCGCGGCGTCCTCGGCGCTGCTCGGACGATTGGGGATGACGTTGACGGAGGGTGCACAAGACTCATGAGCACCGCCTGGCTCACTGTGCAGCGAGCTGTTCTGCGCCGGCGTGTGGGACGGCTGGTCATGGAGCACGTCGATGGCATGCCACTCGTGGTGCTGCCGGACGTTTTCAATCCAGCCATCTTCCGTACGAGCGAGTTACTGATGCGTGTGGTCGACTTGCACGTCCGCCCCAACTGCCGGGTCCTGGATCTTGGCACCGGGACGGGTGTTGCGGCCGTTCGCGCCGCAATCAGAGGGGCGCAGGTCACGGCCGTCGACGTCAACCCGGAAGCTGTCCGCTGTGCGCGCATCAACGTGCTGCTCAATCACGTCGACGATCGCGTGGAGGTCCGTCACGGCGACCTTTTCGCGCCAGTCGCCGGTGCAGCGGTTCGATCGCGTTCTGTGCAATCCCCCCTTCTTCCGAGGGCTTCCCGAAAATCAACGTGACGCTGCGTGGCGGAGCGAGGATTTTCTCGACCGGTTCTGCGGCGGCCTCAATACCGTGCTCGTGCCCGGCGGGTACGCGCTGATCGTATTTTCCAATCATGGCGACGAACACTCGCTGCTCGCCGCACTCGCCGCCGCCGGGTTCACCGTTCTTCAGGAGATGGCACGAGACTTCGGTAGCGAAGTGATCACTGTTTACCGCCTCACGCCGCGCCCGGCGCCACCACCCGCGCCCACCACCGGAGAGCCGTCGTGACGACGCCAAGCGGCCTTCCGCTGGTGCTGCTCATCAATCCTCGGATGTGCGCGCGCGCCCACGTGCGGCTGCCGCTGTCGCTCCTCACGCTTGCCGCCTCGCTCGAGGGACGTACCGCTATCGCATCCTCGACGGCAACGTCACACCAGATGTCGCGCACGAAGCCGGTGGGGATCCTGCGCGACGTACCGGCAGCGGTGGCTGCGATCAGCGTCATGCCAGGCCCCCAGGTTGCGCCCGCGATCGAGGTGAGCGCCGCGATCCGGCAGGCGTATCCAGATGTTCCGATCGTTTGGGGAGGGTATTTTCCGACGCTCTATCCCGATGCTGCCATCAACGCGCATTACGTGGACGCCGTCGTGCGCGGGCCAGGAGAGGATGCGCTGGTGGACTTACTCGGCCGCTGGTCCGATGCTCGCGGTGACGTATCCGATCTCTCCGGCGTCGACAACGTCACGTGGCGACGCGATGGCGGCGTCGTGCACAACGCGGAACGTCCGCTGCGCTCGCCGAACGGCCGTCCGCACCTGCCCTACGATTGGCTCGACTCCGCCGCGGCATATCTGCAGCCGACGTTTATGGGACGCCGCACGGGTGTGCACCAGGCCGCGATTGGGTGCCGCTATCGCTGCACCTTCTGCGGCGTCGTGTCCATGTTCAACGGACAAACGCGCCTCCAGGAGCCGGGCCATCTTCTGAGCGCGCTCGAGCGGCTGCAACGCGGATTCGGCGTCGACAGCATGCAGTATTACGACCACAACTTTTTCGATCGGCCCGAGACGAGCCTCGCCACATTAGAAGTGCTGGCGAGGGCACAACTCCCATGGTGGTGCTACGCCCGCGCGGATGCGCTCGCGGCGTTCACTCCACGCATGTGGGAGCTCGCGCGCCAGAGCCGGCTCCGCATGGCCTACATCGGCGCCGAGGCGGGCAGCAACGAAGCCCTCAGGCGGTTGCACAAAGGTACGCGGGTCGAGCAAACGTTGGAAGTCGCCGCGCGCCTGCGTGAAAACGGCGTCACCCCGGAGTTCTCGTTTGTCCTCGGGGGCCCGGATGATCCGGAGTCGGATATCGAAGCGACGTTGGCGTTTGTGCGGCGGTTGAAGCACGTGCATCCGACCTGCGAGGTGATTCTGTACTTCCACAGCCCCACGCCACAGCGCGATCCACGGACGATGGCGGGCACGGCGGCGTTGCAGCCGCCAGTGCTTGCGCGCTATGGGCCCGACGGTCCGCCCCTGCCGACGACTCCGGAAGAATGGACCGAGCAGCGGTGGGTCCGCTACGTGTGTCACCAGGATGCGCCATGGTTGTCCCCGCGCCTGCGGCGGCGGGTGAAGGATTTCGCGCGCGTCCTCGAATGCCGGTTTCCAACGGTGCAGGACTACCGTACGCCCCGGTGGCAGAAGACGATGTTGCGGGAGCTCGCCCGCTGGCGTTGGGCGACCAGAGTCTACGCGCGGCCGCTCGAGCTCGCGGCGGCGAGACGCCACATCGCGTTGCGGCAACCGCAAATCGACGGACTGTAAGCGTGTTGATCACATCCATCGAGGGCTGGCGCCGCGCAACATCCCGCGTTAGCGATCGCGTGCAGTCGCTGCCGATCCTGGCGCTCTCGGTGCATAGCGCGTGTAACTGCCGCTGTGTGATGTGCGACATCTGGAAGGCGAACACCGAGAAACGCGAGATTTCGGTCGCGGTCCTCGAGCGACATCTCGACGCCATTCAGAAGCTGCACGTGCAGCGCGTCATGCTGACCGGCGGCGAGCCGCTGCTGCATTCCAATCTCTGGGCCTTCTGCGAGCGCCTGCGACGCCAGGGCATTCGACTGACGCTGGTCACGACCGGATTGCTGATCGAGCCGCATGCGCAGCGGATCGCCGAGCTCGTTGATGACGTCGTCGTGTCGATCGACGGGCCGCGCGAGACGCACGACCGTATCCGCCGGGTGCGCGGCGGCTTCGATCGCCTTGCCCGGGGAGTCGCGGCCCTGCGCGCTCAGTCCTCACAGCCGACAATCGTCGCGCGCAGCGTGCTGCAGAAGTCGAACTGCACCGTCGTCGACGACACGATCCGCGCGGTGCATACGATCGGCGTCGACCGTCTGTCGTTTCTCGGCGCGGATGTCACGTCGACGGCGTTCAATCGCGCTGAACCCTGGCCGGCTGCGCGCCAGCAGGAAATTGCGCTCACACGCGACGACCTCCCGCTGTACGCGGCCGCCATCAACCGCGCCGGCGCCTCGTGCCAAGCTCAGATCGCCTCTGGATTTCTGCAGGACGGCATCGGCGGGTTGTGGCGCATCCACCAACACTACGCAGCGGCGGTCGGGATGGGCGAGGCGCCACGCGTCCGTTGCAATGCGCCGTGGGTCTCGGCTGTCGTGGAACCGAACGGCACGGTGCGTCCGTGCTTCTTTCAGCCGGCCTATCCCAGCTCGGATGGAGACCTCGAGTCGATCATCAACTCTCCGGAGGCCATTCACTTTCGCCGCGCATTGAATGTGCGTAGGGATGCGACCTGCCGCCAATGCGTGTGCACCCTCTCGCTGCCGCTTACCGGCCGCGCGTAATCAGCGCCGCGATACATCTGCTCGAACTGAATCGCCGTCCACGCGGCATCGTGGGTTGCCGCGAAACCACGCGCGCTCTCGGCAAGGCGCGCGCGTAGTTCACGGTTGCGGAGAGTGGCGACGATCGCGTCCGCAAGGGCCCGGGGGTCGCGGGGCCGGACCGCCACGGCGCGTTCACCGTCCCAATCGGCGACGTAGCCGACCCGAGTTCCCACGATCGGAACGCCAGACACCGCCGCTTCCATCACGGCGGCCCCTGAGGCCTCGTGGCGTGACGACTGCACGTACAGATGCGCAGCCTGGAAGACGGGCGGCAACTGGTCAAACGGCCGGTAGCCGTGGAATGTGACGCGGTCTGCGACGCCGGCACGCGCGGCATGCGCCTGCACTGAACCGTTGAGGATGTCTTCGCCGACAAGATCGAGGTGCACGTCAACGTCCTGCACCGCCAGCGCGAGCGCGTCGACCAGCGTTGTGTGATCCTTCACTCTATTCAGGCTTGCAACCTGCAGCAGTTTCCATGGCGGTCCCTCCGCTCGCGCGGTCCTGTGCGGGAGCGCAGCGATGTCGGTGCCAATCGTGATGCACGACGCCATGTAGCCGCGCTCAGCGGCGAGCTGCGCCATGTAGCGGGTGGGTACGTGCACGACAGTCGCACGACGGCACGCGGCCGCGACGAGGGTGCGGCCCAAGACCGTGCGCTGCATTCCGTATGCGATGTCGTCGAGCGCCGAAAACTCACCGCTGCTGCACGTCACGACGGCCGGGACCGCAAAGCGTCGTCCCGCAAAGGTCGCTAACAGCCCTCCGGGATCGACGAAGAATCCGTGGAGCACGTCATATGGCTGTGCCGCCGCGAGCGCCGCGCGCAAGGCCCGCCACTGCCACAACCGTGCAAGACGGGTCGTGCCGCCTGGGCGCCCAAGGTCGTGCACCGTGATGCCACGCAGTTGGTAGGTCGCCGGCTCGGCAAGATGCTGCAGTGTGTAAGCGTGCACCTCGTGGCGCGCGGCGAGCTGCTCGAGCATGGCCAGCAACGCCGGGATCACTTCGCGGCGGCCGCTTGGGTGCAGCCCGCCTTTCACCACGAAGCCGATCCTCATGAAGGCGACGACGACCGACGGGCGTCAACGACCGCACGGTATGCCTCGATGGTCTGAGCGGCCACCGCGGCCCAAGCGAGGTCGCGCTCGAACCGGTGCATGGTGCTTCGCCGCTCAGCCTGCGGATCGAGGCGCATGATGCGGGATACGGCGGCGGAAAGGGACTCGCTGTCGCCCACCTGCCAGCGCGCGCCGCAGCTGCCCGCGATGACGCGAAACGATGGGATGTCGGTGACGCACGGAATCGCGCCGCATGCCATCGCCTCGATCAGCGCATAGCCGCTTCCCTCGCGGTGGCTGCCGCTGACGAAGATGTCGGCCGCGCTGTAATACGCGGCGAGGCTCTCGTGCGGCACGCGGCCGACGAGGAGTACACGTTGCCGGAGAACGGGGGAACGCTCGACCTGTTCCCGAACCGCAGCCTCGAGCGGCGCATCGGTGTAGATCATCCAGAGTCGCGCGTCCGGCAGATCGGCGAAGACACGTTCCACGCCATCGAGCACGGTGAGCGGGTCTTTGTTCTGGTTCAGTCGACCAACCCAGAGGAGCGCGGGCCCACTCCGAATGCCCGTCAACTCGCGCGCCCGTTCACGGGCAACCGATCGCATTCGCGTGCTCGCCTCCAGTACTTGAATGACCCGCGCCGTTCGCAGCAGACCGGCGGCTCGCCAAGGCTCCGCGTGCTCTGGCGCAGTGAACGACCATGCGTCGGCTTTGTCCAAGTCGCGCCAACCTGGGCGAAGCATCTGCTCGAGCGATCCCGGGGGACTGAAGCCGCCGTGATCCTGGATCACGAGAGCCGCCTGCGGGAGGGCGGACCGGAGCGCGCGCACCATTCCCGGGAACATGAGGCCGTGAACGTGAACCACGTCGGGTTCTTGCGCCCGCACCGTATCGACCACGACGCGTGCTGCTGACGATGGAGACGGCAAGGCAGCGGCGCCATCACAGACGAAACGGTAGGAGATTCCATTCCTGGTGATCGTCGCATTGCTGGCAAAGCGCTGAACCACGTGCGTCGACACGCCGCCCGACGCGAGTGCTTCACTTAGACCTGTCAACGTGTCGTAGCGATCGAGCAGCGATGAAGGGTCCGTCATGCTGCCGTCGTAGGCGCAATTGAGCTGCACCATCCGCAAAGCCGCCGGCATCTGGTGGAAGTATCCTTGATTCTTCCTCAGGAGTCCCTCGATGCCGCACGCCGATACGCTCGCGCTCTTCATGGCCGCTGCCCTCGCGCTCAACGTGACACCCGGACCGGACATGCTTTATGTCATCGCGCGCAGCACCGGCGAAGGACGGTCGGCGGGGATCGCGTCAGCGCTCGGCATTGCGCTCGGCTGCCTCGTTCATATCGCTGCCGTCGCGGCTGGACTCTCCGCCCTACTGACGCACGTGCCGTCGGCGTACCACGTGATCAGGATTGCCGGTGCTCTCTATTTGGCCTACCTGGGCGTACGCGCGCTCACCTCGTCGCGCGAGTCGGCGACGGCACCGCTGTCACCGGCGCGCTCTGTTGGGGCGATTGTCCTGCAGGGATGCGCGACGAATATTCTCAATCCGAAAGTCGCGTTGTTTTTTCTCGCCTTCCTCCCGCAGTTTGTGCGGCCCGACGGCTGGCCGCCCGCCGTCCAGATCGTTGCGCTTGGCTTGCTGTTCAACGCCTCGGGCACGATCGTGAATGTCGCGGTGGCGCTGGCCGCGAGTCGGGCGACGGGATGGCTCCGCACCAATCAGATGACAGCGACATGGCTGCAACGCACGACGGGGGTGGTCTTTCTTGGTTTAGGGATGCGGCTCGCGTTGGTCCGAGACCGCTGATCTGTCGACGTTGGCCAGCGTCGTTTCGATACGGCGGTCGGGGACGAGCCAGATCAAGGCGACGGCAACGTAGAGCACGTCGGAAATGGCCTGATGCACGAATGCCAGCGGAATCGCAGCGACGTACATCAGGAGCGACATCTTCGCCTTCAAGTCGCTACCGACTGCCGCCGCAAGATGGGAGCGCGGCCCATCAGCGCGGATAATCAGCGTCTGCAACAGTGTGTACGCCCCGGCCGCGCCGAGCAGCACGACGCCGTAGGCGGCGGTCGGCAGCGGCGCAAAATGGTTCTCACCCATCCAGCCGGTGACAAACGGCACGAGCGATAGCCAGAACATCAAGTGCAGGTTGGCCCACAGGACGCCACCGGTGACGTGCCGCGTCGCATGCAGCAGGTGATGGTGGTTATTCCAGTAGATGCCGAGAAACACAAAGCTGAGAACGTAGGTAAGGAAAATGGGGATGAGCGGCTGCAGGGCCCGCAGTTCGGTCTCATGCGGGATTTTGAGCTCGAGCACCATGATGGTGATCAAGATCGCGATCACCCCATCGCTAAACGCTTCGACCCGCCCTTTGGTCATCCTTCGTTCACTTTACCGTGACCACCAGGACATACCGTGGCGGCGGAGCGTCACCGGGTCCGCCGCGCTTCAACTCGATGCGGTAGTCGGCGCCCGCCGGCAACCGTCCCGACCAGCGCCGCACGCCCTCTCCAGCGCGCACGTCGAGAGGCGATTCTGTTTTGGTGTTGATGATACGCAGCAGGATCTCGCGTCCGCGGACGCCGTCGACGCGCGCGTCGAGGAGTTGACCCTGACCACCCCACACGAGATACGAGCGCGTCTCCCCGGCGGAGAGGGTCCCTGCCGCCTGCGCCATGTGCGACCGCCCACGCACCGTGAGCCGTTCGGGTCCACGGCGTGAAGTCGCTCGCGTACCCGGTGCGAGAGGCGACAGAGAGCCGGCGGGCCCCGCGGGGTCACTCGCACCGCCCGCTGCCGGCAGGGTGATCCGGGTGATGCGAAACACGGCACCGTCTTTTTCGGCGCTGATATAGCCGCCGGCCAGCGTCATGGCGGTTTCGGACGCCACTGCCGTCGAGCGAGACGGAGGCTGGCCCGCGGGATCAAACGCCGACGCTGCGATCGCGGCCTTCAGCGCAGGCGAGAAGATGAGGTCGTAGCGCTCGATCAGCGCCGCGGAATCGGCAAACGGCATTCGCAGGGTGCCGGTGTTGATGAGAATTGGATACCGAACCATGGCGGCGACCGCTGGCCGATCGTCTCGCGCGACGGCGGCCTTGAGCGCAGCGAGAAACGTTGTCGCCGTCCGAAGATCAGCACTAACGTTTCCTGGGGCCGGAGTCTGCCCCGCGACACTCGTGCTCAGTCCGTGCAGATCGCTCCAAGGAAGGAGCACCATGGCTACAATAAGCCGCATGAAACGCATATTCGCGCCGTTGGCGCTCCTCGCTCTTCTTCTCTTCCCAGCGCCACCGATATTCTCGCAGGACTACGACCCGGATTCGATGGGGACGTTTTCGATCGTCGCCCGCGACGCCAAAACGGGCGAACTGGGGATGGGCGTGCAGTCGAAAGCGTTCGGCGCCGGCAACCGCGCGATGACGATCAAAGCCGGAGTGGCAGTCATCGCGCACCAGGCGTCTGCCAATCCGATGTATGGCGCGCTCGGCCTGGATTTGTTGAGCCGGGGGATGGCGCCACAACAGGCGCTCGACTTCATGTTGCGCGGCGACGAGGGACGCGATTCGCGCCAGGTGACGATTCTCGACGCGCAGGGGCGCAATGCAACCTGGACGGGTAAGGGGGCCAACGACTGGAAAGGCCATCGCTGCGGTACTGACTACTGCGCGCAAGGAAACATTCTGATGGGTCCTGAGGTGGTCGATGCGCTGGCGAAGTCGTTCGAATCGACCGCGGGCAAACCGCTCGGCGAGCGTCTGATGGATGCGCTCGATGCGGCCCAAGCCGCTGGCGGTGATGCGCGCGGCGTGCAATCGGGCGCCATTGTCGTCGTCCGATCGCTCGCGGGGTCGGGCGGCTTCAGCGATCGGGTGATTGATATCCGCGTCGATGATCACAAGACGCCGCTTCTCGAGCTGCGGCGGCTGTTGAATATGATTCGGTCGGGTCAGCTCATCACCGACGCGAATCGGATGGCGACCGACAACAATCTACCGGGCGCAACCGAGACGGCGCAGAAGGCAGCGAGCCTGTCGCCCGAGAACGACAACGTCTGGGTCGCTCTCGCCTCGATTCACCTGCGCGCCGGTCGTAAGCCCGCGGCATGGGACGCGCTCCGCAAAGCCATCGACCTCAATTCGGCAAACAAGCGCATGCTGCAGCGCAACCGCAATTTCGAATCGGTGTACACCGATCCCGAGTTTCAGAAGCTGGTGAAATAAGTGGAGCCGTGATCGCTCACGCCGGGACCGCCCCTGGCACGGCCCCCGGCATCGCCTGCCGGAACCGCTCGATCTGATCGCGCGTGCCGAGTAAGGCGACGAGATCACCCGCATGCAAGCGCGCTTGACCGTCCGGGTTGGCGACGAGCGCGTTATCGCGAATGATCGCGACAACCGACGCGCCGATGGTACTGCGAATGCGCAACTCGTCCAGTGTCCGGCCATCGAACGGACTGTCTGGCGGCACGCCCACCCAGGTGAACTCCAGGTGCCTGGCCATTTCGCCAATTTGGGCCATGAGCGCCAGCCCTGTCGCACCGCTCTCGCGTTTCAAGTCATACCCTTCGTGGCGGATCGCGCTGGCGACACGAAGCACCTCGTGCGCAGGGACGTTGAAGTACATCAGTGCCTGACGCGTCATCTCGATGGCGGCTTCGAACTCCGGCGACGTGACTTCCTGAATGCCGAGCGCGTACAGGGCACGCACCGCCTCGACGCCATCGGCGCGCGCGATGATCGGAAGGTCCGGTCGTACCTGCCGTACCGACCTGACGATGTTACGAACATCGGTGAAGGCGGGTACGGTAATCAGCACGGCTCGCGCCTCGTGGAGGCCGGCGGCTTCGAGCACGACAACCTGGCTGGCGTCCCCGTAAATCACAGGCCGACCGGCGACCCTTGCCTGCTGCACCCGGCGGTCGTCCGACTCGATCAGCACAAACGGCAGCGTCAGATGCGAGAGCGCATCGGCGATGCTTGTGCCGACACGGCCCGACCCGGCGACGATCACATGGCCGGAAAGACCAGACGCCGGCAGATTGTTCGCTTCGAAGGTCTCCCGTGCACGGCGCGGCCAGAGCCGGTCATAAAGCACCGGGACCAGCGCCGACAATGCCGGCGTGAGCGCCATGGTCACGATCGCGGTATTCATTGCCAATAAATACACGTCGTTGGGAATCGCCCCGCTCGACAGACCGACGCGGGCCAGGACGAAAGCGAACTCTCCGACCTGAAACAGTGTCAGTCCTACGGCAAGCGGGACGATATTCCAGTAGCCAAAGGCGCGAACGACGCCGGCCAGGATAGCGGCTTTGCCGGCGACAACCACCAAGACGACGAGCGCGAGCACACCCAGCTGTCGGCTCAGCAGCGCCGGGTCGAGCAGCATCCCGACCGACACGAAGAACAACATCCCGAACAGATCGCGCAGCGGAATCACGTCGCTGAGTGCCTGGTGCGCGTACTCCGACTCGTTGACCACCAGCCCGGCAACAAATGCGCCCAGCGCCATCGACAGGCCGAAGACGAACGCGACGTAGCCCACGCCGAACGCCAGCGCGACCGTTGACAGAAAGAACAGCTCGCGTGAATTCCACCGTGCGACCCACGCCATCAAGCGCGGCACGACTCGGGTCGAGAACAAGACGATGACGCCGAGCAGCAGCGTCGCGCGCACCGCGGCAATCACGACTTTCGAGAACCCGCCGGCCGGATCGCTCAGCTCCGGCAAGATGATCATGAGCGGCACGACCGCGAGATCCTGCACAACCAGGATGCCGAGCATCACGCGGCTCGACAACGTGCCGAGTCTGCCCTGCGCCTGGATCGTCTTGAGCGCCACCATCGTGCTCGACAGGGCGACGAGTGAACCGAACCAAAGTGCAACTCGCCACTCCCAACCGAGCCCCATGCCGAGTGCGGCACCGAGGCCAATCGTCAGGATGATTTGAATGGTCGCGCCTCCGAGTGCGACCGCACGTACCGGCTTGAGTTCGCGGAACGAGAGCTCGAGGCCCAGCGAAAACAGCAGCAGGGCCACGCCCAGTTCCGCGAGCTGCTCGATGTCGTGCACATTGCCTACGGTGGGGCCGCCGGTGAATGGACCAATGACCACGCCGGCGAGGATGTAACCGACGATGAGCGGCTGCCCGAACCGCTGCGCCAGAAACCCACCGGCGAGAGCGACAACAAGCACGAGTGTGAGGTCGGCGACAAGATCCATCGACGAGATGCAGAATACACGCTCGCGCCGCGACGCGGTGGCGTGGGCCGTAGACGGAATCCCGCAAGCACATGTAGCGCGGAGCTGCCGGAGCCCCGACGCGCGTTCTTGGCGCGTGGGGTGGCTTTTGGATCCGCGCCAGTTGCCGCGAAGATGCTCGTAAAGTGAACCGGTGATCCTGCAGCATTAGACATGCCTGGCCGCCCACTCGATCCACGGTTCGTTCCGTTCCAAACGCGCCGTCGGCTGGATGGTCACGGCGCCGGTTGCGGCGGGCTCGCTCATCGCTCTCGGTGTGTTTCTGCTTGTTGAATCTCGTTCTGTCGTGATGGTGGGACTACTGGCCGTGTTGTGGCCGGTGGGCATCGCGAGCCTCGCTTGGTATTCCTACCGTTTTCCCGAACTCGAGTACCGCCATACGTCGTACACGGTTGATGATCACGGGATGCAAATCCAGCGCGGGGTGTATTGGCGTACCCTGACCGACGTGCCGCGCTCGCGCGTTCAGCACACCGATGTCCGGCAGGGACCGCTCGAGCGGCGTTACGGTCTGGCTACGCTCATCATCTACACGGCGGGCACCGCATACGCCAGGGTTGAGCTGCCGGGTCTCGCGCACGCGGATGCGTTGCAGATTCGCGATCAACTCTTGCCGCTCCAAACCGACGATGCCGTCTGACTATCGCTTGCATCCGGCGTCGGTGCTCTTCGGCCTGGGCGCGCAGCTGAAGAACATTGCGTTCCCTGGTGTCCTGGTCCTCGTCGGCGCGAATCGCGCTGGAGGCGACTGGGAGGCCTGGCTGATGCTGCTGCTGGTTCCGTCCACGATCGTCGCGATCGTGCGCTACGTTTCGTTCAGGTACCGCTTCGAGCCGAACGAACTGGTGATTCGCAGCGGCCTGGTGTTTCGCAATGAGCGGCACGTGCCGTACGCGCGCATTCAGAACCTCGATGCGGTAAGAAACGTCGCGCACCGGCTGCTCGGTGTCGTGGAGGTGCGCTTGCAGACCGGCTCGGGTAAGGAGCCTGAGGCGGTGATGAGCGTCATTCCCGTTGCCGCGTTCGAGGACATGCGTCGGCGCGTCTTCCAGCACCGCGATGTCGATGTCGAGGCGCAATCGCATCCGCCGCCCGCACCGCGATCGATCCTGCGGCTGTCACTAGGCGAGCTTCTGCTCTGGGGCTTTATCGAGAACCGCGGCGTTGTCGTGATCGGCGCGGGGTTTGGCCTGCTATGGGAGGTCGGTCTTGCCGACGCATGGTTCGAACAGATTTTTGGCGAAGAGACGTCGGGTCGCGGTGTGATTCGACGTTTCATCGCCGGCGCAACGGGCAGCGCCGGCCTCAGTGCGCGTCAAGTGGCTGCGACGCTCGCGGCATTTCTGGCACTGTTCGTGTTCATACGAATTCTGTCGATGGTGTGGGCGTTCACGCGCCTGTACGGGTACGAGTTGACGCGCAGAGACGACGATCTCAGGACCGCGTTTGGCTTGTTGACGCGTATCGAAGCCACGATACCGCTGCATCGCATTCAAACGCTGACGATCGAAGAAGGTCCGTGGCATCGCTTGTTCGAGCGCGTCGGCGTGAAGGTGGAGACCGCCGGCGGCGGCCCTGGAGGCGACGGCGCGACATCGGCGACCGATCGGGCGTGGCTCGCCCCGGTTCTCAGGTCTGCCGATCTACCGGCGTTGTTACACGAGGTGCTCCCGGAAGTCGATCTCACCAGCGTTCAATGGCAAGGCCTCGACGCGCTCGCGTTCCGTCGCGCGTTCCGTCGCTCGCTGATGTTTTTCCTACCCGCAGCGGGTGCGCTCTTTATGGTCCTCAACTGGTGGACGCCCGCGCTCGTCGCAGCGGTTGTCGTGTGGGCGCTGATTCATGCACGTCAGTACGTGCGACGCACTGGTTGGGCGACCACGGGCAGCGCCGTCCTCTTTCGCAGCGGCTGGATCTGGAGGAGCATCACCGTCGCCCCGTTCGCCAAGATTCAAGCCGTCGCCGTGGGCGAATCACCGTTCGATCATCGATGGGGTATGGCCGCCGTCAAGATCGACACGGCAGGCACGGGCCGGGATCGCGTCGACATTCCGTTTCTCGCTCGCCATACGGCACACGAGCTCTACGGAACGCTCGCCGCTGAAGCGTCCGCGACAGATTTCAGGTGGTGACCAACTGCGCGATCATCCCTGGCGCAACGCGACCACCGGATCGACCCTCGTGGCGCGGCGGGCGGGGACGTAACTGGCAACGAGCGCAACGCCGACCAGAAACATCGACACCGCAAAAAAGCTGAGCGGATCAAACGGGCTCACGTTGTACAGCAAACTGCGGGCAAGCGGCGTGCCGAGTGCAGCCAGCACCAGACCGAGGCCAACGCCGATGCCCGTCAGCGCGAGACCCTGCCCGACGACCAGCTTCAACACGTGGCCACGGTCGGCGCCAAGCGCGACGCGCACGCCGATTTCCTGGGTCCGCTGCGACACCGAGTATGCGAGCACGCCGTACACGCCAACCGACGCCAACAGCACACCCACCACACCTATCGTTCCGAAAATCCAGCCATACAACCCGAACTGCCAGAACTCGCCCGTGCGCACGTCCTCGAGCGTTCGCACCCAGTAGATGGGGATGTTCGGGTCCGACGCGCGAAGCGCGGCGCGCGCAGCCGAGGTGATCGCCGCGGGATCACCGGCGACGCGAATGGTCAGCCCCGTGTTCAACGTCTCGCCATAGCCGTAGGGCGCGAACGCCGCCGCTGGGGCCTGCGCGTTCGCCGGATCGATCCCGAACAACTGCAAGTCGGGGGCGACACCGATCACGGTGAGCCACTCCTGCGAGCCGTCCTGAGTCCAGAGTCTGAAGCGTCGGTCGATTGGGTCCTCGTTCGACCACACCCGTTTCGCCATCGCCTCGTTGATGACGGCCACTGGACGAGTGGCCCAGCTCTCCGCCTCGGTGAAGTCGCGTCCGCGACGGACCGTCACCCCGAGCGTCTTATGCAGATTGGGCGTGACGCCGATGAACGAAATGCGGGGCTGCTTCCCCTGCTCGCTCGTGCGGCCCTCGACTTCGATCTCGCCGCCTCCGCCGCCGCCGTCAATCGGAACGAGGTTGGACGCGAACGCCGCCTGCACGCCGGGCAGCGCTTCGACGCGCCGGATGACGTCTTCGACGCGGCGAAGCTTGGCGCCCTTGGGCTCGTACCCCTCCCCGGTCATGTAAAAGCGGAGCGTCATGAGGGATGACGTCCTGAAACCGAGCTCGTAGTTATCGAGATTGCGGAAGCTGCGCACGAAGAGCAACGCCCCAACCAGGGCCACGAGCGCCAGTGACACCTGCGCGATCACCAACGCGTTGCGCACCAGCGCGCGGCCACCCGTGCTTCCGCGCGCTCCCTCTTTCAAGCTCTCCTGCAACTCGCGGCGCGTCGTCTGCAGAGCGGGGACGAGGCCGAAGACAAGCGCCGTCGAGACGGCGACGGCGATCGTGTACACAAGCGAGCGCCAGTCCACGCGCCATTGGACGTAGTACGGCAGGTCGTCGACTGGAATCTGCGCGGAAATAAGACGCGTGCCGAACACCGCCAGCGCCAGACCCAGCGGCACGCTGGCGAGCGCGAGAACGACGGCTTCGGTGAGCAGCTGCCGCACGATGCGGCCGCGCCCAGCGCCCAGGGCGACGCGCACGGCAAGCTCGCGCCGGCGGGCAGCGGCGCGGGCCAGAAGCAGGTTGGCGACGTTCGAGCAGGCGATGAACAGCACCAGCGTGACGCCGGCCATCATCAGGCTCAGCACGAGCGTCACGTCATCGGGGAGAAACGCCTGATGCAGCGTTCGGACTCGCGGGCTCCAACCTTCATTGGTTGTGGGGTAGTCGGCGGCCAGTCGTGCCGCGATGCCGTTGAGATCTTCGAGCGCGCGTTCCTGGCTCACGCCGGCCGCAAGCCTGCCGAAGGTGAAGAGATAGCGGAAATCGCGAGGGTCCTTGAACAGCTTGGGTTGCAGGGGCACCCATAGTCGCTGGTTTTCCGGGAACGCAAAGTCGGGCGGCATGACGCCGACGACGGTGTGCGGACTTCCGTCGATGAGAATGCGCCGCCCGACCACCTGGGGGTCTGATCGATACCGCGTGGTCCACAGCACGTGGCTGAGCAAGACCACCCCGGCGGCATTCGGCAGATCGTCACTCTCGAGGAAGTCGCGCCCCAGAATGGGCGAAGTCCCCAAGAGGCGGAACAGGTCCCAGGACATCCGCGCGCCGAGGTAGCGTTCCGGTTCTCCGGTCCCGTCCGTGACGGTGAGGGACCTGCCTGTGATGCCCGCGATCGTCGTGAAGGAGGTCGTGGCGGCCTTCCAATCGCGCAGGTCGAGCACCGACACGCCGGATTCGTCACCCTCCTTCAGCTTCTGGGTGCCGAGGACGAGAATCCGATCGGGATCGTCGTACGGGTACGGCTGCAGCATCACGCCGTCGACGATGCTGAAAATGGTGGTGTTGAGCCCGATACCGAGGCCGAGGCAGACGATAGCCACAGCGGCAAACCCTTTGCTGTGCCAAAGGCTGCGGACGGCGTATCGGATGTCTTGAAAAAGCATGGAGGGTCAGCCGGGCGGCCGGGACCACACAGTAATGACGCGCGGCGCTGTCAGAAGTTCCGCCCAGGTGCTGTTTCAACACCTCGGGCCTCCAATAGAGCGTAGCCACGTCCGCCTCCGCGGGTAGAGACTCAGCCCGCTATGGCGAGACCGCCGTAGCTCGCCCGCGACGCTGCGAGCGGAGGCGGGAAGGCACGAAAAATTGCGAAGGCCGGTTCTTTTTCGTGTTTTCGTGTGCTTTCGTGTTTTCGTGACCTAGAGAGCTTGCGAGCGTGGCCGCGCCGCCTCGACGAACTCCGCGAAGAACTCGTCCACCGTTATCCGCCGCTTCGTCAGTCCGTCGTCGAACGCGCCCTGGCAGAACGTGTCGACCGCGTGGCGGTTCTTCTCCATGCCGTGTGCGTGATAGTCGGCGCCCATCACGACGTCAGCCGCTTCGACGTCCGCCATCAGCCAGGGCGAGTTGTACGGATAGAGTCGCTGCGCGGCATGGAACTCGCGCTCGCACGCGTTGAAGGTCTCCACGAGCTTGGCGCCGACCGAGCGATCGCGCTCCCACACGGCGCGACGGATGACGATGGCGTGCTGCGGCGGGTAGCATCGCGTCCGCGCGAAGTACTGCTGTTCGACGGCTTTGAAGTCCGGCACGAGCCGCGCGATCGATCCGTCCACCGGGCTGTACAGTTTCGGCGGGAGCGGCGCGAAGAACGCGTCGATGTCCCCTGCGAGCAGCAGGTCGCTCAACGACTTGCCTGAGGGCGCCACAGTGACGCTTGCGGGTAGTGGCACCACTTGCGCAGGAACCGCGGCGGTGTCGGCGCCGCCGACGATCCACTGAATGCTTTTGTAGTCGTTGCCGAGATGACGGACGAGGTGCCGGTACCAGACAGCGCCGCTTGCCGCCCAGCTGTAGATGCCGATCCGCTTACCCGAGAGCTGTGCGAGCGTAAGGGTCGAGCCCTTGCGCGTGTAGAGATCCCGCGCCGTGAAGTTGCGCAACGGGAACACCGGAACCGCGACAAGCGATCGATCGCCGGCGTCGACCCGCACGATGTGTTGCGCCATCGACGACTCGCCGCCGTCCACCTGCGGATCCGACGTAGCCCGGCGGAGCATGTCGTTTCGATCGCCACGAATCCACGTCAGATCCAAATCGGCGGGCTTGAGATCGCCCGTGGCCAGCGGCATCAACCGAATGTAATTGGCGCCCGTGAGCCGCAGTGCCGGTCGCTGCACGTTGCGCGCAGCGTCAACCCGGCGGTCGAACGGAGCAGCGCAGCAGCGGCGGATGCAGAGCCGAGAAACCCTCGACGCGTGACTGGTGTCATGAGCAGCCCCCAATCGCAGACTACGTTGCCACTGCGCGATCAGTCTCCGTCAGCCCACGATCGATGATGGCGAATGCCTCGCGCATCTCGTCTTCCGTGATGATGAGCGGCGGATTCGTGAAGAACGTGTTCCACCGCACGAACGTGTACAGCCCTTCGCTGCGGAAAATGTTTTCCGAGCGCCTGCATCTCCGGCGACGTGCCGTTGAAGGGCGCCATCGGCTCCATCGTCTTGCGGTTGCGCACGAGCTCGACGATGCCAAAGAGACCGATACTACCGGACCGCGCCCACCGAGGGATGTCGCGCCGCCAGGTCCTGCAGCAATGCGTTCATGACGCTGCCCATGCGCACGGCTCGGTCGATCAGGCCGTCCTCTTCGTACACCGCAATCGTCGCCAGCGCGGCCGCGCAGGCGAGCGTGTGACTGTTGTAGGTCAGCCCGCCGTAGAACACGTTGTCGCGGAAGTGGTCGGCGATTTTGCGCCGCAGTCCGACGCGCGCCCGAGCTGCACGTACGCGCTCGTCAGGCCCTTGGCCATCGTGATCATGTCGGGCACGACGCCCCAGTGATCGACCGAGAACCACTTGCCGGTCCGACCGAAGCCGGCCATCACCTCGTCGGCGATCATCAGGATGCCGTACTTGTCGCAGAGCGCACGCACGCCTTGCAGATAACCGTCGGGTGGGACGAGGATGCCGTTGGTCCCGGTCACGGGCTCGAGGATGAAGCCGGCGATCGTGTTCGGCCCTTCGAGCTGGATGATCTCGTCGAGCTCGGCGAGTGCGGCGTCAGCGTTGTCCCATCCGCGCTGAATCCCGTGATACGGATCGCGCACGTGGATGATGCCGGGCACGCCAGGTTCAGCCGCCCAACGGCGCGGATCGCCGGTCAGCGAAATCGCGCCGGCGGTGCCGCCGTGATACGAGCGATAGCGGGCGATGATCTTGTGGCGCCCGGTATACCAGCGCGCAACCTTGATCGCGTTCTCGTTCGCTTCGGCGCCGCCATTGGTGAAGAAGAAACAGTCGATATCGCCCGGCGCGAGCTCCGCGAGTTTCGCGCCAAGCCGCGCCCGAGGCTCGGTCGCCATGAACGGATTGGCGTAGGCGAGCACCGCGGCCTGTTCCTGGATGGCGCGAATGACGCGCTCGTCGCCGTGACCGATGTTGACGCACATCAACTGGCTGTTGAAGTCGATGAAGCGCTTGCCCTCCGGCGTCCAGAAGTAGATGCCCTTGGCGCGCGCGACGGGAATCGGATCGACCTTCGACTGCGCCGACCACTCGTAGATCGTGTGCTTGCGCGAGAGCGCGACGATCTCGTCGCCGGTCATGGGTCCTGTGAGCCGTGGACCAGTGGCCTGATCGACCCAGTCGACTGTCAGCTGCGCGCAGCTCCGCTTGAGGAACGCGCCGGCACCCGCGCGGCCGATGAACTTCCCGTCCTCGATGATGACCGTGCCGCGCGAGATCACCGTCTCGCTCACGCCGTCACCTCACGGCCCTCGATACGGGTTGTAGTCGACCTTCATGTGCAAGCGTCCTCGACCGACAGCGTCTGCGTCTTGTCCGGGTTGAAGATGACGATGTCGGCGTCGGAGCCGGGCGCGATCGTCCCCTTGCGCGGAAACAGCCCGAAGATCTTCGCCGGCGATGTCGACGTCAGCTCGACCCACCGGTTCAGCGAGATCCGGCCGGTGCGCACGCCGCCGTCGTAGACCAGGCTCATGCGCGTTTCGATGCCGGGCGCGCCGTTGGGGATCTTCGAGAAGTCGTCCGCGCCGAGCACCTTTTGCTCCTTCATGCAGAACGGGCAGTGATCGGTGGAGATCGCCTGCAGATCGTTGAAGGCGAGGCCCCGCCACAGACGGTCCTGCGTTTCGCTGCGGCCGCAGCGGCGGGCTCATCACGTATTTGGCGCCTTCGAACCCCGGCTCCTCGTAGTTGTCGTACGAGAGAAACAAATACTGCGGGCATGTCTCCGCATAGGCGGGCAGACCGCGATCGCGCGCTTCGGTGACCATCTCCAGCGCTTCCGCGGCGGAGAGATGGACGATGTACATCGGGCACGTCGGCGATCTCGGCGAGCGCAATCGCGCGATGCGTCGCCTCACCTTCCGCCCGCGCCGGTCGCGTCAGCGCGTGATATTTCGGCGCGGTCTTTCCCTCCGCGAGCGCCTTCTTGCACCAGCACGTCGATCACGCCGCCGTTCTCCGCGTGCATGCAGATCGTGCCGCCGTTCTTGCCCGTGCGCAGCATCGCCTTGAAGATCGACGCGTCGTCGAGCATGAACACGCCGGGATAGGCCATGAACAGCTTGAACGACGTGACGCCTTGACTCACCAGCGCGTCCATCTCCTGTTCGACCTGGTCGTTGAGCTCCGTCATGATCATGTGGAAGCCGTAGTCGATGGCGGCTTTGCCTTCCGCCTTCTTCATCCACGTTTCCCAGGCGTGATGCAGCGTCTGACCGCGGTATTGAATCGCGAAGTCGACGATCGACGTGGTGCCGCCGAACGCGGCGGCGATCGTGCCCGACTCGAAGTCGTCAGCTGACGTCGATCCGCCGAACGGCATGTCGAGATGCGTGTGGCAATCGATGCCGCCGGGAATGACGTAGCTATCGGTTGCGTCGATCACGCGCTCGGCCGCCATCGGGAGATCAGTCCCGATCGCCACGATCGTGTCCCGCTCGATATAGATGTCGCCCTGGTACAGATCACTGGCGGTGACGACCGTGCCATTCTTGATGAGGAGACTCACGGCAGAATCTCCCGGCTGGATAGGCTGCGCTGGCACGTTCCGCCCACTATATAAGAACGTGATGTGGCTCTTGAAGAAAGGTCCGGCGCCGGTCCAGGTGCCGGTTGAGACCAACGAATCGCACGCTGAAGACGGATTCGCCCGGATTCGATGCCCCTTGTGTTACTGGCAGCCGAGTCCATCGAGCCTGTGGTGTTGCGACGGTACGCGCGCGCCTGAGCCGTTCTTTCGCGGGTGCGGCGCGCTGTGGAACACGTTTTCGACACGTGGTCGCTGTCCCGGTTGCGCGCATCAATGGAAGTGGACGTCGTGTCTTCACTGTCAGGGCTGGTCGCTGCACGAAGACTGGTATGAGGACGACGACGGCGACGCTGCCTAGCCACCGATCCGCTCGTGGGAGTAGGGATATAGTGGCGGTCTAGTTCAGCGGGGAACTGTTATGTCAAACAGGCTGCAGGTCACCTTCACGGGATTGCGGTTCGAGAACCCGTTCCTTCTGTCGTCGGCGCCGCCGACCGAGTCGGACAGCAACATCATGCGGGCGTTCGACGCCGGCTGGGGCGGCGTCGTCACCAAGACGATCGGCCTGCACCCGGTCGTCAACGTCGACGGTCCGAAGACGAAGTTCCTGCGCGCGACGCCCGACGGCCAAGCTGTCGATGCAGAAGCGGCCCGGCACGGCGCTGCACTCGTCATGGAACTGGGAGCTGATTTCGGACAAGCCGCTCGACTGGTGGGTGCCGCAGATCGCGAAGATCAAGAAGGCGTATCCGGATCGCATCCTGGTCGCGTCGATCATGGCCGGCTCGGGCAGTGACGAAGAGCTGGCGCACTGGCAGACGCTCGCGAAAGCGTGTCAGGACGAAGGCGCCGACGCGTTCGAGCTGAACCTCTCGTGTCCGCACATGGACCGCAAGGACATGGGCTCGAACATCGGCAAGGATCAGGAGCAGATTTCCATCGTCACGCAGGTCGTGAAAGAAGTGGCCAAGGTGCCGGTGTGGGCCAAGCTCACGCCCTCGACGACCGACATCGTCGATCGAGGCGCGCGGCGCGTTTCTCGGCGGCGCCGACGCGATCGTCTCGTCGAACACGTTCCCGTCGCTGCCGCTGATCGATCCCGAGACGCTCGAGTTCGAGATGAACGTGGACGGTCTCGTCTCGAGTGGCGGACTGGGCGGGCCGGCGATCCTTCCGTTGTCGCTGGCGAAGATGGCGCAGATGACGCAGGCGTTGCCCGACCGAGCGTTCTCGGGCATCGGCGGCATCGCCGAGTTCGCGCATGCGCTCAACTATTTCCTGCTCGGCTGCGGCACCGTGCAGGTGTGCACGGCCGCCATGCTCGACCACGCGATCGGGCCCAACATCATCAAGGCGCTGATCCAGGGCATGCGAGGAGTTCCTCGATCGTCACGCCGACAAGGGCTGGACCTCGCTCGAAGACTTCCGCGGGCTGCGGCGCGATCGCGTCGTCTCGCATTCGCAGATCCGGCGGCCGGACAGCGAAGGAATATCACGGCGGTCATGAAGCGGAGTACGCATGACGACCCCAGTCGCTGAGTCGACGCGCCATGAGCTCCGGAGCTTCGCCGTCGAGCGTCGCATCGCAGCGTGTCCAGCCGAGTTCATCGAGCTGACGGATGACGTCTCGTCAGCCCGCTCTGGAATCCCGACCTCGCGCCGACGCTCGCTCGCGCAGCCGGACCTGGACCACCTACCACATCGCCGCGCTCTGGATCGGCATGAGCGTCGTCATCACGACTTACACGCTCGCCTCCGGCCTCATGCAGCAGGGCATGACGTGGTGGCAGGCGATGCTCGACCATCCTGCTCGGCAACGCCATCGTGCTCGTCCCGATGGTTCTCAACGCGCACGCCGGCACGAAATACGGCGTGTCCTTTCCGGTGCTGTGCCGCGCGGCGTTTGGCGTCAAGGGCGCAAACGTCCCGGCGATGCTGCGCGCGATCGTCGCGTGCGGCTGGTTCGGCATTCAGACGTGGATCGGCGGGCTGGCGCTGCACGAGCTGATGACGGCGGCGTGGCCCGGCTGGGCGCGCGGTGCCGGGCAACATCTGGATCGCGTTCGGCGTCTTCTGGCTCATTCAGGTCGGCGATCATCCTGCGCGGCCTCGAGGGCATCAAGCTTCTCGAGAGCTGGTCGGCGCCGCTGCTGCTGGCGGCGGCGCCGCGCTGCTGCTGTGGGCGATCGACGCGCGGCGGCGGGCTCGGCCGCATCCTGCGCGAGTCGTCGACGTCTCCAGCAGGGCACAGACGCCATTCTGGACGCTGTTCCCCGCCGCGCTCACCGCCAACGTCGGCTACTGGGCGACGCTCAGCCTGAACATCCCTGACTTCACGCGCTACGCGAAGAGCCAGCGATCGCAGGTGCTCGGCCAGGCGCTCGGCCTGCCGACGACGATGACGGCGTTTGCGTTTATTGGCGTCGCGGTGACGAGCGCGACGATCGTCGTCTTCGGCGAAGCGATCTGGGATCCGGTTGCGCTCATCGCGCGCATCGGCACGCCGCCCGTCATCATCTTCGGCGCGCTCGTCGTCCTGGCCGCGCAGCTCACGACCAACATGGCGGCCAACGTCGTCTCGCCCGCCAACGACTTCTCGAGCCTCGCGCCGAAGCGCATCAGCTATGTGACCGGCGGCCTGATCACGGCCGTCATCGGCATCGTGATGATGCCGTGGAAGCTCTATGCCGATGCCGCGGCCTACATCTTCACGTGGCTGATCGGCTACTCGAGCCTGATGGGCGCGATCGGCGGCATTCTGATTGCCGACTACTGGGTCCTGCGCAAGCCGCCAGCTGTCAGTGGCCGATCTGTTCGACCTCAACGGACGTATCGCTACTCGAACGGCGTCAACCGCCGCGCGATGATCGCGCTGGTGCTCGCGATCCTGCCGGTCGTCCCCGGGTTTCGTCCGCGCGGCGATGACGCCCGGCGGCAGGTCGCCAATCCGACGCTCTTCGATCACCTCTACACCTACGCGTGGTTCGTGACCTTCGCGCTGAGTTTCGGCCTGTATTTACTTCTGATGCCACGCCGGGGGACGGTGTCGCGATGAGTCGGCACGTAGCATTTCTGCGGGCGATCAACGTCGGTGGCCACGTCGTCAAGATGGACCAGCTACGCCAGCTCTTCGAAGGCATGGGCCTCGCCAATGTGAAGACGTTTATCGCCAGCGGCAACGTCATCTTCGACTCGGCGACGAAGAGTCCCAAGGCGCTCGAAGCGAAGGTGTCACGCGTACTCGAGGAGGCGCTCGGCTACAAGGTCGACGTGTTCATCCGGTCAGCGACGGAGGTCGCGGACATCGCGGGCCAGAACGTGTATAAGGACGCGGAGCTTTCCGAGGGCTCGCTATTCGTGGGCCTGTTCGCCGAGCCGTTGAGCACGAGCGAACAAACGATCGTCGCCTCGATGCAGACGTCCGTCGACACTCTGCGCGTCAAAGGCAGGGAGATTTATTGGCATGCGGGCAAGAATTTTCGCGACGCCGAGTTCTCGCCGGCCAAGCTCGAAAAGTCGCTCAAGAAGCCGGCGACCTTTCGCAACGTCACCACCATTCGCAAAATCGCGGTGCTGCTCGGCACCACCACTAAAGCGATAAAACCGCGATAAGAACAAACGCGGATTTCGGGATTAGGCAGATTTGAACCCGCGCGTGAAGGCGCGCGAATGTCAATACCGGTTGGGTTTCGTCGGAGGTCGGTCATGGTTAGGTCTCGTCGTTCGACACCCAGCGCGTCACCGTGGGCGGATGCCACGCGCATACCCGGTCGAGCAGGCGCACCGGGTCGCGCTCGGCCATGACGATCTCGCTGTGCGTGGGTCGCAGAAACTGTTCGTCCAGCGCGTGTGCGAGAAACGCGAGAAGGGCGTCGTAGAAGCCGGCGACATTGAGCAGGCCACATGGCTTGCGGTGCACCCCAAGCTGCGTCCACGTGACCGCTTCGCAAAACTCTTCCAGGGTTCCAAAACCGCCCGGCATGGCGATAAAGCCGTCCGCCAGTTCGGCCATCAGCGCCTTGCGCTCATGCATTGAGTTGACGACGTGCAGGTGCGTGATGCCGGGATGCGCGATTTCACGGGCGACGAGGGCGCGCGGGATGACGCCGGTCACGTCGCCGCCGGCCTCGAGCGTCGCGTCCGCGAGAATGCCCATCAGCCCGACGTTGCCGCCGCCGTAAACGAGGCCAATCTGGCGTGCGGCAAGCGCGGCGCCGAGCGCGCGCGCGGCCGCGGCAAACGCAGGATTCACGCCGGTGCTCGACCCGCAAAAGATGCAGAGGCGCACTCAACCAGCGAATTTATACCCGAGGCCGTGCACCGTGAGGATGAATTGCGGCACGCGGGATTGGGTTCGAGCTTCTGCCTCAGCCAGGCGACGTGCACGTCCACCGTGCGCGTCGACGGCGTCGACTGGTAGCCCCACACCTGGTGCAGCAGCTCCTCGCGCGAGAGCGTCGCGCCGCGATGCTCGATGAAGTAGCGAAGCAGATGAAACTCCTTCGCCGAAAGATCGAGGGCGACGCCGTTTCTGGTGACTTCGGCCTTGCGCACATCCACGACGACATCGCCGAATTGGTAGCGTTCGAGTGAGACACCGGCCGAAGCGGGCGCGCGACGCAGCAGCGCCTCGAGGCGCGCCAGGAGCTCGATCATCTCGAACGGCTTGGTGAGGTAGTCGTCGGCGCCGAGCTTGAGCCCGACCACGCGATCGACAACCTCGCCACGCGCGGTCAACATCAGGATTGGCGTTTGGATGCCCTGGTGCCGGAGCGTGCGCGCCACGTCGAACCCGTCGCGACCCGGCAGCATCACATCGAGCACGATGACGTCGAACGGCTCACCCGTGGCGCGGCTCACAGCCGTGTTGCCGTCGCCGGCGGTCTCCACCTGGTAGCCCTCGGACGAGCAGACGATCGCTCAGCGCCAGCTGAAGTCCAGGCTCATCCTCAACGAGCAGGAGGCGGGCAGAAGGCATGAGGGTCGGCCGGTCCGCGAACCCGCCGCTACGTGCGTGCGGCAGCCGGCGATTGATCGTGGGCGGCGGCGCGCTCGGCAGTGGTGTCGTGTACGCCGGGCAGCTCGATCGTAAACGTGCTACCGCGCCCGGGCTCGCTCTGCACCGAGACGGTGCCGCCGTGCGCCTCGACGATCCGGCGGACGAGATGCAGGCCGAGGCCGCTGCCCTGAATCTGCCGCGCGACGGCTTCGCGCCCGCGATAAAAGGGCTCGAAGATGTGCTTGCGGTCCTCGGCGGAAATACCGAGGCCGCGATCCTCGACGGTGATGCGCGTCGCTTGTGCTTCAGCGCCGTCGCCGACACGCGAACCCAGGCGTGCCTCGCCGCCGTACTTGATGGCGTTGCTGATCAGATTCTGAAGCGCCGAGCGCAGCGCCGCCGCATCGCCGACGACGCGCTGCACTCCCGTGGGGTCGGTCGGCAGATTCAGAAGCTCGGGCGCGACCACGACCTCGAGCGTCGCGCCCGCCTGCTCGATCTCGTGCCGGCTGGCGGCCACGGCATCATCGATCAAGAGTCGACACCGGCATCGCCACGCGCGCCGCCGACGCGCGCCCGGCGGCGATGCCCGCAAGCTGCAGCACGCGCTCGACCGTTTCGGCCAGTCGCCGCGCTTCGCCTTGAATCGTGGCGCCGTACTTCTTCACGCCGCGCCGGTTCGTCCGACGATCCCGTCGGCGAGGTTGCCCGCTGCGGCGCCGATCACCGACACAGGCGTGCGGAGCTCGTGCGACACGGCAGCCACGAACTCGAGCTGCTGGCGTGCGAGGCGATCGGCACGGCGCGCAGAGACGACAATCAATCCGATAGCCGTGCCGAGCAGCGCCAGGATCCCGGAGCTCAGCACGAAATTACGCGTGCGTGCGGCGCTCACGGCTGCTTCGAGCGATCCCGCGCGATGTTTCGCCACCAGCCGCCAATATCCCTCATTGCCATTGATGCCTCGCAAGCCGACGGCGCTCGACGCAGGCCGCCGTTCTTCAAAGACATTCACAACCACACGATTCTCTGGTCCGTGCGTGGCGAGAGATTCACTGCCCCGCCCGCCAGGGCCGCCACGCCGGCCATCGCCACGCGCCACGAACAACATCGGACCAAGACGCGCCCCAAGCAGCGATGTGCTTGCATCTGGCTGCCCCGTGGCCAATGCGGCTGCGCCATCAGAGGATTCGTACACCACGCGCGGCGGGTTGTCTCGCGAGACGACCGCGATCAGGTAATCGGAATGACCACGATCATCAAAGAGGTGGCGCCGCACCAGCTCGGGCAGCACGCTGTTGCCGAGCGCCGTCAGGTCGAAGCGAATGATCGTGAATCCGAGGAGGCGGACATCGGGGGGCGGGAGCGGCCCACCGGTGGCCGGTCGCTCCGAGGGCGCAAACTGCATGACGGGTACGACGATCACTTGTTCGTCACCGCTTGGCGCAGCAAGAATCAGGCGATCGAACCGCTCGCCACGCTCGCCCCGACCGCGGCCGGGCGCGACCGCTTGGATTTCAATGCGGCGTTCGCCGGACGCGAATCGTGTCCGGATGTTCTGGAGCTCGGGCGGCCACGGCGTGATCTCGAAGTTGCGCGTTTGCATGTTCCACACGCGCAGGAGCGGCACCGCGCCAGTACGTGCACTCGGCGCGGAGCCGCTTGTGCCCGCCTGCCCGTGCAGCTCCGGACCGTCAACGAAATACACGCCTTTGACGATCTCTGGCGCGATGGCTGTTTCGGTCCACGCCTCGTAGCGCGACACATATTGTGACCACGCCTGCTGTTCGATCATCGAGCTTTCGAGCTGCAGCCCGCTGACCGCTCTCGACAGCTCGCCATCGAACTCCTGCGCGAGCTGCGACGCGGCGGTTTGCAGCGTGCGCTCGCGCCGATCGCGATCGGCGTCGGCAATCTGATCGAGCCACGAGGTACTGCAGCCAGGCGAGTGCCGGCAACAGTACCGACCACGGCTGCGGCGAGCGCCGTGACGCCCGAGACACGCAGTGCGCGCCTTCTCACCACGGCAGTCTAGCACGCGGAAATTGGCCGAATTTCGCACGAAACGGCCATTTAACATCCTTAACAACCTCTTTGCGCGCCCTTAACGTCTTAAGCAGGGCGGATGACGTATTCATAAGGTGTTCGGTTGCGGTCGACCGTCGCCGCGGGTGCCGCGGGTGCCGCGAGTGCTCAAAGGAGAGACAGATGCGAAGGATTGTTCTAGCCGTGCTGCTCGTCGCGCTTGGCAGCCCGTTGGCGGCGCAAGACAAGGCTGCGGACGTCATGAAAGAAATGCGCAAGGCGCTCGGCGGCAACAAGCTCGATTCGGTCAAGGCACTGAGCCTCGAAGGACCGTTTCAGCGTGACGCGGGCCAGCGGCAGATGGCAGGCACCAATGCGCTGACGATTCAGTTGCCCGACCACATGTATCGCAGTGAAGAAACCGAGCTGCCCGGCGGCGCGTCGATGGAGCGCATCGTCGCGCTCAACGGCACGCAGGCGTGGGACGACATGAAGCAGCGCGGTGGAATGGGCGGCGGCATGCAGATCGTCATGGCCGGACCGCGAGGGGCCGAACTCAATCCTGCCGCCATTGAAGAGGCACGTCTTCGCCGCAGTCGCACCGAGCTGATGCGGTACCTGCTCGCGTTCTTCGGTGGCGCGACCCTGCAACCGACGTGGGTCGCGGTGGCAGAAGCGCCCGACGGCAAGGCCGACGTGCTCGAAATCAAGAGCGAAGCCGGCGCCAGCGTTCGCATGTTCGTGGACCAGCAAACCCACCTGCCTCTCATGTTGCAGTACCAGGAAGTTCGGCCGCGCATGATGTTCGATGGTCGTGGTGGTCGAGGAGGGGGGCGCGGCGGTCCTGGCGGCGGACGTGGACCAGGCGGCACGCCCGAGACGGAGGCCGGTGCACCACCGGCGGGCGCACCCGCCGCGGGTGGAGCGCCGCGTGAAGGTCGCGGCGAACCTGGACAGCGGCCAGATCCCGAAGAAATGCGTCGGCGCATCGAGCAAATGCCCCCTCCGGCGCCAAGTCACCGTCAGCCTGTTCCTCGCGGACTACAAGAACGTTGACGGCGTGATGCTCCCGCATCGGCTGACGCAGTCGATCGACGGCAAGCCGGTTGAGGAGTGGACGATCGAAAAGGTCAAGGTCAACCCTTCGATCAAGGCTGATTTCTTCGAGAAGAAGTAATGATGATGCGACGTGTCGCTCGCGTGTTCGGTGCGCTCGTTGTGGGGTTGGGCTCGCTCGCCGACGCGACTGTGGCATCGGCGCAAACGCAGTCCACGCTCCGCATCAGGGTTCAGGACGAGACGCAAGCGGCGCTCATTCACGCGCTGGTGACGATCACGGATCCCGCCGGCGTCGAGCGACAGGTCCTCGTCAACGAGGCTGGCGAGGTCACGTTCGGCCTTGCGCCAGGGCAATATCAACTCAAGATCGAAGCGGAGGGGTTCCGCGGCTACAGCGCGTCGTATACCGTCAAGCGCGGCGCCAACAATGCGCTCGCCACTCTGCCGGTCGCCCTTGCCGAAGAAATCATCGTCAACGAACAAAGCGCGGAGTCGCTTCGCGAAAAAGGCTTCACGCAAACGCTCAGTCGTGACGAGATCGATTCGCTTTCCGACGATCCAGACGAAATGGCAGAGCAACTCCGCCAGATCGCAGGACCTGGCGCACAGATCTTCGTCGACGGATTCCGCGGCGGCCGCATTCCGCCGAAGGATCAGATCGAGCAGATTCGCTTTCACACCAATTCCTTCTCCGCCGAGTATCACGAAGCCGGCATGGTGCGCGTCGAAGTCATCACCAAGCCCGGGATGGGCAACTGGCGCGGCGGCTTCAACTTCGGCTTCCGTGACGAATCCCTCAACGCACGCAACGCCTTTGCCCCGGTGCGTGGTCCCGAGCAGCAGAAGCGGTTCATGCTCAACTTCCAGGGGCCGCTGTCAAAAGGCAAGACCAGCCTCGCCATCACCGCCGACGGCAACATGGCGTACGACGCGCGCACCATCCAGGCGACGACACCGGCCGGTGTGATCAGCGATCAGATCCGCCGTCCGGTCGAGGCCATGAACGTCAGTGCGCGACTCGAGCACGTACTTGGCGGCGGCAATACGCTCCGCGGCGAGTTCTCGCACCGGAACAATTCGCAGCGCAATCTCGGCGTCGGGGACTTCGATCTCGTCGAACGTGCGTTTGCGACCGACACGATCAGCGATACCCTCCGCGCGCGCAACACCAAGGTCTACGGCAAAAAACTGTTCAGCGAACTGCGCGTCGAGTTCTCGCGGTCGGCGAATACGCTGTCATCAACCTCGGACAGTCCAACGCTCCGCGTCCTCGAACAATTCACCGCCGGCGGAGCCGGCCAGTACGGCACGCGCGAAGGCAGGCAATTCACGCTCGCGCAGAACTTCGATTACAACGTCAAGAAGCACGCGCTGCGTTTTGGCGTCGAGATCAATGGCGGCTGGTGGGACAGCACGCAACAGTCGAACCCCAACGGCATGTTCACGTTTTCGAGCATGGACGATTACCTGGCGAACCGCCCACGGAACTACACCCGCCGTGTGGGCGATCCGAGGGTGCGCTACTCGCAGTACAACGCGGGTTGGTATATCCAGGATGACTTCCGCCTCTCGAAGAACATCAACCTGAGCCTCGGCCTGCGGCAGGAAGTGCAAACACACGTCGACGACCCGTGGAACCTCGCCCCACGCGCGGCCTTTACCTACGCGCTGGGCAAGGGGACGCTGCGCGGCGGCTACGGAATGTTCTACGACTGGCTCGACGCCAACGTCTATGAGCAAACAGTGCGTGTGGACGGAACGCACCAAATCGACGAGACGATTCTCAACCCGTCCTTTCCCGTCGTTGACGTGGCTTCGGGCACGGTCCTGCCGCCGAGCCGAATTCAGCTCGGGCCGAATCTCACGCAACCGACGATTCACCAGGCGTCGATCGGTTACGAGCGGCCGCTCAAGACCTGGGGGCAGGTGCGCGCTGATTACATGAGGACGCACGCGACCGACGCGCTGCGATCGATCAACGTCAACGCGCCGCTCAACGGCGTGCGTCCGAACGCGTCGGCGGGAAACATCACGCAAATCGAGTCGACCGGACGCCGCGACGTCGACCGGATCAACGTCGCCGTCAATCTGCGGGCGCCTGGCCGCCGCATCATGGGCAATGTCATGTATCAATGGGCCAATGCGCGGAGCTTCGCGGATTCGCCCCTGAGCCTGCCGGCCGACAGCAACAACCCTGATCTCGATTGGGGTCCGTCTTCGATGGATGTCAGGCATCGCGTGTTTTTCATGTTCAACTCGCCGCTCGGCCTCGGTGTTCGCGCCGGATTGCAAGCGCAATATTCGTCGGCGGCCCCCTACACCATCACCACCGGACGCGATGACAACGGCGACACCGTGTTCAACGAGCGCCCGGCCGGTGTCGGACGTAACGGCGCGCGCGGGGCGGATCAGTGGAACGTCACTCTCCGGGTGAATCGCTCCTTTAGCCTCGGCGGAGTGATGGGTGGCGGTGGCGGGCCGATCATGATCGGTGGTCCTACGGCCCGCGGCGGCGCGCCGGCCGCGCCCGTTGCGGCGCAACGCGGGCCCGGTGGTGGTGGCGAGGGCGGTGGGCCCGTGATGCGCGAAATGATCATGGATGGCATACGCCGTCTCGGTACCGCCTCGATCTTTACGCGCAAGCCTCGAATCTCTTCAACACGACCAACCTGAACGGGTTCGTCGGCAACCAACTGTCGTCGTACTTCGGCCAGGCGACATCTGCGGCCGCGCCGCGACGGATTGAGCTGGGCGCGTCACTGAGTTTTTAGCGCTGGTGGGTCTGGTTGGTCGGGTGGGTCAGGTAGGTCTGGTGGGTCAGGTAGGTCTGGTGGGTCGGGTCGGGTCGGATAGCCCGAAATCGCGCTCTGCAGAAATCTGTGTAATCCCCTACCAGCCCCACCAGCCCCACCAGCCCTACTAGCCCGACCAGCCCCACCAGACCGGCCCGACCATCCCGCGTGCGATCCTAAGGCGACGTGTCCCCCTCCCCTGACGTCATCGTCGTCGGCGCCGGCATCATCGGCTGCGCCTCGGCGCATGCGCTCGCGTCCGGCGGTGCGCGTGTGCACGTCATCGACGCACGCCGTGTCGGTATGGGCGCATCGCAGGCGTCGGCTGGTCTTCTCGCGCCGTACATCGAGGGGCACGAGTCGAGCGCGCTCCGCTCGCTCGGGGAACGCAGCCTCGAGATGTACGACGATTTCGTTTCGTGCGTCAGCGAGGACGCAGGTGTCACGATTCCCTACGATCGCAGCGGCACTCTCGAGGTCGCGTTCGAACAGGAAGAACTGACGCGCCATCGCCAAACGGCAGAGACACTCGCGCGCCAAGGTGTGGATGCCCACCTCCTGGATGCACACCAGGTGCAAGAGACCGAGCCCTTGGCCACGACGGGCGCTCGCGGTGGTCTGCTCATCGGCGCCCACGGATTCGTCGGTGTCCCCGACCTGACCAACGCATTGGCCACGGCAGCCGTCCGCAAGGGTGCGCGCTTTACGCTCGAGACACCCGTTGTGTCCATTCGTTTGGCGGAAGGGCGGCCGGTTGTCGTCACTGATGCCGGATCGTTTGCCGCCGATACAGTGGTGTTTGCACCGGGAAGCTGGTCGGCTCAGATCACGATTGCCGGCGTCGAACCCATTCCAGTGAAGCCCATTCGCGGTCAGCTGTTGCACCTCGCGTGGCCGACCGAGCAGCCGATCCGGCGTGTCATCTGGGGCGCCGAGTGTTACCTCGTGCCCTGGCGCAATGGCCGCGTGCTCGTCGGAGCGACGATGGAGGACGCGGGGTTTGACGAGCGGGCGACAGCCGCCGGTGTGCGCGACCTCCTCGAGGCGGCGTGCACGCTGGTGCCGCATCTGTGGCAAGCGTCGTTCGTCGAGGCGAGAGTCGGACTGCGCCCGGCGTCACCCGATCCGTTGCCGATCGTCGGACGATCGCAGGTGGTGCCGGGCTTGGTCTATGCCACCGGTCATTTTCGAAATGGCATCCTGCTGACCCCGCTCACCGCGGCGCTCGTGAAAGATTTAGTGTTGAGCGATGGCAACGACGCGACCTTGCGCGCGCTCACGCCCGCTCGGCTCGGTCGTTTTTAAGGGCGCGCTCGGACGTGTGCCGTACGCCACGGCTGACAAACCGCCGGACGGATGTGTAGGCTTAAATTGGTCTTGGTCTTACACTAGTCGCGACTTTCGGGATCAAACGTCATGGCCACAATAGATCGCGCTGAGGCCGAACGCCGCGTCAAGGAGCTGAACGGCTGGGCGCTGGACGGCAACGCCATTCGCAAGCAGTTTGTGCTGCGCGATTTTCCGGGAGCGATCGCATTTGTCAACCGGCTCGTGCCTGGAGCCGAAGCCGCCGATCATCATCCTGACATTCTCATCAACTACAAGCGTGTGACCCTCACCTATTCGACGCACTCTGAAGGCGGGCTCACGGAGAAGGACTTCGCGGGCGCGCGAATGGCGGACGAAGTATTCAGCAAGGGTTAGCCCGGTCACTCTTCGAGGTGCCTATGACGTCGGAGCGCACTGGTCAGTTGCTTCGCAGCGCACCGGACTTTCCGGTCGCCGACGTCGAGTACTCGGCGGCCCACGATGAGCGCGTGCCCGGCTTCACCCACGAGTACGTCGCGGACACCCCGCCGCGATTTGCCGCTCTCCTCGCGCGCGCCGCGGCAAGTCCGAATACGACTGCGCCGTGAAGCTGAAAAAGCTGTACTCCTCACGCGAGGTCGCGTCATTGACTGGCCTGAGCGCCAAACAGCTGCAGTGGTGGGACGCGAAGCGCGTCATCAGATCCTCAGTGCCGTCGTATCGCACTGAGAAGGGTGGATTCACCGAGCGGCGCTATACCTCGACCGAAGTGCTGGAATTGATGGTGCTCGCCGACCTGCGCCGCCGCGGCTTCTCGATCCCGCGCATCCGCCGCTTGATTGACGTGCTGCGCTCCCACTTCGACGTGCGCTTGTTCGAGGCACTCGAAGGCGGCGGACCGATCACGCTCTTCATCGACGGCAACGAAATCTTCGCGCGTACCAAGAGTGGTGAACTCTACAACGTGCTGGGCAACCCGTCGCAACCGATGCTGATGCTGGGTGAGGACCTGAAGTTACGCCAGCTTGTTGCAAGAGAAGGAAGGCGCACAGCAAAATCAAAGCGGAAACCGCGCACTGTGAGCGAGTGAGCGAAGCAGCGCGTGAAGCGGACGTGCGACCGCCGACCGTTGACCGCCGACTGTTGGACGTCTTATTTCTTCGGCCGAATCGGAAAAATCTTCTCGAGATCGTCGCCAGGTCGCGGAATCACATGGACGCCAATGAGCTCGCCGACCCGCCGCGCCGCCGCCGCGCCCGCGTCGGTTGCCGCCTTCACCGATCCGACATCGCCGCGCACAATCGCCGTGACCAGTCCGGCGTCAACCTTCTGCCAGCCGACAAAGACGACATTCGCCGCCTTGACCATGGCGTCGGCGGCTTCGATCATGCCAATCAGGCCGCGTGTTTCTACCAGGCCGAGCGCTTCGCCAATCTCGGGTGTGTCGTTTCCTTCTGCCACGTCGGGACCCTTCTTTGCCATACATCACTGTCAATTCGGAAATTCGAAATGAGAAATCCGTTTCTTTTACTGAGTCTTTCCCCGAGCCGCGACCGGCAGCGGTTCGACGCGATCACCATCGACCAACCATAGTTGATCGGCGAGGTTGGTGACGACACAGGAGTGGTTGGGCAGGACGCGCACCTGGTCGCCCGGCTCGAGCGGAGTCGATCCCGACGCCGCTCGAACCGTCGCATGTTCCTCCGAGAGCCGCTCGATGATCAAGTCCGCATCCGGGTGTTGTCCGGGTTTAGTCTGCCGATCCCGGAACACAGCGCCGTGCCCCGGCAGTGGGGAGAAGCCGCGCGCGCTATCCGAGCTCAGCGTCTTGCTGCCGCAATCCAGAACGATCCGACCGGCCGCCGGTTTCGACACCACCCGCGCCAGGATGGTCATGGCGCACTCATCGAACGTGGCGGCGCCGAGACCGACCTGCGTCCGATCGAAGAACACGTAATTGCCGGCGCGATACTCAGTGAGACCTTCCTGCTGCAGCGCGTACCGCGCTGTCGGTGTCGCGCCGGCGCTGACTTCGTCGATGCGAATACCCGCGCCGCGCGCGGCGCAGGCGATCCGCGTCAGAATACGCGCTTCGTCTTCGGCGATCGTCCGGACCTCCTCGTCTGACCGCGCGTGATACGCATGACCGGCGTGTGAGAGCACACCGCGCAAGTCGAGGCCGGGAAGCTGCGCAATGTGCTGAACGAACGCGAGCGCGCCCGGCAGCGCCGGATCGATCCCACAACGGTGGAACCCGACGTCGATTTTGACCAGGACGGCGACGCTTCGTCGCGCGCGTTGCATCGCCTCCGACCACGCGTTCGCAACCGCGATGTGATCAACGATGAACGAGAGACGCACGCGCTCGAGCAGTGTCAGCACGCGCGCGGCGTTGACGGGGTTGATCGGATAGGGAACGCGAATGTCCTCGATGCCTGCGTCGGCGAACACTTCCGCCTCGCCGAGCTTGGCGCAGCATACGCCGATGGCGCCGCGTTCGATCTGCCATCGGGCAATGCGCGGGCTTTTGTGTGTCTTGGCGTGCGGCCGCATGCGGATGCCGCGCTGTTGTGCCGCCGCCTGTGTGCGTTCGATATTCGCGACAACCCGCGCGCGCTCGATGAGAACAGCTGGCGTCGGCAGATCCGCGAGCGTCACCCCGGAAGTATGCCTCGAAACTGACGAGGCTTGACGCCGTACCCCGGAAACACACGCGCGGCGGTCATCTCGTTTGCGCCAAGGTGTCTCATCACCACTTCGCCGAAGACATCGCGAAAGTCGGTGGTGATCGTCAGGTCGCGGCCCTCGAACCGATCGGCGACGCGCAAACCGGGCCACGTCCCGTACACCTCGCCGCCCTTGACTCCGCCGCCAATCACCAGCATTGCATTCCCGTGACCATGGTCGGTACCGCGATTGCCGTTTTCCGCGACCGCCCTGCCGAACTCCGACATCGTCAGGATGACGGTGTCTGCCATTCGGTCACCGAGATCCTGGACGAGTGCGGCGATGCCCGCGGAGAAATCCGCCAGGCGATTGGCGATCTGGCCGGTGGCACCGCCTTCGTTGACGTGGTGGTCCCACTGGTTGCTTTCGGCAAAAGCAATTTCGAGACCCACGTCCGCTTTGGCAAGGCGAGCGATCTCCTGCAGAGCCTGGCCAAACGGCGACCGCGGATATTCTGCGCCATGTGCGGCGCGGTACGGCGCCGCTCCTGCCGCGGACAGCGTCCGCATCGCCTTGAACGCCTCGCGCGCGGTGCCGTTCAGCACTTCGTCGCGTGCGTCGGCGTAGGCGGCTTCGAACGAATCACGCGTGCGCATGTCGGCGCGCACGCCGAACTCACCGACACTGCCCATCGCCAGCGTTGGGACGCTGCCTTGGAGCGCGCGTGGCATCTGCCGCGTCATCGCCACGGCATTGAGCGGATCGTGCGTATCGCGCGCGACCTGGAGGTAGCGGTTGAGCCAACCATCGCGCGTGCTCTTGACGCCCGGAGTCGCAGACTCCATGTAATCCTGCGCGTCGAAATGCGACCGCGTCGTGTCCGGTGATCCACAGGCGTGGACGACGGCCAGCGAGCGCCTGTCCCAGAGCGGCTTCAGCGCCGTCATGCGCGGGTGCAGACCGAAGTAGCCATCCAGATCGATCGCACCGCCGCTCTCGCCCGGTTTGAGAATCGCGATGGAGGGCCGCGCGTGGTAATACGCCGCGTCGCCAAACGGCACGATCATGTTCAACCCGTCCACCGCGCCGCGCTGAAACACCGTGACGAGCAGTTTCCGCCGCGTGCCCGCTGCTGCCGCGGCTCGCGCAACAAAGGTGGGCGCGAAGCCAAGCGTTACGAGCGCCAATCCCACTCGATTTGAGAAACACGCGTCTATTCACCATAATCGGCCCTCGAACCTTCGCACCGCGGCGCCAGTCGACCGTCGACCGCTCGACCGGCTTTGTTATTGCCTCTGAAATTCCGCCGCGCCGATATCGATCGCCGTGCCCGCCGCAGACACGCGGACGCCCCGGAGCCGGTTGGTCGAGAGCTCCAGGGCGAAATTGATCCGGTTGACGAGTGAGCCCGAGGACACCCATGCATCAGCCGTTTCCGCGTACCCCGTTGGCGGCTGGCACAAGTAAAGCGGCATCCCCATCATCGCGAGCGCTCGTGCAATGGCCGTTGCCGACGAAACGTCGGCGCCGGTCACACGCAGCGCGCTCACGACGAATTCGAACGGCGTTTTGACCTTCGCGCGATAAGTCTCAGGCGCAAAGAATGCTGGCGAGGTCACGAGGGCGCGCACGACTTCTCGCAAGTCACCGTTGGTCTCTCGGAATCGAGCGGCGCCGTGATCGACGACCGCTTGCGGGGGGTTGTCGCTGATGAAGCGCTGCGCCAGCTTGTAAGCGATGTGCCGAGCGGTCGCTGGGTCATTGGCGACGATGTCGATGACACGCTCACCGTCATCGATGCCGCCACCGGCGGCGATGGTGTGTCCCAGCACCCGCTTTTCGCCGCGATCGTGGCTCGCGGGCGCGAAACGGAACCCGGGATCCTGCGGACGCGCGAGTGTCCACCCGGTAAACGCGCGCGCGACGTCCACCACATCCGCCTGCGTGTATCCGCCGTCGACACCGAGCGTATGCAGCTCGAGCAACTCCCGCGCGTAATTTTCGTTGAGCCCTCGTGCTCGACGTTGCGGCGCGGGGTCGCTCGGCTTCGCACGCGCCGTGACGTTCTTCGGATCGACGCTCAACCAGTTGTCAAGATAGAAGAGCATCGCCGGACTCTTGGCGGTCGCGGTCGAGCAGGTCGCGAAACTTCCCGAGCACGTGCGGGCGGATCGCTTCGCGT
This sequence comes from uncultured Acidobacteriota bacterium, assembly GCA_963762925.1. Lineage (GTDB taxonomy): Bacteria > Acidobacteriota > Vicinamibacteria > Vicinamibacterales > UBA2999 > DASPWV01. The sequence goes on along the minus strand of CAVXMP010000028.1, from coordinate 174,808 downwards.
TCGAACTCGCTGATGTAAATCTCGGTCTGGCCTTTCCTCGCGAACACGTTGAAGTGGTTGAACCAGAAGTCCACGAGCACTTCTTCGAGCTGGCGCTCGCTATACACCGCGCGCAGGATTTTCGCTTCCGTGAGATCGCTCAGCACCAGCCTTGCGCGCCGCATGGTCTCGTTGGGTGGCTGCCGCATGGTCGCGACGGCGCCGGCCATACCGTTCCCATCCCCCGAGCTGTCCTGCTGCCGGCGGCGTCTCTCCTGTCGTGCCGGGGCGACGAACTCTTTCGCGATCGTGCCGGACGACACGCCAATGGTCGTGAGTCGCTCCAGCCTCGCCTGCAGCGCCGCGTTGTCGATGCGTTCTGGGTGGAGTTGCTGATCGATCCACGTGGCAAGTCCGAGGCGCTTGACCGTGTCGGCGTCGGTTGAACGTGCGCCGAACGCGAGTCGATTGAGTGCGTGGCCGATCGCTTCCGGGGTGTTGGGCAGTGCCGGCGTGGTTGTCGCGCGTGCCGAAGTCACCGCGGCAAACGCCACCACCAACGGAATGAGATAACGTCTCTGGAGCTTTCGCACATGACCTCTGCCTATGTTGGACAGGGTCGAGACACCGCAGGTTAAATGGCCGACATCGTTCCCGCGACTGGCGCGTTTCTCGAGCAGATTCTGCGCGAATCATTTCCGATTTGGGGCGAAGGGTTGAGCTTTCCCCAATATGTCAAGTATTGGGAGGCGCAACTGAGGACGCCGTGGGCCGCGGCGCACCTCGACCGCCTCGCGCTCGTCGAGCACGGCGCCGTCACCTCGAGCGCCAAGCGCTACGATCTGAGTGCGCGGATCGACGGCCGCATCCGTCGGGTGCTCGGCATCGGCGCGGTGTTTACGTCGCCGAGCCGTCGCGGCCAGGGTGGCGCCCGTCGCCTGCTCGAGGCGATGATCGAAGCAGCGGTTACCGACGGCTACGAGTTCGCGATGCTCTTCTCCGAGATCAATCCTGCGTTCTACGAAGCGCTGGAATTCGTCCCGATTCCATTTCGGCAATCGCAACTGCGGGTCACGCGGGGAAAGGGCTCGCCGATGGTGCTGGTCCGCGCCGGCGACGACCGCGACATACCCGCTATTGCCGATCTGAGCGCCGCTCACTCGAGCAAAGCACGCCTCGCCCTCGATCGTAGTGACGATTGGATTCGCTTCGGAATTACGAAGCGGCGGCTTTTGTGCGGGCTCGGTCCTGCAGACACGCGCCAGGTTGAATTCCTTGTGACCGAGGAAGCGCACACGGCCGTCGCATACATCGTGACCACCGTACAAGACGGTCGCTGGTTTATTGAAGATGCAGGCGACCGGGATCCGACGGGCGCGCGATTAGGCGCGATGCTGCAGGCCATGCTGGCACGCACGCCGCACCTGGACCAACCTGAGATCGCGGCGTGGCTGCCGAACGGATTTGTGCCCCCGCAGGTGGAAATTGTCGACGCGCAGCCGGCGGAAGTGTTGATGATCCGACCGCTGAAGGATCGCACGCTGCCGCTACCGCCGCTCGCCGCCGAAGACGTCGTGTATTGGCGCAGCGATTATTTCTGAGCGGTGCCCGGGGCGCCGACTTCGTGGCTCCGGACCACGTTATCGGGGTTCGAATCCCTGCCTCCCAGCCAACTCACCGTCGCAACTCCAAGTTCATTCAACGCAATCAGTTGCGCGTTCCTTTCCGAACGCGTCCTTCGGACCCGCGAGGAGCGTCTCACGAGTCTCATCGTCTAACGCCAGCGTTGTCAGAATGTTAGCGTCGATCGGCGAGTTCGAATCCCAGACAGATCATGTTTACGCATGGCAGCGCGCGGCAGATAACATCCGACGGTAATAGCGAGGAGGTGTGTGATGAGGTCAGTGGCCCACCATGTACCAAACGCGGGTGCCGTAGCGTTTCTGATGACCGCTTGTGCTTCACTGAGAGCCGGCGGGCAGGAAGTCGTCACGGCGCTGGACCGTACCCTTCAGAAAACTCACATGCGCCAAGAGGCAACACGCGTGACGCTCTCGACCACACCCGTTTCCGCATTTGCTCCAACGACCATTCAATGCGGAAATCAGACCTGCTCTGTGCGAGTGGAGGTCTCGAGCCAGTTCTTTAACGTCACATCGGGAAATGTCGTGAGGATCCATGTCAAGTCCGACGGCAATCCGTTCCCGTCAACGGGGTTCGATGTTGACGGGGGTATCAACCGACCCGTCGCGACGCTGACCACGGCTGCACACCTCAAGACCGGTCTCAGTCCTGGCTCCCATTCGGTGACCGTCGAGTTCGATATGCGATCACCGGGCGGCACAGCCGAGGCCGGGATACGCACCGTGATGATCCAGGTATTTACTCCGTAGTGTTACGGTCGTTCGGCAGGGCGGAACGCTGCACACGAAGCTGCTCGATTTCGGGGTGGCACGGCTGCGACCGGTTCGGCGGCGGGACGCTTTCGGCGAATGGCTTTGATGTTCGGGCAAACGTCGAGTGCTGGCGCCGCGGCGTCACTTCGCGGCGTTAGCCGCAAGCCGCACGTCGTCGTGTGTGAACACCGCAAAAACGAACGGCTGTGATTCGAGAACGTTCGCCAGATCGCGCAACGTCAGACGAAGAGCTGACAGCCGGTCCTCATCAACGAACATTTGGCTGTTTTCCGGTTCGAAGGATGTAATCAGCTGCTTCGCCTCAGGATCAAACCTCTCGTGCAACAGGTCGACGATCGACTGCGCAAAGTGTCGGCGGTCCGGGGACGACGGTGCCGACGGCATACCATGGTCCGCGGTCACCGCGAGAAGATAGTTGTTACCAACCTTCGCCTCCAGTGCTCGCAGCATTCGCGTCAAGTGACGGTCCATCTCGCCGAGAGTAACGCGGAGCTCATTCGAATCCGGACCGTACTTGTGGCCCACGAAATCGGCGCCCTTGTAGTTCAGCAGAATGAGATCCGCGACGTTGTCGGCGCCCACGGGCTCGCGCTCAATCATCGCCGTCATCGCATCGGCTTCGAATGCCGGAAACAGAGCCGAATAGCGCACAGCGGCAGCCGAGTCGATGCTGTGACCCATCCACTCTCCGTCAGCCTGCCACAGGGCGCTCGCCTTTCGATCCTTCAGGTAGGCCGGCAGCCGGAAGCAATTGGGGTTCGTGGTCCAGTTGCCCGTCTGTTGATCGTAGCTTGCGAGCACGAGTGGCGTTCCATTCAACTGACACGCGCCATGCCCCGCGAGCGGCGTCGCAGCTCGGTCGATGCTGCCCTGTGCCAGTACGATCGCGCGACCAGCCGTCGCGAGCTGCCACACGTCGGCCAGCGTCAATGCCAACAGATCGTGCGGCAGTCCTCCAGCGAAGAGGTCATAGCGCCGTGAGTGAGTGCGATCGTACACGCTGACGCCGGTAATTCCGTGCACGCGAGGATCGGCGCCCGTCGAGATCGTCGAGTGCCCCACAGCGGTGTTGCTGGGAAGAACGTTCACCTGCGCCTGGGAGAACCAGGCACTCTGCTTACGCAGAGCGGTCAGCGTTGGCATAGACGCGGCGTAGCGATCGAAGTAATCCCGGCGCATGCCATCCAGAACGAGCAGCATCACTACTCGCGGTCGAGCAAAGCCCCTCCGCAAGACCGGTAATATGCGGCCTGTCGTTGTCGGGGGCATCTGCACGCCAAGCGCCGCCGCAAGCGTAGGCGCGACGTCCTGCTGCGCGGCTGGGACCGAGAACACACCGGTGTTCACCGCAGGGCCCGCAAACATCAGCGGAATCGAGACGTCATAGGACCAGGGCGACCCGTGCATGTACTCGACATTCGGGTCAGGCCGTGTGATGAAGTCGCCTTCACGCGGGACGATCAGGAGTTGGCCCGTTCGGCCGGGAAAATACGCCCGTGCGAACATTGCCAGGAAGCGCTGTCGCGTTGCGGAATCGGGTGGCGCGGCACGGCGGATTCGACGAGCGTCGCGCTCAGACGGCTGCTTGACCTGCTCGCCCGAAACCGTCCACGTGATCGCGACCAGGCCCAGGGCGAGAAGACTGGCACCGTAGCGGGGCAACTTTGAGAGGACTATGGTCCGCCACTTCGTCATGCTGGGTCCATCGCTTCACACCGGATGACCGTAACTGGGCCGCGAAGACACCGAACTGCGCGTGCGATTATCGTCTGCGATTGGGTTGTTCGCTGCTCTAAGTTGTTGATGCCAGCGGGCGCGAGCTGGTGAGCCTAATAGGGAGTCGAACCAGCTCAGGCAGCGTTTTGGACGAACCAGGTTCGAAAATCGTCCCTAACACCCAGCCAAATCCAACCGATTCGCGAAAAACGACTTAACCCAATAGCGGGCCATGAGTTGCGCGTTCTAAAATTCGGCAACCATTCAACCGTCGACCCAGGACAGGGGTCATCTCGAAAACGGCTATCTCGTTGAAGCAGGGTGGGTTGGTTGATTGAGTCGCAGTTCGAATCCCAACGAGGTTGCGGACAAATCGAGGCGTTGATCGCCGCCGCAATCAGGACCGTCGATCGGCTAGCGATGCGAGATTGAGGCATCGTCGAGACCCACGCGGCGGACGAGCGGCCAGTAGCGCGCGTCGGATCGAATCGGATCCAGTCGAGGATGCACGCGCAGCAAAATGAGTCCCGACGCCTTCTCCTGCACGGCCACGTCCAGCCAGCGATACGCCTCGTCGATGTCACCAAGGCTCGCGTGAACGGCGCCGATTCCCCAGGCCGACACGACACGCTGCACTCGCGCCGTCGTGAGGTCGTCGAGCATGCGCCGCGCTTCCGCCACGTTACCGGCTGCCGCCTCGAGATGCGCAAGGCCGAACGACGGGCCGGCAATGCCGCCCGACAACCGCCGTCCTGTCTCGTATGCCGCGCGCGCCTCGTCGAAGCGGCCAAGCGCTTCGAGCGCACGCGCAAGGTCGGTATGCGCGCTGGCGAAACGGGGGTCGAGCTCGATCGCCATGCGATACGACAGCACCGCCTTCTCGTATTGGCGCGCGAAGTAGTACACGTCGGCGAGGATGGTATGCAGCATGACCGCGAGCGGATCCAGGCTGACAGACCTCTGCGCGGCGGCCAGTGCCTCCTCGTGTCGCTCGAATGAGGAAAGCACGCGGGCCAGCATGTTGTGCGCGATGGCGAGCGCCGGATTCAGTTCGATGGCATGGCGCAATGAGCGGATGGCCTCGTGCAGATCTCCCGTGTGCATCTGGACGACGCCGATGGACACGTGGGCATCGGCGAGCGAGGGATCGAGCTCGAGGGCCCGCCGGGCGGCCACCGTGGCCTCCCGTGCCGCCTCGGCCGGAGGCGCCATCCCTCGCGTCGCGCGAATCATGTGGCAATCGGCCAGTGCCGACCACGCCGCGGCGAACTCCGGATCGATGTCGAGCGCCCGCTGCACGTGACGAAGGCCGAGTTCGACGCCTTCGGGCGATCCACCCCACGCGGAATGCCGTCCCTTGAAATATTCGAGATGCGCGTCCGGGTTCACGACGTGACGGCGCGCGAGCCGTGTGGCCTCGGTCGGCGTCAGCTGCACGGCGATCGCGTGGGCGACCTGTTCAGCGAGCTCACTCTGCAGTGTGAGTACGTCTTCGAGCTGCCGGTCGTAACGATCGGTCCAGAGCGTTTCGTCGGTGCGTGCGGCGATGAGCTGGACATTCAGCCGCACACGCCCGCCGACGAGATGTGCAGAGCCTTCGAGAATCGCCTCCACGTTCAGTTCCCGGGCGATTTCCGGGAGCGACAACGCGGTCCTCTTGTACTTCATCGCGGACGTCCTCGAGATGACACGCAAGGCCCTGATGCGTGCCAGGTCCGAAATGACCGCCTCGGTCATGCCGTCGGCGAAGTATTCCTGGGTCGGATCCTGCGAGACGTTGCGAAACGGCAGGACGGCGATTCCGCGGATCGTCTCCCTCGACGACAGGGACGATGGCCCGCGCTCGCCGTTGGCGGGCGGCTGTCGCAATGAGTCCGCGACCGCCGCTGCCGAGGCCGGCCGGCGGCTGCGATTCTTCTCGAGGCAGGAGGCAATCAGATGGTCGAAGTGAGCGGTGGCATCGGGCCGAAGGGATCGCACTGACGGGGCCGGTGTATTGACGATCGCGAACATCAGCGCCTGCGGCCGGTCCTGCGCAAAGGGCCGCCGGCCTGTGGCCAGTTCGAACAGCGTGACGCCAAGCGCGTAGACGTCCGTTCGCGGGTCTTCTTCCTCGCTCGCGAGTTGTTCGGGCGCCATGTATGCCAGCGAGCCCATCACACTGCCCGCCTGCGTCAGCCGGCCCGTCACGGCGTCGCCCGACAGGAGCCGTGCGAGGCCGAAGTCCAGGATCTTCGGTCGCCCATCCGTCGTCAGCGCAATATTCGCCGGTTTCAGATCGCGATGAAGGACGCCGTGGCAGTGCGCGTCCTCCAACGCGTCGGCGACCGCGGCGCCGAGCGATTCGACCTGCCCAAGCGGCAGCGGACCCTCTCGCAGCCGGGACTCGAGCGTGCCGCCCGGCACAAATTCCATGACGAGAAACTCCTGATCTCCCTCGGAGTGGAAGTCGAAGACCGTCGCGATCCCGGCATGCGACAGCCGGGAGAGCGTCAGGGCCTCACGCCGGAATCGCTCGTGGCCGGAGTCGTGGCCGAGAGGCCCGAGTGCCCCGCGCAGCAGCATCTTGACGGCGACGATGCGATCGAGCCTGGCGTCGTGGGCCTTCCACACTTCGCCCATCCCGCCGGCGCCGATCCGTTCGAGCAGCCGATAGCGACTCAGCGTGTCAGTGTTCATGGAAGGCGAGACGATGAGCGCATGGAGTCTCCTTGATTCGCGTGATTATCTTCCAAGTCCGCTCGTCGCGGTGGATCCACGACCAACGTCCCCGATGAGTCGATCGCGAAAAGGTCTTGAAACGTTCAAGTCGGGCCTCCGAGCGTCGCGTGTCCGAAATACGTATACAAATTTCGGACGGGCTTTATCGTGGCGTCGTTCCGCACACCGCGAAGTGACTGACCGTTCGTGGGTTGCGTGGAGTGACGCTCACGCCGCCGTGATGAGGTAGTTGCGAATACCGTCCCTAACTCCCAGCCACTTCGTTCGGCCGTTGGCCTCACTCGTGCCTGGTAGGCCGATTCAGTCACATCTCGACGAGCCTTGGCTCACGCTTCGCGCCTCGCCTTCGGCTCGTCGTGAATGGGAGCGAATCCCTGCCTCCCCGCTTGAACCTTTGCGATCAAGTGTCAGCGTATTTTTCGAGCGGCGGTCGACTGTATCGCCGCGCACTCAACGAGCTGGATGCGTACCCTATTCGCGGGACCGACGGTGCACCTTCGGCGCCCTTCTTCTCGCCCGACGGGCAGACGCTCGGCTACTGGGACGCAAGCGGCCGGCGAGCTCCGCCGGATTGCAGTGGGGGGAGGAACACCGGTTTCGCTAACGCCAGCCACCGCCCTCTATGGCGCAAACTGGGAACGCGACGGCACGATCGTCTATGGCCAGCAGGACGGCATCTGGCGTGTGTCGGCGAACGGCGGCGCACCGGAGCGGATCGTACAGATCGATCCGGGCGAGCTGGTCTACGGCCCACGGATGTTGCCCGGCGGAACTGCCGTCATGTTCAGCCTCACGTCTCGCGCCGACATCGTTGGACAACCGACGGCCTGGGATCCGAGCGCGTGTGCTGGCGCAGACGCTCCAAACCGGCCAGCGCCATGAGATCGCGCGCGGCGGCGACGCGCGGATTCTGCCGACCGGTCATCTCATTTATGCGCTGGGCACGGTGATCTACGCAGTCCCAATCGACCTCACCACGCTCGAGGTGAAGAGTGCGCCGGCTCCTGTCATCGAAGGCGTGCAGCGGGGCGTGCGCGGGAGCGGCGGGCAGGGCGGCAGCGCAAACTACGACGTCAGCTCGAACGGAACGCTGGTCTATGTCCCTGACTTCGCAACACTCGCAGCAGGTGTGCCACGTCGACTGCTGGCAGTGGACTTCTCAGGCAATTCGGTGCCATTGATCGACGATGAGCGGGATTTCTGGCGCCCGCGGATCTCTCCTGACGGGACCCGCGTGGTCGTGGAAGTGGTGATCAGCCCGAATTTCGCGTCGCAGGTCTGGATCGTCGATCTGGAACGGCGGACGTTGAATCCCGCGGGTGGCGAACGCGACACGGGCTACCCGGTGTGGACGCCCGACGGCAAGTCGGTCATCTACAGGCACGGCGAAGGCGGCTTGTACAGACAGCCGGCCGACGGAAGCGAGGGCGCCCAGCTCGTCGACTCTCCCGGATCCAGCTTCCGAGTCATGGATGTCTCGCGCCATGGGGTCGTGGCAGTCGCGAAGGGCAGTCCACAGGACGACATTCAGACCTTTCATCTCGGCACTGGCGTGATGTCCGACTTCCTCGCCACGCCCGCCCGGGAATACATGGCGAGCTTCTCGCCCGACGGCCGGTGGCTGGCGTACACGTCGAACGAGTCTGGGCGCGACGAAGTCTATGTCCGGCCGTTTCCACGAACTGAAGGCGTCGCGCGACTCGTCTCGATCGGCGGCGGGTCCGGTCCGGTGTGGGCGCCAAACGGGTCCACGCTGTACTACCGAGGTGCCGATGGCGACATGATGGCCGTGCCGGTGACGTTGGAGCCAACGTTTACGTCCGGCCGGCCGCAGCACGCTGTTCCGGTTTGCCGGCGTCTATCGCATGTCGGGAACCGCGACGGCGTACGACATCCATCCCGATGGCAAGCGCTTCATCATGGTCTCCGAGCCCGAGGGCCCCACCGCGACTCCGCGTCAGCAGGTCAACATCGTGCTCAACTGGTTCGAGGAGCTGCGTCGGCTCGTGCCCACGTCGCGCTGATCGTCGCCCTGTTTGGTCGCGGATCCAGCAACGCTCTCAAGCGTCGCCATGCGCTTCCCCCGCTTGGGCGGGATCAGGGTGCTATTCGGCGCGGAGGGCCTCAGTGGGCTGGATACGCAGGCCTCGACGGGCCGGGCCAATCGTGGCGAACAATCCGACGATCGTCATGACCACGGCCGTGACCGGCAACAGCGCGCGGCCGAAGGAGCCGAGCATCTCGCCTTCGCTGGCCCGATCGATCATGAGCGCCAGCACGGTGCCGACCACGATGCCTGCCGCGAGCTGCAGCGCCGCCCTCGTGAAAATGCTTCGTAACAGCTGGCCGGCATCAGCGCCCATCGCGGCCCGGATGCCGATTTCCTTGCGGCGCTGCGATACGGTGAACGACATCATTGCGTAGATGCCGGCCGCCGACAGCAGCAGCGCGGTCACGATCACCAGCGAGGAGCCGAGCACCATCAGGCGGAGCCCAATCATCTGCTGCCGCTTCATCTCGCTGAACGTCACGATCCGCAACCGCAGCGTGGGATCGAGCGCCGAGGTCAGGTCTCGAAGGCGTGATGCGAACTGCAACGGATCGTTGCCGCGCATCCGAATCAGCGCCGTCGCGCGCGTCGAGCTCCGCAGCGAGTGATAAATGACCGGATCGATTAAATCCGGCGCGATGGTGTTGGTGCCCAGGTCGGTCACCACACCGACGATCTCATATTGCGTGGTGGTGCCACCCCTCGCCGCTTCGCGCCCGCCCGCCTCGACGTAGTGCAACCGGCGCCCGACGGCGTTGGCGCCGCCCAGCAGTTGATTCACGAACGCGCGATTGACGACGATGGCCTGGGTTGCGCCCGTGCTATCGCTGTCGCGTAACGCCCGGCCGGCAATGATTCGCGCGCCGAACGCGTCGAAGAAATCCGCGGCGACGCGGTTGAAGCCCACATCGAGAGCACCTGCTTGAACGTTGACCGCTCCGTCAATGGCGATGCGCGCCCTCGGCTCGGCGCCCGGAACGGTGGTTGCCACCGTCACGTCGTCCACGGCCGGTTCGGCTTCGAGACGGGTCACGAGATCGGTTTTCGTTTTCTCAAAACGCACAACCGATTCGCGCTCATAGACGGACGCTGGCATGCCGGCCGGGGGATCGGGGTCGGCGGTGACCGTGGCCGCGAGGAAGGACTCCTCGTTGTAGTTGGCCCTGGTCAGGCCGCGTTGCATTCCGGACCAACTGATCATCATGGTTGCCGGGAGTCCCGTCACCGCGATCGCCACCTGCGCAATGATCATGGCCGTCCAGACGCGTCCCAGGCGCAGCCCGTCGGTGCCGCTCGCCTGCTTCAAGGTGTCTTGCGCTCGTCGTCCGGTCGCGTGCAGCGCAGGAAGCACGCCGGCGACCACGGCCGCGATCACGGTCAGCATGGCGACGTACACGTAGGCCGCCAATGGCATATCGGGGTTGAGGAAGTAGGGCACCGCATCATTTCCCTCGGCGGCATAGATGGCGAAACCCTGTGCGATGCCGAATCTGGCGAGCGCGATGCCCGCGGCCGAGGCTGCCGCGCTGAGCACGAGTGCTTCGATGAACAGCTGACCGACAATGCGGCGGCGGCTGGCGCCCAGCGCCGTTCGAACGGCGATCTCCCGTTGTCGCGTGGCGGTCCGGGCGTAGACCAGGACGCCGACATTGACGGCGACGATCAGCGCCAGCATGCTGATCATCGACTGCATCGCCGTGAAGTCGCGGGTGGTGATCCCCTGGATGTCGAGGATCGGGTGCGCGTACGGCATCACGCGCGGTTGCAGCCGGGCATGCGTGAGCGGAAACGCGCTGGCCGCCTGCGCGCCAAGTGCCGAGAGCTCAGCCTGGGCTTGCTCCATCGCAGCGCCGTCGCGCAAGCGTCCGAAGATGAAGATGTCGGGTCCCTCTCGCGGTCCAAACGCAGCAGCATCGGTACTGAGTGGTATCCAGTAACTGTGGTTGACGGGAAATCCGTACCCCTCGGGCATGACGCCGACGATGGTGTGCACCACGTTGCCGAGCCGCAGCTCTCGTCCTAGCACCGACGCGTCACCGCCGAATCGCGAGTGCCACACGTCGTAACCGATGACCACGATCGGCGAGGCACCGGCGCTCTCGTCGGCTGCGACAATCGCGCGTCCGATGACCGGCGTCACACGGGTGATGTTGAAGCCGTCCGCCGTGATCTGTGCGACCTCAACGGCCTCAGCCGAGCCGCCAGCAGAGGTCACGTTGCGCGCGATGGTTCGAAACGCGCCGATCTCCCCGACCGTCTTCATCTCGCGCTGCCACATCACCAGATCGTGCATCGACCGCCGCATCTCGTCGTTCGCGTCGATGTCCCAATTCTCGAGTGCCACGATGCGCTCACCGCCCTCGACCGGCAGCGTGGCGTAGAGGAAGGAATAAAGGAACGCGAAGAAGCCCGCGCCGATGGCGACGCCGACCGCCTGGCCCGCGCCGCCGATCAACGACAGCGCGGGGTACTTGGCCAGCATCCGCGCGCCGAGCGTGAAGTCCATCCGCGAGTTGTCCAGCCAGCGAAATCCGCGCGCGTCGCGCTGGTGCTCCTTGGCCTGTTCGACGCCGCCGAAGGCGCGTCGCGCGGCCAGCCGCGCTTCGTCTCTGGGCATGCCTTTCGAGACAAACTCGTCTTCGAGCAGCTGAAGATGTGAATGGATCTCGCGCGACAGCTCCGCCTCGGCGGCGCCAGGGCGGAAGAATGACAGCAGTCGGAGGACAAAACGTCGGATGGTCGTCATAGGTTGAGCGCGCGCAAGCCCGGGCCAGAGCAGAGCCTCACATGCTCCACTAGGACGTCAAGTGAAAGGCGATTGTTCCCGCCAGCAGTTCCGGAGAACACGCGGGACACCGTCTCCAAAATGATGTCATAACGACGTCGGCCTCGCGACGGCCCGTAGACTGTGTGGTTGTCCATCCTCACAGTGCTCAGGCTCGAAGGAGGCCGATATGCGAATTATTGGCTGCGATTTACACGCTGCGCAACAGACCATCGCGATGTTGGATCGCGACACCGGTGAACGGATCGAACGCACGTTGAAACACGAGGGGTCGTGGTGCGAGATTTTTACGCCAGCCTGCCGCCGCCGGTGGTCGTGGGGATCGAAGCCACCGGATCGATGGGGTGGTTTCGGCGACTGATGGAGGAACTCGGGATCACCTGTCACGTGGGGCATCCCGCGAAAATTCGCGCGATCGAAACGCGGCGGCAGAAACACGATCGGCGCGACGCGGCCCTCTTGCTCGAGCTCCTCACCGACGATCGTTTCCCCGCGATCTGGATGCCGTCCGCCGAGCTCGCCGACGTGCGCGCCCTGCTCATGCATCGTGATCAGTGGGTGCGGATGCGGACGCGTGTAAAAAACGCGCTGCAGGGGCTCGCGCTGGCGCACGGGCTGCGCCGGCGCGCGAGCTTGTGGAGTCGACAGGGCCAGGCGACACTGGCCGCATTACCGCTAGCGCCGTATGCTGCCGACCGCCGGGCGGAGCTGCAGGCGTTGCACGACCATCTCACCGCGCACCTCACCGAGCTCGATCAGCAAGTCGGTGCACAAGCCGCGGAGCGCCCCCAGCGCGCCGACTGATGACACACCCCGGCGTGGGTCCGGTCACGGCGCTCGCGACCGAAGTCTTCCTCGGCGACCCCGCCCGATTCGTCGATGCCAAGGCGTTGGCCAGTTACGTAGGGCTGATTCCCAGCGAGTACTCCAGTGGCGGCCGGCAACGACTCGGCCACCTCACGAAGCAAGGCAACCCGCTGCTGCGGTTCCTGTGGTGCGAAGCCGCGGTGCATGCGATCCGGCGCGACGCCGCGCTGGGCCGATTCTATCGGCGGAAGCTCCAACAGAAAGGACTCGGAAAAGCGCGCGTCGCCGTGGCGCGAAAGCTGGGCATCCGATTGTGGATCTTGCTGCGCGATCAGATCGACTGCGACGAGTTCTGCCGTCGCGCACTGTCTCCAGCGACGGCACGGTGAGGCCCGTATGCGGGAATGCCTGTGTGGAGATGTGGTCGGCCGCAAGGTGTGACCGACAAAATGAGTAGGCAACCCGCCTCCCGCAAGGGAGTTCGCACAGTCATCATGGTCGCGTGTGACCGAAGAGATGTTTGGTGGGCAACACCGTAGGTACGACGTCAGGGACGCGTAAATATCACCACCGAGATCGGCCGGCATCTTTGAACCGGACTCGCGGATGATGAGCACATTGCGCTTGCCCTTGCAGCCAATGAAGTACCCGGCTTCGAACACGACGTTGTCGCGCGGCACCGCCGTATCCGGCTGTCCCTGGTCAACCAGATCATCGTCTCGGGTGAACAGAAAAATCCCACCGACCGATCGGGCTGCGGCCTGCTCGATTTGATCCAGGATCGTTCGGCCGGGGATGAAGTCCGTTTGCCAATCGAGCACTCGGGCTCCGAGACTCATGAGGAACCGCTTGATAGCGGCAGCGGTCACTTCTGACTCGCTCGAGTAGCCGAGAAATACGTCACGGCGCTCGTCCAGGAGATTCTTCCAATACAGGAATGGAACGCGGAATCCTTCCGTGTGCAGCCAATTCAAGTCAGGGCGATGTCATCGGCGTCGCGGGGATTCCACGCTTTCGGTGACGCGAGGCCTGGCTTGCCCTTCGGGTTCGTGAAGATCTCAGGCGTGTACCCGAGCTTTTCAATCTCGTCGACGATGCCCCATTTGAGATCGTTCAAGTTCTGCGGCAACCAGGGATCGGCTGGCAAGTTCACATCGATGCGTCTCGTGATCTGCATCGATTGGCCTCAACGACGTCGACACGGCGTCTAGCGGAACGAAGGCGTTCGCGCTCACCATCGACGCCCGACCTCACCGCGACATGTTATCGATTCTCAGCGCCCCCCATCGTCGCCGGTGCACGCCTTACAACTGCTTACGCACTTTGAAGACGCCACTTTTGTCGCCGACCCCGAGGTGCTCACGAAGGCAGTTGCGGCTGCAGAAGACGCCCGCATCTTCCAAATGCACGTGCGCACCCTGCCCGGCCTGATCCGGTTCAACGTACTGCCGTCGCATTTCCCACACTTCATGACCCTCAGCCTTCGAAAACGGCTCACCGCATTGTTTGCATCGCATGTTGATGGCGCCCTCAACGCGCCGCTGGCAATTTAACGTCCGCCGCTTTGGTTTCGCCGTCGTTCAACGCGAGCTTCGTCGTGTCGGGTTTGATGCGCGCCAGAAACTCGGGATCTCCCGCTTGACCATCCTCGAGACCCTGGACCGCCGCAATCAGATACTCGTCGTGCGCGGGCAACCCGCGGATTTCGTAGCGTCCGTCCTGGTCCGGCCGTGCCGCGCGGATAAAACGTGATTGATACGTCCACCGTTTATCGTCAGCGGGAAAGACGATGACCGTCGCATCGACGACCGGCTGTCCGCGCGAATCCGTGACCGCGCCTGACAACGTTGTGCTCTTGTCGGTGAGGACGATCTGCACGCCCGCGACCGTCTGGCCAGGCGCGAAGTCGAGCGGTGTGTCGGTGATGTCCTGACCGCCAAGGAGCACCTGTTTGATCGACCAACCCTGGGCCCCGCCGACGCGGAAGAGCGCCGGATCGAAGAGTCCACCGATCGTGAACGTGCCGTCTGCCGCAACGCGCGCGACGGCGCCAGGCCCCCCAAACCCCATTTGGTCCGGGCGCGCGTTGCGTGCCGAGATCTGGAGCTGATCGGGCCGCAGGGTCGCCGCCTGTGCGGCATCGGTCACGATGTGACCGCTCACTCGAGCGCCTTGGGCGGTCACGACAACGACACCGTCCACGTCCTGCGCGCCGACCGGCAGATCGAGGCGCGCGAACTCGCCTTCGCCCGCACCTGCGCCGCCTCGTCCCATGTTCGTGCGCGTCTGCAGCACGTAATGGCCCGGCGCCACGTCGGTGATCCTGAAGCCGCCCGCGCCATCGAGCCTCGCAGCACCGCTCGCCATCATCATGGCCCCGCGCACGCCGTCGGCCGGGACCAACATCAATGCGCCGTTGGCCACCGGCGCGCCTTTCGAGTCGATGACTGTGCCAGTGACGCGAACGAGCTTCGTCGCAATCAAGCCGAAGTTGACGCTGCTCTGTTCCTGGCTCACGTCAATGCGCACGCGCTGGGCGTCGCCGACGTTTGCCGTGCCCGGAAAGTACGTGGGCGCATAACCCGATGGTTCACCGGATGGATCGGTCACCTCTCCTCCGCTGCCGCGGAAATTTGCACTGACCACGTATTCGCCAGGAGGAAGACCAAAGAGCCTGAACGCGCCGTGATCGTCGGTCGTATCGCGCGCGTTTTGTCCTCCACCGGGAAGCAAACGCCGCGTGCCGCCGGAATAGCCGTAGCGCATCGCATTCACGACCGCATTGGCGACGGGTTCGCCGAACTCATCAGAGATGCGTCCCGAGATCACGCTCCCGCGGGGAAGCGCGATCACCAGCTTGTCGACGATCTGCGCTTCCGAGATCTCGAGTGGCGTGCCCGACTCACCCGGTCGCCGCTGGCCGTATTGCAGCGCGACGAAGCCGCCTTTGCTCGCATTCAACGTGTAGCGTCCGCCCGCGAGCTCTTTGAATTCGAAGCGGCCTTGCGCGTCCGTGGTGGCGAGCCGGTTCTCGCGGATGCCAGGCGCGGTGGCACGGACCTGGGCGCGCCGAATTGGCGTGCCGGTGTCGGCAGCGAGGACGACGCCGCGAATCACCGCCGTTCCGCGCGGTGCGGTGTCGGCCTGACCGGCATCGCGCGGCGGCGTCATTTGCCGTCCGCCACGGCCCTGATCCGCAGGCGTCGCAGGTCGCTCGTCGGCCGCGGGTTGCGCGCGTACGGCGTCCGGCGCCATCCAGAGGAGCGCCACTAACAGCGCGAGGCGGGTGGTCGGCATATCTCTAATTAAAGTCCGCGTTTCCGAACAAGCGTTACCGTCAACTCCGCAGCCGGGTGTGCCTGAACTGCACACGATCGCGCATGATTTCACCGCGGCGTTCGGTTCGCCAAGCACTCAGGCGGACATCCGCGTTATCGGCCGTAAGCCGTCCGTCGTAAGCCGTCAGCCGCAGCCCATGCGTCGAGCGAGGAGCGACATCCCGAACCCGGTGCTACTTAAATCCCGACATCTGCTGCAGATCACCGATCGCGGCCGCCAACGCGCGTCGCTGGTTTTGCGGGACCACATCGCGCGCCTCCCACAGCCATTTGCCGGCGTTCACGACATCGCCCTGCATCAGCGTGGCTGACGCGCGACCAAGCGTCGCGCAGGGATCTTTCGGAGCGCGCGCCGAAATTTGTTGAAACAGCGCACCCGCGAGTGTGTGCTGTCGCGCCAGCAGTGCGACGTGGCCGGCGCCGCACAAAACCGCGCCATCGTTCTCCGTTGCCAGGCCGCCGGCGAGAGAAATCGCTTCGGCGGCGCGGCCCGATGTAGCCGCATCCGACGCGCTCAGCAATAGCGCATTGGTGGTACGACCGAGGATCAGCGGCAGCTCCCAGGGCAGCTGACCGCCAATCGCCGATTGCATTTTGCGCTGCGTGTATTGCACGGGCAGGACCACAACCTGCGGCACGAGATTGGGAGCGGTGACGTCAAACGCCCACATGCCCGACGTCAGTCCAAGAATGTTCCACGCGCCGTTCGCGTCGCTTGTGGTTGCGAACTCCTTTTGACCGACAAACTGCTCGCCGCGAAATCCGTGGAGCGCTTCTGCGCGGATGCGCGCGCCGGCAATTGGCGCGCCTTCGCTGTCTTTGACCGTGCCCTTCAACCGATATGACGTCTGCGCCTGGAGCTGCGCGCTTGCCAACACCAGACCCAACGCTAACGGAAACCTGATGAGCCGCGCCATTCGAATCACTCCGCCGGTTGACCACTTCAGGTTCTGCACTCGTCTACACTCCCGTATCGACCGCGCATGACTACGGCGCTTGCCTGACCTTCAGATCCTGAACAACGGTTTGTCCTTCGTGGAGCGACACGCGCGATGCGAGCTCGCGGACTGCGTCGAGGAATTCGGGATCCGACCACCGCCCTTCTTCCAGTTCGCGCACCGCGATAGCCCTGTAGTCGTCATGTGGTGGAAGGTTCTTGAGACGGAAACGACCATCCTGATCGACGCGGGTCGTTCGAAGATAGCGCGACTGAAACGTCCAACGGCCAGAATCGCCGGGGAATATGACGACGGCGCTGTCGATGACCGCTTGCCCTTTGTCGTCGCGGACAATCCCAGTCAACTCGGTGGCCTTCTTCGTGAACACGATGTCGAGGCCGTCGACGTTCTGCCCCGGCACGAACTCAATGGGCGTGTCGGTGACGTCCTGGTCGCGCCAGTACACGCCTTTGAGAAACCACTCGGCATTGACCTCCGTAAATGATCCGCGAATGAGCCGCCGGTTGAACAACCCCGTCATCTGGAACGTGCCGTCGTCATTGACGGTCGGCGGCGCGCCGCCCATCATCGGCTCCGGCACCGGATCGGCGGGCGTTGCCATCACGCGGATTTGTTGCGCCCGCACGGGCAGCGGCGATCCGTCGTCGGTGCGCACCACCCCGCTCGCGACCGCGCCGGCCGAAATCGTGATGAGCACATTGTCGAGGTCTTCGCCGCCGACGGTGATGCGTGCCTGACCGGCTTCGAGCGCCATGGGGTTCATCATCGCTCGCGCCGTCAACGTGTACGCGCCTGGGGCCAAGCCGACAAGCTGGAACGTGCCGTCGCCGCGCGTCTGCGCGGAGTTGGTCATCATCCGCATCGTGTCGGACGGATCGGCGGAGCTGGCCATGATCATCATCGACACGCCCGGTTCGCCACTCGCCGTCGTCACCCGGCCTCTTACGCGCAGCAGACGGGTCGCGGGTAGCGCAAAGTTGATCCCCGTCAGCTCCTGGCCGCCTTTGACGTTCACGCGCTGCGCTTCAGCCATGTTTGGGGTGCCGGGATAATAGCCGGGCGCGAATCCTTCGGCTTCGACGCTGCCACTGCTTGGTCCGGGCATCATCATCATCATGCCCTGCGACCGCAGCGTGCCCGAAATGACGTAGTCGCCGGGCGCCAGCCCGTAAATGCGAAAGCTCCCCTGATCGTCGGACGTGTCGCCCCCACTCGACGACATCCGCCGTGCGCCGCCAATGTAGCGCGAGCGCATGGCCGACACCTGAACGCCGGCGATCGGCTCGCCGAATTCGTCGAAGACGCGGCCGACGACGACACCGCCACGAGGGAGGGCCAACGCGATTTTTTCGACGAGTTGTTTGTCGAGGACGTCGAGAATGGTCCCACTCGGTTGCTCAGCGCGCCGCTGTCCAAACTGCATCGTGACGTAACCGGCCTTGCTGGCGCTGATGGTGTAGCGACCCGCCGGCAACTCCTTGATTTCGAATTTGCCTTGCGCGTCGGTTGTCGACACGCCGCCGCCGCGGCCGTCCTGCGCAAACGCGCGTACTTGCGCCCGTCGAAGCGGCGCGCCGTCGGCCGCGGTGACGTATCCGCGAAGCACCGCGGTCCCCACCGCGGGCTGCTCGCCGGCCCGGGGTGGTGCGCCGCGAGGAGGCGTGCGTTGCCCCGGAGTCGTCGGCTGTCCGGGCGCAGGCTGCGGAAGCGGCGGCGTTTGTCCGGCGAGTGCGAATGACCCCGCTGAAAACGCGACGGCACACACGAGAACAGAGCCCCGCATCAGGCCTCCTTCCGCCCGCGGCGCGCGGGCGCGTGGTCAGGCTAGGCGAATACGTATCTGACGCTGGCTATTTGACACCGGTTTTGGTCGCTCAGCGAAGATCCCGTGCAATCTCTCGTGCCGCGTTGGCACCGGACGCGCCGGTGAGGCCGGTGCCAGGGTGCGTCCCGGAACTGCACAGGTAGAGACCGCGAATAGGCCCGCGGTACTGACCCCAACCAAGCAGTGGACGCATGCTCAGCATCTGGTCGAGCGCAAGCTCACCGTGGAAGATGTGCCCGCCCGTAAAGCCATACGTTCGTTCCAGATCGAGCGGAGAGACGAAATGCTGCGCGACGATCAGTGACCGCAGCCCGGGTGCATGCCGCTCGATCGCGTCGATGGCGACATGCGCGAACCGATCGCCTTCGCTTTCCCACGATCCCTCGCGAAGTCTGTACGGTGCGAACTGAACGTAGGCGGAAAGCAGATGCGCGCCGGTTGGGGCAAGTGACGAGTCCACCAGCGTTGGAATCGTGAGCTCGATGTACGGGCTGGTCGAACAGCGCCCGTACTTCGCGTGATCGAACGCGCGTTCGAGATAGTCGACGTCCGGCGCGAGGCGCACACGCCCCGTCAGTGCAGCCGAGGACACGCTCGTGAACGATGGAAGCGCCGACAACGCGAGATTGAGCTTGGCGACGGTTCCGTGGGTTCGGTAATTGCGCATCCGCCACAAGAACTCGGGCGACAGGTCGATCGGATCGCAGAGTTGTAGAAACGTCCGTTTCGGATCGACCGCCGAGACCACTGCGCGTGCCTCGATCTCGGTGCCATCATCGAGGAGCACCCCGCGCGCGCGCTCGTCCCGGACCACCACACGACTGACGCCGGCCCCCGTGCGGATGTTCACGCCGGCGCGTTCGCCGGCGCGCGCAATCGCCTGGGAGATCGCCCCCGGTCCTCCCTTGGCCACGCGCGCGCCCGAAGAACCGAGATGATCGTTGGCCGCCCGCAGCAGCAACACCATGCCGCTCCCGGCCGACCATGGGCCGTAGTGCGTTCCGAAGATGCCGTCAGCCGCCAATCCCGCGCGCAACGACTCGGTCTCAAAGGACTCGCCGACGAGATCGCCGACCGCCATCGGTCCCCATCGCAGCAAGCGGTACGCGTCAGGCTTGTCGAGCCGACGAAACGCGCGCAGCGTTCGCAGCAGCGCCCACAGGTCACGGCCGCTGATGTCGTCTACCGACGGTGCGGTGGCCGCGAAGAGGGAACCAATCACCTTGCCCAGTGCCGCGGTCGTGCGTTGGAATCGCGGCCACGCCTCGGCATCGCGTGTCGAGACCGCGCGCAACTCCGACACGGTCTTTGCCGGGTCAGACCACAACGTGAGTGGCGCCTTGTCACCAAGCACCGTCATGTCCGCCGGGGTCTCGAGAAACACGAGCCCGTGGGAGGCGAGTTGGAGATCGTCGACGACCCCGCGAGTCAGCGGCCCGGCCGCATGCGTGAGGACAGGAGCACGAAAGCCGGGCGCGATCTCTCCGGTAATCGCACCACCTCCGACAGTTGCCTGGCGCTCGACGAGCAGCGGTTTGAACCCTGCCTTCGCCAGGTAGGCCGCACACGTCAGGCCGTTGACGCCGCCACCAATCACGACGATGTCGTGCCGCGCCGAAGTCATAGCTCCTTCAGCACGCGCGTCGCCGCATTTCGGCCCGGCGCGCCCATGATGCCGCCGCCTGGGTGCGTTGCCGAGCCGCACATGAACAGCCGATCGATCGGCGTCGCGTATTGCGCCCATCCGGGCACCGGCCGAAGGAAAAAGAGTTGCTCGAGCGTCAGCTCTCCCTGAAAGATGTTGCCCTCGGACAATCCAAAGTCACGCTCGATATCGAGCGGTGTCAACACTTGTCGATGCAGGATGAGGTTTTTCAGATTTGGCGCGTATTCGCTGAGCGTGTTGATTACCGTATCGCCGAATGCCTCGCGGCGGCGGTCGTCCCACGTGCCCTCGTTCAAATGATAGGGCGCATATTGCACGAAGCACGACATCACGTGCTTGCCGGGAGGCGCCACGCTTGGGTCGGTGAGAGACGGGATCACGACATCCATGTACGGGCGGCGTGAAAAACTGCCGTACTTCGCGTCGTCATACGCCTGCTCCATGTAGTCGACACTCGGCGAGATCGAAATCGCGCCGCGCAGATGTGGACCCGGACCCGGCATGCTCGTAAAGTCTGGCAGACCGTCGAGGGCGAGGTTTACTTTCCCCGACGAGCCGCGATACTTGTAGCGCCGCACCCCTTCGAGAAACTCGCCCGGCAACTCCTTGGCGTCGATAAACTTCTCGAACGTGTTACGCGGATCGACGCTTGACACGACGACGTCGGCAACAAGCTCGTCGCCGTTGGCGAGCGCCACGCCGGTGGCTCTCCCCTGTTTTGTGAGGATGCGCGCAACGGCCGCCTCGGTTCTGATCTCGGCGCCGAACTGTTTGGCGGCGCCGGCGATCGCGTCGGATACCGCACCGGTGCCGCCGCGCGACAGGCCCCACGACCTGAAGCTGCCATCAATTTCACCCATGTAGTGATGGAGCAGCACATAAGCCGTCCCTGGCGAGCGGACGCCGAGAAACGTGCCGATGATGCCCGATGCGGACATCGTTGCCTTGAGAACATCGGTTTCGAACCACTGATCGAGGAAGTCCGCCGCGCCCATTGTGAGCAGCTGCATCTGATTGACACGGTCGTGTGACCGCATCGCGCGAAAGCGCTTGCCGATCCCGAACAACTCGAACAGGCCGCGCGGATCCAGCGACGTAGGGTCAGGCGGTGTCATCGCCAGAATCGGCTTGGCGAAGCGCCCCATCTCGATCATCGCCCGGCCGTACTCGTCGTAGGCTTCGGCGTCGAGCCGCGAATGACGCGCAATCTCGCGCCGCGTCTTGTAATGATCGTTCACCCGCCACAGGTGATCGCCGTTCGGCATCGGCGTGAACGTGCCGTCGAGCGGCAGGAGCTCCATGCCATGCGCCGGCAAATCGAGCTCACGAATGATCTCGGGACGCAGAAGGGAAACCACGTACGAACACACCGAGAACTTGAATCCGGGAAAAATCTCCTCCGTCACAGCCGCGCCGCCGAGGACATGCCGCCGCTCGAGAACGACGACTTTCTTCCCCGCGCGGGCGAGGTACGCCGCGCATGTGAGCCCGTTATGCCCGCCGCCAATCACAATCGCGTCGTAACGCATCGCCGATGGATCTTACGTTATGGGACCAAGACCTGACCTGACAGGACTTGGCGACATGGCCTTTGAGCGGGTCCGGTCGCGCGACAGCCCCGCTCCCACGTCAATGTTGCACTGGTCTCTAAGTGTCTGTGCGGTTCGCTCTCATATAATTTCATCGTGCCAATCGGATCCGCGTTCCACGAGCGCACGTTGCAGCTCTGCGAGAGTCTCAACTATCGAGACTGGGCCGGATACTACGCGGTCAGCGCGTACGAGACGCATCACGAGCACGAGTACAACGCCATTCGCAACGCGTGCGCGCTCATCGACGTGTCGCCGCTCTTCAAGTACCGCGTGTCGGGGCCCGGTGCGGAGCGCCTCATTGACCGGGTGATTACCCGCGACGCGAAGAAGATGGCCATTGGCCAGGTCTACTACACCGCGTGGTGTGACGAAGACGGCAAGGTGATCGATGACGGCACGGTCACGAGGGTTGCCGAGCAGGTATACCGCTGGACAGCTGCCGATCCGAACCTGCGGTGGATCAGCGAAAACGCCGCCGGTCTCGACGTCAGTGTCGACGACATCTCGGAGCAGGTCGCGGCCGTCGCACTCCAAGGCCCGACGTCCGCGCGTCTCTTGAGGCACGTGAGCACCGCGGCGATCGACACGCTCAAGTACTTCCGTTCGACCGCGGGCTCGATTGCGGGTGTTCCGGTCGACATTTCGCGAACCGGATACACCGGCGATCTTGGTTATGAGATCTGGATGCCGTGGGACGCCGCGCTCGTGGTCTGGGATGCGCTCATCGAGGCCGGGCCGCGCTTCGATTTACACCCGACGGGCATGCTCGCACTCGACGTGGCGCGGATCGAGGCGGGGCTGCTGCTCACCGACGTCGATTTTTACAGCAGCCGTAAGGCCATGATCGAGCCGCAGAAGTACTCGCCGTTCGAGCTCGGTCTTGGACGGCTCGTCGATCTGAGCAAGGGACCGTTTGTCGGGCGCGCGGCGCTGGTCGCGGAGAATCGGCCGCGGCGCCGAGCGGCAAATCGTCGGCCTCGAAGTTGATTGGACGGCCGTCGAGCGGCTGTACGACGCCGTAGGTCTGCCGCCGACTGCGCCAGCAACGGCGTCACGCGTTCACGTCCCTGTTACAAAGACGGCCGCCAGGTCGGCCGCGCCACGTCGACTACCTGGTCGACGATGCTCAAGAAACTGATTGCGCTCGCGACCATCGACACACCGCACCACGTCCTCGGCACTCGCCTCGATATCGAGGTCACCGTCGAAGCCGTACGGCATCGCGCCGCTGCGACCGTGGTGAAGACACCGTTTTTCAACCCGCCACGAAAGACGGCGACACCGCCTGCTTAATCCACGCGCCTATGAGCCCGGTCGGGTCAGTTGGTCGGTCTGTAGGTCGGATAGGTCGGGTGGGTCGGGTCGGTCTGGTAGGTCGGGTAAGTCATGTTGGTCCTGGATCGAATCCGCATAATCCCCCCGATTCGACCCTCATCCGCGTAATCTAGTGCGGCGCGCGTCGACGAACGACTTGATCCCGAGCAACACGTAGATGATGAGCGTCGACACCATCGCGGCTTGCGCGATCACCGCTGGTCGCTGGAAATCACCGGCGCTGAGTGCGGGAAGCAGGCGCGGCAATGTCCCGAGCGCCGCGATCAACGCAAATGCGACGGCGGCATGCATCACGTGCTTGCGCGCTTTCGGATCGCGGCCGACCAGACCCAGGATGAGCAGAATGGCGCCCACCATCGCCGGGATGAGCGCGGTGAGGCTCGCCATACCCGTGGCGACATACCCTACGACCCCGATGGCGATCAGCACAAACCCAACGATACGTGTCGTCATCAGCACGGCAAAACCTCGGCGCGTTTACCCTGCGCGCGAATGGGGGTTGGTCAGCGTCCACGACCTTCCCGCGAATTCGCGATCATACTAGAGTGCCCTCCACATGAAAATTGCCCTCATCCAGCAGCGCGCCACTCGCGACAAGGCCGCCAACGTCGCTCGAGGTCTGGCGAATCTGGAAACCGCGGCGCGGGCCGGGGCCGAGGTGGCGTGTTACGCCGAGCTCGCATTCGAATGGTTTCATCCGCAGCGTCCAGCGACCGGCGACGTGCGAAACCTGGCGGAGCCGATCGACGGTCCGACGGTGGCGTCCTTTCAATCCAGAGCCCGTGAGCTCGGCATCGTGACCGTGATCAACCTGTTTGAGCGCGACGGCGCGCACACGTTCGACAGTTCCCCGGTGATCGACGCCGACGGGTCGCTGCTCGGCGTCACGCGCATGATCCACATCACCGAGTACGCCTGCTTTCACGAGCAGGGGTACTACACGCCAGGCGACAAGGGTGCGCCGGTTTACAACACGCGAGCGGGGAAGATCGGCGTCGCCATCTGTTACGACCGTCACTTTCCGGAATACATGCGCGCGCTGGCGCTCGATGATGCGGCGCTCGTCGTGGTGCCGCAGGCGGGTGCCGCCGGCGAATGGCCGGAAGGGCTGTACCGAAGGAGAGATGCGGGTGGCGGCCTTTCACAACGGGTACTTCGTCGCGCTGTGCAATCGCGTCGGGCAGGAGGACTGCCTCAATTTTGCCGGTGAGTCGTTTGTCTGCGGTCCGGACGGAGCCATGATCGCGCGCGCCTCCCAGGGCACCGATGAGATTCTCTACGCCGACATCGATCCTTCCGCGATCGCACACTCACACGCACGCGAATTGTTCCTCCGCCACCGCCGCCCGGAGCTGTATGCCGCGTGGGTCGGGCGGTGACCGAGAAAAAGGGGTCTGACCCCTTTTTCTCTGACCGTGGGTGGAAAAAGGGGTCAGACCCCTTTTCCTCGCGACAGCTGCCCGACCTTCTTGATCACGAACTGATCGAAGTCCCACAGTTGCCGCTCTCGACTCGAGTAGGGGCCGGGCGTATAGCCGCGCGATGAGATGCCGCGGTACGACCGTTCGGAGATCGCCCAATCCTCGCGATTGGTCCGATCCCAGAACTCGATGGCATCGTCGCAGACAAACCCAGGGGTGACGATTTCATCCGGGTGGAAGTGCCACTCGCTGATCAGCCGCGTGTGACCTGGCGCTTGTGGCCAGATGGTCACCGTGACCATGTAGTCGGGGTGTAGCGTCAACAGGAGATTCGGATAGATTGCGAAGTAGTTGACGAGCGCCCGTTCTTCGTCGCCGAGCCCGGGAAGCACGCGCCGCCTCCGCTTGCCGTCGATGCTCAATGTTTCGACACCGTCTTTGAATCCCATCGCGCCGCCGCAGTAGTTGTCGTTCGACGGGACGTTCGCCGCTCCGAGATAGTGGTGCATCTGATTGAGCAGCGGGTGAATGATGGGGCAGTGCAGGCACTCGTTATAGTTCTGCACAATCAACTTCCAGTTGGCATTCACATCGTAGGTGACGCGTCGCACGCGGCGCAGCTCGCCCATGCGCCACGGCGCAAATCGCGCCGGCAGATCGGCAAGCTGCTCGGAAAGCGGCTCCGCCCCCGTGGAGAGATTCACGAAAATGTGTCCGTCCCACACGTCGCAACCGACCGAGCGAAGCGGATAGTCTTCGCGCCTGAACCCATCGACGTCGTCCATCTGCGGGGCGCCGATCAGACGTCCGGTCAAATCGTAGGTCCAGGCGTGATACGGACACTGAATGCTGCCGGCAAACATGCCGTGCTCGGCATCGCACAAGCGGGTACCACGATGACGGCAGACGTTGTGGAACGCGCGCGCCGCGCCACGGCCGTCGCCGACGACGAGAATGCTCGCGCCGCCGACATCGCGCCGGACAAACGCACCGCGCTCCGCGATGTCCTCCATGCGCCCGACGGCGAACCACATCCCGCTGAAGATGCGCTCCATCTCGGCGTCGAACCACACGAGGTCCGTGTAGACGGCGGCCGGAAGCGTTTCCTGGCGAACTTTCCGCCCCGTATCGTGCATCGCGAATGTCATCATACGACTGCCACCACGTGCCCATCGAATCGATGAACCAACCAACACTGCGCAGAGAACTTGGCCGCTGGGATTTGACGGCCATTGGTGTCAATCAGGTCATCGGCAGCGCGATCTTTCTGTTGCCGGCCGACGTGGCGCGTCAGGTTGGGCCTTGGGGGCCCGTCGCGTTCCTGCTCGTGGCCTTCGCGTCGCTCCTCATCGCGCTCTGCTTCGCCGAGGTCGGTAGCCGTTTCGACCGCACTGGCGGGCCGTATTTACCGGCACGCGTGGCGTACGGCAGATTTGTCGGATTTGAGATCGGCTGGATGATGTGGTTTACCCGCGTGTCGAGTCAGGCGTCCGTGATCAACGGTCTGGCGCTGGCGCTGGCCTTCTATTGGCCGTCGCTCGCCGCAGGCTGGGAGCGCCCGCTGCTCATCACGGTTGTGACCATCATCCTGGCGCTCATCAACATACGCGGCATCAAGCAATCGTCGCTGGTTGTCAACATCTTGACGGTTGGCAAGCTCACACCGCTGCTGCTGTTCATCGGCGTCGGGATCTGGTTCATCAATCCGGCACATTTCGCCGAGCTGCCCGAGGTCTCGATTGCACAGTTTGGGACCGCCGCGCTCCTGCTGATTTTTGCGTTCGGCGGATACGAGGTCACGGGCATTCCGGCGGGGGAGTCGTCAAACCCGAGGCGAGACGTTCCGTTTGCCTTCGTGATGACGCTTTGTATCGTCGGCGTGGTGATGACACTCACGTCGCTCGTCGCAACTGGGGTGCTGCCCGATGTTGCGGCGTCGCGAACGCCGCTCGCCGATGGCGCCGCACTCTTCATGGGCGTCACCGGGGCGCTCATCGTGAGCGCCGGGACCGCGATTTCGATCACCGGCAACAACATGGGTCAAATTCTCACCGGCTCACGGACAATTTACGCACTGGCCGAAAACGGCGACCTGCCGCGATGGTTGCGCGGCTGCACCCGCGATATGCGACCCCGTCGAACGCGATCGTGTTTTCGGTCGGCGTCGCCTTAGCCCTCGCGCTCACGGGCTCGTTCGTGCAGCTGGCCGCCGTCAGTGCCGTCGCGCGGCTCGTGATGTATCTCGCCGTCACCACAGCCACGCTCGTCCTGCGGCGTCGTCCACCGACGGAAGAGATGCGGGCGGCGGAGTTCACCGTGCCGCTCGGCCCTGTGGTGCCGGTCCTCGCCACGATCATCGCCTTGAGTATTCTCGCCGGCGCAACACGCCAACAACTGCTCTCCGGCGCCGTTGCGCTCGTCGTTGGCGCAGTGCTGTTCGTGATCGCGGTCCGACAGAAACCCTCCGCGATCACCTCATAGCGCGGCGTCCACCCGCGATGTCGTCGGGTTCAAACACATGCGCACGATTTTCCGTCCGTCGCATGTCGAGAATCGGTTCGTTCAAAAAGCGCACGAGCGGGGTCAAGTGTTTGAACGTCGCCACCAGCTCACGATAGAAGTCGGGGCGCGTGGCGAAGCGTGCAGGTTCCTCTCGGAAGCCGAGGAACTGCTTGAATTGCAGGTAATGCGCGGCCGGATGATCGCTGGCGAACGCGCGTGGCACCCGGGTGAGACGGTCGCCTTGCAGACCGCCGAGCCGCTTGAAGCCTGTCGATGTGACTATTGACGCGAGCTGGCGATGATTGTGCGCGATGTGTTCGCGCACCGCCGCCAACTGCGCCATGTCGGGCGAGTACAGGCCCCCGCCGATCCACACCCATTTCGCGGCCACTTCGAAATACAGTCCGGCGCCGTTCATGCGTCCAAGCGATCGATACGGAAACGTCGCCGCAACATGGGTTTTGAGCGGCGTCTTGTCCTCGCTGAACCGTGTGTCGCGCCAGGGCCGAAACATCGCAATCTTCGGATCCGCAGTCAGCTCGGGCGCGAATTTCTGAAAGTCGCCGGCAAGCCGCTCCACCACCGACAGCATTGGCGCACGAACGTGGGCATCGTAGTCTGCGCGGTTTGTGTGAAACCAATCGCGATCGTTATTGCGCGTGAGCGAACGAAGAAATGACAACGTCTTGGGTGTGAACACGGGCGGGCTTCTCCGCGAGATGAGTCGGCGAGGACGAAACTTCATCCTACAACAGCGCTCGCTTATCATCACGACATGACGGCCGTCCGTGCGATCGCCACGGCGCTTCTTATCGCCCACGTCTGCGGATGCGCGCGACCGGTTGCGATGCCGCCGGCGCGGCCGTTGAATATTCTCCTCGTCACCATCGATACGCTGCGCGCCGATCGAGTGTCGCAGCGGCTTGACGCCGGCACTCGATGGCCTTGCGTCGCGTGGCGTCAGATTCACCAACGCCCGCACCACCGTGCCGCTCACGCTGCCGGCACACACGTCGATCATGACAGGACGACTGCCGCCAGTGCACGGCACACGCCTCAACGGCGTTCCCGTGCGCGCCGGACAGGATCCGATCGCGGCGCGGCTGACGCGCGCCGGGTATCGCACCGCCGCTGCCATTGGCGCGTTCGTGCTCGATCGACGCTTCGGCCTGGCCGAGGGATTTGACCATTACGATGACGCGATTGCGCGCAACCCGGACGCCGTCGATCAGCTGCAGGCGGAGCGGCGCGCCGACAGCGTGGTCGACGCCGCCACCGCATGGCTCGGTCGAGCCTCTTCGGATCGGCCATGGTTTCTGTGGGTTCACCTCTTCGATCCGCACACCCCCTACAACGCCCCGAACGCCGTGCGCGCCCACGGGTCGCCGGCTGATGCCTACGATCAGGAGGTTGCGTTCGCCGATGCCGAGCTCGGCCGATTGCTGTCGACGATTGCCGCCCGCGCCGATGCCTCGTTCACGGCGGTGATTGCGGCCGGCGATCACGGCGAGAGCCTCGGCGAGCACGGCGAACTGACGCACGGCATGCTGCTGTTCGATGCGGCACTGCGCGTGCCGCTCATCGTGTCGGCGCCCGGCACCGCGCCGGCGGTGCGAGATGATCCGGTCAGCATCCTCGACATCGCGCCGTCGGTCCTGGCGCTGGCGGGGCAGCCCGTTGAGGCGTCGCTGCCCGGGCGCAATCTGCTCAGCGGTCCGGATCCCGATCTCGACCGCGAGATCTACGCCGAAACCGAGTATCCAACGATCGCGGGATGGCAACCGGCGCGCGCGCTGGTGTACGACCGGTGGAAAGTAACCGTCGCGACGCGCGCGAGGCTCTTCGACGTGACCAGCGACCAAGGAGAAGGCACCGATGTGGCCGCATCGCACGGTGCCCTCGTGCAAGGGATGCAGAGACGGATTGAGGCGCTCGGACGTTCGGATGCCGCACCTCCTGCGCAAAACATCGACGCCGCGACCGCTGCTCGATTGCGCGCGCTCGGATACGTGAGCCCAGCCGCGTCGCCGCGAGTCCGCGTGAGCGGCACCGATGCCGCAGACGTCATCGCCGACTGGACACGCTTCGAACAGGCGCTGAATGCCGAAAACGCTGGACGCCCGCACGATGCGGCTTCCATTTTCGCGACGCTCGTCGAAAAGTATCCTGACGGCGCTGTTTTTCAGTCGAGCTATGGCCGCGCCTTGCTCCAGATCGGGCGCAGCCGCGACGCCGTCGCGGTCTACAAGCGCGCGGTCGCGCGGTGGCCGGCAGACGCCACGATGTATCACGACCTCGCCGTCGCCGCGCGCGCGTCGGGTGATGCCACCGAGGCGGCCCGCGCCGAAGACGCGGCGCTGACCTTGTCGCCTGAGTTGCCATCGGCGCAGAACGGCCGGGGCTTGTTATACGCAGACACCGGGCAACACGCCGACGCCGCGCGCGCGTTTCAACGAGCCGCGGACCTCGATCCGACCAACGGCACGTATATGGCGAACCTTGGGAATGCCCGGCGGGCGATGGGTGAGCTCGACGCGGCGGCGCAGGCGTATCGCCTTGCCCTCGAACGCGATCCAGCGTTATCCGATGCCGCGAACGGTCTCGGCGTCATTCTCGTGCAGCAGCGCCGTGCGGCCGACGCCGTGCGCTATCTCGAACAGGCCGTCGCGCGCGACCCCGACTTCGTGGAGGCGCAACTCAATCTCGGCATCGCGCTCCACGAAAGCGGGCAGCATGAGCGCGCGTTGGTCCAATACCGGCTCGTCGAACGCACTGCTCGCTCACCGCGCGAGCGCGATGCGGCACGCACCCTGCGTCGTCAGTTGGAGCGCCGGTGAAGACAGCCGTCGGCGTGGTGCCGCTGATCACCCTGGTGGTCACGGTTGGTGCGGCCTGCCGCGAGCAGCCGGCGCTGCCCCGCGAGGCGGCGCAACCACGGGCGCGCAATCTGCTGCTGATTACGATCGATACGTTGCGGGCGGATCGCGTCGGCGCATACGGATATTCGTCCGCGCGCACGCCGACGCTGGACGCGGTCGCGCGCGACGGCGTGCGATTCGACCGCGCGTACGCGCCGGCTCCAATCACGCTCACCTCTCATGCCAGTGTGTTGAGTGGCCGCTACCCGCCCAGCCATGGCGCCCGCCATAACGGCATGCCGATGCACGACACGGTGCCAACACTGGCGACAGCGCTCCAGAATGCAGGATTTGCCACAGCCGCGTTTGTCTCGGCCTATCCATTGGACCGCCAATTTGGTCTTCGCCGCGGCTTTGCCGAGTATGACGACGTCACGGAACGCGGCGCCGATGGGCGGCCGCTCAACGAACGTCCGGGCGCAGAAACGGCACGCCGCGCGCGTCTGTGGCTTGATGCGCATCGCGAGCAGCGCTTCTTTCTCTGGATGCATCTGTTCGACCCGCACGCGCCCTACGGCGCCGCGTCCGCGTCCGGGAACGCATCATCCTCCATCGCCGCGCGCTACGACGAAGACATCGCTGCCGCCGATCGCGCTGCCGCCACACTGATCGACGGCCTGGGCGATGCCGCCGCTTCGACGCTCGTGATCGTGACCGCCGACCACGGTGAGGCCTTCGGCGAGCACGGCGAGATCGGCCACAGCATCTTCGTGTACGACACCACGCTCCGCGTTCCGTTGCTGATGCGCGGCCCGGGTGTGCGGGCAGGCCAGACCCTCGACGCACCAGTGTCGCTCGTCGATATCGCGCCGACAGCGCTCGACCTGCTGGGGATGACTGGATTGGAGGGCGACGGCATCAGCCTGTTGCCGCTGATGCAGACTGGCCGCCCGACCGAACGAACGCTTTACGCAGAGTCGTTTGCGCCTCTCTACGATTTCGGGTGGAGTCCGCTGCGCTCGGTGCGGGAGGCGCGATGGAAATACATTGCCGCTCCGAAGCCCGAACTCTACGACATGACCGCCGATCAGGGCGAGACACGGAATCTGGAATCAGCCGACGTTCAGCGCGCAGCGCAAATGCTCGCGCGCGTCGACCGCTACGGTCCACCCGTCGCCCCCGATGGTCCGGCAAATCCCGATGCCGCCAACCGTTTACGTGCGCTCGGGTATGTGTCGGGGTCGCGCGCTGTTCACACCGCGACCCGTGCCGACCCGAAGGACCGGATTGCTCTGGCGGCGCGCATCGCGTCCGTTACTTCCGGCGAACTCAAGGGTCAGGAACTCCTGACGACGCTCGAGGCCATTCTCCGCGAGGATCCCTCGAATCCGCAGGCGCACTTGCGGCTGGGCTATGCCGAACTCGCGCGCAACCGCTGCGCGCAGGCAGAACCGCATTTCCGCGCCGCCCTCGAGGCACAACTCCCCTCAGCCGACGCTGCCCTCGGACTCGCCAACTGTCGCCTGCGCGCGAACGACCCGGCCGGCGCCGAGCGGGCGCTCGAACTCGCACGCAAGGCCGAGCCCGACAACCCGGTGATCACCGCCAATATGGGCCTCGTCGCGCTAGCCCAAGGCGACCCCAAACGAGCGATTTCGCTTCTCGAGTTGGCTGTGACGCGCGATCGCGGATTCTTCGAGGCGCGCTTCAATCTGGCGCGTGCCCTCGCTGTCGCTGGCCGAAAGCAGGATGCCCTGCGCGAGGCAGAACGGCTCCTGTCGGACCTCCCTGCCGCCGCTCCTCAGCGCCCTGAAGTGGTGCGCCTGATTCAAGCGCTCAAGTGACGGGCGTTTACCAGGGACGAACCGCGCACGAATCGTGAAACTGCCGCTAAACCATTAAAAATCAATCAGTTCGAGCGAGTGACGAACTTGACATTGTGAGTGGTTCCTGCTCCAATCAAACCCGCTTCACCAGGTGTTTTGGTTTTTCAGGAGGGGATATTGATGCGGAAGGCGCGCATTGCCGCAATCCTGCTGGCGCTCACGGCCCTCACGACGACGGCCTTTGCGCAGCAGACGACGGGAAACATTACCGGCCGAGTGGTCGACACGCAGGGCGCAGCCGTGCCAGGCGCTACTGCGACGGCAAAAAACGGCGCCACGGGGTTCACGCGAACCGACGTCAGCGACGCGGAAGGGGTCTATCGTCTTACCGCACTGCCGGTCGGTGCGTATGACCTGCTGATTGAGCTGCCGGGCTTCGCGTCGGTTGAACAGAAAGGCGTCGGCGTCAGCGTTGGCCAGACGGTCGCCCTTGACTTCACGGTGAAGGTCGCCAGCGTTGCCGAAACGGTGCAAGTGACGAGTGAAGCGCCGCTGGTCTCCACGACCAACTCCGCCGTCGGCGGGCTGGTCAATGTGCAGACCATCGAGGACCTGCCGCTCAATGGCCGGCAATTCGCCAACCTTGCCGTGACGATTCCCGGCGTCGGTCTCGGCTTCCACTCCGACCCCACCAAGAGCACGCAGTTCTCACCGCAAATCAATGGCGGCAATGGCCGCAACGTCAACTACCAGATCGACGGTGGCGATAACAACGACGACACGGTCGGCGGCCTCCTGCAGCTGTTCCCGCTCGAAGCGATCCAGGAATTCAATGTGCTCACCGCCCGTTACAAAGCGGAATATGGGCGCAGCAATGGCGGTGTGATGAACATCGTCACCAAGAGCGGCACCAACAACTTTGCAGGGTCGTGGTTCACGCTTCTGCGCGATACCGCGATGAACGCGCAGACCGAAAACGAGAAGCTGAGCGAATCGGAGAAGCAGGATTTGCGTCGCTACCAGTACGGCGGATCCTTTGGCGGGCCGATCAAGCAAGATCGCGCGTTCGTCTTCGGCGCTGTCGAGCGGACGCAGCAGGACACGTTCCAGGTGGTCGACACCCGGGGATTGTTTCCCGCCGAGGAAGGCACCTTCGCGACACCGTATCGGGAGACGCTGGTGACGGCGAAGTTCACGGCCAACCTCAATGCGGCGCAGTATCTTTCCGTGCGTTATGGTCGTAATCAGAACTCGCAGCCGTACGGTGCCGACCCCTTGACGCCGGTCAGCGGATGGGGAGATAGCGCCAACACGTTCAACTCGTTCAACATCAACCACAATTGGGTGCTTGGCGGCGCGCTGAACGAGTTCATTTTTCAGTATGCCGACTTCGGCAACGCCATCACCGCGAACAGTCTCGACCCGTATCAGTTGTTTCCCAACCGCGTCGCCATCGGTCAGAACCCGAATACCCCGCAGTCGACGGAACAGCAGAAGTATCAATTCCGTGACGATTTTTCGTGGCACGCGACGGGGATGGGGGGCATCGGCCACGATTTCAAGGCCGGCTTCAATTACATCAACGAGCCGCGCCTGTTCATCACCTTCAACACGGGCACAGGTGATTATGCGTACACGCACCTCGACAACACCCTGAACGGGCCGTTGTCGTTGGTCAACCGCAACGGTGGAGCGGCCGAGGCCAACATTCCAACCAAGCAGTACGGTATGTACTTCCAGGACGACTGGCGGGTCACGAGTCGGCTCACGCTCAATCTCGGGTTTCGTTACGACCTCGTGACCGGTTATGCGATCGATCAAACGCGCAACCCCAACTTTGGGATCCTTCAGAACGCGGCTCGCGCCGGCCGGTTCAATGTGCCCGGAGGCGAAGCATTCGACGGGTTTGGCGAAGACCCAAAGGAAGACACCAACAACTATCAGCCGCGCCTCGGGCTCACCTACGACCTCACCGGCAGCGGCAGGCACGTCCTGCGCGCGGGATGGGGCACGTACTACGACGTGAGCTACACCAACGCCAGTATTCTCTTCGCCGCGATTGACGCGACCGGCATCGGCTCGGGCGAGATTTTCTCGGTGAGCAATACCAACGGCATTCGCAACCCCGATGGATCGTTCTACCGCGTTGGCCAGCCGATCGCGAACATCAACAGTCAGAACGAGGCGAGCAGCAGCGGGTTGCCGTTGATTGGGCATATCGCATCGCCTCGCATCAAGCACCCGTGGTCCAGCCAGAGCTCCGTCGGCGTCTCGACGGAGGTGCGCCCCGGTACGGCAGTCGACATCGACTACATCCACATCGACGGGCACGATCTGGGTTGGCGGCCGCGGCCCAATCAACGGCCGCCGGGCGTCGGCCCGACCGGACCGCGCTATTTCGGCGATCTCGGCATCAGCGTCGCAAACTTCCGGACCAATGTCAGCGTCGGCGAGAGTGTCTACAACGGGATCAACGTCGGTCTGCGCCAGCGCGTCCGCGACGGGATGTCGTTCAACGCGTGGTATTCACTGTCGAGCGCAGAGAGCACCACCGGGAACGCCTCCGACGAGCTCGATTCGAACAACATTCAGAACATCCTCGATCCGTTCGGCGAGGTTCAGAATGGCCCCTCCTTCCGGAGCGACGCGCGCCATCGCATTTCGATCAGCGGCATCTTCACGCTGCCCTGGGCGATTCAGCTCTCGCCGATCATCCGTTTCCGTTCGGCTCTTCCTGTGAACATCACGCAGGGCTACGACGTGAATCAGGATGGCAACAACAACGACATCTCGATCGACAAGGCGTTTGCGTTCGATGGGTTCGACGGCGCGGGAAACCCGATTGCCAAGGAGATCGGCGACTGCAAGACGATCAACTGCGGCCGCGGATCGAGCTTCTCACAAGTCAACCTGCGTGTGTCGCGCGCGTTCAGCCTCGGTGGTCGGACAAAGATCGAGGCAATTGGAGAGATCTTCAACTTGTTCAACAGCAAGAACCCCGCGACGTTCAACGGCCGCCGGTTTCTTGGCACGATCGGCGCGCCGGAAGTCAACCCGGACTTCATGCGCCCTGACGAATACGCGGGCGACTTCCAGAACCCGGAGCAGCGCGTCGGCCAGATCGGGTTCCGGTTCAGCTTCTGAGGCACGAAGGCACGAAGGCACGAAGAAATACGAAGGACGCGAAGAAGGACGCGAAGAAGGGCGTGGAGCATCAGCTTCTCGCCCTTCGTCTTTGTGCCCGTGTGACCGCCGCTCACCAGGCGGATACAATCACTGAATGATCGTCGACGATCTCCGCGCCTTGCTCGGCGACCGTCTGTCAACGAGCCACGCGGTGCGCGAGCATCACAGCCATGGTGAGTCATGGCACACGCCGGGCCTGCCCGATGCGGTCGTGTTCCCCACCACAACCGAAGAAGTGGCGGTGATCGTCCGCGCTTGTGCCGCAACGGCCACGCCAGTAGTCGCGTTCGGCATGGGCAGCTCACTCGAAGCACACGTCAACGCCATTCGTGGCGGCGTCTCGATCGATCTCACGCGCATGACGCGCGTCGTCCGACTCTCGGCAGAGGACCTCGATATCACCGTCGAGGCGGGCATGACTCATCGCCGGTTGAACGATCACCTCAAAAACACAGGCTTGATGTTTCCGGTGGACCCGGGCGCTGACGCGACGATTGGCGGCATGGCGGCGACGCGCGCCTCGGGTACGACCGCGGTTCGCTACGGGACGATGCGCGAGAACGTTCTGGCGTTAACGGTGGTGCTTGCCGACGGGCAGGTCATTCATACCGGGAGCCGCGCGCGCA
The DNA here is from genome assembly GCA_963762925.1 of uncultured Acidobacteriota bacterium. GTDB lineage: Bacteria > Acidobacteriota > Vicinamibacteria > Vicinamibacterales > UBA2999 > DASPWV01. The sequence goes on along the minus strand of CAVXMP010000028.1, from coordinate 139,199 downwards.
AATCATCGTCCGGTTACGATCTGACGCGCCTTTTCGTCGGGTCGGAAGGGACGCTCGGTGTGATCACCGAAGTGACCTTGAGACTCTATGGGCGGCCGGAAGCGGTGAGCGCGGCGGTGTGTCCGTTCTCATCGATGGAGGGCGCCGCAAATACCGTGATCACCACGATTCAGCTCGGCATCCCGGTGGCGCGCATCGAGATCATCGACGAGCAGCAACTCGACTTGGTGAATCGCTACTCCAAGACCAACTATCCACTGGCGCCGACGCTCTTCTTCGAGTTTCACGGCAGCAGCGACGCCGCCGTCGCCGAGCACGCGAAAATGGTGGAGGAGATCGCTTCCGACAACGGCGCACGTGGTTTCCAGTGGGCGTCGACACCAGAGGATCGCGCCACCCTGTGGCAGGCGCGTCACAACGTGCTCTACGCGACGATCGCCTCGCGTCCAGGCGCCAAACCGTGGACCACTGACGTGTGCGTGCCGATTTCTCGACTCGTCGAGTGTATCCGCGAGACGCAAGAAGATCTTCGTGCTGTCAACATCGCCGGTCCGCTCGTCGGGCACGCTGGTGACGGCAACTTTCATCTCATCTTCATGGTCGATCCCGACAATGCCGCGGAACTCGCAGCCGTGGAAGCCGCGAATGAGCGGCTCGTGAAGCGGGCGCTTCGTCTCGGCGGCACCTGCACGGGCGAGCACGGCGTCGGCATCGGCAAGATGAAGTATCTTGCCGAGGAACACGGTGCGTCGCTCGACGCGATGCGAGCGATCAAGCGGGCGCTCGATCCCGCGAATATCATGAATCCGGGGAAGTTGATTCCTGACTCGCGGGCCTGACGGCCCGCGCGACATCTGATGGCCAAGCGTAAGCGCGAACCTTCTCTCCTCGACATTGCCGAAGACACTCCTGACGACGATGGCGGCACGCGCCCACCGGCGGTGATTCCCGCCGGTGGCGGCTTTCAGGATGGGACCAACGCGGTTCCGCTGCACGAGGCCGCGCAAGCGCGCTACCTCAATTACGCACTTTCGGTCATCACATCGCGGGCGCTGCCCGATGTGCGCGATGGGCTGAAGCCGGTTCAGCGCCGCATCCTCTACACGATGTGGCAGCAGAACCTCACCGCCGACGTCAAGCATCGCAAGTGCGCCAAAGTCGTCGGCGATGTGATGGGCAATTACCACCCGCACGGCGACGCGGCCATTTACGAAACGCTGGTTCGCATGGCGCAGTCGTTCTCGCTGCGCGTGCCGCTCGTGGATGGGTCGGGCAACTTCGGTTCGCTCGACGGAGACAGTGCTGCGGCGATGCGCTACACCGAGTGCCGCCTCGCGCGGGTCGCCGACGAACTCCTGCAGGAGATCGAACAGCAGACGGTGCCGTTCCGCCCCAATTACGACGGCACCCGCACCGAGCCGGTCGTCCTGCCCGCGCGATTCCCGAATCTGCTGGTCAACGGCGCCACCGGCATCGCCGTTGGCATGGCCACCAATATCCCGCCGCACAACCTCGGCGAGGTTTGCACCGCCCTCATCAAGCTGCTCGACAACCAGGAGCTGACGAGCGCACAGCTCGCGCGCTACATCAAAGGCCCCGATTTTCCGACTGGCGGGCACATCCTGAACTCACCGGCCGAGTTGAGAGACATCTATAAAATCGGCCAGGGGTCGGTCCGGCTGCGAGCGACGTGGGAAAGCGGCGAGGTTTCGCGCGGCGCCAAGACGATCTACGTCACCAGCATTCCGTACGGCTTGGACAAGGGGCCGTTGGTGCTGCAGATCGGCGACATCATCCTCGGCCGCAAGATGCCGCATCTTGTCGATGTGCGCGATCTCTCAACCGACGACGTTCGTATCGAGCTCGAGCTCAAGGCAGGCGCCGACGAGAACCTCGTCATGGCCTACCTGTTCAAACACACACAACTGCAGACGACGTTCGCCGTCAACATGACGTGCCTGGTGCCGACCGAGAACGAGCAAGTCGGCCGCCCCGAGCGGCTGGAGCTCCACCAGATGCTCTGGTGGTTCCTGAAGTTCCGTCTCGATGTCGTCACCGCGCGCTTGGAACACGAGCTCGAGCAGTTGCAACGGCGCATTCACATTCTCGAAGGGTTCGAGAAGGTCTTCGACGCGCTCGACGAGATCATTCGCATCATCCGAAAGTCGGACGGCAAGGCGGACGCCGCGGAGAAGGTGATGAAGCGGTTCGAGCTCGATGCCGAGCAAACCGACGCCGTCCTCGAACTGAAGCTGTATCGTCTCGCGCGCCTCGAAATCCAGGTGATCCAGCACGAGCTTGCCGACAAGCGGAAGCGTGCGCGTCAACTCAACACCCTGCTCAAGGACGAAGCGGCGCGCTGGAAGCTGGTTCGCGAGGAGCTCGAAGGCATACAGAAGAAATATGGCGAGCCGCGCCGGACACGGATCGAGGAAACCGAGGAAGTCGAGTACTCCGCGGACGCGTTCATCGTCGAAGAAGACAACGTCGTGATCGTGTCGCGTGACGGATGGGTGAAGCGGCAGAAGGAAGTGAAGGATCTTTCGACGACGCGGCTGCGAGAAGGCGACAGCGTGCTGGCGGCGGCGCCAGGGAGCACGCGCGCGACGGTGGTGTTCTTCAGCAACTTTGGTGTTGCCTACACCTCGCGGGTCGTCGACGTACCGGCATCGACGGGCTACGGGGAACCGGTCCAGAAGCTCTTCAAACTCAAAGACGGCGAGCGCATCGTCTCGGCGATGAGCCTGGATCCTCGCGTGATCGGCAGCATCACAACGAAGAAGGAGAGTGACCCGCCGCCGGTGCATGCGGTGGCGATCACGAGCGACGGCTACAGTCTTCGCTTCTCGCTCGAGTCGTTTGTCGAGCCGAGCACTCGCGCGGGACGTCGTTACGCGCGAACTGGGGAAGGTGCGGAGGTGGTGACGGTTGCGGTCACGACGGGAGACGAAGCAATCATCGCGGCCACGGCGGAAGCGCGGGCGCTGATCTGCAGGGCAGACGAGGTCAATTTCCTGTCCGGACCGGGCCGCGGCGTGATTCTGATCAAACTGAGATTTCCCGAGGATAAAGTGATCGGCGCCATGGTCTCCTCCGGCGACCGCGATTTGATGACGGTGGAGACCACACGCGGCGCCGAGCAGACCATCAGCACCGCGAAGTACAGATGACGGGCCGCGGGGGAAAGGGTCGGGAACTGCTGCAGCGGGGGCAGTTTGTTCGCGTAGTGCCGGGAGATGTCGCGTTCAAGAACCTGAATCCGGACGAATAGGGCTGGTGGGGTCTGGTAGGTCGGGTAGGTCTGGTAGGGCGCGGTAGTCGGGTAGGGCGGGTAGGGCGGGTAGGCTCGCAGGATGATAGGTCCGGTAGGTCCGGTAGGTCTGGTGGGTCGGGTGGGTCGGGTGAGTCGGGGTCATCTGACTCTAGACCGGCTCAGTGCCCGGCGCGCGCCACGGGTAACAGATACTCGCCGAGGTGAGTAGCTTGTTCTCGCTACCCATCCAGAGATCTTCCGATCTGCGATCGCACGCTGGCCGATAGGCCATGGAGCGGTGCGGCGACGGCCCTAACCTCGTTGTCGAGGGCGGCATAGTGATCTGATTCCAGGTATGGAGTCGATGGGCCAAATGCAGCGCGTATCCCACTTCGGCGAGTGAACCGAGCGAAATCCGTAAGTATCGTAAGCGCCATCGCTTCGACGGATCCGCGTATCCTTCGACGATGTTTGCGGGCACTGAATAGGCCGCGCGTCGCACTTGAGACGCAAGGCCGTATTTTTCGTCACGCGGGAAGCGTTCCTGCGTGACGCGGTATAGGTGAACGCATAAATCGTCGGCGCGTTGCCATGCAACAAGGGTTTGATGCGGTTGTGACATGGTCGCTGGCATTGCAGAGATGATGCCGCCGGTCCCTCGTGCCCTCTCCGACCTACCCGCCCTACCAGACCCACCCGACCTACCAGACCTACCAGCCCCACCAGACCGACCAGCCCTACTTCTTCACAACTCCGAGTTCCGCCAGCTTCGTTGCGACATCCCGTCCAGCCGTCGACGTCTTCACGCTCTTATCGATGTGCATGATCGTGCCGTCCGGCGACACGTAGAACGTCCATCTTGATGCCATCCCAATGACGCCGAGGACGCCATACGCCTTGGCGGTCTCCTTCGTCGGATCTGCAAGGATTGGATAATCGGCGCCGACGTGTTCGGCAAATTCCTTGTTGGTCTTCGCGTCGTCTACGCTGACGGCAAAGTAGGCGACGTTGAAGGCGCGAATCGCGTCGCCGCTCTCACGGAGCGACTTGCATTCGGCCGTTCACCCCCCGGTAAACGCCTTGGGGAACCACGCCAGGACGACGGCGCTCTTGCCCTTGAAATCAGCGAGCGTGTAGATCTTGCCGTCGGAGCCTTGCAGGCTGAACGCGGGCGCCCGGTCACCAACCTTCAACACCCGGGTTTGCTGGGCGAATCCGAACAACCCTGCCGTCACCCCGACGGCGATTGAGGCGCCCCACGTGAGAACCGACTTGAGTCGCATACCCAGAATCGTAACGGGCTTGCTGCGCCGTGCGAAGACGATTCAACGCCTCGCCGCCATTGAGATTCACTCGCCGTGTACGATTGCCAGTCACCAGATCACCCTTCCCTTCGCAGGTCGCTGCCCTGAAGGTCCGCGCCACCTTCATTCCGATCCCCGAATCCCCGATCCCGATCCTCGATCCCCTGATCCCTGATCCCCTGATCCGCTGATCCCTGATCCCCTGATCCCTGATCCCCGATCCCACCAGACCTACCAGCCTCACCAGACCTACCAGACCTATCAGACCTCAAACCAACCCTCAGACCTCAAACCAACCCCAGCCGACCCACGCGACCGACCGCACCCGTCAAGTAATTGCCTTGTAGGATCATCGTGTGCGGATTCGGCGGGTCCTCGCCATCTCGACCATTGCCGTTGTGGCGCTCCTCGCCGCGGCCGTACTGATGATCCATACGAACAGCGTTCAGTCCCGCATCTTGCTCTGGTCCGTCGGCGAGCTCGAGCGCCGATTCGATCTCGACCTCACTGCCGACGATTTGCACTACAACCTCCTGCGCCGTCGCGTCACGTTGACCAACGTGCGGCTCGCCGCGAAGGGCCATCACGAGCAGCCGTTCTTCGGCGCCAATCAGGTCGTGGTGCAACTGCCGTGGGTCGTCTTTCGCGGCAGGCTGCAGTTCGACGACGTCGCGGTCGACGAGGGGCGCGTGCTCGTGTATCGCGACCAGAATGGCGTGTCCAACCTCCCCGCGTCGCGGACCCGCCGCGACCCCAATGCACCACCGCGCCGCATCGACGTGCGCGGTCTCACGGTTCGGAATCTCGATTTCGCGTATCGCGATCTGCAACGCGACAGCGAAGTGTCGGCGCAGCATGTCCGCACCGATCTCAGCTACGCCGCCGGCGAGGGTGCGAGCGGCCCGTTCGCGATTGAAAGCAACCTGCTCGTGCGCTTCGGGAACCGCCGCGTCGTCGTCTCTCCGATCAAGGGGAACGCCGTCTTCGATGGCACCAATCTCGATCTCGCCGGAGTAGGCCTCACGACCAACGAGGGGACGATCACCGTCGATGGATCGATTGCGCGCGTCCTCGATCAACCGACCCTGGACCTGAGGCTCAGGGGCACCGCCGACATCGCCCGCGCGTCGCTCTGGGCCCCGCCGCCGATACACGTCTCCGGACAAGCCGCCATCGAGGGGACGATGAAGGGGGCACCCAGTCAGTTCGTGATGGATACGCGGGTGTTTGCGCAGCATGCCGAGGTCGGCCGCGAGCGTGACGTGGAGATCGACGCTCAGTCACGGTTGACGCCGAACGCGTTGACCGTTTCGAAAGCGGTGATCCATCCCGGCTACTGGCGGTGAAGTGATCGCCGCCGTGGAAGTTCCGTTTGGCAAGACCGCGCCGTGGTGGTTGACGGCGAACTACTCCGGGCTCGACGCCGCGAGCGCCTTTCGCCTTGCCGAAGTCGACCCGCTGCCGTTCGGCGCTGCGATCAAGGGCAGCGCACGTCTTGACGCGCGGCCCGGACAGCCATTTCGACTCGAAGTGCACAACACGTCGTTTGCACGCGCGGCGAGAGGCACCGCTCCCCTGAGCGGCGATATCGAATTTTTTGTCGACGGCGCGCGCTGGCGCGCCAGCCAGAAACATCAGATCGGCACGACCGCGGTGTCGGGCGACATCGGCGGGATGTGGAATCGGCAGGCGGTGAGCCGCTCGACCTTCGGCGGAACGCTCGACGTGCGCGCGGCTGACATTGGTGACGCGGCACGGACCGCGGCGTTGTTTGGACTATCAACTCCCCGAATCGTCGCCGACAGCCGCGGACCGCTCGACGCGACAGTGACGCTCGCGGGCACGTTCACGCAACCACAGTTTGTCGGCACGGCCACCACCACCGGCGCCGACATTCCCTCTTCGGACGCACCGTGTTCACCGCCGACTTCGATGCTTCGGCGCGCGCCTTGAACGTCACCAACATCAGCGGCACCGTCGGGACGGCGCAGCTCAAAGGCGATGTGCTCGCGAACTTCGGTACCCGCGACCTCGGCGGCGCGTTGGCGATTGAGGCACCCTCGGCTCGGGATCTCCTCAGCGCACTTCCGGAAGCCCTGCGCCTGGATGGTGCGCTTTCCGCGACAGCCACGCTCGCCGGGACGGTGGATGCACCCGAGATCGTGGCGAATGTCGGGGGCGCGACGATGACGCTCGGCGGCCAGCCGGTAGACACCTTCAACGTACAAGCGCGGATCGTCGGCAGTGATGTCATCGTCCAGGCGCTGACGCTCACGCAAGGCACAGGATCGCTCACGGCGACGGGCCGGTATTCCACCACAGCGAGAACGTTTACCACCCATGTGCGAGGTGAAGGATTGGCATGGCACGGCGCGGTGACGCGGCTCGGCAACGTCACCGCGCGCATCTCGCTAGCCTTCACTGGTTCGGGCACCATCGACAAGCCGATGGGCGAAGGCACGATCAATTTCGATCTGAGTGGCGGGGCCGCGGGCGCGCTGATCGGCAGCGGCACGGCGAAGGTGCGTCTCGACGGCACCAACGCGCTCATCACGGCCACTATCCCTTCGTTCGGCGCGTCGGTTGACGCGAAGATGTCGATGAGCAAACCGTTTGTCTACGACGCGCTCCTCGTCGCCAACAAGGTCGATCTGGAGCAGGTGATTCGACTCGCCGGCCTTCGCGAAGGGTATGTGGAAGGCACGGCGAGCCTCAACGCGACCGCGAGTGGAAGCGCGTCGGATCTGGGTCGCTCGCGGTGTTCGTCAACCTGCAGGAAATTGCCGCCGCGGTCGAAGGCGTGCCGTTGAAGCTCGCGGCGCCGTCACGGCTGACATGGGACGGCACTGCGCTGACCATTGACACGCTTGATCTCGGCATCGGCGCCACGGGCCGGCTGCACGCCACCGGACGCCTTGCGCAGCGCGGTATCGGCACCGCGCTCGTTCGACAGCACCTTCACGGGCGAGCTCGGCGATCTGATTCGGATCGGGCAGGCCGTTCGGTGTGCCGCCACAGTTGCAAGCCTCGGGTCCGATATCGATCGTGCTTCGATCAACCGGCGGCATCGAACAATCAACCGGCACGCTGCAACTCGCAGGCGGCTCGGTCACCTGGGACATGTTGCCGACGGTCGAGCAATTTCGCGGTCGATGCGGCCTTCAACGGCACGACCCTCGACGTGACCCGGCTGAGCGGCAACTGGCAAGGCGGCGGCATTGAAGGGACCGCCTCTATCCCGCGTGGTGTGCTCGAGGGCAACACTGGCGCGGCGCCGAGAGACGCTGGATTCGTGAAGTTGCGAGTGATGGGCCTGAGCGAAGAGGCGTTTGCGCCCTGGATCGCGCGAACGACCCTGAACAACATCGGCGCCCACGTGTCGGCGACCCTCGACGCCACGATCAACCGCGCCTCGCTCGAGGGGGTGTCGGGCACGCTCACCCTCGACGAAGCCAACTTTATTGTCGGCGGCGTACCCGTGACGCAAGTGCGTCCATCCGTGTTCGCCATCGAGGGTGGCACGGTGACGGCGAAGGACGTGGTGTGGAGCTTCGGCGGTTTTGCGGCGGCGACAACGTTGCCGGCGGCGGAGCCGGCGCCGGTGGCGGTGCCGGGGGGCGGCGAGCTGACCTTGACCGGCACCGCGCGGTTCGCTCCAGCCGATAACGCCGCACTCGACTTGACGCTTCGTGGTGACGCTGACCTCCGCGTGCTGTCGGCGTTTGCTCCCACCGTTGCGGTCGATGGCAAGGCCAGTATCAATGTCGGCATCGGCGGCGCGCCGTCGAGTCCGGTGTTCAGCGGCCGCGTGGACATCGCGAATGCGGAAGTGCTCATCCGCCAACCCCGTATCGTCCTCGGCGAGTTGAAAGGGACGATTGCCTTCGACGGCCGCGCGCGTCCTGGTCGACAGCTTTACCGGAACCGCGAACGGTGGTGCGCTGGTGCTCGACGGAGGATTTCTCCTGAGCGGCGCACGTCGCAGTGCGGCGGCGCGCTCACCATGCAGATGCAGGGCGCGGCGCTCGAGTATCCGGACGGACTCCAGAGTGAATCCGATGCCCTGCTGTCGCTGCGGCCCGACTCGACGGGATGGACGCTCACCGGCGATGTCATCGTCGCGCGCAGCGTCTTCAACGAGCCGATTAGCATTGCTGCGCTTGCCGCAGCGCGCCGGTCGCGCGTGCCGGCCCCGCCTGGAAGGGAGCGCAACCTCGATCAGCTGCACCTCAACATATTCCTCTCGACGCAGGAGGATTTGCGCGTCGACAATAATTACGCGCGGCTCGAAGCCGGAGCCGCGATCCGCGTCGCCGGCACCGCGGACGAGCCCGCGCTCGTCGGCCGCGTCACGCTGCGCGAAGGCGGCGAAGTCTATCTGGCCGGACGGACGTTCCACGTCGCGCGCGGCAGTATCTCGTTCACCAATCCCACTCGCATCGAGCCCGAGTTCGACGTGGAGCTGCAGACGCGCGTCGGCCGCGACGACATCTCGCTGACGTTGAGCGGGCCGCTCGATCGTCTCGAGACTGATGTGCGGTCGTCCGATCCTGATGTCGATTCCCGCGAAGCGATGACCAGTCTCTTTGGCGACCTGAGCGGCGAGGATGCGGTTACCCTCCTCTCGGCGGAGTTACTCGGCGCCACCGGACGAGCCATCGGCCTCGACACGCTGCGTGTGGAGCGCGGCTTCGAGAGCGACGAGTTCCGCGCCGATCCGGGGCTAATCGCAACCGAAACCGATCCGTCGACGCGCCTTACGTTATCCAAGCGTCTCCGCTCCGACGTCGAAGTCACGCTATCGCAAAGTCTGCGCGAAAGCGGCGGGTTGTCCACTGTCGTGAGCTACAAGCCACGGCGTAACGTGGAACTGCGTTTTATTTCGCGCGACAACCTCGATCGCACAGTGGCCCTACGTCACGAGATCACGTTTGGCGGCGCGTCAACGTCGCAGTCCACGAGGCCGCCACAACCTGAGGTGTCGGCGATCACCTTTTCCGGCACCCTGATCTTCCCCGAGGCAGAACTTGTCAAGCTGCTCAAGCTGGACGTTGGCGACGAGTTTGATTTTTATACCTGGCAGCGAGACATGGATAGCCTCCGCGACGAGTACCAGGACCGCAATTATTACGAAGTGCGGATCCGCGGCACGCGGCAGCCGTCGGAGGATGGCAAGACTCTGGCCCTCGAATACCACATCATTCCAGGGCCGCTTGCGGAGCTCGTGATCCTCGGGCACCAGCTCGAGCCGAAGCTTCAAGACGAGCTCCGCGATTCCTGGCGGCGCACCATTTTCGATCGGTTTCTGATCGAGGACATCGAGTCGCGAATCCGCCGGCATCTTGTCGGCGAAGACATCATCGGCAGCATGGTCGAAGCGACGGTCGCGGTGTCGACGCCCGAACGCAAGCAAGTGCGCGTCAGCGTCGAAGCCGGTGTACCGGTCTCCTCGCGCGAGGTGCAATACACCGGCAATGCGACGTTCGACCGCGGGGATTTGGACGCGGTCATCAAGGAAGCCGGCCTTGAAACCGACGGGTGGCTCGAGCCCGGGCGGCTTGTTGAGAGCATCGAGAGCTATTACCGCAACCAGGGCTTCCTCCAAGCCGAGGTCACGGCGCGTGAACCGGAGGTTGTGGCATCGAAGGCGGTCCTGCCGGTCAACATTACCGAAGGACGCCGTTTTGTCCTCGAGGCCATGACCTTCCCCGGCGTGCACGCGGATCGCCAGGTCGCCGTCGCGCAGGCGGCCGGCCTCGAGCTGAGCATGCCCTACGTCACAATCGATCTCGACGCTGCGCGCCGGCGTATTCAGGACATGTATGCGCGGCGCGGGTTCAACCTGGCGGCCGTTGATATGGATCCGGTTCCTGACGCCGCGGAAGCGGTGGTCGACGTCGCCTTCACGGTGACGGAAGGACCGCAGCAGATTGTTCGCGAAGTCACGACCGAAGGCGCGACGCGTACGCGACCCGGCGTGATTAGCAAGGCGCTGAGAATACGCCCGGGTGAGCCGGTGAATCTTGCGGTCTGGGCGCAGTCACGAAAACGGCTGTATGACACGAACGTGTTCCGACAGGTCGACCTTGAACCGATTCCGCTCGAACCGACGCCAGAAGACAAGGCGCGCAACGTGCAGCCGGTGCGCGCCGTTGTCCGTGTGATCGAATACCCCGTATGGCGGCTACGCTACGGGCTGCAGATCAACGACGAGCGGACGAGCGACGAGGAAGACCCCATCCAGGAGCGGCAACAAAACCTCGGTATTCTGACCGATATCCGCAACCAGAACCTCTTTGGCCGCGCGCTGACCGCCGGCGCCGCTGCGCGTGTTGAGCGCGACGAACGGAGTGAAAGTCTGTTTCTCTCGAACGGATCCTTCTTTGGGTTGCCAGGTACGCACCTACACGTTCATCTTCGACTCGCGCCAGCGGTTCCGGGTCGACAACGAGATCGTCTCGATCAGCGATCGGCGTGGGCTGAGCGCGGAGCAGCGCTGGCGGCCGTCGCGACGTGCCGAGGTGACATACGGCATGCGCTTCGAGCGCAATCACACCTTTGACCCGTCACCGGTGTCCAACGACCCTCTCCCGTTCGATATCACGCTGAATGTGGCAAAACTGACCACGGCTGCCTTCATCGATCGGCGCGACGATCCGTTTCAACCATCACGCGGCTGGTTCAGCTCGGCGAACTGGGATCAGGGGCTTTCATTCCTCGGTTCTGACGTCCGCACGTCGAAGCTGCTGGTGCAGCAGTTGTATTTCCGTCCACTCGGCCGCCTGGTGCTCGCGTCTCGAGCACAAGTGGGCGCCGAGTTCAGCCGTGACGCGCTCGTGGACAACGAGCGCTTCGCCCTCGGTGGTGCGACGACGGTACGGGGATATGGCGAAAACACGCTGGGGCCGAGAACCGCCATCGGAGTGGGGGGCGACGCGTTGTTGCTGCTCAATCTGGAAGCGCGTTTCCCGGTGCGCGGGTGGGTCCAGGGCGTCGGGTTCGTCGACGCCGGGAATACCTTTCGCGGCAAGCGTGATCTGTCGCTGGGTGACCTGAAGATTGGCTACGGCGTTGGTCTGCGCCTGGCCTCACCCTTTGCGATGCTGCGTCTCGATTTCGGCATTCCGGCTTCGGCGCTCGTTCCCGGTCAACCGAGGGCGAGGGGCAGGTTCTATGTCGGGATCGGGCACATCTTCTGACGGCTTCTTCGCTGTCAGTTTCCAGTTGCCAGTTGCCAGTTCAAAGATCTTGTTGGTCGCCAAGCCACATCCCATCAAACGGGCGCCCGTGATGGCGGAAAGCAGATGAGCAGCCCTCCAAGAACTTTGAACTGACAACTGGAAACTGGGAACTACCAGCGCGTTCAGCGAAGAGTGCGAAGAATGGCCTGCACCGTCTGTTTCTCCGGCGCATCCGGCGCGAGACGGACGAAGAGCGTGAAGTGTTCCGCCATTTTCGGAATCTGCTTCACACGCTGCGCGGCCTGCCCGGCGTAATAGTGCGCGTACGCCAGGTCTGATTTGAGTTGCAGGGCGCGCTCGAAGGCTTCAACGGCGCGTTGAAAGTTGTTTTGCCTCATCGCGACCAGCCCGACCTGGTAATGCGCATACGCGTTGTCGCCATTTGCCGCGGTCGCGTGATTTGCCGCCTCCATCGCCCCGTCGACGTCGCCGGCGAGGAGTTTCGCGCCGGACTCGCCGATGGCCTTCCACGATTCGTCTCCGTCCTCGCGCAGTCGGCTGTAGCGCTCTTCGGCGGCGCCGTTGTTGTCCATCTTGGTTAACGCTTGCGCGGCAAGATACGTGGACTCGGGGTTGCCTTCGGACTGCGCCTGCTCGACGGCTTCTTGGAGCGAGCCGCGTTCGAGGAGCTTCTGAACGGAGTTCTGCTCGTCGGCTGTGACCGCTGCACAGAACACCACGAAGAGGCCGGTCGTCAACATCGACCTGTTGAAGAGACGAACGCAAGGCATAACGGATCTCCTTGATAAACGGACTGCAACGCTTATTCCACCTTAGCATCCCTCGACCGATGGAAAGCCGAACCGGAACCTGCGGCTTGTATACTTTTGGCGCTTCACACTTTGTCCCGTTTCAAGCTCATCCTAGTTGCCGCCGCAATTGTCGTGGTGCCGTTGAGCATCCGAGCGGCCAATCGCCTGGCGCTCGACGATGTTCCCGGGCCGGGCTACCTGCCCTCGCTTGAAGTCCGACGTCAGCGCCAGCTGTTCGATCCCGGCGTGATCGAGAATCTCCGTTACGGTGCGCCGCGCTGGGTGTTCATCGGCGACTCGATGCTCGGCACACGCGTCGATCCGCAATACCTGGGCGAGATCGCGTCGAGCGGCGACGAGCTCGTGCAGATGGTGATGGCACCAGCGACCGGGCCTTCCTGGTGGTTTCTCGCGTTCAAGAACTGGGTCGTCGCCAGCGGTGTCAAGCCGCGGTGCACCTTTATCTTCTTTCGCGACACGAACCTGACCGACACGATGTTCCGCCTGGAGAGCCACTACGGCAACATGCTCGATCAAACGGCTCGCGAGTTCGAACCGGAGCTCGATCGGCTGGTCGCGTCACGCAGGCGCGGCATCTGGGCCCGCGTCTACACCGCCGTCAACCGTGCGTATGAGATCGACGTGGCGCGCATGTGGATGGAGCCGGCCATCCGACAGTGGTTTACGCGCTTCAAATACCCCACTGCGCAGGCGCAATTCAATTTCGATGTCCGCATGGAAGAGAATTTCGGCATCGACCGCCTGCGGCCGGATGTTGCCTCGGATTTAGGCGATGTCGAGGAGCCGGACTTTGCGCGGACGCTGCCCGACTCGATCCTTCCCGATTTGCTGCGTCTGGCCCGCGAGCATCAACTGACGGTCTGCTTCGTGCGCGTCCAGCGGCGTCCTGTCAACAATCGGCCGCCCGAGCAATCCGCCGCATTGCAGAAATACATCGCCGAGCTGAAAACGTGGATTGAAGCAGAACGGCGGTCTCTTTCACGACGATACCGGCGACCCCGGGATGACGCTTGACCTGTACGAAGACGGCGACCACGTCGGCAATCGCCGCCGCTACACCGAGATACTCCGCAAGCGACTCGATCCGCTGTTTCGATGATCTTCCACAGTCTCTCGTTCCTGGCATTTTTTCTGATCGTTGTGACGGTGTATTGGCGACTGCCGCATCGCGCGCAAAATGTGTTTCTACTCGGCGCGAGTTACGTGTTCTATGGCTGGCTGCAGCCGTGGTTCGTGCTGGTCATGCTCGCCTCGACGACGGTGGACTTCTGGGCCGGCCGGCGCATGGAAGACGACCCAGCCCACAAAAGGCGGTACCTGGCAGCGAGCATCACCGTCAACCTCGGCATGCTCGGGTTCTTCAAGTACTTCAACTTCTTCGTCGAGAACGTCCATGTCGGGCTGCTGTCGCTCGGCATCGATGTGGGCGTGCCGGTTCTGTCGATCGTGCTGCCGGCGGGCATCTCGTTCTACACCTTTCAGGCCTTGAGCTACACCATTGATGTCTACAAAGGCGAGATGCGGGCGCGCCGCGATCCCATCAACTTCGCGCTGTTCGTGGCCTTCTTTCCGCACCTGGTGGCGGGCCCGATCATGCGCGCGCAGAACCTTCTGGTGCAGGTGGAGCGTCCGCGGCAGTTCTCCGCGGACGCGGCGCGCAGCGGGCTGGTGCTGATCGCCTGGGGCTTTTTCAAGAAGCTGGTCGTCGCCGACAACGTCGCCGTGATCGCGAACCGCGTTTTCGCTCACGACGCGCCGACCTTCGAGGTGCTGTGGGCCGGGGTGTTCGCATTCGGCATGCAGATCTACGCGGATTTCTCGGCCTATTCGGACATCGCACGCGGCGTGGCGCGGTGGTTCGGCTTCGAACTGATCGTGAATTTCAATCATCCCTACATCGCACACAGTCCCACCGACTTCTGGCGCCGCTGGCATATCTCGCTGTCGACGTGGTTTCGTGATTACGTCTATATCCCGCTTGGCGGCAACCGTGTGCCGGCATTGCAGCGCGAAATCAATTTGCTCGCGACCTTCGTGATCTCGGGTTTGTGGCACGGCGCGAGCTGGAACTTCGTGTTGTGGGGCTTCTATCACGGCATGCTCGTGCTCGTGACCCGCAATCTCGGCCGGCTGCTGCGCTTGCCGGAGATCTGGCCCGGTCCCTTGTTCCTGGTGCAGGTCGCCGGCACCTTCGTGCTCACGGTCGGGGGCTGGGTCTTTTTCCGCGAGACCCACCCGGATTATCTGATGTCGTTTTTCCAGTTGCGCCCGCGCGCGAGCACACCGATGGAAAGGGAGCTCGGCATTCACCTTTTCGTGCTCGCCGCCACATGGTCGCTGCCGCTCTTTTTGAACGACATGTGGGCGCTCGCACGGGAACGTTCCAGGACGTTCAACCGCTGGCTGGAGTCTCTGGACGACGGGCCCACAGCTGACCGGCGTGCAGGCGCTCACCGTCGGGACGCTCGCGGCCCTCACGCTGGTCCTGCGCAGCCAGGTGAGCTTCGATTTCATTTACTTTCGCTTTTAGCCGCCAAGCCGCGTGCCCTGAGCGAGCGGCGAGTCGAAGGGTCGACCGTCGAAAGTCGACCGTCGCTGGGCGCCGAAACGGCCGAACGGCTCAGGCCTGGAACCGGCTGGGGCGCGGCCGAGGTATACTGTATGGGAGTTCTACGTTAGAAAACCCTTCACTTCGCGGCTCAAGGCGGAACGCCCTCAAGCCCAAACTCCCACGTCTCAGTCCCTGCTCCACATGTCCGATCAACGATTGAAACTCGCAGTATTTATCGATTTCGACAACATCGAAATCGGCGTCAAAACCACGCTCGGCCGGCAGTTCGACATCGGCGCCGTCCTCGAGGCCGTCAAAGAACGTGGCGAAATCATCACCAAAGTGGCCTATGGCGACTGGAAGCGCGCGGGCGATTACGGCCGCGCCATGTCGAACCACGCAGTACGCCTGGTGCAGCGCGTGATGACCCCCGGCGGCGACAAGAACGGCGCCGATATCAACCTCGCACTCGACGCGCTCGAGATGGCGTTCACCCACGACCACATCAACGCCTTCGTCATCGTCGGCGGCGATAGTGATTTCATCACCCTGGTCGAGAAGCTGAAGCAGTACGACAAGAAGGTGTTCGTCGTCGGCGGCCGCGCCTTTACCAGCCAGGTGATGCAGAAAAACTGCACCGAGTTCCTCGCCTACGAGAACGTCGCCAGTGCCAGCGCGGCCAGCGCCGGTCCTTCGGCGGCGCCTTCGGTCAGCCGCGAGGTGCACGTGGCGATCGCGGGCGCGGCGCGCCCGCGGCGCAACTCGATGCGGCGTTGCCGCTCGTCAAACGGGCGCTCAAGGTGCTCGCCGATCGCGAAGTCTCGCCGCAGCTCGGCCTGCTCAAAAGCACGTTGCTGCAGCTCGACTCGTCGTTTTCGGAGCGCGATTACGGCGCGAGCACGTTCCGCGACTTTGCCGAGAAGCTCGAAAAACAGGGCTTCGTCTCGCTCAAACACAACGGTCGCACGACGCATTGTCGAGCTCGTTGACGACGAGGACAGGTCCGAGACGGCCGAACCCGTGCGCGCGGCCGTGATGGCCTCGCCGGCCCCGCTGCCGGTTCGCACCGGATCCCGGTGGCGATGGCGACGATGAGGTCGCGCAAGCGCCGACCAACGGAAATCTGGCGGACGGCGTGGCGCTACTCCGGTCGATTCTCGCCGAGACGACGACGCAGCCACGCTGGCCGATGTATGTGCGCCAGCTGAAACAGTTCATTCGCAACGCCCGTCCCGATTTTGACGAGCGCCGGTATGGATCGATTCTCGATCTGATGCGCGCGTGTCAGAAGGACGGCTTCCTGCGTCTCGAACGCGATCGCCAGGGCGGCTTGCGCGTCTTCGCGAGCGGTCCGGTGAAGGCGACATCGTTGCCGCATGGCTGGTCGACGCTCGGCGGCGATGAGCCCGAGCCCGCTTCCGCACTTGAAGCAACACCCGCGGTCGAAGAGGCCCCACCGAGTCCGCTCGTCGAACTCGACGAAGATTCGCGCGGCAATGTCGCACCGGCCAACGAAGCCCGGCCGAAACGCACGCGGAAGACCGCGGCCGCGGCGGCTCCGGCGACCGGCCCCAAGCCGCGAGCGCGAAAGACCGCGGCACGGACAACTGAAAGCAAACCTAAGGCGCGTACACCATCTCGACGTACCCGTTCTTCGGCGTCCACTGCACACGGCGAGGCGCCAGCAGATCGGGACGACCGGGACGGTGAAAATAGATGAGGATCTCCGCGTAGCGCTCTTTCGGAAGAATCGGATCGACAATGGCGCGGGTGATGGCGCGCGCCTCGTTGAGGCGACGCGTTTCGACGTGCACGATCAGCACGTGATGCGCCGAAAGCTGCTCGGTCACACTCCAGTGCGCCCACGGGTTCGCGTCGCGCCGCGATTTGGGATCTGCTCCAGCCGAACCACCGGCGGAATCAACGTTGGACGCGTGAGGTCGTAGCCAATGAAGGCAAGACTGCCCGTCACTGACCCGGCGACCAGCCAGACGAGCGCGAGTGCCACTCGCGACATGCTGCATCTTACCAACGGCAAAGCGATCATTCCGAAGATCACCGACGCCGGGATCGGCGGCCGGATTGTCCCGTGGGAGGACGTGCTGCACGAGGGCCCGGTACCGGCTGGGCTGGGAGTGGCGGCGCTTCGCGGCGTCCGAGCGGACTTCCTGGCGTTCTGCGGCTGGGGGTCGCGCGTGGACCTCGAACGGGAGCTCGAGGCGCGCGACGCGGCGCTCGAACGCGCCATCGCCGCGGCGCAAGAGGTCGTGCTCTGGTTCGAACACGATCTCTACGATCAACTGCACCTGCTGCAGATCCTCGACCGCTTGCCGGTCGACGGGCCGCCGCTCGTGACGGCCGTCACTGCCGCGACCTATCTGGGTCATCAGCCAAACAGCGACTATCCGGGTCTCTTCGAGCATCGCCGTGCCGTGACCTCGAACGAGCGGATGACGGCGCGCGACGCCTGGCAGGCGTTTCGATCGTCTGATCCGCGCACCATCTTCGCCGCCCTGCCAAGACTCACGGTGTTGCCGCATCTTGGCGCCGCGATGGTGCGTCACCTGCAGCAGTTTCCGGCCTCGCGAAACGGCTTGTCGCGCACGGAATTGCAAACGCTGGAAGCCGTCGCTGCCGGGGCCCCGCGTCTCGAGCATGTCTTCACCCACGCGATTCGCGATGGTGAGGAGGCGATGTTCATGGGTGATTCCGCGTTTCTGTTCCACATCTCCTCGCTCTTCCGCGGCCCGCGGCCTCTCCTCGCAATCGATCGGGCGCTGACACCCAACCGCACTGAAGTGCCCGACACGTTGGCGGTCGCGGTTCAATTGACCGCTGATGGCAAGCAGGTGTTGAGCGGCGAGCTCGATCGTGTCCAACTGTGCGGAATCGATCGATGGCTTGGGGGCGTGCATCTGGTGGGAACCGGTCCGGTCTGGCGGTGGGACGGCGAGCGCCGACAACTGCGCTTCGTATAATCGTCCCGCTCATGGCCACGTCGTACACCGCAAAAGACATCACCGTTCTGGAAGGCCTCGAGCCTGTCCGCAAGCGTCCCGGTATGTACATCGGTGGCGTCGGCAGTCACCGGCCTTCACCATCTCGTGTGGGAAGTGCTCGACAACTCGATCGACGAGGCGATGAACGGGTACGCCTCGAACATCACCGTGACGCTGCACAAGGATGGATCCTCAATCACGATTACCGACGACGGCCGCGGTATTCCGGTGGATGTGCACACGCCAACGAAGAAGAGCGCGCTCGAAGTCATCTTCACTGTGCTCCATGCCGGCGGCAAGTTCGAAACCGGCAATTACAAGACGGCGGGCGGCCTGCATGGTGTCGGCGCGAGCGTGGTCAATGCGCTGTCGCGCGAGCTTGTGGCAACCGTCAAGCGCGATGGCCATCAGTGGGAGATGCGGTTCAAGCAAGGGAAGGCCGCGGCGCCGCTCAAGAAAATCGGTGCCGCGCGTGGCTCGGGCACGACGGTGTTTTTCCGGCCCGACCCGACCATTTTTCCAAAGATCGATTTCGATGCGGCGGTCATCCGCGAGCGTCTCGAGATCGCCAGCTACCTTCACCGTCGCGTCAAGGTCACCTTCGAGGACGAGACCACCGGCACGAAGGCGGTTTTTCAGCACGACGATGGGGTCGTCGACTACCTCCGAAAAATCATCAGCGAGCGCCAAGCCAAGCCTGTGAATGAGGTGCCGTTCGCGATCGAGAAAGAGAACGGCATCAAGATCGAGCTCGTCCTGCAGTGGACCGAGGCGACCGACGAGCATCTGCGCAGCTACGTCAATGGGATTCCCACCGGGTCTGGCGGGACACACGAGAGCGGTTTCCGCGCCGGTCTCGGAAAAGCGGTGCGCAACTACATCGAGACGCACAACCTGACGCCCAAGGGCGTGACGCTCACCGCCGAAGATATCCGCGAAGGGCTGGTCGGCGTCTTGTCGCTGTTTCTGCAGGAGCCGCAGTTTCAGGGACAGACCAAAGATCGGTTGAACAATCCCGAAGTGCTGTCTGCGGTGGACGGGATGGTGCGCCCGGCGCTCGAGCATTGGTTGAACCACAATCAGTCGATTGCCGAAGCGATCGTGGGGCGGATCATTCTCGCGGCGCGCGCGCGCGAGGCCAGCCGTGCGGCGCAGCAGGAAGTTGTCCGCAAAGGGCCGACGTCGGGGCGTGTGACGTTGCCGGGGAAGTTATCCGACTGCACGCATCCGGGCTCGATCACGAGCGAGCTGTTCGTGGTGGAAGGAGATTCGGCGGGCGGGTCCGCGAAACAGGGACGTGATCGCGCGCGTCAGGCGATCCTGCCGCTCCGCGGCAAAGTGATGAACACCGAGGGGCTCGCGACCATCAAGGTGCTCGAAAACAAGGAACTGTCCGATCTGGTCACGGCGCTCGGCTGCGGCGTCGGGAAGAGCTTCGACATCTCGCGGATGCGGTACGGCAAGATCATCATCCTGGCCGATGCCGATTCCGACGGCCACCACATCGCGACACTCCTGCTCACGTTCCTGTATCGGCACATGCCTCAGTTGCTCGCCTCGGGCAAGGTGTACCTCGCGCAGCCGCCGCTTTACCGTATCGACATCGGCAAAGAAACCTACTGGGCGCTCGACGAAGCGCAGAAGTCGCAGATTCTCAAACTGCGGTCCGGCCGTGCAACGCCCGAGATCACGCGATTCAAGGGCCTGGGTGAGATGATGCCGAAGGTCCTCTGGGAAACCACGCTCAATCCGCGCACGCGCCGTCTTCTGCGCGTCGACGTAGTGGATCAGCTTGTCACCGATCGCGTCATCAACGAGCTGATGGGGAAGGACGCGTCGGCCCGGTTTCGCTTCATCATGGAGCGCGCCGAAGACGCGCAGGAGCTCGATGTCTGAATTGCTGGTGGCGATCTATGCCGCGGGCATCGCGGTGGGCCTGATTGTCATGCGCGATCGGTGGCCGGAGCGTGTCGCGACAGCAGTGGCGTGGCCGCTCGGGCTGCTGGCGTTTGGCGTGGTCGTGGTGATTCTCGTCGCCGCGTCGATCTATTTGTGGCCCATCCCACTGCTCGCCACAATAGCCCTTCTCCTCGGCGCCTGGTACATCGCCTGAGTTAATCCGGTACAATCGCCGTTCCGTCTTATGTCGGGTCCGGCGCCGGTCAAAAAAACCTCTCCGTTCGATCGATCGCTCATTGAAGGTCCCATCAGTCCGGCGGTCTGGAAGCTCGCATGGCCCACCATGATCCAGAACCTGGTGGCCGGCATGCAGGGCGTAATCGATCACGTACTGGTCGGTCATCTCATCGGGTATACGGCGAACGCTGCGATTGGCGTGAGCTGGCAGATCTTTCTGGTGGTGATCGTGTTCATGGCGTCGCTCTTCACGGGCCAGGCGGTGCTTGTCTCGCGCTACGCCGGTGCCGGTGATTCCGATCGTGTCAATCACGTCGTGCAGCAGGCGTTTCTCACGGCGCTGGCGATGTTTTTCGTGCTCGCGCCGGTGGGGTATTTCGCGACGCCTGCGCTGCTCGACCTCGTGAACTCCGCGCCGGAGGTCAAGGCGCTCGCCCTACCATTTCTGCGGATCACCTTCCTGTTCAGCATCGGCATGCTGATGTTTTTCATGTTGACGTCGGCGTTACGCGCCGCCGGCGACGCACGAACGCCGCTCCGCCTTGGTCTCACGATGACGGTGTTGAACGTGATTCTCAACGTCATCCTGATTCGGGGGGTCGGGCCGATTCCGCCACTGGGCACAATGGGCTCGGCGCTGGGCACCGCGATCGCCACGTGCACGGTCAGCGTGTATGCGCTGTGGCACATGTTTCGCGGCGACTGTGTGATCCGTTTTTCGCGCCACACGAGCTGGCGGCCCGACTGGATCACGATCCGCGCGCTCTTCCGCTTTGGCCTGCCCACCGGCGTTCAGGGCATCGCGATGAACGTCGCTGGGGTGCTCCTCCTGGGCTTCATCGGATCGCTCGAACAAAGTGCGGCCGCCCAGGCGGCGTACGCAATCGGCTATACGGAACTGTTCTCCATGATCACGTGGACGTCGGTAGGGCTGATGGGTGCAGCGGCGACGATTGCCGGCCAGAATCTGGGCGCCGGGCACCCCGAACGGGCCATTCAGGGCGTCTATGCCGCATCGCGCATCGGCCTCGGTGTAGCTGCCGTCGTCGGCATGCTCTTCGTCGCGTTCCCGCAGCCGCTCCTCGGGATTTTCGGTGCCACCGACCCCAACGTCGCGCCCATCGGCGAACAGCTTCTGCGCTACCTCGCCGTCTCCGGGTTCTTCATCACGCTCGCGCTCGTGTATACGGGGGGATTGCAGGGGACAGGAGACACGCGCAGTCCGCTATTCATCACGCTCGCGTCACAGATCGCCGTGCCCATCGGGCTGTGTTTTTTCATTCGCGCGACACGCCCCTTGCAGGCGGACGACATCTGGCTGGCAATTGTGCTTGGCCATTTGACCCGCTGTGTTCTGACAGTGGCGCGCTTTCGGCAGGGCAAGTGGCGTCACATCAAGGTGGAAGTGGAAGGCGCGCGCGCGTAGGTTCGCCGCGGCGCACCGTGCAGCGCCTGCGAATGGTTCCCGCGCACGCGCGAACCTGCAGAGCGTGCGGCTGGTCCCCGCGCACGCGCGCACCTGTAGCGCTGGCGAGCGGCTCGGGCACGCGCGCGAACCAGCTAGAATGTCCAGATGCCTGCCCCATTTTCTGGCACGCGACGCGTGCCGCCCCCGCAGAACGAGCCGAACCTCACCTACGCACCCGGCACACCCGAGCGCGACACGTTGAAGGCGCGGCTCACCTCGATGGCCGGTGAGTGTATCGATATCCCTCTGGTGATTGGCGGCTGCGATGTACGCACCGGCCGCACGGCGACGGCGGTCATGCCGCACAAGCACGCGCATGTCCTCGCCAACTGGCACAAGGCCACGGCCGAAAACGTCCACCAGGCTGTCAACGCCGCGGCACAAGCGCGGCGCGAATGGGCCAACTGGCCGTGGGAAGACCGCGCTGCGGTGTTTCTACGCGCCGCCGAGCTGCTGACGACGACGTGGCGGCAAACCGTGAATGCCGCCACGATGCTCGGCCAGTCGAAAACGGCGTTCCAGGCCGAGATCGATTCGGCGTCCGAGCTGATTGATTTCTGGCGCTTCAACGCCGCCTTCGCGCAGGAGCTTTACCAGGAGCAACCGGCGAGTGCCCACGGCGTGTGGAATCAGTCGGATTATCGCGGACTCGAAGGATTCGTGTACGCCGTCACACCGTTCAACTTCACCGCGATCGCGGGCAACCTGCCGGCGGCGCCGGCCTTGATGGGTTGCACGGTCGTTTGGAAGCCGGCGTCGAGCGCAATGCTGAGCGCGCACTACATCATGCGGCTGCTCCAGGCCGCGGGATTGCCGCCGGGCGTGATCAACTTCGTGCCGGGCGATGCGCCGGAAATTTCGGCCGTACTGCTCGACCACTCGGAGCTCGGAGGCATTCACTTTACCGGATCGACCAGCGTGTTCAACGGCATGTGGGAGCGAATTGGTCAGAACCTCGCAAGCTATCAATCGTATCCGCGCATCGTGGGCGAAACTGGCGGCAAAGACTTTGTCGTCGTGCACGCATCCGCCGATCCGCAGGAGGTCGCCGTCGGCCTGGTGCGCGGCGCCTTCGAGTACCAAGGGCAAAAGTGCTCGGCCGCAAGCCGCGCCTACGTGCCTCGCTCGCTCTGGCCGGACATCCGCGATCGCATGGTCGCGATGATGAAGGACATCCGCATGGGCGACGTGCGCGACTTCCGCAATTTCATGGGCGCCGTCATCGACCAGAAGTCATTCGACAAGATTTGCGGGTATCTCGAGGACGCCCGGCGCAATGCGACCATCGTGCAGGGCGGGGGCTGCGACGGGAGCCAGGGCTGGTTCGTTGAACCCACCCTCGTCGAGACCAAGGATCCGAGCTATCGGCTGATGTGCGAGGAAATCTTTGGTCCCGTGCTCACCACGTATGTGTACGACGACGCAAAGTGGCAGGACACGTTGACGATCGTGGATCGGACGTCGCCGTACGCGCTCACCGGCGCCGTGTTCGCCACCGACCGTCGCGCGATTGCGGAGGCTTCTGCAATACTCCGCAATGCCGCCGGCAACTTTTACATCAACGACAAACCCACCGGCGCCGTCGTCGGACAGCAGCCATTTGGCGGCGCGCGTGCCTCGGGGACCAACGACAAAGCCGGCTCGAAAATGAATCTGCTTCGCTGGGTGAGCGCCAGAAGCGTGAAGGAGACATTCGCCCCGCCGCGCGAGTTCCGTTATCCGTTCATGGCCGCGGAGTAAAAAAAACAGCCCGAACACCCCTGGAAAAGTGTTCGGGCCGAAACGGGTGACAAACGATCGCAGGTCGGTCGTATACCGGCCGAGCTTCTAGTGGATGGAACCAACGGCCCGCACGGAGCGGCGCAGCGTCGTCCAATCCTCGGCGAGAATCGACCACAGGTTCTGATCGAGATACTCACCGTTGCGCAGGAACGATTTGCGCAACACACCCTCACACGTCGCGCCAATCTTGCGCAGCGCACCGTTGCCGCGTCCGTTTCTCACCGCGGCGCGGGCTTCGAGGCGATGCACGCCGATGACGTCGAACGCGAAGTCGAGCACGAGCTCCGAACCCGACGGGAACAGTCCCGTGCTCCAGTATTCCGATCCGATTGCGAATCCCCATTCGCCGCTCCCGAACCCGTGTTCGAGCTGCCGCACCTGGAAGATTCCAATGGCTGTCTCGGTGCCCGTCGGCACGACCGCGAAGCAGACGTAACGTCCTGCCTGGCGTTCGGCGTGAGTCCACGCGATAAAGCGCTCGAATCCCTGCACCGTCGTCGGGGGCGGCGAAATGAACCGCGCCACTTCTTCGGTAGAGAGCATCGCCAGAAGCGATGCCGCATCGGAGAGTCGAAGTTCGCGCAGCGTCACGTTGTGCGACGCGAGAACCGGAAGACCCTGCTTCCAGTCCGAGCTCACAACCGCAGGCTTCTGCGCTGGGGTGGTCATGGGAAGTTCCACAGCCATTGATTCGCGGAACGGCATCTTCTCCATTACTGCACCCCCTGCCACGCGCTAACGAGCGGCTCGAGAATCGTGACGGGCTCGAGTAGCAGTGGCAGCTCGATAGGCAGCACTGGCTCGGGCAACGTCACCGGCTCCAGAAGGTCTTCCGGAACCGCAATCTCGAAGAGGACGTCCCAGATGCTCGAGTCGAAGCTGTCGACCTCGGCGGCATCGTCTCCGAACACGACGGGTTCGTCTTCGGCGCCGTTGCCCCAGACGATGTTGTCGTCGCCGCTTTCGCCCCAGACAACGTTGTTGCCCCAGACGATGTTGTCGCCATCGCTGTTGCCCCAGACGATGTTGTCGAGGCCTTCGGCGTTGCCCCACACGATGTTGTCGCCAGTGGTCTCGCCCCAGACAACGTTGTTGCCCCAGACGATGTTGTCGCAGTTATCGCCCTGGCAGTCGTTGCCCCAGACGATGTTGTCGAAGCTGTTGCCCCACACGATGTTGTCTTCATCGCCGTTGCCCCAGACGATGTTGTCGCCATCGGAGTTGCCCCAGACGATGTTGTCGCCATCGGTTTCGCCCCAGACAACGTTGTTGCCCCAGACGATGTTGTCGTCGCCGTCCTCGCCCCAGACAATGTTGTTGCCCCAGACGATGTTGTCGCCTTCGCAGGTGCCCACGGCGTCGCAGTTCTCACCCCAGACGACGTTCTGTCCGGTGGGCGTGTGCATCTCGCCCCACACGACGTTTAGGCCCCACGCGGTGCCGCCCGGCGTCAACACGCCGCCGGTCACTCGGTAGTTGCCCCAGAAGATGTGCTGCGCCCAGCCCTTCATCTTCGGGTAGGGATCACCGGCGGTGCCGGTGCGGAAGTATTCCGACAGGACCACGGCGCCGCGCGTATTCAAGAACCCCGCGCCCTGCGTCAGGTAGTTGTAGCCAGGGTAGACCTGCGCGGTGTACTGCAGGATCGCCTTGACCATGTTCGGCGTGAGGGCCGGGTTCGCCTGAAGCATCAGCGCGATCGTGCCGCTTACGACGGGTGTGGACATGCTTGTCCCACTCAGCGAGAGATAGGGACGGAACGACGCGTTGAGCACAGGGACGCCGAGCGCGTTTGGCGACTTCGCCGTGAGGAAGCCCGTGGCCAGGGACCAGCCTTCTCGACGTACAGGCGGCTGTGCCGGTCGCTCAGCGACACCGTGCCGCTGCCCGGCGCGACGAGATCCGGCTTGGCGCGCGTAGTCCACCATCGTCGGACCACGCGAGCTGTACAGCGCGATCTTGTCGTCATGACGATCGACCGTGCCTTCGGTGCTCGACGCTCCAACCGTCAACACCCAAGGCGCGTTGCCTGGCGCGCTGATGGCGCCGTATTGCGGGGCACCGTTAGCGGCTTTGCCCATGTTGCCGGCAGCGGCGACGACGACGATCCCGGCTTCCACTGCGCGCTTGCACGCAACGGTGAGCGGATCGGTGTTGTAGGACTCATAGACGCCCGCGCCGAGCGACAGGTTGATGACGCGGATGTTGTAGAGGTTGCGCACGCTGACCGCGTAGTCGATTGCGGCGATGATCGTGCTGATCGAGCCGGTACCGTCGCTCTTGAGGGCTTTGAGCGCGACGATCGTCGCGCCGGTGCGATCGATGTCGCGCGTGCCCCACGAGTCGTAACCGTTGCCAGCGATGATGCCGGCCACGTGTGTGCCGTGACCCCAGTCGTCGTAGGCCGTTGTGCGGCCGTTGATGAAATCCTTGAAGTGCGTGACGCGCTGACCACTACGGTTGGCGTAGGTCAGATCGTCATGCCAGGACGTCACACCGGAGTCGATAACCGCGACGCCGACGCCGGCGCCGGTATAGCCCATAAGATAATGGACTGCGCGCGCACCAACGGTCACTGACGTGCGACCGTTGAAGCCCGACACAGCCCGATCAAGGCTGACTTTCTTGACATTCGAGTGCTTTTCCAACTGCTTAAGCAAGCCATTGGGAATCGTCGCGCTATAGCCTTTGATAATTCCCAGCTTGCGATTCGCTTTTCCGAACCCTTTAATAACGGAGAGGGCATCGGCGTCGTTGTTGAACTCGATGATGACGGCGGATTCGCCGCCTTCGTTGCTCTTCTTCTCGAGTTGCGCGTCGAGTTTGCCGGCCTTGCCTTGACCTTTGGCTCCAGCCTCAGCGAACCCGGGCACGCTCATCGCGACGAGTAGCAGGAAGGTGAACGAACGGGCGATCCGGGAACCCCATGTAGCTTTCCTCCGGATCTTCTGAACGAGTCGTACACGTTGACACATGCCGGCTTACTCAGCAATTGGAGGGCCAGCTTGTTCCCTGAAGCGCGTCTGGTGTTTAAATTGTCCTAAAGAGTCATAAATGGCCGAAAACCATCGACTGCCGATTGCTGAATGAATCCGGTAAACGAGGGTTCGTCAGTCGCGAGCCGCACCGCCATGTTGCTGAACAGCACATGGAATAGCGGGAATCGACCAAATCGATGCTGTAAATAGCGAAGCGTTAAGGAGTTAGCTCGCTGTGTGCTATTACCGACCGCGTTCCTCAAGATAGAACACGGGCGAACATACCCAACCTGCACGGGATGGCGGTGGACTGCACGCGGGCAGACCAAGCGACCTTCCGTCGCTGACGGATTGGTCGCCTTTGACGCAGTTCACGGCTTCACGCCACTGCACCTGCACAACCAAGAGCAGCTCCTCTCGAGGCCGCGGCGATCTTCGGGCACAATACGACGCGTAATCGATATGACACACGACGCGGAGCCTCTACGCAGCCGTTTGCGTGATGTACATAAGGTGCGGCTGGTCAGATCTGAGGAGGAAGGATCGGCCGCGGCAAATTTACCCAGGGGAGTGTAACGGCTTCACCGGTTCGGCCGGCCTCGCGGCGCCCCTCTTCGCCGCTCGCCGGTACCGCAACTTCGAAGTGCACCATCGTCACGATGGACAAATCACCATCGTTGGGTTTGTCACCGTGGACGACGCTGGAAAACTTGCAGCAGCGCTCGAGTCGATCGAAATCACCTTGTATCCAGACGCCACGGACGACGCCACAGAGATCGTTGCGATCAGTTATCTCCGCATCGCGCACCATCGCCAATACACGGTCCGCACCGCCGCCGGTTTGGCAATGCACGTGCTGCCCGACCGCGCGCCCGCGCAGGCATAATCGCGATAGCTGATACCTGCTACCTGACCCCTGACCCCGACTCCTGACCCGGGAACATGGCTTGCAATTGGCTGCCGACATGGCGAAAACCAGTCCCGCTCTTGCCACACCTTTACGCGACCAGCTGGAGAAGTTGGCAGCTGTCGAGCCACAACAGTCGCCGGTCCTCAGCGTCTATCTCAACCTTGCGGCCGATCAACACGGCCGTGACAGTTACGATGCCTTCGTGCGAAAAGTTTTTGCCGAGCGTCAGAAGGCGTTTCGCGAGAACACCCCCGAACGCGCAAGTTTCGATCGCGACCTTGAGCGCATCAACACGTATCTCGCTGGAGAGACGAATCGCTCCGCCAACGGTGTCGCGATTTTCGCGTGCGCCGCAGCGAACGACTTCTTCGAAACGGTCCAGCTACAGGTCCCGATCGAGGAGCATTGGTTCTTTGTCGGGGATGTGCCGCATCTCTACCCACTCGCCAAGCTCGTGGACCAGTATCCGCGGTATGCGGCCGTGGTTCTCGATACCAACCGCGCCAGAATCGTGGTGTTCGGGTTGGGGGCCGCCGAGCGACGCGAGCAGATCAGCAACGTCAAGACGCGGCGCAACTCCATGGGCGGCTGGTCACAGGCGCGATATCAACGGCGTGCCGAAAATTTTCATCTGCACCACGTCAAAGAGGTCGTCGAGACGCTTGACAAGATTGTCGCCGCAGAGAACATTCCGCATGTGGTCATCGCCGGCGACGAAGTGGTGGTGCCCCTCGTCAAGGAACAGCTCCCGCAGCGCCTGCTAGGGAAGTTGGTGGACTTCATTCACCTCGACAAAAACGTCGCGGAAGACGAATTGTTGCGCACGACGCTCGAGGTGCTGCGTGAGAAGGACGCCGAGGATGATCGAATGGCCGTCGAGGACGTTGTCGGCGCCTGGCAGGGGAGCGGTCTCGGCGTGGTCGGACCAGAAGCGACGCTCAGTGCGTTCACGCGTGGTCAAGTCGACCAGCTGCTGATTACGGGAACCGCGGATACACTAAAGCCAGTGCAGACGATGCCCGCTGATTCCGTCGTTGGCGAAGTGGCTGCGAGCACCTCCGCGCCATCGGGCCCGGCCGCGGACCAACAACTCGAGCTTGCGGCCGAGTTGATCAACCGCGCGCATCAAACCGGCGCCACCGTGCGCATCATCGAGGACGTCGAATTGTTGAAGGATTACGGCGGCGTCGCGGCATCGCTCCGCTTCCGCGTCTAAAGGAGTCGTTGTGAGCAGGCATAACAAAGTCAACCCGGATCACTACACGATGGCGGGCCGACTGTCCGCCGACGATCTCGCGCGCGAGCGCGTGCGACAGGGCGAGCAGCACCTCGAGGGCAGACGTCGTGGAAGAAAGAAGGCCACGCCACCGTGGATGGCCAACGAGACCACCGGCAGCGGTGGATCCGACGACGCGGACGATGAGATGCCGGGCGATGAGGGTGGTTCGGAGATGGACACGGGCGCCGGCGACGAGACGCGCGAGGCTATTGGTGCCGCCAGTAACACCGAAGGTGAGGGAGCCGGCATGCCTCGGCGGCAGGCCGCGCAAAAGAAAAAGGGTGCGCCAGCGTCGCGAAAAGGCAAACGGCCCGCACCGCGCAAGAAGACAACAGGTCAAGCCGCGGGCGCTCGCCGGTCGACTTCGTCGAAAGCGGCCGGCGCGAAGCGTACAACCAAAACCCGGAAGGCTCCGGCCGCGCGCGGCAGTGCCGCCCGTGGATCATCACCACAACGTGCGGGCAAGCCGGCCGCCCGCAAGGCCAAGACGAAAGGTTCCGGCACCACACGTCAGAAGCAGAAAAAGGGCGGCGCGAGCGCGAGCAAGAAGAGCGCAGCGAAGAGCCGTAAACGGTAGGCACGAAGGGCACGAAGGCACGAAGGGCACGAAGGGCGCGAAGGCCGGCGTGTATCGTCCCCGAATGTCCCAGGCCGTCGGGTTCATCGGTCTCGGTGTCATGGGCCGGCCCATGGCACGCAATCTCCTCAAGCGCGGCTTCCCACTTGTGGTGCACAGCCGCAGTCGCGGTCCTGTCGACGAGCTGGTCACGGCGGGTGCAGCGCCGGCGACCTCGGCCGCCGAGGTCGCGCGGGCCACGCAACGCATCGTCACGATGCTGCCGGATGGTCCGGACGTCGAACAGGTCCTCACCGGAGCGACCGGCGTGTTCGCGGCACTTCAGCCGGGCACGATCATCGTCGACATGAGCACAATCGCGCCGGCGACGGCGCGCCGCCTCGCCGGCGCGGCATCCGCTCTTGGTGCGACGTACCTCGATGCGCCGGTCAGCGGCGGTGAAATCGGCGCCATCGATGGGACGCTCTCGATCATGATCGGCGGGGATGCGGATGCGATCGAGGCGGTGCGACCGATCCTCGCGGCGATGGGGAACCCCGAGCGGATCATCCGGATCGGCGACTCCGGCGCCGGACAGATCTGCAAAGCCTGTAATCAGCTCGTGATCGGCGGGACGCTTGCGGCAGTCGGTGAGGCGTTTGCTCTGGCGAGAAAGAGCGGAGTCGATCCCGCAAAGGTTCGTGCCGCGCTCCTCGGCGGTTTTGCCGCGAGCCGCGTCCTCGAGGTTCACGGGCAGCGTATTCTCGACGGCAACTTCAAACCCGGATTTCCGGCGCGCCTGTATCGGAAAGACCTTCGCATCGTGCTCGATGCGCTCAACGACGCACACGCGCCAGCTCCCGTCACCGCGCTCGTGCAGCAGCTGCTCAGCGCGCTGCTGGCGGAAGGACGTGAGAACGACGATTATTCAGCGCTCGCAACCGTGCTGGCGCGGCTCGCTCGGCTCGAGTAGACCGGTGGCCCTCATCACCCGGGCCATGTCGTCGGGCACTGCTGCGATAAAGGTGAGACGCTCTGCTCGTCGAGGATGTTTGAAGTTCAGTCGCCATGCGTGCAGCGCTTGACGCCGGATACGCAGATCGCCAACGCCGTAGACGCGGTCGCCAATGATTGGCCACCCCTTGCTCGCCAGATGAACCCGAATCTGGTGAGTGCGACCTGTAATCAGGCGACAGCGCACCATGGAATAGCTCGCGTCGGGTGTCGTTGACATGCGCTGATAGCGGGTGAGACTCGGTTGTCCGCCGCGGTCACGCACCATAACACGACGGCGATCCCACGGGTCGCGATCGAGCGCCAGATCAATGGTGCCCCTTGCCGGCACGGGCTTGCCGGCGACGATCGCGAGGTAATCCTTTTCGACGTCGTTGCGCTGCATCGCGCCTTGCAACGCGCGCTGGACACTGCTGTTCTTGGCCACCAGGACGAGCCCTGATGTGTCCTTGTCGAGGCGATTGACCAGCGCTGGTGTCCAGCGGCCGGCGGCGTGGCCGAGAAGGGCGTTGAGAAGCGTCCCGGTGGTGTTTCGAAAGGCCGGATGTGCCACTTGGCCGGGCGCTTTGTTCACGACGACAATCTCGTCATCCTCGTATACCACTTCAAGAGGGAGTGATTCGGCGAGGGGCCGCTGCCGTTGGGGGATGTCGGGCAGATCGATGGCGATGTGATCGCCCGCCGCAATTCGGCGGGAGCTGCGACGTGCAGGTTCGTCGTTGACCAGCACCGCACCGGCGTCGATCAGGCGCTGAATCCTGTTGCGGGAGAGCCCGGGAACGTCATGGAGATGGCGTAGCAGCACGCGGTCGACGCGCGTGCCGATGTCTCCGCGATCCGCCGCGATGATCCGCACCATCAACCACAGATTACACAGATTGCCACGGAGACACAGAGACGATGGAGAGCGCAAGCCCGCGGGTGCCGCGCGAAGCCTGCGGCCGCCCGCGGGCTAATACGACACGTTAAATTCGTCGGCGTGTCCCGTCCTTTCGCGCCCTTCGAGTCTTCTTCGTGTTCTTCGTGTCTTATCGACGCGGTAATTGAACCGGATCTCCTCCTCGAGGTGCTTCCGGCGTGCGGCGGCGGTGGAGTGGTCTGAGAAGAAGAAGTTGGTGACCTTGTCGTGGTCGCCGTACTTCTCCAGAAATCGTTGCCACACAGCGGGCGCCGCGGACACGTCGAACCCGCCCTCGTACGCGTAGCGCAAGCCGACACGATCGGCCTGATCCTCGAGGTCGCGGCCGAAGCCGTTCATCCACGCGCCGAAGCCGAGGACGCTGCTCACCTGCGCGACCGCTCGTAGGCCGTTGTTGTCGATGGCTTCGGCCGCCGCGAGCGCCGCCACACTCCCCATTTGAATCCACATGCCTCTGCGCATCTGCCGGCGCGAGTGCTCGTGCGTGTAATGGGCGAGCTCGTGTCCGACGACCATCGCCAGCTCGTTGTCCGACATGTCGTTCATGATGCCGCTGAACACCCAGATGGCGCCATTCCCCATGGCCATCGCATTCCAGTCCTTGTTGTCGATCACGTAGACGCGCAGCTTGGATTGATCGACGTAGGATGGCGCCAGCCGCCGCACCAGCCCGCGGACACGTTCGACGCGCCGGCCGGCCTCTTCGATTTCGCCGATCTCTACCTTCTTGCCGGTCGCGTCCGCTTCGAAGGCCGCGCGATTGCGCAACCACAACCCCTCGAGCTCGTCGGTGCCTTGCTGCACCTCGGTCTCGAACAGCGCCGTCCCGTTTGGTCGAACATCGATCTCGAGCGCCAGCACCTCGCCGGATGGTCGCCGTACGCCGTCCACGCGCACTTCATGCCCGACGGGAACGGCGTCCATCGACGCGAATTTTCCCTTCCACTTCGTGGCGGCATCCGCCACCACGCGCTGGCCATCGACAATCAGCACGCCGGGATGCTTCCACTCCGCGTAGCTACTGAGCTTCACGTCGCTCTTTACGGCCTTCTGAGCAGACACGGCCGTGCCCGCCAGAAGCCCGATACTCAGGATGCCGCCGAGCAGAATCGTCAGTGCGCGATCCCCATCGTTCATGAGCGTCCTCACCTGATCGCGAGTAGATCGATGTCGAACACCAGGAGTCCTTGCGGACCCTGGCGGCCTTGATACGCGAGCCGCGCGGGAATCCAAAACCGCGTCTTTTCGCCTTCAACCATCAACTGCACGCCCTCCGTCCATCCCTGGATGACTTCGCTGAGGCCGAAGGTCGTCGCTGCGCCGCGGACAACTGAGCTGTCGAACATCTTGCCATCGGTCGACCAGCCGGTGTAATGCACGGTGACACGGCTTTCTTTGGTCGGATGCACCGTCCCCGTGCCCGGTCTCAGCACTTTATAGGCGAGCCCGGATGATGTCCGCCGAGCATCCTCGGGGGCTTTCGCGACGTCGGAAGGCGCGGTGCGCGGATCCGCGACCACGTCGAGCAGATCCACGTCGAAGACCACCATCCCTTTGGGCCGTCCGGTTTGGCCGCGGAACGCGAGATCCTCGGGGATCCAGAACCGCCGCTTCTCGCCTACGGTCATGAGCTGCACGCCCTCGCCCCACCCTTTGATGACGCTGTCGATCAAAAACGTGCTGGGCATTTTTCGCGCGTGCGAACTGTCGAACATCTTGCCGTCGGTGGTCCATGCGGTGTAGTGCACGGTAACCGCATCCTTCACCCCCACGCGTTTGTCGCTGTTGCCCGCTTGGAGCACCTTCGACGCGAGGCCAGATGCGGTTTTGACGGCATCTGGCGGCGGAGCGGCGACGTCCGGCGGCGCCGGCGTCGGTTCCGGCCGCGGCGGCTGTTGGGCAAGTGATCCGTTTGCGATCAAGACCAGGACGAGAATCGGGAGCACGTACGGGAGCAGGGTGCGCGCAGTCGCCATAGTGCACATGGTAGACAACGTCCACCGTGGTGCACAAGGTTGACACGGCTCAGTGGCACGGCGTTGAGCCGTTATCGCGCGTACTGCCGCTGACGTCGAGGAAGTCCCACTCGTAAGCATCGGGCCGAAGCGTAAAGCGAATGATTCCGTGACTCGCCACTCGGGTGCTCGAGTTCGGCGTCTGCCGAACAAACCCGTAGAGCGGTGCCCCGCCTGTACCTACGATAAATTCGCGAAGGCCGTTCTCGTCCCCCCGGCCGTCGGCATCCTGCCGCGAAAACCGCTCGTAAAAATGTTCGTGGCCGTTGACGATGACATCGGCATCATGGTCATCGAGCAGGCGCCAGAGATCCCGCATTTGCGGCCATGGGCCGTTGGGGCCGGACGTGAATAGCGGACGATGCCAGATCGCCATTTGACATCGGAACCGGCGCCCGTCGAGAGACTCGCGGACGAACTCGTATTGGGGCGAACCCGGACCAGCCGCGATCTCCGAGTTGAGCATGAGCACGAGCCACTCGCCGGCGATGAAGCGATAAAAGCCAAGGGAGGGCGAACCAGCGGCGGCCGCGAAATATTGAAAGGTACGGCGCGGCGTTCGGCGACTCGTATTCGTGGTTGCCTGGGACCGGATGCCACCTGTCCCGCGCATGCCCGAAGAACGGTTCGAAGCAGTCGCGAAAATTGGCCGCCGTGCCGTTCGGATACGCGATATCGCCGGCGAAGAATACCTCGCCGAGCGTGTTTTCGATGAGTCGTCCCACAAGAGCCGGAGCGGCTTCGCCGCAAACGCCGATGTCCCCTGCCCCAATCAAAATGGCGGTACGTGAACCCATCGGCGGCCCGCCCCCGCCGGGAGGCGTTGGTGACATGGGACTGCTCTTCCCGCACTGAGAGGCGACAACGGCCAACAGCAGTGCGCCAATCCTCAGTGTCTTCAACTTTGTCCACGCTAAGCATACGTGGTAGCGTTCCGCCCACGAGCCTATGCGGTGACAATGATCCCGACTGCCGCAGGAGCACCCACAGCAAGAGCGCTCGTCCTCTCGCCGCAAGAGCAGCTCACGGCCGGCGGCGCTGCCGAACAACTCGAGCGGCAGATTCAGGCATCGCTGCGCAGTAACGTGCAGCACGTCATCGTCGATCTGACGGCCGTCCCGCTCATCGACAGCGCCGGCATTCGTGCGCTCGTCCGCGGGCACACGACCGCCCAGCGACTTGCGCACCGTTTCACGATCGTCAATCCCAACGCGCGCGTGCGTGACGAACTGAGTGTGCTGCGGCTGCAGGAGGTCTTGCACGTCTGTCACACGCTCGCGGAAGCCAAGAAGAGCAGCCCGATCGCGTGGCGCCGCGCCGCCACGTTTGCGACTGTGGCGCTCGTCGGTCTGGGTCTCGTTGCCGTGGGCCTGCTGATGCCCTCGCTTGGCCTCGAGTGGTCTGCGCAAATCGTGACCAGCACGCCACTCGGTCCGTCCGAGCAGCCGGGTCCACAGTGGCCGCAGCCACTGTTTGAGCTGAGCAAACTCGTGGTCGCGGCGATCGTCGGGATGCTGGTCACGGCTGTGCACCGGACCTACCGAAACGAACGTGAAGCCAATCCTACGCTCGACCAGGCGCAGGTGCTGCTCTGCATCGCGGGTGCGCTGATGATGATTCTCATCGGCAGTTCGGTCGCGCGGGCGTTCGGCATCGCCGGCGCGGCCAGTATTATCCGCTTCCGTACGCCGATCGAAGATGCTCGCGACATCACCGTGCTGTTCATTCTGATGGGGTTGGGGATGGCTGCCGGCGTCGGAGGGTTCGCGCTGGCGGGTCTGGGGACACTGTTTCTCTGTGCGATGTTGCCGATCCTCAACGCGTTCAGCTCGCAAAAGCCGAGGATGATGCTCATCGAACTCACCGCCGCCGGACGTGAGTTTCCGTTCGATGCCGTGCAGCAGGTCTTCGCCCTCAGCAAGGTGATGTTCGAGCCGCGGCAAGTGTCGCAGGGCGAGGAAGCGACGGTCGAGTATCTGGTCACGCTGCCGCACAACGCGTCGTTGGAGGAGTTGAGCACCCAACTGACCGCCGGTAACGGAATCCGGGCAGTTTCGTGGTCGTCTCCAAAGCGCATCTGAGAAGATAGGGTCTGATGCCAAAGCTTCCCGCGGCGATTGCGCTTGGAGTGTGTCTGCTCGCGCATGCGTCGGCGGCTGCAGCGCAGTCGGGCCAACAGGAAGGGGAACGCAGTGGCTTCCACTGGCGGAACCGGCCTTCTATTCAGATCGGCGAGCACGTACGCCTCGACCTTCGCCTCAAGCTGGCGTACGACTGGCGCGACTTCGACCCCGAAATCGGCGAGGAGATGCGGGATTTCCGGGCGCGCCGCGGCGGCGTGAACGGAGAGATCGGCAACCACGTCGAATTCCAGATAGAGAGAGACCTCAACCCAGAGGGTCGCTGGCGCGACGTGTTCGTCAACTGGCGCACGTTTCGACAGGCCGAGGTGGAGGTTGGGCACTTCAAAGTCCCGTTCGGCCGCGAGCAGCTTGTGAGCAGCACCGATATCGATTTCGCGTTTCGGACGCTCGTTTCGAGCACGATTCCTCCGGCTCGCGAAACCGGCGTGATGGTGCACGGCCGTTTTCTTCGGCGCGGGGTGACCTACGAGGCCGGAATCTTCGATGGCGACGGCGACAACGGTCGCCTCGAGGAGGCGCAGTTCGCGCGTGCGAACACGGAACCAGCTGGAATCGGCCGCTCGTTTGCCGGACGAGTGACGGCGACGCCGTTTCGGCGCCTGGCAGGAACGTTCGACACGCTGCGCGTTGGTGGCGCGTATGGAACCGTGACGGTGCCGGAGGGTCTCAACAGCTTCCGCGGCACCTCGGGATGGGGTAGCGAAGACTTTTTCGAGCCTGTCTATGTCAAGGGACGCCGGCACAGGTATGGCGCGGAGGTGACCTACACACCTGGGCCCGTTGGCTTGGCCGCTGAGTGGATGCAGGCGCGCGAACAGCGCCAGAACCAAGGCTTACGCGACCTCGACTTGTCCGACGTGCTCACAACCGGCTGGTATACCAGCGCGACGTGGCTCCTGACGGGCGAGAAGAAAGACGACTTCAACAATCCGCGTCGTTCGCTTTTCACCGGAGGGATAGGCGCGGTCGAAATTGGCGCGCGCTACGAGCGGTTAGGGTTCGAGAGCGCCGAGAAGGTCGGCGAGGCGTTCGCGAATCCGCGCGCCGAACACATCCTCGGGAACAGCGATTCGGTTTGGACGCTGGGCGTGAACTGGTTTCCCAATCGGTGGGTGCGTCTGCTCGTCAACGCGATCCACGAAACGTTCGACGATCCCGACCGCGCGCCAACACGCGGGATCGACCAGTATTGGTCGGGGGTCTTTCGCGCGCAGCTGGTTTTCTAAAAGTGAAATTGAGGTATGTAATGCGTTGCTCTTCTCGCTCTGCTCTCGCGGCGCTTGTCTTCGCGGCGTCGACGCTGCTGGCGCCGCCTTCCGCCGCTGCGCAGAGCGCCGACGACTTCTTCAACGGCGACGTTGTCCAGCGCGTCGATCTCAACCTTCATTCGGCCGACTGGGAGAAGCTCAAGCAAAACTTCCAGTCGAATGAGTATTACCCCGCCGATGTGGTGTGGAACGGCATCACGACACGCAACGTCGGCATCCGGTCGCGCGGCAACGGCTCGCGCAGCGGAACCAAGCCGGGGCTGCGTGTCGACTTCGACCGGTATTCGCTCCAGGGTACGTTCCTCGGGTTGAAGTCGTTCGTGCTCGACAATCTCGTGCAGGATCCGTCGGCCATCCACGAAACCGTGGCGATGAAGTTTTTCGCCAGGATGAACATCCCGGCGCCGCGTGAGGCGCATGCGCGTCTGTACATCAACGGCGAGTACGCGGGACTGTATGCGGTCGTTGAATCGATCGACAAATCGTTTCTCGCGCGAGTTTTCGGTGAGATCAACGGCGACACACAGAATGATGGCTTTCTCTACGAGTACAACTTCATCGACCGCTGGACGTTCAACTATTTCGGGTCCGACCTGCAGCCGTACCAGATTCGCTTCGACCCGAAAACACATGAAAATGCGACCGACGAGAACAAATGGCGCCCAATCGAGACGATCGCGCGCCTCGCCACCGACCTGGCGTCCGATCGCTATCTCGAGCAACTCGACCCCAAGCTCGATCTGCGGGCGCTTGTTCGCTACGTCGCGGTGCAGAACTTTGTTGGTCAGAACGACGGCTTCCTCGGCTACGACGGGATGAACAACTTTTATCTCTATCGCAAGGAAAACTCAGACCAGCACGTGTTTCTCGCCTGGGACGAAGACAACGCCTTCTGGGGATCGGAGTTCCCGATCGATGCGCGGCACGACGAGAACGTGTTGTTCCGCAAGGCGATGGAAGTCGGCGAGTTACGCGATCTTTATTACGCAACGCTCGTCGAGGCCGCGCGCGTTGCGGAAACACCGGACGAGGGATCTGCCACCGGTTGGCTGGAGAGCGTGGTCCGCCGCCAACTCGACATGGTTGGTGACGCTATCGGAGAGGATCGCAACAAGCCGTACTCGATGGACGACCACAACGCGCAACGCACGGCCATGATCCTGTTCGCGACGCAGCGCAGCCGCTACGTGCAGTCAAGCGTGCCCAGATAAGAAGCACGAAGGTTACGAAGGCCGCGAAGGCCGCGAAGGCCGCGAAGGGTCGTCACGAGATCAGCATCCAGGCGGGGTCCTCGATGTAGTCCTTGATCTTCACGAGGAATTGCACCGCCTCACGACCGTCGACGATCCGGTGATCGTAGCTGAGCGCCAGGTACATCATCGACTTGATGACGATTTGCCCATTGATCGGCACTACGCGGTCGGCGATCTTGTGCAGGCCGAGAATACCGACCTGAGGAGGATTGAGGATCGGCGTGCTCATGAGCGAGCCAAACACCCCGCCGTTGGTGATGGTGAAGGTGCCGCCCTTCAGGTCCTCGAGCGTCAGGGTCCCGTCTCCTGCGCGCTTGGCGAAATCACGGATTGCGAGCTCGATCTCGGCGAAGCTCAGACGATCCGCATCACGGATGACCGGCACCACGAGGCCGCCTTCGGCGCCCACGGCCATCCCGATGTCGTAGTAGTGCTTCAGAACGATCTCGTCGCCCTGGATCTCGGCGTTCAGTTGGGGAAAGGCTTTGAGCGCGCCGATTGCCGCCCTGACGAAGAAGGAGGCGATGCCAAGTCCCACGCCGTGCGCCTTTTGAAACGCTTCTTTGCGGCGCTCGCGAAGCGACATGACAGCGGTCATGTCGACCTCGTTGAAGGTGGTGAGCATCGCGGCGTTGTGCTGTGCTTCGACCAGCCGCCTGGCGATGGTCTGGCGGCGTTTGGACATTCGCACGCGTTCTTCGCTGCGGCCACCCGCGGGTGGTTGATCGCGACGAGTTGATTGCCCTGGCGGCTCGGGCCGGGTCATTTGATCGAGCCTGCGTGCTGGCGCTGCTTGGTCTGGGGCGGCTGGTTGGTCCGGGCTCACCAGTCTTTCGCCCTTACCTAACCCACCCGATCGACCAGCCTCACCAGCCTTCAAGACGTCCTGTTTCATCACCCGGCCGCTCGGTCCGGAGGCCGGGACCGATTCCAGCTTGACGCCTTCTTGCTTGGCCACGTTCCTGGCCGTTGCCGTAGCGCGGACGCCATTGGCATCGGTCGAAGTACTCGGCGCGGATGCGGCCGCTGCCGTTGGCGCAGCCGACGCCCCTTGTGAACTCGAGGCGCCTGTCTCCAAGACCGCGAGCACCTCGCCCACCTTCACGTCGTCGCCTTCCCTGTGCTTGATGGCGCCTAAGACGCCTTCGCGGTCCGCGCTCACCTCGAGATCGATCTTCTCGGTCTCGAGCTCCACGAGCGGGTCGCCTACGCCAACGGCGTCGCCTTCATTTTTCAGCCACTTGGCGACGCGCGCTTCGACGACTGATTCACCGAGTTCGGGCACAACGATATTCGTGGCCATCAACTAGTCCAATCCGCAAACAGATCGCCGGGCCCGCCTTCGACTCCCTGGTGTCGCGAGTCGCCCAGGCCAGGAAAAGGCCGCGCTATATCTCATCCTGATTCCTGATCCCTGATCCCTGATCCCTGATCCCTGATCCCTGGTCCCTGATCTCTGATACCTGACGCCTGCTACCTGCTACCTGACCGCTGCTCCCTGACAACTACACTTGCTTCGACAGGACGCGCTGCGCATCGGGCGCATCGATTTTCTCCTCGAACGTCTCGGCGATAATCGCGCGCTGATTCGCCGCGTGCCATGCCGACGAGCCCTCGGACGGACTCGAGCTGCGCGCGCGCCCGATATAACGCAACGGCCACCGCCCATCGATCAGGTCCTCGAGGAGCGGCCTGACGAACTCCCACGCGCCCATGTTCTCGGGTTCTTCCTGAACCCAGCACACCTCGCGCAGCCTCGGATACCGATCGATCACGGCGCGAAGGTCGTCCGCGGGAAATGGATACACCTGTTCCACTCGCACCAGCGCGACGTTTGCGGCGCCAGCTTGCCGTTGATCACTAGTCACGAGATCGACGAAGACCTTGCCGCTGCAAAACACCAGACGCCGAACCCTGTCTGCCTGCCGCGCGGCATCCTGGTCATCGATGACCATCTGGAATCGTCCCTCTGCGAGCTCATGG
Organism: uncultured Acidobacteriota bacterium; assembly: GCA_963762925.1. Lineage (GTDB taxonomy): Bacteria > Acidobacteriota > Vicinamibacteria > Vicinamibacterales > UBA2999 > DASPWV01. The sequence continues at coordinate 99,373 of CAVXMP010000028.1, read as the reverse complement.
GAAGAGGACATCGTCAACTGGTGCCGAAGGAGGCTCTTCGGGGTCAACACGACGAGCGGCAGCGGATCGGTTTCGAGCAGCAGCGCCTGCCGCCGCAACAAGTGGAAGTACTGCGCGGCGGTCGTGCAATTGGCGATCCGCATGTTGTTATCGGCAGCGGACTGGAGGAACCGCTCGAGCCGCGCGCTCGAGTGGTCGGGTCCCTGCCCCTCGTATCCATGCGGCAGGAGCATCACAAGGGAAGGTGTCAGTCCCCATTTCGCGCGCCCCGAGGTGATGAACTCGTCGAGCACGACTTGCGCACCGTTGATGAAGTCACCGTACTGCGCTTCCCAGAGCACAAACCGCTTCGCTTCCTGAATGTTGTAGCCGAACTCGAACCCCAGCGCCGCGTTTTCCGACAACGCGCTGTTGTGGATCTCGAACGACGCACGGGCGCGTGGGAGCGCCGCCAGTGGCACGTGCACGTCGCCGGTCACAGCGTCGTGCAGCACCGCGTGCCGGTGACTGAACGTGCCGCGCTCGACGTCTTCGCCGGTCAGACGAATCGGGATGCCGTCTTCGAGTATCGATGCAAGCGCGAGCTCCTCGGCCGCCGACCAGTCGACCGTGCGCTCATCCGCATGATCGAGCATCGCTGCCCGGCGCTCGCGCGCGCGTTCGAGCTTGCGGTGCACCGTGAAACCCTCCGGAACGACTAACAAGTCGCGATTGAGCGCGGTGAGTCGCTCGAGCGGCACCGCGGTCTGCGCGCGGCGCGCGGCGCCGCTCGGCGGCGGTTCGGCCATCGGCGGGACGTAGTCTTCCTCCGGTTTGAGTTTGGCATAGGTGTGTTCGAGCAGAGTCATGGCCCGCTTGACGAGATCGTCAGGAACCGGCGGTGGCACCGCCTCACTTTCGACCAGCTGACGTGCGTAGCGCTCGCGAACTGTGGGATGACCAGCGATGATTTGATAGATCTGCGGTTGAGTGAATGCGGGCTCGTCACCTTCGTTGTGGCCGTAGCGACGGTATCCCACCAGATCGATCAAGAAGTCGAGCCTGAACTTGTGTCGATACGCCCAGGACAGCCGGGCCGCCTCAATGCACGCAACCGGATCATCGGCGTTGACGTGAACGATGGGAATCTTGAACCCGCGCGCGAGACCGCTCGCATAGCTCGTGCTGTACGACTCCTTGGGTTCGGCGGTGAATCCGAGCTGGTTATTGGCGATGACGTGAATGATCCCGCCGACCTGGTAACCCTCCAGCCGCGACAGATTCAGCGTTTCGGCCACGACACCTTGCCCAGGGAACGCTGAATCGCCGTGGATCAGAATCGCCAGCACGCGGCCGGTGTCGACGATCGGGGGGCCCGGCGCATCCACGCTGGCTGCTGCCGCACGCGCCATCCCGTGCAGCACCGGATCGACGGCTTCGAGGTGGCTCGGGTTGGGCGGCATCGTGATGACGAGCGACTGGGGCCGGCTGCCATCCACCTCGTAGCGCGCCCCGGCGTGGTACTTCACGTCGCCCATCCATCCCAGATCGATCCGCCATGAGCGCGTGAAGAGCGGATCTTTGAACTCGGCGAGGATCTGAGCGTACGGCTTCTGCAGAATGTGCGCGAGCACGTTGAGCCGCCCGCGGTGCGCCATCGCAATCATCACGTTGCCGACACCGGCGGCGGCCGCATCGCTGATGATCTCGTCGAGGATCGGGATCATCATGTCGAGCCCTTCGAGCGAAAATCGCGTCTTGCCCGGGAACGTGCGATGGAGGAACCGCTCGAATACTTCGACTTGCGTGATGCGCGCGAGGAGCTCAGTCGAGTTGATCGCGTCGTTGGGCGGACGGAATTGACCCGTTTCGACGGCCTGCCGCAGCCAGACGCGCTCCTCGGGTACGAACACGTGATTGTAATCGTGGCCAGTGGTGCCGCAGTAGATCGAGCGCAGGCGTTCAATCGCCTCGAGTGCGGTGGCCGCACCGGAGGCGGCGGGGCCGGCGACAATCGAGGCCGGCAGTCGCGCCAGAGTGTCGTTGGTCAGGCCATGCGACTGCGGCAATAGTGACGGATCGCCGATCGGATCGGTAAAGCCAAGCGGATCGAGCCGCGCTGCGAGATGCCCGAACCGCCGCATGGATTCTGCGAGATTGAACGCGGCGATGGCGGCGGTCAGGTCGGTGGCGCTAATCGACCCGCCATCAGCGCTCGGCGCCGCTTCGATTTCCGGTGACCACTTCGCAAAGGCCGCGCGCGTCGCCTCGTCGACCGATTGCGGATCGCGCTGGAAGCGTTCGTATAAGTCGAACACGTACCCCGCGTTAACCCCAGTAAACTGGTCCCACGGATTCATAACTTTTCTAGTGTATCCCGCGGAGACATTCATGACGACCCGAGCGACCTACGACGACGCCAACCTCATCCTGCGCCTCTACGAGATGCGCCGCGAAGACCGCATGCGCAAAGCCCGCGGATGGTTTGCCGCGAACTTCAAACCGAAGACATGGGACGAGCTCCAAAAGATCGCGCCTCCCGGCAGCGACGAGAACGCGTCGTACCGCATGGTCGTCACCTACTGGGAGATGGTCGCCTCGTTTATCACCAGCGGCATCCTGCACCAGGAGCTGTTCTTCCAGAGCGGGCGCGAATTGCTGCTCGTGTGGGAACGCCTGCGCGACGTCCTGCTGCCAATCCGCGAGGTGAACAAGGATCCGCTGCTATACCAGCATCTGGAGGCCGTCGGGACCGAGTTCGCCACCTACTTCAAGGATAGGAGTGGGGAAGGCTATGACGCGTTCATCAAGCGGATTAAATAAGGGCGAAACCCACTCGATCGCACACTCACCAGATTGATGACGACGATCGGGCGTGGCGTTGATTAGGCTACTCGCGATCGACGTGGATGGCACACTGCTCGACAGCCGCGGACAGCTGCCTGAGGCCAATCTCGAGGCGATCGCCGAGGCGGCCTCAGATGGCGTTCGCATCGCGATTGTCACCGGCCGCAGCTTCAGCTTCGCGCTGCCCGCCGTTGAGCGGCTCAGCGATCCGCTCACGCTCGTCGTCTACAACGGTGCGATTGCGCGCATGCGATCGGGCGAAACGCTCCTGCGACGGCTGTTGCCGTGCGCGGCGGCAAAGGACGTGCTCGCGGCAACCGAGGCATGGCGCGACAGCGCGCTCCTGCAGTTTGACCGGCCAAGCCGCGGGCAGATGATCTACGACCGCCTCGATTGGACGCAACCCAATCGCGTCAAATTTCGTGAAAAGAACCTTGCGCTCATCGAAGAAGTGCCAGCGCTCGAAGACGCCCTCGTCGAGGATCCGATTCAGATCGCGTTCAACGGAAGCGTCGCCACCATGCGTGCGCTCGTCGAGACCCTGCGGAGCACGCCTGCACTCGCCGCGTTGTCAATCTCGCTGACCGAGTACTTGCACCGCGATTTCTCGCTCGTTGACGTGGCGGCGTCTGAGACCACGAAGGGTACGGCACTGGCGGCGCTCGCGGGCCTTCTGCACATCGACCGCACCGAGGTGATGGCTGTCGGCGACAACTTCAACGACCGGGAGATGCTCGAATGGGCAGGCGTCGGCGTGGTCATGGGAAACGCGGCCGATGAGATGAAAGCCGGCTTCACGGTCACCGGAACCAATGACGAAGCAGGACTGGCACTGGCGATTCGAAAGTTCGTGCGCAGGGGCTGACGCGCCTTGGTGGGTCTGGTGGGGCTGGTGGGGCTGGTAGGTCTGGTAGGTCTGGTGGGCGAGAGCACTCACCAGCCCGAGTTAGAAACTCAGGCCCAACCCGAAGTGCCAGCGCGGCTTCGCGTCCTCCTCATTGGGCCATGCGACGTCGAGTCCGATCCGCATGGCGGGCAGTGTCATGAACACGCCGCCGCCAATGCCGCGGTCGAACTGCTGATCGGCGAGCTTCGCGCCGTGCACGTACACCGCGCCATAGTCGACGAAGCCCTTGACGCCGAGGCGCGCAAAGCTCAGAGGGGAGGTGACGGGTACCCGCAGTTCCGCCGAGAACGAAGCCAGATTGTCTCCGACGCGATAGCCGAAGCGATAGCCGCGCAGGAGCGACGTCCCTCCGAGTAGCGCTTGTTGTACGCGGGCAGCGGTGCGCTCGCCTGGTTGGTCGTCGCCCGCAACGCCAACACCGAGGACTTGAGCAAACCGACATATCCGCGGACATCGGCAGCGCGGCGATTCGCGTCGACGTGGTCGCGAAAGTTCAGATGCTGCCAACCAAGAGTGGCGTGCACCGCATTTCGAGGGAAGGCAGGGTCGCGACGGGTATCGACGATGAGATCGACACCGCTCGTTGTGTGCGACTCGTCCAGCTCGGCGAAACGGACATTCGTGAACCCGCCGTCTGCGCCGAGTCGCAACCACGTCGTGATGGTTCGTTCGGCGCGCGCGCGCAGTTCGCGGCGAGTGTCGCCGATCTCGAAATGCGGGTTCTCCCGCCGCGAAAGTGACGCGGTACCCTCCAGCCGTGTGAATGGACCACGCTCGAGCGTGCGGTCGATTTCCAGAGCCACCTTCCGTTCGCCGCCCCAGGTAAAGGGCACCGACACGCGGCTTCGTGGTCCGAGCACGTCGACGAAGCTCACGCGTCCCCCATAGGTGAAGCCATAGCCGTCTGCATAATCGAGCACCGGCAGCCACATCCCCGCGATTTTGAAGCGCTTGAGCGGACCCGGCGTCAAATCGGTGTCGCTGATGCCCGCCAGTTCGTCGACGAGCACAATCACAAGGATGTCGGCGGGATCGGTGAGGGAACGAAATCGCTTCCGGATCTCGACGTCGCGGAAACGGCCAGAGGCCCGGAGGCGTGTGTCCGCCTCGCCAAGTGCATCGGCCGTCAGCGTGGAGCCGACGGTGAGACCAGCAAGCGCGAGCACGTCATGATCCGGGGTCGTGTGGTTACCGTGGACGCGCACTTCGCCGATGATTTCGGGCGTGGTTGCGGCTGGTATCTGGGACAGGGCCGGCGCGGCGTTGAGCGCGAATGTGGCGACCGCGAGCGCAATGGTCACCACCGGCGCGCTATTCATTGCCCTTAATCCTCGTCGTGACCTCCGCCAAACGGTAATCGTGGTATTCCACGTCGTATCGCGCCGCAATCGCGCCGATCGCCATGGTGACGCGGAACCGCATGTTGATCGTGCTTGGCAGCCACACGTCGGGGAACGGCTGCGACATGCGCATCGAGGCGCGAAGATCGTCGAGGCGAATTAGCGATCGACCGGGCAAGAACTCGAAATCCATGTTGTCGAAGGTGTACTGAATGATCTGATGCTGTGCCGGGTCGACCCAGAGCGTGACGAGCGACACCTTATTCATCTTCTGTTCGATTTGATCGTCTTTCTCCCGCACGCGTTTGTCGGGCCTGGTGCGCCCTTCGCTGAACAGCTTGGATGGGTAGTATTCGACCTTCAACACCTCGCGATCGGCGAGCCGCTCGCGACCGGCGAGGGCGTAATGCCCGGGGTCGAACTTGAAGCGCAGAAAGTACGCGGCCGAAACAAACTTGGGCTCGACACCCTGCTTGAGAACGTCTTCGACCCGGGACGCTGACGAGTCGGGTGGGGCGTCGGGAGTGGCGCCGCCCGCCTCGACAGCCACACCGTCCGGTCCGATCGAGACTTGCGCGCCCTGTGAACGGTTGCGGCGTTTTTCGCGCTGTTTTTCGCGCTCAATCCACTCCCGCTCAAACGTGGCTCTGTCGGCCTCGCTCACGCGCACGCCATCGGCCTTCAACGGACTGCGGATGAAATAACCCTCGCGAATAAACCACGTGTAGTCGCGGTCGAAACCGTACAGCCGGCCTTCGTCCGGGCCGGTCAGCTGAAATGCTTCGCGCTCGTCGAGAATGTACTGCTGCAGCTTTTTCCAGTTTTCGTCACGGCGCGCGATGACCCGTTCCATGAAGGCATCCAGGTCGGACTGTGCGGAGGGCAGCGCGGGGCCGAATAGAACGGCGACGGCCACCGCCGCTAGCAACGCAAGGCGAAATCTCACTGAAACCTTCCTCTAACCGGGCAGGGCGCTCGGCGAATTTGACGAGGATCGGCGGCGAAAAGTTCGCAGCTGTTCTATTCCGTCGGCTTCTGGAAGACGACCTTACCGTCGAAAATCGTCACGCTGACTTCGGCTTCATCGAGCGTGATCTCGGGCACAGCAAAGATATCTCTCGAGAGGATGACCACGTCCGCCAGCATGTCGCGGACGATCGACCCTTTCCGCTGTTCGTCGAACGAGGCCCACGCCGCGCGGCGCGTCGCCGAGTCGATCGCGTCTGGGAGCGTTGATGCTCGCACCGAGCGCGAGTGAATCACGCCGAGCCGATCGAAGGCGGCGAAATCGACGGGACCGATAATCTCTGCGTGCTCGATGCGGTGCCGGCGCCCACGCGTCGGTGCTGGATTGCGTGCGGCAGCCTCCTCGAACGCGCCGAGTGCCATCGTCAAGGCGCCCTCATCTTCTGCGATGATCAGGATCTGCCAGCCGCGCCGATCCAGCTCTGATACCAAGCGGTTGAGAGCTGCGCTCGTGAAGCGTGTCTCAGGGTTGATGGTGGAAACGACCACTTCGACCGCTCCGGCCTTGAAGAACGGATCGTCCTCGGACTTTCGGCGAAGGCCCTCGAATTCTTCGAGTTGCCCTGGTGAGAGCGCCGGACCCGCGCTCAAGGTGCCATAGACACGCAGTGGGAGGGCGCCTTCTCGTCGGAGTGCGTCGAAGGTTTCGAGTTCGTCGGGCGTTCCACCCGCCGTTTGAATGCTCGTGACACCGCGGCGATGCGCGTCGACCGTTGCCGCGCGAACCGCGGCAAGCTCCTCGTCACGTGTGGCCGGAGCCGCGGGCCCGGTCAAGGCCGGATCCTGAACCTCGGACGCTGAATCGGTGAAGTGAGCATTGCGCTCGATGAACGCCGGGAGAACCGTACCCCCTTTGGCATCGATGACGATGGTCTGCGCCCGGCGCAGCCGCTGAATCTCTCGTGTCGTCCCGACGCGGAGAATCTTGTTGCCCTGGATGGCGACGGCCTCGGCAGTGGTGCCCTTGCCATCAGCCGTATAGACCTTTCCGTTGACCACCATCACGTCGACGGGACCATCATCGGCCCGCTGCGCACCGACGATGAGGCCGGCGATCAACGTGATCGCGACAATCATCGAGACGATGTAGGCCGTGAGCCGAGCCGCCACGAACGAATCTTAGCACTGTGCTAAAAGGTACGGTCCCATGCGATTTGCGATTGTCGGGTCAGGGGCCGTCGGCGGGTACTTCGGAGCCAAGCTGGCGCAGAGCGGACAGGACGTGACGTTTATCGCACGCGGGGCGCACCTGGCCGCTATCCGGGCCCGTGGGCTGAGTGTTCGGAGCCCACGGCTCGGCGATTTCGTTGTCAGGGCAAGTGCCGAGGAAGACACGACGAAGGTAGGACCCGTCGACGTCGCACTCTTCGCGGTCAAGGCCTACGACAACGAAACGGCCATACCGCTCCTCAACCCGCTGATCGGACCGGACACCGTGGTGTTGACGCTGCAGAACGGCGTCGACAGCGCCAGCGACGTTGCTGCCGTCGTCGGCGAACGTCACGTACTGGGCGGCACCACGTATGTGGCCACGGCGCTCGAAGAGCCTGGGTTGATCGTGCAGACCGGAGTGCATCGTTCGATCATCTTTGGGGAGGTGTTCGGGGAGCGAGGCACGATCACCCCGCGTGTGCAGGCGATCGCCGACGTGCTGGCGCCGGCAGACATTCAGGTCACTCCTGTCGCCGACGGCCGCGTGCCCATTTGGGACAAGTTCGTTTATCTGGCGCCGTTCTCGGGTTTTACCGGGGCGGCAAGACTCCCGATCGGCGCAATCTGGCGGCACGCGCACGTGCGCGAGATGTTCTATGCGGCGGCGCGCGAAGTCGCGGCGCTAGCCGAGTCCGAAGGGGTGCAGATCTCGCCAACACGCTTCCAAACGCTGACCGAGTATATGGACAACATCCCGCCGAGTACGCGGTCGTCGCTTTTGATCGATCTCGAGATGGGCAAACGTATCGAGGTCGAGGCGCTGCAAGGCGCAGCGGTCCGCCGAGGCGTGGCGCGGGGTGTGGCGATGCCGATCGTCAATACGCTGTACGCCGCGCTCAAGCCGTGGGAGAACGGCGATCCGAAGAAAGAGTAGCGCCGCCGCCCCGTGTGCTTCGCGGCGGCGACCGAAGGCCACGGAGACACAGAGACACAGAGCCACGGAGCCACGGAACCACGGAAGCGGCACACCACGGAAACACGGAAGCACGGAAGCACGGAAGCACGGAAGCACGGAAGCAAACACCGGAAACATGGAATCAAGCAAGGGTTTGACCGTTCACAGAACGATTCGTTTGATGCCTGTTCGCAGAGTTGGAACGTTGAAATTGACGAGCAACGCCACCTTTAGACCGCTCACACGCAAGTAGGTGAGTACTTGCGCCGTGAAGACCGGAGCGAAACCAGATACACACTTCAGCTCGAGCACAACTTTTCCATCAATCACGAAGTCGGGCTTGTGATAGCCGACGACAACGTTTCGGTAACGAACCGCGTACTTCGGCTCCTTTTCGAACGCGATTCCTAGAGCGCGGAATTCCAGAGCCGACGCGTTTTGATATGAACGTTCGGGCAATCCCGGGGCCGAGTGCCGTATGCACAGCTACGAGAGCACCGAGGATGTGGTCGGTTAACTCGTGATGAAGCATCGCAGCCTTCCGTCCGTCATGCTTTCGTGTTTCCGTGCCTCAGTGTTTCCGTGTCCGTGTCTCCGTGGCCTTGCGGTGGACGTCGAGGCACAGCTGTCGAAGTTCGATCGGGAGCAGTGGAAATGTCGACACGACGTGTGCGTACTGCTCGCGGGTTAACCCATAGAGCTGCGCCGCAATGACATTGATCCGGGCGTAGGCCTGCGGGTTCGCCTCGATACCGGTCTGTGCAAGATCCCGCGCCAAGCTGGCGAGTTCCCGGAACGCGCTCGCATCGCCGCTCGGTCTTGGGACCCGCAGCCGCGACATGAGCGATGCGGTCACATGGGTTGTGACTTGAAGCCGCACCAGGTAGTTCGCGACGAGGCTATTCAGCAGCCCGAGCAAGCAGGTACTGACTCACCAAGCCAAGCTCGGGTTTCAAACAGAAGATCGTGTGCGTGGATACGGTGCCCGCCGGGAGGATGGCGGCGATTAGCGTGAGCCGGTTGGTGGCGCTCGCGACGTCTCGATAGCCGAGACGGGGGCGGTCGAATGTCGCCGCGGAATCGAGCAGCGCGGCGGCCGCCGCGACGTCGACGACTGACGTGGCCTGTGCCACGTGTGCGCGAAAAGGCTCGAGGTGCTTGCCTTCGATGACGGGAAGTGCACCGTCATCGACGCGTGCGCGCAGGCGAAAGTGCCTCTTGTCGTCGGTGGCGTTGAGCTCGCGGCCGAAACGCGCGTTCCACCCGCGTTCAGCGTCTAATCTTGGTACCGCGTCCATCACGTGCGCGAGCACTTCCAGATCCTTGGCGGATTCCAGCTCGGGAATCGACAGATGCTCCGGATCCCATCTGTCGAGAAGCGAGCGTGACAGCACAACTGGCCGCGCGTCAGGTGGATCGTCTGCGACAGCATCAGGCAACGTATCCAGCCAACTCACATCGCGCACACCAAAACGGCAGGCAAGACGATCTGTGGCGCCGCCGTTGCTGCCTGTCATCACCAGAAACCGAACATCACGATGGATGGGAAAGATTGCATTGCGATTGCTGAAGCCCAACACCCGATCGACGCCGACCGAATCAAGCAGCGCGCGTCGCAGGTGTGCGCTACCGTGATCGGTGGCAAGGCCGGAGGGCATGATGAGACCGAGACGGCCGCCAGGGCGCAATAGTTGAAGCGCGCGCTCGAGGAACAGCTGATATTGATTCGAGTGGCCGCCACCCTGCCGCAAGTACACGCCGGAACGGCGGAAGAACCGAAGTCGTTCGCTGCGCGTGTCGCGCGCGACCGACCGTTCCGAGACGCTGCCGGTATCGGCACGCAAGACATCCCAAGGCGGGTTCCCCAACACCGCATCGAACCCGCCGTCGTATCGGCGCCGGCCATCGCGATCGAAGAACACTTCCGGGAACTCCAGATGCCAGTGGAAGGCGCGTTGACGCCTGGCAATGGCCATTGCCTGCTGCATCAACGCGCTAGCCTGACGGCCGGGCAGGGTTGCATCTCGCTGCAACACCGATGCGAGGACATCGCCGTAGGCGCCGGCTGTAAGACCATGTTCGGGCCAGAGCCACCCCGCACACCACAAATCGGCCGCCGTCTTCCAACGGTGGAGCGGTGTGCCTGGCGCGCTCAAGCCATTGAGCGTCCGCTCTTTGGCGCGAACGGCGGCAGCCGTGTCGTCACTATCCTCTGCGATGCGGAATCGATCAGGCAGCACCCGTCGGGCCATGTCGGCGGCCGCGGTGTCTGCAAAGAGCGGCAAACACGCAGCGGAGCCAGGGCGAGAACGCGCTGGTCTTGGGGCGCGTGCGATGTCGTCGAGCGTTGCGCCAACGAGACTGTCGCCGCTGGCAAGATGATGATCGAGAAACGTCAGCGGGCGATCGACGGCGAGGGTCGTGAGCCATAGCGACACGCGCGCGAGCTGCACGGCTGTGGGATTGAGGTCGACGCCGTACAAACACCGCTGCGCGACGATGCGCCGTAGTTCGGCACGCTGCGCGCCGGTGACATCCTCCGATGTCCACTCGCCGGACGCGAGGCGCGCGCGTTCGGCTGCTGCCGCGAGATATCGGCATGCCGCAACCACGAAAGCGCCGCTTCCCATTGCGGGATCAAGCACGCGCAGCGACAGAATTTCGTCGCTCGTGCGCCCATGCACGAGCGGGAAGAGCGTGCGGCGGACGAGAAATTCCGTGATCGATCGCGGTGTGTAGAAACTGCCCGTGGCTTTTCGCTCGGGCGAGGTGCGCGTGAGCACCAGCGGTCCGGCGATCTTTCGCGGTTCGTACTCCAGTACTTTCTCGTAGACGGAGCCAAGTTGTTCGACTCCCAAATCGGTGTAGGCGATTCGCTTCCGCCCCTCAGGCGTCTGCCCGGTCGCCAGGGCCAACACCGCATCCCGCACCACGGAATCCGCGATGCGCGTCTGTTCGACGAGCGGTGTGTGATGCGGTGAAAACAAGCGGCCGTTGAACGCGGTGACCTGCAGGTCTCCGGCGCGGCACCCTGCATGTGCGAGACGGGAAATCGCCTGCAGCGCCGCCCACAGTCCTCTCCCGTGCCGCCCGTCGACACTTCGCCTGTATAAGGCTTCAACGCTGTATGCGCTTTGATAGACGCGGTGCCAGGTAGGCACGACCGCATGTGCTTCTGCAAACAGCAGGAACAACAGGCGGTAGACGAGCGTCAACGCCTGTTCGAACAGTTCAGCAGGGTCTGGACGTTGCCTGTGTCTAGCGGCCGCGAACGCAGAGACCAGCGCCGAAAGCGACCGTAACACCCCGTCTCCAAGGGCCCCGCACACCTCCAGTGCGTGCGCGTCGGAGCGGCGAACAACCGCTTCCAAGAAACCGGCGAGGGCAGCCGCGCGCGCGAGCGCCCACATGGCGAGTGCGGCCCTCTCGTCGATCATCACCTCGTCAAAACGAAACGCGAGTGCACGCCGCGACCACGGTCGCGATGCGTCGAGGACGTGCAACTGTGAGCCGGTGCATATCAGTGCCCACCTCGTTCCGGCCGTGCGCGAAAACCGTGGGATGAACTGCGGAACATCGGCGCCCGCCTCCACCCATCCGCCAACGAACAGCGTCGCAAGTGGGACTGCGCCGTGACCAACGACGCCGGTAAAACCACCGGCCGCAGGTTCGAGGTGGAACACTTCGTACTCGAGAAGGTCCAGAAGCGGGAGGACCGCGACGTCGACGACGCTCCGCGCGCCAGATGCAGGTCCTAGCGTGCGCGTCACGCGGCGCCACCATCGCACCAGCCCGGTGAGCGGTGCGACGGCCTTGGCGGCTGCGATCTCTCGATCGAAATCGGATGGGAAGTGGTCGACCAGATAACCCGACGGAATGAGCGAGCCCACAATCCCCGCGTGCATCGGCTACTCCCAGGCCGCCGCCCATGCGGCGACCAGGCGCGGCACGGGATGGAGATCCTGAGGCCCCGCAACAGCGACACGCCTCCACTTCAGGTGCTCGCGCAGTTCACTCGCCGCCGCGCTGCTGGCGCGCGCTTCGCGCTCGGCGCGTCGATCGAACAGCGATCCTTGAAACATGGCCGGTCGCGGGGTTTCGAGTTGGTGAAGAATCGCGTCGAGGCGGGCACGAAAGGCCGTGCGGGTTTGAGCGACTTCTCCCGTTGCCGTTGCAACGCGTGCGCGCAGCGTGTTACTCAGCACACTCTGAACGCTCGGCGCGGCGGCGAGCGTCGACGTCAGGCGCCGAACCGTGTGGCAATTCACTGCCCGCGCGGAACTCACCCGCGTTTGAATGGGCACGACCTCTCGAGCGACTAATCGCCCAATCGTGTCGTAAACGTCCGCCGCAAAGAGCAGCACCACGCTGCACTGGGATCTGCCGCGCGCCTTCAACGCAGCGCAGACCGGCCCTCCAGCGGAACCCAACCGCGTTCCTCGCGCCAGCGCCAGCTCTCCCGCTCGTCTCCCGAGCTGCAACGCCTCAACATGCGGCGATACTTCGCCGTAAGTCTGGCAGGTCGGGTGGCGCGGGTAATACTGGAGAGTTCGTTGGGTCTGGTCGGGCGAGTCGATCTCGTGTATCGGGCTGCACGGTTCGCCGATTGGGGCGCGGTCGCCCAACACCTCGACGGTAAGCACATGGTCGTTCGGGACCAACTCTGACACCTGGGTGGCGGCCCGATCGATTCGGCGGCACAGGCGCGCGAGCACCGTATCTTTGTACGAGTCGCGATAGTAGAGGTGGTGTGCGTGGACGCGTCGTGTTTGTCCAAGCCGATCGACGCGACCGATCCGTTGTTCGAGCCGCACTGGGTTCCACGGCAGCTCGAGATTGACCACCAACCGGCACCGCGCCTGCAGGTTGAGACCTTCGCCTGCGGCATCGGTCGCGAGAAGGACGCGCGCTTTGCCCCTGACGAATCGCTCCACTGCCTCGCGCCGGTCGCGCGGTGACATGGCGCCGTTGAGCGTCACCAGCCCGACGCGCGTACCCAGGCACGACTCGAGTGCAAGCAGGCTGTCTCGATACTCGCTGAACACAATTGCTGGTTCCGGCGTGCGACGGAGCAGCCGCTCAATGAGATTGAACTTCGCGCCGCGATGACCGACGCGCTCCACAAGCGTGATCAGACGTGCGAGCCAAGCGATCTCCCGATCCCTATCGACCAAGCCTGGTGCGCCCAACACGTCGTCTGCGGCGAGGTCGTCTGCGCCGTCTGCTTCGAGCCATGGCAGTTCTGGCTGCGGGGTGCCCGGTACACCGTATGGACTGAGGAGCTGAATGCGTCGCTGCAACGTGCGAAGGAGCGCATAGGCACACGACATGGCGCGGCGGCAAATGACGCTCGCCACCATCGGCCCATGCGGCAGGCCATCTGATCGCTCGTGCCACACGGCCCTGGCGTAGGCGATCGTTTCGCTCAACAGCGTTTGTTCGGACCCCGTCGCGTCGACTGGATGGAACCGCTCGCGCCGCCCTCGCCGTGGGACTGTTTGCGCCGCCGTTCGACGGAACGTGAGCAGGTCGTCGCCGGCGCTTGTGGCGCCGATGCCCCGCAGAAATGAGAACTGGCGGTCGTCACCCGAGTGAGGTGTCGCGGTAACGAGCACAACCCATGGCACTCGCGCCGCAAGTTCCGCGACGAGCGCACCGCGCTCGGTGTCGGCCTTGAGGTGATGTGCCTCGTCTACGATGAGGAGGTCAATTGGCACCGCATCAATCGCGAGCCGCACTTCGGGCCGCTTCACCAGATCGATCGACGATACCGCAACCTCCACCGTCGCCCACGGGTTGACCCCCACGGGCAGCGACGCGACGAGTGCCACGAGGGATCCGTGATCGAGCACCTGCGCGTCGACGCGAAACCGATCGTGCAGCTCTGCTGCCCACTGCTCTCGCAGTGACGCGGGCGCAAGAATGAGTGTCCGGCCGATCAGTCCCCGGGCGCGCAACTCTGTGAAGATGAGGCCCGCTTGAATCGTCTTGCCGAGGCCGACCTCGTCGGCAAGGAGAAGGCGCGTCCGGCCGGCGACGGCCGCGACGGCCGGTTCGAGTTGCCACCCGAGCAGGTCGATATTTGCGCTTGCGGCCGTCCATGGCGCCGACCACGCGTGTGCGCGGGCCACGGCCTGCGCGGCGGTACGGAACACGGTGTGTCGCCTGACCCGACGCACCCGGAGCGGCACCCGAACCGGCTTGAGTTGCTCAAACGGCGTGACGACCCTCAGCGTCCTGCCGAGATTCTCCTCTCCGGCGCCTCTGAGCGTAACAATGGCGCACTCGTCAAATAGCTCGCGTTCTCCGACGACCCAAACCTCTCCGCGCACCTCAACGCGTTGCCCGGTGCCGAAGGGGGATCGCAATTTCTGCATCCTCGTGCTCCTTCTGACGACGAGGAAAGTGAGTACGGAGGGGGGTTGAACGTCGTCTTGAGGGGGGAGTAGGCAAGGAGAGTGCCGTGGTGTTGAACCGGTGAACCGACCACGCGGTTATTGCGTTCTCAGCGCCGTCACCGGATCGATCGCGGTCGCGCGTCGCGCGGGAAGATAGCCGGCGACTGCGGTGACGCCCATCAGCACAACGGAGACGACGGCAAGCGTCGCAGGGTCGCGCGTGGGAACGCCGAAGACGAGCGTTTGCAGCACTGACGAAAGCGCCAGCGCACCGGCGAGGCCGATCGCGATGCCGACGGCGCAAACGGCCAGTTCCTGGCGCAGTACCAGCATCAGAACTTCTCCGCGACTGGCGCCGAGCGCCATCCGGACGCCGAGTTCGTGGGTGCGTTGCGAGACTGAGTACGCCGTGACACCGAACACGCCGACGCCGGCCATGACCAGGGAGAGTGCGGCGAAGCCGACGAGAAAGACGGTTGTGAGGCGCTGCTGACTGACGCCGCGGCCAATGACGTCGGAGAGCGTTCGTGTGCGTACACCGGCAGATCAGGATCGACCTCGTGAATCGCTGCTTCGATCGAGCTTGCCAGTGAGGCCGCGTTGCCGCCGGTGCGCATCACCAAGGCGACCGATGTCGTTGGGTTTTGTGCCAATGGCAGATACACCTGAATCGCGGCTGGCCGGTCGACCCCTGCTGTCTTGACGTCGCTGACGATGCCGACGATCTCGCGCCACGCCGATTTGTCTTCGGGCCACCCCTGCTTCACGCGGTTCCCGATCGCGTTGCCGGTGGGCCAGAATCGCCGCGCGAAACTCTCGTTCACGACGACAACGTTCGCCGAGTCGGGCCCATCCGAGGGCAGCAGGAGCCTCCCCCGCACCAGTCTGATGCCCATGGTTTGGTGATATGTGGGCGAGACCGGCGTGAAGGCGGCGCTCGGTAGATCCGCCCGTGCTGGAACGGGTTGATCGCTCACGACGAACACCGAGTTCCAGTTCGATCCCTGCACCGGCAGAGAGATGGTGAACGCGGCGTTTGTGACACCGGGCTTCGCCAGAGCGCGCTCGACCACCGCGTCATAGAAGGCACGCCGACGCTCGGCGGCGTAGCGCGACGGCGGAAGGGATACCTGCGCCGAGATGACGCCCTCCGAGCGGAATCCTGGATCCACTGAGAGCAAGTTGCTCATCGTGCGGACCATGAGCCCGGCGCCCGCGAGCAGCATGAGCGCGAGCGAAACCTCCGCGACGAGCAAGGCTTTCTTTGTCGATGTCTTCCCTGAACTGCCGCTGGTTACGCGACTCGTGCGCAGAAGCGAGAGGGACCGGCCGGTGGCTGCGTGCAGTGCCGGTGCCAGCCCGAACAGGATGCCAGTGACAATCGACACGACGGCAGCCACGGCGAGCACGCGAAGGTCGAGCGCGACGACGTGCACGCGCGGCTGGTCCGCGGGGAGGAGGGCGATCACGGCGCCAAAGCCAGCCCACGCGAGGAGCGCACCAGCGATACCACCGCAGAGCGCAATCAGCACGCTTTCAGTCAGCAACTGCCGTGCAATCCGCCAGGCTGCGGCCCCGAGTGCGCGGCGCACGGCGAGCTCCTGCGCGCGTCCACTCGACCGCGCGAGGAGAAGATTGGCGAGATTCGCGCAGGCGATGAGCAACATGGCGAGAACCGCGCCGAAGAGCACGCCGAGCGTGGGACGCACGTTGCTGACCAGTACTTCGAAGAGCGGCCGCGCCGTGGCACTTTGGCCGCTGTTCGTGTCGGGATACTCGAGCGCGAGCTGCGCCGCGATCGTCGTCAACTCGACGCGCGCCGCTTCCAGCGGCACACCGCGAGCCAGTCGCCCAACGGCAGCGAGGCCGTTGTGGTTGCCGCGCGCGTGATGGAAGCTGTCGGGCGCGAGGTAGGTGCCAAACGGCAGGAACGCATCCTCCTCGCGCGCAATGGAGAAATCGGCTGGCAGCACACCGACAACGGTCGCGGGCACTTCGTCGAGCACGATGCGCCGGCCGATCGCAGCGGGGTCACCTCCGAGCTCGCGCTGCCAGAATCCATAGCTCACCAGGCAGACGCGTTCGACACCGTATCGATCGTCGGCCGCTGTGAGGTCGCGGCCGATCACGGGCTTGACGCCAAGGACCTGGAAGACGTTCCAACTGAGCTGCCGCACCATAATGCGCCGCGGACGATCGATCCCGGTGAGGTTCGCGGGGACGCCGCGCCATACACCAAGACTCTCAAACGACTTCGCGCGGTCGCGCCAATCGACGAAATTCGGCCAGGAAAGACTCATCTCTTCGCCCGTTGCGGTGACCTCGCGCGCAAAAATCACGCGATCCGCGTCAACGATGGGGAGTGGCCTCAGCAGGATGCCGTCGACAAGCGAATACACAATGGTCGTAGCGCCGATGCCGAGCGCCAGCGTCGTGATCGCGACGGTGGCGAAGCCCGGGGCACGCCTGAGCGCGCGCACCGCGTATCGCAAATCCTGGATGAACCCGGACATGAACCCTCCACGTGGAGCGCCGACGGCGGTTTGTTGGTACTCGGGACGAACAGTTGGGGGGAGGCGAGAAGCGACCGGTCGCTCGACAGTGATTAGCGATGTCGCCAGTGCGTTCCAGTCGGGCACTTCAAGGAGCGCGATCGCATACGCATCGCGTTCGGATGACCCTTGTGACACGGCGTGTTCGTAGGCGGCTTCGAACTGCTCTGCGAGCTCCTCGACAATCTCGATTTCCCGCTCGGGCGAAATCGCGAGGCGGGGCAGCCGGTGTCGAACGTACGCGCGCCAGTCGGTCACGCGTGCCTCACCTGGGCGACGCTGTCGAGGGCATCGAAGAACTCGCGCCACAGTTTGCGGCGCCGGCCGAGCGCGGCACGGCCCGCTGCCGTGAGCCGGTAAAAGCGCCGGCGGCGCTGTCCCGCCTTCTCGACCCATCGTCCGGCGACGAGTCCCTGTTTTTCGAGTTTGTAGAGGAGGGGGTATAACGTGGCGGCCTGGAACTTGAGCCGGCCCTCGGAGCGGGCGTCAATCAGCTGCGCGATCTCGTAGCCGTGGCGCTGCGGGCCGTCAAGGACCGCGAGCACGAGGAACTCGGCGCTCCCCTTCTGGAGCGCGCGCGGCGAGGCGTCAGTCTGCAGCATATAGGTGTGCAGCATACATATGCTGCGCACACCTATCAAGCGTTACGGCCGCGGGTGGCGAACCGGCGGCGGCGCGGTCAGGCTTTCTTCGATGTCGAACGCGCCTCCGACAGCCGCTTCACGTCTTCCATCGACGACGCGATGCGGAGGCCATCCGACTGCGCGATCGCAGGTCGAGACGAGAGCCGTCCAAAAAGCGCTTCCAAGCCGGCTTGTGACGGATCGTAGATGCCCCACTCGTCGACGGGGGGTCGTCTGTTTCCACGTGAAGTTCGAGTTGCCATGTGATGCTCCTGGGTGACTCCACCTCAGCAACATGCGTGCCTCCGCGACGAGCGACGGCGGTCGCGGCCTCCAAGTGCCTGTACTCCGGCAATTTGCGGAAGAGTGTGGCGGGACGACACAAGCGTCACCCGTGGGCGCCGGCCACGAAAGCCGCGCGTGAGCTTACACATATGCAAGCTGTGCGAAGCGACTCGCCCGTCTTACTGCAGTAAACAGCGGCGGCACCGCGGTTTACACCGTGGCACAGAGGTTGCCTTTGCCCTTGCGCAATGATCGTGACCTTTCTCGGAACGAAGGGCGGGACCGGAACGACCACACTAGCGGTCAATTGTGCCGAAGATATCAGGCGTCTCACGGACCGGCCCACGCTCATCGTCGACGTCAAAGTCGGACTCGGAGACGTTTCCGTCTTTCTTGGTCTGCGTCCGCGTTACAGCATTGTCGACTTCATCGATCAACTCGGATGGACAAGCGGAACGCCGGCATCGCACTTTCTCGCCGAGCACAATTGCGGGGTCCATGTGCTTTCGGCATCGGATGGATTTGGCCGTCCCTCGGTGCGCGATGCGGAGGCGGTCGAGCACACCATCCGCTACTTCGCGAAGGTGTACGAGTTCCTCGTCATCGATGCGGGAAGGACGCTCACGGCGTGTGCTGCCGCGGCGTTGACCATGTCCGATGTGGTGATGCTCGTGGCCAACCCCGACATGCCATGTCTGAGGAACTTGCAGCGCTACGGTGATGCGCTACGGCTGACCGGGGTGGCAGCGGAACGGGTCCGTATCGTGTTGAACCGCACGTCGGAAAATGGCGTGCTGCCTGTCGGGGAAATCGAGAAGGTCCTGAACCGATCGATCGATCACACACTTCCGAGCGATTATCGGACGGTGGCCGCCGCCCTTAGCACGGGCGTGCCGGTGTCGTGCCTGCGCAGCAGTGAATTGCACCTGCAAATCACGGCGATGGCACGGTCGCTCGTGGGCCGCCCGGCGGCTTGAGTTTCACGATCGTGGCGCCCAGGTGAGCCTCGGGCGCGTCCCAGAAGTCCTCCACCAGCGGGTGCGAGGCGAGCAGCCGCCGGACGGAGGCGCGCTGCACGCCCTTGCCGCGTCCGTGAATCAGGCGGACCAGCGAGCAGCCGTTGTCCACGGCTGCCTGTAGATAATCTTCGACGACGGAGAGAATGTCGCGCGGGTGGAAGGTGTGGAGGTCGATCGCGTCCTCGATCGGGACGCGGACGATGTCGTCATCGGGCATATTCCGCTGTCACCTTCGTGGTGATGCCGCCGCGCGCACTGAAGTCGCCCACGACAGTCATCCGGCGCGGCTGACAGGCGCCAACCAGGTCGTCGAGAATCTTGTTCGTTGCCGCCTCGTAAAAAATCCCCTGGTTGCGGTACCCCATCAGGTAGTACTTGACCGCCTTGAGCTCGAGGCAGAGCGCGTCGGGCACATAGCGGATGCGAATGGTCCCGAAGTCGGGGAGGCCGGTCTTTGGACACATCGACGTGAACTCCGGACAGTCGATCTCGACTTCGTACTCGCGTTGCGGACGCGGGTTTGGAAACGTCTCGAGCGCATCCGTCGTGGCCATCGACCTCATGTTAGCACTGCGATTTATTGACAGTGTTCGGCGCGCGCAGTAGCATTACGGCGTTTTTTACGCCATTTTCCGTGAGCGGCTGTTCCGCGCGCAGCTGCAGTTTCGGAGTATCGTCAACAGGCGCGCGGCATGACCAGGGGGAACACGATGGCTGAAGCCCGCAGGATGGGCAAATCGGAGCTGTTTTCGACGTTCGCAGAACGGTTCGAAGTGAAGCGAACGCAAGCGCGGGAGTTCTTCGACGAGCTCGCGTCGCTCTGCGAGAAGGAGCTCAAACGGTCGGGCGAGTTCGTGCTGCCCGGTATGGTGAAGTTAGTCGTACAAAAGCGAAAGGCCCGCATGGGCCGCAACCCTGCCACAGGCGAGCCAATCAAGATTCCGGCAAAAACTGTCGTCAAGGCGCGCATCGTCAAGCAGCTGAAGGACGCCGTTCTGCCGCGCAAGTAGCAGCGGGTCTCGCAGACTTCCCCCGGCAGGAACCGGGCAGAAGTCAGAAGGTGGCCCCCTTTTGATTTCTGCCTTCTGCTTTTCGACCGTCACAGAAACGCCGCTCGTGCCTACAGGCCCGCGCTACAGGATTTCCCTGATCACTTGCGTCACTGATCCCTGACGCCTGATTCCTGACACCTGATCCCTGATCCCTGACGCCTGCCCCCTGACGCGCTTACCCGCCTTTGATGCGCCGCGCGATCTCGCGAATCTCCAGCCGATCCATCTTGAACTTCAGCGTCGACAGCGGCACGCCGAGATAGCGCGCCGTCTGGGTCACATTCCAGCCGCTGCGCTCGAGTCCACGCAGGATGAAGTTGCGCTCGAAGGTCACCAGCGCCCGGTCCAAAAGGCTTCCGTCCGCCTTGTCATGATCGAGTTCCGCGACGAGAAACTCAAACGGCAGGTCGTCGTCTGTGATCCACTCGCCATCGGCTGTCGCGACCACGCGCTCGATCAGATTCTCGAGCTCGCGGACGTTGCCGGGCCACCAGTGATGCGAGAGCATACGCAACGTCGATTGCGCGATGCCGCGCAGCTGCTTGTGAAATCGCGCGTTGTAGCGGTCGAGAAAGAACTGGGCGAGCTCGGGCAGGTCCTCGATGCGTTCGCGCAGCGGCGGCAGTCGGACCGGAATGACGTTGAGCCGGTAAAACAGGTCTTCTCGGAACGTGCCATCTTTGACGGCGCGCTCGAGATCGACGTTTGTCGCCGCAATCAGCCGAAAGAATGTTTTGATCGGCTTGCTGCCCCCGACCCGTTCGATCTCGCCCTCCTGGATCGCCCGCAAGAGTTTGGCTTGGAGATCCAGTCGCAGATCACCGATTTCGTCGAGAAACAGCGTGCCGCCGCTCGCCAGCTCGAACTTGCCAATGCGCTGTTGCAGCGCGCCGGTGAAGGCGCCGCGTTCATGACCGAACAGCGTGCTCTCGACGAGCTCACGCGGGATGGCGGCGAGGTTGATCGCAATAAATGGCCGGTCGGCGCCACCGCCCCCAGGTGCGTTGGCCGAGGCACGATGAATGCGGCGCGCGAGCAGTTCCTTGCCGGTGCCGCTCTCGCCCAGGATGAGCACGGTGGCGGAAAGGTGAGCGACCTTCTGGACCTTCTCGAGCGTTTCACGCATCGAGCGGCTCGGGCCGGAAATGAATTCACGGTCACCGAGCTCCTGCACCTCCGCCCGCAACGTCAGGACGCGGCGGTTCAAATCCTGTCGCTGCGAGGCATGGGCGACGGTCGCGCGCAGCGTGTCGGGCTCCGAGGACTTCGCCAGGTAGTGGTAAGCGCCGAGTTTAATCGCCTGCACGGCGTCGTCGAGGTCGGAAGCCGCGGCCATGAGGATGCTCTCGGCCAGCGGGTAATTCTCCCGGACGATGTGCAGCAGTTCGAGTGCGCTGAGGCCGGGCAGCTTGGCATCGGCGACGACGACGTCGACGTCCTCGCGCTCCATGAGCGAGAGGGCTGCCTCGGCGGAGGCGGCGCGGAGGACCCGGTACTCACGCCGCAGTGGGACCGCGAGGCGTTCGCGGTCGTGGTCATCGGCATCGATGACGAGTACGGTCTTGCGGCGGACCGACACGCCCGCAGTATATTCGTTCAGGTATGGCATCGCTCTGGATCGTGGCGGTCAGCGGCTGGCTGCTCGCCCTCGCATCACTCGTGACCGCTCGCCGGCTATCGCGCCGGCTGGCGCAACTCACCGAGTTGTACTGGGAACTCAAATTCGATCACGGCGAACTCAAGGCGCGCGTCAAGGCTGTTGCGCCCACAGCTGAAGAAGCCGCGGCTGCCGCCCCTCCCGTTCAGCAATCATTCGTGCCGCTGTCGAGCCTGAAGCGCTCTTGACCTGTGCGCGGTTCCAAGCGACAGTGAGAGGCTGTTCATATGGCCAACGGGCACGACATCATCGTCATCGGCGCGGGAACCGGCGGGTACGTGGCAGCGATCCGCGCGGCACAGCTGGGCCTCAGCGTCGCTGTTGTTGAAAAGCAGAAGGCGCTGGGGGGCACGTGCCTCATCTGGGGGTGCATCCCGACCAAGGCGCTCCTGGAGCACGCGCACGCGCTCAAGATCGCGCAGGCGGCGAAGGAATGGGGCCTGAGCGGCATCGACGGCAGCGCGGTCACACTCGACATGGCCGCCGTGCATGCGCGAAAGGACAAGATGATCGCCGGGCTGACCGGCGGCATCGACATGCTCTTCAAAAAGAACAAGATCGAATGGATCAAGGGCAGGGCGCGTCTCGCGGGCGGCGGTCAGGTGGAGGTCACGCTTCACGACGGGGGCAAGCAGGTTCTCCACGCGACGAAGGAGATCGTCGTGGCCACCGGGTCAGCGCCGCGCAGTGTGCCAGGCATCGAGGTCGACCGTAAGCAGATCATTTTCAGCGACGAAGCGATTCACCTCGACCGCGTGCCGAAGACCATTGCCATCATGGGCAGCGGCGCCGTGGGAGTCGAGTTCGCGTCGATCTTCAAGAGTTATGGCAGCGAAGTGACGATTATCGAGCTGCTGCCGCGGTTGGTGCCAGGCGAGGACGAAGCGGTGTCGGCGGAGCTGGAGAAGAATTTCAAGCGGCGCGGGATCAAATCGCTCACGAACACCAAGGTGACCTCCGCCAAACCTGGCGCAAAGGGTGTCGATCTCGAAATGTCCGGGGCGGACGGCAAAACGCAAAAGCTTTCCGTCGAGGTGCTGCTCGTTGCCACAGGCCGCGGACCTGTCACCGAAGGCGTTGGTCTGGAAGCACTCGGGGTGAAACTCGATCGAGGCTTCGTCGTCGTCGATCAGTTGTTTCACACCAATGTCCGGGGAATCTCGGCGATCGGCGATGTGATCACGATGGGCGGCCCGCATTATCAGCTTGCCCACGTGTCGTCGATGGAAGGCATTCTGACAGCGGAGCGCATTGCCGGGCACGAGGTGCGGCCGATCAATTACGACCACGTGCCGCGTGGCACCTACTGCGATCCCGAGATAGGCAGTGTCGGGTTAACCGAGGCCGAGGCGAAGCGGAACGGCTACGACGTGCGCGTGGGTTCGTTTCCGTTCAAGGCGCTGGCACGCGCGCGCATGGCCGGCGAGACCGAGGGCTTCGTCAAGATCGTGGCGGACAAGAAGTACGACGAAGTGCTCGGCGTGCACATCATCGGCCCGCGTGCAACGGAGCTCGTGGCTGAAGCGGTGCTGGCGCTTCGTCTGGAGTGCACGGTCGAGGAACTGATCAAGACGATTCACGCGCATCCCACGATGTCGGAGGCGGTCGGCGAAGCCGCGCACGCGGTTCTTGGCGCGGCGATTCATATTTAGCCGTTCACGTCGACGGTCGACCGTCGACTGTCGACAGTGAGAGATTGAAGAGATGTCCACACCAGTCGTGATGCCCCAGATGGGCGAGTCGATCGCAGAAGGCACCATCGTCCGCTGGATCAAAAAGATTGGCGACAACGTCGATCGCGACGAGCCGCTGTTCGAGATCTCGACCGACAAAGTTGACGCCGAGATTCCGTCACCGGCGGCTGGGACGCTGCTCGAGATCAAAGTCAAGGAAGGCGAGACGGTCGCGGTCAACAGCGTTGTTGCGACCATAGGGGCCGCTGGCGAGAAGCCCGCCGGGCCGGCGACCGACAGCACTGCCGGAACGGCTGCCGCGCCTTCGGGCAAGACGGCACTGCCCTCCGCGCAACCGGACGGAACTCCGGCCGCGTCAGCCACCACGCCGGCCGCACCCGGCCCTGCCGCGCCCCCGGGACGCGACTCACGTCCGGCATCGGCTGCGGCTCCTGGGCGCGACTCGCGTCAGCCGGCAGCCGCTTCCACCACAGCCGAGGGCCTAGTGGCGCCGGCGCACCCGCCCCTCGCGACGCCGGTCCTCCGAACGAACACGACGCGGCAGACACCGCTGGGATGGCGCGGCAGAAATCGTCTCCGCTGGTCCGCCGTATCGCTGCCGAGCATGGCGTCGACATTCGCCACATCAGCGGATCAGGGATCGCCGGCCGGGTCACGAAGAACGACATCCTCGGCTACATCGACAAAGGCATCGCACCCTCACTCCGGCACCTCCGGCACCTCCGGCACCCTCGGCACCTTCGGCACCTTCGGCACCCCCGGCACCTTCGGGGTCCGACCGCATCGAACCGATGTCGGTCATGCGCAAGAAGATCGCCGAGCACATGGTGCTCAGCCGCCGCACGTCCGCTCACGTGTACTCGGTATTTGAGGTCAATTACAGCCGGATCGACGACATCCGCAAAGCACGAAAAGCCGAGTACGACCAGCGCGGGGTCAAACTCACGTTTACATCGTTCATTGCCAAAGTGGTGATTGATTGCCTGCGGCGTCACCCGGTGATCAATGCATCAATCGACGGCGAGAACGTCGTCTTTAAGCGCGACGTCAACCTCGGGATAGCGGTGGCACTCGACCACGGATTGATTGTGCCGGTCGTGAAGCGTGCTGACGAGTTGAACCTGTTGGGACTCTCGCGGGCGATCGCGGACGTCGCCGATCGAGCGCGCACCAAGAAGCTGCAGCCCGACGAAGTGCATGGCGGTACGTTTACGATTACCAATCCCGGTACGTTCGGTGCGCAGTTCGGGCTGCCAATTATCAATCAGCCGCAGGTGGCTATTCTCGGCGTCGGCAACATCGAGAAGCGCCCCGTCGTCATCGACGACATGATTGGTATCCGGCTGATGGGATACCTCACGCTCGGCTACGACCATCGCCTGGTTGATGGTGCGGTGGCCGACCAGTTCATGGCGGAGGTCAAGAAGGGGATTGAGACCTTCGATCCGTCGCAGGTGTAACCTACTGAAAGGTCCGCCTCAAACCGAGAGAGACATCAGCAACATGCGTGAGCTCGCTGTTTCGCGCCTCGGAGTGGTCCCATACGGGGAAGCGCTCGCGCTTCAGGAGAGTCTCGTCGCCGACCGAAAAGCGGGGCGCATTCCCGACACGCTCCTGCTGCTTCAACATCCTCCTGTGATCACCGTTGGTGTCCGTAAAGGTGGCGCGTCGCATATCCTGGCGACCCCCGATCATCTTGCCGCGAGCGGCGTGGAAGTCTTCGACACCGGGCGCGGCGGCGATGTCACCTATCACGGCCCCGGGCAGATCGTCGGTTATCCCATCATCGATTTGCGGCCCGACCGCCAGGACGTGCATCGCTATGTTCGCGACCTGGAAGACGTGATGATTCGTACGTGCGGCGCATTCGGCGTTGACGCCGGACGTCTCCCCGGCCTCACTGGGGTCTGGGTCGGCGGCAACAAGATCGGTGCGATTGGCGTGCGGATCTCACGCTGGATCACGAGCCACGGCTTTGCATTCAACGTGAACACGAATCTGGAGTTTTTCGAGTTGATTGTGCCGTGCGGCATTGCGGATCGTGGGGTGACGTCTCTGTCGAAGCTGACCACGACAACGGCGTCGCTCGCTGCTGTCGAAGACGTGGTCGAGCGCCACTTTCTCGATGTGTTTGCGCGCCAGCCAGCCGCGCGCTGCGACGCCCAGGCGCTCGTCTCGTGATGGGCCGATGGGCTCGGCCCACGCAGGTGACGTGGTGGGCGATCACGGTCTCGCTCGCCATGACTGCCGGCACTGCGACCTATCTGGCGTCAACGTACTCGCTTTTGCCCGTTGGCCTACCGGTCCGCTACGTGGAAGGCCTGCCTTTCATCTATCAGCTTAAGACGCCACTGATGGTGATGCTGCCGGCGATCGTGCAGCTTGGGCTGGTCACCGTGTTCGGCGCACTGATGTTGCTTCTGTTGTGGCGCGCGCGGCCGGCACTTGCCGGCGGCTTCGAGGACACCGGCGACACGACGCGTATGTGTGTTGCGGCCGAAGGCATTGGGCTACTGGCCGCTGTCTGGATTTCCGTACAGGCGCTCGGCGCTGC
This sequence comes from uncultured Acidobacteriota bacterium, assembly GCA_963762925.1. GTDB lineage: Bacteria > Acidobacteriota > Vicinamibacteria > Vicinamibacterales > UBA2999 > DASPWV01. The sequence goes on along the minus strand of CAVXMP010000028.1, from coordinate 73,333 downwards.
CCGGCTGATCGCGTTGTGGCGTGGCGGCGTCGGCGGCTACGGCGAGCTCTACTCGCTGGCGATGGTGACGGCGATCGTCGCATCGGTCGTGATTACCGCGCGCACGATGAAGCTTGTCGGGCACGATCGCGCCAGTGTCCTGAGCGTCGATCCAACTGTCTGGAGGCTCCGTCAGCTCTACTTCAACCCCGTGGACCCTGCGCTCTTCGTCCGTACTCGGACCGGTCGCGGTTGGACGCTCAATTTCGGACGACCGGTGGCGATTCTTCTCCTCGGCGCCACACTCATCCTGGGTATTGGTGGGCCGTATCTCATCGCGCGTTATGTATTGCGCGGTCTTGGCGATTAGCCGCGACTGAGATCAGGACGACAACGCTGTTTCCAGACGAACTCGGTCGCGCGTCGAGAGTAACGGTGCGAGCACACCGTCGACGCCGCGCGGCGACACGATCACAGGAAGCATGCCGACGGGCTGGAGGGCGCTCCCTTCCCGCGCGAATGCCACAAACGCGCTGATCGTTCGGGGCGTCATCATGACCGCCGAACCAATCGCGCGGGCCCCAGCCGCAGCAAGCGTCAACGGTCCCGGCGGCCACAACTTTGACAGGCGAGCGTCGAGCCTCGTCAACGCCGGCGGCGTCAGCACCGATGTGGCGCGCCGGCCGGCGATCGACGCGTCTTCCCAAGGCACGATGATCTGATTTGGCGGACGTCCAAGAACAGTGAGGCTGATGTCGGTAGCGGCGCAACCCGCTTCGAGTGCGGTGAGCGCCATCACCGCAGATCGCAACGCCTCAGGAGCCGACCCGAAGATGCGGGCGCGGCCAATACCAAGCTCACGAATGCCGCGTTCGACGACTGTCAATTGCCGAGCACCGGCGCAAACGACTGGCGCCGTCTGATTGAGGTGCGCAATGCGCATCAGCAAACCGACAGCCACATCGTCCTGCCATTCTCCGCCTGGAGAACCGCTTCGATCGGCGATCAGAATAAAGTTCGCACCGATGACTGCGTCGAGTGACGCGGCGCCGGTGACAACGGTTGAGTAGCCATCGACGGGACCGGCCTGACGAATGTCGAGTGCTTTTCCCTCTGCAACGGAGCCGCTCTCTTCAACGAGTACGACGGTCGACACGACATCAGCCGCCGCGAGCTGCCGCGCCAAGGCACCGCCGAGATCACCGGCGCCGATGATGACTGCCGTCGCCACGCGGACTATTCTATCTACATGGATCGGGTCTGCCTGGTGACTGGTGGCACGCGTGGTATTGGGTTGGCCACGGCACAAGCGCTTCTCGCGACCGGCGATCGCGTTGCGATCACGGGCAGGTCAGTGGAGAGCGTCAAGCGTGGCGAGAAAGGGCTGAGGAACGGCAAGGGTGCCACCAACGTTGCAGGCTTCGTGTGCGATGTTCGCCATCCCCAGGAGGTCGAGCGCCTCGTCGGCGACGTGACCGCAACGTTCGGTGGCCTCGACGTCCTCGTCAACAATGCAGGAGTTGGTGTCGGGCGGCCGATCGCCGAGATGTCCTACGACGAGTGGAACCAGATACTCGACACAAACCTCACGGGCGTGTTCCACTGCTCGAAAGCGGTTCTCCCGCACATGCGCGCGCGCGGCGGGGGCTGGATCATCAGCGTGAGCAGCCTGGCCAGCAAGACTCCGTTCTCCGGCGGCGGTGCATACTGTGCGTCGAAAGCGGCGCTCAATGCTTTCTGCGAGGTGTTGATGCAGGAAGTCCGCTACGACAACATTCGCGTGAGCTACGTGCTCCCTGGATCGGTCGCTACCGAATTTTCGGGGCGACCTGATGGCACCGGCAGCGATTGGAAGCTGCACGCCGAAGACGTCGCACGTGCGATTCTTGGATTGCTCGACTTTCCGGGTCGTAGCCTCCCCAGCCGGATTGAAATTCGCCCGTCGCGGCCCGCGAAATGATTGCCGGGCGCTATCAACCGCTCGAGGCGGCACAGCCGGGAACGCCGCTGCGTGCGCGCGACCAACAGACCGCGCAGACCGTCCTGCTGCGCAACGTTCCTACAACCGCAGCGACTGCGACGGAGGATGCCGCTCGGCCGATCGCCGCCAGAGGCATCTTTCACCCGGCGCTCATCACCCTGTTCGATGTGACGGTCGGCGCGAATGGACTGCTGCTGGCATATGAATATGTGCAATCACAATCACTGAAGCAGTTGAGCGGCGGACAACCGCTTCATCCCCGACGCGCGGCCGAGTTGATGAGCGAGATCGCCGATGCGGTCGCGGAGCTCCACTCGCGCGGCGTGATTCACGGCGCCATCAACTTCGACACCGTTCTCGTCACGATGAAGGGCAAAGCCAAGCTCGATCGCGTGGGCGACCCATCGTTGGCGGTCCCTCCAGCCGCTGAGGAAGAGACCGACCTCAGAGCCATCGTTACTGTTCTGCGGCAGCTCACCCGCAACGCCAAAGGAACGTTGCCCATTCTCGATGTCATCATCGAACATGACGACGGTGCCGTCCTGGGATCTGCAGCCACGCTTGCCGCGTCGCTCCGAGCGGCTGCGGTACGGCCTACCCGCGACTCACGAGAGTAGTAAATTTCGCGAGATCGATGTTGCCGCCGGTCACCATGACGATCGCGGTCTGGCCGGTTTGCACGACTCGCTTGGTCAACACCGCCGCGGTTGCGACCGCTCCAGCGCCTTCCACGATCAAATGCTCTTCCGCAGCCAACCCGCGGATGGCGGTTTGGATGTCGGCTTCCTCGACGGCAACGAGGCGCTCGACGAGCCGCTGAACGAGATTGAAAGTGCGTGAGTCCGGTTCGAGATTACCTGTGAGACCGTCCGCGATCGACGGCTTGGGGTCGATGGGAATGATGCGCCCGAGCGGACGGGACGCCGCAAAAGGTGTTGAAGCGGCGGCTTCGACGCCGATCACCGTCATGTGCGGCGCGGCGGCGTTGATCGCGACGCCAATCCCGCTGGCGAGTCCGCCGCCGCCGAGGGGTACCACGATGGCGTCGGCCGATGGCACGGCGTCCAGCACTTCGAGCGCCGTGGTGCCCGCGCCGGCAATCACATCAGGATGGTTGTAGGGCGAGATGAAAGTGGCACCCGTCGCCGCAGCGTGCGCGCGGGCTGCGTGTTCGGCAGCGTCGTAGTCGGCAGGATCGTCGCGCAGCTCGGCGCCGTGCCGGCGAATCGCCGCCTTCTTCGTTTCGGGCGCTGTCCGCGGGGTAAACACGACCGTCCTGAGGCCGAGTTGTTGGCAGGCGAGGGCCAGCGCTCTCCCGTGATTGCCCGCCGATGCGGTCACAACGTGCGGTGCATGTGCGGCATCACCGCCGGCGAGTTCCACGACGCGCAGGGCGGCGTTGAGCGCCCCCCGAATCTTGAAGGAGCTTGTGAGCTGGAGCGATTCCAGCTTGAGGTAAACCGTCGCCCCAGTCGCTTCAGATAACCAGAACGACTGGCGAAGCGGCGCAGGCTGAAGCCTCGTACGGATGCGCTTCTGGGCGTCGATGATATCGAGCAGGCGGATCATGTGGCCGCGCGCGACAGAATGTCGGGCAGCGTTGCGACAAACGCGCTGCGCGCCAGCACTTCCCCAATGCCGAGCGCGCGTGCCTGGCGAATGACGTCAGCGTGCACATGGGAAACAAAACCGAGCGTTGGTATGCCGACGAGATCGGGCGACTCGGCAAACTGTCGCAGGACCTCGAATGGCTGTGTTCGCACGCTGTCAAGGTCGAGGATGACGAGCGATGGGCTCAGCTCGCGTGCACGGGCGACCGCGGCTTCGGCTGTCGTGGCCGCCGCGATCGTGGCGCCGACCGCTTTTGCCGTCGTGGAAATCTTGGAACGGAACATCAGGTCGTCAACGACAACAAGAACCATGGTGATTTCGCTATCCTACTCTGGTGATTCTGGAAACCGCCGCCGCCCCGCCTTTCTTCAAAAACGGTTTTGTCGTCGGGTGCGAGACGACACGGAAAGCGGTGCTGATCGATCCTGGCGACGAAGTTGACGATCTGCTGGCGTTTATCGCTCGCGAGAAACTGCAGGTCGTCGCCATTCTTTTGACTCATGCCCACGTCGACCATGTGAGCGGTGTGGCACGCGCGAAACGCGCCCTGCACGTTCCCGTGCATCTGCACCGCGACGATCTGTTTCTCTATGAGCAAGCGGTGGCGCACGGGCGTCTCTTTGGACTGAGCGTTGAAGCTCCGCCTCCCGTCGACGTGTTCTACGACGGGACCGGCCCCATTTCGGTCGGCGATCTCGATGTCTTCGTGCATCACACCCCCGGCCATTGTCCTGGAGGCGTGTGCCTTCAGATCGGCAAACGCGGCGAGCGAGGTCTCGATCTGTTCGTCGGTGACACGCTATTTGCCGGTTCAATCGGCCGGACCGACCTTCCAGGCGGCGACCACGCCACGCTCATCAGGTCGATCCAGCACGTGCTGTTTTCATTCGGCGACGAAGCACGGGTTTACCCGGGGCACGGCGGTCCGACAACGATTGGAGAGGAGCGGCGGACGAACCCGTTTCTTACTGCGCACTCTTGACGGCGAACTCGACCCGCCCGACCTTGAGCTTGTCTCCAGCGGTCAGCGGCGCACGCGCGACCTTCTGTCCATTCAGCCACGTGCCGTTGGTGCTGCCCAGATCTTCGACGCCGAACCCGCCCGCGTCCAGCGTCAGGCGGCAGTGCAGCCTCGACACAAGCGCCGCATCGACGATGAAGTCCGCGCGCGGCGCCCGGCCCACCGTCTTGATCGAATCAGGGAGTATGCGGAAAGTGAACGGCAACTCGGGGTCAGTCGATTCCAGGATCCACATCGGGTTGTAGTGTAACTGACACTAAGATTCGTCGAGTGAACGTCTGGGACGTGTTCGACGCTGCTGCGCAGAGATTCAGCGCGCGCGTCGCGATCGAAGTCCAAAGACCCGAATCCGTCGAGCGACACACCTACGCTGACCTCCGCGAAATGGCCCTGTCGTATGCGGCGTGGCTCAGGGGCCGAGACGTTCGTGCCCAAGACCACTGCGTCATCTTTGCCGACCGCGATGCGTCGTGGTGCGCGGCCTACCTCGGCATTCTCCGAATCGGCGCGGTCGCGGTGCCTCTTGACACCAATTACTCCGTTACCGAGGTCCGGACCATCGTCGCAGACACCAGCGCACGCGTGTTGTTCGTCAATGAGCGGCTTTCGACCATTGCGGCGGAAGTAGTCCGCGATACCCCCGGCGTTTCCGTCTGCGAAGTCCCGGGCTGCGGAGATCGCAGGCTTGAAGACCCGCGCTACATGTTTTCAGGTGAGATGGCGTCGGCGGGTGCATCGGCGTTCTCGGGCGAAGACGATCCCGCGGTCATCCTGTATACCGCGGGCACAACCGCCGCCCCGAAGGGCGTTGTCCTCACCCACGGCAATTTGATCACGGCACGCGACGCCGTCGGCAAGGTCGTCCACGTGAGCGAGCAGGACAGCCTGCTGGGCGTGCTTCCGCTCTTTGATGCCTTCGGTCACCTGGTCAATCTGCTCCTGCCGTTGACGGCGGGCGCGCGCGTAGTATTTGTCCAGAGCGTCAGCTCCTCTGAGCTCATTCGCGCGTTGGCCGAGCGCGACATCACGATCTTCGCGGCTGTTCCGCGGTTCTTCGCCATGCTCCATGAGCAATTGCTGCAGGAGTTTCGCAAGGGCAGCGTGCTCAGGCGCATCATTGCTCGGCGGCTCCTCACCACGTCCTCCGCGCTGCGGCGCGCCGGCATCAACCTTGGGCCTCTCGTGTTCGGAGGAGTCCATGAACTTCTTGGTCGACGGCTGCGGCTGCTGATCAACGGTGGAGCGAGGCTCGATCCCCACATCGGAAGGCATTTCCATGCGCTCGGGTTTACCGTCCTGCAGGCGTACGGCCTCACCGAGACGAGCGCCGCGGCCACGCTGACCCGACCAGACGACGCCCCTCTCGACACGGTTGGCGCCGTGCTGCCAGGACTCGAGATCACGATCATCCCTTCGACCGGCGACGTAGACGGCGAGATCGCCATCCGCGGACCGAGCGTCATGCAGGGTTACTTCAATCAGCCAGTGACATCGGTGACCGCCGACGGGTGGTTTCTCACCGGCGATCTGGGCAGACTCGATCGGCACGGTCGATTGACGATCACCGGCCGTCGGACGGAAATCATCGTGCTCTCGAACGACAAGAGCATCAACCCCGAGGAGGTGGAAGCGCAGTATCGCCAGTCGGCATTCATCAAGGAGATCTGCGTTCTAGCCGTCACATCTCCAACCGAACCGCAGGTGCAACGCCTGTTTGCCGTGGTCGTGCCGGACGCCGATTTGCTGCGCCACCGGCGGGTGGTCAACGCCGGCGATCTGCTTCGATTCGAAATCGAAGGACAATCGATTCACCTGCCGCCCGACAAACGCGTGCAGGCGTACGAGCTGTGGTTCGAGCCGCTGCCGCGGACGACGACGGGCAAATTGAAGCGGCAGGAGATCGCGCGGCGGGTGAGGTGGAATGCCGAGCGTCCGGTTATTGATGGCGCGGTCACCCTCGAACATGCCGAGCACTGGAGCGACGACCCGCATGCGTGCGAGGTGGCGGAAATCGTGCGCGGCCATGCGCACGGCCGGCCCGTCGTGCGCGGCGCCAACCTCGAGCTCGATCTCGGCCTCGACTCGATGGAACGCGTCGAGCTCCTCACCGCCCTCGAGCAGCGATTCGGCGTCCGTCTCGCAGAGGAGAAGGCACACCAGATTCTGACCGTCGGGCAGCTTGTCGACGCGGTGCGGCCCGATCGTGACTGCGCCGGTCCCGGATCGAGCGAAGCATCATGGTTGGTGTTGCTGCGGGATCTGCCATCGCCGACGGATCCCGTGCGGGCGCTGCTCGAGAAGCGGCCGATAGCCGTCCCGGTGTTGTTTGCCATCTCGCGCATCCTGCGATTAGTTCTGGGACCGAGCCTCGTCGTCGGGCGCGGCAACCTACCCGAGCAGGGCCCTTACATCATCAGTCCCAATCATCAGAGTTACGTCGATCCGTTTCTCGTTTGCGCCGTGCTGCCCTATCGTCTTTTCCGGCAGTTGTTCTTCGTCGGTGCATCGGAGTATTTCGAGACGCCGCTTACGCGATGGTTGGCACGCAAGATCAACCTTCTGCCTGTTGACCCCGACGCGAATCTCGTTTCCGCGATGCAGGCGAGTGCGCTCGGACTTCGGCACGGCAGGATCCTGATGCTCTTCCCGGAAGGCGAGCGATCGATCGATGGGACGGTGAAACGATTCAAGAAAGGCGCGCCCATCCTCGCGCAGCATCTTGGAATACCGATCGTGCCGGTTGCGCTCAAGGGTGCGCACGAATTGTGGCCGCGGAACCGCCCGATTAACTGGCGTGTGCTGATGCCGTGGAGCCGGCACCGCGTACGCGTCGCGATCGGCGCGCCGCTGCAGTTCCGCGCATCGGCCGAGTACGGAGACTCGGCGACGCAGCTCAGAGATGCCGTCGAAGAACTATGGCGACGCTTGTAGGCCTTCGGGCCGGTCTAAAGACCGGCCCCTACGTAACGAAGGCTTCACTTCTCACGAGGAACACTGGCGCAGCACCGTATGTAGCGGCCGGTCTACCGGCCCCTACATAACCGCGTAACCCGTCACACTGGCCTACTTTGAGGCTGGGCCGAGGGTGTTTGCCAGCCACAACGCAATGGCGGACGTCACGGCTGACGACACCGTCTTCCCGCTCATCGTCGAGTACCTCGTCGACCTCGCCTGTCGTCGCCGGTAGCAACAGATGGTTCACGCCCGGCACCTTGACCACGTCGACCGTCGCTTTGCGTTTACGCGCGCGCGCCGCGGCGGCCAACGCGTCGGCGTGGCGGGGCGCCACTTGCGTGTCGAGCTCGCCGTGCACGATCAGCATCGGCTGCCGCACGTCTTTCATCAACTTGACCGGGTCGAACGACAGGAAGCTGAGAAACCACGGCGTCTCCGCTGTCTTTCGCAGGTCGGTGGGAATACCGTCCCAGGTTCCTTGCCCGAGCACGGCGGCCTGAATTCGCTTCTGCATCGCGATCCTTTCCTGTCGTTCGGCCTCCGGAGTTTTCATGCGATCGAACAGATGTGCCTGCTGCTCGAGGAGAAGCTCAGAGCCAGGCGACGAACCGGCCGCGACAAGCCCAATCGCCGCAATGCGCCGGTCGCGCGCGGCCCCCGCGAGCGCTACCCACGCGCCGTCACTGTGCCCGACTGCGGCGATGCGCCGTTTATCGACGTCGGGCCGCTTCTCGAGCCACGTCACCGTCGCCCGCAGGTCGTCGACGGAGTCGAGGATGCTCGCGCTTTCGGACCGTCCACCGCTTTGTCCGGTGCCGCGCTTGTCAAAGCGGACGACGAGGAAGCCGGCGTCGACGAGTGCGCCGGCGACGTGACCCATGATCGGGACGCCACTCGCGGTCGCGTCGCGATCGGTGGAACCGTAGCTGCTGAGCAGAACGACGGCGGGTAGCTTGTCTTTGGCGGCGCCCGGCTTGGCAAGGCTTCCCGCGAGATTGAAGCCGTTGGCCGGAATGCGAACCGCTTCGTCAGTCGGGAGCGAAAAGGACGTGGTCCGGGACGCAGCCGAGGCGATGTCTTCACGCGCCAGCTCCAAGCCTTGCACAGGAACGCTGAGACGCAGAAGGGAGCCGTCAGCATCCGCCCAAAGCGTCACCTGCACTTCGCCGCCGGGTTGCGCCACCGTCAAGGCATACCGCGTCGCGTTGATCGCACGTGCGGCCGTCTCGATCCGATCCTCAAAGACACCTCCGACCCTAATCGGCACTTCAGCCTGAGGCACGATGTACCCGTGGAGCGCGGCGCCCGGCTTCGCGCCGACGAGCCGTCGAGCGAGCGCTGAATAGGATGTGAGCAGAAGGTTTGGCAACACCACGGCGTCGGCGGCAACCGCGTCTGCCTTGGTAGTGGTTTGACCGCCCGCGACAATCGTGCTGTTTGCGGTGCCTTGCGCAAACACGGTTTGAATCGATACTTCCTGCCCGCGCGCGGTGCCCTCAATGGACATTCGCGTCGGGTGCCAGTCGCCGGTGTAGTGAATCTCCGCGGCGCGGGTGACGATGTCCACCGGGGGCCCGATGCGACCGCTGCCTCTGATGATCCATCCGTCGGCTTGTCGGACAACCGTTACCTCTTCACGTCCGACCGGCCGCGATTGCAGAAAGACAACGTACGCCTGGCTTCCTGCGCCCCGCGGTTGTTGCTGCTCGGTCGTGGCAAGCGGCGCACCGACCGCATAGACCAGACCCAGAGCGACAGTCATCAGCCGCGTACAATTGGGATTGCTCACTTCGCTTCAGCTTAGACCATGTATTCAACAGAGGGCTACCAGGCGGCGCGGCACGGCAGCGTCGTCGTGCGCCGGGAGGATCGCGGCGTGTTGTCGGTCAGCGGAGCCGACCGGCTGACCTGGCTCCAGGGGTTATTGACGAACGATGTCGAAGCTCTGCAGCCAGGCGACAGCTGCTACGCCGCGTACCTGACTCCGCAAGGCCGCATGATCTCTGACATGCGCGTGCTCAATCGCGAGGACCGCACGTTGCTCGAAGTCCCAGGCGTCCTTTCCGAATCGCTCAGGGCGAGGCTCGACTCTCTCCTGTTCACAGAAGATGCGCAGATCACAAACGTGTCTTCGTTGGTGGCGGTGATCGATGTGATTGGCCCTGCGGCTGCTCCTCCGCTTGCCCCCGAGTTCGCGATTCTCGCCACGGCCGTGGAGTCCGTGTACGGCGTGCCCGCGATCACCGTATTCGTCGACCGCGCGGATGCGGCCCTCGTCGTGGGCGCCGCCGAGCACGCTGGATCCATTTCGACCACGCTCGAGACCCTTGATGTCCTTCGCATCGAGGCAGGCGTGCCGTTGTTCCTCGTCGACATGGACGAGCACACCATCCCGCTCGAGGCAGGCATCCAAAACCGCGCCATCTCGTTCACGAAGGGGTGTTACGTCGGCCAGGAAGTCATCATCCGTGTGATGCAGCGCGGACAAGGCCGCGTTGCCAAGAAGCTCGCCGGTCTCGAGTTCGCGGTGGGCGCGCTCCCTCACGCTGGCGACCTCGTCCGGCGCGACGAACGCCAGGTGGGTCGTCTGACCAGCGCGGCATGGTCTCCGTCGCTCGGACGCCCTATTGCGTTGGGCTATGTCCACCGGGATTTTCTCGAACCGGGCACCATGCTCCAAGTCCATTCCGGGGTTGGTGATGCGGTGATACCTGCAACGGTCGTGTCGCTGCCCTTTGTAGGTGTTCGAAGCGAGTCGGCGGCGGGATAAGAGCCTGCTGGTTTCCCGGGATGACGCATTCTGGCCGTGGATCAGTCTTTGCACTAATGGCTGCCATGGCAATTCGCAGACTCGCTCTCGTGCTCGCGCTGGCGCTCGTGGCCCTGCCGAGCTTCGTAATCGCAGAAGCTGAGCACCGGGCGACCGTGCTCACGCGCAACGGGGACCGCGTCTCGGGTAACCTCGACGGCGTTGGTAACGGTACGGTGTACGTACGCGTCAGCCAGGATGACCAGCGCAAGCTGCCCATCGGCGACGTGTTGTTAATCGATCTGGTCGGCGGTGCGTCGGGTCTTCCAGATACGGAATTATCGGTTGCCGCCAAGCCGGACCATTTGATCGTGCTCAAGGACGGCTCGAGCTTGACGGGACGCTTCACTGGAACCGTCGGCGGCAACGAGGCCGAGCCCCATCAGGTTGTCTTCAATGCCGGGGGTCAGGAACGCCGAATTGGCCTCGACAGGGTGGGCCGCATCTATTTGGGCAACTATCCGTTTACCAACACGGCGACGACCAATCCGTCGACGCCCGTGAATGTGCCCGCCGGTGCGATTCGCGTGCCCGGCAACGCCACCTGGGTGCCGACCAACATCGTCGTTCGCTCGGGCGACCGCCGCCTCGTGTTCAACGCGACGGGCCAGGTCAGCCTGTCTGATGACCCTGGTGATGTTGCCACGCCAAGCGGATCACAACGAGGGCGCCGCACCGACAGCGCGCCGATTCCCACTGCGCTCGCAGGCGCGTTGATCGGGAAAATTGGAAACTCGGCGCCGTTCGTGATTGGTGATCAAACGACGCCGATCACTATGCCGGCACGCGGCACGTTGTTCCTGGGCGTCAACGACGATCACGTGAACGACAATCGCGGTGAGTTCGTCGTTCAGATTCAAAACGTCGGGACCCGCCAGCGGTAACCGCCGCGCCAGGTATCGGGTGTCAGGGCTCAGGCTATCGACGGCTTGCCTGAGCCCCGACCGTTCAGGCCGAAGAACTACTGCTTCAACGGAAGTCGATCGAGACCGACAAGCTGCCAGGCGTTGTTGCTTCGTTTGAAGTACGCCGACACCGGCACCAACCACGATGGGTCAGCGCCGCCGACCGCGGCAACCTCGACGCGAACAATTGCATCAGCGGTGGTGGGAAGCGGCACCGGGGCCTGCGCATCGAGACCGGTCGCAGTCACCGGCGTGCCGAGTGGCGTTGCGTTTCCGGTGGCGTTATCGAAATTCGCCCAGCTCACGCGATACCCACCGGTAGGGGCAGGAGCCGCTCCTGCGGTCACTGCCGCATTTTGGTAGCGCAGGCGACCGTCGGCACTGAGGCTGAAATCCACCAGCGGGTTGACGGCTTTCAAGTAATGCGCCGTGATCTTGTTGCGGCGTTCGATCAACACGTCGCCCAACAGCTTCTCGGCCGCAGGGTCGCTGTACTGGCCTGCTTTTACAATCGCGCGGATCATCTCGTCGCTGAATGCCGCCACGCGACGTGCCGCCCAGAAGTGGTCGTCTGCGCGCGCGTTCACCACCGCGGCGACGGGCACGCGTGGCCTCCATTCCGTCGGATCGAACACGGTTCCTTCAAAGCGCCCAATCGACTTGTTCTTCGTGTACTTCGCGGTGTGCCACGGCCGAAGCGGAAATCCGAATAAAAAGAGCCGCTGCGCGGTCCGACCGCCCTGGTACCAGGTCCTCCCAGCCTTCGTCGTACTCACGGGGATCGAGCGCCCCTGTGCCGAACGTCGAACCAACGTCCTGGAGGTGATGGCGCACAACCGCTCGGCCATTTTCGGTGATGACCGTGTCAAGCGTGTTGCCTGCCTTCATGTCGACGAGGTTGGTCCAGGCGCCAAACACGTGCAACGCACGCAACGATCGCCGATGTTCGTGCGGTATCACGTCATTGGGATCGTCGGGACGCGTGCCGTAATAGCGGAAGCCCCCGATGACGCGGCCAGCGAGGGCGCGGCCAGCCACCGCGCGGTAGGTGCCATCAGCGCTGCGGTTCGACACTTCGAACACGTCGTCAATGTCGCCTTGCTTCAGCGGGCGCCTCTTTCCCGACACCTGTCGCATCCGTGCCGTCGGCGCAATGTCGAGACGCTCGGGGTTGACAGTGATGAGGTGGTTTTCAACCTGCCAGTATCCCAGCGTCCAGAAAATCTTGTTGGCCACCATGATCGCTGCCGTCGCCGCTTCGGGTTGACCCTTGGCATCGAACGACACGAACCAGAGGTCGCCTTTCGAGTCGCGCATGGTGAAGCCTGGAGCCGCGCCGGCGGCTTTTGGTGCGGTGATTGTCCATCGCCCCGGTGCAGGGCCGTCCCCGGTTACAGGGCCTTTCGCCGCTTCCTCAACACTGACGGGACGCGCCATGATCCGGTTGGTAAACCAATTGGAGTCGGGGACCTCGTCGATGGTGTTGACTTCACCGGCGCGGATACCAGGCGTCCGGTCCCCGGGATGTCCGAAGAGGTTCAAGGCGAGATCGATGAACAGGTCGATGTCCCATTCGGCCACGCTGGACGCGTCCTGTGTGTCCGGTTCGCGTGTAAGTGGGTCGTCACTGTAAAATCGCGGCGCCGCGGCGTTGGTTGCGGCTGCCGCAACCCACAACGCCATTGCCACGACACAACACGCCCGACGAATGTCATGCGATAGAGAAAGTTTTTTCATTAGAACGCCGCACCCCCAGAGAACACGAGCCGTATCCCCTCCCGACCCTTTGCCACTTCAATGCGGAGCGGTGTGGACACAAGGGTATGGAAACGTACACCGATGCCGACGTTGCTCTCCATGTCGTTGAAGCCGAGGTCTTTTCGCCGGTCCTTAACGACGCCAGCATCATAAAAGAGCGCCATATCGAGCGCCAGGCGGCTGGGAGTCCATCGGAATTCCGCCGAGGTCAGCAGACTGTGGCGATCGCGGAAACGCCAACTGCTGTAACCACGAAGCGTGCTGCCGCTCCCGAGTGAGGGCAACAAAAAATACGGCACGACGTCGTCGTCGTTCAACGTTGACTGCATCAACCCGTGCAACGACACCACCCAGTTTTCCCGCAGCAGGGGAATGTGCTGGACGATCTCGGCATCCATCCGATCGAAGGTGTAGGTGTCGTCACGGTCGGCGTAGTTGTGGTAGCTGACCTCGTAGAGCCCGCCAGTGCGCGCGTAACCCGCCGCAGGCCGCCAGTCGATTCCTCCTGACGCCAACGTGTGGAAATAGGTTGGGTTTGCGCCAAGTCCTGGTGCGGTTGCGGGCGTGAACGTCGCTTGGACGTCCGGGGCCGAACCGAACCCTTCCTTCAACGTGAAATCTTCAAAACTCGCACCGCCCCTGAAGACGGTCCACCACTGCGGACGCACCGATATGTCGCCGCCGGCATACCCTGCTGCATGCGGAACACGCTGCGGTCTTCCGGGCTGTCGATGCCCAGACCGTGATAGGCCACCTGTGTCGCGTCGCGCCAGCCGGTCCGCACCGCGTAATCCCAGTGTCCGGTGGGCGAGCGCGGCGAGTTGAAGGAGAGCTCAACGAGTTTGTATTGTTTGATCGGTACAGCCCGAGAATGTTCACGTTCGAGCGGTCTCCGAGCAAGTGCCGATACCCGGCGCCAAGCGTGAACCCACCGCCGCTGTGGACACTGCCGGTAGCGGGGTAAAATCCCTGGCCGAACCTTGACAGGTAGTCTCTTAAAAACACCAATCCCTTTTCGACCCCACTCGGCGTATACGGGGCGATGCGTTTGGCTTTTTCGGCCTGCAGGAGAGCGATGGTCTCGGCCCGTGTCTCCTGCGCCAACGTGGCTATCGGCAGCGACAGCGTGATGGCGGCGGCGCACGAAATCAGAACTGTTTTTCGGATCATGTTGTTCAGACTCTGGTCAGAAAACCCTGCCCATACGAGTATGCGATTCTACACGACTGTCGAGGCGGCCCGAGATGAGGGCGAACCGGTCGGCGGCAGCCGGACCTGATACCTTTTCCGCGTGCCGATCACGGTCGTCGCCGCGATCATTGAACGAGACGAAAGATTTCTTCTGACATTGCGTCCCGCCGGGACGCATCTGGCGGGATGCTGGGAGTTCCCCGGTGGCAAATGTCATCCCGGCGAGACGCGCGCCGCAGCCCTCAGGCGCGAGCTGTTCGAGGAGCTCGACATCGTAGGCGAGGTCGGCGAATTGGTTCAAACGATCACGCATGTGTATCCGGAGAAGACAGTTGAACTGCATTTTTACCGGTGCGGGTATGCCGGTGAGCCGAAACCGATGGTGGGGCAAGAGATTCGGTGGGTGTCGCGCGGCGAGCTCGCCACGCTCCCCTTTCCGGAAGCCGACGCCAAGTTGGTTGAACTTCTCAATTCGCCGTCCGAGCGCGGCGGGTGCGAACCGCTTTAGCGGCGCGCGGCGCACTCGAAGAAAACCCTGCGAGCATTGCCTCGAGGGTGCGCTTGATTTCGCGCTCTGCGAACGCGCGGCTCCCGCCGACACGCGCGAGCACGCGATCGCGGATCATCGCCTCGCAGGCGCCTATCATCGCCGAGGTCATCGCACCTGCGTCGAGCCGCGGATCCAACTCGCGATCGGTTTGCGCTCTGCGCACGAGACCCTTGACGACTTCGGCAAGCGCCAGGAGACCGCCAGGCAGTCGGATTCGAGGTTCTTGGCCGCGCATCCGTCGCCCCTCGAAGAGAAACAGGGTCGCAAAATCGGGATCGCGCGCAAGGGCCGTGGCGATCAACTGCAGTACGTCGAGGATGGCTGCGCGGCTGCTCGGCGCCTGCTGCGCGACTTTGCGCACGCGTTCGTTGATCTGCGCCCACCCGTCGTTGAACAGCGCGTCGAGCAGGCCAACTTTGCCGCCGAAATATCTCATCAATTGAGATTCGGAGGTGCCGGCTTCGCGGGCGATGGCCGAGGTAGCCGTTTGTTCGTATCCCTGAAGGGCGAAGAGCCGCTTGGCCGCCCGCAGTAAACGACTCCGAGAGGACTCCTGGTCGACTGTCGGACGAGATGGCATGAGTCATTCCACCCGGCACCGCGGCCGATGGTAGTGATACTACCACACGCGCTCGCGATACTCCTGGCGAACTGCTGACGTTTCTCTCGAGCTCAGCGCTGAATGCGGAGCAGACGGCTGATGTTTACAGTTCTTCGCGCTCTGGATTGAATGGGTAGGCGCGACACATGCGCCGGAGCGGACAGATCAAGCATTTGGGCTTTCGCGCCACGCACACCGTGGCGCCGAAATCCATGAGCGCCTGATTGAAGTCGAAGACGTGGCGGTGAGGCACGAGCGCCTCGGAAAGACCCCACAGCCGGCGTTTCATCGCGTGTGCCTTGGGGCTGCCGGCGCCGATGAACACCCGGAGCAACACGCGCGCGACGTTTGTGTCGAGGATCGCGGCGCGCTCACCGAAGGCAAAGCTGCGAATCGCCCCCACCGTGTAGTCGCCGATGCCTTTGAACGACCGCAGCGTCGCCTCATCGGAAGGCAATTCTCCGCCGAATTTCTCGACCGCTTCGCGCGCGATCGAGTGCAGTCGTCGAGGCCGTACGTTGTAGCCCAGTGGATACCAGGTGCCAGTGACTTCATCGATCGGCGCGTCGGCAAGCACCTCGAAGGAGGGGTATTTCTCGAGCCACTCCTCGTATTTCGGCAGCACGCGATCGACCTGCGTTTGCTGCAGCATGATCTCGGAAACCAGAATGTGGTACGGGTCGTCGGTCTTCCTCCATGGGAGGTCACGCCCGTGTTTGCGATACCACGCCAGCAGGGTGCGGCGAAACCGTTGTCGAGCGGCGCTGGTGGGAAGCTGGGACGATGGTGGTGAAGGGCGCGCCAAATCGGTCAGCTCTTATAATCGGACAGGTGAAAATCTACACAAAAACGGGCGACGCAGGGGAAACCAGCCTGTTTGACGGCACGCGCGTGCCAAAAACCGACCCGCGCGTCGTCGCCTACGGCGACGTCGACGAATTGCAAGCGTCGGTCGGCCTCGCCGTCGCGGCCGGCCTCGATCCCGAGCTGCGCGACATCGCACTGGCGCTGCAGCGCGATCTGTTTGCGCTCGGTGCGCGTCTCGCCGACCCCGCTCATCGTATCGCGCCACGGGTGACCAAGATCGTGATTGACGACAGCAGCATCGCGCGCCTCGAAGGGTGGATCGATGATCTCGAACGGGAGTTGCCGCCGCTGCGCCACTTCGTCCTCGCGGGTGGCGCCTTGCCTGGCGCCTCGCTTCATGTCGCGCGCACCGTGTGCCGCCGCGCTGAGCGCGCCACGCTGCTTCTCGCCGCAGACAGCATCGAACCCATCGTCCTCGTGTACCTGAATCGGCTGTCCGATCTTCTCTTCGTGATGGCGCGGGCCGCCAATCGCCGCTCCGGCGTTCCCGAAACTGAATGGTAGCGGCAACGCCGGACGCGCTCTCCGACGCGTACACAGACTGCCAGCGCCTCGCTCGAGAACATCCGGAGAATTTTCCCGTCGCCTCGTGGCTGCTGCCGAAGGAACTGAGGCCGCACGTTGCGGCGATCTACGCCTTTGCGAGAACGGCGGATGATTTTGCCGACGAGCCTGGGCGCGAGGCAGCCGAGCGCCTTCAGCTGCTGAATCAATGGGGGCGCCTGCTGAAAGCGTCGGAAGCGACGGACAACCACCACCAGCCAGATGCGTTCCCCCTTCGCCTCTTTGCCGCCCTTGCGCACACGCGTCAACAGTTCGGCCTCCCCATCGAGCTGTTCGAAGATCTCCTCAGTGCGTTTCGGCAGGACGTCACGACGACCCGATATGAGACATGGGCGGACGTGCTCGACTACTGCCGCCGATCGGCCAATCCGGTCGGGCGATTAGTGCTGCGCCTGTTCGGATACGACGACGCCATCCTCGATCGTCACTCGGACGCGGTCTGTAGTGCGCTGCAGCTCACCAATTTCTGGCAGGACCTGATCATCGACTGGCGGCGAGGGCGGCTGTATCTGCCGGCGGAGGAGTGGCGCGCATCCGGCGCCTCGCTTGCTGATCTGGACACCGGCCGCATCACGCCGGCGTGGCAGTCGGCACTCGCACGCGCGCATGCGCGCACGCGCCTGCTCTTCGAAGAAGGAAAGCCCCTCGCCGATCGAGTAACTGGCCGATTGCGCTATGAGCTGCGCGCGACGTGGCTGGGCGGGACGCGCATCCTCGAACGACTCGATCGCGACGGCTTTGACGTAGTGAACCATCGTCCGAGCCTGGGATTTACCGATGCGATGGTGATAGCGTGGAGGGTCATCAAATGGCGCGCGACACGTCGTTCTACTACGCGTTCCTGATGCTCCCGCCGGCCAAGCGCAATGCCATCGTGGCCGTCTGGGACTTCTGCCGCGCGGTGGATGACGCGGTAGACGAAGCCATGCCAGTCGGGGAATGGCCACTGTCCGCGCCTGCGCGTGCCAAGGCCGAACGCGAGCTTGCCGGATGGCGGAGGGAACTCGATAGCTGCTTTGCCGATCACACACCTGCGACCAGTCAGGGTCGCGCGCTCAAGCCGGTCGTGGCCGAGTTCACGCTTCCCCGCCAGCCGTTTGACGACCTCATCGACGGCGTTGCAATGGACCTGGCGCGCGATCGCTATGAGAACTGTGACGAGCTCCTTGAATACTGTCGCCGGGTCGCCTCTGCGGTCGGCCTGATCTGCATCGAGATTTTCGGGTGCCGTGACGACGCCGCGCGTGAGTACGCGATCAACCTCGGGCTGGCCCTCCAGCTGACCAATATCCTGCGCGACGTCGGTGTCGATCTCGCGCACGGCCGCGTGTACGTCCCGCAGGAGGATCTCAGGCGATTCGGCTGTAGCGAGGACGATCTGCGACGCGGTGTGGTGACGCCGGCGATGCGTTCGCTGTTGGCGTTCCAAGCGGTACGGGCGCGCAAATACTTCGTGCAGGCGGCACAGGCGCTCCGCCGCACGAACGCGCGGCGCCTGGTCGCGGCCGAGATCATGGGCGCTGTATACCTGGAGATTCTTCGACGCATCGAGCGCAGCGGCTATGACGTGTTGTCGCGTGTCATTCGCGTGCCGCGGCCGACACGAGCCGTCATCGCGATTGCCACGTGGATGAAGACGATTGCGCTCAGCGTGCAGCGGGACGGCCTGAGAATTCTGAAAGCCGAAAGTTGATCGGCAATGCGGATGTGATTGTGATCGGCGGTGGCTTTGCCGGGCTTTCCGCGGCGACCGCCCTGGTTGAAGCCGGACTGCGCGTCACCCTCTTCGAGGCGCGTCCGCACCTCGGTGGGCGCGCCACGACCTATCGCGATCCGCGCACCGCCGAACGGATCGATAACGGTCAGCATGTCCTTGCGGGCTGTTACACGGAGACACTGCAGTTCCTGAGGCGAATTGGTCGCGAGTGGGCGCTGCGGCGGCCGTCGTCCCTGCAGATTGCAATGGTTGATGAAGACGGTTCGAGACTGGAGCTCCGTCTTCCGCCCTTGCCGTCTCCCCTGCATCTGATCGGCGGCATCCTCGCCTGGCGCGAGCTGACATGGCGCGAGCGCGCTGCCGTATTTCGCATCGGTCCGGTCCTGATGCAATTTGCGCGGGCCCCTGCAGCGGCCACCGCTGAAACCGTTCGGGAATGGCTCGTCCGTCACCACCAGCCGGCCCGCTTGTGTCGCTTGTTCTGGGAGCCCCTCGCGCTCGCCACTCTCAATCAGTCCATCGATCGCGCTGCCGCTGGCCCGTTCCTCACCGTCGTCGCACGCATGCTGGCATCTGGGCCCGACGCCGCGACGCTGCTCCTCCCCGCGGCGATGCTCGACGAGTTATACGCCGAGCCGTCTCGGACATTCATGACCGATCGAGGCGGTCTGTGCAGAACCGGTTCACCCGCCCGACTCGCTGTTGGAAGGGGATCGGCTCAAAGGCGTGCAGGCCGGCGGACAGCTGGTCGGTGCGCCGATCGTGATCTCCGCAGTGCCCTGGTTCGCGTTTGCGGGACTCTTCGACGAGCCGCCCCCGCAGGCGCTTCGGCCCGTCATTGCTGGCGCCGAGAAGTTGGAAAGCAGTCCGATCGTCACGGTGAATGTATGGTTTGATCGCACCGTGCTCGACGATGATTTTCTCGGTTTACCAGGGCGCGCCTTCCAATGGGTGTTCGACAAGCAGCGCATTGTCGGCGGCGCGCTGTCGCACTTGTCGATGGTGTCGAGCGGTGCGGAGGAGATTGTGGCGCTCGACAACGATGCCGTCGCCGCCAAAGCTCTTGCCGAGCTCAAATTCGCCGTTCCTGCCGCTCGCGACGCGAGTATCCGCCGGGTCTCGATTGTGCGCGAACGGCGCGCGACGTTCTCGTTGTCACCGTCCATGCCGCGACGCCCATCCGTCACGACGGGAGTCGACGGCTTGCTCCTGGCGGGCGACTGGATCGAGACTGGACTGCCTGCGACGATTGAGAGCGCGGTCGTGTCCGGTCATGCCGCCGCCCGAGCGGCCCTTCAGATGTCGAGGACCTCGTGTTATCGGTCATCGCCCACTATCAGGAGATAGCGCTCAAAGGCAAGAACCGTCCGTGGTTCCTCAATCGCCTTGTACGCAATTTGCGTGGGGCGCTGTCGGATCTCGACGTCCCGGAAGTGCGCACGCCGATGGGGCGGCTCGAGATCGTCCTTGGCACCGAAGAGGCGTGGCCCGAGGTGCGCGATCGACTTGGGCGCATGTTCGGGCTGGCCAACTTTTCACTCGCGCGTCGAGTAGCGCTCGACCTCGACACCATCGCCGAGGCTCTCGTCAAAGACTTGCCCGCGGGCCCGGTGGAGAGTTTCCGGATCGCGGTTCGCCGCGCGGATAAGCGCTTCCCCGTTCCATCGCCCGAGGTCGAGCGTGTTCTCGGCCGTCGTGTCCAGGACGCGCGCGGTTGGACCGTCAATCTCTCCGAGCCGGCCCTTCGCATTGGCGTCGAGCTCCTGCCGAAGGAAGCGTATTACTACTTTGGCAAACTCCCGGGCCCTGGTGGACTGCCGATGGGAACCGCCGGGCGGGTGGCGGCGCTGCTCTCCGGCGGCATCGATTCTCCCGTCGCAGCGTGGCGCATGATGAAACGCGGCTGCGGGACGACGTTCATTCACTTTCATAGTTACCCGTTTCTGTCGCGCACCTCACAAGACAAAGCGAGAGAGCTGACGCGGCTGCTCACGCGCTACCAGTTCCGCTCGCATCTCTACCTGGTGCCATTTGGAGAACTGCAGCGCCAGATCACGATGAGCGTGCCGGGCCCGCTCAGAGTTGTCATCTATCGGCGGATGATGTTGCGCATCGCCGAACGCATTGCGCGGCTTCGCGGCGCACACGCGTTGGTGACCGGCGAAGTGATCGGGCAGGTTGCCTCGCAAACGATCGAGAATCTCACCGCGATCGATGCCGCGGCAACATTGCCGGTGTTTCGCCCGCTCATCGGGATGGACAAGGAGGAGATCACCGCGCAAGCGCAGAAGCTCGGCACCTATGAGACATCGATCGTGCCCGACGAGGATTGCTGCACGTTGTTTACGCCACGCCACCCCGTGACCAGCGCGCGGCGTGACGAGATAGCGAGAGTCGAGCAAAGCCTGCCGCTGCCCGAGATGGTGGCCTCAGCCGCACGCGCGACCGTCCTGGAGCGTTTCCATTACCCCGGCGGGGCGCCGGAATCGCCAGTGGTAGGATCGCTCTTTCGGGAGGTCACTCCGTGAGTGCAATGAGCGGAACCGCGCGCGCAGACTCGTCCCTGGCTCGGATCGAAGAGGTTCTCGGCGACGACGCGGCATTGCTGCGGCACGAGTGCCGGACGATCACCCGCGACAGCCTCCATTTGCCTGGCCCGGATTTCGTCGATCGCATCGTTGCGGCCTCGGACCGGTCGCCGCGGGTGCTCGGGGCGCTTCAGTTGCTCTTCAATACCGGCCGACTGGGCGGTACCGGCTACGTGTCGATCCTGCCGGTTGATCAAGGCATCGAGCACTCGGCCGGCGCATCATTCGCGCCCAACCCCGCGTACTTCGATCCGGAAAACATCGTCAAACTGGCACTCGACGGGGGGTGCAATGCGGTGACCTCGACGCTGGGGGTCCTCGGCTCCGTCTCGCGCAAGTACGCGCACAGGATTCCCTTTATTCTCAAGCTCAATCACAACGAGTTCCTCTCCTACCCCAACGCGTACGATCAGATTCGCTTCGGGAGCGTCAAGCAGGCGTTCGACATGGGTGCAGTCGGCATCGGCGCCACCATTTATTTCGGGTCGGACGAATCGAAACGGCAGCTGCAGGAAGTCAGCGAGATGTTCCAGCGGGCGCACGAGCTCGGCATGTTTACCGTGCTGTGGTGTTATCTGCGCAACGCGGCCTTCAAGACGAAGGAGGCCGATTACCACCTGGCGGCGGATTTGACGGGGCAAGCCAACCACCTCGGCGTCACCATCGAAGCCGACATCATCAAGCAGAAGCTGCCGGAAACCAACGGCGGGTTCACCGCCATCAACTTCGGCAAGACGCATAAGGCGGTGTACTCGCAGCTGTCGTCCAACCATCCGATCGATCTCACGCGCTATCAGCTCGTGAACTGCTACATGGGCCGCGCCGGGTTGATCAATTCGGGTGGCGCGTCCGCTGGCGAGAGTGATTTGAAAGAGGCGATCAAGACCGCCGTTATCAACAAACGCGCAGGCGGTATGGGCCTCATCTCGGGGCGCAAGGCGTTTCAACGTCCCGCCAAGGAAGGCGTCGGGCTGCTCAACGCGATTCAGGACGTGTATCTGAATTCAGCAGTCACGATTGCGTAGTGCGTCGTCAGGCGTACGGCTGCAGATAATCGGTCAATGCTTCTCGCGTGCTGCGAAACGCGAGATCGTCCCACGGAATCGCCGACGGCTCGAACGCCCTGGCTTCGAGCCCCTCGTCATCGACCGCGAGCTCGCCGCCGACACAGGTCGCCGCGTAGACGACGACAATCGGCGCGCGACCGGCGTACGAGTAGATGTTGATCAAGCGATCGAGGCGTACAACAAGACCCGACTCCTCGCGTGCTTCTCGGATGGCGGCGAGCGTGATTTCTTCGCCGCGATCGACATATCCGCCGGGGAAGACCCACTTGCCGTAGCCAGGTTCGATGGCGCGACGGACCAGCACGATGCCACCCGCTGCCCGATCCGTTGCCGGACCGTCTTCGAGTCGGATTACGGTACCAACAGCTATTTTCGGATCGAGATAAAACACGAATCCGCACGTCGTGCTGGTACACACCAGGCGCTTCGGTTCCGTCACTTTCAAGACGCGCGACTCGAGTGCGTTGCCGCACACGGGGCAGAACCGATACGGCGGAGTGAGGTCGTGGGAATGCACGAGCGGCCGGACACGACAGTATAAGATCCGCGTATGTCCATTCTGAAAGTCGCGCGGATGGGGCATCCTGTACTGCGAGAGAAGGCGCGTCCGATTGAGAAGCAGGAGCTGAAGGCGGCGTCGCTACAAAAGTTTATCGACGACATGATCGAAACCATGCAGGATACTCCGGCATCGGGCTCGCTGCGCCCCAGGTGCATGAGAGTCTGAGAGTGTTTGTCGCCCACCTCGATCCGGAGGGGCGCGGCGAGGGCGATCCGGTCGCCATCGTCAACCCACACATCTCGGTCGTCGGGGACCGGACCGTCGAAGGGTGGGAGGGCTGCCTCAGCATCCCCGACATCCGCGGCATGGTGCCGCGGGCGTTTCAGATTTCCGTGGTCGCACTCGATCGCCATGGCAAGCGCATCGAATTCCAGCTCAAAGACTTTCCCGCCCGCGTCGTCCAGCACGAAACCGATCACCTCGACGGTGTGCTGTTCTTCGACCGCATGCGAACGTTCGAGTCGCTGACCTTCATGGAGGAGTTTTCGCGTTACCACGCCCGGCCCGACGACGAAGATTAGGTTCAAATGCACACGAGCCTGATTACCGGAGGCGGCCGCGGCATCGGTCGCGCGATTGCCCTGGCGCTGGCCGAACCCGAATGTCACGTGATCGTGGCCGGTCGCCACAAAGAGACGCTGGATGAGACCGCGGCCGAGATCGAGCGCCGCGGCGCTCGTGCCACAGCGCTTCGGCTGGACGTCACAGACGAGCAATCCGTCAATCACGGGTTCGAGTCGCTGCAGGGCAGCGGCCACACACTCGACGTGCTCGTGAATAACGCAGGTACTGGCGGAGGACAACCGGTCGAGGGCTCCGACGTGGCCCGGTGGCGCCAAACGATCGAGGTCAACGTCGTTGGCATGTATCTGGTCACGCGCGCGTCATTGCCGCTGATGCGCGCCGACGGGCGGATCATCAATATGGCGTCGGTGCTCGGGCGCTTCGGAGTGCCGGGCTACACCGCATACTGCGCCGCCAAGCACGCGGTGATCGGATTTACCCGCGCGCTCGCGCTGGAACTGGCGCCTCGCGGCATCACCGTGAACGCACTGTCGCCCGGCTGGGTGGATACCGACATGGCGCGGCAGGGGATGACGCAGGGCGCCGAGGCCACGGGCACGAGCTACGCCCAGTTTCGCGAGCGGGCGCTCAGCGCCGTCCCGATCCAGCGGATGATCCAACCAGAGGAAGTCGCACGCCTCGTGCGCTTTCTCGTTGCTCCCGAATCGAGCGCGATCACCGGTCAGACCTACAACATCTGCGGTGGTCAGACGATGGATTGAACCAGGTAGCAGGTATCAGGAATCAGGTATCAGATCGCGATCTGTGTCGTACGACCTATCAGACCCACCAGACCCACCAGACCCACCAGACCCACCAGACCCACCAGACCGACCAGACCGACCAGACCCACAAGGCTCGCGCGGACGGATTACGTTTAAGCTTTCGCCTTCGCCGATTTCCCTTTAAGCTCTCTCACACATGCCCGCGGTCGCGCTCGAGACGGCCCCCCCGAACATCACGCTTCGAAATGCCCCGATGGTGCCGTATGACGGCGCCATTGCCGCAGCGCGCACCTGCTACTCGCCGCGCGTGATCGCGACAACCGAAGTTACCGAGAAGCAGCGTAATTCCATTGGGCCGCTGACCTTCGACGGCGGTCATCACACGGTGTTTCAGCACGCGCATTTCGAGTTCGGGATGGAGAACATCTCGCGGCAGTTTGTCTGGAGCGTGCTGCACGGCTATCCCTTCTACAACTCCGAGCAATCGAGCCAACGCTACGTCCGGCTGCGCGAACCGCGCGCGGTGGTGCCGCCAATCAGCGGGCAGGCGCTCGACCTCTACGAACAGGAAGTCGTGCGGGCGTGGGAGGCGTATGAAAAACTCGCTGCGCTGCTCAAAGACGACGCCTGGGCGATCCTCAAGGAACTTCGCTACGTGCGGCCGACGAATACGGTCGAGCGACTGAAAGGCGTTGAGCGGGAAGCAGAGAAGAAGGCGATCGAAACCGCACGCTACGTCGTCCCGATTGCGGCGTTTACTTCGATGGTGCACACGGTCTCTGGTCTCGTGCTGCATCGCCTGCATCGCATGCTGAGCGCCGGCGACACTCCGTGGGAGGCGCGACAGGTGATCGGCCGCATGGTCGCTCTGGTCAACGATGTCGATCCACTGTTCTTTGAAAAGGTCGGTCTCGAGACGCTCGCACCCGACCAGTTGCCTGAAGCCGGGTTTCCGCGACCGCGGGCGAACGGTGACGCGTTCGTCAGCGGTTTCGACCGGCGGTTGGATGGTCGTGTGTCGAAGCTGCGCGACTGGTCGGTCAACGCTGAGGCGGTTGTCGCGGACGCGGTGCGGTCGACGTTCGGCCTGACGCACGACGAGCTGTCGGAAGACGAGGCGATCGACCGCGTCATGAATCCCGCGCGGAATAAGTATCGCGTGGACATGTTGAACGTGTCGTACCACTCGCCGATGATGCGCGCGCTGCATCATGCGTCTTACGTCTTCGAAAAACGGTTGAGCCACACGGCGGATTCGCAGGATCAGCGGCACCGCATGGTCCCGGCCTCGCGGCCCCTGCTCACCTTCGCGGACACGTCGGCGCCGGATTACGTGACCCCTCGGTTGATCCGGCAGAACGCTGCCGCGCTGGCCATCTACGAACACTCGATGCAGCAAGCATGGGCCGCTAAGAACGCGCTCCTCGCACTGGGCGTACCGCTCGAATTTGCGCTCGTACCTGTTGCCGAACGCCAAGGCGCTACGACTCGTCGAGTCCGGCTCGATGATTGCGCTACAGCACAAGTGGACGCTGCGTACCTGCTTCAACGCGCAAGAAGAGATTTATCGCGCGTCGATGGACGAGATCGAACAGGTCGCCGAGGTTCACCCTCGGCTGGCGCGCTACCTTGGCCCACCGTGCGTGCTGCGCAACAAAATCGTGGCGCCCAGGTGCACCGAAGGCACGCACTTCTGCGGCGTGCCGGTCTGGAACAGCTTCCCGAACGCCGAACGGCGCTTGTAGATATCTTCTAAGGCCTTGTGGCGACGTGAAGCAGGTCTGTCGGCAAGCCCTAGACGATGTCTCGCCCCGCGGAGACCACCCCACCGCGCAAAGTCCGCGCGGCGGGGACCCCGGAGCGGGGCAAAACGACACTGCCCTGGCGAAGCGGAGCCGACGCGGCTTTTCTCGGCGATTTGAGGCGGAGCGTCGCTAGTGCTCCTGCCTTGGATCGCGCACTTGTACACGGCGCTAGGCGCCGCGGCGGCGCTCCTGGCCGCGCTTGCGATATTCGCGGACGACTTCCGTGCGGCGTTCTTCTGGCTGGGTGTGCAGATTTTCATCGATGCCACCGACGGCCTGCTGGCGCGCGCGGTCCGCGTGCAGGAGCGGCTGCCGTGGTTCGATGGCGCGCTGCTTGACAACCTCATCGACTACATCACGTATGTTTTCATTCCGGCGTTGATCGTTGTCCGCGCCGCGCTCGTCCCTGAGGGCTGGGCCATCGGCATTGCGAGCGCGATCCTCATTGCGAGCGGGTACGGCTTCAGTCGGGCGGACGCGAAAGTGAAGCAGACGGAGTATTTCTTTACCGGCTTTCCGTCTGGTACTGGAACATCGTTGCGCTGTATCTCTACGTCTTACGCCTAACGCCGGCCGTCAACGCGGCGATTTTGATGGTGTTTGTTGTTCTGGTGTTCGTTCCGCTTCGCTACGTCTACCCGTCACGCACCGACACACTGCGCGGCGTCACCATGGCCCTTGGATTCGCGTGGGGGGCTTTGGTGATCTGGATGGTGTGGCGGCTTCCCGAAACTGGCGGTCCAGCCACACTGCTCTCGCTGGTGTTTCCCGTGTACTGACATCGCGCTTTCGCTCTGGCTCGACTGGAAAACCCGGCGCTGACGTGTCTCCGCTCGTCATCATCTTCGTCACCGTTTTCATCGACCTCCTCGGCTTCGGCATCATCATTCCGCTGCTGCCGTTCTACGCCGAGGCGTATGGGGCTGATGCGTTTACGGTGGGCATGCTCAGCACGGTGTACTCGCTGATGCAATTCGTGTTCGCACCGATCTGGGGACGCTGGTCGGACCGCATCGGCCGTCGGCCAATCATCTTGATTGGGCTGCTCGGCTCGTGCATTTCGTATCTTTCGCTTGCGCTCGCGAGCACATTGGCGCTCATCTTTGCCGCGCGGATCCTCGGCGGAATCGCCGGCGCCAATATCCCAACCGCGCAGGCGTACATCGCTGACATCACGACGCCCGAGAACCGCGCCCGCGGCATGGGGATGGTCGGGGCGGCATTCGGGCTCGGTTTTATCTTCGGTCCCGCGATTGGCGGCGTGCTGACGCATCTTGGGTCTTCGGCGCCCATGTGGGCGTCCTCGGCGCTTTGTTTCGGCAACTTCGTGGCGGCTTGGTTTCTCCTGCCCGAATCGAGACCAGCGAGCGATGCGCGCAAGGGGCTCGGACGGATGGATCTGTTCCGCCGATCGTTGTCGAAGCCGAATTTGCTGGTGCTTCTGAGTCTCTACTTCATCATCTACATGTCGTTTTCCAGCTTCGAAGCGACATTTGCGCTGTTCAGCGAGCGCCGCTTCGGCTTCACCGCCGCCAATATCGGGTACTTGTTTGCGTTTGTTGGATGTGTCCTCGCGCTCGTGCAGGGCCTGCTCGTGGGCCGCGCCGTGCGCCTCGTCGGCGAGCGCCGTCTCGTTCCACTCGCGGTGGCGGTCATCGCGATTGGCCTCGGGCTGGTTCCACTGTCGCACTCCATTCCACTGTTGCTCGTCGCCCTCGCAGCACTCGCGGCGGGGATGGGCTTCAATAGTCCGGCGATGTCGTCGATGGTCTCGCGGCTCGCCGACGCCGACGATCAAGGTGGGGTGCTGGGTGTCGCGCAATCGCTGGCCAGCCTCGGGCGTATCGTGGGCCCGGCCTGGGGAGGCTTCCTGTTCGACCACTTTGGACCGTCGATGCCGTATCTGAGCGCGGCCGCGATCATGTTCATGGCGTTCGTTGTCGCGCTGGTGAGCTTGTCCCGTTCACAGTGAACTGGTAACGTGCGGAGATGGCCGCCGACGGAGTATTGATTTTCGGCAAAGACACCTGACCGTACACTCAAGCCGCCCGTGAGGATTATCAACAGCGGCATGTCGATCATCAGTATTTCAACGTCAAGAAAGACGCCGTTGCGCTGCAGCGGATGCTGGAATTTACGCGCGGCAAGCGGCAAGTGCCGGTGATCGTCGAGGCCGGGAAAGTCACCATCGGCTTCGGCGGCACGTGAGGTGTTTGACCAGCCTGGTTCAGGCTGACCCGACGGATGGAACCCTGCCGCATGCGCCCGCTTGCTATCTTGTGAAACATTTCACATAATCGGACCCGGGACACTGTATGCGCGCGGTCGTCGTCGCCATCGTCACCGCCGCGGTCGCGACCGTGGCCAGCGCTGGACAGACGTCGGCGCCGGCCGCCGCCACGCCGGAGTGGGTCGCCCAGCAGATCGATCGCCGCGACAGCGGTCGCGATGGCCGTCTCGAGATGCAGATGCGGCTCTTCGATCGGCAGGGTCGCGCCCGAGAACGGGTGCTGGTGATCACGTCGCTGCGCGGATCGGGGACGCGCGGCGATCGCGAGCTCGTGCGTTTTCTCAGTCCCGGCGACATCAAAGGCACCGCCTTGCTCGTCTGGGAGCATCCGGGCGCCGAAGATGAGCGCTTCCTCTTCCTCCCCGCCCTTGGCCGTGTGCGCCGGATCTCGGGCGCCGAAAAACAGGAAAGCTTCGTCGGCAGCGACCTGAGCTACGAGGACATCGGCGGGCGCGAGCTCGACGACTACACCTACGCGTTTGCGCAACCTGACGCGACCTGGACGGCTCCCGACGGCCAGGTGTATCCGGCGTGGCAGCTCGAATCCAGAATCAAGGACCCACGGAGCGCGTATCCCCGCGCCGTGTCGCTCGTGCGCAAGGACAATTTCGTTGTGGTCGCCGCAGACGTGTTCAATCGGCGCAACGAACGCGAAAAGCATTACCAGGTTCGGCGTCTCGACAGGATCGACGGTGTGTGGACGGCGATGGATCTCGTGATGACCAACGAGATACAGAAGACGCGTACTGAGCTGACCGTGGCGAGCGCCAAGTACAACATCGGCCTGACTGAAGCGGACTTCTCGAGACGGGTGCTGGAGCAGGGTGGCCGGTGAGTCTGCCGCGACGCGCCGCCGAGTTTCTTTACACGTTTCGCTACGTCTCCGCCGCCCTCGCGGTCTTGGGCGCCCTCGCGTTCGCGCCGCAGGCCAACCTCACCAACATTGACAACGATCTCGCCGCCTGGATCTCACGCGACGACCCGATCTATCAAACCTACGAACGATTTCGCGAAGAGTTTGGCGGCACCCGGACGCTCATCATCGCGATCAAGAGCGACGGAATCTTTAGCGCGGAAGGCCTCCAGTTCATCGACACGGTCACAAGCGAGATTCAGCGAATCGAGCTCGTCGACCGCGTCAACAGCCTGGCGACCGCGAATATCGTTCGTCCACTCCCCGGGACGGGCGACGAAGACGGCGGAATCGAAGTATCACCGCTCGTGAAGGGGCGCAATCTCTCGGCCCTGCAGCGAGAGGCCGTCAGAAACGACGCCCTTGGCGAGCCGCTGCTTCGAGGTGATCTGATTAGCACCGACGGCACCGTCACGGCCGTTGTCGTCACCTTTGACGAGGATCGCATAGACGCCGTCCGCGCCCAGGTCCTCGACCGCGTGCGAGCCGTCGTAGAGCAAGCGCGACCACCCGATTTCGAGGTGTTCTACAACGGCAGCCTCGAGATTAGCGAAGCGTACAACCGAGTCACGATTGCGAACACGGTGGAGCTGACGCCGCCGATTCTCCTCATTACCGTCGTCGCGCTCTACGTGATGTTCCGCTCGCTGCGTAAGACGGCCGTCATCTTCGTGGCCGTTGGAATCAGTGTGCTCTGGACGCTTGGCCTTTACACCCTGATGGGGTTCGACTTCAACATCCTCACCAGCATGTTGGCGCCCCTCGTCGTCGTGCTGGCGATTGCAGACGATGTGCACATCGTGCAGCACTTCGACCTTGCGCTGCGTGAAACGGGGAGCAAGAAGGAAGCCTTCATCTCCTCCATCACGCATCTGTTCATGCCGCTCGTCAGTGCCAGCGGCACGACCGCGCTCGGCATGCTTTCGTTGGCCACGAGCAACGTCGTGGCGGTGAAAACGTTCGGCATTGGCGCGGGCGTAGGCGTCATGGTCGACTGCGCCATTTCGATCCTCTTCGTACCGGCGCTGTTGACGCTGGTGCGGCCCGACCCGAACCCGCCGCCGCAGGAGCGCTGGCTGATGCTGCCACTGCAGCGGGCGGGTCGCTTCGCGTACGGACACGCGAGGCTCGTGCTCACCATCGTGTTGATCCTGTCGGTCGTTGCCGGCATTGGCGCGACGCGCTTGCGCGTCGACACTAATCACATCAACTTTTTCGCCAAGAACCACCCGCTCTCGCGCTCTGCCGACCTGATCGACCGTGAGCTGTCGGGCATCTACAGCTTTAATGTCCTGCTCGAGGGCCCGCCGGAGTCGCTGAAAACACCGCAGGCAATGGCGCGGATCGACGAACTCTCGCGTGCCCTGGAGCGCCTGCCGTACGTACGTAAGGTCGTCTCGATCGCCAGCTACGTCAAACGGGTGAACCAACAGCTCAGTGGCGGCGGCGCGGACACATATCGACTGCCGGACACGGCTGAAGCGATTGCTCAGGAACTGTTCGTGTTTGGACTATCAGAGGAGGGCCGCGTTGAGTTGTCGCGCGTGGCTGCCAGCGATTATTCCCGGACCCAGATCTCGGTTCGGCTGGCCTCGATGAGTTCTGACCTCGTGTTCGAGCAGATCGCGGAGGCCGAGCGGCTGGCGGCGTCCACCTTCGCCGGCAGCGGGATAACACCGACAGTCACTGGGTCTGGCCGCATTTTCTCCACGCTGGACCATTATCTCGTCACCTCACAGTTGAGCAGCTTTGGTACCGCGTTTTTGACGGTGTTCGGAGTGATCTTCCTCGTCTTCCGCTCCGCGCGCTTTGGCGTGCTCGGCATCATTGCGAATGTGTTCCCGGTCATCGTCGTGCTCGGCATCATGGGGTGGCTGGGCATTTCGCTGAACGTGGCAACCGTGATGGTGGCGAGCGTCGCGCTCGGCATCGTCGATGACGACACGATTCATTTCATCGGGAGATACCGGCGTGAGGTGTCGCTCGGTGCGGACACGCGGCAGGCGGTCGAGACGGCGGCGATGCACGAGGGCCGCGCCGCACTCACCACGACGATCATCAATTCGCTTGGCTACACCGTCCTCATGGCTTCCGAATATCGTCCCACCGCGTGGTTTGGCTCGCTTCTCGCCACTACGATGGTGCTCGCGTTCATTGCCGAAGTGTTCATCGTGCCGGCCGTGATCAGCCTGGTGCCGCGTCTGTACGCGGCCCCGGCGATTGCACGCCGACTCGGGACAGCGGCGTGAGGCGGCTTGTCCTCGGGTTCGTCGTAGCGGTTGCGGCGAGTCCCAATTCCTCGGCTCAATCCCTCGACGGTTACGCCTCCGTGCTCCTCGACACGCTGCCAAACATCCGCAGCACGACAACGACCCACACGGTCGTGGAGTTGCGTCCCCGCCTCTTTGCGGAGTACCGCCGCGATCTCGGCTCCCGTGTCGGGCTCGTGCTCGCGGGATTTGCCGAAGGACTGATTGCCGACCGCGGCGAAGAGGGCCTGACCCGTGCGGCCATCGTTCGGCCTCAGGAGCTCACGATCGACGCACGCTGGCAGCATGCGGACCTGCGCGTCGGCTTCAGTCGTGTTGTCTGGGGCCGTCTGGATGAGTTGCTGCCGACTGACGTCGTGAATCCTCTGGACCTCACGCGGTTTTTTCTCGAAGGCCGCGGCGAGGGGCGAATGCCAGTCGGGATGGTGCGGACGCGCTGGCTACCAGCCGACGACTTTTCGATCGAGGCGATTTACGTTCCATTCTTTCGCGCAGGCCGATTTGATCAACTCGACGAACCCTCCGCGCCTTTCAATGTCTCGCCGGCGTTTGCTACCACGCGCAGCGAGCCGCCGCATTCGATCGGCAATGCGCAAGGTGGTGTGCGCGCGAGCGCTACTTCGGGTCGAGTGGACTGGTCGCTTTCCGCATACCGGGGCTTTGAGCCGCTTCCTGTCTACGAAGGGATGGTTCAACGCTTCCCCCGCTTCACCATGGTCGGAGGCGACTTCGAAACGATCCGCGGAATATGGGGTATTCGCGGGGAGGTCGCCGCGTTCGTGGATCGAACGGTCCAGGCCGCCGCCGCTCCGATAGGAGTCAAGGCGCGCACGCTCGAAGCCGGGCTCGGCCTCGATCGCAAAGCCGGCGTGTACCGTCTTAGCGGCAACGTCATCTACACCAAGCGACTACCGCTGGCTCCCATCGGCGAGACTTTCCTCGGAAACGATCGTGTCGACCGGACCGATCTGACGCTCGTTGGCGCGCTGGATCGCTCGTTTGTTCGCGAGACTCGTTCGATACGTGCCCTGGCGGTCTACAATCCCGGCGAAGACAGCGTCTTTGCGCGTGTCATCGCCACCATCAGTCTGCGCGACGACGTCTCGCTGGAGACATCGGCGGGAGTCTTCGCGGGCCAAGGCCCGGACGTGCTGGCGCGCTTCGCCGACCGCGACTTTGTCTACGCGCGGCTCAAGGTTTTCTTTTGATCATTCCGCTGCACGCTGCAAATCCCAGTTCAATGACCGGCAGCGGCAACTGGACGTACCTGCTTGAGGGCAAGGAGACCGTCCTCGTTGATGCAGGGACCGGGCTCGCCGCCCATCTCGACGCTATCGCCGCACACGTTCGCGACGGCCCTCGGCATGTGATCGTCACGCATGCGCACGACGATCATGCGGCGGGCGCTGCCGCGATCGCCGCCCGGTGGCCACAGACAGAATTCTCGAAAATGCCGTGGCCGGATCGCGACGGGCGATACGGAGTTCGCTGGAATGCGCTGGCGGACGGCCAGGCGATTGATGGCGGCGATGAGCGTTTGCAGGTTGTTCACACGCCGGGCCACGCGCCCGACCACATCTGCCTGTGGCGCGCATCCACGCGTGAGCTCTTTTGCGGCGATCTGGTCGTGCTCGGCAGCACGGTCGTCATTCCCGCCTCGAGCGGCGGCAATCTTTCGGACTATCTGCGCTCGCTGACGCGGGTCAGTGAGCTGGCCCCATCACGGCTGTTACCTGCCCATGGTCCCCCGATCGACAATCCTCGCGCGGTGATTGAGGGCTACCTCGAGCATCGCCGGCAGCGGGAGTTGCAAGTCCTGGCGGCGCTTGGCCAGGGCCGGCACACCGTGGACAGCATCACTGGGCATATTTATCTCGGGCTGGCCGCGGCTCTTACGGCAATGGCACGCGAAAGTGTGCTCGCGCATCTCGTCAAACTCGAGCAGGAAGGATCGGTCCGGCGTGCTGGCAGCGAGTGGGAGCTGAGCGACAGGGGAGGCTAGAGCGCCAGCTCTGCACGGCTATACTTGCGAGGATGAGCGAGGCCGCAGCGCTCCCGCGTGTGGAGTCGTCGATGACGCGCCTGGTGATTGTCGCCGGAAGCGCGTTTCTCGTCATCTACGCGTTGGCCGCGGTGCTCACCGGGCAGCGGGATGTGCGCCTCGGCAATCTCGCGCAGCTTGTCCCGGCGATCTCGTATGCCGCATTGGCCCTATCGCTCGCGCGTCTTTGCACAGGCCAGGTGCGGGTGTTCTGGAACCTGAACGCCATTTACGCGATCACGTGGGCGGTCGGGCAGGCCGTGGCGACCTACTACGACCTTGCCTCCGATCGCATGCCCTTCGTCGCTCTGAGCGACCCGATTTTCTTTGTCGCGAGCATTCCGCTCGCAGCGGCACTGTATGGACGTCCTGAACGCGATCGGCCGCGATGGCTTTTCGAGATTGTGTTGCTGGACCTGGTGCTGATCGCGCTGTTCGCGGCCTTTCTCTACGTCTATTTCATCGTGTCGCTGTCAGTGACCGACGGCCCACAGGAGACCTACAACACGAGCCTGGCACAACTGTTCAATGCCAGAAACCTGCTGCTTGCCGCATGGGCCGCGGTTGTCTGGCATACGGCCGCGTCGGCCCCGTGGAAGCGCGTGCTCGGCTTCTACTGCGTCGGTCTATCCATGACGTTCGCGTGGGGCGTCGTTCATGGCGTGCTGAACAGTGCGGGAACGTACCGGCCTGGTAGCTTGTGGGATCTGTTGGCGATGGCGCCTTACGTCGTCCTCGCCTACGCGGCGGCGCAGGCGTACGACGACGGTCTCTTCTCGCCCGAAGTTCCGGAAACGCCGATTGACCGCCTGCCGGTCCTGTCGCTCATCGCAATCGCGATGCTCGTCATGATCCCGACGACAGCCGAGATCGCGAGGCGTGTCATGGACGTTCCGGCCGCCACCGAGGCGCTGCGAACGCGCCTGGCGTTGACGATGCTGATTCCGTTTGGAATCGTCGTCGTCGTCCGCGAGTTCCTGTCGCGCCGTGCGCTGCTGCGCGCGGCCCAGGAACTCGTCGAGACGAGGGAACAGCTCGTGCAAAAGGAAAAACTCGCTGCCGTAGGACAACTCGTGGCGGGGGTGGCGCACGAGTTGAACAATCCACTGCAGGGTGTCCTCGGATATGCGGAGTTGATGGCCTTGTCGCAGAGCGGCGCCAAATCCGAGGAGCTGCGGGCGATTCGTGACAACGCTGCGCGTGCCGCGGGGATCGTTCGCAATCTGCTCACGTTTGCTGGGCGTGAAGCGTCGAGCCGGAGCTGGCAACAGATAAACGGCATCGTGCACCGGGCGGTTGCGGAGCGGGCTGTGCTGCTCGAGCGAGCCGCCACCACCGTGCAACTCGCCCTGGCCGATCGACTGCCCTTGACGTACCTCGATGCAACTCGCTTCGAGCAGCTGTTGAACAATCTGCTCGACAACGCGCAGGCCGCCGTCGAAGCTCGCACGAGGACTTCACTTGGCGGCGTCGCGCATGCGGCGACTCCCGGCGAGATCCGGATCAGCACGCGCTGCCAAACACAGCCGGATCGCATCATCATTGAGGTTTCTGACAACGGCACCGGCATTCGTGCCGACGAGCTCACCCGCATCTTCGATCCATTCTTTACGACGCGAGCCACGGGACAAGGCGCGGGACTCGGATTGTCGGCCTGCTACGGTATCGCGCGCGAGCATGGCGGGACCATTCGTGCGGAGAATCGCAACGGAGGCGGCGCCTCGTTCGTGGTTGAACTGCCACTAACACCCGAGGCATACGGGTCGTCTGTCGAAGGCACGTTGGCGGTCTCGCAGCCGGTCTTTGTCGACGAACCAGAGGACACGGTCGTCGCGACAAAGCCAAGGGCGCTCGTCGTTGACGACGAGGAGTCGAACGCGACGCTCATACGACGAGCGCTGGCCATCGCCGGCTACGACGTCGAGAGCACGACGATGTCGCGGCAGGCACTCGGCATGATCGAACGCATGCCGTACGATGTTGTCGTGGCCGATATCCGGATGCCCGAACTGAACGGCCCGGAGCTCTACGCCCGCGCGTGTCAGGTGCGCCCGGAGATGTCTCGCCGGTTTATCTTCGTCACCGGCGATATCGACGGCGCCGACACGCTCGGCTTTCTCGAGAGCAGCCGTTGCGGGTTCTTGATGAAACCCTTCAATCTCGAGCGCCTGACCACGGCTGTGGATATGCTGGTCGGTGGGCATCGCGACGAAGCCGCGGGCTGAGCTACATATGGATAACATTGTCGACTTCATCAACGTCAACCGCGACCGCTACCTTGAAGAACTGAAACAGTACCTCGCGATTCCCAGCATCAGCGCACTTCCACAACACGCAGCCGACGTGCGTCGCTGCGCGGAGTGGACAAAAACCGAGATGTCACGCATCGGTTTGCAGAATACGCGGCTGGAGGACACGCCCGGTCACCCGATTGTGTACGGCGAATGGCTGGGCACAGAAGGCGCACCGACAATCCTGTTCTACGGCCACTACGACGTTCAGCCCGTCGATCCGCTAAACCTCTGGACCTCTCCTCCGTTTGAAGCGACTATCCGCGACGGCGAGATCTACGCGCGCGGCTCGGCGGACGATAAAGGTCAGGTCTTCATGCACTTCAAGGCGGTCGAAGCGCACTTGAAGCAGCACGGCACCCTTCCGGTCAACATGAAGTTCCTCATCGAAGGCGAAGAGGAAGTCGGGAGTGCCAATCTCGACAACTTCATCAACGCGCACAAGGACCTGCTCAAGGCCGACGTCGTCGTGATCAGTGATTCACCGATGTTCGAGCGCGGCGTGCCGTCGATCTGCTACGGGCTGCGGGGTCTGACGTATTTCCAGATCGATCTGCGAGGCACGAAATCAGACCTGCACTCGGGTTCGTTCGGCGGCGCGGTCGCGAATCCTGCGATGGTGCTTGCGCAAGTACTCGCACAGATGAAGGACAAGAGCGGCCGCGTCAAGATTCCCAACTTCTACGATGACGTCGTGCCGCTCACCGCCGAAGAGCGCCAGGAGTTTGCGCGCCTTCCCTTCAACGAGCGAAAGTATCGGCAGGAGCTCGGCGCCCCAAAATTGTTTGGCGAGGCTGGCTACACCACCCTCGAACGCGTCTGGGCGCGGCCGACGTTCGAAGTGAACGGGCTTCTATCCGGTTTCACCGGCGAGGGTGCCAAGACCGTGATTCCCGCCACGGCCATGGCGAAGGTGAGCATGCGGCTCGTTCCGAATCAGGAACCCAAGAAGATTGGTGATCTGTTCGAAGCCTACGTACGGAAGGTCACGCCGAAGACGATGGAGCTCACGGTCACGCGCATGCACGGGGGCAAGCCCTGGATGACGGCATTCGACAATCCCTATGTCCAGGCGGCCGGCCGTGCGATCGAGCATGGCTTCGGCAAGCGGCCGGTGTTCAATCGTGAAGGCGGCTCGATTCCCGTGGTGGCCACGTTCCAGGAGGAGCTCGGCCTGCCGTGCGTGCTCTTCGGCGTGGGCTTGCCGGACGAGAACGCACATGCGCCGGACGAGAAGCTCGACCTCGGCAACTTCCACAACGGCATCATCGCCTCCGCCTATCTCTACAAAGAGATCGGTGCTCTTTCCTGATCTGCGTGTGCTGCGGGACTTCTACGGGTTACTCCCGCGGCCGCCCGCTGATCCATTTCAGTTTTTCCTCTGGGAGATCCTGTCCACCGACGCTCTGCCCGCGAGGCGTGACCTCGCGTGGCACGCGTTGCGGCAGATTCCGGCGCTCACGCCCGACGCTGTTTTTCGCACCCCGGCAAAGGAGCTCGTCGAGATACTCGGTCTGATCGGACCGCACCGAGACGAAAGACTCGGTCGGATCCGTCAGACGACGGGCGAATTCAAGCGTCACCGCGAAGCTCTGGACGAAGAACGGTTGCAGACCTGCGGGTTATTGAGCGCCCGTCGTGCGTTACGACCACTGACGCAGGTTTCGCGGCAAACGCTGGATCGCGCGTTGCTCTATGTCGGAGGTTACGCCGTGCTTCCGCTCGACGACGCGGCCGCGCGCGTCGTGGCCAGGTTGGAGGGCACGGCGATTCCGATCAGCGAGGGCGCGGAAGGATTTGCCCTCAAGCGCGCGCGATCGGCTGCTGCGTTGCGCAGACAGCGACGGCGCGCCCGAAGGACCATGCGCACAGGGTTACGACTGGACGTCGATACCTATCGCGAGGCCGTGTTGTATGTGCGTCATCACGCGCACCACACGTGCACGGCTGTCGGTCCGCATTGCGGAGTATGCCCGTTGCTGCGCGGCTGCGCGTTTGGTCAAACGACGCCGCCGCAATTGCCGTAGTGCATTCACTCGAAGGGCGCTACGGCACCGTCACCACTTGTGTTGGCGTCGCCACGCTTGTGCCGCACGAATTCGTGGCCGCGACAGTGAGGTTGTACGTCCCTGGAGGGACGACGCCGCTCAACGACCGAGCAGCCGTAGGAATAACGAGGTCGAACCGACCGCTCACATTCAACACGTAGCTTGTCGGCGCCGGGCCTGTTGACGCCGGATCCCAAACAACATGGACGGCCCCCCCGCTCTTGTAGGCGAGGAAGTTGGCTGGTGGGAGCGGCGAACCGGAGCACGACTCCGGAAACGTCAGCGTGATGGGATTAGACGCCTCGCTCGAGCCTGCGGGATTTACCGCGCGCATCTGGAGAGTATAGGTGCCGGGTGGGACGCCCGAGAACGACGCGGTCTCTGTCGGACCGAGCACGATGGACCCGACGATTGTACCGGTCACGTCGAGCACTGCCGACCGCGGCGCACCGCCCGCGAACGTATTGCGCCATGCCAGCCCCACCGACGACCCGTCTGACCACACCGAGCAGATTCGCTGGTGCCGATGGAGGGACCGGCAGGTTGACGAAGATCCGGATCTCATTCGACGGCTCACTGCGGCTCCCGCCAGCGATGGCGTGAATGCGCACGTAGAACGCGCCGGTCGGCGCGGTGAATCGTGAAGATCGGAGACGCGCTGCCTGTTGAGAAACTTGCGAGCACTTGGCCGGGATTCAGACCACCCTCCACTACGTAGTCGGTCGGCACGAGACCGCCGCGCGGCGGTTCCCATCGCAACGTGACGACATTCCCCACGATTGAGGATGCTCTGAGTCCGCTAGGCAGTTGCGGCGTCGATGTGCCGCTGACCGTGATGCTGACAGTGGCGATGCTGCTGGAGCCGCTGGCATTCGCGACAAAGTACGTGAAGCTGTCGGCCCCCGAGAACCCTGGATCCGGCGAATAGAGAAAGCTGCCGTCGCCGTTGAGTGTGACGGTCCCGTGGCTCACGCTCACGACCAATGTCGCCGACATGGGCCCGCCGCCGTTGGCGTTGTCGTTCGCCGAGCACTCCAGGCGCAGGACGACGATGAATGGGAAATCGGTCGGGAGCGTGAACGCGTCGTCAACCGCCGTCGGCGGTGACGCAGCATTCACCGTGATGGTCACCGTTGCCGACGTTGCCTTCGCCCACGGAGTTGACGGCTCGATAGGTGAAGGTCGTGCTTCCGACGAAGGACGGTGACGGTGTATACGTGAAGCCGCCGTTCGCATCAAGCGTCAGGGTGCCGTCCGTGCTGGTCGTCACGAGCGTCGGTGGTGAGGGGGCTGGCGCCATTGGCGTTATCGTTCGCCAGAACGCCGACCGCCGGGATGACTAGCGGCGTATTGACGTGGGTGGCGTAGGCGTCGTTGACGGTGGTGGGCGGGGTGGCCTCGGAAACGCGGACCACATAGCTTCCGCTGGCACTCGGGGCAGTAAAACTCGCGACGACGACAGTGTAGGTACCTGTCAGCGGTGCGGTGACCGTGATCCGAGCGCCCAGCGGCCCTTGAGCGGAGCCCAGGATGGTGCCGTCCGGCCCCCATAGACGAATCCATGGATTGAATCCTGGATCTGCCCCGCCCGTGGCCACTTCCGCGGTGTTAACCGAGATCGGCCTTCCCAGCACGGCGCTGAATGTCCACTGATCCAGGTCGCCCCGATGGATCACTCCGGGGTGATCGACCCCGTAGGTCATTGGGCCGCCTTCATCCGTCGGCGGCACGACGAACGCCCCCGGTGTCTGGGCCAGCGTGAGCAAGTACTCGCCGATGCCGGCCGGGACCGTAGAACTCGTAATAATGGCGGTGTACGTGCCCGTCAGCGGTGCGGTCACGCTGATTTGCGAAGGTGCGATCAGTGTGCCGAGGAACGGCCCCAGGTCGCGCCGTCGGGCGCGCGGAGGCGGACCCATGGACTGAATCCGGCGACCTCCGCCCCGGGGATTTGGCCGACGCTCAGCGTAATGGCGTCGCCCTGCGCGGCAGCGAAGCTCCACTGATCCAGATCCCCGCGATGAATCCTGCCCGGATGATTGGCGCCGTTGATCATCGGACCGCCTTCATCGTCAGCGGGCACGACGAACGTGCCGGGCGCCTGAGCTAGCGTGAGCAGGTATTGGCCGACGCCAGTCGGGACGGTGTAACTCGCGACGACGACGGTGTAGGTGCCTGTGAGCGGTGCTCTGACGTCGATCTCGGAGACGAGCGCGCCTTCGAACGAGCCCAAGGTCGCGCCATCCGGCCCGCGCAAACGTATCCAGGGATTGAATCCCGGGTCGGCGCCGCCCGCGAGCACCTCACCAATCCTGAGCGTGAGGGCCTCGTTCTGGGTGGCCGTAAAACTCCACTGATCGAGATCACCACGATGGATGGTGCCCGCATGATTGGCCCCGTTGGTCATCGGACCGCCTTCATCGCCGGCGGAGACGACGATCGTGCCCGACGAGCGCGCCAGCGTGAGCAGGTACCGCCCCGGGGCGGTCGCGTTACTACCAGTCAAATCAAAGGAATGCGCGACGTAGACTGTGTACGTCCCCGTTTGCGGTGCTCTCACGTCGATCGCTGCAACCAACTCGCCGTCGGCCGCCCAGGTTGTCGTGGTGTCGGGCGCGACCAACGTAATCCATGGATTGAACCCCGGGTCGCCCGGGCCGCCCGGGTTGACCAGCACCTCGCCAATGCTCAGCAAGATAGCGTCGCCCGCGACGGCGCTAAAGGTCCACTCATCAAAATCACCGCCGGTCGTCCCAATCGACCCGCTGTGATTCCCGCCGTTGGTGAGAGCGGACTGCGCAAACGCCGCACTCTGCGAGAGCGCGAGGGCGACGGTCAGGCATAGCACGAGCGTCGTAATTCTGCGGAAGTTCATCGAGAGTTCCTTACCCAAGGATGGCAGGCAGGCGGAGTGGTGCCCAGGTCGTCGGGACTACCATCTTGGCGTTCCCGGGGGCTGTAGTCCAATGAATTTCGACTGTCGGGATAAGCCTTTCACGGTGACGAGCCCATTCCGCATCACGTCGCGCGCGATGTGCGGGAAGGGTCCAGATGTCGTGCCCAGTCGAACAGCTGTTACGGCACCGTGACCGCCTGAGTTGGCGTAGCCGCGCTCGTCCCGCACGGATTCGTGCTCGCGACACTCAGGTTGTACGTCCCGGGAGGGACGACGCCACCCAATGAGCGAATAGTCGTAGGAATCGTGGCGTTGATTGGACCACTCACAGTCAAGATGTAGCTCGTCGGCGCCGGGCCGCTCGGCGCCAGATCCCATCGAACGGTGACGGCACTTCCCGTCTTGGCGATGACGAAGTTGGCTGGTGGGAGTGGCACACCGGAGCACGACTGCGGAAGCGTGAGCGTCACCGGATTGGAGGCCGGGCTCGCGCCTGCCGCGTTTATGGCGCGCAACCGGAATGTGTAGGTCCCGGGGGGCACGACTGGGAACGTCGCCGTGTTGACCAGGCCGAGCGGCAGGGACGTCACGATCGCGCCTGTCACGTCGAGCAGCACGGAGGTTGGCGTACCTCCGTCGAATGTATTCTGCCAGGCCAGCGTCAACGCCGAACCGTTAACCAAACCGAGCAGATTTGCCGGCGCCGATGGCGGCCTGAGCAAGTTGACGAAGATGCGAATCTCGTTCGACGCGTCGCTGCGACTCGCACCGGAAAGCGCATGCATGCGCAGGTAGAAAGCGCCCGTCGGTGCAATGAACGTGTACGTAGGAGATGTGCTGCCGGTGCGGAAGCTTGCCAAGACCTGGCCGGGAGTCACACCGCCCTCCATCACGTAGTCTGTGGGCACGAGACCGCCCACGGGCGCGTTCCACCGCAGCGTGACCACGTTGCCGAAGATTGACGAGGCTGTGAGCGCCACCGGAGGCTTCACGATTGGTATGGCGTTGACCGTGATGCTGACCGTCGCGATGTTGCCTG
Organism: uncultured Acidobacteriota bacterium; assembly: GCA_963762925.1. GTDB lineage: Bacteria > Acidobacteriota > Vicinamibacteria > Vicinamibacterales > UBA2999 > DASPWV01. The sequence continues at coordinate 31,725 of CAVXMP010000028.1, read as the reverse complement.
GGCCGCCGATATTCGCTGCACGGTAGGTGAAGCTATCGGACCCCGAGAAGCCAGCGCTCGGCGAGTAGATGAAGCCGCCGTCGCCGGTAAGCGTGAGGGCGCCGTGGCTCACGTTCGCGACCAGAACGGCGGACATCGGCCCGCCGCCGTTTGTACTGTTGTTAGCCAGCACACCTGGCAAAGGGACCATGAGTGGCTGGTCCGTTGGTGTCGCGAATGTATCGTCGACCGTCGTTGGCAGCGAGGGGGGATTTACCGTAATGGTCACGGTCCCGACGCTGCCGGTCGCCACGGAGCTGACGGCTCGATAGGTGAAGGTCGCTGTGCCCACGAAAGACGCACTTGGTGTAAACGTGAAGCTGCCGTTCGCGTTCATTGTGACGGTGCCATTGGTTGCCGTCGTGACAAGCGTGGCCGTCATCGCACCGCCGCCGTTGCTGTTGTCGTTCGCGAGAACGCCTGGCGCCGTGATGGTAAGCGGCGTTTCGAAGTTCGCCGAATAGGCGTCGTTGACGGTGGTCGGCCCGGCGCCGGCGACCGTGCTGGACACCTGGAGGAGATAGTTGCCGTTCGCATTCCCAACGGCAAAATTCGCGACCACGACGGTGTAGGTGCCCGTGACCGGCGCGCCCACGTTGATTTGCGCGCTCAGCGCCCCTTGAACGGATCGCAAGCTCGCGCCGTTGGGTCCGCGCAGCCGAATCCACGGATTGAATCCGGGGTCCACCTCTCCCGTGACCACTTCGCTGATGTTGACCGCGATTGCCGTTCCCTGCGTCGCCGTGAAGGTCCACTGATCCAGATCGCCGCGATGAATCACTCCGGCGTGATTGACACCGTTCGATAGCGGACCGCCTTCATCGCCATCGGGCACGACGAACGAGCCCGGGGTCTGCGCCAGCGTGAGCTGGTATTCGCCGGTGCCCGTGGGGACGGTGTAACTCGCGACGACGACGGTATAGGTGCCGCTCAACGGTGCCGTGATGTCGATGGTTTCAACCAGCGCGCCTTGGACCGAACCCAGGTCAGCCCCGTCGGGGCCGCGCAAGCGAATCCATGGGTTGAATCCCGGATCCACTTCGCCCACGAAGATCTCTCCGATGCTGAGCGAAATGGCGTCGTCCTGCGCGGCGGTAAAGTTCCACAGGTCCAGATCGCCACGATGAATCTTGCCCGCATGATTGGCGCCGTTGGTCAGTGCACCGCCTTCATCGCCAGCGGGCACGACGAATGTGCCCGGCACATGCGCGAGCGTGAGGAGATACTCGCCGATGGCGGCCGCGTGGGTGTAACTCGAGACCACGACGGTGTAGGTGCCGGTCAACGGCGCGGTCACGTTGATTTGCGCGGTCAACGCTCCTTGGATCGAGCCCAACGTTGCACCGTCGGGCCCGTGCAGGCGAATCCATGGATTGAATCCCGGGTCAACCTCGCCTGCGAAGATCTCGCCGATGCTCAACAAAATCGCGTCGTCTTTCGCGGCCGTGAAGCTCCATTGGTCCAGATCGCCGGGATGAATTTTGCCCGGGTGATTGGCACCGTTGGCCAGCGCACCGCCTTCATCCCCCGTGGACACGACGAATGCGCCCGGTGTATGCGCGAGCGTCAGCAGGTACTCGCCGGTCCCCGTTGCGACGGTGTAGCTCGCGATCACGACGGTGTAGGTTCCTGTGAGCGGCGCCTTGACGTCGATCGCAGCAATCAGCGCGCCCTGGACCGAGCCCAGGTCCGCACCGTCGGGCCCACGAAGCCGGATCCATGGATTGAATCCCGGGTCCACTTCACCCACGCGCACCTCGCCCAAGTTCAACGAAATGTTGTCGTCCTTGGCGGCGGTGAAGCTCCACTGATCGAGATCGCCTCGATGAATCTTGCCGGGATGATTGGCGCCGTTGGTGATTGGCCCGCCTTCATCGTCAGCAGGCACGACGAACGTGCCTGGTGACTGCGCCAGCGTCAGCAGATACTCGCCCGCGTCACTCGCGGCCGTGTAGCTCGAAACGACGACGGTGTAGATGCCGGTGAGCGGCGCGGTCACATTGATGAGCGCGGTGAGCGCGCCCTGAACCGAACTCAATGTCGTGCCATCGGGGCCGCGTACGCGAATCCATGGATTGAATCCCGGATCGACACCACCGCCGAGAACCTCGCCGATGCTCACAGAAATGGCGGCGTCCTTCGCGGCCGTAAAACTCCACAGATCCAGATCTCCGGGATGAATTGTGCCGGGATGATTGGCGCCGTTGGCCAGCGGCCCGCCTTCGTCGCCAGGGGACACGATGAATATACCCGGCGTACGAGCGAGCGTAAGCAGATAGTGCCCAACGCCCGTCGCGACCGTGTAACTCCTAACCTCGACGGTGTAGGTGCCGGTGAGCGAGGCCGTGATATCGAGGTTCGCGACCAGCGCGCCCTGCTCCCCGGCCAGCGTGACGCCGTTGGGATCCTTCAACACAATCCACGGATTGAACCGCGGATCGACCGCACCAACGAGGACTTCGCCGATGCTCACGGAGATGGCGTCGTTGGCGGAAGCGGGGAAGGTCCAAATGTCGATCTCGCCAGCCAGTGCAATCGATCCGCTGTGATTGGCGCCGTTGGTGAGCGACCCCTGCGCCGAGGCGACACCGTGAGAGAACGCGAAGGCGAGGGCCAGCCATGGCAGGAGCGTCTTGATGGCGGGGGAAGACATCAAAAGTTCCTTTAGCGAAGGAGCACAGGGCGGTCCCGCCCCAGCTCATCGGAGCGTGTCATCTTCTCCGTCGCGGGGTGACCGAGTCCACTTTATTTTGCTGCGGGGATAAGCCTTTCGCGGCAGCGTGTCCAGGGCCGGTCTAAAGTCCGGCCTTCCGACCGCCGACTGTTAATTCAACGACGCGACTCTTCGCCGCAGCGCTTTGACGTGCTCCCACACCTGCTCATTTTCCTTCCGCTGATCCTCGTCGACGTTGACGAGTCGCGACTGTTTCAGATACTCCTCGAGATCCTTGAGGGCAGCGGGAAAGTCGTTCATGTGGTAGGCGAGCAGTCCACGATCGCGCAGTTCGCTCATCGCCGACGGCGATATGGCGAGCAGGAGGTCGGTGATCATGCGCGCCTGAGGGAAAGAGCGCCAGCGGACGTAGATGCGCTTCAGGTTCAACAGCATTCGCACGAGAATGTGGCGCCTTGTCGCCCGTGCGAGCAGATGCGGCTCGAAGGCTGCATCCTCACCCATATGACGGTGGAGCAGCGCCCGGCAATCCGGCTCATTGAGAATCGCACCGCCATGAAACGGGTCGATGATCAGGCCTTCGTCAGGATCGTCCGTATGCAGATCGTGAAGCACGCGCACGAGAAAATGCCCAGGGAAGTTGATGCCCTCCGCGCGCAGACCCGCACGTCGTGCGATTTCGATGTAGACGAGCGCGAGTGAGATGGGGATCCCGGTGCGACGGTCGAGCACCTCGTTGAGGCAACTGTTGCGCGGGTCGTCGTACTGTTCGCGGTTGCCGTAGAAGCCAAGCTCGTTGAACAGATATCGATTGATCGTATCAACACGCCCGGCCAGCGGGCCGTCCGGCCCCGGATCGGCCACCACCCGGTGAAAGGCAGCGTCCCCGAACTCGTCGATGCGGTCCAGGTAGGGTCCGGGCTCGAGGTGCGGGTACTCGACACGTGCGATGAGGAACGCAGGAGCGGCAAGGTCAGGTCCGGGGCGATCCGCCGCCGCCGCAAGCTGCTCGGCGAGCGAGCGGCGGCTCATCATCGCCGCACCGTCGTGTCCGCGGCCCGCAGGCGCTCACCGGCACGAATCGGCACCTTCAACCGGTTTTCCGGAGGAGGATACGGGCACTCGTACTCGGGGTTGTAATAGCAGTGACGGCTGGTACGCGAGGTTGAAGTCGATGACGTAGATGCCGGTGGGTGTGGGATCGAGGTCGATGTATCGCCCGGCCTGGTAGGTCTCGGTTCCGTTCGTCAGGTCCGCGAAGAGGACGGAGAGCCGCTGAATTCTGGTCGTCCCCGCATCGACGAGCGCGCTCAGTTTGAACGGCTGGCCGTTCAACGTGAACTGCAGGAATCCAACCCGCTCCATCTCGCGGAGTTTGCCCGTGGAGGTCGGTCACCTGCATCCGCAGACGGTCCTCCGACGGCTGCAACTGCGCGGGGATCGCGTAGTTCTCGTCGATCGGGAAATACGTGAGCGGAAGGAACTTGTCGCGATCGGCGGGGAGGATGATGTCGTCCGACTTGCGGAGGAACTCATCCTTTTGCGCTCGTTCGGTGGCGATTTTCGTCGGGTAGTCTTCAGGCTTGGGAGAACAACCGCCGCTTGTCGACAAAGCGGCGGCAATTACCAGCGCGGCAAGCCACCGAACCTGCACGCCTCAACTATGCCATATAAAGCGGGTATCCACCCCGTGCCGTGGTCGCGTCGGCAAGACGACGTCGCATCCGAACGGCGTTGACGAGCGTGACCTTCAGCACGCGGCGGAGCGCCGCCAGTTGCGTGCGCAACAGATCACCGTCGCTCATTGCCGCAAGGCACGAACGGGCGGCGAGCTCGATACGACCGGCGGCTTCCTGCACATACACGCTGGCCGCGTCGGCATGAAGCGCGGCGGCGTCATTGCCATTGGCACTGGCCTGCGCACGCAGCACCGCGCTTTCCGCCGCATAGGCGTCAATCACGATGTCGGCGATGTAACTGAGCACTTCTTGTTCGTCCTGCAGTTTCTCGCCATACCGCTGCATCGCGGTGCCTGCAATCAGCAACAGGACCTTCTTGAACGCGGCGACGGCGCGCGCCTGGTCGACGAGCGGGGCGTCCGAATCCTCTGACAGGCTCATCGACGGGCTCATGATCTCGTCCTGCAACTTCTTCGCCGCGGGGATCAGCGCCAGTTCTCCCTTGAGCGCCTTTTTCAACAGCATGCCCGGGATCAGGAGGCGGTTGATTTCGTTGGTGCCCTCGAAGATGCGATTGACGCGCGCGTCGCGGTAGTGACCTTCGGCCGGGTAATCGCGCACGAAACCATTCCCACCGTGAATTTGCACGTTCTCGTCGAGGATGTAGTCGAGCACTTCGCTGCCCAGCACCTTCGCGATCGAGGCCTCGACGGCAAATTCTTCGAGCGCCTCCAGCATCTGCGAACCGTCATTCACACCGGCTTTGGCGGCGATGTATGCGTCGATTAACCCACCGGTCCGGTACAGCATGCTTTCGAGTGCGTACTGCCGTGACACCATCTCGCCGATCTTGTGCTTGATGGCGCCGAACGAGGCAATCGGGACGCCGAACTGCTTGCGTGCGCTGGCATAGCGGGCCGACTCGCGAATCGCCGCACGAGACCCCCCGGAGCTCATCGCACCCAGCTTGAAACGGCCAAAATTGAGAACGTTGAAGGCGACTTTATGACCCTTGCCGATTGCACCGAGGACCGCGTCCGCTGGCACCTTCACGTCCTGCAGAATCACGGCACAGGTCGACGAGCCGTGAAGACCAAGCTTGTGCTCCTCCTTGCCGGTCGATACACCGGGCCAGCCACGTTCGACGATGAAGGCGGTGAATTGCTCGCCATCAACTTTCGCAAAGACGATGAAGAGGTCGGCAAAGCCACCGTTGGTGATCCACATCTTCTCGCCGGAGAGCACGAAGCTGCCGTCCGCCTGACGTACTGCGCGCGCCTTGGCGCTCAACGCGTCGGAGCCGGAGCCGGATTCGCTCAAGCAATAAGACCCAACCATCTCGCCGGACACAAGCTTCGGCAGATACTTCTGTTTCTGTTCTTCGGTGCCGAACATGAAGATCGGCGTGATGGTGAGATTGCCCTGGGCGCCCACAGTGGCGCCGAACGACGCGTATCGCGAGAGTTGCTCGGCGATCACGATGGCCGCGACCTTGTCGAGGTCGACGCCACCGTACGCTTCAGGAACGTTTGGTCCGAGCAGCCCGAGCGAGCCGCACTTGGCGAGCAGACTTCGATTGATCGCCCAGTCCTTCTGTTCGAGCTTTTCGGCAACGGGAAACACCTCGTTGTCGACGAACTCGGCCGCGGTCTGGCCAATGAGCTTATGTTCGTCGGTGAGCTTCTCCGGCGTCATCATCGCTCCCCGGATCGGTTTCGTCGAGGATCCACGCGCCGCCTTTAATCGTCTGTTCAACACTCGTCGCCATGGTTATATCCTCTCGAAGATTCCGGCTGCGCCCATTCCGCCACCCACGCACATCGTCACCAGGCCGTAGCGAGAACCGCGCCGATGCATTTCGTAGATCAGCGAGGTCGTGAGCTTCGCGCCGGTGCATCCCAGCGGGTGCCCGAGCGCGATCGCGCCCCCATTGACGTTGAGCCGCTCCGGATCGATAGGCAGCTCCTTGAGGCAGGCGAGCACCTGCGCCGCGAAGGCCTCGTTCAATTCGATCAAATCAATTTGATCGAGCGTCAGCCCGGCCTGTTTGAGTGCTTTCCTGATCGCAGGCACCGGTCCGATGCCAAAGAGTTCCGGGGCAACCCCCGCGGTTGCGAACGTCACGAATCTGGCGAGTGGCTTCAAGCCATGCTCGGCCGCGTACTCGGCAGACGTGACAATCACCGCTGACGCCCCGTCGCTTGTTTGCGACGAGTTGCCCGCCGTCACCGATCCCTCTGCGTGAAACGCGGGCTTCAGCTTTGCCAGCGCCTCGGGTGAGGTATCGCGGCGGGGGCCTTCGTCCACGGCGAAGGTGAGCTCACGCGTTTTCGGCTTGCCGCCGTTGCTCGTCGGCTCGACCATCTTCACAGTCAGCGGAACGATTTCGTCGTTGAAACGTCCGCTGTCGATTGCCGCGACAGCGCGCTGGTGGCTTCGCAGCGCGAACGCATCCTGTTGTGCACGCGTGATTCCGGACGCGTGCGCATGGTTTTCGGCGACGAGGCCCGTACTCAGATAGACGTCCGGGTAGGTCTCAACCAGCGTCGGATTCGGCGACACCTTGTTCCCGCCCATCGGCACCATGCTCATCGACTCGGTGCCGCCGCCAATCACCACCTGCGCCTGGCCGAGCATGATTCGCTCAGCGCCGTAAGCGATGGCTTGAAGACCGGAGGAACAGAATCGATTGACCGTGACGGCCGACGCGGTGATCGGCACGCCGGCACGGAGGCTCGCAATGCGCGCGACGTTGAGACCCTGTTCCCCCTCCGGCATCGCACACCCGAGAATCACGTCGTCGATGTCGGCCGGGTCGAGGCCTTGCGCCCGCCGCAGCGCCTCTGCGATCACGACCGAGGCCATGTCGTCGGGTCGCATGACATTGAGCGTCCCTTTCGGAGCGCGGCCGACGGCGGTGCGGACAGCGGAAACGATTACTGCGTCTTTCATGAGTAGTCACCCAGGAGATCTTCGACGGCCTCGCCCACTTCAGCCGTCTTGCCCTCGAACAAATGATTGGCATCGGGAATCACGACCAGCTCTTTTGGCTCTTTGAGCTCGCTGTAAAAGCGCCGGACGTCTTTGATCGAGACGAGCTCGTCTTCTTCGCCGTGAATGAGGAATTTCGATTTATCGCTCTGCCTCACCGCCGCAAAATCGTATCGGTCGACGGCAGCGGCGACGCCGAGGAGCAGCGTCACTCGCGGATCCTCCGCCCCGACGGTCAACGCGACCCATGAACCAAACGACATTCCTGCGGCCCAGAGCGGCAATCCCGCGAAACGGTCCTCCACGAACGCGAGCCCCGCGCGAAAATCTTCCATCTCGCCAGGACCTGCGTCGAAGCTTCCGGCACTGCGACCCACACCACGGAAATTGAAGCGGAGTACGGCGACGCCGATCCGCGCCAACGCTTTGGCGCTCTGATACACCGCTTTCGTGTGCATCGTCCCGCCAAACTGTGGATGCGGATGCGCGACGACGGCTGCGGCGCGCGGCTCACCCGCGGGCACGTCCATCAACGCTTCCAGCGGACCCTGCGGACCGGGAATCTCACGCAGAAATGCGCTCGGCATCTGCTCCAATCTCATTCGCAAAGGCGCTGACCAGCCGCGCAAACTCCGCTGCCTTCGTCATCGATCCGATGTGGCCCGTGGCGGCCAGACGGTGATAGCGCGCATGTGGCCAGAGCGCGAGGTATCTCCGGGTGAGCTCCGGTGCAACGATTCGATCGAGGTGCTCCTCGCCGGTGACGACGAGCGCCGGGATGTGGACGGCAGACGCATCCGAGAACTTGTAGGTTTCGATCCACCGCACGCGACGCGCCATCCGTGACGGAGAGACTCTGTCACCAGCGCGCGGCGTAGCGCCGACAGCATGAAACGTACACGAGCGCCCGTCCGGAGAGCCGCGCGAACTTCCGGAAACAGCCGCATCGGCGAGGTCACCGCGAAGACTGGTGCAAGTAATACGGGCGCGCGCATGTAGAACCTCACTCGCGCATCTGGTTGCCACCCGGGGGGCAGCGCGGAGACCAGCACGAGGCCGCGCACCCGATGTGGGTATCGGCACGCGAACTCGGTTGCAATCAACCCGCTGTACGAGACGCCGATGAGAATCGCCTGCTGAACGTTGGCGCGTTGCAGCGCGTCTTCGACTTGCTGCAGGTATGCGTCGAAACCGGCGCGCTCGTCGACAGCGGCACCGCTGGTCGGCTCATCGCCCAGCGAGAACGACAACACGCGACAATGCTTCGCCAGCTCGTCGACGGTCGGCGTCATCCATTCCCAGCGGCCTTGAACGCCGGGAATGAGCACGACGGGAGCTCCGGAACCGCGGTCAATCATCAATTTCTCAGCGGTTTTCCTGTTTTCAACGTGTGCTGGATGCGCTCCAGCGTCTTGCGTTGGCCGAGAAGGCTCAAAAACGCCTCCCGCTCCAGGTCGAGCAGATACTGTTCGCTCACGGTCGTCGCATGCGGCAGGTCACCGCCGGCGAAGATGTGGGCCACCTTCCGGGCAATGAACGGCGTCGTGATCGGAGGCCCGTCCCGAGCGCCACGCCAAGTGCACGCCCAGGTGCAGCGCGGCACGGAGGGAAGCGCCGCCAACCGGAATCGCCAGGCGAGGTGACGGTTTGTGATAACCGTCGCGCACGCGGTCGAGGGCACGCGCCTTGGCATCGGCGATGAGGCGTTCGCGGTTCATCGAGAACGCGTCGGTTGCCGATAGGTACCCGATCCTGAACGCGTCCGGCCCGCTCGTCGAAACGCGAGCGAGGGCGACGGTTTCAAATGCTTTCTGAACGTGCGGCAGCGGATCGCTCTGCGGCGTGGCCAGTGCGCTCATCGCGCGCACCGTCATCTCCTTGGTGCCGCCGCCTGCGGGGATGAGGCCCACGCCCACCTCCACCAGCCCGAGATATGTTTCAGCGGCGGCCTGGACGCGATCGGCATGCAGCGCGATCTCGGCGCCGCCGCCAAGTGTCAAGCCAGCGGGCGCGACGACGACCGGCACGTCGGCATACCGCAAGCCCATCATCGCCTGCTGAAAGGCGCGAACCATCATGTCGAGCTCGTCCCAGTTGCCTTCCTGCGCCTCGAGCAGGACGAGCATGAGATTGGCGCCGGCGGAAAAATTGGGCGCGTCGTTTCCGACCACGAGGGCCACGCCGTTTTTGGCGGCTTCTTTGACGCCCGCGACCAGCATCTGCACGGTGTCCGCGCCGATGGCGTTCATCTTCGAGTGAAACTCGACGCAGAACACACCGTCCCCGAGATCGACAAGGCTGGCGCCCGGATTCTTCTTGATGATGCGTTGCTGCTCGCGCGCTTGACGCAGGATCAGCAGATCCGGCTGCGGCGGGTGGGACAAGACCCGTCCGGAAACTGTTACGGCCACTATCGAGCACCTCCTGCACGAGCGCAGGGACTCCGTGGCTCATCGCGTCGCCACCAGCCGCCGTGGCCGCTGCGAGGACCTCGCGAACGCCGATCGTATCGAAAAGCTCGAAGGGCCCAAGGTCCCACCCAAAGCCCCACCGCATCACCCGATCGACATCGTCGATCGAGTAGGCGATGTCCGGGGTCACCCGCGCCGTGTAGACGAGGGACGGCGCAAGCGTTTCGCGCAGAAACTCTCCAGCCTTGTCGCGCGCATTGAACAGCATGCGGACGCGCTCTTGCACGTCGTCGATGTTCTTGGCCGCTTCAAGAGAGGGCATGCGCGCGGACTTACGTGGACGGTATTCGAGGGTCTCGAGATCGAGCGTCCAGATTTCGCTTTCGCCCGAAGCACCCTTCCGCCGTTCGTAAAAGCCTCTGCCTGTTTTTTCCCCCAACAGACCCTTGTCGAGCATGCGCTGCAGGAACGCCGGCATGGCAAACGCGGCCCTATCGGCCTCACGTGGCAATCGCTCGGCGAGGTTGCGCATGACGTGCGCCAGGATGTCGATGCCGGCGATGTCCATCGTGCGAAAGGTGGCGCTCCCAGGGCGGCCGAGTGCCGGACCGGTGATCGCGTCGATCTCTTCAATCGTGTAACGGCCGCCGGCGATGGCTTCAAGCGTGCGGACAACACCGTACAGGGCGATGTGGTTGCCGATGAAGTTTGGCGTGTCTTTCGCGACGACGACGCCCTTGCCAAGATGATGGTCGGCGAACCGGGTGATCGCCGACGCGACAGCCGGATCGGTTTCGAGCGTCGGGATCAGTTCGAGAAGACGCAGATACCTTGGTGGATTGAAGAAATGTGTTCCGATCCAATGGCGTCGAAAGTCATCGCTGCGTCCCTCCGCGAGCACGCTGATCGGGATACCAGACGTGTTGGAGCTGACGATGGATCCCGCGCGGCGGGCCTGGTCGACCCGCGCGAGCAATTGCTGTTTGATGTCGAGTCGTTCGACCACGGCCTCGACAATCCAGTCCGCCGCGGAGAGCCGTGAAAATCCCTCGTCGAAGCTCGACGTGGTGACGAGGCGATGCACGTCGGGCGTGAACTGCGGATCCGGTTTGAGCCGGCGCGCCTTTTCGAGGCCTTCCCGCGCCAACTCCGGTGTCAGGTCGAGGAGGAGCGACGGCACGCCGGCATTCGCGCAGTGCAGCGCAATCTGCGCTCCCATCGTTCCGGCACCAAGCACAGCCACCGAGTTGATGATCATGCGCGGGCCTTCTTTGTCGCGACCCCATTGACGAACAAGTCGATCACCGCGTCGGCTTCGGCAATGAGCGAGTAGCGGCGGCGACTCAAGATCCAGTTCGTCGCCATTTCATCCAGCGCGCCAAAAAACAGCTTGGCTGCGGTTGTCGGGTTCACGTCGCGGCGAAACAATCCCGCCTTCTGGCCCTCGGCGATGGTTTCGCGGATGACGCCGATGTAGTCGCGCAGGTAGGACGAGGAGAAGCGCTCCATGAATTTTGTCGACTGCCGCAGCTCCACTTGGAAGACAACCGCCAAGTCGCGATCGCGACCGAGCCGGTCGAGATGGAGCCGCGCGACGTGCTCCAGCCTGGCTCGTGGATCGGTGACGCCGCTCAGCGCCGCGCGTCCCTCGGCAATGGCTTCGCGCATCGTGCGTTCGAAGATCGAGACGAGCAGGTCGTCTTTACTGCGGAAGTACAGATACACGGTACCGGCGGCCACGCCCGCGGCGCGGGCAACATCGGCAACCTGTGACTGGAAGAACCCGTGCTGCGCGAACACTGCGGTCGCGGCACGAAGGATGGCTTCGCGTTTATCGACCGGTGCCGGATGCGGGCGGCTCGTGACCGCGCGGCGGGGAGCGGAAATCGGCATATCTGTTGACTGACCGGCTGACTGAATGAATGTTCATTCATTTTGGCCCGCAGACCAGGTTTAAGTCAATCGCAATCCGTCCGAACGTCACTTGAGCTCGAATTCTTTCCGAATCGCGCCAAAGATGAGCTCGGCCATTCGCTCGTAACCGGCTTCCGTCGGGTGAAGGCCGTCGACCCCGATGTAACGCGGTATGTCGGTGATCATGCCCTCATAGAGATCCACGAGCGCGGCACCCTCCCCGGTTGCAATCGCCCGGACCCGCGCGTTGTAGTCGGTAATCAGGCGGGTTGCGACGGCGTGCGTGCCGCCGATCCGTGACGGCGGCAGCGTCGCCAAAATCACACGGATATTGCGATTGCGGCCTTCGGCGGCCATGCTGTTCAGAGCGTTGCCGGCGCGCAAGACGCCGAGGTCGAGTTGCGAGCCGATGTCGTTGATCCCTTCGAGGAGAATCAGGACCTCCGGCCGCGCATTGGCGAGCACCGCCGGCAGGCGCCGAGCGCCGTCCTGTGCCCATTCGCCGGACAGGCCGGCATTGGACACCTGCACGGTACTCGCCTGGGTGATGTAGCGGCGGCGCAGCGCGTCCTGCAGCTTCGCGGGGTAGGAGGCCTCCGGTACGACGATGAGCGAGAAGTGTGGATCACCTCCATGGCGGGTGGCAGCCGATGTGGGCACTGACACTTCGCCCGAGGTCGTGCTGTCGCCGAACGCGAGGAATTTTGTCTGGGTCAGTTGCGGGGGTTGAACCCGTACCGTGACCTCAAACACACAAGACGCCGATTGCCGGGCTGAGTCGATCGCGTTGCACTGCACGGTGGTCGTTCCACCCCCGAACAGCGATCCCGGTTCACGCGTGCAGCTCACCTGCACGGGGGCGACGCCGCCCGTTGTCGTGGGCAGCGCGAACGGAACGGCGACAGACCCGCCTTCGAAGACAACCGATGTCGCGCTGCCGGGGCAGCTGATGCTAAGGGCGGGAGGTGCCGGGACGATCGGAGGCGTCACAATCGGCGTCGGCGCCGTTGGCGATCCGCTGCACCCGGAAAGCGCCAGCATGAGGATCCCGATGACAAGGCGTGTTTGCGGGTTATTCACAGGGGGCGGAACCACTCATCTTACCAAAGCGTCCGCGTCTCAGTGCGCGGCGAACTGATAGCAACCGGGCGTCACCAGAAGGCGTCCTCGAGTGTCAAAAAACAGGCTGGTCGGCGCGAGAATACCGGCTGCTCGAAACTGCAGCGTTTGAACCTTTTCGCCCGTCTCGTCGAAGACGTAGGTGTACGGGATCAGAAAGGACACCCACAGGTTGCCCGAGCGGTCTGCGGCGGCAGCTCGAACCGTCGGCACGACCACCGGCAGCTCTTTGCCGTCGACGGAACGGCGAGGCCAGGTCTTCGGCATATCCGCCACAATCGGGTCGAGCTCGCGGCCTTGGATGACGCGCTCGAACATGAGGGCGCCCTTTGCGTCGTAGCGCTGGAACACAGGGACCCCAGCGAGGAAGACGAAGTAGTAGCCGCCTTTGGGATGCGGGACGGGGATCCCGGCGTTCATCGCCAAATGCAGTTGCCGGTCGGCTTCGTGTCCGGTCGCGCGCAGCCGGCCAACACTGCGGCGGGGCGTACCAGCGAGCCCATATTCCGTGATCAAGGCGCCGGTTTCCGGCTGGTTCAAGGCGATCGCGTCGCCGAGAAACGCCAGGTACCGACGCCGTTGAGCGACAGCCCACCGATGCTGACGCGGGACTCCGCCCGCCCGGGAAGAGTAAAGCCCGTGATCCACGTGCCGGCGAAATCAAACACCTGAAGTCGCTCGCGACCATTCGGCGCGTCGGCCACGACGAAGTTGCCATTCGGGGCGAGACTGAATGCGGTGGGCTCGATGACCCGCCCGGTCTCGCCACCGATGGTGACCACCGTCCGGCTCGCCTTGCCCGCGGGATCAACGCTGTGAACAGAGTGGCCGCGCCGGTCGAAGACGTAATAGACGCCGGCAGCTGTCGCTTGGAAGGCGAGGGGCTCACGATATTGCCCGCAGATCTCGGGCGCGAGTCCACCGCCCGCGCTCAGGGTCTGAACGCGGCCTGGCGACTGAACGGAACTAAGAACGAAGAACGAGGAACTAAGAACGAAGGGCAGAAAAGCGGTACGCATCGGCCGAACGACCGTTCTTTACGTTCGTTGTTCGCGCTTCTCTTAGTAAGCAGCCATCTGTTTGATGGCGGCGAGTACGTCAGACGTTTGCGGCAGGATCTCTTCCTCGAGATCGGGGCAGTACGCCACCGGGCAGTCCATCGCGGCGACGCGTTTCACCGGCGCATCCAGGTCGTGGAAGAGCTCGTCACTAATCCGAGCGGCGATCTCCGCGCCAAACCCGCAGGTGAGCTGATCCTCATGCGCCACGATAACGCGGTTGGTCTGCTTGACCAGCGCAGCGATGCCATTCCAGTCGTACGGGATGATCGTGCGCAGATCGAATACAGCGGCGCTGATGCCTTCCTTTTCCGCCTGCTGGGCCGCGACAAGTGAGCGTTGCACGAGCGCACCCCACGTCAGGACGACGAGATCAGTCCCCTGGCGCCGCAGTGCGCCTTTTCCGAACGGAATCATGAACTCGCTGCCGGGATAGACACCTTTGTTGTAAGTCTGCCGGTACAGATGCTTGTGTTCGAGGAACATCACCGGGTCGTCGCAGCGAATGGACGTTCGCAACAGACCGGCGGCATCAATGGCGTTTGACGGGAAGACCAACCTGATGCCGGGGCAGTGCGCGAAGATGCTGACGCCCGACTGGCTGTGATACGGCGCGCCGCCGCGCAGATAGCCACCGATTGGGACGCGCACCACCATCGGGCACGAGAAGTTGTTCGAGGACCGATACCGCAGCATCGACATCTCGTCTTTGAGCTGCATCATCGCCGGCCAGATGTAATCGAAGAACTGAATTTCGACCACCGGCTTGAGACCCGCGCGTCGCCATGCCAACGGCGCGGCCGATGATGTTGGCCTCGGCCAGCGGCGAATTGAACACCCGGTTTTCGCCGTACAGCCGCTGCAGACCGTGCGTGACCTTGAAGACGCCGCCTTTTCCAGGAACATGCGGCAACATCGCGACCTTGCTCGCATCGGCGACGTCTTCGCCGAACACTACGATGCGAGGCTCGCGCGCCATCTCGTCTTTCAGGGTGCGGTTGATGGCCGCCACCATCGTGTCTGGCTTGCCCTGAGTTTCCGCGGTCGTTTCAAACTGAGACGAGGTCGGATCGACGGTTGGCGAGAAGACGTACCACCCGGCGGTTTCGCGTGCCGGCTTTGGCGCCGCGAGCGCCTTTTCGGTGGCCTCTGCGATTTCGCGGTCTACGTCGCTGGCGATCGCTTGGAGGTCGCTCTCGCTCGTCATCCCCTCCGCGATCAGAAACGCTCGCATGCGCGTAATCGGATCGCGCTTGGCTTCCGCCTCCCGCTCCGCTGGCGTCTTGTACAACCGCTCGTCGTCGGACAGTGAGTGTGAGTACGGCCGGGTGACCTTCGCGTGCACGAAGGCGGGCTTGCGCTCACGGCGCACCCAGTCGACAGCTTCACCGAGCGTGCGATAGCTGGCCAGGAAATCGGTGCCGTCGCAGCGTAACAGCTTGAGATTCGGGAACGATTCAACGAGGCGCGAGATATCGCCGCCGGGGGTTTGCACTTCGACAGGTACGGAGATCGCGTAGCCGTTGTCTTCGATGAGATACAGGACCGGTGCGCACCGTGTGCAGGCGGTGTTCAGCGATTCCCAGAACTCGCCTTCGCTCGTGGCGCCTTCGCCAATTGAGACGTAGGTAAGCTCATCACCGTGGGTGCGATCGCGCCGATCAGGGATGGCCGCAACCCGATCGTAGATGAGCGTCGCTTCAGCACAGCCGACGGCCTGAAGGCACTGTGTGCCCGTGGGGCTGCCTTGGGACGGGATATTCAGCTTCGTGTGCCCCCAGTGCGACGGCATCTGCCGTCCGCCGGAGTTGGGATCGTCCTTTGCCCCGACGGCCCCGAGCAACATCTCCAGGGGAGTCATGCCGATGGTGAGGCAGAGCGCGCGGTCGCGGTAGTACGGATAGAACCAGTCGTAGCCAGGTCGCAGATGCAGGCCCGCGGCGGTCAGGACGGCTTCGTGGCCGGCGCCGCTGATCTGGAAATAGATCAAGCTCTGGTTTTTGAGTTGGATCTCTTTGTCGTCAAGCCGGCGCGAGAGCAGCATCGTGCGGTAGGCGCGCACGATGTCATCTCGGGTCAGACCTTCCCACGTTTTCTCCGCGGTCGAAACGGCACGCCCAGCGCTCGTCGTTTCGGTGCCGTTGGCCACGGTAGGCGGGTTCATCGTGGCCAAATTATATCAAAGGGTCGAATGGTATACTCTGCGCCAACTTATAGGTCGCGCAGCATTTACGCGACCGCTCACCCGACCCTCCAAGCAGGCACACATCATGGATCAGCCGCGTGTTCGGTTACACCGTTGGGATGAAATCGCACTCGATAAAGTGACCGAGATGATCTCGCGCAAGATCGTCACCGGCGAGCGCGAGATGGTGGCGCAGATTTATCTCAAGCGCGGCGCGCTCGTCCCGATGCACAAGCACGAGAGCGAGCAGATGACCTATATCCTGCAGGGCGCGCTCAAGTTCCTCATCGACGGTGAGGACATCATCGTGCGTGAAGGCGAAGTGCTGCACATTCCGTCGTGGGTGCCACACCAGGCGGAAGCGCTCGAGGATACGTTCGAGATCGACATCTTCGCTCCCATACGGCAGGACTGGCTCGATGGCACGGACGCCTATTTTCAGGAAAAAACCAAGGTCGACGGATAAGTCCGATGGCCGTCGTCGTCACGTCTGCCATCGTGCTGCTGGTGGTGCTGCTGGCGATTGGCGGCTACAACCGCCTGCTCGTCGCGCGGCGGAAGGTGTTGGATGCCTGGCGGCAGGTCAACCTGCAATTGAGACGTCGCCATGACGTCGTCCGAAGGCTCCTGACCAGCGTCCCGGACCTGTCGCCGGTACACGGTCTGCCCCTTGACGCGGTGACGGCTGCCCGAAACGGTGCGGCGGCAGCCGGAGGCCCCGCGGAGGTTGCGCGCAAGGAGCGCGAGTTGTCGCAAGCGCTCGAGGAGCTGTATCGCTCAATCGAGCATGACGCGCAGCTGGTGGCGAATCAGCAACTACGCCTGCTACGAGACGAGCTGGTCGCAGCGGAACACGCGATCAAAACGGCGCGACAGGTGTACAACGAACTCGCCGTCAAGTACAACGCCGCCATCAGGGTAGTGCCAAACAACGTCATCGCCGGCTTCGGCAACTTCCGGCCAGCAGAGCCCTCGCCTGATCCTTGACCCCTGCTCCGATCCTGACCCCTGCTACCTGATCTCCCGATCCTGACCCCTGATCCCTGATACCTGATCCCTGACGCCCGATCGCCTGATCCCATCGCCTGACGCCTGATACCTGATACCTGATACCTGACCCCTGACTCAGTGGATGTGTTTCTTCCAGTCCGACTTCCAACTGTCATCATCCCGTCGCCGGCCACCCGAATACACATCGAACTTCCCACGGGCGCGGTTCATCTTCCATCGCAGCCACCGGTACTTCAACTCGTCGAGTGGCCGGATGCGCAGGCCCTTCAAATACACATAGCCGACCAGCAAGCCGCCAAGATGCGCCGTGTGCGCAACCCCGCCACCACCAGCCATCGACGAGTAGAACGTGATGGCGCCAACGATCATGACGAACACCCGCGCGGGTATTGGGAAAATGAAATAGAGATAGATCGGTCGATGGGGAAAGTTCATCGCGTACGCGAGCAGCACACCGTAGCCCGCGCCCGACGCGCCGATTGTCGTCGTGTAATAGATGTCGTCGGCGAATGGCAGTGGACTCAACGCCCACAGCAGGCTGGTGGCAGCCGCGCCCACGCCGGTGACGAAGTAATACTTCGTAAAGAACCGAGTGCCCCACATCCGTTCGAGCTCGGTGCCGAACATCCACAGCGACAGCATGTTGAACAACAGATGCCCAATGCCACCGTGCAGGAACATGTAGGTGACGGGCTGCCAAATCGTGAGTTGTTCGAAGACGCTCGCCGGCCTGAGCCCGAGCCGCCCGATGATCTGCGGCACGATCGAAGAGAGCACGAATGCCGCGACGTTGGCGATCACCAGGAATTTGATCGCCGGCGAGAGCGGCCCAGGGCCGAATGAGTACGTGACGTTCGAGTATTTGGGGTAGCGGGCCATCGTGCCATCCGAAGCGTACTACACGATCGCCTCCGGCGTTTCGACGTTGCGAAATGTCTGTGGGGCCCGCGCCGGGAGGCGCATCGCCACCGCCGCGGCGAGGAGCGGAATCGCCGCGGTGGCGAGCAGTGCAAAGCTCAATCCAACCGTGTCGCCCAACATGCCTACCAGCGGGGCGAGCAACGCGCCACTTCCCCAGGCGAAGCCCATCATCAGCGACGACACCGTTGCCGCACTGACCGGCGCCAACTGCTGGCCAAACGTGACGTTCACCGGCAAAGTCGATTGCAACAGGAACCCACCGGCGCAGATGAGCGCGGTGAACCCCCACCCGGTGGTCCAGTGGGCGCCGACCAGGAAGGGGACCGCGAGCACCAGCGACCACACGATCACGCGGCGCGGCCCGAAGCTGTCGGCCATCGGTCCACCGATGAAGCCGCCCACGCTCGTGAAGAACAGGTAGGCGGTAACGGCGGCACTCGTCTCCGTCACGCTCATGCCCTGTTGGGTGAGCAGCACCGGCACGAACGTCGATAGACTCTGCGACGTCAACGTGCGCAGCACGACGACGCTATAGAGCAGTCCGAGCGGCTTGGCGTAGGGCTTGAGAAGCGACCACCCGCCCGGCGCGCGGTTTGTCGCAAGCGGAACCTTGCTCATCAACTGCAACGTGTAAGCGAGTGCGGCCAGCCCCGGCAACGCGATCAACCACGACCAGCGGGAGCCGAGGACATACACCGCCGGCACGAAGACCAGTGGCGCCATCGCCATCCCAAGCGATCCGGCGGTGATGTGCAGCGACATCGCGAAGCCTTTGCGATGATCGGACACCGCATGTACAAGCGCGGCGGCAGGGGGATGAAACGCGGCGCCCCCGAGACCACCGACGATGAGAATCGCCGCCAGCAGGCCCGCGGACGACACCGTGCCGATGGTGCTGAGGATGATGACGGCGAGGATCGGGCCTGCCATCAGCAACAGTCGGGCACGGCCCCGATCGGCCAGCGCACCGAAGCCAAGCTGGGAGACGGAGTTCGCCATCTGGAAACACATGGCGAGCGTGCCAGCCATCGTGAGCGACAAGCCGAGTCTCGGGATCAGCAGCGGCAGAAGCGGGGCGTACAGGTTGCCGTACGCATCCACGACGAAGTGCGTCGAAGCCGCAGCGAGGATTGCCGGATGCAGGCCAAGCCGCCTCACCGCCACATCCTTCGGATACGTCCGAACACCAAGTCCCGCGCGTCTTCGAACTCGGTCACGCGCAGCAGTGTCGCCGATGCGGCGAGTACCGCGAGCGCGACGCTGATGGCAAATCCGACGCGGGCGGCGCGAACGGCCAGTGCGGGGCCCGGCAAGACCTCACTGATCCAAACGTCGGCCGCCCAAGCGGCTGCGGCCATGAGCACCGACGCGACGAGCACTTTCGCGAAGCTCACAAACACGGCTCGCCCCCCGATGCCGCCTATCTCCCTGCGCAGCAACACCAACTGTGTTGCGGCATTAATCAATGCCGCGAGCGATGTGCCGAGCGCCAGGCCTCGATATCCCATATAGCGGACGAGCATCACGTTGAGGCCGACATTGATGGCGATCGAAGCGACGCTCACCGTGACCGGAATACGGCTCCGGCCAAGCGCGTAGAAGATTGGGGATACGATGCGCACAACGGAGTAGCCAAGGAGCCCGATAGCGTAAAACTGCAATGCCGCGGCTGTGGCCGCCGTGTCCGCGGGCTCGAAACGTCCGTGCTCGAAGATCAACGCGATGATCGGGCCGGCGAGCGCCATCAACCCAAGCGTCGCCGGGACGTTGAGCATCAGCATCAAACCGAGAGCGTGCGCCAGCGTCGATTGCATGCGCGTCGTAATCCGCCTCGTGTGCGAGCCGCGACATCGCAGGCGTCACCGCCGTCGCGATCGAGACGCCGAACAGTCCGATCGGGAGATACATCAAACGAAACGCGTAGTTGAGCCAGGAGACGGCGCCCGTGCCTTGATCGGTGGCCAACATCGTGTTGACGAAGACGTTGATCTGTGTCGCCGCAAGGCCGACGGTCCCCGGAAGCATGAGCACCAGAATGCGTCGCAGGCCTGGATCATGCGTGTCGAGCGTCGGACGGTAGCGATAGCCTTCGCGCGCCAGGGGCGGCCACTGGATCAGCAGTTGTCCAAGACCGCCGACGAGCGTCCCAACGGCGATGACCATGACGGGTGGCACGCCGTAGTGCGGGGCGACAGGGACGAGCGCCAGCGCACACACGATGGTGCCGACGTTGAACATAGCGGGCGACAGGGCGGGCATGAAGAAATGCCCAAGCGAGTTCAACATGCCCATCAACACCGCGGCGAGCGCCACCAGCGTCAGAAACGGCATCATGATGCGCGTCAGTTGCACCGTGAGCTCGAATTTCCCGGGAACGTCAGCGTAGTCACCGGCGAAGAGGCGCAGAAGGGGTTCCGCGAAGACGATGGCCGCAACAACGAGGATCCCAGTGATGAGGAGGATCGCGTTGACCACGGAGTTCGCAAGATGCCACGCGCGTTCGCGTGTGTCTGTTACCAGCCGTTGCGAAAACGTGGGGACGAAGGCGGCGCTCATGGCGCCTTCCGCGAACAGGTCGCGAACCAGGTTGGGAACGCGATACGCCACGTTGAATGCGTCCATCGCGTTTCCGGCGCCGAAGTAAAACGCGAGGACCTGTTCACGCACCAGCCCGAGCACGCGGCTGGTCATCGTGGCGAGGCCGATGATGCCGGCGGAGCGTGCCAGGCGCGGCGAAGCGTCGGCCATCAGAATCGCCAGCGTACCATGCGCCAATGTGACCGGCAGCGAACATCGTCCGGTTGCGGACAACCGCAGGTAACGTCGAACGTCATGGCGCGGAAAGAAAAGGGGGCTCCGGCCGCGAGGCGGGAGCCCAAGGAGGATGGTGAGAGGCTGACTAGGCCTTTCAAAATGTATAGACGGTAGTGAGCGCCAAAATGTTTGATCCGAGTTCAGGATAATTTTGCACGAACGAGCTCGCTCACTTTTTTCCCGTCGACCGTCTTGCCGCTGAGCGCACTCATCACCGCTTTCATCACCTTGCCCATGTCCTTGGGTCCGCTCGCGCCGGTTTCAGCGACAGCGGCGGCCACGACCCGCTCGAGTTCCTCGCCCGAGACCGCGGCCGGTAAGTAGGTTTCGAGCACCACAATCTCCGCTTGCTCCTTGTCGGCGAGATCAACACGGCCGCCGGCCGTAAATTGTTCGATCGAGTCGCGCCGCTGTTTGACCAGCGTCGAGACCACCTGCAGCTCTTCGCTCGCCTCGAGCGCACGGCCCTTTTCGATGCTCTTGTTCATGAGCGCGGACTTGAGCATCCGGAGAGCGGTGAGCCGCGGCGCATCTTTCGCCTTCATCGCGGTGCCGATATCGGTCGTGAGCGTGGCCTCGAGAGACATAGATTCCTTTTCTGAACTTCCAACTCCAACTTCCAACTTCCAACTTTGAACTTTGAACTGGCAACTCTCTCAGTGGTCCACGTCCCCATCGCCCCAGGTGAAATGCCAGCCCTCGGGCTCGTCATAGAAATCCTGCGGCACCTGCACCGCATTGATCTTTGCGTGCAACTGCACGTGAGACTTGACCACGAAGTACCCTGACCGGCGCAAGACGCGGCGGAAACGGGCGTGCTGCACGTAGCAGCGAATCTTGTCGGAGTCCTCGGCGCGCGCCTCGCGATCGATCCACCGCAGCAGCGTTTTCAAGCCGCGTTCGTCATCAGGATCGGTGAGAAAGTCGACAATCTGCGTGACCCGTCCCTGCGGTTCGCGCAGATGACGATACACGGCGTAGCCGTGCGGCTCGTCGTTCCGACGCAGAATGGCGACGGAGTAGCGCACGTGCGGCGGCTCGATGTACTTCCAATTGAGGTAGGCAGCGTCCCTTCTCACGGCCAGATCGAGGCGTGGAGACACGCGTTCCCACAGCATGTCGAACGTGCGCTCGAATCTCCGCACGGTGTCGACCTCCTCGCGCAAAGGTCGCGGAAGGGCCACGACACGTACAAACGGCAGCGCGACGGCGGAGACCAGCCGGTTGATGGCGACAGGCCAATTCGGCCGGCGGAGCGCGCGGCGACTCAACGGCTTGACCAAGCACGGCACCGTGATCGGACGCGGCCAGCGCATTTTGTCGAGGAGAAAGCGTGTGCCTTCAGAGAGATTGGCACCGAGAGCCACGCCGGCGTGACGATCCCACGAGCGAAGTAACGACTCGCCCAGACCTTGCCGCTGACGCTCGGACACGACGAGCGGATCGGCTGACCAGGCGCCCTCCGCATTCAGCCCCCGGATGCTCACGCGCACCGGCATGAGTGGACACGCCGCGATCACCGTCGGCCCTTCGCGCACGATCCAGTACGGCGCCTGGCCGCCGCCGTTGGCGGGATTACGCAGCGCCCAATCCCACTGCAGGCGCATGCGATCGGCCGCTTCAGTCCCGAAGGTCCGGCGATAGAGTTGTTCAACGCCACGCCGATCCTCGGCGCGGTACCAGTCGATGTCTGCCATTGAGAAGTGCGCGCCAGAGGGGGTTGGCGCACACATTGTACGCCGCGGAGTTAGCGCCGCTGTAACCGGGTCGCACGCACGGCTGCGCGCATGCCCCGGTCGCAAAAAAACGCGGGTCGGGGCCCGGGCCGGTCTCGTGAACGCACAAACGCGAAGGGGAGTCTACTGGCCGCCGGGAGGTCTGGGCGGCACAACCTGGCCCGGCTGCACCGGCGCCTGCTGGATGACACCCGGTGTCGGGGAACCGACGATACCGAAGCCACCGTTCGCGGGTGGCTGACCTGGCGTGGTCGGCACGAAGTTGTAAATCGCGGGCTGTCCGTTTCCGCCCGGTTGCAGCATGATCGGCTGCTGCGCACCAGGTTGTCCGGGCGTGCCGAACCCACCTTGCGGCATGGGCACGAAGAGTTGGTTGCCTTGCGGTTGCGGCTGCGGGAACGTGAAGACCGGCGGCTGGCCCGCAAAGTTCTCCGACGGGTCCGGGACCTCGGGCTGTACCGGTTCGATCCCCGCGTCGGGATCCGAAAATGCCGGCATACCCGGTGGACGCGGCGGGACGCGACGGTCGAGGCCACCCATGCCCCCGGGATTGGACGAGGTCCGGGCACCGGCGCTACCGGCCGCGGTGGTTACGACCGAACTGGTGGGGAGAATGAGAATGCGGTCGTAACTCGATGCGCCCGGCGTTGACGAGGCCAGTCGCGGTGCCGCCATATAGCCCGCCACATTGCGGAGAATGATGTCGAGTGCCTGCCGTTCGGGCATGTTCACGAACCGGAGTGTGAGCAACGCCCCTGTGACCTTGTCTCCTCCGACGACTCGTGTTCCGCCGATTTTGGCCCATTCGGCGAGAATCTGGCGCGCTGGAACCGACACGGCGTCGAGATTGACGCGGCCGTCGTGCATCTCGAGCTTGAGCGTCTGCTGTGCCGATGCAGGCGCCGCCAAAGCCCCCAGTAGTACTGCCGAGAGGAAGAATCGTGTCATCTTGTAGGACCTTCCAATTATACGCTACTGGGTACTGACGCCCGTGCGCGTCCGGCAGTCTGCGACGACCCGTTCGATGATCTCATCCAGCCCGACTGTGGCCTCATAGCCAATAAGGGCGGCAATTTTCGACAAATCAGGCACTCTGCGCGGCATATCCTCGAATCCCGCCTTGTACGCCTCGTCGTAGGGGATGATCCGTATTTCGGAGGCGCTACCGGTATGCGCTTTGATGCGCTCCGCGAGTGCACGAATCGTCACTTCTTCGCGATTCCCGAGATTGAACACTTCTCCGATCGCACGCGGTTCGACCATGAGCTTGAGCAGGGCGCCGACGACATCGCTGACATAGGTGAAGCTGCGCGACTGCGTCCCATCGCCAAAGACCGTCATCGGTTCTCCCGCAAGGGCCTGACGCACAAACGTCGGCACGACCATGCCATATCGTCCCGTTTGCCTCGGGCCAACGGTGTTGAAGAAGCGGCAGATGACCGTCGGCAGCTTCTTTTCTTTCCAGTAGGCGAGGGCGAGGAACTCGTCGAGCGCTTTACTGCAGGCGTACGCCCAGCGATGTCTCGTGGTTGCGCCCATCACGAGATCCGCGTCTTCGCGATACGAAATCGCCGCTGGCTCGACTCAAGTTCGGCGTCTTGCTGCGCGATCGACTTCTGGCAGGGCGCGCTGGGCATGCCGTTCGTCATGGAGCAGCCCAACCTGGGGAAGCCCGACGAGAACCATCTCTATTTCGATCCCGGCGACGGCCGCCTGCTCACGGTCTTCACCAACGAGTCGCGCGACGACGCCCGCCGGCACGCACCGCGCGAGATCGGCTGCGTGGAGCACATCGCCTTCAACGTGTCGCGGGCCACCTTCCTAGCTGGCGCCGGCGCGCCTGCGCGACCGCGGCATCGAGTTCATCGAGCGCGACCGCGGGTTCATGAACTCGATCTACCTGCACGATCCCAACGGCCTGAAGATCGAGCTCGCCTGCTACAAGTTCGAGACCCCGGAGGGCTTCCGGGACGTCGACGTGCTGATGAAGGCGCATGGCCTGCGCGTCGAGCGGGGGGATCACCACATCACCGAGGAGCATCTCGCCGATGCGATTGAGGCGCTGCTGGCCACGCGGCCGCGCCTGGCGGTCGAGGAGCCGGCAAAGACGACGGCCTGACGCGCGACCTTCGGGTCCCCTCCACCGTCCTCGCGCGGCTGTCATCGAAGGGTTAAGATCCGCGCCATGTCACGCGTTCTTGCGATGCTGCTGGCGTCCGCCTCGCTTTCTTTCGCGCAGTCGCCGATCGACATCAAGGTCGTCGTGGTCACGATGTTCGAGCGCGGCGCCGACACGGGCGACCAGCCGGGC
The DNA here is from genome assembly GCA_963762925.1 of uncultured Acidobacteriota bacterium. Lineage (GTDB taxonomy): Bacteria > Acidobacteriota > Vicinamibacteria > Vicinamibacterales > UBA2999 > DASPWV01. The sequence continues at coordinate 6,862 of CAVXMP010000028.1, read as the reverse complement.
GAATTGCAGCGCTGGGTGGAACGGGAGTCGCTCGATCGCGTTCACCCGTTTCCGCAGGGCTGGCGCGACTTGCGGACCAACGGCGACGGTGTGCTCGCGCTGTGCACCGGCATCGGCACGGCCAAGGCGGCGGCGTCGGTGATGGCGCTTGGTCTCGATCCGCGCTTCGACCTGCGCCGCGCGTATTGGGTGGTCGCCGGCATCGCCGGCATCGATCCCGAGGATGGATCGCTCGGATCGGCGGCATGGGCGGAGTGGGTCGTCGACGGCGATCTGGCGCACGAGATCGACGCGCGCGAGGCCCCGCCCGACTGGCCGACCGGTTACGTCCCGCTGCGCAAGACCACGCCGTTCGAGTTGCCGCTGCGTGAGCCCAACGAGGGCGAGTTCTACCGTCTCGAGCCGGCGCTCGTCGATTGGGCGTTCCGCCTCACGAAAGACATGAAGCTCGACGACACAGACGGGATGCGCGACCAGCGTGCGCGCTATGCGCAGTCGTCCCGCCGCGCTCCTGCCGCCGCGCGTGATGAAGGGCGACACCCTGTCCGGAAGCACCTTCTGGCACGGCCGCCGGATGAGCGAGTGGGCGAACGGCTGGGTCAAGTATCACACCGGCGGCAACGGCAACTACGTGACGACGGCCATGGAGGACACGGGCACGCTGCAGTCGCTGACGTTCCTGCACGCGATGGGGCGGGTGGACAAACGCCGCGTCCTGATCCTTCGCACCGCCAGCAATTTCGATCAGCAGCGTGATGGCATCACCGCGGCGGAAAGCCTGGCGGAAACGAAAATCGGCAGCTACGTCGCGTACCTACCTGCCGTGGATGCCGCCCATCGCGTCGCGAGTGTCGTCGTCAGGGAACTGGTTCGCGGATGGAGACGTATCGCGACCAGTTGCCGTAAGCCGTTGAACGGTCGCTTCCGCCGCGACCGGCTTGCGCGCCACGACGATCAGGCTCAGTCCCTGCCACGGCCAGAACGCGGTCGATCGGCTTCAGGATCGGCATCAGCACGTCGAGCACCTTCAGCTGGACTGGGAGAACGTGCGCCGGCGCAGAACCTTCGCCATTCACCCACCAACCGGGCACCGAGACCCGGTGAAAGTCGAAGAGGGTCTCCGGCTGAAAACCTGCCGATTCGATCGCGAAGCGGAGTTTGGCGGGCGTGTATCGTTCACGGTGTTCGAGCGCGGTGTCGAGCGTGCCCGAAGAGCGCTGGACTGCGCGGCACGAGAATCACGGCTCGACCTCCTGGTTGCCAGCGCTCGACCAGACGTGTCGCAGCGCTGCCGCCTCGTCCGGCACGTGCTCCAGGACGTTCAACATGATGACGGTGTCGAACTGCTCTGCGAGCGGCCTCACGTCGTCAGCGCGAGTCACCTCGGGGACGCACTTTTACACAGGGCGTGGCGCTCCGCGCGTACATCCTCAGTGGATGTCACGGTCAGAACCTTGGCGAATACCAACGGCGTCAGCTCGTCTGTAATTCACATCGCCGGAACCTGCAATAATGCTGCGCGCAGAGGTGCACATGCGACGTTTCTTGACTCCCGTAACTACGGTCCTGGTTGCTGGAATCGTGCTCACGCCGCAGCCGCTTTTTGGACAGTCGTCTACCGGTTGCAGAGGTGCTACCGCGGCTGTTCGGGAACACGATCGTCCTGACGCCGACTGCTGTGACCGTGGACAATCCGAGCCACGAAGCGCACTTCCGGCCCGGCGTCGATCAACTGCAGGCGCCGCAGCAATTCAATCAGCAGCTCGTCACGCAGCTGGCGACGTTTCCTCTCGGGTCTTCGTCCGGCGGCTTCACCTACGAGTTCGATGCGGCGCTCGGAACCTTCAGCCGCAGCAGCGAGAGCTTCGGCCCGCTCTTCTCGGAACGCGCTCTGACCATCGGGCGCGATCGCGGCAGCCTCGGCGTCGGCTATCAGCGATCGACCTATGACACGTTCGAAGGCAAGGATCTGCGGCAGCGCGAAGTGGTCTTCCATGTCGAACACATCGATTGCTGCGGGACGACGTCGGGCGGGGTGACATCGGGCGATGGCACTCGCCTCAACCCGGCATTCGAAGGTGACGTCATTGAAGCTGCGCTGGCGCTGCGGCTCACGACTGACACCGTCGTGATGTACGGCACCTACGGTCTGACCGATCGCCTCGATCTCGGCGTGGCGGTGCCGATCCTCAGCGTCGATATCGATGCCGAGCATCCAGGCGCGGATCCGGCGCCTGGCGACCGCTGCGAACCCGTCGCTTCATCAGTTCGACGGAGACAATCCAGACGAGCGAACCTTCGCGACATCCGGGAGCGCGACCGGCCTCGGCGATATCGTGGTTCGCGCGAAGTCAGAACTTCCTTCGCGGACGAGGAGGCGGTCTCGCAGCGGCCGTCGACGTGCGCACGCCAACGGGCGATGAAAGCAATCTGCTCGGCACCGGCGGCGTCCAGACCAAGGTCTACGCGATCGCGTCGGCGGCAGCTGGCAAGCTGTCGCCACATGCCAATGTCGGATACACGTTCTCGAGCGAGGGCGCGCTGCCAGGCGCGTCGCTGAAGGATGAGTTGAATTACACGTTGGGGGTCGATCTGGCGGTCACGTCACGCATCAGCGTGATTGCCGACGTCCTGGGCCGATCGATCCGTGATTTGGGGCGACTGCGAGAGGCCGACAAAGTGTTCGCGTTCGTTCAGACGGGCCCTGGCGGGGCGCGGGTGGTGGCGGCGGCGGCGGCGGTGGCGGCGGAGGCGGTGGCGGTGGAACAGGAACGCCACCCACGCCGGACGGTCAGGTCACGGTACGAGAGCTTCGCTTCGAGCCGGGCCATCTGAATCTCGCGATCGGCAATGCCGGCGTCAGACTGAATCCGATGCGCACGCTGCTCGTGTCGGCGAGCCTGCTGTTCAATCTGACGAGTGCGGGTCTTCGCGACCGCGTCACGCCGGTGATCAGCGTCGACTACGCGTTTTAACCACTGACGGGTTACGGCTCAGACCGGCGAGCTTGCGCGAATGCGGCTTCGCTCGCGAGCGACACTGTTGGTGTCCCCGCGTCCCCGCGGCGAGACGCCTAGCGCGATTCCAGGCGCTCGATGATCCAACCTGATCCGCTGCGTCGCAGATGGAAGATGCTCGCCACGGCATTGCTGCCGTTGACGCCTGTTTTCGTCTCGTACGACCGCACGACCTCGCATGTCACCGTCGCTGTCGCGCCATCGAGCGTGATCTGTTCGCCTCGCACTTCGACGGCGTAGCGCCGGTAATTCGAGAAATCGCGATCGAGCCGGCGCAGTTGTTCGGCACTGAGCGACGGCATCATCTTGCCGACCTCCGCACTGTTCAGGCTTTGATACGCCTGCGCGTACCGCTGAAGTGTTTCGCGGATCGCCAACTGATCGGACGCTCGTGGATCTGGTGCTGGATCCCGCGGCGGTGCGGTCGTGGTTTCCGGGGCCGGTGCTGCCGCCGGGGGCGTCGATGCCGCTGGAGGAGCCGGCGGCGGCGCAGGAGCGGTCACCGCCGGCGGCAACTCGACCGACTTCCGAGCGGGTTCACTGGACACCGATTGACTACTCGGCTTGGGCGACGAAGGCTCCACAGCGTCGGCCGTGACTGGCTTCGGCTGTGGAGCCGCAGACGAGGGCTGGCCGGCTGCATCGGGAATCTTGTTGTAGAGCGCCGCAGACGCCCAGAACGCTCGAATCGCGGCTATTCGATCGCCCGTGCGCATGTGACTCTCGGCCTCGCGCTCCCGGATTTGCCCGCTGCGAAATTCGGCTGATGATGTCGGGGTCCGCATGGCGCGCCGAGGCGGCCCCTCGAGCGTCCATCGCAGTCCGTCTCGCCGCGCCAGCCAGATCCTCGGCGAGACTGTTGAGCGCCGGATCCTTCGCATCGAGTGCGAGGCCACGGATGAGCGCATCGAGCGCGCGCTGGCGCTCGCCTGCGAGCATCTCCCTGCGGACGGTCTCGCGCGTGCTGCGCAGCTGTTCGTCCAGCTCCGTCGCGGTCGCGGCGGCGGTCTCCTTCGGAGGGGCGTCCGCAGCTGCAGGCGGCTGCGGCGCCGGAGGTCGAGCGACATCCGGCGAATCCACCTGCACCGGTGGGCTGACCACAGACGGATCGTTGACCATGAATGTTGCGATGAGCGCCCCGGTCAGGGCTGCGCACGCGACCGCGAGCAGCACAGGTCCTCTTCCGGCCGGGCTGCGTCGCCACGCCTGACGCCGATTGCGGCACAGCGGATCCCACGGCTCGAGCGAGCGCCGAGCTCCTGCGGGACGGTGGTCTCTGTTGAGAACCAGAACCGCTTCGTCCGGAGTCGACTCGCGTCTCGGCCTCGGTATCGGTGGCGATTGGATCGTCGAGGTCCGGCGCCGTTTCGGGCAGACGGGCGCGCACGACCGCGATGTCCTGGCGCATGGTCTCCAGGTCCGGATAACGCGCATCGGCCTTGCGCGCCAGGGCCCGCTCGACAAACGCGACGATGTCCGGATCGATGCTCGGCACCAGATCGTTGATTGGCACCGGACCCACTGTGAGAATTCTGTGCAGGACGCCGGTGTCAATCGTCCCCGGAAACGCCATGCGGTGCGTGAAGAGCTGTACGCGAGTGCGCCAACGGCGTACACGTCGGTGCGGTGATCGACCGGTTCCCCGGTGAGCTGTTCCGGCGACATATAGTTCAGCGTGCCGACGATATCCCCCACGCGCGTGATTGGCCCGGCGCCGGCGCGTGCGACCCCGAAATCGAGGATCTTCACCATGCCCGAGTCGAGGCGCATGACATTGGCCGGCTTGATGTCGCGGTGCACGATGCCGGCGGAATGCGCGTAGTGCAGTCCGGCGCAGACGTCCTCGAGGATCACCAGCTTTTTCCCAGGTCCGAATGACGCCACCCTGCCGGATGAACTCCAGCAGGGTCTGTCCCTGCACGTACTCCATCGCAATGAACGGGCGGTCTTCGTGTTCGCCGATGTCGAACACGGTCACGATGTTGGGATGCTGCAGGCGGCCGGCGGAGCGCGCCTCTCGGGCAAAGCGCTCGCGCGCGGCGGCATCGTCAAAGCCCTCTTTGAGCAGCTTGATGACGACCTGTCGATCGATGGCCGGATCGCGGGCGAGGTAGACCGAACCCATGCCGCCATGAGCGATCAACCGATCGATGTGATACCGGCCAACGGTGGAAGGCGGCACGGTTATCCCTCGAGCGGGCGACGCAGCCGCGCCACGGCTGGGCTGACTGGTGCCCAGTGAGTAGACATTTCCTGATCGATCTTATCTACGCTGGCGCCTGCGCGGCGTTCGGATTATGGCGCAGCTCGGTGAGGAACGCGGTTGAGGCTGCGTCGCCGCGCTCCAGCTCGAGAAGGCGTCGCAACACAACGTCGCTGCCCGCTTAAGCTGCCGTGGTGCCGCGTTGCACACGCTCCGACTACCGCTGATTAGCAGCTTGTCGCAACAGGGTGAAGCGACCGTGGCGCACTGCCTTTTCGTCAAGACTGGAAGGAACCGCTGGCGAGACGGAGTAAAATAGCTCAGGTAGTTCAGTCGGGGCGTAGCGCAGCCTGGTAGCGCACCTGCCTTGGGCGCAGGGGGTCGCTGGTTCGAATCCAGTCGCCCCGACCAGCATAAACATTGGCGGTTTTCGCTTTCAGAGCGGAGCCGCCATTTTCGCGTTTGCAAGTTTTCTGCAAGTCTTACCTTGGTGGTGTCTCAACTGGTGGAACCGCAGCCGCGGGCGTTGCTGGTGCCGCTTCGGCCTTCTTGTGCATTCGATAGACGGTGCCATCCTTAAAGAGTCGTTTGGGATCACGTAAGCCGATCAGGGCGCGCGGTTCGTCGCCACGTTCGAAAAGAGTCGCGGTGTGTACGGAGCTGCTGTCGCTCCATTCACGGCGCACCTGACGCCTCAAGGGTGGGCCATCGCGGGGCACCACGAACACCACAACACAAGCGAGCGGCTCCTCGAGCACGTGCGGTTGGCGGACGAAGCCGGCGAGACGCCTGCCCTCCGGCAATGCCGCTATTCGGGCGGCTAAGGTGCAACGGCCAGCGGGGCTCAAAGCCTGGGCCGAGCTCCTCAAGAGCGGCGCCATTGCGAAGCATCCGGAGGGAGGGTTCAGTGTTCGTTAACTGGTTCCCGGTTCCCGGTGGTTCCGGAACCACACCAGAGCACGGAACTGGTACCCGGTTCCACACACTTAATGTGGGAACCGGAACCGGGGAGAGAACTGGTTCCGGCTGTGACTCGCTCCGAGCAGGATTGGCGCTCCGCTCCTTACGCCGTGACCTGGCGACGAAGCTACTCGCCGCGCTCCGACGTCTGCGAGCGCACGCGGAGGCCGCGTGAGGGCGCTCCACTCGGGGGGAATCCCGTTGGTGAGAGCGACCGCGAAACAGCGCCCGTGTCAGTTGACCGTTGCGCAGACCGCTCTGACAACAAGTGTTACCGTCTGCGGCCCGTCATTGCGAATGACGGTGGAATAGCCGATGGCCGGATCCGTGCGCGTGCTGGCGTCGAGGACGGTCCAGGTCCCCTGTGTTCAATGGGGGAAATCACCGAAAATCCGCCGCCCAACACTTTCTTGCCGGCGGGGCAGGTCGTGAGATGGACGCCGAAGATCCTGGCGACACTTCGAACCCCTCCGCTTCGATCAGTTCCCAGCCGGAGACTCCAGCCGGACCCGGAGGCCCGACCAAACCAAGCGCGGCCGGATCGAGGACCATCTCGCCAGCACGGCATGTATCACGCACCGATAACGCACCGCTTGCGTTTGCACACAGGACGGCGGCATCGGCATACGAAGAGATCCCGCCGACCAATACGAGCATCACAGCGAAGACGGCTCTGCGGACC
>CAVXMP010000027.1:0-240897 GCA_963762925.1 uncultured Acidobacteriota bacterium | reverse complement strand
CCCCGACGCGGGTGAGAAGCGGCGCCGACGTTCCTGTCGCATCTATCCACTGCACCGTCGAGGCCGATCGCTCCCCAGGGTAACGGCGGTACACCAGCGTGCCCGTGCGCGAGACGCTGTACTGAGCGCCGCTGGTGACCGCGTCGAACGCGACGTCGTCCAGCACTGGCACCGGCGTCCCGCGGGCTTCGAGCCGCTCGAGGTCAAAGGGCAACGCGAACATGGTCGCTCGATTCGTGTAGACGAGATGACCGCTTTCCAGATAGCGAGGAGACCCGCCTCCTCGCGAACGACGGTCTTCCGCTGGCGATCCGGCCAGCGACGCCACGTCGATCACGTAGGAGCCCTGTGCTGCTGACCTCGTCACCACCTCCATCAGAATGTGCGTGCCGCCCGGCAAGACGCGCGGGTGCGTATGAAACCACTCGCCGTTGGCCAATTCGAACAGTGGCTCGTCGCGCCCGCCGGAGAAATCCGCAGCACGCTCGACGCCGCGTCACCCGTCCCCGACAATCAGGTCGCCGGCTTCGGTCCAATCGCCGCCGCTCATGACCGGCACGTCGGCCAGCTTCGTCGCCCCGCCGCTCTCGACGGGCACCTTGAACACGGCGCCACCGCTCTGCAATAGCCCACCCACTGGCCGTCACGTGAGAAGAATGGGCTGCCTCGCGCCCTCAGTGCCGACCAGTTCGCTGAATTCGGCCTGATCCCAGCCTTCGCGTGATCAGTTTGGGCGGCCCGCCGCGAACGCTGCCGACATACACGAGACGCGTACCGTCCGGCGAGATCACGACGCTGCTGAAGGTTGGAGCCGAGAGCGGCGGCAACACCACGTCGGTTCCGGCGTCGACCTTGAAACGCATCGGTTCGCGGAGCGCTGGAGGCGATTCGCCACGCCAAGGAGCCCAGAGCGCAATGGCCGAAGACGATCGCCAGCAGGCCAGCCGCGATCCTCAATCCCCAGCGCACCGCCTCGAGCGGGCACCGAGCCGCGTCGCCGCGGCGTCCAGGTTTCCACGCGTCCCCGATGTCACGCAGCCGCTTCCGGGGATTCTTTCTGCAGGCAGCTCTCGAGCAGCGGACGCAGGCTCGCTGGCACGCTGTCCCAGCGCGGCTCGGACTGAATCACCGCCGCGAGAACAGATGCCACATCCTCACGGTCGTCGTTCGCGGCCGCGTGCGACGAGCCGGCGACTGTCGACCGGCCGAACGGACGGCGTCCGGTGATCATCTCGTAGAGCACCACGCCGAACGCCCAGATGTCGGCGCGCTTGTCGACGGGCTTACCGCGCGCCTGCTCCGGCGCCATGTAGGCCGCGGTGCCGAGGATGATGCCGGCCCCGGTCGCATGCCGGGCTCGTGAGAGTCGGGGAGTTGCGATCGCGGATCGCGCTCGCCGATCCAGCCGGCGGGTCCATCGCTTTCGCCAGCCCGAAGTCCAGCACCTTGACCGTCCGTCAGGCGGACCTTGATGTTCGCGGGCTTGAGATCGCGATGGATGATGCCCTGCTCGTGCGCGGCTTCGAGCGCCTCGGCGATCTGTCTCGCGATCGGCAGCGCTTCATCGACGTGGAATCGCTCCGCGCGCGATCCGTTGCGAGAGATCTTCGCCTTCGACAAGTTCCATTACCAGCGCGAGCACGCCGCCGGAGTCTTCGAGGCCGTAGATCTGCGCGATGTTCGGATGGTTGAGGGACGCGAGGCTTGCCTCGCGCTGGAACCGTGCCAGTCGCTCGGGGTCGTTGGCGAATCGTCGGGCAAGACCTTGAGGGCGACGTCACGTTTCAGCTCGCGTCCTTAGCCCGGTACACCTCCCCCATGCCTCCGGCGCCGATAGGGGCAGTGATGTCATAGGAGCCGAGCCGGGTGCCAACGACCAGCGCCATTCGCGGCATTCTACGCGATGGATCCTGAGGAACGCCGTCGTGTTTAACAACGTGCAGCGCGATGGCCGCATCGACGCCAACCTCCCGGAACGACGGTCTCGATGCGGTGAAGTGACAGGCGCCATATCGCATCATTCCGAAAACACAATTGCGGCTCGGTCCGAACGGTTCGCTGAGGTGAACGTCGGTCTGACTGGTCTCTTGAGCCCCGATCGAATACGGGCATAGCGGCCACACAAGCGCCCAAGAAATCGTCGAGATCTGAAGGCTAGAGGTTTGGTCAACCCCCTCGCTTCATTTCACTTGACGGTTGCCGATTGGAGTTGATGACCAAGCCGCACATTCCCCTTGCTCAACGGAGAACAACGTCAGGAGGGGTTCTTCGAGCAGGAACAATTCCCCTTTCGCTTTATTCGCACCTCCCGGCCGCTGCTCCGTTCAGTGGTGCACTTTGCCTACATCACGGGGTGGCGCGTGCCGAGCGAGGTGTTGACCCTGCAGTGGCGGCAAGTGGATTTCATCGTGGGGCAAGTGAGGCTTGATCCTTGGCACCACCAAAAACAATGAAGGCCGTGTGTTTCCGCTGACCTCGGCCTTACGCCAACTGCTCGAGCAGCAGCGCCAGACCTTCGTGATGCGTTGAGGCGCGAACGCGGATCACTCTGCCCCTTCGTTTTCCACCGAAGCGGCGTCCCAATCACGACGTTCACCAAAGCGTGGAAAGACAGCTTGCGCAAAGGCCGGTTGCCCAGGGCGAATCCCTCATGACCTCCGCCGGACCGCCGTCCGGAATCTTGTTCGGGCTGCCGTCCCTGAGCGCGTGGCGATGCAGATGACCGGACACAAGACGCGGTCTGTCTTCGAGCGATACAACATCGTCAGCGAGACGGACTTCGCCGACGCAGTGAAGCGATTGGACGACCGTCACGGGCATAGTTTGGGCATAGCAAAAACACGTCTAACGCCTAACCCCCCTCTGCCGAACTCACCACGCGATTTTCCGAGGAAATTTTGGAGGCGCCGCCCGGATTTGAACCGGGGATGGAGGTTTTGCAGACCGATCCTGCCGCGCCTTTCGCTCGCTCCTTGAGTCAACGACTTAACGGAATCGTTGGCTAAGCCTCGACCCTTTCGCTCTACGACGTATACGAGAATTACGAGGCATTTGGGTGGCGACAGGGACAGAATAGGGACAGACTCAGGCGAAGATCAGTGACAACTTCGTTGGCTGGCGCTAGCCCTCTCGTTCAATTTCGCGTGTAGATCCCATTCACAAAGTCGCTCGCTTGCATTTGCGCGTTATATCTAACCATGAGGGTATCAGCCGTGAGTTCGCCGGATGAGTGCCAGCCTTCGCTGCCGGTCCACCGGAACGTGATGCCGTTCTCGGTCGTTTGGTAAGTTCCTCCAGTGCCGGACGGATGATTCATCTGGAACTCGAAGGTGCCATTGTCGTACAGCACATAGCGCGACGAATACGGCGTGTAAAGCGGCTGCTGGGCCTCGGAATAAACGCGCGCTGGTCCGAAAACAGGAGGAAAATCGGCAGGTGCCTGCGGCGCTCGTGGCGGCGGCGCCACAGAAGCGGTCGGGGCTGCCGGCGTCGGTGCAGTGGGCGTCGAGTTTGTGCCGCACGCAGTGGAAATCGCTAGAACGGCTAGGAGTGTTACGAAGCGGCAGGCGGGATTCATCCAGCGGTCTCCCTTTCCCTCGGAGTCTACCCGCAATTTGCATAGCCACAACGGGTATCTATCAGCTAGTGAATCGCCCCGCCAGAGTCCGTGTCGCGAAAGCCATACAGCGGAAGCGGTCGTACTTCAGGGTTGCTTGGCTTAGTTGGGCTGTTGAGGGTCGCTGTGCGCGGGATGCGAACAGCGTCGTCTGAACCTGCGGCGATCGTTCACCTCGTCGATATTCTAGCCGCAGCAAGTCGCTCGGACTCGTCCGGGGTGGGCTGAGCCCAGCGCCGCCCGTTCAATCGCTTAGTACAGACCGAACCCGACCACGAGCAGCAGGATCGCGACCGTGACGCGCAATGCGAGCGCGCGCAATCGGCCGGCGTGACGGCCTAGGTCATCGTGGCGACCGGCCCTCATCGCTCAGCTCCCTGCTGCTCCAGTTGAAGGACGAGCAACCCGCCGTATTCGACGAGCCTCACCCAAACCTGCAAAGTCAATTTCATCGTACTTGGCGTGCGGGTCCGCCGCGGTCGCGAGCGCGATGGCCCGGGCCGTTACCTTCAGGAGCTCTTGGTAGCCGACGCCATCGGCCGTCAGCCGCAAAGGCGCGGCGAGCAGTTGATGTGGGTCATCATTCCGACCGAGCGCGTGGCAGCGGCGAATGCAGCGCGGGTGGAAGGTGCCACCAATCCGCAAGGCGCGGCAGCGTTACGGGATTCGGCGCGCATTCCCGCTCCAATCGACGGTGAGACCTGCAAAATTGCTAAGGAAATTTGGAGGCGCCGCCTGGAGGTTTTGCAGACCTCTGCCTTACCACTTGGCGACGGCGCCGATTGAAGGATGGAGCCTGAGGATTCTATCGCGACTCGCGCACTTCAGTGGTCCACGTAACCACCGTAGATGCGAAGGATGGCCTGCCAACCGTAGCTCTCGCGGCGTGGACTCCACCTTCGCGCCAACTACCCAACGCGCTTCGGTGGACAACCTTCGCCTGAACCAGAACGAAGGTTGGAGCGGGAAACGGGATTCGAACCCGCGACTTCGACCTTGGCAAGGTCGCACTCTACCACTGAGTTATTCCCGCCCGCGTTCGTAGCGTTTTAGTCTAACAAAACAGGCGATAGCTGAGCAACGGATCGTCGGGCGCCAGCTCTCGCGGGCCTGAAGGCCCGCGCTACATGCACCAAGAAGAGCGCCGCCGCGCCAGACCCACCCGACTCGACCCACCCGACCTACCAGACCGACACAACCCGATTACACCGCGTCGCGCAGCACCTGCGCCGCTTCTTCCGGCGGCACCTGGTTCACATACACGCCCGTCCCCCACTCGACCGCGCTCACCGGACCAAGGCGCGGCACCACTTCGAGGTGCCAGTGAAACGACGCCTTCACGTTGTCGGGGGCCGTGTGCAGCACCAGATTGAACGGCGGCTTCAGCAGCGTGCGATCCAACCGCGTCACCAGGTCGTGCAGCCGCCTCGCGATCGCAAACAGCAGCGTGTCCGACGCGTCTTCAAACTGCGCAGCGTGCGCGTGCGGCAGCACCCACGTCTCAAACGGCGCACGCGGCGCAAACGGCGACAGCAGCACCGTGTGCTCATCGGCCGCGATCATCCGTTGATTCATTTCCGTCTCCCGCTCCATCAGCTGGCAGAAGACGCACCGTTCGGCGTTGTCGAAATGCCGCTTCGCCGAGAGCAACTCGAGATCGAGCGCCGGCGGCGCGAAGGGATAGGCAAAGAGCTGCGAGTGCGGGTGATCGAGCTTCGCACCGGCAGCGGCGCCGTAATTCTTGATCAGCACGAAGCTCTTGAGCCGCACGTCGCGCTTGAGATCGCGAATCCGTTCGCGCCAGGCCCAGAGCACGCGCTGCAGCGAATCCGGCGCGAGCGTCGACCACGTCTGATCGTGCCGCGGCGATTCGATGATCACTTCGTGCGCGCCGAGATCGCCGAATCGCTGGAAGAGACCGTCAATCGGTCTGCCCAGATCGCTTTCCACGCGCAGCGCCGGTTCGCGGTTGGGAACGACACGCACCTCCCAACCCGGCGTGTTCGGGGCAGTCCCCTGCGGGCGCCAGGCGAGCAGCTCCCAGCCGGCGAGATGTTCGCGGCCTTCGCAGAACGGACACGCACTCCCGTCGGACGGTGTCGACGGGAGCGGGGTGAAGTCGCGCGGACGCCGGGTGTGTTCGGGCGCAAGAATCACCCACCGTCCGGTGATCGGATCGCGGCGCAGCTCCGACATTACCAGCCGGGCCGAAAGGCGTCTTCAAACACCGTGACGCGCGGAGGCGTGAACGCGGTTTCGATCGACACCACGTCAAACCGGCACGGCACCTCGTCGAGGCGATTCCGTGTCACGTAGTCCTGTGCCATCCATATGACACGTTGCTGTTTCTGCATCGTGACCGACTCCGCCGGCTCGCCGAAACTGCCACCCGATCGCGCACGCACTTCGACAAACACCGTCACACCCTCATGACTCGTCACGATGTCGAGCTCACCCCACTTCGTGCGATATCGCCTCGTGATGATCGCATGTCCTCGGCGTTCGAGCTCACGACACGCGAGATCTTCGCCGAGCTCACCAAGGGCTTGTCGCGCCTGCGTCATTCGCGCAGAAGAGGCAAACGCCGTGCCGTCGTAGGCCGCTGGCGATCGCGGACTTCAATTCCGCGCGACTAAATCCGAACGCCATGTAGTTGCCGATGGCGTTCGAGACGGTCGACTCTCGACGGTCGACCGGCGAATTCGGCGCAACGCGAGCGAATTCCGGGATTAGATGTGTGCAAGCGCCTGGTCGAGGATCGCCACCGCGGTATCCGCTTCGTCCTTGGTCAGCACCAGCGGCGGACACAGGCGCACGGTGTTCCGTCCGGCACCGAGCAGGAGCAGCCCGCGCGCGAAGCACTCGTCGACGACCCGATCGCGCTCCTTGATCGCGCGTTCCTTCGTCTGACGATCCTTGACCAGCTCGATGCCGATCATCAGCCCCTTGCCACGCACGTCGCCGATGATCGGATGCTTCTCCTGCAGGCCCCTGAGCCGCTCCATCAGGTGGGCGCCGACGGCCGCCGCGTTGGCCATCAGGTGGTCCTTGATCAGCGTGATCGTCGCCAGCGCCGCGGCGCACGAGACGGGGTTGCCCCCGAACGTGCTGGCGTGTGCGCCCGGCGGCCACGCCATGATCTCCGCTCGCGAGGTCGTCACGCCAAGAGGCAACCCCGACGCGATCCCCTTCGCTACGGCAACCACGTCGGGCTCGACGGCGAAATGCTCGATCGCGAACATCTTGCCCGTGCGGCCCATGCCCGACTGCACTTCGTCGATCATCAGCAGCATGCCGTGCTTGTTCGTGATCTCGCGCAGGCGCTGGTGAAAGGCCGGCGGCGGGACGACGTAGCCGCCTTCGCCTTGTATGGCTTCCACGAGCACGGCGGCGACATCGTCTGGCGCGACAAGATGTATGAGGATTTGGTCCTCGACATAGTCAAGGCACGCGGCATCGCAGCCATCAGGCTTGAGGCCGAGCGGGCAGCGATAGCAGTTCGCATAGGGCGCGTGATAGGTGCCGCCAAGCGGCGGGCCAAAGCCTTTCCGCTGGATCGCCCTGCTCGACGTAACCGAGAGCGAGCCCAACGTGCGCCCGTGAAAGCTGCCGAGAAACGCGATGATGCCGTAGCGCTTGGTGTGATAGCGCGCGAGCTTGATCGCCGCCTCGACGGCTTCGGTGCCGGAGTTCGAGAAGAACGACCGCTTCGACCCGCCAAACGGCGCAATGGCGTCCATCTCCTCGCCAAGACGCACCTGCGGTTCGTAATAGAAATCCGTGCCCGACATATGCAGGAACTTCTTCGCCTGATCGACGATCGCCGCAACGACATCGGGATGTGAGTGGCCGGTCGAGTTAACGGCGATTCCGGCGGCGCAATCGAGAAAGACATTGCCGTCGACGTCCTCGACCGTCGCGCCACTGCCGCGCGCCATCACGAACGGATAGCAGCGGGTGTAGGAGGGCGAGACCACCCTGCTGTCGCGTTCGATGAGGGCTTTGGCTTTCGGACCCGGAAGAGCGGTCTTGATGTGCGGGACACGCATTCGTCGATCTTATCCCGCCCGGGCGTGTCGGTTGCGCAGTCGTGTGCACCGCACAGCCGAACACCCGCTCAGGCACGTTTCCAGCGTGTGCCCTGCGCGCTATCCTCGAGGAGGATGCCGCGGTCCGCGAGATCCTTGCGAATCCGGTCGGCTTCGGAAAAGTCGCGCCGGCTGCGCGCAGCCTTGCGCGCCGCGATCGACTGCTCGATCTCCTCCACCGGCACCGGCGGTCGCTCGTCTTCGCTGCGGCGGAGCGACAGGACCCCGAGCACGCTGTCGAAGTGATCAAAGGCAGCGTGAATCGTGCTCACGTCGCCCGTGCCGATCTCCCCTGCATCGATCGACGTGTTGACCGCCCGGACAAGATCGAACATCGCGCCGAACCCCGCCGACGTGTTGAGGTCGGTCGAGAGCGCCTGGTCGAAGCCTCGCGGCGTGCATCGGTAACGCGCTGTTGAACCGCTGCGTGCTCGCCCTCTTTGCGCACCGCTTTGAGCCGGCCAAGAAAATCCGAGAGACGCGTCAGGGCCTCTTCAGCCTGCTCGAGCCCGGTCCAGGTGAAATTCAGCTGCTTGCGGTAATGCCCGGACAGCAGCAGATAGCGCAGCGCCGAGATCCGGTGGCCGCGCTCGATGATGTCGCTGAGCGTGTAGACATTGCCGACCGACTTCGACATCTTCTGACCGTCCACGAGCAGATGCTCGAGTGCACCCAAAATCGCGCGAACGGCTTTCCCGTGGCGCACTCGCTTTGCGCGATCTCGTTCTCGTGATGCGGAAAGATCAGATCGACGCCGCCTGTGTGGATGTCGATCGGCGGCTCGCTCAGCAGCCGCATCGCCATCGCGGAGCATTCGATGTGCCACCCGGGACGACCGGGTCCGATGCCAAGGTCCCAGGTCGGCTCACCCGGCTTGGTCGCCTTCCACAGCACGAAATCACGGGCATCGTCCTTGCCGTAATTGTCCGAGTCGACGCGGGCGCCAGCTTGAATGCCCGCGTGGTCAAGCCTGGCGAGCTTGCCGTAATCGGGCATCGTCGAGATCTTGAAGTAGATCGACCCGTCGCTCACGTAGGTGTGCCCGCGCTCGGTGAGTGCCTGGATCATGTCGGCCATCGCCTGCAGGTTGGCTTCGTCGGTGGCGCGCGGATTTTCTTCGACGGGCTCGAGGCCCAGAGCGGCGGCGTCTTCGAAAAACGCGGCGATGAAGCGATCGGTATACTCGCGAAGCGGCAAGCCTTCGCGCTGAGCCCCGGCAATCGTCCTATCGTCGACGTCGGTGAAATTGGTGACGTGGCGCATCTTCCAGCCGCCGATGTATTTGAGCGCGCGGCGCAGAACATCCATGCACACGAAGGTGCGGAAGTTGCCGATGTGCCCTCGCGCATACACGGTGAGGCCGCACGTGTACATGCGCACGGTTCGGTCAGCGGCGCGAACTCTTCTTCTTGTCGTGTCAGGGTGTTGTAGAGGCGCATGGGACAGCGTGGATGTCGACTAGGTCGAGAGCGACTGCTCGACCTGGCGACTTGCGCGAGAGCCGTTCTGCGACCAGGTGATGGTCACGCGTACGGCTTGCTTGTCGCCGTCGAAGCGAAACTCGATGGGCGCATCGTGCATGCCGGTCTCGTCGATCGCCGACATCGTGGCCTCGGCCACCTTCTGGGCAAAACGCTGGCTCACATCGGCCGCGAGGTTGGCGTAGGTGGCGGCATGCACCGTCAAATCGCGAACCGCCGGGACCAGCCGGGAATCGCCCGGGATACTCATCACGAACTGGAAGGAAGTGGGGTGCATCAACGCTCGCTCACACGCTGAGTCTATCGAACAATCGGCCGGCGCGGCGCACATCAGCCTCGATCTGCGCTTTGAGCGCATCGACGTCGGAAACCGGCGTTCGTCGCGAAGGCGCTGAACGAATCCAAGCCGTACCTGCTTGTCGTAGAGATCGGCATTGATCCCGAGGATATGGGTTTCAATGGTGGTTTTGGTCGTCGCCTCGAAGGTGGGACGCAGCCCGATATTCGTCACACTGGGATGGATGACACCATCGATGATGGCGGTCGTCGCATAGACGCCGTGCGGCGGAATCAGCTCATTGACCGACACGATGTTGGCGGTCGGGATCCCCAGTTCGCGGCCGCGTCCGGCTCCACGCACGACCGTGCCATCGATATAGAAATGATGGCCGAGGAGCGCGCTCGCCTCGTCGACGCGACCTTCGGCCACCAGGCGGCGGATGCGGGTGCTCGAAATGACGAATTCCTTATAGCGCACGGGATCGATCTTCTCGGCACGGTAGCCGTATTGTCCGCCAAGCGCCCGGAGCAGCGAGAAGTTCCCGGATCGATCGCGGCCGAAGAGGAAGTCCGCGCCTACCCACACTTCCGCGACCCGCAGCCAGTCGACGAGCACCGTCTTGACGAACAACTCCGGCTGCCAGCGCGAGAGGTCGTGCGTAAACGTGACGATCGCCACGCCTTGAATCCCCGCTTTGCCCAACGCTTCGACTTTTTGCTCGAGCGTCATCAGCAGCTGCGGCGCCTTGTCGGGTCGGACGATGCGTGGCGGGTGGGGGTCGAAGGTGAGCACGAGGGAAGTGCCGCCGCGTTCGAAGGCCACCCGGCGAACCCGCTCGATAATCTTGATGTGCCCGCGGTGGAGCCCGTCGAAGTTGCCGAGCGCCAGCACGGGCTGCACCCATCGAGCCGGACGCGGGTCATACGGAAAGCGCGCAACTTCCATGCGGGACGGTGAAGTCTATCAGGTGCGCTCAGCTCACCTCGACGTCGAGCGTCAGGCCATCGTGGGCGAGCTCGACGTCCGCCGGCAGCGACTGATTCGTCGCCGCATGCGGCAGATCGTGGCAAATGTGCGTCAGGTAGGTCTGCTTCGGCGCGATGCGATCGACGATGGCGAGCGCTTGCGCCACGTTGAAGTGCGTGGGGTGCGGGCGATGGCGCAGCGCGTCGAGCACGAGGACATCGAGCCCGTCGAGCAGCGCAAGCGATGACTCGGGAATGGCATTGCAGTCGGTCAAGTAAGCAAACGACCCGAATCGAAAGCCGAGAATCGGCAGGCTCCCGTGAAAGATCGGTACCGGTGTAATCGACAGACGATCGAACACAAATGGGCCGTCGATGGTGTTGAGCTCAATCTGCGGGATGCCGCCGCCCGCTTCGGCCGGCGGATTGAAAATGTAGTTGAACGTGCGGCGCAGATCGTCGGCTGTCCGCGCGTTGGCGTACGCGGGGATGGAGGCGCGCTGTATCACGTTGAAGCGGCGCACTTCGTCGAGCCCCATCACGTGATCGGCGTGACTGTGGGTGAAGAGGATCGCGTCGACTCGGGTCAGGTGATAGGTCAGCGCCTGCTGGCGCAGGTCTGTCGCGGTATCGACGAGCACCGATGGACCGTTGTGCACCGCTAAATGGATGGAAGGACGCAGCCTGCGATCGTGGGGATCGTTCGAGCGGCACGTCGCGCAGGCGCAGCCAATCATCGGCACGCCGTGAGACGTGCCCGTCCCGAGAAACGTGACACGGGCAAAGCTGTTGCTGGCGGTCGTCGAGGGGCCTGTCCTGAGCGGCGTCGAAGGATTCAAGGCAGAATGATTGGGCTCTGCGCCTTCTTGGCGTCGACATAGCGCATGCGGAGCTCGAAGATCACTTGCTCGAGCAGTTGCCGCTCCTCGGGCGACAAGTTGCCGCGCGTTTTTTCTTCGAGCATCGCGAGCAGGTCGATCACCTGGGCAGCCGCTTCGAGATCGGGAGGTCGTGTTTCGTTACTCAGCGGATCCGGCAGATCGCCGAAGTGAACGGCCGCGTTACTGGCAAGTGAAAAAACAAACGCGATGAAGCTGACTTCCGGGCGCTCGCTCTGCTCGCTCACGTGGCCAGTATACGATCGGTCGCATGACTGATTCTGCGGGGGCGCGCTTCGATCGCCTGGTGGAAGTGATGCGGACGCTGCGCAGTCCGCACGGCTGCCCGTGGGATCGGGAACAGACGCTGAGCTCGCTGCGACCGTTTGTCCTGGAAGAGACTTACGAGCTGCTCGACGCGCTCGATCGCGGCGACCTGACCTCGCTGCGCGAGGAGCTCGGCGATTTTCTCTACGAGGCGGTGTTTCTCGCACAGATTGCGGAGGAGGACGGGCACTTCAGTATCGGTGACGCCGTAGAGGGAATCACCGACAAGCTGGTGCGGCGTCACCCGCACGTGTTTACGGCTGCCGGCGTCCCACTCGCAGAAGCGCACGAGTCGATGACGGCCGGTGAGGTGGTCGAGAAGTGGGAAGACCTCAAAGCCGGGGAACGGAAGGCGACGAAGCAGCCGGAGAAGACGATCCTGAGCGGGGTGCCGAAGACACTGCCGGCGCTGCTGCGCGCCTACGAGCTGAGCGCACGCGCGGCTGCCGTCGGCTTCGACTGGGAACGCGCCACCGACGTGCTGGAAAAGATCGAGGAGGAAGTCGCGGAGCTCAGGGAAGCGGCGACCACGTCCACACCGGACGCGCAGCATGTCGAGGAAGAGATGGGCGACGTGTTTTTCGCCTTGGCGAATCTGGCCAGAAAGATGGGCATCGAACCCGAAGCCGCGCTCCGGCGAGCCAATGACAAGTTTCAGGCGCGCTTCACGGCGGTCGAAGCGCGCGTCAAGGCCGAGGGAAAGCAAATACGGGATCTCAGCCTCGCGCAACTCGAGGTGCAGTGGCAGAGTGTGAAGCGATCCACTGGATAAAAGAGCGGGGTCACGAAACCACGAAAACACGAAAACACCAAGGGAAACACGAAAGGCACGAAGGAAGGCGAAGGACGCGAGGGGCAACACGAAGGGCACGAAGGAAGCCGAAGAAAGCGACGCCCGACGCGGGCCGCGGAGCGGCCCGCAAGGAGCGTGTGATCGGCGACGGGGAAACGCAAGCCCAATTCTGCCGCTTGTGTTTCCCTGTCGCCGACCACACGCTCCTGCGCGGCTTCGCCGCGCGTCGGGCGAGCGCCTCAGTCAGACGACGCGCGCGATCGGCACGGTTAGACAATCACGCGTTTGATGTTATTCGTCAGTGTCGGCGCGTTGAAGTTGATCAGGAGTCCAATTCGAAGCTTGGTCGCGCGAACGTAGGCTCTCACTTGCGCGTAATGTAACGGCACAAGCGATTCAACTGCTTTGAGTTCGACAACCACTTGATTCTCAACAATGAGATCGATCCGGTGTGGTCGAAGCCGCCGCCCTCGGTACTCGATCACGACGACTCGCTGATGCTCGAATTTCAGCCGCTGGAACTCCAGTTCGATGCGCATCGCGTCTTCGTCCTGGCCCTCTCCCAGTCCTGGGCCGAGCCGACGATGGACTTCGATCGCGACACCAATGATGTGCGTCACGATCGCCTCGAGCGATTCCGGTAACGGTGACGGAATGCGGAGCGTCACTGCGCCCCTTCCTTTGATATTGTTCCTTCGTCTTTTCGTACCTTCGTGGTTTCGTGGTGGTCTTTTGCTGTGTCCCACACGCGTCCGGTGAAGGTGCGCACGCTTACTGAAACGCCGTCGGTCGAGAGTTCAATCTCCCCATCCTGATCGGTGCGAAAGATCTCTGTCCCGGCCTGCCGATAGCGTTCGAGGACGTACGGAACGGGATGACCGTACGAGTTGCTGCGGCCGACGCCGATGAGCGCGACCGCCGGGTGGAGCTTCTCGACGAAAGCCCCTGAGCTCGAGGTGCCGCTGCCGTGGTGCGCAACTTTGAGGACGACGGTGGGTAACAGGTCCAGCGTGGGGAGTAGTTCTTCCTCCACCTCCCTGCCGATGTCGCCGGTCAACACGACCGACACTTCGCCGAAACGGAGTTCGAGGACCAGCGAGTCGTTGTTGCGCACCTTTTGGCGTTCCCACTCCGGCGGCGGCGGGTGGTGCACGCGCACCTCGACGCCGCCGATCTCGAACCGATCGCCTCGTTGCAGCGTCCGCCAGGTGGCGCGGACGCGATTGGCTTCGGCCTGCAGGAGCGCGCTGGACTCGTGGTGCGCGACCGGGACGCCCCACCAGATTTCAGTCGAACCGAAATCACGCACCAGGGCCTGGGCACCGCCGAGATGGTCGGGATCACCGTGCGTCACGGCGAGATAGTCGAGCCCGAGCAATTGCCGCGCGCGCAGGACGGGACCGACCACACGCTCGCCGATATCGAAGTCCCCCTTGACGGTGACGCCACCGGCATCCACGACAAGTGTGCGGCCATTGGGAAACGTCGCGAGGATCGCGTCGCCCTGTCCCACATCAATCATCGTGAGGTGCAGCCGCCCATCTCCATGCGCTCGCACGCGTGCCGCCGGAGACGACACGATCCACAGAAACAACGCGAACGTCGTCGCCATCGCCGCGCGCGCGACCAAGGGACTGCGCCGAGAGTTCGATCGCGATGCGGCAACCCAGATCGCGATCGCCACGTAGTACGACGCGATGATGACCACGCTGGGCGATGGCACACGCCACGTGAGCCACGGCGCGAGGTCGAGAAGGGCGGTACTCCCGACCAGACCGAACGTGCCGAGCTGCACGAGGTAAGCGGCCCATCCTGCCAGCCACCAGGCACCGATGGTGTCGGCGAGCACCAGAATCATCGCCGCCAGTTGAACCAGCGTCATGCACGGAATCGCCGCGAAATTGAGAAGGAGGCCGGCGATCGTGACGCGCTGGAACGCGAACGCCGCAATCGGCGCCAACGCAAGCTCGGCGCAGATCGACGAGATCAGGAGCATCACGGCGGCTGCGCCCCACTGTCGTGACGGGACGCGAACCCGCGAGACCCCAATCAGAATCGCACTCGTCGCGCCAAAGGTGAGCCAGAAGCCGACGTCGGTCATGGCGAGCGGGTTGAGCAGCAGCAACACGCCGCCGCTCAGCGCCACGCTGTTGGCCGCAGCCGTGCGCTGATCGATCAGGCGCACAGCCAGATAGAGCGTGGCCATGAGTGTCGCGCGCGCGACCGAGGCGCCGCCGCTGGCAACGATCGCGTAGCACGCGAGCGCGACGATTGTGGCAAGCGCGGCGAGACGTCCGCGGACGCGCAGCCACGAAAGGCCGCCGAGCACCAGGCCCGCGAGGATCGCGATGTTGCCGCCGGAGATCGCGATGACGTGATACGTGCCGGCTTCCTGCAGCCGCCGCTCGACGTCGTGATCGATCGCGGCACGATCGCCGATGAGAAGCGCGGTGGCAATCGCCGCGGCTTGGGCGTCGCGTGGTGCGACGTGCCGGGCCATTGCCGCTCGAGTGGCGGCACGAATAGCCGCCGCGGCTTCCTCCCACCATCGACCGTGTGCCACCACCTCGACGAGTGCGGCGCTCTTGATCGTGCCGACCAGCGCGATCCCGCGGCGCGCCATGGCGCGCTCCTGATCCGGCAGGCCCCAATTGAGATATCGCGCCGGCCGCCGCAGGAGAACGGGTGCCCGGACCACACGGCCCGCTCGCCACTGTGCGATCGCCGACGCGTGCATCGCGCCGCTGACGCTCACGGAGATGCCGCCCGCGGCGGACTCGGGACACGGACCAATCCACGCCTGCTCCACATCGATGCGTAACGTCGCGCCCGAATCCGTGGGAGTCGCGTCGGCGCGCAGTCGGCCCTCGACCGCTACAGGCTCCTCCAGCCGCGCGTCGCCACTGGTCTCGATGGCAAATCCCGGGTGGCGTTGCTCGAGCAACACGCGCAGTGGCGGATGGAGTGCGCGATCCACGGCGGAGGCGCCAAGTATCCAACCGGCCGCGCTCGTCGCGATCAGCGCCGACGCGAACTGCCCTCGACTCCACGCGCGTGCGAAGGCAACCACCGCCGTGACCCAGCCGAACGCGACGGCGAGCGAGGGAACCCACATCGTCGAGAGGTCGGTGACGGCCCCTCCCGCGATGCCCGCGGTCAGCGCGGCGGCGAGCGCAAGCGAGAGATATGGCATGCGCCCTGTGGTGCAAGCGGTGGCGCATCCGGAATGTTTAGGAAAACCGCGGAGCCGCGGTTCAGGATGGCAGAAGTTGCGTTAGGACGACGTGTGTGACATCGCAGAAAAAGATCACGAAATAACGAAAGGCTGCGACGGCCCCTTCTTCCTGTTTTCCTCTTGTTTCGTCTTTTGGTAACCGCCTTCGCGGTCTTCGGATCCCTTCGTGCCTTCGTGCTCCCCTTCGCGACCTTCGTGACCCTTCGTGCCTTCGTGCTCCGCGTAGTAATCCTGGAGCGCCCGCACGTCGAGTCCCTGGGTGCGAAGGGCACGGATGGCGTCGACGGCGGCGGCGGCTCCGGTGATCGTCGTGATGCAGGGAACGCCCGCCATCATTGCGGCGCGCCGTACCGCCTTGTCGTCGAAAAATGATTCGCGGCCGAGCGGTGTGTTGATCACCATCGCGATCTTGCGATTGACGATCCCGTCCGCCAGACTCGGTCGCCCCTCGTTGACCTTGTAGATGACGTCGCTCTGAATGCCGTGCGCGCGCAGGAACGCTGCCGTGCCGCGTGTGGCGACAACGTCGAACCCGAGCTCGGCCAACGCACGCGCAATCGGAAGCACCTGCGCTTTATCCTCGTTGTTCACGCTCAAGCAGACGGTCCCACCCTCGGGCAGCCGTTGACCGGCACCGAGCATCGCCTTGACAAACGCAAGGCCGAAGCTGGTCGAGCCGCCCATCACCTCGCCCGTCGATTTCATCTCGGGCCCGAGTATCGTGTCGACACCCGGGAAGCGGACAAACGGGAACACCGGACTCTTGACGAACACACCGGACGGCTCGAGGTCGTCCAGCAATCCCAGTTCGGCCAGCGTCTTGCCGGCCATCACGCGGGCCGCGACCTGCGCGAGCGGCACGCCATTGGCTTTCGACAGATACGGCACGGTGCGCGAGGCCCGCGGGTTGACCTCGAGGACGTACACCATTTCGTCTTTGATCGCATACTGCACGTTCATCAGCCCCACCACTTTGAGCGCGGATGCAATGCGCCGCGTGTAGTCACGAACCAGCGCCAGGTGCTTTTCGCTGACTCGCGCCGGGGGCACGACACACGAGCTGTCGCCAGAGTGGATGCCGGCTTCTTCGATGTGCTCCATCACGCCGCCGATGACCACCGCGCCCGTACCATCCGCGACGCAATCGACGTCGAGCTCCTTGGCGCGCTCGAGGAAGCGATCGACGAGGATGGGCCGGTCGTGTGACACATCCACGGCGTTGGTCATGTACCGATCGAGCGTGGCCACGTCGTACACGATCGCCATAGCCCGCCCGCCGAGGACGTACGAGGGTCGCACGAGGACAGGAAAGCCGATCCGCGCAGCTACCTCTCGCGCTTCGCTCCGGGAAGTCGCGGTGCCGCTCTCGGGTTGCGGGATCCCCAGGTCCCACAAGAGCGCCGCAAAGCGCTGACGGTCCTCCGCAAGATCGATCGAATCAGGCGAGGTGCCGACAATCTTCACGCCCGCCTCTTGCAGCGCCAACGCCAGCTTGAGCGGCGTCTGGCCGCCAAACTGCACGACGCACGCGACTTCTCCCTTGCCCTCACGCTCGCGATCGACAACGGCCATCACATCTTCGAAGGTGAGCGGCTCGAAGTAGAGCCGGTCGGACGTGTCGTAGTCGGTCGACACCGTTTCGGGATTGCAGTTGATCATCACCGTCTCGAAGCCTTCCGCACGAAAGCCGTAGACCGCGTGACAACAACAGTAGTCAAACTCGATGCCTTGTCCGATGCGATTGGGCCCGCTCCCCAGAATGATGATCTTCGCCTGCGCCGTCGGTTCGGCCTCGCAGGTGTCTTCGAAGCTGCTGTACATGTACGGCGTGAACGATTCGAATTCGGCGGCGCATGTGTCGATCCGCTTGAACGATGTCTTGAGGCCAAGCTCGCGCCGCTTCTCGCGCACGCCGCTCTCCCCTGCTCCGAGGATGTGGCCAAGTTCCTGGTCGCCAAACCCCGCGCGCTTGAGGGTGCGGAGCAAGTCATGCGACATGTCGCGGAGCCCGACCATCTCGGCGGTGCGGCGCAGTTCGACCAATTCGGCAAATTGCTCGAGGAACCACGGATCCATCTTCGTGAGCTCGTGCAGTTGCTCGATCGACCAGCCCTTATCGAGCGCGCGGAACACCGCCCACATGCGGCGATCGTTTGGCACCACCAGCGATCGCCTCAGCGCCGTGTCTTCCTCCTCGTCCTCCTGCTCCGCTGTCTCGTCGCTGCGCGGCTGCGGGCGCGAGAACAGGAGCCCCTCACGTCCGAGCTCGAGCGAGCGGATCCCCTTGAGAAACGCTTCCTTGAACGTGCGTCCGATCGCCATGACTTCGCCGACCGACTTCATTTGCGTCGTGAGCGTGCGATCGGCGTGCGGAAACTTCTCGAAATTCCAGCGCGGGATCTTGACCACGACGTAGTCGATCGTCGGTTCGAACGATGCCGGGGTCACGCGCGTGATGTCGTTGGGAATCTCGTCCAGGCGATACCCCAACGCGAGCTTGGCCGCGATTTTCGCGATCGGGAAGCCGGTGGCCTTTGAGGCCAGCGCCGATGATCTCGACACGCGCGGATTCATTTCGATCGCGACCATCCGGCCGTCGGCTGGATTAATCGCGAACTGGATGTTCGATCCGCCGGTTTCCACGCCAACGCGGCGGATGATGCGGCGCGCCGCATCGCGCATGCGCTGGTATTCCTTGTCGGTGAGCGTCTGCGCCGGGGCCACGGTGATGCTGTCACCGGTGTGCACGCCCATCGGATCGATGTTCTCAATCGAGCAGATGACGACGAAGTTGTCGGCGCCGTCGCGCATCACCTCGAGCTCGAATTCCTTCCAGCCAATCACCGATTCTTCGACGAGAATCTCGTGCGTCGGGCTCATCTCGAGTCCGCGCGCCGCGATCTCCTTGAACTCCTCGAGATTGTAGGCAATGCCGCCACCGACCCCGCCGAGCGTAAATGACGGGCGGATAATCGCGGGGAATCCGACCTCGTCGAGAATCTTGAGACCCGATTCAAGAGACTTGGCGACACCGCTCGCGGGGACCTCGATGCTGATCTCCTTCATCGCATCGCGGAACTGTTGACGGTCTTCGGCGACGTTGATGGCGTCGATCGACGCCCCGATCAGCTCGACGCCGTATTTCTTGAGCACGCCCGCTCGGGCGAGATCGACGGCGAGGTTGAGCGCCGTCTGTCCGCCGACCGTGGGCAGCAGTGCGTCGGGCTTCTCGCGAGCGATGATCTGCTCGAGGGTTTCCACGGTGAGCGGCTCGACATACGTGCGATCGGCGAGTTCCGGGTCGGTCATGATCGTCGCCGGATTGCTGTTGACGAGCACGACCTCGAGCCCCTCGGCCCGCAGGGCCTTGATGGCCTGCGTACCCGAGTAGTCGAATTCGCAGCCCTGGCCGATCACGATCGGGCCGGAGCCGATGACGAGCACGCGGTGGATGTCCGTGCGTTTAGGCAAGCCTCACGCCTTTTCCATCTCCTCGATGAACTGTTGAAACAGATAGTCGGCGTCGTGTGGTCCCGGGGAGGCTTCGGGATGGTACTGCACCGAGTAGATGGGCTTGTCGATGTGGCGTAAGCCTTCGACGGTGCCGTCGTAGAGATTGAGATGGGTCACGCGGGCGTGCGCCGGTAGCGAGTCGGGATCGACCGCGAACCCGTGGTTCTGCGACGTAATTTCGATCTGGCCGTTATCGAGCTGCTTGACCGGATGGTTCGCCCCGCGATGGCCGAACTTGAGCTTGTAGGTCTCCGCGCCAAGCGACAGACCGAGCAATTGATGCCCGAGACAAATGCCGAACACTGGCCGGTCGGCGGTGTCGACGAGCGTTCGCACGTTTTCAATCGCGTAGGTCACGGCCGCGGGGTCTCCGGGGCCATTGCTGAGAAAGATTCCGTCGGGTTCCCAAGCCAGCAGCTCCGACGCAGGCGCGGACGCAGGAAACACGCGCACGGTGCACCCATGCGCGGCCAGACGCCGGAGAATGTTGGTCTTGATGCCGTAGTCGTACGCGGCGACCCGAAGCGGCCGGGTGGCGCGCCGCAGCGGCATCACGCCGTAGGTCGCTTCTGCCACGGTGTCGGCAAGCGTGGGCGTGAAGTCGTAGGCGACCTCGCACGTGACGTCGCGTACCAGATCGGCGCCTTCCATCTGCTGAATGCCACGCGCCTTGGCGACGAGGTCGTCGGGATCGAGCGCCGCGCCCGTGCCAATCACTCCGCGCATCACACCAGTGGAGCGCAGCCTCCGCGTAAGCGCGCGTGTGTCGATGTCGCCGATCGCCACAACGCCGTGCTTGATCAGGTAGTCGCGCAGCGTGCTTTGCGATCGCCAATTGCTCGCGATGGGCGACGGATCGCGCATCACAAATCCGGCGACCTTCGGAGACCCGGACTCCTGATCGGCCGCCGCGATGCCGTAGTTGCCGATCTGCGGCGCGGTCATGGTGACGATTTGACCGGCATATGACGGGTCGGTGAGGACCTCCTGATAGCCGGTCATGCTCGTGTTGAACACAACCTCGCCCGATGTCTGACCGGCGGCGCCGGCCGACACGCCCTTGAACCAGGTGCCGTCCTCGAGTGCGAGAATCGCGTTCATTCCTTCGCCTGACCTCCAACCAAAGACGCGGCAACCCGGGCACGGGCCCCTTCTGCGACCTGCACGCGCGTGACCCATGGCCGGTAGCCGGGCCGTTGAATACGCACCAGGTGGGTTCCCGCTTCGATCGCCGGCATCGTCACCGGTGTCGCGCCGACGCGACGACCATTGATGGTCACGGTCGCGCCTGCCGGTCGCGAGACCACGATCATCCCACCCGCGCGCGGTGGTTTGGTCCGCGGCGCGGGAATCGCGGCGGCGACCCCGCCCACCCGAGTGTTGCCTTCCACCCGATTGACGGGTTCCACGGGTACGGCGCGGGCCGGCGGACCGGGTGCCGGCGGGTCGACCATCGCGTCGGTGTAGTCGCGGCCCGCCGCGGTTGGCGCATTCGCGCTCACCCGGGCCACACGTTCCGCACGAGCTGAGCCCGCCGAATATCCTGCAATGGCTCCGAGGACCAGTCCGGCCGTCAACGTGAGCGCCAACGCCGCACTGGAGTTCGCCGAGCGACGGCGGGTGACGAGACCGTGACCAGTTGGCGCGTGTTCGTCGTGAAAAATCGGCCCAATGCTGCCAGCGCTGCGCTCGTCTTCGCTTTGCTGGAGCACCTGATAGCGGTCGAACGCCGCTGATGGAACGTCGGAGGGCGAGCCTTCCCCGGACACCGGTTGCGGCCGATCTTATCATGCAATCTCGTGCGCTTGGAGGTACCTAAGGTGTGACGGGTCTGTAACTTGACAGTGTGAGCGAGCGTCTGAGACAGTAGGCCACCGGTGCAATCCGAAAGCACGTCAGCGACTGCTGCAGCCATGGCAGTCGACATTCGCCGCTTCCCCTGGATTCGACGACTCGCCACCGACTACGCGTTTGCCTACGAGCGCGTCGGCGGGTTCTTCGCCGGCGATCCCGCCAGTCCTCAAGCGTGGGCCGACGCCATCCGCCGCCGGCAAGCCCACGGCGGGTCGCCCGAGGCCATCGCTCGGGTCATCGCGGCGCAGCAGGAGCGACGGGGCGCGCCGGCTGCCGCGCGTGCCGAAGGCGCGCATCTTGCCGATCCGAGTACCGGTCGTGGTTATCACTGGTCAGCAAGCCGGACTATTTGGCGGGCCACTCTTCACGCTGCTCAAGGCGCTCACGGCCATGAAACTCGCGCAGCAGGTTCAGCGCGCCCACGGCGTCCAGGTCGTGCCTGTGTTCTGGATCGACGCGGAAGACCACGACTGGCCCGAGGTGAGCAGCGCCACGGTGCTTGATGAGCAATTCGAGCCGCGTACCTGTGGTCGCAAAGGATCCCGATGGCGCCGGCAAGCTTCCCATCGGCCGGCTGGCACTCGACACGCGGATCACAGCCGCCATCGACGAGCTCCAGGCGGCCTTGCCCGATACGGAATTTCGGGCCACGCTGATCGCGTCGTTGCAGCGCGCTTATCGACCTGGCATCGGGATGGCCGAAGCGTTCGGATGTTGGCTCGAAGCGATTCTTGGCGAGCACGGCCTCGTCGTCTTTGATGCGTCCGATGCGGCAGCCAAGCCGATCGTCCGTGAGATGTTTGTGCGTGAGTTATCGGAGCCCGGCGTAACCGCCAGCCTCGCGGACAAGGCGGGCCAGGCGCTCGTGGCCCTGGGCTATCACTCGCAAGTCACACCCTCGGACGGGGCGGTCGCCCTCTTTCACCTCAACGACGGCCGTGAGCCGATCCGCGTCTCTGGGACCAAGGCGATCGTCGGGGAGCGTGAGACGACGCTTGACGCGCTCGTCGAGGAGGCCAGGGGTGAACCGCATCACTTCAGTCCCAACGTGCTCTTGCGGCCGCTTGTGCAGGACACACTCTTCCCGACGATCTGTTACGTGGCGGGGCCGAACGAACTCGCATATCTCGGGCAATTAAAGGACATCTACGCGCGGTTTCAGGTGCCGATGCCGCTGATGTACCAGCGCGCCAGCGCGACGATCGCCGATTCGGCCACATTCCGCTTTCTCAGCCGGTACGAATTACCCTTTGAAGCGCTGCAGCATCAGGATGAAGCGGCGCTCAATCAACTGCTCCAGGATCAACTGCCGCCGACCGTCGAACAGGCCATCACCGGCGCAACCGTCGCGCTCGAGGAGCGCATGCGCGCTGTGGCCGCGGCGGTGCCGCAGATCGATCCGACCCTCGAAGGCGCGACCCAATCGACGCTTGGCCGCATGCAGCACGATCTGAAGACGCTGCACAACAAGGTGATTCAGGCGGCGAAGCGGAAGGATGAAACGTTGCGGCGTCAGTTTACGCACGCGCGTGCGTTGACGTTTCCGCACGGGCATCCGCAGGAGCGTGCGGTCGGGTTCGTCTGGTTCCTCAACCGCTATGGCCCCGCGCTCGTCGATCGGCTCCTCGAAGACCTGCCACTCGAAATGGGGCACCACTGGGTGCTGACGATCTAGATGAGTAAAGTCAGGACCCGAAGGCGATCGCGCGTCCGGGGCCTGCGTATCAGGATTCCCACTCGCCGCTGGCGCATTTTCCTGCTGCTCGTCTTCGGCGGTCCAGTGCTCATCCTCTCGATTGCCTTCGCGTATTACTACATCCAGTTCTCCGAAATCATCCAAGCCCGACTCCACGGCGAGCGGGATCGCGTCATCCCGCGAGTCTTCGCACGACCGCTCGCGTTGCACGGCGGCCAGGGCATGAACGCGGCGGAGCTGATTACGCGGCTCAATGACATCGGATACACGGAGCGTTCCATCGTGGAGCGACCCGGTGAGTTTGCCGTCAGTCCAAGCACGATCACCGTCCTGGCTCGCGGCGGCGATCACGCCGGCAAAGTGATTCGTGTCCTGTTCCCACAGCCGCGCCCGGTAAAAAGCATCGTCAAAGCCGCGGTGGTGCCGGCGCGCATCGATCGGCTCGAAGTCGGCAAGCAGACCGTTGACGAAGTCACGTTGGACGCGCCGATGCTCACGGCGTTGGTCACGGGCTCGCGCGAAAAACGCCGTCGCGTCCCGCTCGACGCGATCCCGGCGCGGATGCAACAGGCAGTGCTGGCGATTGAAGACCGCCGATTCCTGAGTCATCCTGGACTTGACCCGATCAGCCTGGTTGCTGCGGTGTGGACCAACCTGCAGAGCGATCGCAAGTATCCCGTGGGACGAAGCACGATCACGCAGCAACTATCGCGCATGTTTTTCCTCAGCGACGAGTTCAACGCGGAGTTGCAAAGCGGCACGCGCGGCCGCTCTCTCAGCTCGTATCGGCGCAAAGCCCTCGAGATGTTCATGGCGGTCATCCTCGAGACCAGAGCGACGAAAGACGAGATCCTCGAGCTCTACCTCAACGACGTCTACCTCGGCAATCGCGGGTCGTTCGCCGTTCACGGTGTGCCCGAGGCTGCGCGCATCTTCTTCGGGAAGGACGTGACGAACCTGACGCTCGCCGAGTCGGCGCTCATTGCCGGCGTGATTCAGAATCCGTCACTGCATTCGCCGTTCGGCGCGCGGGCCAAGGATCGCCGCGATGGGGTGCTCCGCGCGATGGCGGAGGCCAACTACATCACCGCGGCTGCCGCCGACCGCGCGTCGCACGATCCGATCACCGTGCTGATCCGCGCCGTGGACAACGAGGCGCCCTATTTCATCGACCACCTGAGTGAAGAGCTGCTGAGCAGTTTCCCCGGTTTGACGCAGCGTCCGGGCGCGCTCGACATCTACACCACGCTCGATTTGAATCTGCAGCGCTACGCGCAGGACGCGGTCCGCGACGGCATGGCGCGCGTCGACGACACCTTGTCGCGGCGCCGGAGGCGACACCCCGGGCGCGCACAGGCGGCGCTCGTCGCGGTCGATCCCCGGACGGGCGAAATTCTCGCGCTCGTTGGTGGGCGTTCCTACAATCAGTCGCAATTCAACCGGGCAACCGCGGCGCGGCGGCAGCCTGGATCCACCTTCAAGCCGTTTGTCTACCTGACCGCGTTCGAACGGGCAGCCGACGAGGGTCGCGCCGATCTGACACCGGCGACGATGGTGTTGGACGAGCCGACGACGTGGAGCTTCGACGAGCAGGAGTGGTCGCCGCGGAACTACGGCGACGAGTATGACGGCGAGGTGACGCTGCGCCGCGCGCTCGCGTTGTCTCGCAACATCGCGACGATCAAGGTTGCCGAGCAAACGGGGTTCGATCACGTGGTGGCGCTCTGGAAGCGTGCGCGCGTCGGCAAAACCATTCCTCAAAGCTTCCCGTCGATTGCGCTGGGCGTGTTCGAGTTGACGCCACTCGAAGTGGCGACCGCCTACACGCTCTTCACTAACGGCGGCACTGTCCGTCCGCTGCGCACAGTGGCGCGTATCGCGAGCGGCGAGGATTCGCTGGTGCCCAAGGAAGCGGACGGGCCCACGGTGGCGCGGCCAACGACCACGTTTTTAGTGTCGAACATGATGCGCAGCGTCCTCAACGAAGGCACTGGCGCGAGCGCCCGCGGTAACGGCTTTACGCTCGATGCGGCAGGCAAGTCGGGGACGACGAATGATCTGCGCGACGCGTGGTTCGTCGGCTTCACCCCCGAACTCCTCACCGTCGTGTGGGTTGGCTTCGATGACAACGCGCCGGTGGGATTGAGCGGGACGCAGGCGGCGTTGCCGATCTGGACGGAGTTCATGAAGCGGGCGCTCGCGGGACGTGCGAACCGGCCGTTCGAGACGCCGGAGGGCATCAGCCTGGTCGAGATTGACAAGGACACGGGCCGTCTGGCGCTCCCCGCCTGCCCGCGGGCGGTAACCGAGGCGTTTCTCGTGGGGACAGAGCCGCGCGAGGTCTGCGAACTTCACCGCTGGTAGCGCGCCATTCTTCGCGTCCTCGTGTCTTCGTGTTTATCTTTTTGGTGTCTGACACGCAGCTGACCGCGAACGCTTATAATTCTGGGAGTGAATCACGAGGTTTTTGCGGCGCTTGGCGAAGCTCTCAAAAACGGCGAGGAAGTGGCTCTCGTGACCATCGTCTCGGCCAATGGCTCCACCCCCCAACGCGTCGGCGCCAAGATGCTCGTTCACAGCGACGGTCGCATCGTCGGCACCATCGGCGGCGGTTGCTACGAAAACGAAGCGCTGTGGAAGGCGCGCGAGGTGATCAAGACGCGCAAGCCCTGCACCGTGCGCTACGAGCTCGCCGACGACTTCGCCGCAGAATCGGGGCTCATCTGCGGTGGACAGATGGAGATCTTCGTCGAACCGATAGAAGCCTCGCCGGCGGTGTATGTGTTTGGCGCCGGCCACGTCGGGCAATTTGTCGGACGCGTCGCCCACGATGCCGGTTTTCAAGTCCACATCGTCGACGACCGTGAGAAGTTCGCCAACCGCGAGCGCTTTCCCGACGCCACCAGCATCATCGTCGACGACATTCCCTCGTGGCTCACGCGCACGACATTGCCAAGCTCGGCATACGTGGTGGTAGTGACGCGAGGGCATCGCCACGATCTCGACGCCTTGCGCGCGCTCGCGCCACGGCCGTTGCGTTACCTTGGTCTGATCGGCAGCCGGGCAAAGGTGAAGCGCATTTACGACGTGCTCGTTGAGGAAGGCGTGCAGATCGAGCAACTCGAGCACGTGCACGCGCCGATCGGCCTCGATATCGGGGCGGTGACGCCGCAGGAGATTGCCGTGGCCATCGTCGCCGAGCTGATCGCGGTTCGCCGAGGCAAGCGCGACGCGGTCGCCGCCGCATCACTCCGCTGGATGCCGAAACTACAGGTGCACGGGGTGCGCTAGGTTCGCTGGTGCACAGAGTGCGGTTCGTTGCTGGATCGAGCGCGTACTCCTGCACGAATGAAGCTCAATCCACGACTCGGCACGCCCAAGCAGTGCGCGCGAGATGACGCGCGAGGTGACGTCGGCGTTTAGAATACGCGCGTTGCAAGCCGCCGATCGATTTCCGCGTCGTCATCGCCGCTTGGCAATCGGCGCGCTCTACGGCCTGTTGAGCCTTGCGTTCTGCGCGCCGCTGTTCGCGCATCCCCAGGCCCTCGGCATCCACGACTGGGACCAGCATCTCTTCTATTACGGCGCCGTCCTCAAAAACATCGTCGAGTACGGTCAAATGCCATTCTGGAATCCCTGGTATTGCGGCGGCGACGTGATGTGGCAGAATCCGCAAATCGCGCTCCTGAGCCCGGTGTATCCGCTGACCGCGATCATGTCGCTGCAGCTGGCGATGAAAGTCAACATCCTGCTGCACTACTGGATCGGGTTCGTTGGGATGCACGTGCTGATCACGCGCGTCATCGGCGTCACGTTCCTGCCGGCGGTCGTCTACCTGGCGACGCTGGTGACGGCCTCGGGCGCGCCGGCGATGCATCTTCGCGTCGGGCATAGCGTATTTCTGCCCGGCTTCTACTTGCCCATGCAGTTGTACTTTTTCTTCAAGGCCTTCAAGACCGGTGAATGGAGATACGCGGCTGCGGCGGCGATGACACTGGCGCTGACGATCGTCAACGGCGGCATGCACATCCTGCCGATGTCGATCGCGGCCCTCGGGACATTTTCGCTGTGTGCGGCGATTGGCCGGCGTGACTGGCGCCCGCTTGCCTTCGCGATCGCGTCGGTCGCTGCCGGCCTCGCCTATTCGGCGCCGAAGCTTTTGCCGATGGTCGAGTACGTCCGCGGCGATCGCTTCTGGGACACGAGGAATCCGAC
Source organism: uncultured Acidobacteriota bacterium (assembly GCA_963762925.1). Taxonomy (GTDB): domain Bacteria; phylum Acidobacteriota; class Vicinamibacteria; order Vicinamibacterales; family UBA2999; genus DASPWV01. The sequence goes on along the minus strand of CAVXMP010000027.1, from coordinate 213,956 downwards.
GCCGAAACCGGACCTGGTCACACTCGACATGCTGACGCAGATCTACCTGCTGCCGAGAGAAGTCGAGGGGTCGCCCCTGCCGATGCAGCGTTACGGCTGGCACGATACGGCAATTACATAGGGCCCGAGTCGGGGATCGCGATCGTGGCGGGGCTGATCTGGGTGTTCGCGCGTCGCGCGACGGCCAATCACTGGTTCGGCCTTTCGCTAGGATTTACCACGGTCGTGTTCTTTCTCTTTTCCCTCGGCGAATTCAGCCCGTACTCCCCGGCCGCCCTTGCGCATCACCTGCCGCTCTTTTCGAGTTTCAGAATTCCGAGCCGCTACACGATCGCGTTCCTGCAATTCGCGGCGCTCACACTGGCGTGGGCATTTCATTCGATCGTGGTTCGCTACGGATTCCCGAAAGCCGCGCGCATCGCGGTCGGAGTGGCCAGCCTGGCGGCATCCGCCCATCTGATCTCCGTCAATCACGCGAATCTCAAAAACGTGTTTGTGGAAACGCCATTTGATACGTCGTTCCACTGGATGACCGGTCCACGCCAGATCGCAACGGATGCGGAGAGCAATCCATACACCTCCGGCTCACCAATGCTGAAGGCATTGATGGCCGACCGATCGTTCTATAGCTGCTACGAAGCCTTGCAGCTCGCGCGCGGCGCAGACCCCAGTCGGCCGCAAGTGTTCGACGGCAATCCGTCAGAGCGCGTGACCGACGTCGAATTTTCGCCAAACCGATTCACATTCGCGGTGCAAGATGGTCAAGACGCCGCGCGGGTCGTGCTGAATCAAAACTGGGCGGCCGGATGGACGACGACAGCCGGTGAGCTCAAGGTCGGGCTGCCGACCGAGCTGTCGACGGTGACGGTGCCGGCCGGACGGTCCGGCCGGTATGAGTTTTCGTATATGCCGCCCGGCATCTTCGCGGGAGCGGCCTTACTCGTGATCGCGGCTTTCGTCACGGCGATCGTGTGGCAACGCCGCAGTTCACCCATTTTCGCAGCTCCGCGATCACAATAGAGAGCCATCCCCCTTCGACGACACCCGATGGCGGTGTGAGCTCTTTATCCGGCGCTTTGCGGCTTAGTGCTAACGTTCGGATGACCTCAGTGCCTTCCCTTCTCATTCGAAACGCCACCATCCTGACGATGAACGCCGCGCTCGACGTGATCGAGGGCGATGTCTTGATCAGCGATGGGCGCATTGCGGCCGTGGGCGACACTGGTAGCGCGCGCGCCGACCGCACGATCAATGCGGCGGGTAATTACCTTCTGCCCGGCTTCATCCACACCCACATCCATTTATGTCAGACGCTGTTCCGCGGCTATGCCGACGATCTGGCGCTGCTCGACTGGCTCACGCGCCGCATCTGGCCGATGGAAGCGGCGCACACCGCCGCGTCGCTGCGAGCGTCGGCGCGATTAGCGACGGCGGAATTGCTGCTCGCGGGTACGACGACGGTGCTCACGATGGAAACGGTGCACGACACCGACGTGGTGTTCGAAGCCCTCGAACCGATGGGACTGCGTGCGGTGATCGGCAAGTGCATGATGGATTCGGATTCGGCGGTGCCAACGCGCTTGCTCGAGGAGACGCGCGCATCGATTGACGCCAGTCTTGCGCTGGCGGCGCGGTGGCACGGACGCGCCAACGGCCGCCTGCGCGCCGCGTTCGCACCGCGTTTTGCCGTTTCCTGCTCGCGAGAACTGCTCGAAGAAGTCGCGCGATTGTCGGAAAGCCGCGATCTGCTCGTGCACACCCATGCCTCCGAGAACCGCGACGAGGTTGCGCTGGTGCGCGCCCGGTACGGGACGCCGCAACGTCGACTATTTCGCCGACGTCGGCCTCGCCTCACCACGACTGTGCCTCGCACATTGCGTGTGGGTTGACGAAGACGAGCAGGCGATACTCGCCGCGCGCGAGGTCAAGGTATCGCATTGCCCTGGGTCGAATTTGAAGCTCGGGTCGGGAATCGCGCCCGTCGCCGCGATGCGCGCCAAAGGCATCTCGGTGTCGTTGGGAGCGGATGGGGCTGCGTGCAACAACCATCTCGACATGTTCACGGAAATGCGGTTGGCGGCGACGCTGCAGGCGATGACGCGCTCGCCTGGGGCATTGCCGGCGCGCGACGTCCTGACCATGGCGACGCGAGAGGGCGCACGAGCGATTGGCCTCGCGAGCGAGCTGGGATCGATTGAGGTCGGCAAACGCGCGGACCTCACCATCGTCGATCGAAACGGTCCACACCTGGCGACGAATCCGGACCCGTTCTCCGCCGTCGTCTATGCCGCGCGTCCGAGCGATGTCCGCACGACGATCGTGGACGGTGAGGTGCTTGTGGACGACTTCCGGCTGGTGCGGGAAGACCTCGAGGAGATTGTTTCAGTGGCGCGCAGGGAAGCACGCGCGCTCGCCTTGCGCGCGGGTGCCTGAGGCCGAACCACGGCCGCTACCGGCGTCGCCGCGCCTCTTGACATATGTCGCGGCACGACGTATCGTCGCACGCCATATGGTTTCTCGCAGCCGTGGTGCCCGGCGCCGCGATCCCGCACCGTTTCTTCCGCTCACGCCGGCCGCATTTCATGTGCTGCTGGCCTTGGCGGATGGACCCAAGCACGGATATCTCATTCTCAAGGATGTCGAGGAGCGGACGGCCGGCGAGGTGCGGCTCAGCACGGGCACCCTGTACGGGTTGATCAAACGATTCCTGGACGACGAGCTCATCGTCGAGCTGTCGGCAGAAGCTGATGGCGAGGAACGGCGGAGACCTTATCGACTAACGCCCTTCGGACGCGACGTCGCCTCTGCGGAAGCGCTGCGTCTCGAGGGTCTTGTGACCGCGGCTCGTGCGGTGCGTTTGCTGCCGCACTGAGGGAGTCATCAATGTCCGCGCCACTGTATCGTCTGCTGCTCCTGCTTCTCCCGGGTTGGTTTCGTGAGGAGTTCGGCGCCGAGATGGCGACCGTCTTCGCGCAGCAAACCGCGGATGCCGCGCGCGACGCAGGAGTTTGGCGGCGCGTCGCGCTCTGGGCTCGCACGTTCCGCGAAGTCGGAGCACTGGCCTGGCGGCTGCACGCCGAGGCACTCGTTCACGATGTTGCGTACGCGACGCGATCGATGCGGAAGACGCCAGCCTTCACGCTGGCAGCGCTCGGAACCCTCGCCCTCGGCCTCGGCCCGGCCCTCGTCGTCGCCAACCTGATCTATCAAGTGGTCGTGGCGCCGCTGCCCTTTCCTTCCGCCGAGCGCCTGGTGGCCGTGTGGAATGGCAACGTGGAAGAAACACGCCATCAGATGCCGCTGTCGATACCGGATTATCTGGACTTTCGAGACGGCGTGTCCCAGTTCGACGCGCTTGCGGCACACACCGGCACCGCCGTGGCGCTCGTCGATGAGGGACCGGCGCGGCAGCTCGAGGGTGTCCTCCTCACCGCTGACATGTTCCGCGTCCTGGGCGTGACGCCGCAGCTTGGACGCCAACTGCTACCGTCTGACAGCGTTCCAGGGGCGCCACCCGTGATGCTCGTCGGAGCGGATGTGTGGCGCGGCCAGTTTGGCGGCAGTCGCGATGTGCTCGGACGGGTCGTGCGGATCGACGGCGAGCCGACGACCATCGTCGGCGTGCTACCCGATGGGCTCGAGTTTCCATCAGCGTCGCTCAACGCCTGGTTTCCGATCCGCCTGGATCCCAATCAATGGCCGCGCGGGACGCGCCTGTTCAGCGTCGCGGGGCGCCTGGCCCCTGGCGTGACGATCGGGCAGGCGCAGGATGCGATGAATCGCGTGTCGCGCGCGCTCGCCGAGGCGTATCCCGATACCAACCGAGGGCGCACGATCGAGCTCGTCGACCTCAAGGCGCAGATCAACGGCGACAGCCCGCGACTCGTGCGCATTCTTGGCGGCGCGATCGCCGCCGTGCTGCTCATCGCGTGCCTCAACGTCGCCAGTCTGCTCGTGGTGCGCGCGTCGGTCCGAAACCAGGAGCTCGCGGTCCGCGCGGCGCTTGGCGCGACGGCTCGACGGCTGCGACGTCAGGTGATCGTCGAGCAAGCGATCCTCGCAGGGACGAGCGGTCTTGTTGCCAGCGGGCTCGGTTGGACGCTTCACCGCTACATCATCAGCAGTCGGGCCCTCCCACTTCCCGCTGGCGCGGCGCATTTCAGCTGGCAGGCGCTGGCGGCGCTCGTGGTCCTCGTGGTGCTGATCGCCGTGGCATTTGCGGCGGTCAGCGTGCGGCGTGTTGCTGGGCGCGGGGGAGGTATGCGGCTACTGCAATCAGCGCGACATACTCACGGCATTGGCGTGATCCGTTCACGCCAGCTGCTCGTGCTCGCCGAAATCGCGCTGGCACTGGTTCTGGTCGTGTCCGCGGGTCTGATGATCCGCAGCGCCGCTCGTGTTGCTGCTGTCGACCCCGGCTTTCACACCGCGGGCGTGTTGACGTTCGGCACGCTGTTGCCCGCGGGCGCGTACCCCGATCCCGCCGCTCGCCAGCGCTTCGTCGATCGCGTCGTGACGTCGCTCGAGGCGCTGCCGGGGGTCCGTTCGGCGGCAGTGGCGGGATATGCGCCGATGGGTCAAATGCGGGCCACGCGCCGCGTCGCAGCAGCCAACGCGGCATCACCGCCGGCGGGCGAAGAGCTGCTGGCGCTGGACATGCCGGTTGGACCAGGCTATTTCGAGGTGATGGGTCTTCGGTTGTTGGAGGGTCGAGTGATCACGGCCGGCGATAGCGCGCAATCGGCGCCCGTGGTCGTGATCAGCGAACAGTTCGCGCGCGAGGTGTTTCGCGGTCAACCGGCGGTTGGTCAGCACGTGCGCTTTTTCTCGAGCCGCCCGGGAGCAACCCCTCCTCCTCCGCGAGAAATCGTCGGCATCGTCACTGACGTTCGTCAGGACGGGGTCACTCAAACACCCGCTCCGCAGATGTATGTGCCGTACCGCGCAGGCGGCATGGGGGTTCGTGAGCTTTTTTCTGCGGACCGACGTGCCTCCTGAATCACTCGCGCCGCTCGTTTCGCGCATCGTGAGCACGATCGATCCCCTCAGGCCAGTGCGGGACGTGAAGACGACGGCACAGATCGTCCGCGACTCGACGCGACGTCCACGCGCGATCACATGGATGCTGAGTGTGCTCGCCCTCATTGCTCTCGTGCTTTCGGCCATCGGGTTGTACGGCGTCACCGCGATTGCCGCCTCGTCTCGCGCCCGCGAGCTTGCGATCCGATCGGCGGTTGGTGCGCGCCCTGGAGTGCTGCTGCGGCTGGTTGTCGGACAAGGCCTCGCCACCACGGCTGTAGGACTCGTCGTGGGGACGGTGGGCGCGATCGCCGCGACACGCGTGTTGCGCACGCTGCTGTACCAGACCCCGGCACGCGACCCGTTGACGTTTATCGCAACGGCGTCCCTTCTGCTTACCGTCGGCGCTGTGGCGACCTATCTTCCGGCGCGGCGCGCGCTCGCGCAAAATCCTTCAGAGGTGCTGCGGACCGAATAGCTGCTATACTTTTCATTAGCACTCCAGGGGTTTGACTGCTAATGACGTCTCCGCTGTCCGAGCGCACGCGGCGCATTCTTGCCGCCCTGATCCGCGAGTACATCGAGACGGGCGAACCGGTCGCTTCCGCGGCGTTGACGCGTCGCGCCGGGTTGGCGCTCTCGTCCGCGACAATCCGCAACGTCCTCGCGCAACTCGAAGAAATGGGCTACGTGTTGCAGCCGCACACCTCATCGGGTCGAGTGCCAACCGATCTGGGCTACCGGTTTTATGTCGATCAGCTTCTCGACGTGCGCCGCGCGACGAAAGACGTGTCGGCGGTAGAAGCGCGGGTGCGGCAGCAGGCGGGAGAGGACCCGTTCATGGACGATCTGTTGTCGACGGCATCGCACGTGCTCTCGGAGGCCTCGCGCCACGTCGGCTTCGCGGTGTCTCCGGCCGACGGTCATGGCATCTTCCATCGTATCGATTTCGTACCAATCAGCGACACACGTATTCTCATTGTCGTGGTGACGCGTGGTCATCACGTGTCGCAGAAAGTCGTCGACATCGGCGAGACCGTGAACTCGATGGAACTCACACAGGCGGCGAACTTTCTCAACTCGGAGTTCTCCGGGCAGCCACTCGACGCGGTGCGCGAAGGCGTGCTCGAGCGGCTTCGTGCCGAACGTTCGTTGTACGATCAACTGCTCGGCCTGGCCTTGCGGCTTGCCAGTCGGTCGCTCGAAAATCTCGAACGGCCCAGCTCGGTGTGCATCGACGGGGCGTCCTCGTTGCTGGAGGGTGTCGTGAGTGCGAGCGGATTGCCGATCGCGACCTTGCGCGCCCTGCTCGGCATGGTTGAAGAGAAGCAGCGTCTCGTCAAACTGCTGAATGAGTACATCGACGGCCCTGGCATCACGGTCGTCATCGGCGCCGAACACATCGATCCGGAGTTACGGCCGTTCAGCCTCATTGCTTCCACCTACTTTGACGGGCGCAGCACCGGGCTGGTCGGTGTGCTCGGACCAACACGCATGCGCTATTCGCGCGCGATCAGCGCGGTCGAAGGCGCGGCGCAAGCGATTGCGCGCGTACTTCAGAACGTAAATTGACCATGACGCACAACGATATCGACGAGCCGGGCGGTCACCAGGCTCATCGACGTCAGCTTCGCCCGCCGCCGGCGAAGTCGATGCCGCAGCAGCACGCGGCGAGAACGAAACCGTCGACGGCCGGCGCGACGGGATCGACGGTGAGCCGACAGAAGACGACGAGCTTGCGCAGACGCGACGCGAGCGCGACGAGTTGTTGGACCGTCTGCTGCGCAAGACCGCGGACTTCGACAATTTTCGCAAACGCGTCGACCGTGATCGCCGCGAGCAGATGGAATGGGCCGCAGCCGACGTCTTCAGTGAGGTCCTCGCGGTGCTCGACGATTTCGAGCGCGCGCTCAAGGCCGATGCTCCACCCGAGGCGCAACCTTATCGCGCCGGCGTCGAGCTCATCCACCGCCAGCTTTCCGAATTGATGCGGAAGCGCGGTGCCACGCCGATCGAGGCGCTGGGTGCTGACTTCGACCCCAATCTGCACCAGGCGGTGGCGTACGAAGAAACGCCCGGCGCGCGTGAGGGTGAAGTGGTGGCGGAATTCGCCAAGGGTTACAAGCTAGGCGATCGACTTCTTCGCCCGGCACTCGTGAAGGTGGCGAAGGCATCGTGAGCAAGCGAGACTACTACGCCGTTCTCGGCGTCGCTCGCGACGCCGGGGAGCAGGAGATCAAGAGCGCCTACCGCAAGCTCGCGCTGAAGTACCACCCCGACCGCAACCCTGGCGATAAGGCTGCGGAAGACGCGTTCAAGGAGGCCGCCGAAGCGTACGCCGTGTTGGCCGACTCGGATAAGCGCGCCCGCTACGATCGTTTCGGCCACGCAGCGGTGTCGGGCAGCGCGGGTGGCGCCGCCGGATTCGATCCGACAATCTTCGCGGAGTTCGACGACATCTTTGGCAGCATCGGCGATCTCTTCGGCTTCGGCGGCGCGCGGCGCCGCGGGGGCCCGCAGCGCGGCGCCGATCTTCGCTACGACCTCGAGATCACCTTCGCCCAATCGGCACAGGGCGTGGAAACGTCGATCCAGATTCCGCGTCACGAATCCTGTGAAACCTGTCACGGCTCCGGAGCGGCGCCGGGCTCGAGTCCAACCACCTGCCCACAATGCCGCGGCTCCGGGTCAACTGCGCTACCAGCAAGGCTTCTTTACCGTTGCGCGCACCTGCGGGCAGTGCCGCGGGTCGGGCAAGATCATTACCAAGCCGTGCGCGACATGCCAGGGCGCGGCGACAGTCGAGAAGATGCGCAAGCTCACGGTCAAGATCCCGGCCGGTATCGCGACCGGACAGCGCTTGCGGCTGGCCAGCGAAGGCGAAGGCGGTGCGCTCGGCGGTCCGCCCGGCGATCTCTACGTCGTGATTCACGTCGAAGACCACCCGTTCTTCCATCGCGAAGGGAACGATCTGGCGTGCGAGATTCCCGTGAACTTCACGACGCTCGCGCTCGGCGGCGAGATCAAGGTGCCGTCGATTGAAGGCGACGAACACACGAGAGCTCGAAAATTCCTGAGGGCACGGCAACCGGTTCCGTGTTCCGCATGCGCGGCAAGGGCATCAAGGATGTCAGCGGGCGCGGCCGTGGCGATCTGCTCGTCACGGTGCAGGCGATCACTCCGCGCAAGCTCACGCGCGAACAGCGGAAGCTTCTCGACCAACTGGCCGCGGTCCTTCCGCCGCAACAGTTCGAGCCGACACCGCACGAGACCGAAGATCGGAACATCTTCGACAAGGTCAAAGATATTTTTGGCTGACACGCGGGCGTGGGCCGCGCTCGAGATCAGCAGCGCAGCGACTCAGGACACGACGATCTCGTGGCCGCGGTCCTCGACGATTTCTCGCCAGCCGCGATCGAAGACCTTATTTCGCTTCCGCATCCCGCCGGGCGGGCTGTGGGACCCGAGTTACCCACCGGTCATCGACCGCCCGCCGGCCCGCATCCACTGGCGCGCGTTCTTCGAGACACCTGCCGCGCGCGACGCCGCGGCCGCTGCGCTGCGCGAACGCTGGCCGGCCTTCGATCTTCACTCAACCGAAGTCGCGGACGACGATTGGGCGGCGCGATCGCAGCGGGCGCTTTGCGCCATCCGAGCAGGTGTCTTTGTGATTGCGCCGCCGTGGGATCTCCCGACGCAGTCTCGAGGCCGACACAACCGTCATCGTGATCGAGCCGTCCCGCGGTTTTGGAACGGGCCATCATGCGTCCACGCGCCTGTGCCTGCGTGCGCTGTCTGACATCGACGTCAACGGGCGGCACGTGCTCGATCTGGCACGGGTTCGGGCGTGCTCGCGATGGCGGCGGCGATCAAAGGCGCGCGCGTGTCGTCGCCATCGATATCGACGCCGATGCCATCGACGCCGCGCAGGAAAGCGCGGCGCTCAACACGTTGCCGATGGCGATTGAATGGGTGATCGGCGACTTCCGCGCAGCTGACGCGAGCGGCGTCGCGGACGCACGGGATCTGGTGCTGGCGAATCTCACCGGAGGCATGCTCATCGTCGTCGGCCGAGCGCATCCGACGATCTCGTGTCGCCCGGTGGGCTCCTGGTCGTGAGCGGCTTCGACGAACAAGAGCGCGGTCGCTGTCCAGCGGCCTTCGCCGTGATGCAGGCCGCGCGCGACTTTCGTCGAAGATGGTTGGGTGGGCTGGTGCTGGAGAAGTCGACGGTCGGCAGTCGACAGTCGTTCTTTAAGCAGCAAAGAACAACGCGGATTAGGCGGATTGAAAGGGATTGCTCAGATCCGCGGGAATCCCCTGATCCGCGTCGTTTTTTCCTCGACCTGTCCTCGTCGTTAGCTTCCAGTTCCCACGGGCCGCTGCTGCCCCTTGTCGCGCCGCTGATTCCACCCTTCAACCAGCCGGCGCATCTCTTTGAGCGGCTCCGGACTGTCGTCGACCTGCAGTCGCAACACGACGTCGTTGTTCAACCACACGCCGCGGCCCTTGCCGACGATGAGCACGTCCGCCGACTGCATGCCGCGGGTGTCGCCGCCGGCGGCCTGACCGGCATCGAGCGCGGCCATCAAGCGCATCGAGAGGTGACCCGTCGTCTCTTCAAACGCCTTCGACCATGTTGGCGACGACCGCTTCGCCGGCGAGGATGTTTCCTTGCGCGGTGCAGAACTTGCCTTGTTGATGCCCGGCCCATGGCGTGGCCTTCGGTCCCGGTGTACACGGCCGTATTGCCCTTGGCGTCGATCACCGCGAATTGCCGGCCCTGTTTTGTCCACTGCTCGCGGCCGCGGATCGGGATCGCTGTCCCAGATGGCTTTGATGATCAGCCTCCGGCGTCATCCCTGCGCGCAGGAGCGCAAGCGCCTTCGGGCCATAACTCACGTCGACGATCGCCTGCGTCGCGACAACACCCACCGCCGGCTTCGGCCCACAGCACGCCGTTGCCGACCGAAAACACGCGCGACTGCACGGCACCGCCGATTTCGCCCGTCGCCGGATCGAATCCAAGGATCGAAAACGTCGCGACCGGATCGGGCAGAGGCTGCCGCGCCGCTGTGCGTTGACTACCGCGGCAAGCAGCAGTGCCCCTGCACACGCGACAACTCGCTTCATCGTTCTCGACTCCGTCACAAATCCTGCCACAAGGTGCGGATAGCGGTCAGCGCGACAATCGGCATCGCATCGGCTCGAATCGTGAAGCTGCCGAGGGTCGACGAGCGTCACGCCGGCGCCTCCGCCGACCGCCACCTCGGCAGCGGTCCACCCGCCTTCCGGGCCCGACGATCAGGGTCGCGTCGCTCGGGCAGGCGCGAGGGTCCGCAGATGCTCGGGTTCGCCGCGTCCACAGCCGGGTTCGACGAGCATCGCACGCGCGCACCCGGACTCTCGTTTGTGCGCAGCCACTCGCCGAAATTGATCGGCGGCGACACACGTCGGGACCACCGCGCGTCCGCACTGTTTGGCCGACGCAATCGCAATGCGCTGCCAGCGCGAGATCGCGCGATCACGCGCGCGACAGCGGCAAAGCTGCTCTCGGTCCGCACCGTGATCAACGGCTGAATGACGGCGGCGCCGAGCATGACGGCATCGCGCACGACTTCGCCCATCTTGTCGCCCTTGAGCACGGCGAGGGCAAGTGTGATCGCGATTGCGTGGCTCGGTCGCCGGCGTCGCGGGTTCGAGCAAGCGAATGACCACGCTGTCTCTGGCCAGCGTGACAACTTCGGCGCGCCACTCGCCGCCAGTGCCGTTGAAAACCTGGATGACGTCACCGCGCGCCATGCGCATCACCCGAGCCAGATGCGTCGACTCTCGGGTGGCAAGCGTGAGTAGTGGCGCGGCGGCGCTGCCGCTTGCATCCGGCGCGAAGAACCGTGGCAACACGCCCGTGAGTATAAGCGCGCTCGTCTATACTGACGAGCGACGTGTTCTTCCGCGGCCAAACGATCGGCAAGTACCGCATCGTCTCGCCACTCGGCAGCGGCGGCTTCGGCACCGTCTATCTCGCCGAAGACACCTGGATCGACAAGAAGGTCGCGCTTAAGGTTCCCCACCGCCAGAACCTCGACTTCGGCGAACTCCTGCGCGAGCCGCGGCTGCTCGCCAGCCTCAGCCATCCGAACATCGTCACGGTCCTCACCGCCGAAAAGCAGGACGAACGTCTTCTTCATCGTCATGGAGTACGTGCCGGGCGAGACGCTCGAGAGCGATGATCGAGCGCGAGGCGCGCTCGACCTGCCGCGCGCGCTGGACTACACCTGCCAGATCTGCAACGCGATGGATCACGCGCACCGCCACGGCGTGCATCCACCGCGACCTGCGGCCCGGCAACGTGCTCGTCTCCGAGCAGCGGCATGGTCAAGGTCGCCGACTTCGGCACCTCGCGGTTCCTCGAGATCGCGGCGCACGGCACCACCGTCATCGGCAGCCCGCCGTACATGGCGCCGGAGCAGTTCCAGGGCAAGGCCGTCTTCGCCTCCGACATCTACTCGCTCGGCGTGACGATGTACCAGATGCTGACCGGCACGCTGCCCTACGACACGCCCTCGCCCGGCGGATATCGAGCGGCTGATGCAGGGCGAGCTGGTCATCGCCGCCGCGGCTCGCAGAACAGCCGAGATCCCCAAGGCGATCAGCGACATCGTGATGAAGGCGATGGCGCCGGACGATCGCCGACCGGTACCAGCGCGCCGCCGATCTGCTGGACGACGTCTGGCGGCGCGCGCACGGCCGGTCGCACCGGCGGTCCGATCGCCGACGCCTGGCGGCGGCCCGGCCTGGCGCCGACATGCCGCGACGAGGCGCAGCGACATCCAGGCGCGGCTCAAAGCGCGCGAAACGCCGCAGGCGAGGTTCTGCTGGCACTGCCGGAAGCCGCTGCATGCCCGCACCGACAGCTGCCCGTTCTGCGGGGAGACGCAGTAGCGCGCACCGACGTGCGCTGACAGCCGGCCGCAGCCGACTCGGCACTGCTGAAGGACCTGCATCCTGCGATGACGAATCGCGGACGTCGCAATCGGCGGATCAATGAACAGCATGGCATTTAGCGGCAACGGCAAGATCTGGATGAACGGCAAGCTGGTCGACTGGAAGGACGCCACCATCCACGTCGCGTCCCACGTCGTCCACTACGGCTCGGGCGTGTTCGAAGGCATCCGCTGCTACGACACCGCAAGGGGCACCAACCTGCTTCCGCCTCGACGAGCACATGCGGCGGCTGTCGACTCCTGCCGCGTCTACCGGATGGACTTGCCGCTCGACCTCGAGCAGCTGACGCGACGCGGTGCTCGAGACGATTCGCGCCAACGAGCTTCAAGGCCTGCTACATCCGCCCGCTGATCTACCGCGGCTACTCCAGCTGGGCGTCAATCCGCTGCCCTGCCCGGTCGACACGGCGATCATCGTCTGGGAATGGGACGCCTATCTCGGCGACGAGGCGCTCGAGAAGGGCGTCGACGTCGCGTCAGCTCGTGGACCCGGATCGCGCCGAACACATTCCCGGCGATGGCCAAGGCGACCGCCAACTACGCGAACTCGGCGCTCATCAAGATGGAGGCGATCATCGACGGCTACGCCGAAGGCATCGCGCTCGACGAGTCCGGCCTCTCAGCGAGGGCAGCGGCCAGAACCTGTTCCTCGTGCGGGACAACGTCGATCTATACGCCGCCGCTCACCTCGTCGATCCTCAGCGGCATCACGCGCGACACGTGCATGACGCTGGCGCGCGACCTCGGCTTCGAGGTGCGCGAACAGCCGCTGCCGCGCGAGTTCCTCTACCTCGCCGACGAGGTGTTCTTCTGCGGCACGGCCGTCGAGATCACGCCCGATTCGCTCGGTCGACAAGATCACCGTCGGGCACGGGGCGGCGCGGGCCGATCACCGCGGCGCTGCAGCAGCGCTTCTTCGAGATCATCAACGGCAGAGCTGCCCGACGCGCACGGCTGGCTGACCTACCGTCTGCCGCGGCGGAGGTCGATCGGCAGGCGAAGGTGAATCGTGGCATGCACGTCAACGATCTGCTGAAGCTCGCCGTCGAAAACGGGGCCTCCGACCTGCACCTGAAGGTCGGCAGCTCTCCGATGGCTGCGCGTCCACGGCGATCTCGATCCCGTCAGCGAGGAGAAGCGGCTCGATCACGAGGACCCCGTCGAGATGGCCGCGGCCATCATGTCCGACCGCGCAGCGCCAGAAGTTCAAGGACGCGCAGGAAGTCGACCTCGCCTACAGCGTGCCCGGCCTCGGCCGCTTCCGCTGCAACGTGTTCCAGCAGCGCGGCACGATCGGCATGGTGCTGCGCGTCATTCCGGTGCAGGTCCGCACGCTCGACGAGCTCGGGCTGCCGCCGGTGCTGCAGAAGATCGCGCCGGAGGAGCGCGGCCTGGTCCTGGTCACCGGCACCACCGGCAGCGGCAAGAGCACGACGCTGGCCGCGATGGTCGACCACATCAACAACCACCGCTCCGCGCACATCATCACCATCGAGGACCCGATCGAGTTCCTGCACCGCGACAACCTGTCGATCATCAACCAGCGCGAGATCGGCGTCGACACGCGGTCGTTCGCCTTTGCGCTGCGCAGCGCCCTGCGCCAGGATCCCGACGTCATCCTGGTCGGCGAGATGCGCGACCACGGAGACGATCGAAACCGGCGCTGCATCGCCGCCGAAACCGGCCACCTCGTGTTCTCGACGCTGCACACGCTCGACGCCACCGAGACCATCAACCGCATCATCTCGGTCTTCCCGCCGCACCAGCAGAAGCAGATCCGCCTGCAGCTGTCGAGCGTGCTGAAGGCCGTCGATCTCGCAGCGCCTGGTTCCCGCGCATCGACGGCAACGGCCGCGTGCCCGCGGTCGAGGTGCTCGATCGCCACGGCGTTCATCAGCGACTGCATCGTCGACAAGGAAAAGACCCACCTCATCCAGGGCGCGATCGCCGCCGGCACGTCGCAGTACGGCATGCAGACGTTCGACCAGTCGATCTTCAGCCTCTTACGACAGGGGCTCGTGTCGCTACGAAGAGGCGCTGCGCTGGGCGACCAACGTCGACGAGTTCAAGCTCAAGAGTCCAGGGCGTCTCGACCACGTCCGACATGTCGCGCGACCAGATGGCCAGCACGATCTTCGGCAAGAGAGCCGCGCCGCGCCGAAGAGACCGCCGACGCGCGGAATCACGCGGTTCGGGAAATAGACACGGTTCCAGTTACCAGTTCCAGTTCAAAGTTCGTGTCAGTGGCCAAGTCTCGCAACTGCCTGCAACTTCCAACTAATCTGAACTACAACTGGCAACTGGAACTTCAGTGCTCTGTTTAGCTTCGTGGACTGCTACACCACTGCCCTCACTCTGCTCTCCAGACGCGAGCTCTCGACCAGCACAGCTCCGCACACGCCTTGCCCGCCGCAAGTTCGAATCCACCAGATAGACGACGTCATCGAGCGGCTGGCCAGGATCGCACGCTCGATGACCGCCGTGTGGCGGTGGCCGCGGCGCGCATGGAAGGCGTCATCCGCCGGCGCGGCCGGCGTCGTGTGCTGCAGCGGGTGCAGCAGCTCGGGGATCAACGCGACCGTTGCCAAGACCGCCGTCGACGAGGTGTTCCGCGACATCGACGAAGAGGCGCTGCTCGACAGGCGCTCGACCGCGGCTGGGAACGTGCCAATCCCCGCGACCTCGATGACAAGGCGGTCGCGCGTGTCGTGCGCAGTCTCGATCGCGCCAGGGCTTCGACGCCGGCGACGTGTGTGGCGCGTCTCCGCGCGAAAGGCGCGCGGGCATCTCGAATCTGGCCGACCGACCAGCCACGCATCACCGCCGCACGAAGCCCGCCAGCTAAAATAGCATGGATGCATCCGAACGAGATCCGCGCGTCTTTCCTGAAATACTTCGAGCGGCACGGCCATCACGTCGTGCCGAGCTCGCCGCTCGTGCCCGGCGACGATCCCACGCTGCTCTTCACCAACGCCGGCATGAACCAGTTCAAAGACGTCTTTCTCGGCCGCGAGCAGCGCGAGCTACAAACGCGCCGCGTCGGCGCAGAAGTGCATGCGCGTCAGCGGCAAGCACAACGATCTCGACAATGTCGGGCCCGTCGCTGCGTCATCACACGTTTTTCGAGATGCTCGGCAATTTTTCGTTCGGCGACTATTTCAAGGAAGACGCGATTGCCGCTGGCCTGGACGCTGCTCACCGAGGAGTGGAAGCTCGACCCGCGCGTCTGGTGGCGACGATCTTCAAAGGTGAGCAGGGCATTGCCGCGCGATGACGAGGCGTACGAGGTGTGGAGCCGCTATCTGCCGGCCGCCCAGATCGGCGAGCTTGGCATGGCCGATAACTTCTGGGCCATGGGCGAAACGGGGCCGTGCGGACGATGCTCGGAGATCTACTACGATCGCGGGCCGGGCATTCCCGGGACCGGCGACTTCATGACCGACGCCGAATCCGGATCCGAGCGCTTCGTCGAGATCTGGAACAACGTGTTCATGGAATTCGAGCGCCAGGCCGACGGCCGCTCAAAGACCTGCCGGCACGCTCGATCGACACGGGCATGGGGCTGGAGCGCATTTCCGCAGTCATGAAGGGCGTCGCAGTCGAACTACGACACCGAACTGTTCATGCCGCTGCTGCAGGCGATCGGACGATGGTCGGCGCGCCCGTATCGCGGATCGATGGACGCCGCGGACATCTCGATGCGCGTCATTGCCGATCATCTCCGCGCCATGACGTTCCTGATCGGCGACGGCGTGGTGCCCGCCAACGAATGGCGCGGCTACGTGCTGCGCAAGATCATGCGCCGGGCGATGCGTCACGGCCGCAAGCTTGGCCTCAACGAACCCTTTCTTCACCAGTTGGTCGACGTCGTGGTGCGTGAAATGGGCGCGGCCTATCCCGAGCTCGTATCGGGACGCGACTCGATCGTGCAGGTCGTTCGCGGCGAAGAAGAAAGGTTCGGCACGGTCCTGGCAGAAGGTCTGCCCCGTCTCGAAGACGTGCTCGCGCGAGCGGCGGAAGCATCAGGAACGGTGAGCGGCGACGAGGCCTTCAAGCTCTACGACACCTATGGGCTGCCACGCGACTTCATCGAGGATCTCGCGAGCGCGCAGGGGCTGCAGTTCGATACCGATGGTTTCGAGCGCGCGATGAAGGGTCAGCGAGAGCGAGGACGGGCGAAGAGTGCCTTTGGCGGCGCCAAGGGCGAGGACTTCGCGTTTACCGACGAGTCCGCGCGCGCACAACTGTCCGCGACGGCGGATACCTTTGACGGCTACTCGGCGACGACGGTGACCGGGGTTCCGATTGTGGCGCTCTTCGATAGCGACAAGCGCGAGGTCGAGGAACTGGCCGAGGGCGCGAGCGGATACGCGGTGCTCGGCCGCACCCCGTTCTATCTCGAGTCCGGCGGACAGGTGTCCGATCAGGGATGGATCGAGGCCGAGGGCGCTCGCTCGCTGGTGCGCGGCGTCGTCAAGCTCGGTGCGGGGTTGCCGCGCGCGCATCGCATCGAGCAGGCCGGAGGTCCGCTCAGAGTGCGCGATCTCGTGACCGCAACGATCGACGTCGAACAGCGCGACGCCATCCGACGAAACCACACCGCGACACACCTGCTGCACGCGGCTCTCCGGCAGGTCCTCGGCACGCACGTGAAGCAGTCCGGTTCGCTCGTCGCCCGATCGTCTTCGCTTCGACTTCGTGCACTTCAGTGCCCTCACGCCTGATGCGCTCGCGCGTGTCGAGCAGATCGTGAACGGGCACATTTTGGCGAATACGACTGTCGAGACCGAAGAACGGAACCGCGAGGAGGCAATGGCATCCGGTGCCATGTCCCTCTTCGGCGAAAAGTATGGAGAGCGCGTCCGCGTCGTCACCGTGCCGGGCTTTAGCGTGGAGCTGTGCGGCGGCACACACGTCCGCGCCACCGGCGACATCGGATCGTTTTACGTCACCGAAGAAGCCGGAGTTGCGGCGGGAGTCCGCAGGATAGAGGCGGTCACCGGCCTTGGCGCCGTGCGCTACGCGCGAGAACGAATCGACATCGTGCGGTCGCTGGCCGCCGAGCTCAACGCACGTCCGCGAGATCTTGTCGCCGGCGTCGTCGCGCAGTCGTCGCTGGTCTCGGCGCTAAGAAAGGAAGTGCAGCAACTCAAGACCAAGGTGGCCTTGGGCGGCGGGGCGGCCCCGCAGGACGAACAGCCAGTTGAGATCGACGGCGTCGCGTTCATTGCGCGACAGGTGAATGACGTCGACAAGGAGGCGCTTCGTTCGCTCGCCGACTCGCTCAAATCGCGGCTCAAAAGCGGGGTTGTGGTTCTCGCCGCCGCGTTGCCGGACGGCAAGGTCGCCATCATCGCCACCGTGACACCGGATCTGACAAAACGGGCGCCGGCCGGACAACTCGTCAAGGAATTGGCGCCTTTGGTCGGAGGGAAGGGCGGCGGCCGACCGGATTTCGCCGAGGCAGGGGGTAAAGATCCAGCCAAAATAGCCGAAATGTTGGTAGAAAGCCGCAACGTCGTGGAGAGGCTGTTGACCAACCGCTGAGCTCTATCGGCCGTCCGATGTGCTGCCGATAACCATGGTTGAGCCAGCCCGCTGCCCGCGGTGGCTCGCGACACCATGCGTATTCTCATTTTTGCACTGTTCGTCTGGGTGATCACCGCCGTCCCGGTCACGGCCCAGATTTACACGTGGCGCGACGCCTCAGGGCGCCTCGTGCTCTCGAACGAGCGCGTGCCTGGCGCCGCGCCGACTGCGTCGACCTATGGCGTCCAAGGGTCGACGCTGCTCCGCACCTCCAGCAAGCCCGCTGTCAACCGCGGTGTCGCCTACGACGACCTGATTCGGCAGAACGCCGAGCGCCACGGCGTTTCCGCGGATCTCGTCCGAGCCGTCATTCAAGCCGAGTCGAACTTCAACCGGTACGCGGTGTCCCCCAAAGGCGCGATGGGCCTGATGCAGTTGATGCCGGCGACGGCGCGTGATCTTGGTGTCCGCGATCCGTTCCTTCCTTCGGAAAATATTCGCGGCGGTGTCGCCTACCTCGCCGGTCTTCTGAGGCGCTTCAATCAGGACGTCGAGCACGCCCTTGCCGCCTACAACGCCGGGGCCGCACGCGTCGATCAATACAAGGGCGTGCCGCCGTATCGCGAAACGCAGAATTACGTGAAGCGAATCACCGGCGCAACACGCACGGCCAAGCGTCCGGTTCCGGTGATGTACAAGTGGATCGAACTCGTCAACGGCCAGCCGGCAGCCCGCTACTCGAACGTCCCGCCCCGCGACCTGCCCTACGAAGCCCTCCCCCAGCGGTGATATGATGGGACGTTTCGAACCCGTCTGATCTGAGAGGACTGTACACGTGGCAAAGAGGAACAAGTCGGCGCTCAAGGCGCACCGCCAGAACATCAAGCGTCGCGAGCACAATCGCGAACTCCGGTCGAAGCTGCGCACCGGATTGAAAGCCATTCGCAAATCCCTGGAGGGCGACGACGCCGAGGGCGCCAAGAAGGGCCTCATCAATACTCAGTCGCTCGTCGACAAAATGGCGGCGAAAGGCATCATTCACCGCAATACCGCGTCACGCTACAAGTCCCGTCTTTCCGCGCGCGCGTCCGCTCCTAAAACCGCGACCGCCAAGACATCGGGCAGGACCTCGGCCAAGACGTCGTCCAGGTCCAAGTAAGACGAAAACGACACGAAAGCCACGAAAGAGGCGTTGACCTCGGCGCCCTCTAGGTCTACATAGGTAGAAACGGAGGCGTCGCGTGTTCCCTCGGCGCGGCGCAACTGCTGCGCAGCTTCCTGTTCGAGATCACACCGACCGATCCGATTGCGATCGCCGCCGCTGTTGGGGTGATGACGCTCGCTGCAGTGAGCGCCTGTTATCTGCCGGCGCGGCGCGCTGCGAGCGCGGATCCCGTGCAGGTACTGAGAATGGAGTAGCAGGAAACAGGTGCACGCGCGTGGGCGTGACTCGGAGAGGCCTCAAAAACGACGCGGATTCGGAGATTCTCGGATCGACGTGCGACCATCCTCGTCATCCGCGCCTGCTTTGGGGTCGTTCTTCGTACGTCGTCGTTTCGCGGTCATCTGGAGCAGAGTTCGATGACCAGCCGCTCGAGCAGATAGCGGGGCTCGCCGGCTGATGTCTTCATCGCCAGGTCGGTTTCGAGGACCAGCTCCAGGGCGCGTTTGG
Source organism: uncultured Acidobacteriota bacterium (assembly GCA_963762925.1). Taxonomy (GTDB): domain Bacteria; phylum Acidobacteriota; class Vicinamibacteria; order Vicinamibacterales; family UBA2999; genus DASPWV01. The sequence continues at coordinate 194,729 of CAVXMP010000027.1, read as the reverse complement.
CGCGGGTGTCCGGGCGCAGCTGACCTGCTGCCCAGCGCACCTGCCCGAGAATCGGAAGGTAGGGAGCGCCAGCGTCCCACAGCGCCGCGATCTCGCCAAGCGCCCGTCGTGCATCCCCGTCCTTCACTGCCACGCCGACGGCCGGACCGGTGGCGGGTTCGTCAATCGGCATGACCACTTCCTCGACGTGGCGCGCTGTGACCGTGGGTTCGCCGGCTGCGTAGAGCGCGAGCTTGTCGGCTTGGGCGCGAAGACGGCCGAGGGCAAGCCCCGTGGTTTGCAGGAGCAGAGTCACCGCCTTCGGCTCGATCGTGAGCCCGTCTTGTTCGAGGCGCCTCTGCAACCAACGGGCAGCGTCTGACGCGCTTTCAAGGGAGCCGCAATCGACGACAACCGCGTGCTTCCGCAGTAGCTTGACGAGTCGCCGGTTGGCGTCCAGGTCGGCGGCGACGAAGACTGCTGTCGTCAACGGCTCGGGCGTCGCGAAATACTCCTCGAGCTCCTCCACCGGCGACAGCGCGCGTTTGCGTTTCTTGCTGTCGCTTGCGGTGAGCGGCTCCGGCGGATCGTCCTTGGACTTGCGTGGCGAGAGCAGGCGTTCCGCTTCGTAGACGAGGAGCACCCGCCGCGGCGCCATCATCGGCAGCGTCCGTGCAGCGGAAAGGAAGTCGCCGATCAGCTGGTCGCGGGCGGCAGCCGTCGTCGCTTCGTTCGCGTAGAAGCTCTGCACGTTGAAGGCCTCCAGTCCCTCGTCCACCACGGAGGCGAACTCCTGTGCGAGATCGTGGCGCGACTGAAGATCGTCGCCCTCGAGGAGGTAGAGCGACGCCGTGTCGCCCGCGGTGATTTTGGTCCGGACGTCGGCAGGCCTCACGCGATTAGCACCCTCCCCCTGTGGCGGGCCGGTCTAAAGACCGGCCGCTACGTACAGCGGCCCAGCGGCCCCAAAGACCGTCCCCCTACGTGCCCCTCGACACCTTCGGCACCTTCGGCACCTTCGGCACCCTCGGATTCCTGTCAGAACGCCTCGAGAATGGCCTGGACGACGGTCCTCGCGAAATCGCTCGACAAGCGGTCGATGGCGACGCGTTCCTGCCCAATGAACTCCGCGGCGCCGAGCGTCAGACTCGTGCGATTGGCCAACTCGTACTCGTCGGAAAACGCGACCGCCGGGTTCTCCCACAGCGTTTTCTTCTGTTGGACATCGTCGAACTTCACGGAGACGTTGACGGTGAAGCGATAACGCGTCGCGAGTTGCGTGTCGGTAAAGCCGACCGGAGCCGCGCTGATACCGGTGATCTCTCCGCGGACAATGCCGTCGGCGCCTTCTTCGGTCACCTTGACGGTGTAGTTTCCCCGGCTCTGAAACTCGACGCGGACTTTTTCCGTAAAGAGCTGTTCCACCGTTGAGTACGGTGTGCGATTGAGAAACACGGGAATGGCGATGACGCGAATGTAACTGGGCAGAAACGATCCCCGCCCGGCAAGAGAGTATCCGCAGGCAGTGCTGCCACAGGCAGCGGCGGCAAGGGCGAGCAGTTGTCGTCGAGTCATCATGCCACCACCACATTCACCAGACGCCCTCTCGCAATCACAACCTTTTTGACGGCCCTGCCGGCGATGTTTGCGCGCACGGCAGGGTCGGCGAGCGCCAGCGACTCCAACTCCGCATCGGTAACCGAGGGCGATACCGTAAGTCGGCTGCGCACCTTCCCGTTGACCTGCACAGGGATCACAATTTCTTCGGCTTTCGCAGCCTCTGCATCGTACACGGGCCATGTGGCCTGGCTCAACGATTCCGTATGACCGTATTCGTACCACAGCTCCTCGGCCATGTGTGGCGCAAAGGGCGACAGCATCACAATCAGCGCCTCGATGGCTTCGCGCGCAACGCCGGCGCTCTGTGGCGAGAGCTGATGCTCCTGCTTCTCCGTGAAGACGTAGAGGTCGTTGACGAGCTCCATCATCGCCGAAACCGCGGTGTTGAACTGTTTACGTGCATCCAAATCAAGCGTGACACGGCGAATGGTGTCGTGTGTCTTCCGGCGCAGGGCGCGCTCCTCGCTGGTCAGCCGCGTCGCGTCGAGCATCCCTGCGGCTCGCGGTTTCCAATGCTGCGCGATGCGCCACACGCGGGCAAGCCACCGGAAACTGCCGTCGAGACCACTATCCGACCACTCGACTTCCTTTTCGGGCGGCGCCACAAACATGACGTACAGCCGCAAGGCATCGACGCCGACTTTCTCAATCATGCTGTCGGGATCGACGACGTTGCCCTTGGATTTTGACATCACGGCGCCGTCTTTGAGCACCATTCCTTGCGTCAACAGGCGCGAGAACGGCTCGGCGTGCGTCACCATGCCAAGGTCGCGAAAGACGCGAGCGAAAAAGCGCGAGTAGATCAGATGAAGGATCGCGTGTTCGACGCCGCCGCTGTAGAAATCGACGGGACACCAATAGGCGACTTTCGCCGGATCGAACGGCAGCTCCGTGTTGTGCGCGTCGGCAAATCGATAGAAATACCAGGACGAATCGACAAACGTGTCCATGGTGTCGGTTTCGCGCCGCGCCGGTCCACCGCACTTGGGACACCGGACGTTGACAAACTCAGGCACCTGCGCCAGCGGCGAATCGCCGCGGCCGGTAAACTGTGCGACTTTCGGCAGCAGGACTGGTAGCTGTTCGACAGGGACCGGGACCACGCCGTCAATCGGGCAATGCACCATCGGAATCGGCGTCCCCCAGTAGCGCTGACGCGAAATGCCCCAGTCTTTCAACCGGTACTGCACCGTGCCTTCACCGAAGCCGCGTTTCTTCGCTTCCGCGGTCAGTTGCCGGCGCGCCTCATCTGACGACAGGCCGTCCCATGGACCCGAATTGACCAGCACACCATCGTTCGAGACCGCTTCGGTCATCGATGCGACATCGGGAATCGGGGCGTTCTCCGGTTTAACGACCACTCGGATGTTGAGGTCGTACTTGCGAGCGAACTCGAAATCCCGTTGATCGTGCGCGGGCACGGCCATCACCGCGCCGGTGCCGTACTCGCCGAGCACGAAATTGGCCACCCAGATCGGCACATGCTCGCCGGTGAACGGGTTGAGCGCGTGACGACCGGTCGAAAAGCCTTCTTTTTCGACCTCGCCGCTGACGCGGCCGGCGCGGTCCTGGCCGCGAAATTTCGCCGCACGTTCGCGAAACGCACCGGGGTTGTCGGACTCGTCGGCAAAACGCGCGACCAGTGGATGCTCGGGTGCGAGCAACACGAAGGTTGCGCCGAAGATCGTATCGATGCGCGTCGTGAAGACGTCGATTGCGGTGGAGGGCTCATGCGGCAGCGGAAACGTGACCCGGGCACCCTCGGAGCGCCCGATCCAGTTTTTCTGCATCGTCAGCACTTTTTCCGGCCACTGCTGCAAGCCTTCGATGCCGTCCAGGAGATCGTCCGCGTACGCCGTGATCTTGAAAAACCACTGTTCCAGATCCTTCTGCGTGACCAACGTGCCGCAGCGCCAGCAACCGCCGTCGACGACTTGTTCGTTGGCCAGGACCGTCTGACAGCTCGGACACCAGTTCACTGTGGATCGCCGCCGATAGGCCAATCCGCGTTCGAACATCTTGACGAACAACCACTGGTTCCAGTGGTAGTAATCGGGCATGCAGGTGGCGAGCTCGCGCTCCCACGCGTAGCTGATGCCGAGGCGCTGCAGCTGACCTTTCATGTGCGCGATGTTGTCGAGCGTCGATGTTTCCGGATGGATGCCGCTCTTGATCGCCGCGTTCTCCGCCGGTAAGCCGAAGGCGTCCCACCCAAAGGGATGCAGGACGTTGAATCCCTGAAGCCGCTTCATGCGCGCGACGATGTCGCCGATGATGTAGTTGCGTACGTGCCCGACGTGCGCATGACCCGACGGGTAGGCGAACATCTCCAGGCAGTAGAACTTGGGCTTTGATGAATCTTCGGTGACTTCGAAGGCGCGAGCGTCAGCCCAGCGCTGTTGCCACTTCCTGTCGAGTTCCTGCGGGTGGTAGTCGGACATTTTCGGGAGGGCTTGAATCCTCAAGAGTATCAGGCGCAGCTGAAACCCCGCCAGCCACCGCCGCCAAGGCTATCCGCGGATCATAGCGGCGTCGCGTGCGGTCACCTGAGCGAGGGCCAGTAGGCCGCCTGGGCGCGCTTCACCTGCGTCAGTGTGTCCTGGCCACGGGTGCTGGCCACGCTGGCGGGGGGCGCGAGGGCACTCTGCTCAGCCGCGGATGCGAGTGCGGTTACCGCGCCGATGCATTCGACCAGCGCGCGCGTGTCGTAGCCGCCTTCGGTCACGAACACAATACGGCCGTCGCAGACTTCATCGGCGACCGACAGGAGCTGCGATGTCAGTCGCCCATAGCCGGGCGTCGTCATGCGCATCCCGGCAAGCGGATCGCGCTCGTGCGCATCGAAGCCTGCTGATACGAGGATCAAACCGGGCTTGAAGTCGCGCAGGACGGGAGCCACGATTTCCCGGTATATGCGATCGAAATCGTCGTCCGTGCCGCCCGCTTCCATCGGCAAGTTGACGGTGAACCCGACGCCTGCCCCGCGTCCGACCTCGTCGGCCGCCCCTGTTCCCGGATAAAACGGAAACTGGTGAGAGGAGACGAAGAGCACCTGCGGATCCTCGTAAAAGCAATGCTGCGTGCCATTGCCGTGATGCACGTCGTAATCGACGATCGCCACGCGCTCAACGCCTCGCTCGCGTGCCCAGGCGGCGCCAATCGCCACGTTGTTGAACAGGCAGAATCCCATGGCGCGATCGCGTTCGGCATGATGCCCCGGCGGACGCACCAAGGCGAATGCGCGTGCCACACGCGGGGCGTCCAGCACATGATCGACCCCGGTGAGCACGGCGCCCGCTGCCAGCCTGGCCACGTCGTCCGAGTCGGGTGACGTGAACGTATCCGGATCGAGCATTGAGGCGCGACCGCGCACCGCCTTTAACGACTCGAGATACGCCACGTCGTGCACGCGCAGCAGATCGGCGTCTGTTGCCGACCGCGGAGCGAGCACCGCACCGCCGCTCGACAGCCAGCGCGTGGTCGCCACCTGCATGGCTTCGGCGCGTTCGACCCGCTCCGGGTGGCCAGGTGGCGTGAGGTGATCCGCGAACCGATCAGACGTGATGACGACTAAGGACATCGAGGCATCGCTTTTCGCACCCGGCGAGCGACTGCTCGAGCCGGTGATTCCATGCGCCGAGGTCAGCGTCGGCGGTTGCGCGCGGGACGACGAAGGGCTCCGCGAACACGAGCGCGACGCGCGCGCGCGGCCGTGGAATCTGCGTCTGATCCCAGTTACGCAGCGTCCAGTGGCGATCGGATTCAAGATGGAACGGTATCACTGGCTGGCCCGTCGCCTTCGACAGCCAGACGGCGCCGGGCTGGGCCACGTGCGCAGGCCCGCGTGGACCATCCAACGCGAACGCGACAGGCCTGTCCCGTACGTCGCGCATCAGCTGTAACAGCGCGCGCGTGGCGCCGCGCGAGCTCGACCCGCGCGCGGTGGCGTAGCCGAACTTCTGAATGATGCGGGCGATCCACTCGCCATCAAAGTTTTCACTGGTAATCACGACGATGCCGCGGTTTTTGAACCAAACAGTCCCCGGCAGAATGCGACCGTGCCAGAACGCGTGAATGGGGCGCCCAATCGCCTCTGCCGCGCGCAAGTGCTCGACGCCCTCGACAGTGTAGCGGTAGGTTGAACCGAGCGCTGACAGTAGCGGATAGCCGAGAGCACTGATCACTGCAACCTGCGTGCGTTGCCATCGTGACGCACGCCAGGAGGGGGAAGTCACGTAAGTTTCCAGTTCCCAGTTGCCAGTTCATCCCTCGACGCGGCTCGTCCTTCGACAAGCTCAGGACGACCCTGAGCACCGTCGAAGGGTCGGGATGAACCCTGAGATAACTGATAACTCAACTTTGAACTGGAAACTGGCAACTGGAAACGTATCCTCTACATGCCGTCGTACTGTGGTCCCCCTCCCCCTTCAGGGGGGACCCAGGTTATGACCCCGTACGGATCCATGATGTCGCACGTCTTGCAGTGCACGCAGTTGGACGCGTTGATCAGCAGCCGCGGGCCCGTCTTCTCTTCCACGATCTCGTAGACGTTTGCAGGACAGAACTTGACGCAGGGGTGGCCGTACTCGTCGCCGCAGATGGTATGGCAGACCTCGGTGTGCACGAGGAGATGCACGGGTTGATCTTCGTCGTGCGCCACGCCGGAAAAGTGCACGGCCGTGACCTTGTCGAACGTGATCTTGCGATCCGGCACCACGGCGTTCGATCCCGCGAGGATGTCGCGTTTGTGCATGCCGTAGTAGTCGGCGAGCAGCTGCAGGTGCTTGTGACCAGGCTCGCTCGTCAAATCCTCAATCATGCGCCCGCCGGTCGCCATCGTAAGGCCGGCGAACATGGCGCCGGCGTAGAGCCCCTTGGAAAACGCCTGGTGCACGTTGCGCACGGGATAGAGCTCGGTTCGAATCTCGCTCGCATCCACCAGGTCCTTGTAGCGACGTAACCCATGCGCGGATGTGTCGCCGCTGCGCACGGCATCGAACGCGGCTTCGGCGGCGAGCATGCCACTGCGCATCGCGAGGTGGATGCCCTTGAGCCGCATTGAATTCACGAAGTTCGCGGCGTCGCCGACGATCACACCCCCGTTGAAGTAAAGCAACGGTTGAGTGTTCCATCCGCCCTCGGGAAGGGCTTTGGCGCCAGAGCGCACCATCTGGCCTCCGTCGAGGATGCCTTTGATGTGGGGGTGGAGCTTGTAGCGCTGAAAGGCCGCGTGGGGATCGAACAGGGGGTCTTTGTAATCCAAGCCGACAACAAGGCCGATGGAGATTCGATCGCCGGGCATCGAATACAGCCAGCTGCCGCCGAATTCCTCCTGGCGCAGCGGATACCCCAGCGTGTGCGTCACGATGCCCGGCGCGAGTCGACCTTTGGGAAGCTCCCAAATCTCTTTCAGGCCCAGCGCGAATTGCGGCGCGCGCGCCTCGTCACCGAGCTGCAGCGTGCGCGTGAGCTCTTTGGTGAGATTGCCGCGGACGCCGTCGGCAAAGATCGTGACTTTCGCGAGGATGTCGGCGCCGGGCTCGAAGTTTGCCTTCTGCTCGCCGTGACGGCCAAGACCTTTGTCCCCAGTCCGCACGCCGATCACGCGCGTCCCGTCGGAGAGAACACTCTGCCCAGGAAATCCGGTGAAGACGTCGACGCCCGCGGCTTCGGCTCGCTCGGCCAGCCATTTCACGAGCCGATTGAGTGAAATGATGTAGTTGCCGTGATTCTTGAACGGCGGCGGCGTTATCGGCAGACGCAGGGCTTTGTTGGGCGTGAGGAAGTAGATGTGGTCTTCGGTCACCTCACACTCGAGCGGAGCTCCCTGCGATTGAAACTCGGGCACCAGCTCGCGCAGCGTTGATGGGTCGAGCAACGCGCCTGAAAGCTGATGGGCACCGAGCTCCCTCGCCTTTTCGATGACGGCGATCGAGAGCGCCTCGCCGCCTTTCTCCTTCTGCAACTGTGTGAGCCGTAGCGCAGCCGCCAGACCGGCCGGGCCGCCACCAACGATGAGCACGTCGACTTCGAGTTGGTCTCGCGTCACGCTCATGACTTTGTCGAGCTCGGCGATGATCGCGGGAGCAATCTCGAACAGATCGCCCTGAAGACCGTAATCAGCGACCTCGAAAATCGGCGCTTCGGCGTCTTTGTTGATGGCGACGATGGTGCGCGCGCCCTTCATACCCACGAGGTGCTGAATCGCCCCGGAGATTCCGAGCGCCACATAGAGCTTGGGCGCCACCGTCTGGCCCGAACTGCCGATCTGACGTTCCATCGGCAGCCAGCCGTTGTCACAAATGGGACGCGACGCGGCAAGCTCAGCACCCAGCGCCTTTGCGAGCTTCTCGGCCAGGGCCAGGTTGTCTTGCGACTTGATGCCGCGCCCGACGGCGACGATGCGCTCGGCCTGCGACAAGTCGACGGCCTGTTTCGTTTCCTGAAACGGCGCCTCTGGCGACTGGCGAAGCTTGGACGCATCGATGGCCACGGTCGCAGTCGCGATGGGCGCCGCGGCACCGCCGCGTTCGACCGCGTCCGCGCGAAAGGCGCCAATCTGAAACGTCACCAGATACGGTGCAGGTCCCTGCGGCGAGACGTCCGCCGTCAACTTGCCCTGGAACATCGGCCGCGAAAACGCCACCGCTCCGCTGACCGAGCGGACACCGATGGCATCGGTGATCAACGCGCGATCGAGGCTGGCGGCGAGCGCCGGCGCGAAATCACGCGTTTGGTAGGTGTGAGGAAAGACGACAAACTGCGGCGACTGCTGCGTGACGATCTGCTGCACCGCCTGCACGAAGGCGTCGGGCGTGTAGGTACCCAGCGCGTCGCTTTCGACCGCGATGACGCCCTTGATCGACGCCGCGGCGAGCTCGTCGCCGGGCCGGTCACGCCACGGCCGAGAACCGCAACCTGAATATCAGCGACGCCGGCCTCACGCGAGAGTTGCTGGGCGGCGGCAATCGTTTCCCAACTCGCGCGATTGAGCTTGCCGTCTTTTTGTTCGGCGACGACGAGAATCATAGGACGCGCGCCTCCTCACGGAGCCGCCTGACGAGTTCTTTGGCGGCTTCAGCAGGCGAGCCACCGATCATCACCGTCTGCTTCTGCTTTTCGGGGGCATAGAGCGCGACGATCTTCTGCCGCGACGCGACGGCACCGGCCGCGCGCGACTTTCTTGATCTCTTTCTTCTTCGCCGCCATGATCCCCTTGAGCGTGGCATAGCGAAGCTGGTTGATCCCGCTTTGGATGGTGAGCAGCGCCGGCAGCGGCATCGACACGTACTGAAACCACCCGCCCTCGAGCTCGCGCTTGACGCGGACGGTCGCGTCTTGCACCTGCACTTCCATGATGATCGTCGAGTGCGGCATGCTCAGGCGGGTCGCGAGAATCGGGCCGAATTGCGCATGCCCCTGATCGTCGGATTGAAGACCGGTGAGCACCAGGTCGAATTTTTCTTCTGCCATCGCGCCGGCGAGTGCAACCGCGGCGGCAAACGCATCGGCCGCTCCAAGCGCGGCATCCTCGACGTGAATCGCGCGGTCGGCGCCGCGCGCGAGCGCCTCGCGGATCACTTGCTGCACGCGCGTGGGACCAGCCGAGCAGACCACCACTTCGCCGCCGTGCTTTTCTCGCAGGCGCAGACTCTCTTCGAGCGCGTACGCGTCGGGTTCGTTCATCTCGTACGACACGTCCTGCTCGCGAATCCAGGTCTTGTCGTCGATGAGCCGCGGCTGCCACTCACGCGTCGGGACCTGCTTGATGCAAACGGCGATTTTCATAGACACATTCGTGGGCTACGTTCCCGTGCTTGCGGGCTTATCGTTCGAACTTCTTGAACAGCAGTGCGCCATTTGTCCCCCCGAAACCGAAGGAGTTCGACAGCGCATACCGAATCTTCATGTCACGGGCCGTGTGCGGCACGTAATCGAGGTCGAGCCCCTCATCAGGGTTGTCGAGGTTAATCGTCGGCGGCACGCGCTGGTGGTATACGGCAAGCGCCGTGATGCCGGCCTCGAGGCCACCGGCGGCGCCCAACAAGTGACCGGTCATCGACTTGGTCGAAGACACGCACGAGCTTTCTCGCGTGATCACCAAACGTGCGTTTGATCGCCACTGTCTCGATGCGATCGTTGTGCGGCGTCGAGGTGCCGTGCGCGTTGACGTAATCGACATCGGCGGGTTTCACGCCCGCCGAGTCGAGAGCGGCCTGCATCACCCGACAGGCGCCATCGCCGTCCTCCGACGGCGCGGTCATGTGATACGCGTCGCCCGACATGCCATAGCCGACCATTTCGGCGTAGATCGTCGCGCCGCGGCGCTGCGCGAACTCGAGCTCCTCGAGCACCACCATGCCGGCGCCTTCGCCGAGCACGAACCCTTCGCGATCGCGATCGAATGGCCGGCTCGCACGCGCCGGATCGTCGTTGCGGGTCGAGAGCGCGCGCAGCGCACCAAATCCACCGACCCCCATCGCGCAGACCGCCGCCTCGGCTCCGCCCGCGATCATCGCGTCGGCCGCGCCGCGCCGGATGATCTCGAACGAATCGCCGACAGCATGCGCCGAGGCCGTGCACGCCGTGCACGTCGCGAGGTTTGGACCCTTGGCCCCGAAGCGAATCGAGACCTGTCCGGACGCGAGGTTGATGATCGCCGAGGGAATGAAAAACGGCGAGATCTTGCGCGGGCCGCCGTCGAGGTACAAGATGTGCTCACGCTCAATCGTCGTGAACCCGCCGATGCCGGACCCGATGAAGACGCCGACACGGGGCGCAATCTCCGGGGTGACCGTCAAGCCCGAATGGTCGACCGCGATATTGCGAGGCGGCGACCGCGAACTGAATGAAGATGTCCATCTTCTTCAGCTCTTTCTTCTCGATGAACTGCAGAGGATCGAACCCTTTGACCTCCCCTGCAAACTGCGTCGCAAACGCCGACGCGTCGAAACGGGTGATCGGGCCGATGCCGCTTTGCCCGGCACACAGCGCATCCCAGTTCGCCTGGGTGCCGTTTCCAACCGGCGACACCAGGCCGATGCCGGTCACGACCACTCGCCTGCTCATTACTTCTTCTTCGCGTGCGCCTCGATGTACTCGATCGCTTCTTTGACGCGCGTGATCTTCTCCGCGTCCTCGTCCGGGATCTCGATCCCGAATTCCTCTTCAAACGCCATCACGAGCTCCACGGTGTCGAGCGAGTCGGCGCCGAGATCGTCGACAAACGACGCATCCGGTGTCACCTCTTCTTCGTCGACGCCCAACTGCTCCACGATGATGCTCTTGACCTTGTCGGCAACGGCCACAGTCTCTCCTCCCAGTGAAAGGGCGGTCTGACCCCTTTTCCCGCAATCAAAACGAAAAAGGGGTCAGACCCCTTTTCACGGCGCAGGGCTTCAGCCCCGCGGGCTCTACATGTACATCCCGCCGTTCACGCCCAGAACCTGCCCTGTAATATACGATGCCTCATCCGAGGCGAGAAAGCACACCGCCGCCGCAACTTCGTCGGCCGAGCCGGTTCGTCCGAGCGGAATTTGCGCCGACCAGTCTTTTTGCGCATCGCCGGCGATCCCTTTCGTCATATCGGTATCGATCAATCCGGGAGCGACGACGTTGACGGTGATGTTTCGCGACGCCACCTCACGCGCCAGCGATTTGCAGAAGCCGATCAGGCCGGCCTTGGATGCTGCGTAATTGGCCTGGCCGGCGTTGCCGGTTTGCCCAACCACGGAACTCATCGCCACGATGCGGCCGCTGCGCTGCTTGATCATCGGCTTCAGTGCCGCGTGGCACAGCGTGAAGCTCGCCGTGAGGTTTGTCGCAATCACCTCGTCCCAGTCGGCACGTTTCATCCGCAGCATCAGCTGGTCGCGTGTCATGCCGGCGTTACTGACCAGGACGTCGATACGGCCATGGCGCTGCAACACACCAGCCACGAGCGCCTCCAGCGAGGGCGTATCGGTCATGTCGGCGGTGGCGAGTTCGGCCACCCCTCCGGCAGCCATGATCGCCTCCACGACGTCCCGGGCGTTCTCCCCGCGAGCCACCGCAACGACCCGTGCGCCCTCGGCGCCCAGTCGCGTCGCGATGGCGCGGCCGATACCCCGAGACGCACCGGTAACGATCGCGATTTTGCCCGCGAACCTGGTCATGACAGCGCTTCCACGGCGGCAAGATCGTCCGGCTGGGCGACGCTCAGCACTCGGGCACCGGGTGCGGCCTTCTTCGCGAGGCCGGAGAGCACAGTGCCGGGTCCGACCTCGACGAAGGTGCTGACGCCTTCGGCGACGAGCCGGCACATGACGTCGGCCCATCGCACCGGCGCCGACACCTGCGCGACGAGCGCCTGTATCGCGGCGGTCGCGTCGCGTTTCGGCTCGGCATCGACATTCGCCACCACCGGCACTCGCGGCTGTCGCGTGCTCAATGCCTTCAGCTCGGGCTCCAGGCGGTCCTGAGCGGGTTTCATCAGGGGACAGTGGAACGGCGCACTCACCTGTAACGGAATCGCCCGGCGGGCGCCGAGTGCCTTTGCGCGCTCGATCGCCCGCGCCACGGCCGCGGCACTGCCCGCGATCACCACCTGCCCTGGGGCATTGAAGTTGGCCGGGGTGACGACATCCCCATCGGCCGCTTCGCGGCAGGCTTGCTCAACGCCGGCGGCGTCGAGGCCGAGAATCGCGGCCATCGCGCCAGTCCCGACCGGCACCGCCTCCTGCATGTAACGCCCCCGGTTTCGTACGATCCGCACCGCATCCGCAAACGCAATCGTACCCGCCGCGACGTGCGCCGATTATCGCCGAGGCTATGTCCGGCGACGATGTTCGGTCGGCAGCCCCGCGCGTCGAGTGCACGACAGGCGGCAATACTCATGGTGAGAATGGCGGGTTGCGTGTTTTCGGTGAGCGTCAACTGCTCCGCAGGACCGTGGAAAATCAGATCGCTGAGCGGTTCGTTCAGCGCCGCATCCGCTTCTTCGAACACGGCACGCGACTCGGGAAAGTGTTCAGCCAAGCCCTTGCCCATGCCGACGGACTGCGAGCCCTGACCGGGAAACAGGAATGCAATCACCCTTCGACTCGCTTCCGCTCGCTCACGGCACGCCCGTCAGCGTGCGGTTGCTCGGTTGCGCCATGGCCGGCCGCTGCCGATGCGATTTCCTCCTCAATCCGCCGCAAGACGTCGCTGCCCGCAAATCGCGCCGCCATCGTGACCGCATTGCGCACGGCCTTCGCAGACGAGCGCCCGTGGCCGACGATGCACAGCCCGGCCACACCCATCAGCGGCGCGCCACCATACTCTGAATAATCGACGCGCCGGCGAAATCGCCGGTAGGCGCGTCGCGACAAGAGGTAGCCGACCTGGCTCGAAAACGTGCTCTGCAACTCCTCAGCGAGGAGGTCGTCCACCATCTCGACGAGACCCTCACTCAGTTTGAGCGCAACATTGCCGGTAAATCCGTCGCACACGATAACGTCGGCGGCGCCCGAAAACATCTCGCGCGCCTCGATGTTGCCGACAAAGTTCAGCGTTGATGCTTTGAGCAGCCGGTGCGCCTCACGCGTCAGATCGTTGCCCTTGGTCTCTTCCTCGCCCGTTGACAGGAGGCCGACGCGCGGCCGCTCGATGCCCAGCCAGGTGCGCGCATAGACGCTGCCCATGACCCCGAATTGCAGCAGATACGGCGCTCTGCACTCGACGGTGGCCCCGGCGTCGATGAGGACGGCCGAGCCGCCTCGCGTCGGGACAGTCGGCGCCAGCGCCGGGCGGTCGACACCCGGGAGCATGCCGAACGCGGCGTGGGCGGCGACGACTGCGGCTCCGGTGTGGCCGGCGCTGACGAGCGCGGCCGCATCGCCCCTGGCGACGAGCTCGGCCGCCACGCGAATGGAGGCACGCGGCTTGCGCCTGAGCGCGAGCGCCGGGGATTCGGCCATCTCAATGACATCGGGCGCATCGACAATGCGCACGTCGAGCGACGCGGCATCGTCGTGGCGCGCCATCTCGACGCGAATGGCGTCTGGGCGGCCGACGAGATCGACGCCAATCGCCTGATGTCGAACCGCAGCCAAGGCACCGTCGACAATCCGGGCGGGCGCATGATCCCCGCCCATCGCATCGACTGCAATCCGCATCACTGTAGGTGCCAGCTGTCAGGGGTCAGGTATCAGGGGTCAGGGAGCTGACAGGTATCAGGTGCCGGGTATCAGGGATCAGGTGTCAGGAAGGCGGTCGCAAATCCGCGAAATCCCTGATACCTGAACCCTGAACCCTGATACCTGACCCCTGATAGCTGGCCGATTACTCCTCGTCGACCGCGCGCACTTGGCGCTCGCGATAGAAGCCGCAATAGCGGCAAACGTGATGGGCCGCTTTCGGCTCGCCGCACTGCGGGCAGTTGCCGGCATTTGCGGCGCGGAGCGCGTCGTGGGTGCGGCGCTTGCGGCCGCGGGTTTTGGAGTGGCGACGTTTTGGATTAGGCATTGTCTTTGGTCCGGTCGATGAACGCCTTGAGCACCGCGAGCCGCGGGTCCTCCCAGCGCACCTGACAGTCGCACGCGGCGACGTTCAGGTTGGTACCGCAATTGGCACACAGGCCTTTACAGTCGGCGTGGCACAGCGGCTTCATGGGCAATGCGAGGTAAAACTGCTCCTCGATCATCTGCCCGAGATCGATCACGTCATCTCGATAAAACGCTTCCGTGAGGTCGTCTTCTTCGACTTCGCGTTCAGGACCGGCAATTTCGGCGTGCGGCGAATATCGCAGGTCCAAGCTGGCGTTACCGGCAGCGCAAACGGCTCCGCACATCGGCTGCACGTCAGCTCGAGGACCGCTGCGACCGTCCCCACGAGCCGGAATCGCACCTGATCCTTGTGGATCCTGACGCGCAAATCGACGGGTGCGACGAGGCGGAACAGCCCGCCGCGGGCAGCCTCATGGCCCTCGAATTGTGAGGGTTCGTAGCGCCGGACCAGCTCGGTTTCCGGCTCGCGTATCTGGGTGAGGTCTAAGAGCATGGCGCACGCGTACGGCTGCGGTTCTTTGCGGCCGTACGAACCCCTAATTATACTCTGAACCCTGCAGGTTCACCTCAACCCAGGGCTTCGGGATGAAGAGCCGCTCGAAGAGGCGGACCGCATAGCGGTCGGTCATCCCTGCGAGAAAGTCCTGCGCCGCCACCTCGAGTCCTTCCGCGTCGACGGTGCGTGTATCGAGAAACTCTGCCGGACGGGCCCGCACTTTTTCCCAAAGGCCACCGAGGATTCCCTCGGCCTTTTGGAACTCCGCCGTGGCCACGACGTTCTCGTAAACGGAATCGAACAGAAAGCTGCGCAGTGCCAGCGTTGCCTGGAGGACGTCGTCGCTCATCGTGATTTCGCTCAGGCCACGCGCCAACGTTTGTTGCACGACGTCGGCGACCATGCGCCCGATGCGTTCCGATGGTGTCCGACCGAGCATCGCCACAGCGTCGCGGGGCAACTGATCCTCGCTCAGCAGTCCGGCACGGATGGCGTTGTCGGTATCGTGGTTCACATAGGCGATGATGTCGGCCACGCGCGCGATCTGGCCCTCAATCGTGGCGGCGCGATGCTCGGGCGGTGCGCCGACCGGGAGGCCGTCCTTGCCCTTGGAATGCCGTGCGATGCCGTCACGGACCTCCCACGTGAGGTTCAACCCGCGCCGGTCATTCTCCAGAACATCCACGATCCGCAGGCTCTGCTCGTAATGATTGAACGCGCCCGACACGAGCGCGCTCAACACCCGCTCGCCGGCATGGCCGAACGGCGTGTGTCCGAGATCGTGCCCGAGGGCGATCGCTTCGGTCAGCTCCTCGTGCAAGCGCAGCACCTTCGCAATCGTCCGCGCGATCTGGGACACCTCGAGCGTGTGGGTCAAGCGTGTGCGGTAGTGGTCGCCCGTCGGTAAAAGAAGACTTGCGTCTTGTGCTTCAGCCGCCGGAACGCTTTCGTGTGGATGATGCGGTCGCGATCGCGCTGAAATGACGGCCGGATGGCATCTTCTGGCTCCGCACGGAGCCGGCCCTTGGTGTCGGCACTCTTCGCCGCGGCGGGTGCGAGGATCTCGCGCTCGCGCGCTTCGAGCTCTTCGCGAATGGACATCGCCGCCGATGATTATAGGGCGACGTCGTCGAGAAAGCTGGCGCCGCTGGCCAGTGGCGGCACGCCGAACACCGCGGCGAGCGTCTGCCCGAGATCGGCAAACGTTGCCCGCGTGCCGACATCGACACCTTTTCTCACGCGCTCACCCGCCACCAGCAGGGGCACGTATTCGCGCGAATGATCGGTACTCGGCGTCGTGGGATCGTTGCCGTGATCGGCCGTAATCACCAGTAAGTCGTCGCGCCGGAGCTTTGGAAGCAGGCGAGACAAGCGGGCGTCAAACCGTTCCAGGTTCGTGGCGTATCCGCGTACATCGTTGCGGTGCCCATAGAGGGTGTCGAAGTCCACGAGGTTGCCGAAGATGAGACCGCGTGACAGGCGCGCCATCTGTTCCTCGATCCGGTCCATCCCCTCATCGTCGGTTGCCGTCGAGAACGACTCGCCCACGCCTTTCCCAGCGAACAGATCTTTGATCTTGCCGACCGCCGTCACCGGAATGGCATTCGCCGTCAGCGTGTCGAGCAGGGTTTCGCCTCGCGGCGGCATCGCGTAGTCGTGGCGATTGGCGGTGCGCGTGAACTGCCCGACTGCACCGGTAAAGGGCCTGGCGATCACGCGGCCCATACCCAATCCTTCCACCGTCAGCTCATAGGCAATCGTGCACCACTCGTATAGCTGAGCGATCGGGACGACGTCTTCATGTGCCGCGATCTGAAAGACGCTATCGGCTGACGTATAGACGATTGGTCTTCCGCTTTCGATGTGTTCGCGGCCGAGCTGATCAAGGATGCCGGTTCCCGACGCGACGACGTTGCCGAGTACCGGGCGGCCGATGCGGCGTTCGAACTCGGCGATGACGTCCTGTGGAAAGCCGTGGGGGAACGTGGGAAACGCGCGATCGAGCACAATCCCCATCAGCTCCCAGTGACCGGTCACGGAATCTTTGCCCGGCGACTTTTCCGCCATTCTCCCGAAGGCAGAGAGCGGCGACGCCGGGGCGGGCACTTCCGGCAGCGTGACTACCCGCGCAATGCCGAGGGCCGCGAGGGTTGGGATATTGAGTCGAACGGCGCGCGCGACATTACCGAGCGTGTTGCTGCCGCGGTCGCCGTACTCGCCGGCATCCGGCAGTTCGCCAACACCGGCGCCATCGAGGACGAGGACGATGGCGCGCGAAAAGGTCATGTCGCGCGGACCGGGCAGGGTCCCCGACGTGCGTTCTGGGCGCGACGGGCCGCACGCGCGGCAGCCCGCGCGTGGGCCCCGCGACGGACCCCACGCGCGGCAGCCGCGCGTGGGGACCCGCGTTGGGGTGGCTTGACGTCCGCGATCACGGATGATGCGATGAAAAGTAGTTCGGCACGCTCCGCGGCGTGCGGATGGTCGCGATCGCGTGCTTGAAGATCAATTGATCCATGCTCGCGTGTTCGACAATCAGCGCAAAGCGATCGAAGTTCTTGATGCGCGCCTCGAACTCGCGACCATCCAAGAGGTGAATTGTCACCGGCAGCTTTTCGCGTCGCGCGTAATTGAGGAAGACGTCCTGGATATTTGGCGCACCAGTTTTCGTCTCAGCCATGTCCCGCAAGTCCCCCGTCGATCAAATGACCCCGTTCGGGGTCCCCAACGCGTCGACCGCGCTAGTTTCCCAGATCCGGGTCGCCAACGCGGTCGACGCGTTGCGGGCCCCGATCAGCCAGCCATCCAAGAACGCTGGCCTGCAATTCCGGCGCTTCGCCGGGGCCGTCAAACCACTTAAGGTTAGGCTCTTTGCGGAACCAGATCAACTGCCGTCGCGCGTAGCGTCGATTCTCGCGCACGATCAGTTCGCGTGTGGCGCCTTCGTCGCGCACGCCGTGAAGGTACTCGAGCACCTGCCGGTAGACGAGACCGCCGAACGGTTTGGCGCTTTCGGGCACGCCCATCCGCAATAGAGACTTCACCTCGTCCACGATGCCGGCGGCGAACTGCGCGTCGACGCGCCGTGTGACACGCTCCGCCAGCAGGGGGGCCGGCAGGCGCACGGCGAGAGGCGCGATGTCGATGTCTGGCGGCAATGGTGAGACGGTGTCGACAAAGTGTGCCGTAAGCGGTTTGCCTGTCTGAAAGTACACCTCGAGGGCACGGATGAGACGTTTGCGATCGCGAGGGAGAATGCGCGCGGCCGATGCCGGATCGACGCGTCTGACCATGCGCCAGAGGAATTCGACGCCGCGCCGCTGCGCCATTCGATCGAGACGGCCTCGCAGTACCTCGTCTCTTGCCGGGTCCTGGGAATAGTCCTCGCGTCAACGCGCGATAGTAAAAACCCGTACCGCCGACGAGGATCGCGACCCTTCCCCGAGCGTGGATCCCGGCGATCGCCGCCACGGCATCGCGGGCAAAGCGCGCGGCGGTGTAGTCCTCGAGCGGATCGACGATGTCAATCAGATGATGCGGGATCCCACGTCGCTCCGCGAGTGACACTTTGTCAGTCCCGATGTCGAACCCGCGATAGACGGCGGTCGAATCACAATTGATGATCTCGCCGTCGAGTGTTTCGGCGAGTGCAACGCCGAGAGAGCTTTTGCCCGTCGCGGTTGGGCCAAGGACGGCGATGAGAGACTTCGACACGACCAAACGTTGAGTGGAACCGAAAGCTGAAGACTCGGAACGGGACGCCAAGTGTTTAACGCAACAGGGTCCAGTACCATAAAGGCCCAGAAACCCGATGGCGATCAGCATGCCGAGCTGCTGCGAACGCGTGGGCATGGCGTCACCGGCCTGGCGATTCGTTGTAATAAAACGTGACGGTAAAAAACGCTTTGTCGTCGGGGTACTCAGGCGGGAGCGGTTGCGTCGGATTCGACGCGATCAGCGCGTTGACCGCCGCCGTGTTGAACGATTCGATCGGCGACGGCTGCAGAATCTGGACGTCGGTGAGCATGCCGTTACGATGAACGTTGAACGTCAACACGACGCGGCCTCTCATCGTCATCGCCGCGTAGGGGATGAACCAGTTGCGGCGGACCTGCGAAACGAAGCGGCGAATCCACGGGCCAAATTCGACGCCTTTGGTATCGAACTGCAGCGGCCCGAGGTCCTGAACGTTGCTGCGCTGATTGTTGAACGAATCTTCCTGCACGTACTTCTGCAGATTTTTCAGCGCCTCGCCGAGGGAGCCGCCGGACGGCTTTGCGGGCTGTTGCTGCGGCAGCGTGAGGCGCGCTTGCCGATCGTCGGGAGGCTCGACGTCGCGTTGCGGAACCTCCTTTGGCGGCTCGAGCGATGGCTCAGGGTCCGGCCCTCTGCCGCGCGCACGCTCGTCCGGTGACGCTTCCACACGGTCGGCGGAATTGCCACGCGCGTTCGGCAATTCGTTCTGTGGCGCCGGGGCCGGGCGTGGTGCGCGCGCCCTGCGATCGAGGTCTGAGGCCTCGGCTCGATCAGGAGGCTTGGGAGCCGGGCGATCGAGTCGGGGCTGGACGAAGACAAACTGCGGACGCTCACGCTTCTCGGCGAGCTTCTGCTCGAGCTGAGCGATCTTTTCGCTCCGGTCGAAGAAATCGAGTGTCGGGAAGAAAAGCACCGCGAGGAAAATCAGCGTATGCACGCCGACGGAGAGCAGCACACCGTCCCACCGCCGGAGACCGCCGCCGACAGCTTCGTGGTCGACGTAACGGCCTTCGAAGTCGATGTGCATCAGTGCTTTAGCTCAAGTATACCAGTCAGATATCAGGGATCAGGTGTCAGGTCGATCGAGGTCGTCAGGTGAGGCCAGAGAACGATCTGCCTGTTATGGTCACTCGGCCGCCGGGCTCAGCGAACCTGATTCCACCCTGATCCCTGATCCCTGATTCCTGACCCCTGACCCCCGACTCTCTGCTTCGTGGCCGTATAGAGATAGACGACGCCGAACGTCAATGGCTGGCTTCGTGCGTTGTGAAATCCTGCCTGTCGCAGGATTGTCACAAAGTCGTCGCCCCAGGGAAACGCGCCTACCGACTCCGGCAAATACGAGTACGCGGCTGAATGGTGCGACACGGCTCGGCCGATTCGCGGGAGGATGTGCCGGAAATACCAGAGATACAACGGCCGCACGGCGGGAAGCACCGGCAGGCCGAACTCGAGAATCGCCAGACGCCCTCCTGGGCGCAGCACGCGCAGCAGTTCGGCACACGTGGTGGCAGGGTTCTGAACGTTGCGGATGCCAAACGCGATGGTCACGCCGTCGGCGCTCGCGTCGCCCACCGGCAGCTGCATCGCGTCGCCGCGCACCAATCGCACGCGCTCGCCGAGTCTCGCGGCGCGGACTTTGCCGACGCCATGCCGCAGCATCGCGCCGGCGAAGTCGATCGCCACGACGCGCCAGGCCCCGCGCGTCGCCCGCGCGCCCGCGATCGCGACATCCGCCGTGCCGGTGCAAACATCGAGCAGCGTTTCGCGCCCGGAAAACTGCAGCGACCGGATCGCGCGGCGGCGCCAGTATCGATCGAGACCACCAGACAGCACGGTGTTGAGCAGGTCGTAGCGGCCGGCGATCGCATCAAACATGGCACTGATGCGGTCGGGGGATTTATCGCTTGTGTCCACTACGGGATTACGCGGAGATTGAGAATCAGGATTACGCAGATTACGCGGATTAGGTTGGGCCACAGATTATACAGATGACGTAGATGAGGTTTTCGATCGTGCCGATCAACGTCCCACGATTTCAGCGCCCGCCGTTTTGACGTCCCGACACAAGATACAATAAGAACAATCCGCGTAATCCGCGTAATCCTGATAATCCATCCGCGCAATCACCGCGCGAAGACGGCAATCAATGTGGTGACGAAGTACAGAATCCCGACATAGCCGTTCATATCGAAGGCCCTTTTTACCTGCGACAGATCGTCCTCGGACACGAGCGACTGTTCGTAGAGCAGCAGCAATGCGACGAGGGCGACACCGGTGAGATAGATCGGCCCCAGCGGCGCAATCAAACCGATCGCGAACATGCACAACACGGCGCCGACGTGCATGGCGCGGGAGATCAGCAGCGAGCGAGGGACGCCGTAGCGCACCGGGATGGAATGAAGGCCGTGTGCGCGATCGAAGGTGAGATCCTGACACGCGTACAGCACGTCGAAGCCACCCACCCATAGTCCGATGGCGGCGCCGAGCAGCCACGGCTCCCAGCCCTCGCGGCCACCGGCCGCCAGCCAGCCGCCGACCGGCGCGATGGCCATGGCGAGGCCAAGAAACGCCTGCGTGTAGGTCGTGTAGCGCTTGGCGAGCGAATACCAGAACACAATGGCGAGCGCGAGCGGCGAGAGCACCGCGCAAAGCGTGCTCAATTGCCAGGACGCAAACACAAAGATCGCCGACGAAACCACCACGAAGAGCGTCGCTTCCGTGCGTGACATGACGCCGCGCGGCAACTCCCGCATCGAGGTTCGCGGGTTGAGCGCATCGTGCCGCGCGTCAACCAGGCGGTTGAACCCCATCGCCGCACTGCGTGCCGCGACCATGGCGACGACAATCCATCCCACGTGTTGCCAGGTCACAGGATGCGTTCGCGCGGCAAGGAGCGCCCCGGTCAGCGCAAATGGCAGCGCGAACACCGAGTGCGAGAAGCGCACGAACGAGAGATAGGTTTCGAATTTTCGCCATCGTCCGACATCAGGGCCGGTCTAACCACCTTCGCAAAGGCTATGGTGGCCGACCCTACGTACCAGTTGATAGTACATGCGCGACGACGCCAGACCTACCCGACCTACCCGACCGCACCAGACCACACCAGACCTACCCGACCTTACCCCACCCACGTGATCTGCCGCGGCTCGATCCCGCTCACCAAATACTCTTCCACATCCGTGACCCCACCGGGCACGTCGACCGCGATCAACTCGGCGCGCTTGCCGACATCGATCGATCCAAGCCGATCGTCGAAACCCAGCGCACGCGCGCCAACGAGCGTCGCACTCTCCAGCAGCGTCCGCGCCGGAATATCGGGCGCGAGCCACCGCATCTCCTTGAGCTCGGAAAACAGATTCAGATCCGCCACACTGGCAAGACTGTCCGTACCAACGGCCACTGGCACGCCCGCGGCATAGAAGCGGGCGATCGGTGGCACGCCGACGCCCACCCACTGATTGCTTCGCGGGCACGTGACCAGCGTCGCCCCGAGCGCGGCCACTCGCTCGAGACTCTCGTCCGAGAGCTGGACACCATGCACGACGAGCGTACGTGCGTCGAGGAACTGCAGGCGCTCGAGAAACTCGACCGGACCGCAACAGGGCGGCTGCCAGCCCTCAACCCAGGATCCAACCCACCGCAGCGCGTCCGGCCACGCCCCGGTGCCGTCCTGCAGGAACGTCATTTCACTGTCCGACTCGCCCATGTGGACGCTCGTCACCCGCACCGGCGCGTCGTTGAGCTCTTCACGGATCGCGCGGAACATCTCCGGAGATACCGAATAGCACGCGTGCGGCGCAACCGACACGCGCACCTGGTCCCCACCGATCTGCCGAGCGGCCTCGCGCGCCGGACGCGTCTCCTCGATCCGTCGGCCGTGAGGCAGGTTGAATCCCAGCAGCTCGTGAAAGACGATGCCGTGCATGCCTGCGTTCTTCAATGGCTCGACGGTCGCAAGCGAGTTGCTGATGTCACCGACGACGGCAACGCCACACTCCCGGAGCTCGCGGATTGCGGTGACCGCCGGTCCGACGACAGACGGATCCCCAGCCTTCTCAGAGCGGCCACCGCGGGTGACGAAGAGCTGCTTGATCCAATCGACGAAGTCGGCTGCTGGAGGCACACGTCCGCGCAGCCACGAGAGCTCCAGATGCGTGTGCGCGTTGACAAGGCCTGGCATGATCACCGCACGACCCTCGTCGTGCACCGATCCAGGCGGCGCAGCATCAGCCGGCCCACCGACCGCAACAATGTGACGACCCTCGATCGCCACCCATCCC
The DNA here is from genome assembly GCA_963762925.1 of uncultured Acidobacteriota bacterium. Taxonomy (GTDB): domain Bacteria; phylum Acidobacteriota; class Vicinamibacteria; order Vicinamibacterales; family UBA2999; genus DASPWV01. The sequence continues at coordinate 172,068 of CAVXMP010000027.1, read as the reverse complement.
TTCTCGATCGGCGGCCGCGAAATCGGGCACACCCACGCGGCCCGGACGACAATCATGCGTGTGAGGAGGGATCCGGTTGCCGCTGGCGCTTGCCGGCGGCACTTCGTGCCGGATACTTCGCGAGCTCCGCCGCGACCGTATCGTCTCCGTCGGCGCGCGCGGTGGCGAGCTCCAGCATCCGCGGTACAGCGCGCTCGCGGAAGATCGGATCGCCGAGCACGTCGTAGTGCATGTTGCGGCGCTTGGCGATAAATCCAGCGTCTTCCACGTTGCGCACGATCTCGACTTCGTCCATGCAGTAGCTGGCCCCCGCCGCACGGACGACGTTCTCTTCGATCATGACGCTGCCCATGTCGTTGGCGCCGTAGGCGAGACTCAGTTGCCCGACCTTTCCGCCTTGCGTCACCCACGATGCCTGCAGATTGTCGAAGTTGTCGAGCACGAGTCGGGCGAGCGCTAAGGTGCGCAGATATTCGATGCCGGTGGCCTCCGCCCCGCCCCGCTCGGTGTGTTCGGGCTGATAGCTCCACGTAATAAACGCGGTGAAGCCGCCGCTTTCGTCCTGCACGTCGCGCAGCCGCAGCAGGTGTTCGAGCCGCTCCTCCAGCGTTTCGACGGTCCCGTACATCATCGTCGCGGTCGTGCGCAGGCCGGCGCGATGCGCGTGACGCATCACGTCGAGCCACTCGTCGGCACTGGCTTTGGCGTAACAGTTGAGGAGCTTACGAACTCGGTCGACGAGAATTTCAGCCCCACCGCCGGGAATGCTGTCGAGACCTGCGGCAATCAGTCGATCGATCACCGCTGGTACCGGTATTCTCGACATGCGCGAGAGATGAATCACTTCGGGGGGCGAGAGCGCGTGCAGCTTGAACGCTGGAAAACGCGCTTTGACGGCGCGAAACAGATCCTCGTACCACTCGAGGGGCAGGTCCGGATTGTGGCCGCCCTGAAGCAGCAACTGGCCGCCGCCAACAGCAATCGTTTCTTCGATCTTCCGGAAGATTTCTTCGAACCCGAGCACGTACCCGTCGGGCGCGCCAACCTGCCGGTAGAACGCGCAAAAGTTGCAGCGCGCGACGCACACATTGGTGTAATTGACGTTGCGATCGATGATGTAGGTGACCACGCCGTCCGGGTGACGCCGGGTGCGAACGACATCGGCCGCGCGTCCGAGCCAGTGCGTTGGTGCCTCACGATAGAGGAACAGAGCCTCGTCTGCCGACAGACGGCCGCCCTCTTCGATGCGACGCTCGAATTCACGCAACATCATCAATAAAACCGCAACGGCCGGAGGCCCGGAACGAGCTGCTGCTCGGCGGCGAGCTCATGAAAGCGACGCAGTCCGGCACACTCGCGCTCTCCGAGGCCGTACTTCAGATTATCTCTCAGGTAATGATTGACGCGTGCGACGCGCTGCGGATCACCACCGCCCTCGCGCGCGGCAATCTCCGCAACCGCGGCTTCGCCGCGCCGCCGTGCCGCCTGCAATTCGGCGACATGCGCGGCACCCACCACACCCTCGCGCCCGCTCCACATCGCGTACACGAAGGGCAGATCGGTGAGCTCCTGCCACTCGCGTCCGAGATCCACCTTGGTCACGCCCGACGCCGCCTCATCGATGTCGAGTGCCGGGTCGCCGATCATCAAGGCGGCATCAGCGCGTGCGAGCATCGCGCGCAGGTTTGGCTCGTTCGGAATCAATTTCGGCGCGATCCCCCACTTTCGCGAGCACAGGATTCGCGTCAGCGCTACCGACGTGCGCGAGCTGATGTCGAGCGCGAGTGTGCGAATGTCGCGAATCGGCACTTTGGTAAAGAGCGCCACCGATGCGACCGGACCATCGGAGCCGATGGCGACGTCCGGCACGATCCGATAATCGCCGCGCAGATACTCGACCGCGGGAATCAAACCGAGATCGATCCGGCCTTCGTGCAGCAACGCCGCACACTGCGCCGGCACGTCAAAGCGGAGGTCAAACAGATCTCGTCTCTGCTCGAGGCCTTCGACCAGTGGCTTGGTATTGAGATACGAGACCGCGCCCAGGCGTACCGGCATCATGCCGGTGTGGCTCGACCAGCTCCGGCCGCGCTGCGCGTGTCGAGCGGCGGTCGGAACTCCTGCGCGTCGTACCCGGCCGCGCGGATATTGCGCTCGACGTCTTCAACAGTGCCGCGCCGCCGGCCCAGCGAGTCGTCTGTGGTCGCGGACACCGCATCGAGAAAATCCGCGCCGAACGTCAACGCCACCTGTGCGAGCTTCGGGCCGTACACGGTCCAGTCCACTTCGATGAACGGTGTCGCGGTTGCGGCCAACGAGCTCAAGGCCAGGCGCGCGAGCGCGACCATGCGGACATCTTCGTATCCCGTCGTCGGTTTGTCCTGACGCACGTTGCGCGGCAAGGGCGCGACGCGCGTGATACCGCCCAACGTCGCCTGGCAGTGCGCGATGCGCTCGAGCACCTCGAGCGATCGATCATCCAGAGCGTTGGCCACTGTCAGCCTCTGTGCGAGCAGACCAGACGTGCGCGCCGTGGCGACGCAGGCATTGAGATCCTCGATGAGGTCGACAGGAATCTCCGCACAGTCGCTCATACCGGCAGCGGCCAATTCGCTGAGTACGCGCCGGAGGTCGCCCCAGCCGTCGTGGGCGCGCTGCCCGACAGCGGCCAGCGAAAAGGCGGTGACCGGGCGCAAGCCTGCCGCTGCTTTCGCGATTCGCACAACGCTGACCGCGTCTTCGAAACTGTCGGGCAGGTCCAGCACGCGCAGCTCGGATGCCGGCTCCGGAATCGTGAGACCATCCTGCACATCGCGCGCCTGGACGGTGTGTACGCGCTGGTAATAGACCCGGGAACCGGCGGTTCGTCGGCGGGCGTCGTCAGCCTGCATCCCAAGGGTCAGGATGTTCTCGCGGGCGAGATCGGCGAGGTCGGCCCGCACGTCAGGTGGTCACCGTCATGACGTCGACGATCCGCTCGGCGAGCGCCAGCGCTGCACGCCCCTGCGCGCCGGACACCGCCGGCGATCGCCGCTCGCGTGCTGCCGTCACAAAGTCCTCGAGTTCGCGCTTCAGCGGCTCCTCGTGCGCGACGTCGAGCTTGCCACCTTCGATCGCCGGCATCGCGCCACTGCGCGGGACCAACCGCCACACTTCGACTTCCTGCGACGTGTAATCGATCGACACATACGAGTCGCGTTGGAAGAATCGGATCTTCCGCACCCGATCACGGCTGATGCGACTGGCGGTCAGGTTGACAATGCACCCGCCGGAAAATCGAAGCCGCACATTGGCGATGTCGATCCGGGGTGTGAGCACAGGCACACCCACCGCATCGATCGTCGTCACCTCTCCGCCAACGAAATCGAGGACCAGATCGAGGTCGTGAATCATCAGGTCGAACACGACGTCAATATCGAGGCTCCGCTCAGGGAACGTGCCGAGCCGATGGACCTCGATGAAGCGCGGATCACTCACGAGCGGACGCGCAGCGGCCACTGCCGGGTTGAATCGTTCGGTATGCCCAACGCCAAACGCCACGCCGCTCCGCGACGCGGCGGCCAGCAACCGATCGGCATCGGCGGTGGTCCGCGTCATCGGCTTTTCGACGAGCACATGAATGCCCGATTCGAGCAACGGCTCGGCGATCGCCAGGTGCGTTTCCGTCGGTGTCGCCACAGTGACGGCATCGACGCGCTCGCCAAGTTCGCGCCAGTCGGTAAACGCCGCGCTTCCATACTGAGAAGCAATCCCCTCGGCACGCTCACGATTGATGTCAACGACGCCGGCCAGCATGACGCCGGGCAAGGCGGCAAGAATGCCGGGCATGGTGGCGTCCCAGGTGCCCGACGCCGATCACCGCGACCCCACCCTCATCGAGCGACCGCCCACGATGGCAATGGCCGCTTCGTCTGCGGCTTTGATCACCGCTTCACCGTCCAGAAGGAGTGTCTTGCCCGCATCAACCGACAACACCGTGGCGCCGGCAGCGCGCATGGCCTCGATGGTCGCCACACCGACAACCGGTACATCGAAGCGCATGTCCTGATTGGGCTTGGCAACCTTGACGACCGCGACGCCGGGTCCGGCAAGTCGGCCCGCACGCGCGATGGTGTCATCGGTGCCCTCCATGGCTTCGACCGCGACCACAGCAAGGTCCTTCACGCAGACTGTTGGCCGATATCCAAACCTGCAATCGTATCAGCCATCCGATACCCGAACTCGAGATTCGCCAGCTCGTCAGAACTCGGAGGCCGCCGCGTCAACACGCCGCTCCGCGCGATCAGCGGTGAGAGAAACGACGTCGAGTCAAGTAACTCGATGCCGTGCTCGCGCATGACGTCGGCGACCGCGGCAATCAGCGCGTCTGTATTGCGCGCACGCAGTCTGGAAAACACCGACAGCATCGTGAGATCGGGAATCACGCCACCAAAGATTTTCGTGTGTTTCACCTGTCCGGCCATCACCGCCTGGGTGCACCCGGCGCGCTCGAGATGATCGAGCACTTACCAGCTGTCCCAAGGTGACCCAGTGAACGGCGGCTGTCGGTTGCTTGGCCGCGGCGGTTTCGAGCGCGGGAAACGCCTCGTCTTGAATGGCGACAATGGTGACGTCGTGGCCCATGCGTACGGGCGGCATCGAGCACCAGGAACGGAAACTGTCCGTTGCCGGCGATCAGCCCGAGCTTCATTCGTCTTCTGCCGAGTGGTCTTCCGCCTTACGGCCGCGTCGGAGCGTGACCCCGCGCGGAGCCGTGTGAATGAAGTGCACCAGGTAGGCGACCTCGGGACAGGCCAGCGAGGGATCCTGCTCGATCTGCGCGAGTGCCTGGCTCGTATTCAACTTCGATTGCACCAGGTAGCGATACGCGCGCTTCAACTTCGCTGACGGTTTCCTTTCGAAAAGCCGCGACGCATCAGACCAATCGTGTTGGCGCCGAAGATCCTGGCCGGACGGCTGCCCACCGTTACCGCATACGGCAGCGCATCTTTGGTGACCACCGAATAGCCGCCGATAAACGCGTGGCAGCCGACGCGGCAGAACTGGTGCACGGCCGACCCGGCGCTGATGTTGGCGAAATCCTCAACCGACACGTGCCCGCCGAGCGTCGCATGCGGGCCGAAATCGTGTGGCTCCCCACGTGGCAATCGTGGGCGATGTGGACATATCCCATGAACAGATTGCCGTCGCCGATCGTGGTCCGGCCGCCGCCGCCGGCGGTGCCGCGATGAATCGTCACGAACTCGCGAAAGATGTTGCGCTTGCCGATTTCGAGCGTGGTCGGCTCGCCCCTGTACTTCAGATCCTGCGGCGGAAGGCCAATCGAGGCAAACGGGTAAATCTCGCTTTCGTCGCCGATGGTCGTCCAGCCGTCGATCACCGCCGAGGCACCGATGCGGCACCGTTCCCCCACCACGACGTTGGCGCCGATGACGGCGTATGGACCGATGATCGTCCCCGCGCCCACCCTCGCGTTCGGATGAACGCGTGCCGTCGAATCGATCTCCACCTCGTCATCGCCGACGACGAGGATCAAGTCGGCCTCTGCACACCATCTGACCATCGACGCTGGCCGCGCCCTTTGCCCGGACGATGGCGCCGCGTCGACGAGCGAGCGACACCTCGAGCCGAAGTTGATCCCCGGGCACGACCTGACGTCGGAACTTGGCGTTCTCGACGCCACGCAGCGTGACGCGGCCACCGCACCGGCCGTGTGCGCATCGAACCGCTGCTGCCTGGGCCCTCGAGCAGCAGTAACGTCGCGGCCTGGGCGAGCGTTTCGATCATCAGCACGCCCGGCATCAGCGGCGCGCCCGGAAAGTGCCCCTGGAAGAATTCTTCGTTGACCGTGACGTTCTTGAAAAGCGACGATGCGCCGCCGGGCTCGTGCTCGGCGACCGAGTCGATCGAGCAATGACGGGTAGCGGAACGAGAGGCGATCGATGGTGCTCGGGAGGAAGGAGGGCAAGGGGGTATGAGGATAGGTCAGTTCAAGTTCCGAGTTCAAAGTTAAGAATTGCCTGCGCAGACGTCTCGACATCGAATCGCAGCGCGACGCCAAGCCGACACTCGATTTTGAACTTTGAACTTTGAACTGGTGAACTTCTCTATTTGGTTTATTGCACCGGCGGCTTCGCCGTCGCGGTCGGCTTGTAAGCTGCGTCGAGCTGCTGATGACGTCCGCGAAATGTCGAGACCCGTGTCGGCCCAGACCAACCCGGAATCGGGACCGTTGAAGATAAAATGAAGGCCCTTCTCCTGGCCAACCTGCGCGAGGATGGGATCGATCTTCTGCTGGAACTGGGCCTGAAGGTTGTTCTGCAGATCCTGCATTTCCTGCTGCGCGTCCTGCGTGAAGCGCTGAATGTCTACCTGGATCTTCTCGGCCTGCTTCTGGAGGTCGCCCTGGACATTCGCGCCATGACGGTGCCCTCTTTTTCCAGCTTCTGCTGAATACCCTGGAGCTGCTTGTTCTTGTCGTTCAGCTCGGTCGCCTTCTTCTGCTGCAACGCCTGAATCTGACCCTGACGCCGCCTTGCCTTCGGCCGACTCGTTGACGATGCGCTGGAGAACGACGAACGCAATCTTGGCGCCTTCCGGAAACGGCCGCGGGGGCTGGGGAGCCGGTGCCGGCGCGGTGGGCCGCGGGCGGTGCCGGCTGCGGGCCCGCGGGCTGCGGCGGGGCCGGCGCCGGGGCCGGCTTCTGCGTGGCCGGGGGCGGCGGCGGGCGCGTCTGTGCAAACGTGGGCGCACCCGCAAGCATCACGGCCAGAGCCGGCGCGAGAACAAAACCTTTCATCGCCTATGTCCTTTCAACATCCAAACGGAAGTATGCAATTTTACACTAGCGGCTGGGCTTCACGGGTGGACCACGGTCACGGTGTAATCAACCGGATCGGTGAGCTCGCCGATGTCGAACACTCGCACACACAGATCGCCGCTCCCGTTGATGTTGCCGTAGAGCACCGAAGACTGGATGGCGCGATCCTGCGCGAGCACGACGGTGCATGAGGAGCCGTTCCAGGTGCCGACGCCGAACCCTACGACCAACGGAGTGCCGTCGGCTCCCACGGCGTCCGGTCCGACCGCGGCCAACGTCGCCGTGAGCGTGCCGATTCTTGCCGCCGCGAAGGTGTGCGAATTGGCGCCGTTCTTGTTGATCGACCCTGAGAACGTGTCGGTGACCGTCGGCGTCGGCGTTGGTGTCGGGAGTGTCGGCGTATCGTCGTCGCACGACACCAGCGACGCGCATCACGATCGCGAGCGCCGCGTACCGCCGCTACAAAACGTATGTGGCTTGTCACCGCTGAATCCTTAGAAAGTGGAACCCACGGCAAAGCGGAATGTGAATCGCTTCGCGGGCTCAAAATTGTTGTCGAGAACGCCCCCGCGCTGCGGGTTCATCGCAAAGATCAACCGGAATGGCACGTTGAGCACGGGCATGAAGAATCGCACTTCGGCGCCGGTTGACGTCTTGAATGCACTGTCGCGTCCGATGACGCGCTGTGTTGGCAGCGGCGGGCCGGTGCACGTCTCGGCAGAGACACACGGCGTGAGCGTCGTGGTAGCAAACGGGTCGGTGATCGGCGGTTGCGGCGGGAAGTCGAGCACGGTCACTCTTCGAACCAGGCGAAGCTCTCGCCGAAATTGCGGACCTGACCGGCGTCGTAGAAGAGCACCAGCCGCACTGGCCGCGCGATGGTGATGAGGTACTCGGCGTTGAACAACAAGCTCTTGTTGCCGCCGATGACGACGTTGTTCACCGGCTCGCGGGGACCGACGGTGCGAATGTCGAACCCGCGGATGCTGTACTCGCCGCCGAGGAACAGCCGTTCGAAAATCGGGAGCGCCACATTCTCTGCCCAAGGGCCGGATGTATTCGGCTTGCGCGCGGAACGCTATGGACGTCCGCGACGTGTGCCGGAAAATGTTGATGGCTTCGAAGCGCGGTTTGATAAACCTGGTGTTCCCGCCAAGCCCGGCGAAGTCGCTCGACAGCGAGAGGCGCCGTCCGGCGTTGGGGAAAATCGGATTGTCGATGGTGTTGAACACGTAGCTCGGCGTCACCTTGCTCACGGTGCGCTTGCCGCCCTGGCCGATGAGCAACGAGTCCTGCAGAAAGATGTTGTTCTGAATGAGCCGGCGGATCCTGATAGAGCGGTTGAGATCGGTGACGCGCACGCCCTCGTACCAATACGTCATGAACATCCGGGCGAAGTCGGCCACTGGGAACCCGAACATGATGTTCCCGCCGAGCGCTTTCTGCGTGAACTGGCCGATGTACTCGATCGAGCGCTTGTAAATATCGACGCCGCCGGTGATGTTGCGGTCGAACAGGAACGGCTCGGTGAAGGCGAGCTGATATTTTTCGGCGCGCGATCCGGCCTGCAGTGACAGCGTCAGCGATTCTCCGCGGCCCAGGAAGTTCGACGTCTGGAACGACAGCTGACCGAAGAAGCCCTCGTACTGCGAAACGCCGGCGCCGAATGTGAGCTGGTTGCGGTTCTGCTCCTGCAACTTCAACGTCACGTCGACTTTGTTCTTCGCGCCCGGCGTCTTCTGGACATCGACGGCGTCCGGCGACTGCTTCGAGGTTCTGGAAATATCCGAGCTGATTGAGGCGGCGGATGCTGTACTTGAGCGCTTCGGTGTTGAAGATGTCGCCTTCGATGACGCGCATTTCGCGGCGGATGACGTTGTCGCGCGTCGTCGTGTTGCCGGTAAACGTGAGGCGATTGACCCGATACTGCTCGCCTTCCTGCAGCCGCATCGTGATGTTGACGCTCGATTCGGCCGGCCCTGCCACCGGGCCCTCGGCCCCGTTCACGAAGGTGTAGTCCGGATAACCGGTGAACTCCATATAGCCGCCGCCGCCGTACACCTCGCGTGATTTCTCGAAGAACTTCTTGACGTCCTTCTCCGAGTACCATTCGCCTTTCTCGAGCTTCAAGAGCGGTCGCAGGAACTCGCTTTTGACGACGGTGTTGCCGTCAAACGTGATCTCGCCGACGCGGTAGCGCTGTCCTTCCGTGACTGGAATGCGCAATTCCACCCAGCGCGTGTCCTTGTCCTTCGAGTCTTCGAGCGTCTTGATCTCGGGCTGGCCGATGCGCGCCTGGATGTAGCCCTGTTCACGATAGAAGCCCTCGACCATTTCGGCGTCTTCCTCGAACTTGGCTTCCTGGAAGGTGCCGCGACCGGTGATCAACGAGAACATCCACTGGGTCTTGGTCTCCTTCATCTTGCCTTGCAGCTTGCCGTCGCTGAACGCCTGATTGCCGACGAAGTCGATAGACCGGACGCGGACTTTGGGGCCTTCGTTGACGTCGAAGACCACCTTGACCAGCTTTGGCCCCCCCGGAAGGGCCTCCACGCTCGATTTGATCTCGGCGAACTGGTAGCCCTTTTCGGACATCAGGCTGCGGAGAATGCCTTCCACACGGCGGATGGCGCCCTGATCGAGGAACGAATCCAGACGAAGAGAGACGTTGGCCTCCTTCATCTTCTCGTCGACCTTGGTGCGTTCGATCTTGCTCGAGCCGGTGTAATCGACAATCTTGACTCGCGGGCGCTCCTCCATATGGAAGACGACGTGCTTGCCCATCACACCATTGGAGTAGGGCTGGTCTTTGACTTCGATCCAGAGGTTGTCGAGGAAGTTAGTCGCCCACAGGCGCTTGAAGTCTTCGCGGAGCACCCGCTCCGTTTCCTCGGAGTAGGGCCGCCAAACACCGGCCGAAGGCCGACTGATCAGATCCTTGCTCTGGATGTAGTAGAGGTAGGTCTGCGGCTCGATGAGCGACTCGTTGACCGGCTCAAACACAGTTCGATGGTCGTGAAGACCGGCTCGGAGCTGGCCGGCGGGAGGATTTGTTGACCGGCTGCCGGCTGCGGGGCTTGCGGAGGCAAGCCACCGCCGAGGGGCTCTCCAGCCGGGGCCGGTTGGGGAGCGGCTGGTGCCTGATCGGAGGTCGCGGCCGCAGTGGGAGCGGCCACCAATAACGCCGTCGTGAGTGCAAACGCAGCGAGTTTCAATGTCATGGACGTACAGAGGGCCAGCCGGACTCGGCCCGAACCCATCGATCTTACTGCAATCAGACGTTCGTGGAGAGGCGCCGGCCTGCAGCCAGCGGCTCACCGGATTGCCGGTAAGACATCTGCCCGTTTTCGAGATAGACCTCGATTTCGCCGCCGTGGAGATGGCCGCGGATCAACTCCTCGGAGAGCGGATCCTCGATGTAGCGCTGGATGGCGCGCCGCAGCGGCCGGGCCCCGTACCGAGCGGTCCTTGCAGGTGAAATCGATAATCCAGTCCGCCACCTCCTGCGTCAGTAATACCCGCATGCGGCGGTCGGTCAAATTGAGGTTGAGCTGCTCCATGAGCAGGCTCAGAATCTGACGCAGATCGTCGTCTGACAACGCGTCGAACACAATCAACTCGTCGACACGGTTGATGAACTCGGGGTTGAACGTGCGCTTGACCTCGCCGAGCACCATATCGTGCACGCTCTTCTGCAGGTCGCTGGCGTCGGCCGACTGGAAGCCCATCGACGCCTTCTTCTGAATGAAGCGCGCGCCGATGTTCGACGTCATGATCATGATCGCGTTCTTGAAGTTGACGCGATTGCCGAGACCATCGGTCAGATGGCCGTCCTCGAACACCTGCAGCAGGATATTGAAGATGTCTGGATGGGCCTTCTCGACTTCGTCGAGCAACACGACGGAATACGGATTCCGCTTGACCTTTTCGGTAAGCTGCCCGCCTTCTTCGTGCCCGACGTATCCGGGCGGCGAGCCGATCAGCTTTGAAACCGAATGCTTCTCCATGTATTCGGACATGTCAAAGCGGATGAGGGCGTTTTCGCTGCCAAACAGGAACTGCGCGAGCGCGCGTGCCAGCTCGGTTTTCCCGACGCCGGTGGGCCCGAGGAACATGAAGCTCCCGACCGGCCGGTTCGGATTTTTCAGCCCGGCGCGCGATCGCCGAATGGCACGGGAGACGGCGGAAATCGCCTTCTCCTGGCTGATGACGCGGCGGTGGAGCTCCTGCTCCATCCGGAGGAGCTTATCGCCCTCGTCCTGATTGATCGACGAGAGCGGCACGCCGGTCCACTTCGAAACCACTTCGTCGATTTCGGCTTTGGCGACGATCACGCGGCGCGCGCTCGAACGCACGTCGAACTTCTCGCGCACGAACTGCAGGTTCTCGCGCGCGACTTGCTCCTGCTCTTTGTAGAACTGCGCCTTGTCGAAGTCCTTCGCCGTCACGGCGCTTTCCATCTGCTCGACGGCGACGCGGATGCTCTTGTTGATCTCGCCGAACTCTTCGCTATAGCCCGCTTCGCGCAGCTTGGCGCGCGCGCCCGCTTCGTCCACCAGATCGATCGCCTTGTCGGGCAGGAAACGATCGGTGATGTAGCGGCTGGATTGATACACCGCGGCTTCAATCGCTTCGCGCGTGTATTCGACGTGATGGAACGTCTCGTAGCGGTCCTTGATCCCCATGAGGATCTCGATCGTTTCGCGCTCCGAGGGCGGATCGACCTTGATCGCCTGGAATCGACGTTCGAGCGACCGGTCTTTCTCGATGTACTTGCGGTATTCGGCAGGCGTGGTCGCGCCGATGCAGCGGATCTCGCCGCGCGAGAGCGCCGGCTTGAGAATATTGGCCGCGTCGAGTGAGCCCTCGGCTGAACCCGCACCGACCAGCGTGTGCAACTCGTCGATGAACACGATGATGTTGGGATTGTCCGTGAGCTCCTTCATGATCGCTTTGAGGCGCTCTTCGAACTGCCCGCGGTATTTCGTGCCGGCGACAATCAGCGAGATGTCGAGGGCGAGGATGCGCTTGTCGGCAAGAAAATGCGGGACGTCGCCGTACACGATTTTCTGCGCCAGGCCTTCGACGATCGCCGTCTTGCCGACGCCAGGTTCGCCGATCAGCACGGCGTTGTTCTTGGTGCGGCGGCAGAGCACCTGCTGGACACGTTCGAGCTCGTAGTCGCGCCCGACCAGCGGATCGAGCTGATTCTTCATCGCCGCTTCGGTGAGATCGCGGCTGAATTCGGCGAGGAGCGGTGTTTCCTTGACGCGTGTAAGCGTGGTCTTCTCGTTGAGGAGCTGGACGATGTCTTCGCGCACCTGATGGAGGCGCATGCCTTTTTCCATCAGGATCGTCGCGGCGACCGACCGTTCTTCGCGCAGGATCCCAAGCAACAGGTGTTCGGTGCCGATGTAGTTGTGCAGAAGACGGTCGGCTTCTTCGGCAGCGAACTGCAGGACACGCTTGGTTTCGGCGCTGAACGGAATTTCGACGGAGGTCGAGACCTTTTCGCGAAAGACCGTGCGACCTTCGATTTCCTTGCGGATATTCTCGAGTGACAGGTGGGATCGGGCGAAGATCCGGCTGGTGAGCCCCTTCCCTTCTCGAATCAGTCCGAGAAGCAGGTGCTCCGTCTCGATCGAGATGCTACCCAGCTGGCTTGCTTCGTAGCGGGCGAAGAAGAGCACTCGCCTCGCTCTCTCTGTATACCGCTCGAACATCCAGCAGCCGCCTATGTCATGAAGGGGAAGTTGTGAACGGGCAACCGACCCGCCCTTTCAAGCATTATACGGCAACGCTGGTGCGCCTCCAATGGGGCGTCCCCCTAACTTCAAGGTAGAACGGCACTTCGGAGTTTTGGATCGAGGGAACCGACCTTCATCCGTGTGGCAGGCCGTGCAGCGTCGGGCAGATCGGCTGCGAAGCCGGTTCGACGCTTGAGCTTTGGCGGGGGCGGGCGCACAATACTCCACCTCTTTCCCACGAGGACCTATGCCCATGATCACGCCCCGGCCTTGGCTCATCGTCGCTGGCTTGCTCTTCATGCCGGCCCTATCAGCGTCGGCGCAGCCGCAGACCGATCAGCAGACCAACCCTCTCGCCGGCGATGCCAAAGCGGTCGAGCAGGGGCGCAACATGTTTCGCGGTCGCTGTGCCGTCTGTCACGGAATGGATGCGAAAGGGTATCGCGGCACCGATCTGACGACCGGTGACTGGTCGCACGGCGGCAGTGACGCGCAGCTGTTTCGCACGATCGCGCAGGGCGTGCCGGGAACAGAGATGCCGGGCAACGTCAACATGTCGGAAGACGAAGTGTGGATGATCCTGGCGTATCTGCGCACCCTCGCCATCGGCGGAACTCCGCCACCAGAGCGAGGCGATCCACGCCGGGGCGAGGAGCTATTCTGGGCTCGCGACAAAGGCAACTGCGGTCAGTGTCACATGGTGGAGGGACGCGGTGGACGCATCGGTCCAAACCTCACCCGCATCGGCGCGGCGCGCTCGACCGCCGCGCTCGAACGCGAAATCCGCCGGCCCGCAGAACTGATCCCCGTTGGCTTTGAGACCGTCACGGTGGTGACGCGCGATGGACGCAGGGTTCGTGGCACGCGCAAGAACGAGGATACGTTCTCGATTCAACTGATGACGGGCGCCGAGGACCTGATCACGTTCCTCAAGCGCGACCTCACGGAGGTCGTTCCGGATCAGCAGTCGTTGATGCCGCCCTACGGCGCCGAACGGCTGCCAGATACCGATCTGGACGACGTGATCCGCTACCTCAGGACGCTCAAGGGCAACCGCTCGGAATCCGCCCACGCGATGAGTGGACAGCACGTCACCGCCGAACAACTCGCCGCGCCTCTGGGGTCCGATCCCTCGCGCTGGCTAAGCTACGCGGGCGACTACACGGGACAACGCCATAGTCTGTTGACGCAGGTCACGACCAACAACGTCGGTCAGTTGTCCGTGCAATGGGCGTTTCAAACCAACACGCTGGGCAAGTTCGAAGCGACGCCGCTGGTCATCGATGGTGTCGCCTATCTCACCGGTCCCAACAACACCGCATGGGCGATCGATGCGCGCACCGGCCGGCAGATCTGGCGATATCAACGCGACTTGCCGGATGGCCTCAATGTCTGCTGCGGCCGTGTCAACCGCGGCTTTGCCGCGCTGGGCAACCGGCTCTACATGACGACGCTCGATGCACACCTCCTCGCGTTCGACATGAAAACCGGCGCCATCGTCTGGGACGCCGTGATCGACGACTACAAACGCGGCTATACGGCAACGGCGGCACCGCTCGATCGTCAAAGGCAAAGTCATCGTCGGCATTGCGGGTGCCGAGTACGGCATCCGCGGTTTCATCGACGCCTTCGATGCGGTGACGGGCAAGAAGGCCTGGCGGTTCTGGACGGTGCCCGGTCCGGGCGAGAAAGGCAGCGACACTTGGGAAGGCGATTCGTGGGAGCGCGGCGGCGGATCGACGTGGGTCACCGGCACCTACGATCCGGTGCTGGATCTCGATTTATTGGGGCACCGGCAACCCCGGCCCCGATCTCTACGGCAACGATCGTGACGGCGACAACCTGTATACCGATGCCGTCGTCGCGCTCGACCCGGCAACGGGGGCACTGAAATGGTTCTACCAGTTCACGCCGCACGACGTGCACGACTGGGACGCCACGCAGGTGCCTGTTCTTGCCGATGTGACCATCAACGGCGTGCCGCGCAAAACGTTGATGCTCGCCAACCGCAATGGGTTCTTCTACACGCTCGATCGCACGGATGGCGAGCATCATCACAACGCGGTCGTTCGTGAAAACCACCTGGGCCGAAAAAATCGGCGACGACGGAAGACCTGTCCTGCAACCGAACTCGGAGCCGACCGAGCAAGGCACCGATGTGTGCCCGGACATTACCGGCGCCACCAACTGGATGTCGCCCGCGTTCAATCCAAAAACGGGTTTGTTGTATGTGACCGCGCGCGAAGTGTGCGCGACGTACTACGGCTGGGAGCAGGAGTTCGTGCAGGGTGAATATTACTTCGGCGGCGCGCAGCAGCGCGTCAAGGATCGCGGGTATGGGGCGCTGCGCGCGATCGATCCGAAAGTCGCCGGCATGAAATGGGAATTCAAGTACTACACACCGTCGATGGCGGGTGTGCTCTCCACCGCCTCAGGCCTCGTGTTCGGCGGCGACATGGACGGCAACGTGATGGCGTTTGATGCGACCTCCGGGAAAAACCTCTGGCATTTTCAAACCGGCTCGTCGATTTATGCCGCGCCGATTACTTACATGCTCGAGGGTCGTCAATTCGTGCTGATGCCGGCGGGGACCACGCTGTTCGCCTTCGCTCTGCCCGAGCGGCGGTAGCCGCAGAGGGCCGCAGATTGGAGGAGGCCGCAGATTACGCAGATAGACGCAGATGTCGGTTTGAGTCGTGTCGAACATTCGAGTGCACAACACGCCTGGGCGTTGACCACAGAGTCCTGCCGATCACGATCAACAACGTCATCTGCGTCATCTGCGGCTTTTAGTATCTGCGTTATCTGCGGCTCACTTCGGCGAAGACACCCGGTCGCATCCCGGTATCCGCGGCAATGGCGGCGGCAACTGAGGTCGCCAGATGCGGCGCGATCATTGCCAATCGGCGCGTTTGGTCATCGGAAAAGGGACTGGGACCGTACAGCGACATGACGCCCACCGGTGAGCCGTCAGCGATGAGAGGGAGGGCGATCGCAAACTGCACGTCTGGCCCGTGTGCGCCGCCCAGATCCAGCGCGGCGTCGGCGTTGACCATCGTCCGTGCATTGGCGGTGACCCACCCGGTAATTCGCTCGCCGATGCCAATCACCATACCGGCCAACTCGGTCGCGGCCGGCCCATTCGTGTAACGCACGACGACCGCGTTGCGAATCGGATCGACGATGAACAGCGCGAGCGTCGCGCCTGGGGCAACTTGGCGTAGGTGGCCCGACGCGAGCGCACCAATGTCGCCGAAGGTCGGCGTGCCGGACGCGAGACGCGCGAGACTCACAAACGCGAGCAGCTCCTCGGAAGAATCGCCGCCAGTCGACTCCACGTGCACGCGGTCCGGCGCGATGGTAACGGCGGGTGCCGCCTCGCGGACACGGCGAATGCGGCTCAACACGTTTTGGAGTCGTGGCTGCGGGATCGCGGTTGGAGCGATGGCCCGATAGACGCGCTCAAAGGTATCGACGACGGCGGGGTCGTAGAAATTGCCGCTGCGCTGCCGCAGGATGGCGATGGCAGCCGCCTCGGACATCGCGGGACGATACGGCCGGTCCGACGTCAAGGCGTCGAAGCAGTCGACAACCGAAAGAATGCGCGCGCCGATCGGAATCGCCTCGCCGCTCAGACGGTTCGGATACCCGCTGCCGTCCCAGTTCTCGTGATGCGCAGCCACGATCGGCACAACGGGATATGGGAAGTCGATCGCCGACAAGATGTCGACGCCCACGTCCACGTGCGACTTCATCGTCTCGAACTCCGCTGGCGTGAGGCGGCCCGGTTTGTTGAGGATGTGTTCCGGCACCGCGATCTTGCCTGTGTCGTGCAGCAGCGCCGCGGCTTCAATGGCCTCCAGGGTGGCAGGGTCCGTGATCGCCAAAGCGCGCGCGAGCCCCATCGCATACGCCTGTACGCGATGAATGTGATCGCTCGTCACGTTGTCCTTCGCCTCGATCGCCGTCGAGAGCGCCGCGACCGTCGAGAGATACAAGCGATTGAGCGCCGCGACATGCGTGTTCGCGTCCTCGAGTCTTCCGAGAAACGATCGCATGGCGAGGTAGAAGAAGATCAGCACCGGCAGCAACGCCGCGGCAGCGACGACGCTGATGTATTTCAACAGGACCACGAGGACAAAGGCGGCCGAGGCCGACGCGAAGTAGTTGAGCGAGATGACGGTGAAATGGCGGCGCCACAGGGGGAGCACGGCGACGCCTTTGTCGAGCGCAACCACCGCCGCAAGCAGCCCGGAATTCAACAGGTAGTAGACCAGTGCGAGACACGCCAGGGGCGCGATGATGGCCGCCGTTGGCGGCGTGGCGACATCGTATAAAGGTTTGGTTTGCGTCAGCGCGAAAAACACCTGCGTCCCGACCCACAGCGACAGGGCCGGGCTCGTCAAATTGAACAACATGCGATCGACCGTGGGCGTTCGGTTCCACGAAATCACCAGGCTATCGAGCGCGATGGTCAGCGTGGCCGGGGCAGGACCAAAGAGCAGCGCCGACGTGATGAAGAAGGTATCGGAGATCGAGAGGTTCGCCGGCACGCCCGGCACTCTGAGCGCAAACGACCCGGCGACGAGCGCAAGCAGGCCGACGGCAATCCAGCCGCCCGCATGCGGTGTGGATGAGAGCGCGAAAATCGAGTGACCGATCACCGCAAAACCAGCCACACTCACGACGACGATCAGTTGCGTGACCGCCAGGGGACGTGCGCCGATTGCGGTCTGAGGTGAAGACACGTGGTCCTACCGGCCGTCCTCGACCGGCTGATAGCCTTCGCCCCAAATGAGCTGTTCGCCTTGCGTCGTCTCGCCCCAGATCAACTGTTCGCCCCAGATCAGCTGCTGACCTTCGGCGTCGTACACCTGTTCGCCCCAGATCAATTGCTCGCCCCAGATCAATTGCTCACCCCAAATCAACTGTTCGCCCCAGATCAACTGATTCGGTTGGACGTATGCATACGAGTTCGTCAACCCGAACATCTGGAGATTGCCCCAACTGCTCGTGCTGAAGAGCCCGAGTAGCGACAGGAGGTACGACCGCTGCCGGCATACAGACGGTCAGCCAGCGTGCCTTTATCGAAAAACGCCATGCCGCTTGCCGGCGCGGCGGCGCCGCCGATGACACTGGTTGGCAGCGAGAGCAAGAGCAGGTTGCCTGCGGCACGCCGCGCAGCCCAGACGTTGACGCTGCCGGCTCCCGCGGCCATGAGTCCGTCCCGCGGCAAAAATGTGGCGGTGTGCTGGAGCGCGACCTTCACCTGCGCTGGTTGGAGTCCGGGCCCGGCTTCGAGCATCAACGCGGCGGCGCCGCTCACCATTCCGGCAGACATGCTGGTCCCGCTCATCCGGTAGTAGGCATTGCTGCCGCTTCCCGCCACGTGAAGGGCGCCGTAGTTACGCGCGAGATACCCATTCGGTGCTTCGAGCGAGACAATCTTGTTTCCTGGCGCCGCAACGTCTGGCTTGACCACAAGGTCGTAGGCGGTCGGCCCTCGCGAGCTGTACGTCGCTACCGTATCGTCCGATCGAATCACCGTGTTCCAGGTGTTCAGCGCACCAACGGTCAGCGCCATCGGCGAGTTGCCGGGCGAGGAGATGCCGCCAAGCACCGCTTGCCCATTGGCGGCCTTGCCTTGATTGCCTGCCGAGACGACGACGACGAGTCCGTTCGCGACGAGGCGGGCGATGGACGAACACAGCGGATCCGTCACGCACGGCCCGGTGACAGGGTGTCCAAGCGAAAGATTGACGACGCGAATGCGGTGCAGCCCGCGATTGGCGAGCACCCAGTCGAGGCCCGCGATCACGCTGCTGGTCTGGCCCGAACCGTCGGCACCGAGCACGCGAGCGTTGATCAGTTGCGCGCCGGGCGCGATGCCGCCGCTGTATTCCGAGGTCACCTTTGACGCGGCGGATGCGGCCCCGGCGATGATGCCGGCGATATGCGTACCGTGGCCGAAGGCGTCGTTCACGCTGGTATCGCCGGGGACGAAGCTCTTTGCGGCAACGACCTTGCCCGCAAGCGCTAGATGCGGGGCGATACCCGAATCGACAATGGCCACGCCGATGTTCTTCCCAGTGACTCCTGCGATGGCGCCGAGGCCGAGCAGCCATGAGCCCGGCACGCCGGCGCGAGTCTGATCGGCGCCCATCGCTTTATCCGAGACCTTCATCGCGCTCTGCACGGGCAAGTCGCTCGCGAGTCCCTTGACCGCGGACTCACCCGCCAGGCCGGCCACTTGCGCCGCATTTGCCACCGTGACGATGAACTCGTCGAGTGTGCGGACGACCGGCAGGTTGTGCCGCGCCGCGACGTCGAGGAGCGCACCGACCTCGCCGCGCATGATGATCGGCGCGGACTGGGTCGGCTGCTTCGCCAACTGATCGAGTAAGTCGTTGGTGAGCAATCCAAGGACCGGGCCCAACAACCCGAGCACCGGCTGCAAGAGGTTGGAGAGCAACCCCTGCCCGGTGGTCACTCCAACAGCCGAAAAGCCGAGAACGGCGGTCAGAGCCGCTATCGGGAGAACCGAGCGCGTGGGCTTGGGCATAGGGAGATGCTTAGGCACTTCATACGACAATGCATGACAGTGGTGCCTCTCAAAGAGCAACGTCTGAGCCAGTCGAGGTAGTGCTCCCGCGCGAGCGCGTAAGCTCAGCTGCGGCAAGCGTTTACGGGGAATCCACTTCGGGGATGGCGGGGCGGATGAGCCTCAGGGCCGTGCGCTTATTTGAGACAGGCGATCCTTGGTTTTGGCCGCGCGTTAGCCGTAAACCCAAGCGTCCTAACGACCTCTGGGACGGTGTTCCATTCTGGAGCTTGAAGCGCGGGGATGGAACAGCCCGCCAACGATCAGGGCGATGCCACAATCGCTTGGTTGACGAGCACGCGGACTCTGTCTTGTAGATCGGAGTCCCCCGCGGGGAGGAGTTGGGCCAGAAACACGGCGATTAACTTCTCTTTCGGGTCCACCCAGTAACGCGAGAGGTACGCGTTTCCCCACCCGAATTCCCCTTCCGATCCATATCGCCCCGAGCGTCCGAGGTCTTCGATCGTCTCGAACCCAAGGCCGAAGCCGCGGCCTGGCTGCCGGTAAAGGCTGCCGATGTGGTCCGCGGTCATCAATTCGATCGTTTTCGGACTCAACAGCCGCACACCGTCCAACTCGCCCCCATTCAGCAGCATCTGCAGGAAGCGGGCGTAGTCGCTCGCCGTCGAAAGCAGTCCCGCGCCACCAGAAAACGCCACACGCGGGCCGTCCACGTAAGCGCCTTGGCCGGGATGCCCCGCGGGACCACGCGTCAGTTCGATCGCGGCTGTCGTGTCGCTCGACACGGTCCTGCCGTACACGGTCGCAAGACGACCGACTTTTGCGGGCGGCAAAAAAAACGACGTGTCGACCATGGCGAGCGGCTTGAACACGCGTGTTTCGAGATAACGATCGAGTGGGATGCCCGAGACCTTTTCAATCAGGTAGCCGAGCACGTCGGTCGAGTAGCCGTAGACAAAACGGCTACCTGGGTGTGCTTCAAACGGCAGACGCGCCAATCGTTCGATCGCATGGCCAATCGGCTCTGGCCGATCGGCGAAGTACCACTGCGTGAAACCGGCGGCCGCATACTGCTCCGCGAGATCGCCGCCGCCGTACGAAATCCCTGATGTGTGGGTCATCAGGTCGCGAATCGTGATCGGTCGCTGCGGCGGCAGTTGGTTGAACACGAGGCTGAGCACGGTCGTCTTCGCAAACGCCGGTATTTACTTCGCGACCGGATCGTTCAGCAGAATGCGCCCTTCCTCGACCAGCATCATCGCGCCGACCGTGGTGATCGCCTTTGTCATTGACGCGATGCGGAAGATCGTGTCCTTGGACATGCGCGTGCCGCGCTCGATATCGCGCATCCCCGCCGGTTCGAAGTAGACGATGCGTCCCGCCCGTGCGACGAGCGTGACAGTGCCGGCGATCTCCTTCTCGCGGGTCGCGGCGTCGAGAACGGCGGTGAGTCGGGCAAGGCGCGGCGAAGACATGCCGACTGATTCAGGCTTCGCTGCGACTAATGCTTGCGCGGCCGCCGCTGAGGAGGCGACGAGCGTTGTGACAAGCAGCGTGGGGAGAAGACGACGGTGTGGACGCCCGAGTGTCATGACGCAGCACCGAAGCGCAACACGATCCAAACCGAATCCGGGTTCATCGGCGGCTACCTGGTGATTCGACTCAACGTACGCGCCGCATCGTCGACCTGCTCCGCCAACCCGCGCACCGCCGCCGCCACGGTACGCGTTCCGCCCTGGGCCTCGGTGTACCGTCCTTCCTCGAGACCCTCGCGAATCTGCGGCATCGTTTTCACACCGTAGCCGGTGTAAAAACCGGGCGCGTAAATCTGATGCTTGAACCACGTGCGCCGCGGCAGCCCATCGCTGTTGCCAAGGCGTCGTTCGGCGCCGAGCAGTTGTTGATTGAGTTGCGTGAGCTCGGCACGTCCCACTAACGTCGCTTCGGGCACGCGCGTCAAACCCGCGTAAGCGCGCTCGTACGCGTCGCCGGCGCGCTTGAGCGCCTCGACGGCCGCACGCACCGGCCCGAGGTCGACTTTCGCATCCGGCTTGGACGCCGCAAGCTTCTCGAGCTCCGTCACATAGCGCGCAAGCGTGTCCGCGGTGTCGGTGAATTGGAAGGGCAACACCGGCGCGTCCGCGAGACGGAGCGCAAGCGTACCGGTCGTCTGCGCGAGCGTCCGCCCATAACTGAAATCAGCATCGGAGAACTTGCTATACCAGTTCACCGAATCGTAGGCCGAGTGGTAGATGCCGCCGGCACTGTCGCCGCCGAAGCCGATGTTGAGCGAGGAGATGGTCAGATGTTGCAGAAACGGCGTGAAGTCGGATCCTGAGCCGAGCGGGTCGAGGCGATACGCCGGGTCCGCCTGCACCTCTCCACGACTCGCGTCCGGAGCGCTCATCACCGAACGGCGACGCGCTTCTTCGATGATTGGCTTGCCACTGCGTGGATCGAGAATGTCCTTGGCGACCTCGTTGAGAAATTGCTGCAGGCCGTGTGAGCCGCCAGCGGAGAGCCAGCCTTTTCCACTGCTGTCGGTGTTCACGTACACGGCTGCCTTGTTGCGCAGCTCCGCGGCATGCTTTTCCGCCCACTCCGTCGAACCGAGCAAGCCCCACTCCTCGCCGTCCCAAAGCGCCAGGATGATCGTGCGCTTCGGTCTCCACCCGGTCTTGAGCAATTCCGCAAGCCCGCGGGCCATCTCCATCAACGCAACGGCGCCGCTCGTGGGATCGTCGGCGCCGTTCACCCAGGCATCGTGGTGATTGCCGAGGATGATCCACTCATCCCGGAGCGATGTGCCGTCGATACGGACAATCACGTTGTGCAGCGGACGCGATTGCCAGTCGAACCGCACGTTCAAGTGCACCCGCGCGGGGCCGGGACCGACGTGGTAGGTGATCGGCAGCGCGCCGCGCCACGGCTCGGGCGCGACGGGTCCGGTCAACGCCCGCAGAATCGGCAACGCGTCTCCGTAGGAGATCGGCAGAACGGGAATCTTCAGGATGGTCGCGGCGTCGCTCTGCGCAAGCTTGCGCGCGCCCGGCTCGGAGGCCCACCCGGGAGTCAGCGGATCGCCGGGATGCACCGGCATGTCCATCACACTCCCGCGCTGCACGCCGTGCTCCGGCCGGAACGGCCCGTTTGGGTAGACGTCGCCTTGGTAATAGCCATCATCTCGGGGGTCGGAGTAGATCAGGCAGCCGACCGCACCGTGCTCGAACGCGACCTTCGGCTTGATCCCGCGCCACCCGCCTCCATAGCGCGCGATCACAATCTTGCCGGCGACGTCGACGCCTAATTGCTGCAGGCGTTCGTAGTCCGCCGGCATGCCGTAGTTGACGTAGATGACCTCGGCAGTGACATCGCCGTCACTCGAGTAGGCGTTGAAAGTCGGCGTCGAATCGCGGTCAGCGGAATCGGGGTCATCCGCGAGTACAGGCTCGACGATCGACAGGGTGTGCGACGTCGGTGCCACCATGTCCAGGCTCCGCTCCAGCGGCCAGGGCATGAGCGCCTCGAACGATTCGAGCGACGCGGCGAGTCCCCAGGACTTGAATTTCTCGAGCGCGTACTCGGCGACTTTGCGCGAACCGGGCTGGCCGGCGACATGCGGCTCGCCCGCCATGGCCAGCATGTATTCGCGCAAGCGGGCGGCATCGGGCACCGCACGGAACTGCGCTTCGCGTGCCCGTTCGGCTTTCGCGGCCTCGTCGGGAAAGCCGCGCAGCGCGGGCGATTGTCCATCGACGCGGCCGGACGACAGCGAGAGGAAGCCAACCAGCCCGACCACGAGCCAAACAGATGAGCATCTCATCGCGTGGTTATACCAGCGGCACCCGACAAGGGCATAATGCGGCCTCAGGAGGTTGGTAAATGGCCGATCCCAAAACCCCTGGCAAGTGCGCGCATCCGATCTGTAACTGCTCCGTTCCGAGCGGTACAGAAGTACTGCAGCGATTACTGCAAGACGGCTCCCGAAATCGAGCTGCACTGCAACTGCCCACACTCAGGGTGCCGGGCGGCGCACTAGCAGGCGCTACGGACTGCGCACCGCGATGCGACCGACGACGCGGATCCATTTCACGCTGCCGTTCGCATCGCGGACAAATTCCACCGACTGGCCGCGGTCCGGGCCGTCGGTGACAAAGGCGCGGTCCGGCCCATAGAAAGCAATCGGCATCTCCGGTTGCGAGTCGCCGGTGTCCGGCATCACTTGCACGCGCACGTGACCGGCTTCGGCTCGGACGACCACCGAATTGGTGGGACGCCGATACTGTCCGAGGTACGGCGCGGGGTCTGGCTGCGCCGGCGAGGCTTCGACGACCGGCAGCGTCTCGACCAGCCCACGGTGGGAAATCGCCTGGTTCTTCGTAAAGGTCGCGCCCTCGTAGTCCTTGAGCGCAGCGCGCTCGACGTCCTGTACCAAGCGCCATCCATTGCTGGCGTTGGTGAGAATCGCCAAGGCGAAGTTTCGCTCCGGAACGATTTCGAGGAGCAGGATATGCCCCGCAAGCGTGCCGCCGTGCGCGGCCACGCGGATCGGCCCGACGGTTCGCAAGTGCCACGCCAAGCCGATATCGTCATCGGTGCTTTGCTTGCGGAGTTGCGGAGTACGCATCAACTCGAGGGACGCGCGGCTCAGGATGCGCTCGCCTTTGGCGTTGGTGCCGGCGCCCATGTGGAAGCGTGCGTAGGTCATCAGGTCGGTGATGCACAACCCGACGCCCCCGGCCGTGACGCTCGTCGACGGCGAGAACGGCCGCTGCAGCGTCGGCGGACCATCGCCGCGATTGGCGTGGCCGGCGGCAAATCGATTGACGATGAAGTCGCCGGCGGTCGTGCCTGCGTGTGTCAGACCCAGTGGCGTGAACACCAAATCACGCATGGCCCGATTGATCGACTGCCCCGTCACGGCTTCGATGACTCGCCCGGCGATACTGAAACCCGCGTTGTTGTAGCTCCAAGCCGCACCGCGCGGCGCGAGCTGCATGAGACCACCGAGCGTCGCCACGAAGTTCCTCAGCGTGTCTTCGCCGCGCTCGGGGCCTGAGACCTGCCCCTCCCAGCCGCTCGTATGCGTCAACAGGTTCCAGATCGTCACTTCACGGCTGACGCCCTCGTCTTGCACGCGGAACTCGGGGAGATACTTCTGCACTGGCGCGTGCAGGTCGACCTTGCCCTGCTCGACAAGGCGGAGCATGGCGGTCGCCGCAAAGGTCTTCGAGATGGACGCGATCGGGAAGACGGTGTGCTCGCTGATGGGAAGCGGATCGTCGACGTTGGTCACGCCGAGGCCGCGCACGGTGAGGCTCCCGTCGTGGAGGATGCCGACGGCGACACCGGGGACGCGGAATTCGCGCAACTTCGCGCTTGCCAGTGCCGCAACGGCCTCGAACGCGGGCTCGGCCGTCGGCGACTGCTGCTGCGCGCCCGCTCGTTGGGAAGCGAGCGCGCCAAACGCAGCAACAATGACCAGCGACGCGAGCGGCGTTCTCATCGCGAGTCGGCTGTCGTCAGCCGGCGCTCGACTGCTTGAAGCTGCTGATCGCCTGCGCTTCGGTGTCATGCGCGTCGAACACGGTGACGAGCTTGGTGATCGACAGCAGGTCCTTCATCTTCCCGGTCGTGTTCGCGAGTTTCACGATGCCGCCGTTTTTTGCGGCGGTCGAGTGACAGGCCACCATCTCCCCCAAGCCGGCGCTGTCCATATAGGTCAGGTTGCCAAGGTTGAGGATGATGTTCTTCTGGCCCTCCGAAATGAGCTTTGTCACCGTGTCCTTGAGGCGGCCGGCCCCGTCGTTGATGGTCAACTTGCCCGAAAGGTCTAAAACAGTCACGTTTCCGAGATCGCGTCGCGAAAGGTCCATGCGCTCGCCTCCAAACGCGCGATTGTACGCGAGGACGACCCCGCTTACACACCTTTTAACCCATCACGTCACTCGAATGGTCATACCAACGGCTCGATCACCCGACCCTAACCGGCACAAACTGGGGAGTTCGGGCTGATGGCACTGTCCACTCACGCGAACTGAGGGGTCAATTGCCCGCCTTCCAGTCGGAGCAGCCGATCGCACTGATTGGCGAGCCGCGGGTTGTGTGTCGCAATAATCGCGGTGAGGCCGAATTCGGTGTGCATGTCGCGCAGGAGCTGATGCAGGGCGTCGGCGGTGGTTTCGTCGAGATCGCCGGTTGGCTCGTCTGCGAGAAGGAGTGCGGGTTGCATCACTAGAGCCCGCGCCACCGCCACGCGCTGCTGCTCGCCACCCGACATCGTCCCCGGCCGGTGATCGACACGCTCGCCGAGTCCGACGCGTTCGAGCAAGGCCAGCGCGCGGGGGCGCGCCTCCGCCACCGGCACTCGAGCGATGCGCAGCGGCATCTCGGCGTTTTCAACGGCGTTGAACTCGGGCAGCAGGTGATGAAACTGGAACACGAAGCCGACATGCTTATTGCGAAAGGCCACCAGTGCCTGATCGGCGACGCGCGCGACGTCGATCTCGCCGACGCGCACCTCACCGCTGTCGGGCCGATCGAGTCCGCCGAGGACGTGCAACAGCGTGCTCTTCCCGACGCCGGAAGCGCCCATGACCGCCACCATCTCGCCCTTTTCGACGGTGAGATCGAGATCGCGCAGTACGTGCAGCCGCCGCCCCTGCAGCGCATACGACTTGTTGAGCCCACGCACTTCGACAAACGCCATCGCTCACTCGTAGCGCAGCGCCTGCGCGGGGTCGAGCTTTGCCGCCTGGCGCGACGGATAAAGCGTCGCGAAAAAGCAGACGATCACAGCGCCGGCGATGACCAGCGTGAGATCCCATGGCAGCACGCGAAAGGGCAGGTACGTGATCTGATAGACGTCGCTCGGCATGCTGATGAGGCGGTAACGGTCGAGGATTTCGGACACGACGACACCGGCGGTTGCGCCCGCTAGCGTGCCGATGACGCCAATCACGATGCCCTGCAGCAAAAAGATCACCATCACGCTCTTCGCCGAGGCGCCCATCGTTTTGAGGATGGCGATGTCACGCGTCTTCTCCATCACCAGCAGCACGAGTGAGGCAATGATGTTGAGCGCGGCAACGCCGACGATGAGTCCGATTCCGATGCCCATGGCGATCTTCTCGAGCCAGAGCGCGGAGTAGAGGGAGCGGTTCATATCAGCCCAGTCGGAGGTCATGTACTCGCTCCCCAACTGTTCAGGGATGGCATCGGCGATCGCGGGCGCCGCGTACAAGTCGTTGACCCGCAATTCGATGTGATCGACTTGCTCCTGGCCGACCAGCCGTGATGCCATCTCGAGCGACACATAGCCATAGGCCGAGTCGAATTCGAGCAAACCGAATCGGAAGATCCCGACTACTTGCAGACGGCGCGACCGCGGCATCATCCCGAAGGGTGTGAGCGGGCCTTGCGGCGTGACCAGCGTCACCGACTCTCCCAACGACACGCCGAGCGCGCTCGCCAGTTCGTAGCCAATCAAGATGCCCGGCGTCGCATCGTCCGATGCCGGTGTCAGTCCGTTGAGCGAGCCCTCGGTCAGCGCTCGGCCAATGTCGGTCACCTCGGGTTCGAGCACGGGATCGATGCCCTTGATGGTGGCAAAGCCCTCACCGGCGCCACTGGTGATGAGTGCCTTGCCCAAAACCGCCGGCGCGCCGCCGAGCACGCCCGGCACCGTCTTTAACCGCGCGATGTCGGCGTGGTAGTCGGTAGTCCCGCCACGCTTGAACACGTAGACGTGGGCCGTCGAGCCCAAAATGCGATCGCGGAGCTCCTGCTGCAGGCCGGTCATGAAGGCGAGGGCGATGACGAGCGCCATCACGCCGACGGTGACACCAAGCGTCGATACCAGTGTGATCACCGAGATGAACACCTGGCGGCGCTTCGCGAGCAGGTAGCGAAGCGCAATCTGCAGCTCGAAAGGAATGTTCATGGGGAATGCAGCTCCCCCTCTTTGGATCGCATCAGCGGGAACAGGATGACGTCCCGAATTGAGGGAGAGTTGGTCAGCAGCATGACGAGTCGATCGACGCCGATCCCCTCGCCACCAGTCGGCGGCAGGCCGTACTCGAGCGCGCGGATATAGTCCTCGTCCATTTCATGCGCTTCCTGATCCCCGCGAGCGCGATCGGTCAGCTGCGCTTCGAAGCGGCGACGCTGCTCTGCCGGATCGTTGAGCTCGCTAAAGGCGTTGGCGATTTCCATCCCGCCGATGTAGAGCTCGAACCGCTCCACGGTATCCGGATCGTCCGCGCGCTGCTTGGATAGTGGTGAGACTTCGGTCGGGTAATCGTAGACGAAGGTCGGTTGCACGAGCTCGTCTTCGACGAACTTCTCGAAGATCGCGGTGGCGATTTTTCCCGGCCCCAGACCCTGCTCCACCTCCACACCGAGGCGTCCGGCGAGTTCGATCACCGCGTCGCGGGATCGCAGGTGACTTTCGTCCACCGCGCAGCCCAGGCGCGTCGACGCCGCCTCCGCGACCAGACGGCGAAACGGGATCTTCTGAAACGGTGCCGCAAACGAAATCGTGTGCCCGCCGAAGGCGCCCTCCAGTGTGCCGAGGGCGGACTGTGCGACGTAGGGCAGCAACTCCTCCGTCAGCGCCATCAGGTCGTGGTAGTCGGCATAGGCCCAGTAGAACTCGAGCATCGTGAACTCGGGATTCCAGCGATAGCCGACGCCTTCGTTGCGGAAATTGCGGTTGATCTCAAAGACGCGCTCGATGCCGCCGACCACGAGACGCTTGAGATAGAGCTCCGGCGCGATGCGCAGGTACAGCTTCATGTCGAGCGCGTTGTGATGGGTGACAAAGGGACGCGCCAGCGCGCCGCCGGCGATCGGCTGCATCATCGGTGTTTCGACTTCGAGAAATCCGCGCGACGTCAGAAACTCGCGGAGGGCCGCGACCGTCCGACTGCGAATCTCGAACACCCGCCGCACGTCAGGGTTGACCACGAGATCGAGGTAGCGCTGGCGGTAGCGGATCTCGACGTCCTGAAGACCGTGCCACTTTTCCGGCAGCGGGACGAAACACTTTGCAAGAAACTCCAGCCGCGACGCCCAGATCGAGAGCTCGTTGGTTTTGGTGCGAAAGAGATGTCCCGCGACGCCGATGTAGTCGCCGTAATCGAGCAGCCTCGACACGGTGAAGTCGCGCTGGGAGAGCGCGTCTTGCCGGACATACACCTGAATCCGGCTGCGTCCATCCGAGAGCACAAAAAAACTGGCCTTGCCGAAGCTGCGAATACTGATGATGCGTCCGGCGGTGACGGTTTCGACACGCGCCGGCTCGAGCTCCTCTTTGCTTTGCCCGCCGTGGCGCGCGACCAAGTCGCTTACTGTGTCGGTGGTCGCGAACTTGTGCGGATAGGGATCCACACCGAGCTCGGTGATGGCCGCGAGATTGGCGTGGCGTTGTGCGACTTGTGCGTCTTCGTTGGACATCGTGCCGGGCAGTTTCCAGTTGCCAGTTCCCCAGTTGCTTCCTTACTCGACGACCTTGCCCTGGTCTTTCAGGGCGTGAAACGCGCCGTCGAGCACACCGTTGACGAACTTCGCCGATTCCTCACCGCTGTAGCGCCGCGCGAGCTCGATGGCCTCGTCGATGACGACCTTCGGTGGCGTTTCGTGGTGACTGACGAGCTCGTGCACGGCGAGACGCAGCACCGTGCGGTCGAGGACCGTCATCCGCTCGACACGCCAGTTGCGCGCCGCGTCGGCGATGCGTTCATCTATCGCGACGCGGTCTTCCCATGCGCCGCGCGCAAGCGCCACAGCGTAGGTGTGCGCGTCCTCATCGACGCCGCCGATCTCCGGCGCACCGACGATGCCGTGGATGCGTGACGCCTCGCTCAGCGTGAGTTGCCCGACTTCGATCTGATAGAGCATCTGCACCGCGGCCTCGCGTGCCCGGCTGCGGTTTGCCCATCGCGACTCGCCTCCCTGAACGTTCATGATTACCGGCGGCCGTCTTCGAGCGATTGCAGTGTGCGGACCAGATCGACCGCGGCGAGCGCTGCCTCTCGCCCTTTGTTGCCGTCACCGGGCACCGCGCGTTCGAGCGCCTCATCAACGGAATTGGTCGTGAGCACGCCGAAGGTCATGGGCACACCTGTCGCGGCCGCCGCGGCGGTAATCCCATGCGCGCATGCCGAAGCGATGTACTCGAAGTGTGGTGTCGCCCCGCGAATGAGACAACCGAGGCAGACGACGGCGTCGACGCGCGAGCTCTCCGCTACCCGTTGCGCCGCGATCGGAATCTCGAAGGCGCCTGGGACACGGAGAATGGGGACGTCGTCCTCGGCGATGCCCGTCTCGCGCAGCGCTTCTTTGGCGCCTTCCAGCAACAGGTCGGTAACGAGATCGTTAAACCGCGAGACCACGATGGCGACACGCACCTACTTGCCTTTCCATGCAGGCTGTCGCTTATCGAGAAACGCTTGCGTGCCTTCCTTCATGTCGTCGGTGGCAGCGACGAGACCGAAGAGCGTCGCTTCGAGAAACTCGCCGTCTTCAGACGACATGTCGCCGCCGTGGTTGACGGCTTCGAGAATGTAGCGGGCCGCGATTGGTGCTTTCGCTGCCAGGGCGGCGGCGAGCCTTTTGGCTTCGTTGAGCAGGTCGGCGGCCGGCACGACACGGTTGACGAGCCCGATGGCGTGTGCGCGCTCGGCCGTGATCATGTCGCCCGTCAGCAACATCTCGAGCGCAAGCCCTTTACCAACCAGGCGAGGCAGCCGCTGACTGCCCGCGTAGCCTGGAATGATCCCGAGGTTGATCTCTGGCTGTCCGAAACGCGCGCTGTCGGCGGCGATGCGAAGCGTGCACGCCATGGCCAGCTCACACCCGCCGCCCAGGGCGAACCCATTGATCGCGGCGACAACGGGCTTGCCGAGGTTCTCGATGAAGTCGAGCACGGCCTGGCCACTGCGCGCGTGCTCCTTGCCCTCGACCGGCGACAGCACGGCGAGTTCGTTGATGTCGGCACCCGCGACGAAGGCTTTGTCGCCGGCGCCGGTCAACACGATCGCGCGGACGCTCGCGTCGTGCCGCAGCTCCTCCATGACCTCGCGAAGCTCACGCATCGTGTCGCCATTGAGCGCATTGCGCACTGCGGGGCGATTGATCGTGACCACAGCAACAGCACCCTCTCGTTCGACGAGAAGATTCGCGAGGCTCATAAACGTCTGATTATAACCCACGCTTTGAGGCTGATTCCCGCAGCGAACGCGCCGATCGCGTCTGCGATCACGTCGCGGAGTTCCGCGGTGCGCAGTGGCACGTATGTCTGATGCCACTCGTCGCTTACACCGTAGATCACCGTAATCAACCACGCGATCGCCAGCCGCACAACGGTGACGCCGGTCCACGTACCGTGCGCGACCGCGCGCGTGACGACGACCATCAGTCCGAAATACGCCAGCGCATGCAGCCGCACATCGGGGATATTGGCTGGGGCCGGCGGATCCTGGAGGGACGAGACGAAAAAGATGGCGGCCATATAGACCGCCACCGGAAGCCACAACGACAACGTGCGAATCAAAGCGGCAGCGGGTACATCAACCAACCCATGACGAGAGCGGCGGCGAGGAAACCACCGAAGAGACGCAGTCCGAAGAGCGCCTGATCGCGTGGTGTGTCACGCATCAACGTCGCAAACACGGTCGACACGAAGAACGCAAACAGCACGAGCAGTCCGAGATGCGTCGTCATCCCTTCCGGCCCACCGCGATGTCGTACGCGTCGAGGACGACAAGCATATTGAGCAGGCCGGACACGATCAGAAAGGTGTTGCCGTACTCGTACGACGCCGCGGTCACAAGGCCTTCCCCGGCATCCACCGCGTTCGCGATCAGATACGGAAGCCCATTACCGAGCGTCGCAAACGCGGCGAGTGCCACGAGCGGTTGTGTGAATTCGAATGGAAAAATACGGCCCTTGAGCATCAGGCCCACGGCGAACATGAGCGGCAGCGTGACGAGAAACACCAGACCCTTTTGCCAGTGCCGCTGCAAGAGATGACCGGCGCCGGGAATGATCCACGCGGCGATGGGGACAAGAATGCGGATTACGGTAGTTTACCTCAGGTCGCGCACAGCGACGGCGGTCACCACGGCACCGACGATCACACCCAACGGCAGCGCAAGCGCAGCGCGAACGGCGTTCGCCGGATCCCACCATCCGGCGACGGCGGAGAGGACACTCGCGAGTGTCGGCACCGACGCGCACACGAGCGCGCGGCGCGCGGCGGCGTACGACAACGGCCGTCTGGCGCGGGCGAGCCACAGGATCGATGCCGATGAGACCGCCTGCGTACAGGCCCGTGCAGCGCGCGCACACCGGCAATTGAACGCCGGCGATGTGGAACGAGCGTTCCGGCAACTGGTGACACACGATGGATCCGGCAGCGTAGATGAACGCGGCGACGTACGGCACGCCGCCAGTCTAGTTCGGCGTGCCTCGAAAGCGTGCCGGAGTGCCGAGGGTGCCGCGAGTGCCGAAGGTGCCGGTGCCGAGTGCCGAGGGTGCCGCAAGTGCCAAGGGTGCCGAGGTGCAGAGCGGTGCCGGTGGCCAAGGGTGCTGGTGCGCAGGGGTGCGGGTTGCCGCCGCGCAAGCCGGAGGTGGCCGGCCAGTCCCTCGGCACCCCCGGCCTCCTGGCACTTCCGGCACCTCCGGCACTCTCGGCACCCTCGGCACCTTCCGCACTTCCGGCACCTCCGGCACCTTCGGCACCCTCGGCACCTTCGGAATTGGGCCTGTTTTTGACGGAACTTGCCAAACCACCCCTCCGTCTAACACCATTAGCTCATTGAACAGTGTTCAGTCGACCCGCAGACGGGCCGAGAGCGTGGGGGAGAATGGGTATCAGAGAACGTCAGGATCGAGAGCGGCTCGCCGTGCGCGACGCCATTCTCGAGGCGGCGCGCGACTTGTTCGTGGCCGAAGGCTACCGCAACGTGTCGATTCGCAAGATCGCGGAGCGGATCGAATACAGCCCGGCCGCCATCTACAGCTACTTCCCCAGTAAGGACGACATCTTCTTCGCGCTTGCCGAGGAAGGGTTCCGCCGCCTCGATCTCAAAATCCGCGACCTCGTGCCGAGTGACGATCCGCTCAACGACGTTCGCCGCTGCTGGTGGGCGTACTACGAATTCTCCAAAGAGCAACCCGAGTTCTTCGAGTTGATGTTTGTCGATCGCACGGTTCCGCAAATCACCGAGCAGTGGGCCGGCATGGCCGTTCTCCACGACATGCTCGCGATCGCTGCCCGCCGGATTCAGCGCTGCGTTGACGCAGGCATCTTCGCCACCGGTACGAACGCCATGATCGCCATGCACCTGGTCTGGGGCGCGCTCACCGGGCCTGCGGTGATCGGCAGCGGATGCCGGCTCGCACCCGGCGAGAATCCAGACGCGCTCGCACGTGATGTCCTCGAACTCGCGATTGCCGGTCTCACAGCCGGCAGTGTCACGACGTTTGTTCCCTGTGCACCGCATACCCACATGCCGCTTGATTCTTCGGAAGCCGAGCGGCGTCCCGCGACGTCACCCTTGATGGAGTTCGCTCTCATGA
This sequence comes from uncultured Acidobacteriota bacterium, assembly GCA_963762925.1. Lineage (GTDB taxonomy): Bacteria > Acidobacteriota > Vicinamibacteria > Vicinamibacterales > UBA2999 > DASPWV01. The sequence goes on along the minus strand of CAVXMP010000027.1, from coordinate 139,355 downwards.
CGCGTAGTCTTTTCGCCGCCTCTCTTCTGCTTTGCAGCGCTCTTCTTTCGACAGCATGCGGCGGAAACGGAACGACCGCCGCTGCCGAAGTGCCAACAGCGCCACCGGCAGCGCTGGTGGAAGTTGCCGCTGTCCGTGCGACGGTGGGCACCATTCAGTCCACGCTCGAAATCTCGGGGACGTTGGCTCCCCGGACACGAGTCGGCGTCAAGCCGAAGTTGCCAGGGCGGCTCGATCGTGTGCTGGTGGACATCGGCGACAGCGTCGCCGCCGGGCAGGTGGTGGCCACGCTCGATCGCCGCGAGCTCGACGCACAGGTCGACGCGGCGACCGCGCAAATCGGCGTCGCCCAGGCGACGATCGAAAGCGCCGACGCCGCACTGTCGAACGCGATGAGCGAGTACACGCGTGCGCAGAACCTTTTCGAGAGCGGCGCATTGCCGCGCCAGCGCCTCGAGGCGGCCGAAACGGCACAACGGTCCGCCACCGCGCAAAGGAATCTCGCGCAGGCCAACCTCGCTCAGGCGCAGGCGGCAGTCCGTCGTGCTCACGAGCTCCAGCGCGACGCGACGCTCACCGCGCCTCTGGACGGCTATGTCGTCGAGCGCAATTACGACGCAGGGGCGATTCCGGGTGATCTTCCGATCCTTGTGGTCGCCGACATCCGTCAGCTCAAACTGGAGGCGGGCGTGTCCGAACTCGAAGCAGGGCGACTGCGCACAGGTCTTCCGGCGCTGGTTTCGGTACAGGCAAAACCCGGCGAAGAATTCTCGGGGCAACTGGCCGCGATCGCGCCCGAAGTTGACGCGCGCAATCGGCATTTCCAGATCGAGGTTCGGGTTGACAACTCGAAGCGCACGCTTCTCGCCGGCATGTATGCGACCGCACGGATCGTCCTGCAAGCCGTCGACCAGGCGTTGACGGTTCCGCGGGAAGCCGTCACAACCGCCGATGGGCAACGCGTCGTGTTCAAGATCGACGGCGACAAGATCACGGCCACGACCGTAACCGAAGGCCTCAACGACGGAAGGCGGGTCCAAGTCCTGTCCGGGCTCGCGGCTGGTGAACAGGTCCTCGCCGACGCACGGCGACAGCTGCCTGCTGGAGCACGGGTGAAGGCGGTCTTGGTCAACTAACGCGGTTGTCCACGGTCCTCGCGGTCGACTGTCTACGGTAAGAGCGCTTTCCGTGGACCCGCGACCGTAGGCTGGCGACCCTCAGCGAAGGCTTCATATGTGGATCTCAGATACCTCAATCAAACGGCCGGTGTTCGCCACGATGGTCATCGTGAGCTTCATGGTGCTGGGCATCGTCTCGATGACACGCCTCGGCATCGATCTCTTTCCCGACGTCAACTTCCCCTTCGTCAACGTCACCGTGGTGTATCCCGGCGCCGGTCCGGAGGAAGTTGAGACCCTGGTCACACGGCCCATCGAAGATGCCGTAGCGGGGATCAACGGTGTCAAGAAGGTGATCTCGACGTCGAGCGAAGGCGTGGCGCGCGATTGGCGTCGAGCTCCGCCTCGAAGTCGACCCGCAAGCCGCCACCGCGGAGGTCCGCGAAAAAGTCGCGGCCATTCGCTACAAGCTGCCGCAGGAGATTGAGGATCCCACCATCCAGCGCTTCGATGTCGCCGCGCTGCCGATCATGGTGTACGCCGTTGGGTCGGCGCAGCCGTCGGACGTCACGCGCCGGCAAGTCGAAGATGACTTGAAGCCTCTGCTCGAACAGATTGACGGCGTCGCAGCCGTGGAAGTCAACGGTGGTGAGGTGCGCGAAATTCAGATCAATCTGGACCCGCGCCGCCTCGAAGCGCTCAATCTCCCGCTCAGTCACGTCGCGGCAAAGCTCGCCGCCGACAATCTCGACGTCCCCGGGGGGCAGGTGAAGCGTGACGGCCGCGCCATCTCGCTGAGAACGAAAGGTGAGTTTCACGCGGCTTCTGAAATCGAGAACGTCATTCTTCGATCGGAGGGAGGTTCGACGGTTCGTCTGCGCGATGTCGCGACTGTGGTCGACGGCTACGAGGACAAGACCAGTACGACCCGCCTCGATGGTGTCGACGCGGTTTCCTTCTCCGTGCGCAAGCAGTCGGGCGCAAACACGGTGGAGATCGCGGAGCGTGTCGCCGCAACACTGACCAGGCTCGCACCGACGTTTCCGTCACTGCAGATCCGCTCTGTGCACAACGACGCCGACTTCATCACCGAAAACGTCAAGGATGTGCGCAATCACATCATCTTCGGCGGACTGATGGCGGTGGTGATCATCTTCGTCTTCATGCGCGACTGGCGCTCGACGCTGATTTCGGCGCTCGCGCTGCCGACGTCGGTGATCGCGACCTTCTTCTTCATGTGGGCGGTCGGCTTCACCATCAACATGATGACGCTCATGGCGCTGTCGCTCGTGATCGGCATTCTCATTGACGATGCCGTCGTGGTGCGCGAGAACATCTACCGCCACATGGAGCACGGCGAGGATCCGGTGACCGCCGCGCGGAACGGCACCTCCGAAATCGGGTTGGCGGTCATGGCGACCACCTTCACGATTCTTGCCGTGTTCCTGCCGGTCGGTTTCATGACCGGGATCGTCGGACAATTCTTCAAGTCGTTTGCCTTGACCATCGCATTCGCGGTGTCGATGTCGCTGCTCGTCGCCTTTACGCTCGACCCGATGCTCTCGTCACGGTTTGTGCGCTACATCCCGCGTGAGGAGCGCGTGCGCACGAGGATGGGGCGCATCCTCGAAGCGTGGGGCACCTTCTACGACCGCATCGACCGCCGCTACCACCGCGTGCTTGGGTGGGCGATCGGCAATCCGTGGAAGGTGATGGGCGTGGCGGCGCTCATCTTCTTCGCGAGCCTGGGCACGCTGGGTGTGATCGGGACCGAGTTCGTGCCGCAGGAAGACCGCGGCGAATTCGAGGTCATCACCGAACTGCCCGCGGGGACCTCGTTCGAGGAGAGCGTCCAACTCGTCAGCGCGATCGAGCGTCAGGTCAAGGGCATCCCCGAGGTGCGACAGATCTTCTCGACCGTCGGTGTCAATGGCGATGCGCTCAAAGCCAATCTCAAAGTGAAGGCGGGGCCGAAGCACGAGCGTGCGCGCGGGCTCCAGGCCCTCAAGGCGGACGCCGCGACTCCGCGTCGCGGCCGTGCCGCTCACCAAGTCGATCGTGGCCGATCCCGAGTTCATGCAAGGCGCGCCCACAGAGGCACCGTTGAACGTGTTCCTGCGCGGCGACGATATCGTCGAACTGCAGCGCTTGAGCGACGAGATCGTGGCAAGAGTCCGGCAGGTGCCCGGCGCGGTCGATGTCGACAGCACGCTCGAAGGCGGACAGCCGGAAATGGTGGCGAGGGTCAACCGCGAGATGGCGGCGGACCTTGGCTTCGACGTCTCGAGCGTCGCCCTCCAGCTCCGCAGCATGATCGAAGGGGTGGTGCCGACGCGGCTGCGCGAAGGCGACAAGGAATACGACATCCGGGTGCGGCTCGCACCGGAGTTCCGCAACGATTTTCAGGCCATCGCCCGCGCGCCGCTCTACGCACCGGGCGGCGCCCTGGTGCGGACCTCGGACATCGTCTCGATGGAACCCGGGATCGGACCAACCAACATCGAGCGCGAGCAGAGACGTCGTCAGGCGAAGATCGGCGTCGAGCTCACCGATCGGCCGCTCGGCGACGTCACGGCGGACGTGCAGAAAGATGATGGACTCCATGACGCTGCCGGCCGGTGTCGAGTGGGGCTTCGCCGGCGACGTTGAGCTGATGCAGGAGGCGGGCGCGGCCATGGGCCTGGCGATGATCCTCGCGATCGCCTTCATCTATATCGTGCTCGCGTCGCAATTCGAGTCGTTTTCCGAGCCCTTCCTCATCATGTTGTCGCTGCCCCTCGCTGTCGTCGGCGCGTTGCTGGCACTGCTCCTCACCGGCAACAACCTGGGCATGCCGGCCATGATCGGCATGGTGATGTTGATGGGGCTGGTCACCAAGAACGCCATTCTGCTCATCGACACGACGAACCATTACGTCAACGAGGGCTTGTCGGTCGAAGACGCGATTCTCACGGCTGGTCCTATCCGCCTGCGTCCGATTGTGATGACGACGTTGGCGATGATCCTCGGTATGCTGCCGTCCGCGCTCGGACGCGGTGAGGGTGGGGAGTTCCGCGCACCGATTTCGATTGCGACGATCGGCGGTTTGATTACATCGACGGGGCTGACGCTGCTCGTCGTACCGGTCGCATATCTGCTGCTATCGCGCTTCCTCAAGTGGTTCAAGGTGGCGAAGCAGGACCCGTCTCCGAGAATGCGTGCCGCCGTCCGCGTCACGAGCGCGCTGATCATCATTGCGGTCCTTGGGTGGTTTGTCTCGGCAGCGACCGCCTTTGGCCAGGAGCTCCCGACTCGGCCGTCACCGCTGACGCTGACCTTCGACGACGCGCTCGCCCGAGCGATGTCGAATAACGAAGGGCTGAAGGTCAGTGAGGAGCAGGTGCGTGAAACGCAGTCACGGGTCGCGGAAGCGAAGGCCAACTTTCTGCCGCGCGTCGACTTGAACTTCTTGTACACGCCGGCAACGCTTTCCGCAGATCCGCATCCCGGCCGGCGTGTTCGGACCGAACGAGCAGACCTTCGAGGCGAATTTTACGCGCCAGAACATCATGCAAGTCCAGATCGATCCAGCCGCTCTACACCGGTGGACGCCTGACCAACGCGTATGGGATTCAGGCGTCCTCGCTCGACGCCACCAGGCTCGAGCTCGATCGCGCGCGTCAAGAGCTGCAGTATCGAGTGGTCGAGACCTTTTACGCCGCGATCATGAACGAGCAAGGCGTTCGGGTGGCCGAGGAACAGATCACGTTTGCCGAAACGCAGTTGAAACTCGCCAAGGCGCGGTTCGCCGCCGGCAGTGTGGCGCGGCTCGACGTGCTGCAGGCGGAAGTCGAGCTCGCCAATTCAAAGGCGCGCCGCATCCAAACGAAGGCTGCGCTCGACACGTCGCATCAGGCGTTGCGAACGGTGCTCTCGCTGCCACAATCGCAGCCGCTGGCGCTCAAAGGCAATCTCGACGAGCGGCCGCAAGCGATTGCACGGTCGGTGTTGAATCAGACGCTGCCCTCGCGGCCCGATCTGCGCGCGTTTGCCTCACGACGGGACATGGCGCAGCACTCGGTCGGTCTGGCCAATGCTGAGTGGAAGCCGAGCCTCGGCTTCACCGGCAACGTGCAGTATCAGGAGGATGGCATCGGCAGACTGCTCGAATACGAACAGCCAGAGCTACACGTTTGGGGTGGCGCTGCGCGTCCCGCTTTTCGCAACTCCGGGGGCCACGGCCCGGCGGGGGGTGGCGCAGGCGCAAATCAGGCAGGCCGAACACGGCCTCAACGCCGCCAGCGATGCGGCACGTCTGGAGCTCGAGTCGGCGTGGACCGAGTATGAGGCGGCCGATGAAGTGGTGGCGACACAGCAGAAGGCGCTGGAGCTCGCGCGCGAGAGCGTCAGCATCGCCCAGGTGTCCTACGAGAACGGCGTGATCACGTCGGCGGAGTTGAATGACACGCAGGTCCGGCTGTTGCTGACCGAGTGGTTTTTGATGCAGGCGAAGTACAGCCGCATCGTCGCCGCCGCCCGCGCGAAGGTTGCGGCTGGCGCGGAGTAGACCGCGCGCGTGAGGTGCGCAGCGCCGGCTGCATCGCGCGCGACATGTGCTCACGCGCGAACCTGCAGCCGCGCCGCTCGAGCGATGTAGAACGGCGCGGCGCACCTACAGCGGCGGCAGCGGGCCGAAGTGCTCCTCGTACCGCGCCGCGAATTGGTGTCGCGTGTAGGCGTGGCTGGTGCCGCCAAGATGCTCCAAGCGCGTAAGTCGCCGCGACGCTGCCCAGCCTGGCGCACACCTCGTACGGCGCCTCGGCGGCGAGCCCCTTCATCAAACCGCCGCGGAACGCGTCACCGACACCGGTTGGATCTTCGATGCGCACCGGCGGCACCGCAGGGACGTCGGTGCGGCCCTCCTTCGTGAGCACCGAGCAGCCCGCTTCCCCTTTGGTGATGACGAGCACCTCGGCCTGTCGCACGATCGCGTCCTCACCCATCCCGGTTTTCTGACGGAGCAGCTCGAACTCGTAGTCGTTGGCGATCACCACGAACGCTCCGCGCACGCCTTCGGCGAGCTGCACGCCTTCCATCCGCGCGCATTGCTGGCCCGGATCCCAGATATACGGGATGCCGAGCGTGCTGCATTCCTGCGCGTACTGCACCATCGCGTCCGGATCGTTGGGCGAGATGATCACGAGGTCGTCGGCGCCGAGACCGGCGACGCGTGCGGAACGAGAGCTCCGCGGCATTCGCCATCGCCCCGGTGTAGAACGACGCGATTTGATTGTTTTCCTGGTCGGTGCTGCAGAAAAACGACGCGCAGAACTTGCCGTCGATCATCTTCACCTGCGACGTGTCGATGCCGGCCGCCTCCAGCCATGTGCGGTACTCACCGAAGTCCTGTCCCGCCGTCGCCATCAGCAGAGGCCGCTCGCCGAGCAGCGCCAGCGTATACGCCACGTTCGGCGCGCAGCCACCGCGGCGCTTGTCCATCGTGTCGACGAGAAAACTCAAACTCACGCGGTGCATGTGATCCGGCAAGAAGTGATCAGTGAACTTACCGGGATACGACATCAGGTAATCAAACGCGATCGAGCCAGTGACGACGTGTTTCATTGCACGTACTTTCCGATGATGGGCGCGAGATCCTTCTTGATGCGTTCGGGGATCACCTCCGGGCGGGTGATGATCGCGCTGCCGAGGGCGCTCCCGCATGCGCAGTGGCGCGGACCGTCATAGGCCTCGACCGCCGCCGCAATCACCTGCTGCGCGGTCTTCGCATTCTGAACCAGGTTCTGGATGATCAGCTCGACGGTCACGCTGTCGTGGTCGGGGTGCCAGCAGTCGTAGTCGGTCACCAGCGCCATGGTCGTGTAGCAGATCTCGGCCTCGCGGGCGAGCTTGGCTTCCTGCAGATTCGTCATGCCGATGACGGCCGCGCCCCACGAACGATACAGGTTCGACTCGGCCAGTGTCGAGAATTGCGGACCTTCCATGCACACGTAAGTGCCCTTCCTGTGCACGGTCGCGCCGACCCGCTCCGCGCACTCCGCGGTCAGGTGCCGGATGCGATCACAGACCGGATGCGCAAAGCTGACGTGGGCGACAATCCCGCCGCCAAAAAAAGTCGCCTGACGGCTGAACGTGCGATCGATGAACTGATCGGGAAACACGAGATCCAGAGGCTTATGGTCCTCGCGGAGGCTGCCGACGGCACTCGCCGAGATGATCGCCTCGACGCCGAGCACCTTGAATCCAAAGATGTTCGCGCGGAAGTTGAGCTCCGACGGCATCAGGCGGTGCCCGACGTCGTGCCGAGGGAGAAAGGCGACGCGCTTGCCGCGCAGCGTGCCGAGCATGTACGCACCGGACGGCTCACCGAACGGTGTGGTCATCGTGCGCTGTTCCCGATCGAGGAGTTCGTCCATCTCGTACAAACCGCTTCCGCCAATCACGCCAATCTGCACCGCCATCATCTCTCCTGTTTGCGTTGACCGTCGACTGTCGACGTTAGATCACCCGTTCGACGCTGCGTTTGCCGTTCTGCTCGCGCAGGATGCCGGCCGCGAGCGATGGATCGTGCTCGAAGAAGATCACGGACTCGCGTTCGATCGCCTCGCGCGAAAATGTGCGCTTGAACGCCAGCGTCTCCATTGGATAGAGGTCGTAGCCCATGATCCATGCATCGGGTGCGTGCACAGACGTGGGAAGCATGTCGGCCGCGAACACCGCGGCGCGGCCGCGCGACTCGATGGTGACGACCTGGTGATGGCGCGTGTGACCGCCCGATCGGCGGTAGCGCACGCCGGGCATGATCTCCGCGTCATCGTCGACGAGATCGAGCACGCCCGCCTCGGCGAGTGGAACGAAGTTCTCCTGCAGGTAGCTCGCCCGGTTGCGCTCGTGCGGGTGCGTCGCATCCTCCCACTCACCGCGGTGCGCAACGTAGCGGGCCTTGCGGAACCGCGGCACGATCGATCCGTCGTTCGCGCGCGCCGTGAAACCGCCGACGTGATCGAAGTGGAGGTGGCTCGCCACGACGACGTCGATGTCGTCGGGGGAGACGCCGGCTTCGCGAAGCGAATGATCGAGATGGTACTCGACGCGCGAGACCGTAGATATCCGCGCTCTTCGCGTCCATCTTGTCGCCGCACCCTGCATCGATGAGCAGCGTGCGGTCGCCGCGCACGAGCAGCGGTCGCATGCCGAGCGGAATGCGGTTGCGATCGTCGGGCGGCAGCCGCTTCTCCCACAACGTTCTGGGCACCACACCGAACATGGCGCCGCCATCGAGGTGAAAAAACCCGTCGGACAGGGTGACGAGCTCGACGTCGCCAAGCGTGTAACGCGTCGGCGTCCTGAAGAGGGGCACCGCCGCCGCTGCCTCTTTCAATTCGACCAGGACGCCGTGCGCTGCCGACGGATGAACGAACGCGACCAGCGCGCCTTCGGCTCCAGCGCGCGGTTCCTCGTCCACGAGGCGGACGCCTTTCGTTTTCAGCATCGCGAGCGCCGCCCGAAGATCCTCGACGCGCAGCGTGATGTGGTGCAGGCCGGGTCCGCGCCGCTCGATGTACTTGGCGATCGCCGAGTCCGAGGCGGTGGCTTCGAGCAGTTCGAGCGCAGGTTCGCCAACCGGAATGAAATGCGCGCGCACGCGCTGAGACCGAACCTCCTCAGGCGCATCGACGTGCAGACCAAGGGCGTCGCGATAGAACGCGAGCGCCTGCTCGACATTACTGACCGCGATACCGATGTGATCGAGGCGAGCCTTCAACTGTGCGCTTTCGTGCTGACCAGCGTCCGGCCGAGAAGCTCCGCGGCAGCGGAATACGGGTCCAGTGTCCGTGCGGCGATGCGCGACAACATGGCGTCGAATTCGCCGGGCGCCAGCACCTCGCGCTCGAGATGATGCAGGAACCGCTGGGTGAGCAGTTCGCGCAGGCGAAATTCGCTGCGCGCGCGGACGCGTCGATCGCGACTTCCTTGCGTGTGCGACCGGTAGCGCTCGATCGCCGCCCACAATTCCGGCACGCCCTGACCGGTCGTCGCCGACGTCTTGAGGATCAGCGGGCGCCAGTCGCCCTCGGGATACGTCTGCAGTGCGAGGTTCGATTCGACGGCGGAGACGGTGCGGTCCGCACCGTCGCGATCGGCCTTGTTGATGACGAAGATATCGGCAATCTCCATGATGCCGGCCTTGAGCGCCTGCACCTCATCACCGGCGCCGGGCACCAGGATCACCACCGAGATGTCGGCCGTGCGCACGATGTCGACTTCATCCTGTCCGACGCCGACCGTCTCGATGATGACGAGCGCCTTGCCGGCGGCATCGAGCACCAGCGCGGCGTCGGTCGTCGACGGGGCGAGCCCGCCAAGATGGCCGCGCGTCGCCATGCTGCGAATGAACACGTCGGAATCCGCCGCGTGCGTCTGCATGCGCAGCCGGTCGCCGAGAATCGCACCACCAGTGAACGGACTTGTTGGATCGACCGCGATCACACCGACGGTGTGCCCCTGCGCGCGGACTTCGGTGATGAGCCGATCGACAAGCGTGCTCTTACCCGCCCCCGGGGGTCCGGTGATGCCGATGAGATAGGCCCGGCCGGTGTGCGGAAAGATCGCGCGGACCACGTCGGCTGCACTGGGTGCGTCGTCCTCGATGAGTGATATCGCGCGCGCAACGGCACGGGGATCGCCGGCCAGCACGCGATCGGCAAGCGCGGGCCGGGTCACGCCGCTGTACCTGCGCCACTCCCCACGCGCGTGTCTCGTGGCGGCGACGCCGGCTTGCCGGCGGCCTCGCGCGCTGCGTCGTTTGCCAGAAGCTGTCGGGCGATCACCAGCCGCTGCACTTCGCTCGTGCCTTCACCAATCGTCGTGAGCTTCACGTCGCGGAAGTATTTTTCAGCCGGATAGTCCTTGACGAAGCCGTAGCCACCATGGATTTGGACGCTGTCTTCGGACACGCGCACGGCGATCTCGCTGGAGTAGAGCTTGGCCATGGAGGATTCGAGCGTCATGCGCTGACCCTGATCCTTCATCCACGCCGCCCGATACGTGAGCAGCCGTGCGGCTTCGACGCGGACGGCATGATCGACCAGCCGCCAGCGGATCGCCTGGAAGGTCCCGATCGGCCGGCCGAACTGCTTGCGCTGAAATGCGTAATCGCGCGCGGCCTCGTAGGCGCCTTGCGCAAGGCCGACGGCGAGCGCGGCGATGCCGATGCGGCCGGCGTCGAGCACCTGCAGCGTCTGGATGAAGCCCTGGCCTTCCTCGCCGATCAGCTGCGCGGATGGCACGCGGCAGTTCTGGAAAATCACCTCATTGGTCTCACTCGCGCGCATGCCGAGTTTGTCTTCCTTTTTTCCGGCGAGGAACCCTGGGGTGCCACGTTCGACCACGAACGCGGAGATGCCCTTATTGCCTTTGGTCTTGTCGGTCACCGCCATGACCACCATCGTGTGCGCCGACTGCCCATGCGTGATGAACGCTTTGCTGCCGTTGATCACCCAGGCATCGCCATCACGCACCGCAGCCGTTCGCATGGCCGCGGCATCGCTGCCCGAGCCGGGCTCGGTCAGTCCCCAGGCGGCGAGCTTGTCGCCTTTGGCGAGGGGGGTCAGGAAGCGTTGCTTCTGGGCATCGGTTCCGAACAAGGCGAGATGCGCCGCGCCGAGGCCATTGTGTGCGGCGACCGACAGCGACACGCTGGGATCCACACGCGCGAGCTCTTCGATACAGATGCAATAGTCGACGGCCGACATGCCGGCGCCGCCCCACTCGGGAGAGAACTGAATGCCCATGAGGCCGAGATCGGCAAGCTTAGGCAGCAGCTCCGCGGGGAAATGTTGCGCCTCATCCCACTCGCGCACGTGCGGTCGAATCTCCGCTTCGGCGAACTCACGAACGCTGCGGCGAAGCAGGTTCTGCTCGTCGCTCAAGCGAAAGTCCATCAATGGCAATGTATCATGCGGGTTCCGCGCAGCACGCGACGGGCCGTTCGTTAACCGCCGTCAGTAATACACCACGACCCGGAACGCGCCGCGATTGTCGGTCAACACATCGTCGTTGATGCCCAGATACAAGCGTCCGCCGTTGCGCGTGCGGATCTGACCCATGTCATCGCCGATGAAGAAGTAATCCGTTCCATCGCCCACCTTGCCGATCAACGCCGCGCCTGGTCGGTTGGGCATCGGGCGATTGGCATTTCGCGGCGAGTTGCGTTCGCCTGCTGCTCCGTCACGGCGACCCGGCCCCCAGGTCACTTCACCGGTTGGTTCGAACGCGATCATCTGGCCGGGCCGAACGTCGATGCCCGTGTCGGTCCACGCCGTGTTGGCGATGACATTGACGGTTCGCTCACGCATTCCGGCGGCGCGTCCTGTGCCGCCACCGTAGCCGCCTCCCGTGCCACCACCGAAGCCGCGGTTGACATCGCTCGACATCGTGTCGTCGAATTCGACGCGGGCAACGTCCTCGCGGTTGATCCGCAGCAGGCGTCCGCTCCCCGTGCCGCGCTGTTCCTCGAATTCCACGGTACCGTTGCGAATCGCAATCAGCTCACCGCGTACGCGTGTCCCGTCGCGCAGGACCAGCGTGTCGGCAAGCAGTCCGATCGGAAGCGCGAGAGCGAACGCGGTGGCGAACGCGATGCGGCGAAGATGAATGGACACGGTGATCCTCCGTGATGGCAGTGATCCCCAGATTACAATAGAACCCATGCGCTCACGTCTGGTCGTGCCATGCCTGGTGTGTGGTCTGCTGCTCGGTTCGGCATCCACCGCCTCAGCAGACGCGACCGCCTTCCTCGGCCTCACGTCGACACCGCAGAATCACGGCTTACGCGGCTTCGCGTTTGGGTTCGGGTTGGTGATTGTCGGCTTCGAGTTCGAAGTACGCCAACGCCGACGAAGACCTCGTCGACGCGCTGCCGTCGCTGCAAACCGGATCCGGCAACGTGCTCGTACAAACACCGGTGGAGCTTTTCCGGATGCAGTTCTACGGGACGACGGGCGGAGGCGCCTTTCGGGAGCGACTGGGCGCGCGGCAGGAGACGCACTTCGGGACCAACGTGGGTGGCGGCGCGAAGATACGGCTCGTCGGTCCGCTGCGGTTGCGTGTCGATTACCGCATCTTCCGATTGATGGGTGAGCCGTTGCACCAGACCTACCAACGGTTCTATGCGGGAGCGAACCTGGCGTTTTGAGAGGCTTGGGGCTTACCGGTCGCTCACGCGGTGTACCCACGTGCCTCATCGCGCGCCACAAGCCACCGTCAGCCGCCTGGTTTCTTTGGCAGCCCCGGGCTCACCGGCGTCGTGTTCGCCGGCGGTGGCGTCGCCATGTGCGCGAATTCCGTGATGCCCAATTTGTTCGGCCCGAGCGCGATGGCATCGCGGTACTTGGCGAGCATCTCGGCAGAGGCGCCCGCCAGGATCTCGTCGAGCACGAGCGACGGCCTGTAATCAACTCCGGTCACCACCGGATGAATCACGTGAATATAGATGGCGTTGGCCTTGGCATCACCCTCCGCCGCTTTGAATACCCGCCACGACTGTGCCAGCGCGCGGAATCGTTCGCTCGTGGCCTGTGAAAGCGCGTCCTGCAGCGCGCGAATCACCGCTTCGTAGTCCGCGGTCTTATCGGGCTTGACGCTGACGATGACGAGACCGGTTTCTTCGGCGAATGTGACCGCCGCGGGATCGACGGGTTGGGTGGGCGAGGCATTTGTGGGCGAGGCATTGCCGGGCGAGACATTACCGGGTGATGCATTGCCGGGTGTCTGCATGGACGCCGCCGGCAGCAGTGCGGCTGTCCAGAGCAGAACGGAGAAGATGAGGCGGGTCACAGTGCTGGCGCCGAACCCGAGATCGCAGACGCCCCGGGGTTCGGCTCTCCCCGGGGCTATCAACGGCTACTGCATGGTCATAAACGTCGTGAGCGTCGTGATCGCGCGGCCCGCGAATGCATCCTTGTACTTCGCGAACAATTCCTGCACTTCAACGGGGAAGACCTCCGCAATGAGCCGGCTGATGTCGTACTCCTGGCCTTTGACGACCGGATCGATCCGCATGATGTAGACGGCGTTGCCCTGTGCCATCTGTGTGGACTTGAAGACCTTCCAGCCCGCGGCTTGCTGCTTTCGCTCGGGCTTGTCGCTCTTGGCGAGCGCTTCCTTCAGCTTGTTCAGCACCAGTTCGAAATCCGCTGTTTTGTCGGGCTTGATCAGAATGGTAATGAGCGCCACGTCGCCGTCCAAGGCGAGCACCGGAGCCGCCGGTGCCGCCGGCTGCGCGGCCGGCTCCTGCGCGTGCGCCACCGCCGCGCCGACGAACATCACCGCGGCAACCGCTATTCCCGACACGAAAACCTGAAACCCTCGACGCATCGCGCAGCCTCCTTCAACCAAAAGGTCGTTTACTTTACCGTACAGTCGGTCGTAATGAAAACCGCCATGACCTCGTTGGCCAGGAGCATTCCAGACCGTGTCAACCGAAGCCGGCGCCCGGCCTCGTGAACGACCAAGCCGGCGTCCACGTACCGAGCCAGGTCGGGCCCATAGCGCGCGCCAGACGTCGACGCCGTAGCGCGTTGCGATCGCCGGCAAATCGAGGCCGTCCGTGAGCCGCAAACCGGTAAAAAGCGCGTCCTCGACGCGCTCGTCGCCGGGGAGGACTCGCTGTTCGGCGACCGGCGACTCTCCGCACTCTATCCGGCGGACGTACTCCATCGTAGCAGGAACGTTCCGCCATCGCTGACCGTTCCGCGTCGCGTGCGCGCCACAGCCAAAGCCGAGCCACTCCCCATCCTGCCAGTACTTCACGTTGTGCACGGCCCGTCGCCCGGGACGTGCCACGTTGGAGATCTCGTATTGCTCGTAGCCCGCGCGCTCCAGACGCTCGAGCGCCTCGAGATACATCGCCGCCGCATCCTCGTCTGGCGCCTGCGACCATCCGCCGCGTGCCATTTCCTCGCGCAGCGGTGCGTTCGGATAGAGTTCGAGCAGATACAACGAGGCGTGCTCGGGGCCCACGTCGATCAGCGCGTCGACCGAAGCAAGCCACTCCTCCACCCGCTGTTGCGGCAGCCACATCATGAGATCGAGGCTCACGTTGTCGAAGCCTGCCGACCGGGCGGCAGCAATCGCGCGACGGGCGGTGTCGGCGGAATGCAGGCGTCCCAGCCGCTGCAGTTCGGCGTCGCGAAATGACTGAACGCCGAAGCTCACACGATTGACGCCGGCGTCGCGATAGGCACTGAGCGAGTCGACGGTCACCGTCTCGGGATTGGCTTCGAGGGTCACTTCGCTCGCGGCGCTCAGGGCGAAGCTGTCGCGGCAGGCACGCACCAGCCGACCGACGTCCTCCCCGCTCAGCAGCGAGGGCGTGCCCCCGCCAAAATAAATCGTATCGGCGCCGGTGTCGGTTTCCGCCGCGCGCCGGATCTCCGCCTCAATCGCCGACACGTACCGCGTCTTGAGCGCGGCGTCGAACACACCTCGATTGAAGTTGCAGTAATTGCAGATGGCGGCGCAGAAGGGGATGTGGAGGTAGAGACCCAGCACTGCCAGTTTCCAGTTGCCAGTTTCCAGTTCAAAGTTGAGTTTTTCAGTTGCAAGTTGAGTTTTTCAGTTCACGTTCAGTTCGGTCGACGGTGGTATCTGACCACGAACTCGCACCTGACCACGAAACTTTGAACTGGGAACTGACAACTGGAAACTTTCCTTACGACCCCGCTTTCCCACCCGTCCACTTCAGATCGCCGGCGCCTTTGTCTTTGAGTTGCGCGCGAACCTGGCCGCGCGTCTTCCCCGGCAGCGCGCCCTTCTTGATGTTATCAGGCGGCGTTGGCCACTGCCCCGCTTCGGCGGCGGCGGTATGTCGATCGGGATCGCGGTTGTCGGGCGCTTGAATTTCTACCCACTCGCACATTTCAATCAGGCGCGAGCGGGTGCGCGCGCCGATCTGGAACACGAACGAATTGGGATCGTCGCTCTCCATCGGATCGTGAAGGTTGCTCGTCAGAATCGTCGGTCGGCGAGTGTTGTAGCGCGAGTTGACGAGCAGCCCGAGGGTCTCCTGGACCCACTCGGACGTTTTCTCCGTGCCCAGATCATCGAGCACGAGGATGTCGGCGTCGATGATCGGCTTGAGAATGCCCATCTCGGTCTCGTCGACGCGTGAGTTGTAGGTGTTGCGCACCTGACGCAGCAACTCCGGTGTCTCGAAGAAGTAGCCCTTGGCGCCGGTCTTGCGGATGACGGCCTTGAGAGTGCCGACGGCGAGGTGCGTCTTGCCGACGCCGAATGGTCCATGGAACAGCAGGCCTTTGTCGACCACTGGGAAGGTATCGACGAAGTGCCGGGCTTTCTTCAGCGCCAGGCGCTGAGAATCCGTGTCCGGCAGGTACATGTCCAACTCGGTGCGGGCAAACCGCGGCGGGATGCGCGCGGCGTCGAGCAGACGGCCGACGAGCGAATCCCGCCAGCAGTCGCAGCGAACCACACGCTCGACGCCTTCGACTTCGACGGACTTCCAGCGCGTGTCGTTGCAGAGAGGACAGGTCATGCCAGGTGCCAGGTGTCAGGTGTCAGGTGTCAGGTATCGGGTGTCAGGTGTCAGGTGACCAGACATGTCGCGCGGGGTCCGCGGTTGAGCAAGTCAGGTCTCAGGCGCACGCGCGCTTTAGTTCAAATAGCTGCGCAGCGCTTTTCCGCGGCGCAGCTTCTGCATCCCGCGGGCTTCGATTGTGCGCACGTGCTGCCGGGTCAGGCGCATGCGCGCGGCGATCTGGTGGATTCGCAGCGCTTCATCCATGTGCAACCCGTAGCGCAAACGGATCACCTGCCGTTCGTTCGGCGTCAGCTCCCTCATCGCGCATTCGAGCTGCTGGACGAGCGCGTCGCGCATGAGATCGTCTTCGATCTCCTGCAACACGAAATCCGGCAACACATCCGCCAGTTCGAGCCCGTGCTCGCGGCGCGCGCGCGCCGTGATCCGTTCGCTGAGTGTGAAGCGATCGTCGACCATGTCTGCGCCAGTCGCGTCTTCGACCAGCGATTCGAGATCGAAGGGCAATTCAATCGGCGCCGGCGCGTGTTCGAGCTGCACCTGCAGCACGGCGAGGCCGGCGGTGTCGGCGAGGACGTGCATGATCGATTGTCGCACCCACCACGCGGCGTGTGAGATGAACGTTTCGTTGCGCTCGGGATCGAATCGCCGCGCGCCCTCGAGGAGGCCGAGATTGCCTTCGTGGATCAAATCGAGAAACGGCACCCCGAGCCTTCGGTAGCGAGTCGCATACGACACCACGAACGACAGATTGGATTCGACCAGTGCGCCGAGCGCGTCGTCGTCGGCGCGCAGTTGAATCCGGCGCCCGAGCTCGCGCTCTTGCTCGCTCGTGAGCCGGGGGAACTTTGCGATCTGTTGCAGGTACGACTGAAGCGTGAGTGAATCAGCGGCGAGCGCCTCAATCCTTCGCACGCTCGCGATATTAACAGAAGTAGATTTGGAGATCCGGAAGATCTCCAATTCTATTTCGGTCTTTCGCCCTTGGCGTCCTCGGCAGGTGCGGAAGCCGGTGGCGTCGCGCGGACGAGGTCGGTCGGTGACGATTTGACAAGCGCGGTTCCGAGGCGCTGCTCCCAATCGTCGATGCCGCGCGCGAGCTCACGCTTGACGTACTCCATGAACTCGTTGACCTCCGATTGCATGCGCTCCATTTTTCGACGCATGTTCAAAATAATCTCGACGCCGGCCAGATTGACGCCGAGATCGCGCGTCAGCGACAGGATCGTTTCGAGCTGTTCCAAATCGTCTTCGGAGTAGAGTCGCGTGTTGCCCTCGGTGCGAGACGGCGCGAGCAGCCCTTCGCGTTCGTAGAGGCGCAGCGTCTGCGGGTGAATGTTGTACTTCTGCGCCACAGCGCTGATCATGTAATACGCTTTACCGGTCTTCTTCGACGCCATCGTTATTGCCGCCGCGCGCCGGCGCCGCGGTCCGTTGGGTGAGCGCGTAATTCGGCGCCGAAGACCTCCTCGCGCACACTCTCCCCGTTGATGCGGCCGAAATCACGGAGGAGTTCCTTGGACCGTTCGTCGAGCACGCGCGGCAAGACGATCCGCACCTCGACGACCAGGTCTCCGCGTCCGTTGCCGCGGGCGGCGGGAACCCCTCGATCGCGAAACCGGAAGCGCTGGCCCGACTGCGTTCCCGGCGGTACTCGTAGACGCATCGGCCCGTCCGGCGTCGGCGTCTCGATGCGCGCACCCAGCGCCGCTTCGTGAATGGCAATCGGCACGACCATGTGAACGTCGTCGTCGACACGGTGGAACAGTGGATGCGGCTTGACCTCGATGTCGATGTACAGGTCGCCGGGCTCGCCGCCGCGAACGCCCGCGTGACCCTTACCCGCAACGCGGACGCGTGCGCCATCGCCGACGCCGGGAGGAATGCGCACGTTGATGGTTTCCGCGCGCGCCTCGACCCCTTGGCCCTGGCAGGTTTCGCACGCGAGCTGCCGCAGCCGCCCGCTGCCGGTGCAGTGCGCACAATTCTTCGAGAACACCATGTGGCCGCGGACAGAGCGGACCACCCCGGTTCCTTCGCACGCGACGCAGCGCGAGTCGACGGTGCGATGGAAGCCGGTGCCGGCACAGGATCGACAGCTGTCCTGCCGCGCCACCGACACCGGCCACTGCACGCCCTTCCAGGCGTCGTCAAACGACAGCAGGGCCTTGAGATGCAGATCCGATCCGCGTTCCGCGTCTTCCGGACGGGAACGAGTGGTGCGGCGGCTAAAAACGTCTTCGAAGAGGTCGCCAAACGTGGTCGCGCGCTCGCCGTCGGCCGAACCGGAAAAGTCGAAGCCCGTGAAGCCGTAGGCGGTCGCTTCGGCGACCAGGCGACTGGCGTGGCCTGAGTCGTAGCGGCGACGACGATCGGGATCCATCAGCGTTTCGTAGGCGTCGAGGATCTGCCGGAACCGCGTCGCAGCCTCGCGGTCGCCGGGATTGATGTCGGGGTGATATCGACGCGCAAGGCGGCGATACGCCCGCTTGATGTCGCCAGGCGATGCGCCGCGCTGCACTCCGAGGACAATGTAAAGATCCATGTCCAGTTCAAAGTTCAAAGTTCAAAGTTCAAAGTTCAAAAGTGAAGATCTTGTCTACTTCGGAACTTCTTTTCTGGCGTTCGGGCGCAAAGCAGCTGGTCAGGGCGCCTCCTCGTGGACTGCGGCGTAACGTTGTCAAGATCTCAACTTTGAACTTTGAACTTTGAACTGTTAACTACTTTTTCTCCTCATCCACGACTTCGGCGTCGATCACGTCACCGCTCGAGCCTTGGGCCTGACCCTCTGCGCCTTGACCGCTGCCCCCGGCATCGGTACCGGCGCCCGGTGGCGGGCCGCCTTGTTGCTGTTGACGATAGAGCGTCTCTGCCGCTTTGTGCTGTGCCGCGGTGAGCGCGTCCATCGTGCGGTTCATGGCGGCGGCGTCGTTGCTCTCGATCGCCTTCTTCAGATCCGCAATCGCGGCTTCGATCGCCGTTCGGTCGGCTGCGGTGATCTTGTCGCCGGTATCGCGCAGCATGCGTTCGGCGGTGTACACCGACTGGTCCGCTTTGTTGCGCGCTTCAATTTCTTCGCGGCGCTTCTTATCCTCTTCCGCGTTGGCGTCGGCCTCACGCATCATGCGGTTGACTTCGTCCTTGCTCAAGCCGGACGAAGCCGTGATCGTGATCTTCTGTTCCTTCTGCGTGCCCAGATCCTTGGCCGACACGTTGACGATGCCATTGGCGTCGATGTCGAAGGTGACTTCGATCTGCGGCACGCCGCGTGGCGCGGGAGGAAGACCCACGAGGTGAAACCGACCGAGCGTGCGGTTGTCGCGGGCGAGCGGCCGTTCGCCTTGCATCACGTGCACCTCGACGCTCGTCTGGTTGTCCGCCGCGGTCGAGAAAGTCTCGCTTTTCCGCGTCGGAATCGTCGTGTTGCGCTGGATGAGCGGGGTCATCACTCCGCCCAGCGTCTCGATGCCGAGCGAGAGCGGCGTCACGTCGAGCAGCAGCAGATCCTTGACGTCGCCGGCCAGCACACCCGCCTGGATGGCTGCGCCGACGGCCACCACTTCATCCGGGTTGACACCCTTGTGCGGCTCCTTGCCGAACAGATCCTTGACGATCGCTTGCACCCTCGGGATGCGGGTTGAGCCGCCGACGAGCACGACCTCGTCGATCTTCGAGGGATCCACGCCCGCGTCGGTGAGCGCCTGCTTGGTCGGTCCGACGGTTCGCTGCAGCATGTCTTCGACGAGCGATTCGAATTTGGCACGCGTCAGCTTCATGGCGAGATGCTTGGGCCCGCTGGCGTCGGCCGTGATGAAGGGCAGGTTGATCTCGCTCTCCATCACCGACGACAGCTCCATCTTGGCCTTCTCCGCCGCCTCGCGCAGACGCTGCAGCGCCATGCGGTCCTTACTCAGATCGATGCCGTCGCTGTTCTTGAACTCGGTGATGATCCACTCGATGACGCGCTGATCGAGGTTGTCGCCTCCGAGGTGGGTGTCACCGTTGGTCGACTTGACTTCGACCACGCCTTCCCCGACTTCGAGAATCGAGATGTCGAAGGTGCCGCCGCCAAAATCGTAGACGGCAATCGTCTCGTCCTTTTTCTTGTCGAGCCCATAGGCCAGCGCGGCGGCGGTCGGCTCGTTGACGATGCGCATCACCTCGAGACCGGCGATCTGACCAGCCTCATTTGTGGCTTGGCGCTGGGCATCGTTGAAGTAGGCGGGCACGGTAATCACGGCCTTGGTGACCGGTTGGCCAAGGTAATCCTCGGCGGCCTGCTTCAGCTTCTGCAGGATCATGGCGGAGAGTTGCGGCGGCGCGTACTCGGCGCCGCCGGCTTTGATGCGCACGTCGCCATTCGAGGCGCGAATCACCTCGTACGGGACCATCTTCATTTCCTCGTTGACTTCGTCAAAGCGCCGACCCATGAACCGCTTGATCGAAAAGACCGTGTTCTCAGGGTTGGTAACCGCCTGCCGCTTCGCGACCTGTCCGACGAGGCGCTCGGCGTTCTTGCTGAACGCCACAACAGACGGGGTAATGCGGCTGCCTTCGGCGTTTTGGATGACCGTGGGTTGATCGCCCTCCATCACCGCCACGACGGAATTGGTGGTGCCCAGGTCGATTCCGATAATTTTGCTCATGCTGTCAGTATGAAATCTGAGTGGCTTCTTGTCAAAAACAATGCGTGCGGCCGATCAACAGAGGTCGTATACTGACAGTGCCTGCCTGCTCGATCGAGGGTCGCTATGTCCGGGCTTCGAACACTCAGCGCTGCTGTTCTCGTCTGCTGCCTGGTTTCGGTTCCAGCCGCCGCTCAGGACTCCCCTTTGCCGCCGCCCGGGCCGCCCCCCGCGCAATCTCGCGTTTGTCGAAGGCATCGTCGCGGTCGTTCACGAAGGCGTTGCTGATCGTGGCGACGTCGGCGCGATGCTCGTGGACGGCGACCTCGTGCGCACTGGGAACGGCCGCGCCGAGATCGTATTCACTGACGGCACCCTCCTTCACCTCGATCACGACACTGAGCTGGAGATGTTGTCGGCCAACCGTTTGCGCCTGCGCGGCGGGCGCGTCGCGTTGCGCGTGTCGCCCGCGGCGACCAACGCCTTCACAATCGACACGCAGGCCGCGTCTGTCAGGTTTGACGCGCGCGGCGAATACGGCGTGACCGTCGACGCTGGCTCGAACCGTCTGGAGATGACCGTCGCACGCGGACTCGCGGAAGTGGACGATGCCGGGTCACGGACGGTGGTGCGCGGCGGCGAGATGGCTACGATTCTCGGGGCCGGCAGCCGCGTATCGATCCAGGCGTTCAACTCGGCGCGATGGGACGCGTTTGATCGGTGGGCTGACGAGCGCACCACTGGCTTCGCCGCCGCGCCGTCCGCGCGTCAGTTGCCCACGGAGCTTCGCCCCTACGCGGCAACCTTAGACAGCTATGGCCGATGGGACTCGGTCGCGCCGTACGGCAACGTCTGGTTTCCCGCGGTGGGCGCCGATTGGCGGCCGTACTACACAGGGTCTTGGGCGCACACGCGGTACGGCTTGACCTGGATTGGCCATGATCCGTGGGCGTGGCCGACGCATCATTACGGCCGATGGGGTTTCACGGGCGCGTCGTGGTACTGGATTCCCAACCGGGTCTGGGGTCCGGCATGGGTGAGTTGGGCGTTCGTTCCTGGATATGTGAGTTGGAGCCCGCTCGGGTGGGACGGTCGCGCCTCCATCGGGTTCTCGCGGCATCCGGGGGATCACCCTGCCTATTGGCCCAACTACGATCCGTGGCGGTCGTGGACCATCGTACCGCGCGCCGGCTTCGGCAATCGGCGTCCTGTTCGTGCGCACGCGATCGATCCAAGGCGACTGCCGGAGCACACGCGCCGCGTGATGACGAACGATATGGTGCCGCGCGGGACGCTCGTCGTACCGGATACGAGAGGGCGCGTGCAACCCGGCCTCGACGCGGCGGTGCCCCGCGGCTCGGATGTCGCAGTGCCGCGCGGGACGTTGGTTCCTGTCGATCCGCGCGGTGAACGACGCAGTGATGATGTTCCACGCGACGACCCTCGTCGCGGGATTCTTCGAAATCCGACCTACGTCGTTCCGCCGTCGCGATCTGCACCGACCGCCACGAACGTGACGCCGCGCCCCGACAGCGCACCCCCGCCGGCGCTGCTGTATCGTCCCGGTGCTCCGGAGCGCGGGGCCGTCGAACGACGCGATGCACCCCAGCGGCGTGAAGGCAACGTCGGCGCCAGCCCTGGTACCGAGCCGCGTGGCTACGCCCGACCGACGCCGTCGTCTGACGGCGAGCGCCGCAACACACCACCGCCATCGAGCGGCCGCGCCCGCGCGCCCGACACCGCCGCCGCGCCACGTCCGACCCCAGCACCGCCTCCCGCCGCATCCGCACCCGCGGCCCGTGAGTCGAAGGGGCGGCGAGCAGGGCGGGGCTGCCCGTCGGCGGCCACCGACGTAAGTGGCGCGACGCATCGTCAGCACCAATCGCGGCAACAGAGCCCAGCGTTCGGGCCGCTACGTAGTCAGAGTGGCGCGGCAGGCGGGCCTCGCCGCCTTGTTCATTGCCGCGGCACTCGCTGGCACGCTCAGCGGTGTGCTGTTCGCCTACGCCGACGATCTGCCGCAGATTTCCGCGCTCGACGACTACGTGCCGAGCACCATCACGCGCGTGCTTGGCATCAACGGGGCCGTCATCGGCGACTTTGCCACGGAGCGGCGGGTCGTCATCGGCTATCAGGATGTGCCTCTCCAGCTTCGACAGGCCATCCTTGCGGCGGAGGATTCGGAGTTTTTCGAGCACGTCGGACTGAGCGGCCAGCGCATTCTCCTGACGCTGTTGCACGACCTCATGGAGCGGCGGCTGGCGGCCGGTGCGAGCACGCTGACGCAGCAGCTCACGCGCAAGCTGTTTCTCACCGATGAAAAAACGTGGGAGCGGAAGATCAAAGAAGCGATTCTCGCGATCCAGATCGAGAAGCGCTACACCAAGGAAGAGATTTTCACGTTCTACTGCAACCAGATGTATTTCGGGCACGGCGCCTACGGTGTCGAAGCGGCGTCGCAGCTGTATTTCAAGAAGTCGGCGAAGGATCTCACGCTCCCGGAAGCCGCCCTCATCGCGGGCATTCTGCAGGGCAACGTGCGCCAGAGCCCCTACGTCAATCGCGACGCCGCACGGCGACGCCGCAACTACACCCTCGATCGGATGGCGGAAGAAGGTTTCATTCCGGTAGACGAGGCCGAAGCGGCCAAACAAGAGGCGATCGTCACGCGCGGCGAACCAGGCCAGGAATCGAGCACGGCACCGTACTTCCTGGAGGAGGTCCGCAAGTATGTCGAGGCCAAGTATGGTGCGAAAGCGCTCTACCAGAGTGGCCTCACCGTCCGCACCACGCTCGATCCACAACTGCAGCAGGCGGCAAATGCCGCGATCGATCGGGGGCTGCGGCAAGTCGCGCGCCGGCGCGGCGTGTGGCGCAAACCTGCGCGTAACGTCCTGGTCGAGGGGCACTCGCTCGAGGCCTTCAAACACGAGCGCTGGAGCCGCCCGATCGCTCAGGGAGACATCGTTCCCGCCGTCGTGACAAGCGTCGATGCGCGCGAAACGAAAGGCGGCATCGCCCGCGTGCGATTCGCGGCCTACACGGCGAATGTCGGACCGATCGCCTACAAGTGGACGCGCCGCACGCACGCCGCGGATCTCGTGCAGACGGGTGATCTGATTGAAGTGCTCGTCGACAAGCTGGATAGCGCGGCGCACACCGCGACGGTCACGATCGAACAGACGCCGCTGATCGAGGGGGCACTCGTGGCCATCGACAATCAGACCGGCCACATCTTGTCGATGGTCGGGGGGTTCAGTTTCGCTCGCAGCAAGTTCAACCGCGCGACGCAGGCGTTTCGGCAGATGGGCTCCACCTTCAAGCCTCTGCTCTACACCGCCGCCATCGATCGCGGGTTGACCTCGTCCACGATCCTCGTGGACACTCCGGCGTCCTTTGATGCCGGCGCGGGCCAGCCGCCGTACGCGCCGCGCAACTACGATGGAACCTACGTCGGCCCGCTGACCCTGCGTGCAGCGCTCGAGCAATCGCGCAATATTCCGGCGGTGCGCGTCATGGAGATGCTCGGACCGCAACAGGTCGTCGCCTACGCCAAGCGCTTCGGGTTCCCGGAGGATTTTCCGCCGTATCTGTCGACGGCCCTTGGGGCGGCGGAAGCCACGCTGCTCGAAATCACGAGCTCCTACTCAGCCTTCCCGAACCACGGCATTCGTCTGCAACCGTATCAAGTGATTTCCGTGCTGGATCGCGAAGGCAACCTGCTGGAGGACCATCGCCCCGTCCCCCGCGACGCGATCCGCGCTGATACGGCGTTTGTGATGACCAACCTGTTGCGCGGGGTCGTGCAGCGCGGGACCGCGGCCGCCGCGGCCTCGCTCGACTGGCCGCTCGCCGGCAAGACCGGCACGGTCGACGACTACACCGATGCGTGGTTCATTGGCTTCGATCCGCTCATCACCGTCGGCGTGTGGGTTGGCTACGACGAGAAAAAACCGATCGGCCAGGGTGAAACCGGCTCGGTCACGGCGCTGCCCATCTGGATGGATTTCATGAAGCGCTACATCGAGTTGCGCGGCGATCGTAAGAACCCGCCGGCATTCGATCCGCCCGGCAACATCGTGTTCCAGTCGGTCAGTAAGGAAAACGGCGAGGCCGTGGAAGACGGGACCGGTGGGATCAGCGAAGCGTTTATCTCCGGCACGCAGCCAACCAAGCAGCCGCCGGAGTATTAATCATCCTCATCGACTGACGGCGCACCCAACGTGCCCGACGACTTCTGCATCAGATAGGTTTTGATGAACGGGTCGATGTCACCGTCGAGCACGCGATTGACGTCGCCGACCTGCAGCTTCGTGCGGTGGTCCTTGATCATCTGGTAGGGCTGCAGCACGTAGCTGCGAATCTGGCTGCCGAACGCGATGTCCTTCTTGGTCCCGCCGATCTGGTCCAACTTGGCCTGCTGCTCTTTCTGCTTCAGATCGTAGAGCTTCGCCTTGAGCACCTTCATCGCCACATCGCGGTTCTTGTGCTGGGAGCGTTCGTTCTGGCACGACACGACGATGCCGGTCGGCAAGTGCGTGATGCGCACGGCGGAGTCGGTCACGTTGACGTGCTGGCCGCCGGCCCCGCTCGAGCGGTAGGTGTCGATACGCAGATCTTTCTCGGCGATCTCAATATCGACGTCTTCTTCGATCTCGGGCCACACGTACAACGACGCAAACGAGGTGTGCCGCCGCGCCGCCTGATCAAACGGCGAGATCCGCACCAGACGATGGACGCCGGCTTCGGCAGCCATCAGTCCAAAGGCATGCTCGCCGCCGAGCGTGAACGTCACGCCCTTGATGCCGGCTTCATCACCAGGTTGATAGTCCAGCACCTCGCGCTTGAAGCCGCGGCGCTCCGCCCATTTCAAATACATCCGCATCAGCATCTCGGCCCAGTCCTGCGATTCGGTACCGCCGGCGCCGGGATGAATCGTGACGATCGCGTTGGCCCGATCGTGCGCGCCGCCGAGCATCTTCTTGACCTCGGCGGTTTCGACTTCGCCTTCGAGCGCGTCGAGCCCACGCTGCAGATCGACGCTCACGTCTTCGCCCTGCTGCGCCCATTCGAGGAGCACCCCAAGGTCATCGAGTTTTTTGGCCAGTGAATTGCGCAGGTCGACGTCGTCGGTGATGCGGCGCCGGCGCTGAAGCGCTTTCTGCGCCTCGGCCTGATCTTTCCAGAAATCCGGCGCCGCGATGCGGGTTTCGAGTTCGGTCAGCTCGCTTGCCGAATGTGACGAGTCAAAGATAGCTCCGCAGATCACGAGCGCGCTTGAGAAGAGCTTCGGAACGGCGAATCAAATCGTCTTGACCGAGTGACAACGGAGCCTCCGGGGAAGAGAACGAACAATCGAGAACCGAACGACGACTACGAAGATGGACGCAGGCGAAACGTCGAGATGCGTATAGTCGCGAGTGCTAACGCCAGCAGGGTCAACAGCACTGCACACTGTGGAGCGACGTCCCCAATTTTCGCATAGATGGTGCGCTCCTGCAGGAAGCGCACCTCGCCCACGACAATGGTGGTCGCGAACAGGTCCGTGCCCACGACCACGCGGCCGTAGGGGTCGACGATACCGCTGATGCCGGTATTGGCCGAGCGTGCGAGATAGCGACCCTGCTCGATCGCCCGCATCGACGCGAGTGCGAAGTGCTGATACGGCGCCGAGGTCGTGCCATACCATGCGTCGTTGGTGATCGTGGTCAGCAGTTCGGCGCCTTCGTGCACCGCTTTCCGCATCAAGTCGGGATACACAACCTCATAGCAAATCGCCGTACTCACCATGTGCCCATGCACCGGCAGCATCGTCACGCTCGATCCCGGCGCAAAGTCCGAGACCGCTTCGACAAGTGGCCCGACGAAAAACAGCAAGTTCTTGAACGGCACGTATTCGCCGAACGGCACCAGATACATCTTGCGGTACACCCCGACGGTCGCGCCCGCCGGATCGAGCATGAACGCGGCGTTGTAGTAGCGATCGGGACCATTGCCACGCTCAATCTGATCCGATCCGAAAAGGATCGGCGTGCCCGATTCACGCGACAACGCACGCAGGCGGTCGGCGCCGAACCCATCTTCCTCGAAGAAAAACGGCGTGGCTGACTCCGGCCACAACACGAACTGCGCGCCCTCTGCAATCGCCTGCCGCGTCATGGTGACATAGCGCTCGAAGATGGCCCCGGCGTTGCTCGGATCCCATTTTTGCGCCTGCGGGATGTTGGCCTGAACCAAGCCGACGCGGACTGGCGCACCGTCGCGCACCAGGCGCGCCTCGTTGATGCGCGCCGATCCCCAGAGCGACGGCCCGGTCACGATCACCAACGCGGCCACCGCCGCGGAGATGCGCGTACGCCCGGTGGTCAGGGTGGCGAGCGCGAAGCATGCATGCAGAGTCGCGAGGAGCCAGGAAAGTCCATAGACGCCGACGAGGCTCGCCACCTGGGCGAGTGGTAACAGCGTCACTACGGAATTGCCAAGAGGGATCCACGGGAAGCCGCCGAACAGATTGCCGCGCAGGTATTCCGTTGCCACCCACGCGGCCGGGGCGATCATCAGCCCGGCTTCGCGGAAGCGGCGGATGATCACGCCTGATGCCGCCGCGGCGATCGCGACAAAGAGCGAGAGATAGAGTACGAGCACGCCGGCCACGATCACGCCAACGATGAACGGCAGCCCGCCGAAGGTGGTGACCGTGCCCGCGGTCCAGTAGACAGTCCCGGCAAAGTACGGGATGCCGGTGAGGAGGCCAAGGAGGAAGCCGCGACGCGCCGGCACACCGCGGCACTGCGATCCCGCCACCGCCACGAAAAGCGGCGTCAACGCAATGAACGCAATCGCCGGGTGACCGTACCGAGGGAACGAGAGCGCGAGAAGGACGCCCGAAAGGAGAGCTAGCGCACGATCCAGGGCTTGAACTGCTCTTCTTTCTGCAGCCGAGCCGCGACGGTTTCGGCGTCGTGGCGATCCTTGAACTTGCCGACGCGCACGCGGAAGACGGCCGGCGCACCTGAATCCGGAGTCATCACATACGCCGGATAGCCTTTGCCGGTCAGGCCGCGCACCACCGAATCCGCCTCAGCACGCTGGCGCAGCGCCGCTACTTGAATGGCAAAGCCTCCACCGGTGGGCTCGGAGGTGCCCGAGTTCGCCGCGGGCACGGCCGCAGCTTCGGTAGGCGCCGCAACCGCTGGTTGCGCGTCACGCGCCCGTGTTGCCGGCGGCGCGGCCACTCGTGCCGGAGCGTCGGGGGCGCGGAGCTTTTCCGCCGGCGCCTCGCCGCTCGCGAGGCGATTCGGATAGCTCAGATCTTCGTTTGCGGTTCGCGGGGTCCCTGAAGGCGGAGTGGGGGCCACGGCATTCGTTGCGGTACTGGCGGGAACAGGCGGCGGCGCCGCCGCCTCGATCGGTGTCACTTCGGCGCGCACTCCACGACCGACCAGAACGCCGCAGAGGAAGATCACCACCGATACGACGACGACCGCCATGAAGAGAAAGAAGAGCTGCTTTCCGTTCAGCTGGATCTCACGAAATGTGTCGTCGCTTGTGGTTGTCGCCATGCGATCCGGGTAACCTCCTGACGTGTCACATTTTAGCACGCGAAAGGCGGTCGCGGAGCGCCTGCGCTTCGTGGGACGCCGGATCGAGCACGAGCGCACGATCGACTTCCGCCCGCGCTGACACCAGATCTTTCAACTGCAGATGCGCTTCGGCGAGTGCCAGGTGGGCGACCACGCTCTCCTCGCTCCACAAGGCAATCTTGAGCGCCTGAATCGCCTCGGACGTGCGCCCGGCGCGGAGATACACGCGCCCGAGCATGACGTGTGCGTCGGCGAGGTACGGCGACAGAAACACGACTCGCCGCAGCTCCTGCTCCGCTTCGCGATCGTCTTCGCGTGCGAACGCGCGCCGCGCGGCCTCGAGGTGAAAGGAGGCCAGGTCGGCCTGATCGCGCTGCCCCGTCGCGGTAATCACCGATTCCACGCGCACGCCTGGACGTTCCAGCCGATCCTTCACGCGCGCTAAACCGCGCGGCACACTGTCGCCTCCGCCGGCACTGCGCTTGTCCCACTCGGCGTAGCTCGACGAGAGGCGGCGTGCGAGCTCTTTCTCTCGGGCCGCCTCGGCCGTGGCGCCGGTTTGCTGCAGCGCCGCGCCGAGCACGTAATGCGCATCGCCGTCGGCCGGGTCGCGCCGCACCGCCTCGCGTAGCCAGTAGACCGCCGCCGGCGGATCACGATCCATCCAATAGGCGTAGCCAAGGTTGAAAAAATAGTCGGAATCGGTCGCATCGATTTGTGCGGCCTGATTGAAGTAGTAGGCCGGTTTGCCAGTCTGCGCGGTACCGCCGCGGAGGAGCTGGATGACCCCCATCGCGTTCACGACTTCCGGCAACCGTCCTTCGCCGGCGAGCGCCTTGAGCGCCTCGAACGCCTGGTCGTAGCGTTTGAGCTCGATCTGCGACAAGGCCGCGCAATACCGAGCCGCTTGCGCGTCTGGACTTGTTGGCGGCACTGCGGCCACCACATCGAGGGCCTTCGCGTGATCGCCGAGATCGCTCAGCACTTGCCACTGGGCAAGCCGGACACGATCGTCGCGTGGCGCGAGCTTGAGGGCTTGCTCCAGATAGGAGCGCTGAATTGGGCCGGTTTCGGCGACCAGGCCCTTCACGTACGCCTCGAGCGCGGCGGGCGACGCGAGCACCGTGCCCGACTTGATTGGCGGGAGAGGACGCGTGAGATCGTGCAGGCGGCGCGCGACCCGCTCGTAAATGGCGAACAACTCACCAAGCGGGCCACGCTCCGTGACCTCGGGAAGGAGCCGGCCGGCGGCCAGGCCGATGCGGCGCGCCCGCACCGTCAGGTGCTCTCCGGCAAGCTCATAGGATCCGACGATCACATCCGACGCGCCGACAAACTGCGCGACCTTGATCACGGTCGCATGACTGAGGGCAGCGGCCGGCGGCAATTGCAGCCGCTCGAAGGCGGCCGCGCGCGCCTCACGTGGAATCGTCGGCGTGCCGAACGCTTCAAAGTAGTCGGCCAGGAGGACGGCCGACCCTTCGCCGAGCCAATAGAGCCGCGGCTCGGCCAGAGGATTCTCGAACGGCATCACGATGGTTTCGCGTGGGACCGGGTCAGAGGGGGGTTGCGCGGCCGCCCACGACAGCGGCCATGCCACGACGAGCGCGGTGAGGAGCAACCGCCAAGCCGTCACTGCCTGATTCATGCGGCGGCGGCGGCGGCCGGCGCCGTCCGAATCGTCACCAGCATGGTGCATCCGGTGCCACCATACGCACGACACTCCGCAATTTCCACCTGCGCGTCGAGGTCGAACCGCTGGAGGAATCGCTCGACGGCGGCCGAATAAAACACACACATCGGCCAGGCGGCCTTCTCGCGGAGCGAACAGAAGACCGAAGCGCGAATGCCGAGTGTGCCGGATCGCTTTTTCAGCCGCGTGCTGGCTCTGGACCCCTTGAACGTTTGCGCGACCAGGCGCTTACTCAATCGCAGTGCCCAACGGGCGCGGAGCCCGATCGGAAAGCTGCGCACGAGCGCGCGCTCGACCGACGAAAGCTCGGCATAAGCCCAATCCGCCGTGTGTTGCCCGGCTTTGGTCATCACGCCGTCGTAGGTGTGCTGGCCCTCGAGACGCAAAAAACTGAGCACCGCGTGCAATGGCGCAAGGCCGAATTTGCCCTCGCGCAGCCCGGGCGGCGTGAGCCAGTTTTCATAAAACTCGAGACGCATCGGGGCAACGTCAGCGATGCCCTCGTGGAGACTAGCGATAAGGAGACGACCGATGCCGGCATCAACCATGACGGAGTCTAGGGAGTTCTGATAACGTAGCACGCATAACCGCGGCGATCTTAATTGGCGGTCGGGCCCGTCGCCTCGGCGGGCGCGTCAAACACCAATTGTCTGTCGAGGGACAGTCAATCTTGACGCGTCAAATCGAGGCACTCGGTCGCGCCGGTGTAGAGCATATCTCTCTCATCGGACGTTGGAGCATCGAAGAGCGGGCACCGGCACCTGTTTTTGCCGATGCGATGGGCGAAGCGGGCTCGCTCGGGGCGCTCTACACGGCGTTGCTCGTCGCACCGGCGGAGTGCACGATCGTGCTGGCGGGTGACATGCCATTTGTCGGCCCCCGGCTGATCGATCGCCTGGGGCAGTTTGGGGACGAAGACGAAGCGGTCATCCCGCGTACCTCCCACGGGCTGCAGCCGCTCTGCGGTGGCTACCGTCGTTCGGTGGCGCTCCGACTGAAGGCACAGATCGACCGCGGCGCGCTCGGGATTCGCAACGCACTGGCCGGCGTTCGCGTGCGAGAGTTGGACCCAGCGGAGTTGGCACTGATCGATCCGGATAGCACGATGCTGATGAACGTCAATACCCTCGCCGACTATGAACGCGCCTGCCGGGCGGCGCGCGACCACGCCTAGTTCCGCGCGTTTTCAGGCATGATTCTTCTGCTTCACGATCGGGTCAGGGACCGCGTCCGCGCCGTGCTCGGCGCGCTGTACGGCGCGGAGGTCGCACAGAGCGCCGTGATCCCGATCGAGTATCCACCCAACCGCGCGCTTGGCGATCTGGGCTCGCCGGCGGCGTTTGACCTGGCGCGGCGCCTGCGCAAGGCGCCACGGCTCATCGCACAAGAGATTGCCGCACGCATCGACGGCATCGAGGGCGTGTCACGGGTTGAGGCGGCGGCGAACGGATATCTCAATGTTTTCCTCGATCGCCGCACATTCCTGTTGCAGCGCCTGGGCGTCGTCGAACGACCGGCCCCCCGGGCCGCCGACGCCGGCAAGACCATCGTCGAGCACACGGCCATCAATCCCAACAAGGCCGCGCACATCGGCCACCTGCGCAACTCCGCGCTCGGCGACACCCTCGTCCGTGTGCTCGGCTTCCGCGGCAACGCGGTCGAGATCCAGAACTACATCGATGACACGGGCGTTCAGGTCGCCGACGTGGTGGTCGGGTTTCGCGAGCTCGAAGGCGTCGATCTGGCGGGGGTGCAGCGCATCGCCGACTCCACCCGATTTGATTATTACTGTTGGGACCTCTACGCCCGCGTCACCGAGTGGTATCAGGGCGACAAGAACCGCCTGAACATCCGCGCCGCGACGCTGCACGACATCGAGCAGGGTGGCACAGCCGCCGCCGAGATCGCCGCGTTTGTCGCCGATCGCATCGTGCGCCGCCACCTCGAAACCATGGCGCGCCTCAATATCGACTATCACCTGCTCACCTGGGAAGGCGACATCCTGCGCCTGAAGTTCTGGGCGCGCGCGTTCGAGGTGCTGGAGGCCACCGGTGCGGTCTTCCTGCAGACCGAGGGCCGTCTGGCCGGATGCTGGGTGATGAAGATCGACGACGACCCTTCCGCAGCCGCCGACACCGCAGGCGAGCCGTCCGATCACGAGGAAGAGGAACGTGAGAAGGTCATCGTGCGTTCGAACGGAACGGTCACCTATGTCGGCAAGGACATGGCGTACCAGTTCTGGAAGTCGGGCGTGCTCGGGCGCGACTTCCACTATCGACGGTTCGCCACACGCATGGACGGCGGCGACGTGTGGGCAACGACGAGTCGCGCCGATCAGGCCGAGTCTCCGCATCCGGCGTTTGGCGCGGCGACGGCCACGTATAACGTCATCGACGTGCGGCAGTCGTATCTGCAGAAGCTATTGAAGCAGGCGCTCGCCGCCGTCGGGCACCCCGACGAAGCCGAACGGCTCACGCACTTCTCTTACGAGATGGTGGCGTTGTCGCATGCCACCGCACGCGAGCTCGGGTTTGCGCCACCGGCCGACTCCGAGGACGCGAAGAGACCGTTTGTCGAAGTCTCCGGTCGCAAAGGCCTTGGCGTCAAGGCCGACGATCTGCATCGATCGAC
Source organism: uncultured Acidobacteriota bacterium (assembly GCA_963762925.1). Taxonomy (GTDB): domain Bacteria; phylum Acidobacteriota; class Vicinamibacteria; order Vicinamibacterales; family UBA2999; genus DASPWV01. The sequence continues at coordinate 107,148 of CAVXMP010000027.1, read as the reverse complement.
TCTTCGACAAAGCCCGGGCCGAGGTGGAGCGTCGGAACGAGGATTTGACCGACCACGAACGCCGGCGCATCGCCGAACAAATTGGCGTGGCGGCCGTCCGCTATTTTATGATCGAGTACTCACGCACCAAAGTCATCGCGTTCGACATCGATGAAGCGCTCAGTTTCGAGGGCGAAAGCGGTCCCTATCTGCAATACGCCGTGGTGCGGGCGAACAATATTTTCCAAAAGCTGCAGGGACGCGAAGGGCTCACCGAAAGCGCTGTGCTCGCCTCCCTCACCTCGACGCCGCCCGATGCGCTTCTGGGAAGTGACGGCGATCATGATTTGTGGAACCTTGTGCTCGAAGCCTCCCGGCTGGACGACGTGGTCGAACAGGTGGTGCGGTCGCTCGAGTTTGCGGTGCTGGCGAAGTACGGGTTCGGGTTGGCGCAGATGTTCAACGCCTTCTACCACAAGGCGTCGATTCTCAACGAAGATCGGCAGGACGTGCGTCGCTGGCGTGCCGCGGCTGTTGCATACTTCCGGCAGCAACTGACGTGCGTGCTCGAGTTGATGGGTGTAGGCGTTCCTCAAAGAATGTGAGCTGCTGATGCCGACGATCGCGATTGCGCCGTGCCGTGCCATGGCCGACTACCTCGAGTCGGTCCGCCGCGCGGGCGGCACGCCCATGGAACTCCGCTACGATGCGGACACGCCCGCCGAGGTCGTGCGCCGTGCCGACGGCCTGATGCTGACCGGTGGCGGCGACGTCGACCCGACGTTGTATGGCGAACCGCCGCACGCCACCTTTCAGCCGTCGGAACCCGGCCGCGATGCCTACGAGATCGCGTTGATCAAGGAAGCCATTGAGGCGGGGTTGCCGATCTTTGCCATCTGCCGCGGCATGCAGGTGCTCAACGTCGCCCTCGGCGGGACGCTGGTGCAGGACATCCCGTCGATGGTCAATGGCGCGCTGCACCACTCGGTGGCCGAGCCGCGGTATCACATCGCCCACGAGGTGTGGGTCGCCAACGGCTCGCGGCTGTTTCAGCTGATGAAGGACATTCTCGAAGGCGAGAGCTGCCAGGTGAATAGCCGCCATCATCAAGCGGTCAAGCAGGTGGCAGCCGGCTGGGACGTGTCGGGGACGGCGCCGGACGGCGTCATCGAAGCGATCGAACAGCCCGGCGAGATCTTCCGCCTCGCGGTGCAGTGGCACCCCGAGAATTTTTTCCGCACGGGAGAGTTCCGGCCGCTGTTCGAGGGATTTATCGAAGCCGCGGCACAAAGCCGTTGATTCCGCGACCGTTCCGATTACTTCGGCAAACCCGCCGGGGGTGGTTCCGCGGGGTCGTTGCCGACGACAACCGTCCACGGCCGCACGTCCCAGCGCCGCACCAGGCCTTCGAGCACATACGGATCCTGCTTGGCGAATTGCTCGGGCGTAGATCGATCGTGCGCCCGGAAGACGAGCAGCGCACCGTCCGGGGGATCTCCCAGGGCGCCCGCCATCACCAGCTCGCCGCGCCCGTACGCCTCGCGCACCTGCGCGATGTGCGCCGGCCGGTACGGCGTGCGGCGTTCGCTGAAATTGTCGACAGTCTCGTAGGTCAAGGTGAAGTACGGCATGACGTGCATCACATGAACGTGAGCCATCCGCGCCTGTCCGGCATCTGGCCGGTGCGGATCGCCTCGAGTTCCCGTCGCGCGCGCTCGAACGGCGACTGCTCGTCGTGCGGCTCGAGCTCGATGTCGCGGCTTCGGTATCGGATCTTCCGAATCGGCGCCACGGTCGCGGCCGTGCCCACACCGGCGGCCTGCGTGAGCTTCCCCGCCGCGTGGCGCTCGAACAACTCGTCGATCGGGATGCGGCGCTCCTCAACCGTGATGCCCATGTCGCGGCACAGCGTCAGCACCGAGTCGCGCGTGATACCAGGGAGAATGGTCCCGGAGAGCGGCGGTGTGACCACCCGGCCGTCCATCACAAAGATGATGTTCATCAATCCGCACTCTTCGATGAAGCGATGCTCGGCCGAGTCGAGCCAAAGGACGGTGTGACATCCCTGCTTCTGCGCGTGCTGCGCCGCGAGGAGACTGCCGGCGTAGTTACCCGCGGCTTTCACGTCACCGGTCCCGCCCGGACAGGCGCGCACGAACTGCGGTTCTGCCAGCAGGTCCACCGCGCCGGTGAAGTACGGGCCCGACGGGCTCGTGATGATCATGAACTGATACGTCGCGGAGGGCCGCACCTGCAGCAACCCCTCAGACGCAACGTAGACCGGCCGGATGTACAGCGCGCCGCCGTCGCCGCGCGGCACCCACTCCTGATCGAGCCGCAGCAACTCGAGCAAGCCATCCATGAACACGTCCTGCGGCACCGGCGGCATCGCGAGACGCGCCGCCGACCGATTCAAGCGCGCGAAATTCTCCAGCGGCCGGAACACGCCAATACGCCCGTCGAGCGTACGATATGCCTTGAAGCCTTCGAAGATCGCCTGGCCGTAATGCAGGACGCTCGCGGCAGGCGACATCGGCAGATCGTGGTACGGCAGGATCTCCGGCTCAGTCCATCGGCCGTCGCGACAGCTCGCCAGCAGCATATGATCCGCGAACGTCGTCCCGAACGGCGACGTCTCCCGCAGTTCCTCGGTCAAGCGAGACGCTGGTGTCCGCGTGATTTGCAGTGTCGGCATGCATCGGATCTTGGTACCGATTACTCGACGTTGTCAAATACGGCGAGCGTCTCGACATGCGCAGTGTTGGGAAACAGGTCGAACGCTTCGATGCTCGTGAGCGCGTAGCCGCGCGCCAGCAGCGTGCGGGTGTCGCGCGCGAGCGTGGCCACGTCGCACGAGACATACGCGATGCGGGGCGGACCGAACGTAACCATGCCCTCGAGCGCCTCTTTGGACAAGCCGGTGCGTGGTGGATCGACGAGAGCGGCCCAACCCTTGGTGTGCGCACGACTCGACGACAGAAACGCCTCGACTGCCTGATATCGCGGTGACGCTCGCGCGCCGAATGGCGCAACGTTCTTTTTGAGATCATCGGCTGCGATTGCATCGCCTTCGACGGCGATCACCTCGGTGTCGCCACGCGCCGCAAGGGCCGTCGAGAACACGCCAACACCGGCATACAACTCGACAACCCGTCTCGCCGGCATCGCCTGCACGACCCGCGACACCAACGGCTCCAGAAGATGCCGATTGCCCTGGAAGAATGCATTCGCATGACGGACCAGTCGAACGCCGCCGATCGTGTCCGTCACCGTTGGTGATCCCCACAGGGTCAGCGCTCGTGCGTGATGGCCAGAGCCGCACGAGGCGCCCGTCAGTCCGTCGGTCTGGGTGGCGCCGGCAAGGCTCGAGGGATCGCCGCCCGGCGCGAGTTCGAGATGACAGACGCGTTCGGTTGCGGCACGATTTTCCGAGAGCTCGATCTCGCTGATCCCGCCGCGAGGCGCAGCCGTCAGTGCCCGTTCGAGCCGCCGCAGCGCCTCGATGGTTTCGGGAAGCAACTGCCGCGTTGCGGCGGCATCGCAGAGATCGTGCGTCCCTTCGCGAAAGAATCCCAGCCGGCCGCCGCGAAGATGCAGACGGGCGCGCATGCGATACCCGTATGGCGGTGAAGCCGTAACCGCGAGATCGCTGTCAAGCGAGACGCGGGCAAGACGCTGGAAGCCGTCGCGGAGGACGTCGCGTTTGAGCCCGAGTTGTCGTGCGTAGAGGACGTGCGCATACGCGGTGCCGCCACACGTCCAGTCGCAGAATGGCTCGACGCGGTCGGGTGACGCCTCCAGCACGCGGCGCGTCACCGCCCACATGGTGCCGCGCTGGACGTTCTCGATCTCCGCTTCGACGGTTTCGCCGGGAATTGCCGCGGCCACCAGAACGATTGCGCCCTCGTGGCGAGCCAGCATGCGCCCGCCGGCGACGGCCTTCTCGATGCGCAGTGTGACCCGATCGCCCGAGCGCATCATTCATACCTGAGCGATGGGAGTTGAAAGCGTTCGCGTACCAGCCGCTCGCACGCCATCGCGCTCGCCTTCGACCAGCTTTCCGGCAGCATCCGGCCGCGAAACGGTGCGAGCTCGCGTTCGGCATCCTCGGCAAGCCGATCGCGAACGTCCGAGTCAAGCGCTGCCATCGCGGCGCGCGTCAGCTCGCGGTCCAGTTCTTCGAGCTCGAGCACGAGCGCGGCCCGCTCGTCGCCGCGCACGCGCTTTGCGTCAACCTGAATCGCGTCGAGACGGCGGACGACGCGATCCAGCGTGTCGCCGAGGGCAAATCCCTCCTCTGTGCTGCCGCGCAGCGTCGTCAAGCGGCCGAGCGCGCGATCGATGTGGCGGGCCAGCGAGGCGCGTCGTGAAGTAGCGCTGTCCTCCGTGCCCGCACTCGCATCGCTGGTCACGGCGCGAACGCCGACCGCTCGGCGCCAATCGTCGAAGGCGTCGCGTACATCCGCTTCACAAAACTCGATGCGCACCGGGCGGCGGCGCGGCCCTTTACGGTAATAGCGTTCGAAATACCGTTCAACACCGCTGAGCGCTACCTTTAATGGGATGCCTTCGCGCGCCCATCCGGCGACCTGCTCGAAGGCGGGGCCGACGATTCTGACAAGGTGTCCGTCATTTTTTCGGCACAGATACGCTTCGACTTCGCGGCAATAAGCGTCCGGCTCGGTCACTGATTTCGTTCCCACACAATTCTTAGACCGCGCAGCGTGAGCTCGCCGTCGACGTGATCGATCAGTTGCGTTTCCGGCGCGACCAATGTCGCCAGACCACCCGTCGCGACCACCACGACCGCGCCGCCGAGCTCGGCGCGCATGCGCTTGACGAGCCCTTCGACCATGTCGACGTACCCCCAGAACAGACCAGACTGCATCGACATGATCGTATTGGTCCCGATGACCTTGAGCGGTTTCTGCACGTCGATGCGCGGGAGTTTTGCCGCGCGTTGGAACAACGCATCGGCGGAGATTTGCGGCCCGGGACAAATCACGCCCCCCAGGTACTCACCTTTTGCGGAAACCGCGTCGAAGGTGGTGGCAGTGCCGAAGTCGACGACGATCACGGCGCGCTGCTGGGCGCGAGCGAACTGCTCATACGCCGCGATGCCATTGACGACGCGATCGGCGCCCACTTCGCGCGGGTTGTCGTACAGCACCGGCATCCCGGTGTTGACGCCTGGCTCGAGATTGAGCGGCTGACGTCCGAAGTATTCGCGCACCATCGTGATCATCGTTCCGGTTTGCGGCGGGACGACCGACGCCATCACGACGCCGGAGATGTCCTCACGGCCGAGGCCGTGATGACGACAGAGACTGGTCACGAGAATACCGAGCTCGTCCGCCGTGCGCTCGCGTAACGTGGTCAAACGCCAGCTGTGCGCCAGCGCCGCACCGTTGAACACGCCGAGCACAATGTTTGTGTTACCGACATCGATGGCTAATAGCACGCTTGAACCTCATGGTTCGAGACGATGGTTCGGGCGCCGGTTCGGCACGCTGGTTCGTTACCGCGGTTCGGCCTCGAGCCAGCGCAGCTCGCCCGCGACGATCCGCTCAATCCCCTCCTCAGTCGCGACAAGTAACGCACCAGACTCGTCGACGCCCGCGGTCACGCCTTTGCGGTCGCCATTCGCCCATCCGACGGGCGCGCCCCACGCGGACGGTGCGGCCTCTCGCCAGGCTCGCAGAATACCATCGCGGTCACCGCTCCGAAGACGCTCATACCAGGCGCTCACCGACGCAAGAATCCCGTTGAGGAGCGGCGCACGCTCTAGCGCACGACCGAGCTCGCGTTCGATCGACGTCGCGCGCACGTCGACATCCGGCGGGAACGCGGACCGAAGTACGTTGACGCCGACGCCGAGAACGACGGCCTGCTCGGAGGTCCCGATCGCATGCCCCTCCGCCAGAATCCCGGCAAGCTTCCGGCGTCCGCGCATCAGATCGTTGGGCCACTTCAACGTTGTGTCCAGGCCGCTCGCGCGCATGACCCCTTCACGAACGCCGACGCCGGCGCACAGCGTCATGAGCGGCAGTGCGCCGGCATCACCGACGCCACACGGCGGACGCAGGACGAGCGAGAAGTACAGGCCGACTCCGGGCGGAGAGCTCCAAATGCGGCCACGCCGGCCGCGACCCGCGGTCTGCTCTTCCGCGCAAATCACTAAGCCTTCTCCAGCACCACTCAGCACAGCCTCAGTGGCAAGGTCCATGGTCGAAGGAACCGATGCGTGCGACTCGAATCTGAACTCCACTTAAATGGGTTCGAGCTCGAAGCTGAGATCGGCGGCGCGAACAGAATGCGTGAGCGCGCCGACGGACACGAAATCGGCGCCGGTGGCCGCGATCGCGGGGATGCGTTCGAGCGTGACCCCGCCGGAGACTTCGACCAGCGCCACACCACGACAGCGCTGCACCGCACTGCGCAGCTGCTCGTCGGCGAAATTATCGAGCAGGATTCGCTCCGCTCCGGCGGCCAATGCCTGATCGAGCTCAGCGAGCGTCTCGACCTCCACCTCGATTGGCAGCCCGACGCCAGCGGCACGTGCACGCGCAACCACCGCCTCGATGCCGCCGGCGAGCCGCTTATGGTTGTCCTTGATCAAGACGCCATCATCGAGCCGGAATCGATGATTGGTGGCGCCGCCGCAGCGGACGGCATATTTCTCAAGCGATCGAAACGTCGGCGTCGTCTTTCGGGTGTCGAGCACGATGATGCGCCCCGCCGCAGCGTCCACGTAACGGCGCGCCTCGCTCGCAATACCACTCAAGCGTTGCAAAAAGTTGAGCGCGGTTCGCTCTGCGGCGAGCAGCGCCCGCGCTGATCCAATCACCTCGGCCACCGTCCTCCCTTTGGGGCACCACTCGCCGTCCTGGCTGTGTCGATTGAACGTCACATCGCTGTCGCACTGCCGGAATGTCTCGGCTGCGATGTCAAGGCCAGCGAGGACCAGATTGCTCTTCGCCAGCAGCACGCCACGCGCGCGCTGCTCCAGTGCGATGGTGGCTGCGCTGGTGACATCGCCGCTGCCGGTGTCTTCGGCCAGCGCGCGAGCCACGAGATCCTGATACGCGCTGAGCGCGAGCGGTTCCACCGATTACGCCCCGGATTCGCCCGCTGCGAGATCTGGTTCGGCGAATTCGAGCTCCATGGAAAAGGCCGCGGCTTCCTCGAGGACGAGCGTGCGAATGTTGCCGGCGGCACACACGTCGGCGCGACCGTATTCCAACTGTGCGAGGCGCTCAGGGCTGTCGCGCACAACCGCGCGCGTAATCGCCACCTTGAGCGGGCGCTTTGCCTCTGATTTTGCACGACGCACTTCCCCGAGGACATGAGTCGCCATCGCGAGCGCGGCGGAGGCCCCAGGATCCGGGGCCGCCAGGCCTTCGAGATCGACGGCTGCAGGCCACGGCGCGCGGTGAACGGATGCGTGCCGCCACCAGGACCACACCTCTTCGGTCACAAACGGCAGATACGGGGCAAACAGCCGGAGCAGAACCGACAGTGCTGCCTGCATCGCACGATTCGCCGAGGCTGCCTGTGCTGCGCCGTGATCGCCGTACCGCCGCGACTTGACGAGCTCGAGATAGTTGTCGCAGAAACTCCAGAAGAACGCCTCAGTGCGATCGACGAGGCGCGTGTATTCGTACGCGACGAGCGATTCTGTCGCGTCGGCGATGAGCGCCGCCAAATCGGTGAGCATCCCGCGATCCAGCGGATGCACCACCTCGCCTTCCGAAGGACCGCCAGCGAGCGCGAATTTCGAGGCGTTGAGCAGCTTGATGGCAAGCCGCCGGCCGATCTTCATCTGCCCCACATCAAACGCGGTATCCACGCCGGGTCCGCCGCGCGCGGCCCAGTAACGGACGCCGTCAGAGCCGTATTCCTCGAGCAATGCGAGGGGTGTGACGACGTTGCCTTTCGACTTGGACATCTTCTTGCGATCGGGATCGAGAACCCAGCCCGAGATGCCCGCGTGGCGCCATGGGGCCGCACCGTGCTCGAAGTGGCTTCGCACGACACTGGAGAACAGCCACGTACGAATGATGTCGTGCGCTTGCGGACGCAGATCCATGGGGAAGGTGCGCGCGAAGAGATCCGGATCGCTTTCGAAGCCGCAGACGATTTGCGGCGAGACCGAGGACGTGGCCCACGTGTCCATCACGTCTGGATCACCGATGAACCCGCCCTTCTGGCCACGCTGCGCTTCGGTATACCCGTCGGGCACGTCGGTCGAAGGGTCCACCGGCAGCCGGGCTTCCGTTGGAACGAGTGGATGCGCGTGATCGATCGTGCCGTCGGCGCCAATCGGGTACCACAGCGGGAACGGGACGCCGAAGAATCGCTGGCGGCTGACGCACCAATCGCCGTTGAGACCGTTGACCCAGTTTTCGAATCGCGCGCGCATGTACGGCGGGTGCCACTCGATCTCACGCCCGCGGGCGAGAAATTCGTCGCGGTAGTCCATCGTCTTGAAGAACCACTGCCGGCTGGTCACGATTTCGAGGGGTCGATCGCCCTTTTCGTAAAACTTCACGTTGTGTTTGATTGGCGTCGGCACGCCGATCAGTTCGCCGCTTTCGCGTAGGACGTCCGCGACGGCCGCTTGCGCCTTCTTCGCCGAAAGCCCCGTGAGCCTGTCGTACGCGGCTTGGGCCCGCGGGCCGTCGACGGACTCCCAGCCAGGCGCTCCCCAGGTCACGGGCGCAAGTGTGCCGTCGGCACGGATCACCGCGCGCACTGGCAGACGCAGCTCGCGCCACCAGATCACGTCGGTGAGATCGCCGAAGGTGCAGATCATGGCGATGCCGGTGCCTTTGTCGGGCGCCGCGAGCGGGTGGGCCTTGACCGGCACGCGCACCCCGAAGAGCGGAGTGATGACCTCGGTGCCAAAGAGCGGCTTGTAGCGCTCGTCGTCTGGGTGCGCCACGAGCGCCACGCACGCAGGCAAGAGCTCCGGGCGTGTGGTCTCGATCTCGACGCTGCCGCCATCGGGTTTGTGGAAGCGCACCCGGTGTTGGGCGCCCGGCTGTTCACGATCTTCCAATTCTGCTTGCGCCACCGCGGTGCGGAAGTCGACGTCCCACAACGTCGGAGCCTCGAGTTGGTACGCGAGTCCCTTGTGCAAGAGGCGGAGAAACATGATCTGCGAGACGCGCTGCGATGTTTGCGAAATCGTGGCGTAGGTCATCGACCAATCGACGGAGAGGCCGAGGTAGCGCCATAAGTGCTCGAACGCTTTCTCGTCCTCGACAGTGAGCCGATTACAGAGCTCGATGAAGTTCGGACGCGACACGGAAATCGGATGCTTCTCCGGTTTTTCGGGCGGCGTGAACGACGGATCGTAGGGCAGCGACGGGTCGCAGCGGACGCCGAAGAAATTCTGCACGCGGCGCTCAGTCGGCAACCCGTTGTCATCCCATCCCATCGGATAGAACACGGCTTTGCCGCGCATGCGTTGAAAGCGCGCCACGATGTCGGTGTGGGTATAGGAAAACACGTGGCCGACGTGCAGCGAGCCGCTCACTGTGGGCGGCGGCGTGTCGATCGAATACACCTCTTCGCGTGAGTGCGATCGATCGAAGCGGTAGGTCCCCTCCGCCTCCCACCGCGCGATCCACTTCGCCTCGAGCCCTTCGAGCGCAGGCTTCTCGGGAACGTTGAATGGGGATCGCGAGGTCGGGCCGTCAGCCATAACCATCGATCGTAGCGGTTTGGCGCCGGTTCGAGCAACTAGACTAGACGTCAGGTCTTACGCTGCGGGTTTGTGCGGGTCCGCTCGATCTCGTCGCGCACGAGGCGCTCGGTGATCGCGGCGACGCCTTTGCGCACCGCGTCGATCAAGACCCCGTCGGCGAGACGTTCAGCCACACGCAGCGCGATGCGGTCGATCACCTCATCGGAGATCTCACGAACCTGCGGCTCAGGCACGGCGATCACCTCAACCGGCGCGGCTCGTTGATCTCGGCGCTCTTCCGCGGCGAGTAGCGCATCGAACAAGTCGCCGAGCGTCACAGGTGCGGCCGGCGCAGTCGGGGCGTCGGGTACACGGGGTGCGGAGTATGCACGCGCGACAGGTGGCGCAGGAGCCGGCGCTGCACGCGGCGGGAGTGGGTACTCAGGTGCGGCCGGCGGACGAGGACTCTCGGGGGCGCGAGGTACTGTGCGGTCGTCAAGCGCCGCAGGTTCAAACGCCGCAATCGGATTCGCGGCGGCGACAGGAGCAGGAGCGGCATCGGGTGTTGCGCGCACGGAGTACTCGGCCACAACAGGTGTAGCAGGCGGCTCGGGTGCACGGGCCGCCGGTCGGTGCTCAGGTTCTGCAGGTGCACGAGACGGCTGGTGTGGCGTGGGCTCGCCAAAGTATTCGGGTCCGTGGGGCGCGCTAGGAGTATCGCTTGCATCCGGTGTGGCGCGGTCCTCGAGTGCGTCATGTGGTGCCGGTTGCACCGCTGCACTGGAGTTCTCCGCTGCGATACGTGCAGGATCGGCGTCCGGTGCAGGCGCCGCGGGTCGCTGCTCGGGCGCGGCAACTGCACGCGGTGTGTGTTCGGGCTCGGGCACGACAGGTGCGGGAGATATCACGAGCACAGGGCGTGACGCCGGCATCCGACTCGGTTGAGATGAGGCCGAGGATCGCGCACTGTCTTCGTTGTCGGACGGCAACTCCGCAAACCAGTCGGCATCCACTTCGAACACGGGCGGATCGGAGGTGTCTGTGGCGGCAACCGTCTCGGGCGCGTTCACCTGCGGCCGTCTGGATGAATGGGGCGTGGAGCCGAGCTCCCTCTGGCGCGAGCTCGCGCGTGTGTCGCCGCTATCCGAGTCGGGCTCTGCTTCGCGCGCGCTCACCCGCTGGTCCCCGCGAGCAGAAGGTGGCCGGCCCTCGCCGAAGGTTGCTCGGGTATCACGGCGAGCGGAGGCGGAGCCCGCCTCGCCGAGGCTCGCATCGGTATGACGGCGAACGGAGGCAGGTCGATCCGGGAGCCTGCCCGGCAAGCTGTGCATCGAGCGTGTCGAACGCCGCATCGAGACGCTCGAAATAATCCTGCGCGGCGCCCGAATGCCCGTCGGTCGGCGAGCCGGCGGCACCGGGACCCGAGTCCTCCCGCAGCGGATCCCAAGCAGCCACCGAGGCCGAGAGACTTGCGTCGGCAGCGGGCACAGCCACGGGACCGGTCCGTGGCGCAGGCTTCACCGGTGCCGGCACTTCGCGCACGGGCCGCGGCGACCGAGGCGGCGGCTCGGCGGACACAGGCGGCCTTGCGGGAGCCACGGGCGGCGCGACCGCCGTTTTGTCGCCAAAACCGAGGAGTGCTTTGACTCTCTTAATCACAACTGCCGGTTCGAAAGGTTTGACGATGACGCCCGCGGCGCCCGATTGCTTTACCCGGCTTTCGTCAATGGTATCGAACGCTCCAGCCAGCAGCAGCACAGGGACACCGGTGAGCGAGGGTCGAGTCGTGACGTAGCGTGCAAGTTCGTACCCATCCAGGCTGGTCAAGTGGACATCCGCCAGGATCATGTCCGGCCGGTCCCGCTCGATCCGTTCGATCGCCTCGATGCCGTCGACCGCCGAAATCACCCGGATGTCGTGCTCGGCAAACGTCAGCGCGACGATGCGATGCGTCGTGATGTTCTCATCAGCGAGCAGCAGGGTGCGCATCATAGGGAGCCGATGGCTGTCAGGCAGATTCGACCCGCGCGCGCGCGTTGCGCTTGATGAACTCGACGATGTCCTGCATCGGCGTGCCCGGAATGAAGACGCCCCGGATTCCCATCTGATTCAACTTGGCGACGTCGACGTCGGGGATGATGCCGCCAATGACGATCAGCACGTCGTCGAGACCCTTTTCCTTGAGCAGCTCGACCACACGTGGGCAGATGTGCATGTGCGCGCCCGAAAGAATCGACATTCCGATGACATCGGCGTCTTCCTGAAGCGTGGCACTGACGATCTGTTCCGGGGTCTGCCGCAGCCCGGTGTAGATGACTTCCATGCCGGCGTCGCGAAGCGCACGCGCAATCACCTTCGCGCCGCGATCATGCCCGTCGAGACCGGGCTTCGCGATAACGACTCGAATTTTTTGACTCATAGGGGATCGTCGGTCGACCGTCGACTGTCGATCGTCGACGGCTGTTTCAGATTATCGGCACTTCTTCTGTACTCGCCCCAGACTTCACGTAGGGCGTCGCACATCTCGCCAACTGTTGCATAGGCGCGGACGCACTCGAGTATCGCGTCCATCGTGTTGCCGGTGCCCTGCGCAGTTTGGCGCAAGGTGTCGAGTGTCCGGGTCACGCGGTCCCGATCCCGCGACTTGCGCAGGGCGTCAAGCTTGGCAATCTGCTTTTCCGCGGTCGTCTCGTCGATGTAGAGGATCTCGATGCGCTTCTCGTCCTGCTGAACGAACTCGTTGACGCCCACCATGATCTTCTCGCGCCGCTCGAACGCCTGCTGGAACTGATACGACGCTTCGGCGATTTCCTTCTGCGGATAGCCGAGCTCAATCGCTTCCACCATGCCGCCCATCCGATCGATCGTGTGCCAGTACTCCTTGGTGCCTTCTTCCATGTCGCGCGTGAGGCTCTCCACGAAATACGAACCGGCGAGCGGATCGACAACGTTGGTAACGCCGCTCTCGTGCGCGATGATCTGCTGCGTGCGCAGCGCGATCGTCGCCGCTTCCTTGGTCGGCAGCGCCAGTGCTTCGTCGAGCGAATTGGTGTGCAGCGAATTGGTGCCGCCGAGCACGGCGGCGAGCGCCTGCAGCGCGGTGCGAACGACGTTGTTGTACGGCTGCTGCGCCGTCAACGAGACGCCGGCCGTCTGCGTATGGAACCGCAACTGCCATGACCGGGGATTGCGCGCGCCGAAGCGCTCGCGCATGGCTTCGGCCCAGAGTTTGCGCGCGGCGCGGTACTTGGCAATCTCCTCGAAGAAGTCGCTGTGCGAGTTGAAGAAGAACGAGATGCGCGGCACAAAGTCGTCGATGTCGAGCCCGGCGTCGACGCCGTACTGCACATATTCGAGGCCGTCGCGCAACGTAAACGCCAACTCTTGCAGCGCAGTCGATCCGGCCTCGCGAATGTGATATCCGCTCACCGAGATCGTGTTCCACTTGGGGACGTGCTTGGAACAGAATCCGAAGATATCGGTGATGAGCCGCATCGATGGTCGCGGCGGAAAGATGTATTCCTTCTGCGCGATGAACTCTTTGAGAATGTCGTTCTGAATCGTCCCGGAAATCTTCCGCCAGTCGGCGCCCTGCTTCTCGGCCACCACCAGGTACATCGCGAAGATCATCGGCGCCGGCGAGTTGATCGTCATCGACGTGGTGATGTCGGCGAGGGAAATGCCCTCGAACAACCGCTCCATGTCGGCGAGCGATGTCACGTTGACACCACACTTCCCGACCTCGCCAAGCGAGAGTTCGTGATCGGGATCGCGGCCCATGAGCGTCGGCAGATCGAAGGCCACCGACAAGCCAGTACCGCCGGCCGCAATTAAATCCTTGTAGCGCTGATTGGTTTCCTCCGGCGTTCCGAAGCCGGCAAACTGCCGCATCGTCCAGAGCTTGCCGCGATAGCCGGTGGGGTGAATGCCGCGTGTATAGGGGAACTGGCCAGGATCGGCGAGGTCGCGGTCGTAATTGAGTGACGCCACGTCGGCCGGCGTGTATAGCCGCTCGATCGACCGACCGGAAATCGTGGTGAACGATTTCTGCCGCTCCGGCAGCGCCGATCGGGGCTCGTCGAGCGCAGTCTTCATCCCATCCATTATAGAGGGGCTGTATGTCTTTATGTGTCAGAGCGTTAGGAACCGATATCAAAAGATGATGCGAGCGATGTGCGTTTGACATTCCGTACGTGGCAAGGCTACGTTGGGATGTTATGAGCTCAGAGATCACGGTGTTCGGGGCGATGTTGCAGGAATTCGAAGTGGCCGCCCGCATTCTCAAACTCGATCCCGGGATCTGGAACATCCTCACCAAACCGAAGCGGCAGATTATCGTCTCGTGTCCCGTCCAGATGGACAACGGCGCGATCGAGGTCTTCACCGGCTACCGCGTGCAATACAACATCACGCTGGGCCCGGCCAAGGGCGGCATCCGCTACCACCCCGATGTCTCGCTCGACGAGGTCACGGCGCTGGCGGCGTGGATGACGTGGAAGTGTGCCGTCGCTCACATCCCGTTCGGCGGCGGCAAGGGCGGGATCATCTGCGACCCGACCAAGATGTCGCTGCGCGAAATCGAGGCGCTGACCCGCCGCTACACCGCCGAGATCATCGACCTGATAGGGCCCGAGAAGGACGTGCCGGCGCCCGACGTCAACACCAACGAGCAGATCATGGCGTGGTTCATGGACACCTACTCCATGCACGTCGGCCACACCGAGACCGCCATCGTCACCGGTAAACCGATCGAGATGGGCGGATCGCTCGGCCGGCGCGAAGCGACGGGCCGAGGCGTGATGATCATCGCGCGTGAAGCCGCCAAGCATCTCGGCTTCGACCTCAAAGGCGCACGCGTTGCCGTGCAGGGCTTCGGCAACGTCGGCTCGATCGCCGCCGAGCTGCTGGAAGAACATGGGCGCGAGGATCGTCGGCGTCACCGACTGGAAGGGCGGCGTCTACAACGAGGATGGGCTCGATATCAAGCGGCTGCATCGCGCACGTCCAGCAGCACAAGACCGTGGCCAGTTTCTCCGGCGCTGAGCCGCTCACCAATGAGGATCTCTTCAAGCTCGACGTCGACGTGCTCATTCCGGCCGCGCTCGAACGAACAGATCACCATGGACAACGTCCAGGTCATCAAGGCCAAGGTGATCATCGAGGGCGCCAACGGCCCGACGACGCCGGAAGCGGACAATTACCTCCACGACCGCGGCGTCTTCATCGTGCCCGACATCCTCGCCAACGCGGGCGGCGTGACCGTGTCCTACTTCGAGTGGGTGCAGGACCGGTATGGATATTTCTGGACTGAAAAGGAAGTCAACGAACGTCTCGAAGCGAAGATGTGCGAGGCGTTCAACGCGGTGCTCGCGACCTCAAAGGAGCACAAGGTCGATATGCGGAGTGCCGCGTACATCGTCGCGATCAAACGCGTGGCGACGGTGACCAAGATGCGCGGAATGTATGCGTAAGGGCGGGTGAGTCGGAGGTCTGGTCGGGTCTGGTACGGGGATTACACGGATTTCGTCGCGCGCGGACCGGACGCGACCAACCAGAATTAATCCGCCCTCGATCCGCGACCCACCAGACCTACCAGACCTACCAGACCCACCGGACCCACCAGCCCTACCCCTCCACTCGAAACGCGATCAACTCCGACTTGGCCGCCTGTCCCTCGGCTGCAGCTGACAACTCGAGCAGATATTCGCCGGGCGGCAGACTCGCCAGCGGCAAATCGATGACGTACGGTTCGCCCGCGGCCGCGGCGGTCATCGGCACGTCAGCCATCTTCTGCCCCTGCTTGTTCAAGAGCCGCGATGTGACGGTGAGTGTTGCGCCGGCGGGGGCGACGACGAGCGCTCTGACGATCAGGCGCTCGGTGCGACGGAATTCCCGACTCGCCGTCGGGATCGCGTTGGGATCCTTGGAAAGGGTCTGATACTCGCGGCCGCTGCGGGCGACGTGGACACGCGGCGTGGACAGCATGACATCCGGGCCTGTGAGGTCGGGGATGGTGAGCTCGCGGTCGTCGTTGTCAAGCATCGCGCCCTCAGCGCCGCCGAGGATCGCCATCCGCACCTGCAGCTTGCCGGGCGGTGCCTCGAACGTCACCGACGAAGGCCCCGCACTCGCCGCGGTTCCGTTGGTCTCGGGCACGCGCCCGCGGAAGTAGGTTTCGCCGTCCGCCGCCGCGACCGTGAGCGAAACCGCCGTGGCCGCCTCCCGTTTGACGCCGGGAGACGGAGGAACCGGCTCCCACAAAAAGGTGACGCGTGTCTTGCCGTTCTCGCCAGGGGCGGTGCCGATCCAGGTCCGCACCAGACGTCCCCGCGCGGCTTCCGCAATACCCGCAAGCGCACGGTTCACGGCAGGTGGGGGCCCCGGCTTGGGGGGCGCGGCCGCGACGGTCGCTTCGGCCATGGTGAGCGCCCAGTAGCCTTTGCGTGCGCGCACCTGAGTGCCTGGACGTTTGACCCGCACTTTGATCTCGTGGAACTTGCCATCCTGCGGCGCCTGCGTGGAGTTGTAGCCGATCAGGTAATACGCGCTCGAGTCGGTGACGATCTGCTTCATCGCCCGCGCGAGGTCGTTACGATTGACAATCGCGCGGCCGTCGGTTTCCTCGGCGAGCACGCGGAGCGTGTCCTGGGTTTGCCGCAGTGAGTCGTTGCTTCGCGTCATTCCGACGTTTTCGTTGATGTCGAACTCACCGGTGGCAAGCCCGCGCGGATCGACGGCGTAGATGGCCGTGTTGCTGCGATTGGCCGCATTGAACACATCGCGCATCTCCTGCTGAATATCCACCTGGCCGAGAAAGTCGGCGCGGTCCTCGTTGATGTTTCCGGCACCCGCATTGGGGTTGCGGCGGTTCGGGTTGCCCATGCCGGGCATGGACGCAATCGGGTCGCGCAGCTGCGGCGGCAGCACCGACGTAAAGCCCTCACTCACGAAGACAATCGCTTTACGACCTTCGCGCAGCGCCCCCAGCTTCACCGACAGTCCCTCCAGCGCCGACAAGGTCACCTGGCGCCGGATCCGCTCCACGGTTTCGGCGGGATACAGCGAGTAGCGCTCCTCAATCGAGTTGCGCGGCTCGTAATTGAACTTGCGGCCCTCGAAGCGTTCCACCGTGCGGATCACGGATTCGTGGTCGCGCGTGAGCGTGACCGCGTCGAGCGGCGTCAGCGGGTACATCACGGCCACGAGGTCGCGCGGACCCAGGTTGTTTTGAATGAAGTCCGACATCGGCTTGCGTGCACCCATGCTGTTGCCGAGTCGCACGTGATAGTCGTCGAGAAAAAACACGAAGATTCGGGCATCCTCGTTTGCGGCGGCCGCTTCTTCGTCATCGCGGCTGCGAATGCGGCGCTGAGTCTCGACCGGCGCCGAGCTGTCGACCTTGACCAGCCGGAATGTTTCCACTTTCTGCGGCTTGCCGTCCTCGAGCACCTCGAAATCCGTCAGCTTCAAATCGGCGACCGGATTGCCCGCCTTATCCGAGACGATGACATCGACGCGAACGAAGTTGATGCCGGTGCGAAAGGTTGGCTGCGTGGGAGGCTGCGCCGGTGGCGTTTGCTCGGCCGGCGGCTGCGGTGGCACCGGCTTCTCCTGCGCCAGCGCGCGCGAGTTGAAGGGACCGGCCAGGGCGGCCGCAAGCGCCGCCGAGACGATCCCGGCGGAGAGATAGTGCCAAGTGCGGTCGTTCATGGGGACGTCCTTCCCACTCGGATGATAACATTGCCCTTTTGACGCGCGCGGCCTCGTATCAGCCGTCGGTCCCGCATCCCTTTCGAGGTCCCATGAACGTCTCGACGCTCGACGCCGCTCCGGCGCTCACCCGCCTGGCCGAAGACGAAATCATCTTTCGCGACAGCGTTTACGAGTTTGCCGATCGCGAAATCCGGCCGCTGGTGCGCGAGATGGACGAGCAGGCGGCGATTCCGCGCGCGCTCGTCGACAAGCTGTTTGCGCTTGGGCGTGATGGGCATCGAAGTTCCAGAAGCGTTTGGCGGCGGCGGCGCATCGTTCTTTCATGCCGTCCTTGCCGTCGAAGCGCTCTCGCGCGTCGATCCGTCGATCGGCGTGCTGGTCGACGTCCAGAATACGCTCGTCATCAATGCGTTGGCGCGTTGGGGAAGCGACGACATCAAGCGCCGATATCTGCCCAGGCTTGCATCGACAACGGTCGGCGCCTATTGCCTCTCGGAAGCCGGATCGGGCAGCGACGCGTTCGCCCTGCAAACCCGCGCCGTCGCGGTGGAGGACGGATACCGGCTGACCGGCCGCAAACTCTGGATTACCAACGGGAACGAAGCCGATGTGTTCCTCGTCTTCGCAAACCTCAATCCTGAGGCCGGCTATCGCGGCATCACGGCATTCATCATCGAACGCGGCACGCCGGGCTTCACGGTAGGCAAGAAAGAAGACAAACTCGGGATCCGCGCCAGCAGTACGTGCGAATTGCTGTTCGAAGACTGCGTCGCCTCGCGCGACAGCGTGCTCGGCGAGGTCGGGAAAGGGTACAAAGTCGCCATCGAGACGCTCAACGAGGGCCGCATCGGCATCGGCGCACAGATGATTGGCGTGGCGCAAGCTGCGCTCGATCACGCGATCAAGTACACCAAGGAGCGGCGGCAGTTTGGCAAGGCCATCGCGGATTTTCAGGGCGTGCAGTTTCAACTGGCGCGCATGGCGATCGATGTCGAAGCGGCGCGGTTGCTCGTCTACAACGCCGCGCGTCTGCGCGATCAAGGAGTGCCGTTTCTGACCGAAGCGGCGATCTGCAAGGTGTTCTCGTCTGAGGTAGCGGAGCGCGTGACATCACTCGCCGTGAATTTGTTCGGCGGCTACGGTTTCGTGCGCGACTACCCCGTCGAGAAACTCTATCGCGACGCGAAGATCGGACAGATTTACGAAGGCACGTCGAACATGCAGTTGATGACGATTGCCAAGCAGCTACTCGGGTAAACACGGAAAGACGGAGGCACGAAAACAAGCAAAAAGGCCCGTGTGTCCTAATCCCCGTTATCCCGTAAATCCGCGCATGCTTTTAAAAGCGACGCGGATTAAAAAGATTCAGGGGGATTCTTCCGTGGTGACGTACCTGCCGCGACTTGGTTGCGCACGTTGGAGATGCCGGTCACATACGGAATACCGAGGCGCCCCAGCGCGAGTTCGACGTCGTAGCGAACTGGTGCTGCCGCTGCGTGCCGCAACAACTGGTCGCGCCACCCGCGGGAGACTGACACCTGCGACGGAATCAGCTGGCGAATCCGGCCGTAGACGAGCGGGCCTTTGTTCGCCGGCGGCACGAAGGCGAGTTCGATCGACGCTCTCAGCACAAGGTGACCGGCCGGGTACCTCGCAAGCAGCGTGTCCGCGTCGAGGCTCGCATCGACCGGCACCAGACGCGACGCCTCGGGAACCGAGCCATGCCGCTGCAGCGCATCGGGCTGCAGCGCCAGGCGTCGTTCGATCTCACGCCACGCCGGACCGTTCAATTCGAGGGCGACCCATGCGATCGTCGGCAGCATGCGCGTGTAGGTGCGCTCCGCTTCCGGTGCCCCTGGCGCGACATCCAACGCAAATCCGAGCGATCGCAGGCGTGCCTCGGTCAGCCAGTTCCGCGCCTCGAGCGGATCGTCGCGCCGCTGAATCTCGATGTGCAACTGGACGCCGGTGTCGTCGCCGCTGTCGGGCGATGGGCTATTCCAGAGCCGCAACTCGCGCTCGCTGAGCGTGATCTGCCCGCGCGGCGGCGCCGAGCGGTTCCAGCCCGAGAGGGTGACGAACGCGACCACGGTCAGGAGTGCCGCCGCGCCAGGCACCACGATCCGTCTCATGCCTGCACCCGCGCAAGTCGATCGCGCATGCGCCGCAGCACCACCAGCCATCCAAACGCAATTGCGGCAAGCACCAGGAAAAACACATAGCGCGGCAGCAGATCCCAGAACCAGTCGACGAAACGCAGCAGCAAGAAGAGCGCGAGCATCACCGCGGCGAGATTGGTCGTTTCGCTCCACCCCCGCCGTACCGCAATCGTCAGCGTCACCAGACAGGCGACAAACATCAACGCTTGGTACACGCCTTCAACGATCCGCGTGTCCATGGGCAGGACGCTCATCTCGCCGCTCGATGCGAGCCCCAGCAGACAGCCCAGACCGATGGTCAGCGCGACGACGCGCGTGACCATCACAAACCCGCCGTCAATCGCCGATAGCGGAATGGCGAGCATCAGCAGCGAGAACCCTGCCAGTGCGAGCACCTCGAGGCGAACAAAGGCGTACGTCCACTCGGTACCGGCAACCTGAAAAACCGTCGCGGATACCGCGACCGCGAGCGTCGTCAGGGCAATGGCGAGTACGAGACGAAATCGATAGAGGATCGCGAGTGGGAGGCCGAACACCACACCGGCAAGGATGAAGGGCGGCGTCACCGGGATGTTGAGCGTTGCGCTGAGCACGCCGATCGCGAGCCAAAATGTGCCGTACGCGACCAATGCAAAAAGGGACGCGACATACAGCGTTCGCTCACGCCGCGCCGACAGTTCGACGCCGACAAGCGCCATCAACGGAAAGGCCGCAAGCAGCGTCGCCTGCAACGGGAGATCGAGCCGGCCCCAGAAGTGCTCAACGACCGAGTAGATGGCAGCGGTGAGCGTGACCGCACCAAACAACGACGCCAGCTGCATCCCGCGCGAGAGCTGTCCGGCGCCGGCCGTCCGGTCGACGTCGTGCTGCGCGGCAAGTTGCTGGAGAAGCCGATCGTGGTAGGCGGCGAGCGCGGATTCCTGATCGTCGGTCAGGGGCGAGACGCCGCCGGCCTTGAGCATGGCGAGTTCGGCGCGAAAAGCGCGGACCTGATTGACCCGGCGCTGCGCGTCATCCCGCGACGACATACCCCGCGTCGTGGACACGCTTGGTGATGGCGCTCACGTCGACCAGCGACGGATCGTAGGTGAGTGTCACGCGGCTCTCGTGATGAGAAGCCGACACGTTCGATACGCCGGGCAAGCCGGTGAGCGCACGTGTTACCGCCTTCTCGCAGCCGCCGCACGTCATCCCTGTGACCGTCAAGGTGAGTTGATCTTCCATGTTTTACCCCTGAAGGACGGCCTGCGCGACGGCTGCGCGCAGTTCCTCCTCGGTGCCCATGAGCAGCGACACAGTCCGAACATCGCGTGTCAACCGCTCGACCAGCGTCCCCCGCATGAACCCGTCAGGGCCTGCGACGCGGAGAGCCGCGTCGACCGCTTGTTGCGCGGCACGCGTGGCGGCAAGTTTGGCCATCGCAACGGCTCCCGACGCCTCGCCACCACTGGCGACGACCTGCGCGGCCTGAAGCGTGAGCATGCGAGCCGCTTCGACTTCGGTGGCCGCGTCAGCCACAACCCAGTGCGGTTTCTCCGGTTCTTCCCCGCCGCGAGGCGTGGCGCGGAGGATGCGTAGCGCCTCGCGAATGGCTGCGCGTCCGATACCGGCAGCGACCGCTGCAAACACCAGCCGCCCACGCGGGTCGGCGGCATCGGCGGCGCGAAAGCCACGCAGGCCTGGCGCATCACCGGCGGCCGCTCGCGCCGACTGTTCGAGCGCACCGGCTGCCGCCCCCGCCGGACTCGCCATCGCCAGCTCTTCGACCGACGCAACCAACGTGGTGGCGTCCGCCGGGGAGCTCGCGACCACCGCTTGAAGCTCGCGCAGCACGTCGGCGGGAATCGACGCGCTGTCGTCGATCGCCGCGGCAACACTCGACAAGCGATCGTCCGCGAAGGCGCGTGCGCGATCGCGAACCGCTCGCTGTTCCGGCGAGAGTTCGAACGTCATGAGCGGGCCAGGCGGTGGAAGATCGGCCGGAGCCGCTCGGCCGTCCGCGGCAACTCTTCGGGCAGCACTCGCACGTGACCGATAATCGACATGAAGTTGGTGTCACCGGTCCAGCGCGGCACCAGATGCACGTGCAGGTGATCGACGATACCCGCACCGGCGGGGCGACCGAGATTCATCCCGAGATTAATCCCCTGCGGCGCGTACGCCTCGGTCAGCGTGATTTCACAGCGCCGCGTGAGCTCCGCCATCTCGCTGAGTTCGGGTGACGTGAGCTGAGCAAGACTCGCAATGTGCCGCCGCGGCACCACCATGAGATGTCCACTGTTGTAGGGATAGAGGTTGAGGATCACGTAGCAGGTGTCGCCGTCGAACACCGTCAGTGCACGGCCCTGGTCGCTCTGCGCCGCGTCGCAGAACACGCATCTGTCTGCCTCTTCGCTGCGCGTCACGTAGGCGTGGCGCCAAGGGGAGAAGAGCCGATCCACTTCGCGAAGTTACCAGTTCCCAGTTCCCAGTTGCCAGTTCAAAGTTAGAACCTCGCACCGTGGCGCGGCCGGCAAAACTTTGAACTGGAAACTGGCAACTGGAAACTTACAGCGAAGGGTGTTTCTTTATGAGGCGGCCGAATCCGTTTCGTGGGCCGCTCCCGGAGTTTCCCCGTCCTCCGCTTCCTTGTTGATGAGGTCCTTCAACTCTTTGCCGGGCTTGAAGTACGGCACACGCTTCGGCGGGACGTCGACTTTGTCGCCGGTCTTGGGATTCCGGCCTTTGCGAGGTTCGCGCTTACGCAGACGGAAACTGCCAAAGCCGCGCAGCTCGATCTTTTCGCCACGGTGCAGGGCGTCGATGATGCTCTTGAACACCGTCTCGACGATGACCTCGGAGTGCTTTTTCGTGAGGTCGGATACGCGAGAGACCTCTTCGACGAGTTCCGCCTTGGTCATTCTGTCCATAGAACCCTGTAGGTTGCAGGTGTCAGGGATCAGGTTTCAGGAGTGCTTACGTCTTTCCTGATTCCTGATCCCTGGTCCCTGATACCTGATCCCTACTTGTTGTGTTTGAAGTGCTCGCCGAGCGTCGCACTCCCGTCGCCCTGCGTCGACGCGTACTGGTCCCAATCCGTTCGGACTTCGTCAGACTTCAGCGCGCGGATGCTGAGGCCAATCTTCCGCTCCGACGGACTGAGCTTGATGATCTTCATCGGGTAGGTCTTCTCCACCTCGAGCGTGATCTTCTCGCCGCCTTGCGAATCGTCGAACTCGCTGACGTGGATCAGCCCTTCAATGCCTTCGTCGAGTTCGACGAACGCACCAAAGTTCGTGAGCCGCACAATCTTGCCTTCGATCGTGTCGCCAACCTTATGCCGCGAGAAGAAATCTTCCCAGATATCGGTGGCAAGCTGCTTCAATCCCAGCGACAGCCGCTGGTTGTCGGCGTCGATGCTGAGGACCATCGCCTCGACGACATCGCCCTTTTTGAGCACCTCGCTCGGGTGCTTGATGCGCTTGCTCCACGACATGTCCGAAATGTGAATCAGGCCGTCGATGTCCTCTTCGACTTCGACGAAGGCGCCGAACTCGGTGAGGTTACGAACCTTGCCCTTGATGCGCGTGCCGATCGGGTACTTCTCGGTCAGCTCGTTCCAGGGATTACTCTCGACCTGCTTGAGGCCAAGCGAAATACGGCGCGCCGTCGAGTCGACGCCGAGCACCATCGCTTCGACGGTGTCGCCGACGTTGAGAATCTTCGAGGGATGCTTGACACGCTTGCTCCACGACATCTCGCTGACGTGGATGAGACCTTCGACGCCTGGTTCGAGTTCCACGAAGGCACCGTAGTCGGTGAGGCTCACCGCCTTGCCCGAAACGCGCACGCCGACAGGATAGCGGTCCATCGCCGTCGTCCACGGATCGGCCATGAGCTGCTTGTGCCCAAGCGACACACGCTCGGTGCCGGCGTCGTACTTGAGGACCACAACGTCGATTTCGTCGTTGACCTTGAAGAGCTCGGAGGGATGCCCGACGCGTCCCCACGACATATCGGTGATGTGCAACAGGCCATCGATGCCGCCGAGGTCGATGAACGCGCCGTAGTCGGTGATGTTCTTGACTACCCCGCGCAGCACTTTGCCTTCGGCGAGCGTTTCGAGGGTGCCCTTCTTTTTCTCGGCGTTTTCCTCTTCGAGGAGAACCTTGCGCGAGAGCACGATGTTGCCGCGTTTCTTGTTGACCTTGATGACGCGCATCCGGAGCTCCTGCCCCTTCAACGCGTCGAGATTGCGCACCGGCCGAACGTCGATCTGGCTGCCTGGCAAGAACGCACGAACCCCAATGTCGACCGCGAGGCCGCCCTTGATGCGTTCGATGACGCGACCGATGACAACCTTCTTTTCCGCGAAGGCGCGCTCGACCTCGTCCCAAATCTTCATCTTCTCGGCCTTCTCGCGCGACAGCACGATGTGGCCTTCCCGATCCTCGGTGCGCTCGAGCAGCACGTCCACCATGTCGCCCGCCTGGACGGTGACCTGGCCGGCTTCGTCCAGGAACTCATCCACAGGGATGATGCCCTCGGACTTGTAACCGACGTCGACGACGACTTCTGATTCGGTAACTTTGAGAACCGTGCCTTTGACGACTTCGCCTTCCGCTATATTTCGGAAGCTGTTATCGTAAAGGTCGAGCAACCGGGCATATTCTTGCGGGTCCTCTTCACGATCGATCTGAACCCAGGGCGTTGTGGTTTTCAGCGTTTGCCGACCCTTGGGCTGTGACACCGGCGGGGCCGACGCGCTCTGCGGCTCCACGGCCGTGTTTTGCTCATCTTGCGGCATGACCATTGCGATGCGCGTCCTCCTTGACTTCTCGATTTGCCGGGCGTTTGATAGCGGGGGCCGGCTCTCCGCGGATGTTCGCGAAACGGCGTCCGCGTAACCCATAAACGTTACGCGAGCGGCCCCGGACTGTCAAGGTAAATAGTTGGAACGCGGGACTTTAGCTAGCATTCGCTAGCTGAAACGTCTCGCCGGTCGCGAAAGGATTTGGCATGGCGAAGAGCAAGACACGCGGCGCGCGGAAGTCGGCGAAACCGTCCAAACGCGGCGCGAAAAAGGCGGCCCAACCGCGGTCGGCCAGGGCTGCGAAAAACGCCCGCAAGGCCGCAAAACCGAAATCCAGCACGGGCGGCCGACGCTCGGCCAAGACTCGCCCGACGGCGAAGAAAACTGCCGCCGCCAAGCGCGGCGCCGCGAGCAGGCGCAGCACCGCAGCCAAACGCAGCGCCGTCGCGCAGCGCAGCGCCCGCGCGAGCAAACGCACGTCTCGCCCACCCTCCAAGACGAGTCGACAGGCCGCTCGCCCCGTGACCAACCGGAATACGACCTCGGCCACAAGCCGCAAGGCCCCGGCCAGCTCGACGGCCCGCCGCACACCGAATCTGGATCGCCAGCGCCGGACCGTCGCCGAGACCGACGGGTTCCCGACCCCGCCGTCGTCGCTCGACATGGATCGCTCCGCCTCCGCCGCGCGCTCGGGGCGTGCCGAGCTGGTGCAAAAGCTGCAAAATCACACGTCCACGAGTCCGGCCATGACCGGCGGCGATATCGACGCGGATTGGGAATCGGCCGAAACCGTGGGCGACGAAGCACCCGGCGGCGACAACCCGACGCCCGATCAAGACGTGGTCGAGGAGATTGGCAAGGCTCTGGGCGTGGAATACGCGGACGACGAAGAATTGCAAGGCGGGGACGAGATTATCGAACGCGACCGGAAGCGCTGGGAACTGGACCCGGCCTCTTCAGACGACTTCGATGATCGGGAGTAGGCCGCGGAGTTTCCAGTTGTCAGTTTCCAGTTCAAAGTCGAGTTGTTCGTTGGTTCAAGTTGGGAGTGCCCGGTTGCACGCAGGACTGAGCACTTGTTCAAACGAATAACTAACTTGAACTGGTAACTGGAAACTCGTCACCGCGCGAGCCGCCCTCTACCGCGCGAGTCTCTCTTTCACCAGCTCCAGCACCTTCGCGACGACTTCTTCACTCGGCATTCCCGTCGTGTCGAGATACGTCGCGTCGGGGGCAACCGCGAGCGGGGCCACTCTCCGCGTGATGTCGGACTTGTCCCGCGCCTGAAGTTCTTCCTGCACACCGGCAATGTTCGCCTGCTTGCCGCCCGTGTGAGCGGGGTCGAGCGCGCGACGCCGCGCCCGCTCCTCCGGCGACGCGTCCACGTAAATCTTGACGTCGGCGTCGGGAAACACGACGGTCGTGATATCACGGCCTTCCATGACCACGCCGCCCTGCTTGCCGAGGTCGCGCTGACGGCGAACGAGTGCGGCACGCACGCGCGGCAGCCGCGCCACTCTGGCCGCCGCTTTGTCGATCTCGGGCGTGCGGATCTCACGGGTCACGTCGTGGCCCTCGATGACGACGCGGCCGTCCCGCTGATCCAGACTGGCAAGTTCCGCGAGGTCGGTCAGACGGGCCTCATCATCCAGCGCCAGCCTGTCGGCGAGCGCCTTCCACGCGACCGCGCGATACATGGCGCCGGTATCGATGTGGGTGTAGTCGAGTGCGCCGGCGACCGTCCGTGCCAGCGTCCCTTTCCCGGCGCCGGAGGGCCCGTCGATCGCGATGATCAAGCCGCGTTTGTTCGTCACGCCAGTGCGTCGCGATCGTTCGCCACGAAACTTCAGTGTACCATCGGCTCGTGAGGCGCTCGCGTCCGTCACGTCATCGGTTTCGCCGCCCTTCTCGTCGTTTTCATCTTTGTCGCGCTGCCCTACGTCGACGCGCTCGCGTTTATCGCTCGTGCCGCGTCGCTGCCGGGCACGGCGGGACAGATTGGCGAGTGGCGTGCGCGGGAAGTGATCGCCGAGCCGGTCCAGAAAATTCCCACACGCCACGGTGACGTGGACGGGCGGATCTACCACCCGGTGAGCGGCTCCACGCGCCGGGCGGTCACGCTCGTGCCCGGTGTGCACATGGACGGCATTCGCGAAACGCGACTTGTCGGCATGGCCGAAGACCTCGCAGCGGCCGGCTACGAAGTCCTCACCGTCGCACCACCCGACCTGCAGCGCTTCATGATCACGCCCCGCAACACCGACATCATCGAGGACGCAGCGGCGTGGCTTGCCGGGCGGCACAACGGCGGCCAGATCGGCATGCTCGGCATCAGCTTTTCGGGAGGACTGTCGATCGTGGCGGCTGGCCGGCCGAACCTTCGCGACAAAGTGGCGTTCGTCATGTCGTTTGGCGGGCACGGGGATCTGCCACGGGTTATGCGGTATCTCTGCTCCGGCAGCGCACCGCCGATGCCCCCGCTCGGCGACGCCACGAGTGATGTCGAAGGCGCGGAGCATGTGAGGATCCATCCGCCGCACGATTACGGGGTGGCCGTCGCGCTGCTCGGCCTTGCCGATCGCGGCGTCGTGCCGCCCGATCAAGTCGAGCCGTTGCGCCAGGGCATCACCACGTTCCTGCTTGCGTCCTCACTCACCCTGGTGGATCAGTCGAAGGCGGAACGCGAATTCCAGCATGCCCGTGACTACGCGCAGACGCTGCCCGAGCCCTCGCGCACGCTCATGACCTACGTGAACGACCGTGCCGTCGACAAGCTCGGCCCGGTCCTGCTCCCCGTGTTGGACCGTTTGAACGGTGAAAACGCGGCACCGGGGCTCTCGCCCGAACGCGCGCCGGCGCCTGCCGCGCCGGTATTCCTGCTCCATGGCGCCGACGACAACGTCATCCCGTCAGTCGAGACCGTGTTGTTGACACAGTACTTGCGCGGCAAGACCGACGTGCACGCGGTGTTGAGCGGATTGATCACACACGCCGAAGTCGATAAGAGCGCCGCCGCGATCGACGTGTGGCGCCTGGTGGGGTTCTGGCGAGACCTCATGGCGCAGTAGGACGGGGCTGTGGATCGCTGGCGTGTGTATAAGTTCGGCGGCTCGAGTCTCGCCGACGCCGATCGGATAGCGCGTGTGGCCGAGATTATCGGCCGCGAGACATCCCCGCGCTTGGCGGTGGTCCTCTCCGCGTGCGGCGGCGTCACCGATGCGCTCCTTCATGTCGTCGACGTCGCCGAGCAGGCGGGCCCGAGCACGGCGCTCCTGTTGGCTTTGCAGGATCGCCACAATGCGATCGCGGAGTCGCTCCTCGATGAATCGGCCGCGCACGAGTATCGAGACACAGTGGCCGCGGATTGCCGTGAGATCGAGACCCTCCTGCAGGACGTCGGCAGCACTCGTCCCGCGTCCACCGTCGTCCGCGATACCGTCGCAGGGTTTGGCGAGCTCTGGTCGAGCACGCTCTTCGCGCGCTACTTGCGACGCATCGGCACCAGGCCCGGCACGCTCGCGTGGATTGACGCGCGCGACATCATCGTCGTGGAATGGGGACTGCTCGGGCCACGGGTGCAGTGGGAGCGCTCGCGCGCGTCGGCGGCTGGCGCGGTCCCCGATGATCCTGCGACGACGCTGATCGTGACCGGGTTCATCGCCCGCGACCTCAACGGGCAGCAAACCACGCTTGGCCGAAACGGCACCGATTTTTCGGCATCCATTTTCGGCGCGCTCCTCGATGCCGACGAAGTGCATATCTGGACCGACGTGGACGGTGTGCTCAGCGCCGATCCGCGTCTTGTGCCAGACGCGCGCGTGATCGAATCGCTGTCCTATGCGGAGGCGATGGAACTCGCCTACTTTGGCGCCAAGGTCATTCATCCGCAGACCATGGCGCCGGCTGTCGCGCGCGGCATTCGGTTGTGGGTGCGCAACTCGTTCAATCCGGACAGCCCGGGGACGTTGATCTCCGCAGCGAGTCCCTCGTCTCCGCGACCAATCAAGGGCATTTCGAGCATCGATCGCGTGGCGCTCTTCAACGTGGAAGGCGCGGGCATGATTGGCGTACCCGGCACGGCGGAGCGGCTCTTCTCCGCGTTACGCGCACACTCGATCTCCGTGATCCTGATTTCGCAGGGCAGCTCCGAACACTCGATTTGCTTCGCCGTGCCGCTGTCAGAAGCCGTGACGGCGGAACGGGTTGTGCGCCAGGCCTTCGAGCTCGAGCTGCGACATGGCCAAATTCAAAGCATTGACGTCGCGCCCGACAGCAGCGTTCTCGCCGTCGTCGGCGACGGGATGGCGGGCACGCCGGGTGTCGCTGCCAAGGTTTTCGGCGCGCTCGGAACGGCGGGCGTCAACATTCGCGCAATCGCGCAGGGCGCGTCCGAGCGCAGCATCTCGCTGGTGATTGAAGCCAGGCATGAGAGTCGCGCACTGCGCGCGATTCACTCGAGCTTCTACCTCTCGCCCCACACGATCTCGATCGGGTTGATCGGCCCGGGCGTGGTTGGCAGCGTGCTGCTCGATCAGATCGCTTCACAGAAGGACCGTCTGCTTCGCGACTGCAATCTGGATCTGCGGGTGCGGGGCATCGTCAGTCGCGAGAGGATGCTCCTCGACGACACGGCAGTGCCGCTCGGCGGCTGGCGCGCCGCGCTGGCCGCGGCGCCGCGTGGCAACCTCGAGGTGTTCGAAAGCCATATCCACGCCGACCAGTTGCCCCACGCGGCCATCCTCGACTGCACGGCCAGCGCTGAAGTGGCCCGCAACTATCCACGCTGGCTCGCGGCCGGCATCCACGTGGTCACCCCGAACAAGAAGGCCAACAGCGCGGCACTCGAGTTTCTTCAGGAGATTCACAAGGCGCGGCGCGCTGGCGGCGCGCACTATTTGTATGAAACGACGGTCGGCGCGGCCTTGCCGGTCATCCAGACGCTGCGCGATCTGCGGGAGACCGGAGACGAGATCCGGCGCATCGAAGGCATCCTTTCCGGGACGCTGTCGTATCTGTTCAACACCTGGGAGGGCAAGCAGCCCTTCTCTGCGATCGTGCGCGACGCAAAGGCCAAGGGTTACACGGAACCGGACCCGCGTGAGGACCTCTCAGGCACGGACGTGGCGCGCAAGCTGATTATTCTGGGGCGCGAGATGGGCTTGAAGCTGGAGCTCCGCGACGTCGAACTCGAGAGCCTCGTGCCGATCGCTCTCTCGACCTGCGGCCCCGACGAGTTCATGGATCGCCTCGACGAGCTCGACGAACCGATGCGCGAACGATTCGCTGCCGCTCAGGCCAAGGGCCGCGTCCTGCGCTACGTCGGGGTCCTCGAGGCCGACAGCGGCCGCGCATCGGTGGGTGTGCTCGAGCTCGATCGGTCGCATCCCTTCGCCAACATCAACCTCACCGACAACGTGGTGCGGTTTGTGACCGCTCGCTACGACCTCAATCCGCTGGTGATCCAAGGACCTGGCGCGGGGCCGGCAGTCACAGCCGGCGGCGTATTCGCCGACCTGCTCCGCATGTGCGCGTATCTGGGAGCGCATGTGGGGTAATGGCGGACGAGTTCCCAGTTCCCAGTTCAAAGTTGAGAATCGTGTCTGGGCACCTGGCGTCGTCGGAAAATTCGGGCGTTGGCGAAGCTGAGGGCCAATCTTCACTTTGAACTTTGAACTGTCAACTTAGGTCGCGCACTCCCCCTCCGTCACTTCCGGCACGAAGGTTTTCGTCTCCCCGAGATCGACATAATCGTCCGGCATCGCGGCATCGGTCGTCATCGCCTCCAGATCGGCGAGCAAGAGCTTGATGTGCGGCACCGGCACGCGCGCGAAATACGATTCGGGCGACTCGTCGTGTTCGCGCTCGCGGCGATACAGATCGAGCAAGCGTTCAACGGCGGTCGTGACGCGGCGCGCGGGGACTTTTGCGGCGAGCCGCGCAAAGGCGGCGCCGGTGACGGCCGAGCGACCGCCAAGCATCACGAAGTACTGCGGCACGGGCTTGCCATCGAGCTTGCGGACGCTTCCCTGAAAGCCGATTGTCGCAATGTGATGCTGGCCGCATCCGTTTGGACAGCCGCTGATCTTGATGGAGGCCTGCTCAGCGTCCCGGGCCATCTGGGGTCTTTCCGCCAAAGCGTTGGCTAGCTCTCGTCCAAGCCCGCGCGACTGCGTGACCGCCAGCTTGCAGGATTCCGCGCCTGGACAGCTGGTCACGTCCGCAATCGTCGACGCCCCTGGGCGCCCCAATCCCGCGGCGGCAAGACCCGTGTACAGCTCGGGGACGCGCGCCTCCGGCACCCAACGGAGAAACACGTTCTGATCCGGCGTAAGGCGGACCGTGCCGTCGCCGAACGCGCGCGCCAGCGCCGCCAGCACACGAAGCTGGCCTGAGGTGATATCGCCAAGCAGCAGGCGCACGATAGGCACCACAAACCCCGCCTGTCGCTGCGGGCGCACGTTTGTCGTGCGCCACGCGTCCAGCGCTGCGGCGCTTGCGTCAGTGCCCTGCGAGCTGGGTGTGATACCGGGGCCGCGTGTTTCGCTTGCGCTCACAACTGACCGGATCCATTCCATCGACGGCGCCGCGTGCGACACCCATTCGGGTGCGGATTCTTCCGGTGGATGTTCAGGATCGAATGACAAGGTCGCCCCGCCCTCGCGGCGGACCTCTTCGCGCATCAGCCACACTTCTTCGCGCCAGCGCTCCCAGCCGAGTGACTTGATCAGGAACTTCATCCGGTTTCGCTGGCGATGCTCGTGATCGCCAAGTCGGTGATACACGCGGATGATGGCTTCTGCGACATCCAGCATCTCGCTTGCCGGCAGAAACTCGAACAGCGCCCGCGCGCTGGTTGGCAGAATCGACGTGCCGCCGCCGACGAGCAGCCGGAAGCCGCGGGTCGGCTTACCGTCGTGAAGTTCTCGGCGCGCAATCCAGCCGAGATCGTTGATCGCCGCGAAGGCATGGTCCTCGGCGCAGCCCTCGAAGGCGATTTTGAACTTTCGCGGCAGCACCGCGGCCAGTGGGTGACGCAGCAGGTAACGCGTGAGCGCCTCCGCGTACGGCGTCACGTCGAACACCTCGTTGACGGACACACCTGCGTATGGGCACGCCGTAATATTCCGGACCGAGTTGCCGCACGCCTCGCGCGTCGTGATGCCGGCATCGGCGACCACACGCATGGCGGCCTCGACATCGTGCAGCTGCAAGAAGTGAAACTGCACATTCTGCCGTGTCGTGACGTGCGTGAACCCGCGCGAATACCGATCCGCCACATCCGCGAGCGCTTCCACCTGTCCAGCCGTCAAGACTCCTTGTGGGATCTTGACGCGCAGCATGTGCACATCGTCTTGTCGCTGTCCGTATGTACCGCGCACCAGGCGGAACTTGCGCCACGTCTCGCTTGAAATCTCGCCGCGCTCGAACTTGCCGAGTGTCTCGACGAACTCGTCGATATCATGCGCGTCGGCAAACGACGCACGCTCGCGCAGGGGGTGGGTGACCTCATGCACGACGCACCTCCTCCGACCGCCGCGTCATCGGGCGCGCCGTCACTTCGGCCGCGACCGCCATACCCAGCGTGTCGCGCAGCGCAACGACATCTCCGACGATGATCGTGCCGGGCACGTCGCGGGGCGCCATGGGTCGGCTCAGCGTGTCGAGCGAACCCGTCCAGACCGCTTGGTCGGGAAGAGAAGCGTTCCACACGATCGCGGCAGGCGTCGACGCGCGCCACCCGGCGTCGATGAGCGCGTCGGCGATCGCTTCGCGATTCGCCGTGCCCATCATCACAACCAGCGTCGCCGCCGCGGGCGCAAGATTATCCGCCAGCGCACGGAAGCGGTCGGCGTCGTGCGCCGTGGCAATCATCACCGCGCCACTTACGCCGCGATGCGTCACCGGAATCGACGCGAGGCCTGGTGCGGAGAGTGCCGATGAGACCCCCGGCACGATCTCGAAGGCTACGCCCGCCTTTGCAAGCGCCAGCGCCTCTTCGCCGCCGCGTCCAAAGACAAAGGGATCACCGCCCTTGAGCCGCACCACGCGGCGACCACGACGAGCCGCACGGACCAGCGTGCGATTGATGGCCTCCTGGCCGACCGGCTCAGATCCGCGGCGACGACCCACGAGAATGCGTTGTGCGTTGACCGCGAGCGACACCGTCGCCGGGCAGACCAGCGCGTCGTAGAGCACCAGATCGGCTTCAGCGAGCCTGCGTGCCCCAAGACGCGTCAGGAGCTCCGGATCCCCGGCCCGGCGCCGACAAGCGAGACAAATCCGCGACTGCCCGTCTGATCACTGGAGCGACGCGCGGTTGACCGCGGCGCGCCGGCGTCCGTTTCGACCACGTTAGGCGCTCCTTCACGATGCAGGTGGGCGATCGCGTCCAACAGCGCGTCCCGTCGTTCCTGCATCGGGACACCAGCGCGCTTCCAGTCGGTCCGGAGCCTGGCCGCCATCGACGTCCAATCTTCGACGTCGCGCCCAACCAGTTGTTCGAGCCCCTCGCGCATGACCCGCGCGAGCGCGGGCGCTTCGCCGCCGGTCGAGATCGCGACCGTCACGGGACCGCGCTTGAAGCCGCTGCCCGCAAAGGCCGTGGCATGCGCGGGATCGTCAACCGCATTCACGAACACCCGGCGCTTCGTCGCCTCGGCCATGACCCGGGCGTTGACCTCGGCAGGCGCCGCGCTCACCACATACCAAGCGGCGTCCAGGTCCGCGGGTTCAAATTCACGGCGAACGATCGTCACTGGCAGGTGTTCCAGTTCCGCCGTGATACACGGTGCAACGACGACCACGCGCGCGCCCGCCTCGAGAAGCCGCGCCGTTTTTGCCGTCGCCACGGGACCGCCGCCCACGACCAGCACTTGACGATCGACGAAATCGAGGAACACCGGAAACAAGAGACGCGCCATCAGATACCCTCCGGCGAGTGCGCGTCTGCGCGGCGTGACGACAGCAA
This sequence comes from uncultured Acidobacteriota bacterium, assembly GCA_963762925.1. Lineage (GTDB taxonomy): Bacteria > Acidobacteriota > Vicinamibacteria > Vicinamibacterales > UBA2999 > DASPWV01. The sequence continues at coordinate 73,846 of CAVXMP010000027.1, read as the reverse complement.
CGTCATGACGCGTCGAACGCTATCCGGCGTGGACTCCCAGTCCACGGGAATGATCAGATCGGCGTCGGCCCCCGCGGCACGGGTCTCGCGCAACAACGCGGGCTCGAGCAGCGCTTCGAGATCGGACTCGGCGTGCACATGCAGCCTGGCGGCGGCGGACGCGGTGAACACGCCCGCCGCGTCGAGGGCGGCGGCGAGCCGCGTTTTGCCAGGTGACGGCATTCCTGTGAGCAGCAACACTTCGGACAACATGGGTTCCTCCGGAAAAAATGGAGCGTTCGCGGCACCGCGACGTGCCGCAGAAACAAAAAGGCCCGGGAACATCGTCCCCGGGCCTTCGAACCCTGTTGTGTGAGCTGCGCGTTAGGTGTGGAGAGCGCTGGACAGGGTGAGCGGCACGCGGAGACCCGTTCGGGCCCCAGGACACATGCAACAACAGACCTGCCAGCTGTACGAGAACATGATAACTGCCCTAGCAGACTACGCCGCGCGGGCCCTGTCAAGCGCCTTATCATTCCAATGACGGAGACTCATGGACGGGATTCGACTGCAGAAGCTTCTTTCCACCGCGGGCGTGGCCTCACGCCGGGCCGCCGAACAGCTGATTCTCGAAGGCCGGGTGATGGTCAACGGCAATGTGGTGATGACGCTCGGCACCCGAGCCGATCCCGCCAAAGATGACATCCGCGTTGACGGACGCCGAATTCGCTTCGACGTGCGGCCGCGCTACATCGTGCTCAACAAACCCAAAGGCTACGTGACCACGCGCCACGACCCGGAAGGGCGCCACACGGTGATGGAACTCGTCGACACCGTCCGCGAATACATCTATCCCGTGGGCCGGCTCGATTATGAAACCGACGGCCTGCTGTTGATGACGAGCGACGGTGATTTGGCGGCGCAACTCACGCATCCGAGTCACGAAGTCGAGCGGGTCTACGAAGCGACCGTGGTCGGCGCACCGAGCGACGAGGCACTCGAAAAACTCCGGCGCGGCGTGTATCTCGACGGCCGCCGGACAGCACCCGCGATCGTGCGACGAGGTGGGACCAGTGGCAAAGGTCCGAAGCAATTGACGAAACTCACAATCACCCTGCACGAAGGCCGCAACCGACAAGTGCGCCGGATGTGCGCCAGCATCGGGCATCCCGCACGCCGGCTCACGCGGGTGCGCATGGGACCGATCACCCTTGGGGAGTTACGCCCAGGCCAGTGGCGGGATCTCACGCCCAGAGAGCTCGACAAGCTGAAAGCGACGGCACGGCACGAAGGGCACGAAGAGAAACGGAAGGACGCGAAGGAAGGCTCGGGGAGGGCCACAGATGGACGCCGATGACGCAGATGGGGACAGCCGCAGATAGACGCCGATGACGCAGATGGGGACAGCCGCAGATGGACGCCGATGACGCAGATGGGGGCAAGGGCCGCCGATGACGCAGATGCGGGCAGCCGCAGATGCACGCAGATAGCGCCGATCGAAGGGGGCCGCCGATCGACGCCGATGATGCAGGGGCCACAGATGGACGCCGATGACGCAGATGGGCAGATGAACGCCGATGACGCAGATGGGAACAGCCGCAGATGGACGCCGATTGCGCCGATCGAAGAGGGCCGCCGATGGACGCCGATGATGCAGGGGCCACAGATGGACGCCGATGACGCAGATGGGGACAGCCGCAGATGGACGCCGATGACGCCGATGGGGCAGCCACCGATGACGCAGATGCGGGCAGCCGCCGATGACGCAGTGGGACGAGCCGCCGATGACGCAGATGGGGCAGCCGCAGATGCACGCAGATAGCGCCGATCGAAGGGGGCCGCGGATCGACGCCGATGATGCAGGGGCCACAGATGGACGCCGATGACGCAGATGGGAACAGCCGCAGATGGACGCCGATTGCGCCGATCGAAGAGGGCCGCCGATGGACGCCGATGATGCAGGGGCCACAGATGGACGCCGATGACGCAGATGGGGACAGCCGCAGATGGACGCCGATGGCGCAGATGGGAGGGCCGCAGATGGACGCAGATAGCGCCGATAGAAGAGGGCCGATGATGCAGGGGCCACAGATGGACGCCGATGACGCAGATGGGAACAGCCGCAGATAGACGCCGATAGCGCCGATAGAAGAGGGCCGCCGATGGACGCCGATGATGCAGGGGCCACAGATGGACGCCGATGACGCAGATGGGAACAGCCGCAGATAGCACGCTGATAGCGCCGATAGAAGAGGGCCGCCGATGGACGCCGATGATGCAGGGGCCACAGATGGGCGCCGATGACGCAGATGGGACAGCCGCAGATGGACGCCGATAACGCCGATAGAAGAGGGCCGCCGATGGACGCCGATGCCGCCGATGATGCGGGGAGGGCCACAGATGGACGCCGATGACGCAGATGGGAACAGCCGCAGATAGACGCAGATAGCGCCGATAGAAATAGAGCCCGGATCGATCCCCTCGACGACGATGGGGACCAGCCCCCGGCGGTCGGGCCGCACAGCGTGGCTGTAGCTAACCCTGATCCCTGATTCCCCTGCTCCCTGACCCCTGATCCCTGACCCCTGATCCCTGATCCCTGACCCCTGACCCCCTGATCCCTGATTCCTGATCCCTGACCCCTGACCCCTGACCCCTTGACCCCTGACGCATCACGGGACCGTGATCGTCTGCGGCAGCGTCGCGGAACTCGACCCGCAGGGGTTCGTTGCGACCACGCTGAGCGTGTAGCTTCCGGCTCCAACACGGGCCGAGGCACTCCGGGTCCTTACCGGAATTGAGCCGATAAACGTTCCTGACACGGCAATCGTGTAGCCCGTGGGGGCGGGTCCGTTGACTGGAAGACCCCACGCGACACTGATTACGCTTCCGCTCTTGCTTGCAACAAAGTCCGGCGGCATCTCCGGCAGGCCGCTACAGGCGCCGGGCACGGTGACGGTCACAGCGTTCGATTGTCCACTGGCGCCCGCGCTGTTTGCCGCACGGAGCGCCACCGTGTAGGTGCCCGTTGGCACGCTGACCGCCGAGAAGCTCTCGCCGACCGGCAAACTCAAGGACGTCGTAAGCGATCCCGTCACGTCCAGAATGAACCTGGTCGGCACTCCGCCCGTGGTTGTGTTGACCCATGCGAGGGCCACCGTTGAGCCGTCGACGAGCGCGAGCAGGTTCGCCGGGATGGAGGGCGGCAAGTTCACGACGATGCGAATCTCGTTCGACGGTTCTTCACTCTGGGCGAAGTCGACGGCCGAGTGCATGCGAATATAGAACGCGCCGGTCGGTGCCGTGAACGTGAACGTTGTCTCCGCACTCCCGGTCGGGATGCTCGCCAGCACTTGTCCAGGCAACACGCCGCCTTCAAGCACATACTCGGTCGGCGGGAGGCCGCCCGACGGAGCCGTAAACGCAACGGTGACCGCGTTACCAATAACGGAAGTGACGCGAAGATCTGTCGGTGGTCGCAGCGTCGCCGCTTCCGTCCTGAGCGTGAAGGCGCCGCGCCCATAGGTGAAGACGACGGGTTGATCCGTCAACGGGTGGAACTGAATGTCATGGATGGCGACGTTTGGCAGGCCCGTCTCGATACCGACCTTCACCCAGGTCGTCGCGGCATCGGTGCTCTGCCACAACCCGGTGTCGCTTCCTGCATACACAAGATCCGGGTTGCTCGGATCAACCGCGATGACATTGAACGGGAGATCGATCCGAGGGCTGACGTCGACCCACGTGGGTGATCCAGCCAACGCGTCTACCGATTTGAAGACGTGTCCGGGCCGGTCCGGCGTGGCATCGTTAAAACTCGACAGCGCGACGTAGAGCGTGTTGGGATCGACCGGATCGAATGCGAGGCTATTTACCGGGCGAGCGGGCAGTGTCCTGCCCGGATCGAGATCAAGCCAGTCGAGACCACTATTCTGCGTGAGTTGAATCTGTCCGCCACGATTGCCGGCTGCGTACGTGCTGCATGGTGTTTGGAACGGATTCCCGGGGGCGAACGCAATCGCGAGAATTGTGCCTGGCGCGCGGAGCGCGTTCGGAAACGGAAAGGGGTGCGGCAGGCCATTCGCTAACCACGTAGGTCCGGTTGCGCTGAAAAAATCATCGGTGCGCCACATCCGGTTCGTGCCCGTAACGAACACATTGTCGTCGGTGGGGCACTTCCTGACTGGCGCCACGAAGGCGGCGCCGGTTTTGTCAATCCCTGCGTCGGCCCGCGTACTCGTGAGGCCGCCATCGATGGTGCGCTGAATGGCGCCGAAGTTCCATGCGATCATCCAATCCGTGTCGGGTCGGAACGAAGAAATCGCAACGTCGGCTTCGCCCCGCTCTCCGCTGGCGGCTTGCGGCAGCGCCGACCATTCCGAAGCGAATTGTCGGATGGAAGCCTGGGAGTCGCGGATGCCCCCCAGGATCATGTTCGGGTCCGTGGGATGAAGGCTGCCGCTGAAGAACAACCCCGTCGACAACGTACGGTTGTGATTCTCCCAGAAGCCGCCGTGGTCGTTGGTGCTCCATACGCCGCCGGCATTGCCATCGATCAATCGCGGGCCGGCCCAAGCCAAGGCGTGGTGGTCCGGGTGAACATGTGTATTCAACGTGACATTCGTCCAAATCGGCGATGGTCCACAAGTGGCGCAGCGCCACAGCCCGTGTGCCGAGCCGCCCGCAAACAGCGTGTTTGGGTTGGTTGGATCGACAGAGATGACGTGGGCATGGCCGCATTTGTCGGGGCCGCAATACCCGCCAGCACCTGTCGCGTCAGTCGGGATCTTGATCCAGGTTGGTGTCGGCTCCCAGGCGTTGTCGGTGCGATAGAGTCCCAGCAACCCTGTCGCGGTTGAGCCGCCATTCGGCGGAACCTGAATGCTCGCGTAAAGCACGTTGGGATTTGAGGGCGCGATGGCCAGTTCAATGCGGCCCACCGTGGACGTTATCGGCGAGGGATTCGCGCCCCATGGTCCGGCGACGAGACTCCAATGCTCGCCCGCGTCGGTGGACCGGTACACGCCATTTGCCGCACTGCCCGGAGCATCGGTGAGAAGGCCGAGACGTTGGTCGCCGATCGCGGCGTACTGCCTGTTGAAGTTGGCGGCGTCAATCTCGAGTGCGGTCCCCTGTCCGGCCAGGGTGCGAAACCATGTCAGACCGCCATCCGCCGACCTGAGTACGCCATACGGCAGTTGTACAGGCGCGGGGAAAGGCACATGAGCACCCTCCTGGCTGTCGCGGCCAAACCCGCCGCGCGAGCTCGCCACGAGCAGGACGTCGGGCGTACCTGGATGGACGCGGACGCGCCGCACCGACGCGCGGGCGAGATCCGCTTCGCCGACCAGATTCCACGTGGCGCCGCCATCGGTCGATTTCAACATCCCGAGGCCTGCCTTCGCGAATCCGACAGACGCCGCCTCGCCGGTGCCAGCGTAAATGACATTTGGACTGCTCGGCGCGAAGGCGACAGCGCCGATGGCCAGAGTAGGGGCTGCATCGGTGAGGGGCGTCCACGTCGTGCCGGCGTCGCGGCTCTCCCACACGCCGCCGTTAGCCGCGCCGATCAACCAGCGATCGAGATCGAGCGGATCGACCGCGATGGCGGCCACGCGGCCGCTACTGAACCGCAGAGGGTCGGGATCGGGAAAGAGATCGGGAAGGAGATACGTGAGCGGCTCGGGCCCAATACTGACCCACCGCGTTTCTGTCCCGGGCAGCGGCTGTCGCGCCTCCACCCGAGCCACGCCGATGGCGCCGGCCGACCGCAGCGCGAGCGCAACGCCGATGATGAACACAGAGGCGAGTACCGACGCGCACTCGTGTCCTCACGTTCGTTCCTGTTCGCCCTCGCCGACATCTTCATTAGCGGCTTGGTCTTCCTCGAGCGGCAACATGTCGTCGGTGACCGGCCGCTCCATGAGCAACGCCGGCGCCTCAAACCCCATCGCCTGCGCCATGTCTTCGACCTTCGGGAGGTCGTTGAGATCGTTCAGTCCGAACCGAATCAAGAACTCGCGCGTTGTTCCGTACAGGAATGGCCTGCCGATGACGTTCTTGCGGCCCACGATTTTGATGAGGTGACGCTCGAGCAAGGTCGAGAGCACGCCACTGGTGTTGACGCCGCGAATCTCGCCGATCTCCGCCGCCGTGATCGGCTGCTTATACGCGATCACCGACAGCGTCTCGAGCGATGGTACCGACAGTTTCTGTGTTGATCGCTCATGAAACAGGCGTCGCACCCACTCGTGAAATTCGGGTCGCGTGGTGATTTGATAGCCGCCGGCGACTTCGGCGAGATGGAGACCGCCCCGATCGGCGTAGTCGCCCTTGAGCGCGTCGATGGCCGAGGTGACGTCCTCTCTGGGTTCGTCGGCCAGCAGTTTGAACAGCATCTTCGGCGTGAGCGGCTCGGGCGAGGCAAACACGAGCGCCTCGATGATCGCTTTCAGCTGGCGATGATCCAGCCTGGCCCGCGGACCGTCGCCCTCGAGCCCGGAATCAGCCTCCGACGGTTCGCCCACGGTTCGATCGTGCGGGATGAAGGTGCCTCCCTCGATTTGATCGAATGGCGGCACACTGTCATCAGGCCTCTCAACTCGGTCGCGCGTATCGTCGCTCATTCCTCTGTCCCTTTTTCTCTCGCACCTTCGGCACCTTCGGGCACCTTCGGCACCCTCGGCACCCCCGCACCTTCGGCACCCCCGGCACCTGCACCCGGCACCGCCCGGCACCCTTGGCACCCCCGGAGTGGTGCGCCTTGTACTCATCCTCCGGATCGTGGATCGGATGCGGCGCGTCCTGCGGCCGCACGCGCTTGTAGATGCGGATCGCGCCGAGCTCTCCGCCTTGAAAGACGCGAATCAGCTTCAGCCGGATCATCTCGAGCAGCGCGAGGAAGGTCACAATCATGTCGGCACGCGACGCCGCGTCCTCGAACAGGTCGGTGAATCCGCACGCTTCGGTCACCGATAACCTTTCGAGCAGCTGATCGATCCGCGCTTCGATCGACATCTGCTCCGGCGGCAGCGCCATCGGCGGCCGTTCACGGGCGCGCTGGAGCACGAGCCGAAAGGCCGACAACAGGCTGAAAATGTCGACCTCGAGCTCGGGCTCGTAATCCTCGCCGGCCAGCGCCTCGACGCGCGAATCGGGACGCGTCCACTGCGCGCTGCGCAGCGTCTCGCGATCGTGCAGCAGTCCCGCGGCCGCCTTGAATTTCTCGTGTTCCAGCAGACGCCGCACGAGCGCATCGCGCGGATCTTCTTCCTCGCCAGCGTCGTCTTGCGCCGGATCCTGCCGCGGCAGCAGCGTGCGGCTTTTGATGTGGATCAGCGTGGCCGCCATCACCAGGAACTCGCTCGCGAGATCCAGATTGAGCTCCTGCATCAGCCCGAGATACTCGAGATACTGTTGAGTAATGAGCGCGATCGGAATGTCGTAGACGTTGACCTGATGTTTTTTGATGAGATGGACCAGCAGATCGAGGGGCCCTTCGAACGAGGCGAGGCGGATTTTGATGTCTTCGAGTTGCGATTCGAAGCCGTCATCTCGCTCGGCCGTCTCCGGGTTCTCCGGCACATCAACCATCCTGATCCCTGATCCCTGATCCCTGACCCCTGACACCCGATACCTGCTACCTGACCCCTGATCCCTGACAGCTGACACCTGACAGGTTCAGTACTTCAGCCGCACGGCACCGCGCACGCGCTCCATCGTGTCCTGCGCAACGCGTTGCGCCTTCTGCGAGCCGTCCATCAGGATCTCGCGCAGATAACCGGGTCTGGAGAGCGCTTGGGCGCGCCGCGCGCGAATTGGCTCCAGCATCGCATTTATCGTCGCCGCGAGCTTGGTCTTCACTTCGACGTCGCCGACCTGACCCTGCCGGTACCGGGATTTCAGATCGTCGACCTCCGCCCGGTTCGGATTGAACGCGTCATGGTAGATGAAGACCGGATTGCCCTCAACCGTTCCGGGGATGTCAGCACGCACCCGCTTGGGGTCCGTGTACATCTGCTTCACTTTTTTCACGACCGTCTGGGGATCATCGGATAGGTCGATCGTGTTGCCATAACTCTTGCTCATCTTGCGATTGTCCAGGCCGGGCAGGCGCGGCGTCGGGGTGAGCAGCGGCTTGGGCTCGACAAACACCTCGCCATAAAAATGATGGAACCGGCGGACGATCTCCCGGGAGAGCTCCAGGTGCGGCACCTGGTCGTCTCCCACCGGGACGAAGTGGGCGTTGTAGATGATGACGTCCGCCGTTTGCAGGAGCGGATAGCCGAGAAAGCCGATGCTCGACATATCGCGGTCGGCAAGCTGCTCGATTTGTTCTTTGTAGGTCGGCACCCGCTCGAGCCAGGGAATCGGCGCAACCATCTGCAGCAGCAAGTACAACTCGGCGTGTTCGGGCACGAGCGACTGAATAAAGAGCGTGCTCTTCTCCGGATCGATGCCCGCGCCAATCCAATCCGCCACATTGTCGAGTCCGCTCGACACGATTTCAGAGTGTCCGCGTAGCCGCTCGTCAGCGCGTGCCAGTCGGCGACGAAATAGAAACACTCGTACTCAGACTGCAGCCGTTCCCAGTTCTGCAGCGCGCCGACGAGATGTCCGAGGTGGAGTTTTCCGGTCGGACGCATGCCCGACACCACGCGTTGTTTCATATCCGGCTACAACAACACATCCAGGATAAATCTCTGCACCGGGCGCGTAATCGCACCGAGCACCCCGCTCAAGAGCAGCAGATAGAGGAGGACGAAGCCGTATGTCCTCAGTTGTTCGACGATCGCGGCCATCGGTGCCGGCAGGATGCCGATAAGCACGTTGCCGCCGTCGAGCGGCGGGATCGGAATCATGTTGAACACTGCCAGCAGCACATTGAGCAACACGAAGGTAAAGATGCCTGTGGCGACCATGTCCCCGGCGCGAAGGGCGGTGATGGCGCCCTCACCGAATGCTGCTGACATGACGGCCGCGCCGACAACCGCGAGCAGGAGATTGCTGACGGGGCCGGCGAGCGCGACGATCGCAAAATCGCGTTTCGGATCGCGCAGGTTTCGCATGTCGACGGGCACGGGCTTGGCCCAGCCGATCAGCGGCGCACCGGTCACCATCGCAATCAACGGAAAGAGCAAGGTTCCGATCGGATCGATATGCACGGCCGGGTTGAGCGACAGCCGTCCGAGCAATCGCGCCGTCGGGTCGCCAAGTCGGTTGGCCGTCCACGCGTGGGCCGCTTCATGAAATGTCAACGACGCGATCAACACCACGAATGTGACAAGAAGTTCGCCGAAATTGAGGTCAGCCAAAGATAATGAGCGTAGCACGAACCTCGCCGATGACCTTGGCGGTCATCGCGCGGATCTTCGGCACCATCGCGTCGAAGTGCTCGCGCGAGAGACGGCGCACCGAACGCAGGCGTTCAGTGTGACGCGAAAAATTGCAGGAGCGCATCGGCCGCTTTTGAGCCGACCACGCCCATCAACTCCTCGCGGGTGGCGCGGCGGACACCCGTGAGGCTTCCAAACCGTGTCAGAAGCATCTTTCGGCGTCGCGGTCCAATCCCGGGCACGTCGTCGAGCTCGGAACGCAAATCGCGGCTGGCGCGTGCCTGGCGATGAAAACTGAGGGCGAAGCGATGCGCTTCGTCGCGGATACGCTGGAGCAACCGCAGCGCCGGTCCGTGCGGGTCCATGGCGATCGGCTGATCGCTGTCGCGCGTGAAGACGAGCTCCTCTTTCTTCGCCAGACCGACGGCGACGAGATTGGCGATGCCGAGCTCTTCGAACGCGGCATACGCGGCGTTCAACTGCCCTGTGCCGCCGTCGATCACGATCAGATCGGGAAACGGCCCGCCGTGTTCGAGCACGCGCGCATACCGGCGTCGCACCACCTGCTTCATCGCCGCAAAGTCGTCGAGGAAGACCTGCCCGGAAAAGGGGTCTCCCGAAAAGGGGTCTGACCCCTTTCCGATCCGATGCCGAGGGAAAAGGGGTCAGACCCCTTTCGGATCCCTTTGCCGCCCGGATTCGGAATTTACGGTACTCGCTGCGCTTCATGCGGCCCTCTTCGCAGACCACGAGCGACGCCACCGTCTCGCTGCCCTGAATCGTGGAGATATCAAAGCACTCAATGCGCCGCGGCAGCGCCGGCAACTTGAGGATGCCCTTGAGCATCTCCAGCGCGTCATAGTGGGCGGTCGAGCGCTGATCGAAGCGGTCGCGATAGGCAAGCGCCGCGTTACGTTGCGCGAGCTCGACCATATCTTTCTTGTCGCCGCGTTGCGGCACCAGAATGCGGACCTTGCGCGCCGCCTGGGCCGACAGCCACGTCTCCAGCACGTCGCGCTCGGTCGGTTCCGCCGGCACGTGAATCTCCGCCGGTGGCGCGTGGTCCGTATAAAGTTGCTGAAGCGCCACCTCCAGCAGCTCCGCTTCGCTCGTGGTCCCGGCTTTCGCATCGCCGGTCTGCAGCTCGAAGCGATCGATCACACGTCCGCCGCGAAAGAGAAACACCTGCACGACGGCGCCTTCGGTCCCGAGCTTCACGCCAAAGACATCGCGATCGTTGAAACCCGCGGTCGCCAGTTTCTGCTGTCGCTCGCGCACCGCCGTTACCGTGCGAATGGCATCGCGCAGTTGCGCCGCTTCCTCGTAGCGCTGAGCGCCGGCCGCCGCGCTCATCCGCTGCTGCAGTTGGCGCGCCAGCTCCTCGTTCCGTCCTTCGAGAAAGAGCCGCGTGTCCGCGACCGCCAAGGCGTAGCGCTCGTGCGAGCACATCGTCGCGACGCAGGGCGCGAGACAGCGGCCGATGTCGTATTCCAGACAAGGCCGCGGCCGGTCGCCAGTGATCACCTCGTTGCACGAGCGCAGCCCGAACACGCGATGGGTCAGCGACATCGTGCGCCGCGCCAGCTTGGCGGGCAGAAAGGGCCCGGCAAAAAAATCTCCGCCCTTCTCCACTTGTCGCGCGACGAGCACACGGGGATACGCCTCGGTGACCGTGAGCTGAAGGTAGGGATAATTCTTATCGTCGCGCAGGAGGATGTTGTACCTGGGCATCCGCTGCTTGATCAGGTTGTTCTCGAGCGCGAGCGCCTCCACGACCGAATCGGTGACAATCACTTCCAGCCGCGCAATGTCGTCGAGCAGCGCGTCGTGGCGGGGGCTGAGACCGTACGCGCCGAGATAACTCCTGACGCGATCGCGCAGCGACCGGGCTTTACCGACGTAGAGCGACTCGCCTGCCGCGTTCGAGTAGAGGTACACTCCCGGCTGGTGCGGCAGTCGCTGAATCTGCTCCTTGAGGTCGTGAATCGCCATCGGATACGCTACGGCCACTCCAACGCGCAATTGACGCGCGTCGGGGGCAGCATCGTTAATTGTAAACAATGACATTTACCGGAGCAGTTGGCGCGGTCTTCATGTTCCCGCTGCGCGCCATCATCAACGCGAGCGTCGCGCTCGGCATTCACCCCAACGTCCTCACCCTGATCGGCGTGCTTGTCAACGTCGCCGCGGCATGGCTGCTGGCCAAGGACCTGTTCATCGAGGCCGGCATCGTGATGATCGTCGCCAACATCTTCGACTTCATCGATGGCAAGGTCGCGCACATCACCGGCAAGCAGTCGGCGTTTGGCGCCTTCTGGGACTCCACCCTCGATCGGTTCTCCGACCTCGCCTTGTTCACCGGCCTCATCTGGCTGTACTCGAGTCTGGGACGAGAAGGCTACGTGCTCATCGCCACACTCACGCTGATCTTCTCGATCATGACGAGCTACGCGCGCGCCCGTGCCGAATCGCTCATCGAGAAATGCAAGGTCGGCTTCATGGAACGGCCAGAGCGCATCGTCCTGTTCATGATCGGGGCGTTCACGGATCGCATGGCCGCCGTGCTCTGGGTGATTCTCGTGCTGTCGATCATCACCGTCGCGAACCGTATCTACTACACCTACCTCGCGCTCAACGCCTTGCCCGTCCCCTCGCACGCCGGCGCGAAGGGCATGTTTTGGCGTGCGTTCTTCTGGCGCGATGAGCGGGCCACGCTCGCCTACGATGTGTGGGTGATCGCGATCCTGATGTTTGTCTGGCTCACGCCGCCCGACTGGCTGCGTGATCCGACGGCGCAGGGGCTCGGCATCCTCGGATGGTTGTGATTCGACGGGCGGCGCGAATTGTCGTGTCGCCCGACGACCTTTTACGCGCGGCTTAAGACGCCTTCCGTTTCCTCGTCGTCTTCAGGGCGGTAACAGCCTCCACAGGCTTTGCCGCAACGACTTTGGGACCGGTCTTCTTTTCGACCTTGGCCGGTTTCTTCTTGCCCGAGCTCACCTGGTCAAGGCTCCTTCTCAGCGCCTCCATCAAATCGACGACTTTGGGTGGGGCTTCCTCTTCGGCTGCGACAATCTCTTCGCCGGCGACCTTCGCCTCGATGATCTGACGCAGCCCTTCCTGATATTCGTCTTTGTAATCGGCCAGGTTCAGCTCGCCCTCAAAACTTTCCACCACCTGCCGCGCGAGTTTCATTTCCGCAGGATTGACTTTGCCGCGCACTTCCCGCAGTTCGTCGATCTGGTCGATGGTGCGGATCTCGGCGGCATGATGAAGGGTGTACATCACCAGTCCCTGCTTGTGCGGCTTCACGGCGACGAGGTATTCGCGTCCATGAATAGCCACCTTGCCGATGCCGACCTTGCCGGCCATCCCGTCGCGCATCACGGCATACGCGTCGGTCGCCATCGCGCCGTCGGGCACAAGGTAATAGGCACGATCCACGTACATCGGATCGATCTGGTCGTCGGTAGCGAACTGCAGCAGGTTGATCACCTTTGTCGATTCGGTGCGGACCTTCGCGATGTCCTCATCCTCGATGACGACCCAGCGGCCCTTCTCGAACTCATAACCCTTGACGACCTCGGCTGACGTAATCTCGCGCTCGCACTTCGGACACCACTTCTTCTGATTGATGCGGGTCTGGCAGTCGACGTGCAGCTGATTGAACGAGATCGTGGCGCTCGACTCGGTCGCGGGGTACACCTTGACCGGAATGTTGACCAGGCTGACCTTCAAATAGCCTTTCCACGTAGGGCGCGGCGGCATGATATCTCCAGAGGATGGGTATTCGGTTGTGTCGGAAATAAACGCGTTCGATCACACGGAATCGCGAGCGTCACGTTCGCCAAGGTGCAGCCCTGGCCCACTGTCCATTTCGATCACATGACTCGAGATCTTGTCACGCAGAAGGCGGCGCACCTCCCCCAGAAACAGGCCAGGCACCTCGAGCCGGTGCGCCAGCATCTTGATACGCGAGATGACGACGAGCACCGGCGGATCGCCATCGCGCCATGAAATACCGCCGATTTGCTCGTAGGTCATGAACCCGGTGTCGGTCCACACGCCATCGGCATACAGCCCGCGCGCGATGCGTGTCGACAGCGGCAGCATGTAGCCGTAATACACGAACATCATGAGCTCGCCGAAGGCACGGCGGAAGAACCCGTCGGCCCATTCGCCGACCGTCGCCGCTTTGGGCACGAAAAGTACGCTTTGACGAGGATGAGCACGCCGAGCATCATCCCGATCCCCAGCATGAGTCCGTAATACGGTGGCTTACGCCCCGGCCAGACGAGGAGCGCTGTCTTCCGGCGGCGCCACCAGCGAAGGATCTCGCGCGCCTTGAGCATGTTGGCGATCAGGAAGCCCGCACCGAGCACAAACAGAACCTGCGCCAGCACCTCCGGCAGGGTCATGACGTGCTCGCTGCCGCCGCGGTTGGCGCGCTGGCCAATGTGGGGTCGAAACAGCGGCGGCAACGGGCCTCATAGGTTCCCATGGCACCGAGCAGCACGCGATCGGTGCTGGCGACGAGACGTTGCGTATGATTCGCCGGATTGCCGCACACCATGCAGATGGCACGCGTCTTGGTGATGTATTCAGCCACGGCCAGGAGCTGCGGCATCGGCTCGAACGGCTTGCCGAGGTAGTCTTGATCGAGCCCCGCCACAATCACGCGCACCCCGCGCGATGCGAGCTCGGAGCACACGGCCGGCAACTCGGCGTCAAAAAACTGTCCCTCGTCTATCCCCACGACCTCGGTCTCTGGCGCGACGCGCGACGCGAGGTCCCGCGCTGAGACGGCGCGCTCCGAGGGTATCCGCAGCTCGTTGTGCGACACGATGTGATCGTCGGCGTAGCGGCTGTCGACGGCAGGCTTGAAAATCTGGACGCGTTGGCGGGCAATCTGCGCACGGCGCAACCGGCGGATGAGCTCTTCGCTCTTACCGCTGAACATGCTCCCGACGATGACCTCGATCCACCCGCCGTTGGGGGTCCGGACAACGTCCATATATAAGGATTATAGGGGCGGTCTGGGAGGTCGGGTGGGTCTGGTAGGTCTGGTGGGTCGGGTAAATCTGTCGGTCGGGTAAGTCTGGTCGGTCGGGTGGGCCTGATCGGAACGCTCTACGCCCGTGCCAGATATTCGCCCGTCTCGGTACTGACGCGGATCGTGTCGCCTTCGTCGACAAAAGGCGGGACCTGTACGATCACGCCGGTCTCGAGTGTGGCCGGCTTGAGTTGATTGGTTGCCGTCGCGCCTTTGATCGCCGGGACCGTCTCCACCACCTTGAGATCCACCGTCTGCGGCAGTTCGATCCCGACGGGCTCGACGCCATAAAACTCCACCTGAATCGTCATCTCGGGTTTGAGGTAGCCGACCGCGTCGCCGAGCGTTTCAGCGGACATGTGGATCTGCTCGTACGACTGCGTATCCATGAAGTGATAGTCGTCGCCGTCGGCGTAGAGATACTGCATCTGCTTTTCGTCGAGCCTGGCCCGTTCGATCACGTCTTCCGAGCGTAGTTTCTGCTCCTGCATGCCCTGCGTCCGCAGGTTGCGCGCTTTGACGCGGACAAATCCCCGCAAGTTCCCTGGCGTCACGTGGGTCAGTTCGTGGATCCGCCACAGCTCGTTATCGAGCTTGATAATCATGCCCTTGCGAAGGCGGGTTGCGAGCAGCGTGTCAGCCATGGCGTGTTTCTGGAGGCAAGTAGATCCTGGCAATCGTAGCACGGTGAGTTCGATGGGCGGGTCGGTCGCACCTGCGTAATCCCAACCGAGACCTACCCGCCCACCAGACCCACCAGACCCACCAGACCTAACCGCCTTACCCGCCTACCCGCCCTACCAGACCGACCCGCCCTTCTGTTACCATCGATCCCACTGTGGCCTTTGCCCGCTGGGATCCGCTACGCGATTTGCTCGCGATCCAACACCGGCTGGAGCGACTGGCCTCGTCCGGCCCGCAGGGCTGGGCGCCGGCCGTCGACCTCTGCGAAACGTCTGACGCGTTCATCGTGACTGCCGAGCTCCCGGGCCTGGCGCGCGAACAGATCCATATTCAAGTCAACGACGGCCGACTCACACTGCAAGGCCGGCGCGACGCCCGCGTGCCCTGCGAGCAGTACCACCAGGTCGAGCGCGGTCACGGCGAGTTCTCGCGCACGTTTACGTTGCCGGCGCTGGTCGACACGGAGAAAATCGCCGCGGACCTGCGCGACGGCGTCCTCACAATCACGGTTCCGAAGTCTCCGGAAACCGGTCCGCGCCGCGTCGACGTCTCCTGAATGGTGAGCCGACCGCAAATGAAGCGCTTCTCCTTCGCGCTGCTGTTCCTGACCGCCGGGCTGATCGCCGGACTGGTGATTTCCGGTCACATCCGCAGCGAAGACGCGTTGGTGGCGCAACCCGCGGCGCCCGCGTCGCCGCCCGCCGCGCAGCAGCGCGGCGCGGCCATTCCCACGGGCGGTCCCGACTTCACGCGCATCGCCGAAGCGACCGTTCACGCGGTCGCCAACATCTCGTCGGTTCAGGTTGTCCGGCAGCGCACCTCACCGTTTTTTAACGATCCGTTCTTCCAGCAATTCTTCGGCGACGACGACATGTTCGGCTCGCGCCAACGCTACGCCTCGAGCCTCGGCTCCGGCGTCGTCGTCTCGGCAGAGGGGTACGTTGTCACGAACAACCACGTACTCGGCGAAGGAACGATCAGTAAGGTGACCGTCGCGCTCGGTGACAAACGCGAGGTCGAGGCCAAGATTGTCGGGGTCGACCCGTGGACCGATCTCGCGGTCTTGAAGATCGACACGCCAAACTTGCCGGTGATTCCCTGGGGCGATTCGTCGAAGTTGCGCGTCGCCGAGTGGGTGATGGCGATCGGCAATCCGTATCAGCTCAATGAATCGGTGACGCTCGGCATCGTCAGCGCCCTCGGCCGGGATAACGTCGGGATCTCGCAATACGAGGACTTCATCCAGACCGACGCCGCGATCAATCCTGGAAATTCCGGCGGCGCGTTGGTGAACGGACGCGGCGAGCTCGTTGGCATCAACACCGCGATCTTCACGCAGAGCGGGGGCTATCAGGGCATCGGGTTTGCGGTGCCGAGCAACCTCGCTCGTCGCATCGTCGACGATCTGATTCGCTACGGCGAGGTGCGGCGCGGCTCGATCGGGTTCATGGAGGTTGCGCCGCTGACCAGCCGCCTCGCCGAAGAGCTCGGTGCCCCATCGACCGAAGGCGTCGTCATCATGCGCATGGCGAGAGGCGCGGCGTACGAGGCCGGCGTCGAGCCCGGTGACATCATTCTTTCGGTCAACGGGCAGAAAATCGGTGACGGTTCGCAGCTCGTCAAGCTGATTGCGGACGCACCGATTGGCAGCACCGTCGCCGTTGATGTCCTGCGCGACGGCCGCCGCCGCAGCTACAAGGTCGCCGTCCAGCGCCTCGAAGATCGCCCATGTACGCGCCGCCGGTAGGTGACGACCGCCTCGCTCCCCGCGAACATCCTCGACATCACGCTGGCGCTCGTGTTTGTGGCGATCCTCGCCGCCGCGGTCGCGCTCCTGGTTGCCCGCGTGGCACGGCGCCTGCTGACGTCGGTTCGCGACACTCATATCAGCGAGCCCCTGGCGCGCGGCACGCTCCGCGTGATGCGGGTGATGACGTTTATTGTGGCGTTCGCGATCTTCGCGTTCCCCGCGCTCGATCTTGCCGGCGTCGATCTTCGCGTCGGGCTGCGGCCGAGAGAAGTTGCCGGGTGGGCTGCGGGAACGGGCGTTCGCATTGTCGCGCTGCTGGTGCTGGCGTTTGTCGTGATCCGGATTTTGTCGAGCGTCATCGTTCGGGCGGAACGTGAGATGGCGATCGGCACCGGTCTCGACGCGCTCGAGCGGCGGAAGCGCGCGCAAACGCTCGCCAGCATTGTAGGTCGGGTGCTCTCGGTGCTGATCTGGTCGATCGCCGTCCTCATCGTCTTACGCGAGCTCGACGTCGACATCACTCCGGTGCTGACCGGCGCCGGCATCGTCGGCCTTGCTATCGGCTTCGGCGCGCAAACGCTCGTCCGCGACGTGATCTCGGGTTTCTTCCTGATCATCGAAGACCAGGTCCGCGTCGGGGACGTCGCGCTCGTCAACGGCACCGGCGGGCATGGTCGAGCAGATCAATCTCCGAACCATCGTGCTGCGCGATAACGAGGGCGCCGTGCACGTGATACCGAATGGCGAAATCAAGACGCTATCGAACAGGACCAAGGATTACTCGTTCTACGTGATCGATCTCGGTGTGGAGTACGGCGAAGACACCGACCGGGTGGTCACCGCCGTGCAGCAAGCGGCGGCGGAGCTCGCGCTCGATCCGGTTCACGGTCCGAACATGCTTGCGCCGGTTGAGGTGCTGGGAGTGGACGATTTCAAGGACTCGTCGGTGACGATGAAATTCCGGATCAAAACCGTGCCGCTCAAGCAATGGGAAGTTGGACGCGAGCTGCGCCGCCGGATCAAGCGCACGTTCGATCTGCAGGGCATTCGCATCCCCGCGCCGCAGCTCGAAGTGCACCTCAAAACCGAGGCACCGCGTGACGCCAGATGAATTTCGCAAAGCCGGTTACGAGATCGTCGACTTCATCGCCGATTACCGCACGCGTGTCGTCGACCGCCCAGTGATGGCGCAGACGGCGCCAGGCGACGTCAAGGCGCGCCTTCCCGCCGTGCCGCCGGAAAGACCGGATTCGTTTGACGCCATCCTCAAGGATGTCGATGACATCATCCTTCCCGGGCTGAGTCACTGGCAGCACCCGCGTTTCTTCGGCTACTTTCCTTGCAACGGCACACTGGCCAGTGTGCTGGGCGACTACGTGAGCACCGGCCTTGGCGTGCTCGGGCTCGCCTGGCAATCGAGTCCGGCGTTGACCGAGCTCGAAGAGGTGGTCGTCGGCTGGCTGCGTCAGATGGTCGGCCTGTCCGATCGCTGGGAAGGCGTCATCCAAGATACGGCGTCGACGAGCACGCTCATCGCGCTCCTCTGCGCGCGCGAACGGGCGACGGGCTTTGCCACGAGCGAGCATGGTCTGCAGGCCGAAGCCACGCCGCTCGTGGTCTACACGGCATCGCACAGTCACAGTTCGGTTCAGAAGGCAGCGTTACTCGCCGGCTTCGGGCGCGATAACGTGCGGGTGATTCCCCACGACGAGAATTACGCGATGCAACCGGAGGCGCTGGCCGCGGCGCTCGCAACGGACGTCGAGGCGGGACGTCGGCCGTGCGCGGTGGTGGCGACCACGGGCACGACGACGACGACGGCAGTCGATCCGCTCGCAGCGATCGCGGCCGTCGCGTCGCAGCACGGCGTGTGGCTGCACGTCGATGCCGCAATGGCTGGATCGGCGATGGTGCTGCCGGAGTGTCGTTGGATGTGGGAGGGTGTGGAAGGCGCCGACTCGCTCGTGATCAATCCGCACAAGTGGCTTGGCGCGGCCTTCGATTGCTCCGTCTACTACGTACGCGACGCCGAACATCTCGTGCGCGTGATGGCCACCAATCCGAGCTTTCTGCAGTCGTCAGCCGACGGGCGGGTGAAGAACTACCGCGACTGGGGTATTCCGCTCGGCCGCCGGTTCCGCGCGCTCAAGCTCTGGTTTTTGATCCGCGAGCAGGGTGTCGCGCAACTTCAGCAGCGGTTGCGACGCGATCTCGCGAACGCGCAGTGGCTCGCGGATCGCGTGCGCGAGGTCCCGGGTTGGCGTCTGCTCGCGCCGGTGGTGTTGCAGACGCTCTGCCTGCGCCATGAGCCGGACGGCGTCGACGGCGACGCGCTCGATCGGCACACGCTCGCCTGGGTCGAACGGATCAATCGATCGGGACAGGCGTATCTCACGCCCGCTGTGCTCGACGGGCGCTGGATGGTGCGCGTGTCGATCGGCGCGGAGCAAACGGAGCGCGAGCATGTCGCGGCGCTGTGGGATGTGATGCAGAAGGAGGTCGGGTAGCGCTGGTGGGGCTGGTGGGGCTGGTAGGGGAATTCGCTGAATCTGTGTCATCCCCTACCCGACCTACCAGACCACCAGACCCACCCGACCTACCAGACCTACCAGACCTACCAGACCTACCAGACCTACCAGACCGACCAGACCTACCCGCCCCACCCGACCTAATTACAGTCGCCCAGACACCGCCGCGTGACCTGCGACGCTGCATCGCCAGGCCCGATCCGTGGCAACGGAGATGCCGATGCGCGGGCTCCACTGCACGCGTTCGGTGCGAACGCCGTCGTCTTCGACCGTCAGTGGCCGTCGAATGAGCGGCAGCCGGTTTTGTGCGAGCGTGATCCCGAGCGCCGCGGTGAGATTGCCTGGACCGCGGCACAGCTCGTGATCATCGGGCACGGGCTTGCCTTTCCGCCACCGTGCGCGCGAGCGGCGGCTGCGCATCAGCTCGAGACCAGCGACGGGTTCGAGCGCGCGAATCAACACCGCCGCCGGCGATCCTTCGTCTTCGGTGACCGCGTTCACCAGATAGTGCAAGCCGTAATTGAGATAGACGTAGGCGACGCCGGGCGGACCGTACAGCGGCTCATTGCGGCGCGTGGGTCCAGGCGCCGCATGACACGCGGGGTCGTCTTCGCCGATATAGGCCTCGACTTCGACGATACGGCCCGCCGCCGTGCCCTCCGCGGTACGGTGCACGAGCAGCTTGCCGAGGAGATCGGGCACGACCTCCAATGTGGGCCGGGCGTAGAAGTCGCGTTTCAGGATCACGGGAGGGGTCAGGTCACGAAAAACGACAAACGCCACAGTCATGTGGACAAAACATCGCAACGGATGCGACCGAGCCTGTGGAATTGATCACTTCTTGCGACCTCACCGGCGATTTCGCTCTGGCTTCTGACCAAGACGGGCGGCGTTTGTCGTTTTTCGTGACCTGACCCCCCGACTTCACCGCGCCGCCGCTTTCAGCTGCGCGGCCGACAGAATCTCCTGCAGGTAGCGCCCGGTGTGCGATGCCGCGACATGCGCAACGTGCTCGGGAGTTCCCATCGCGACCAGTTCACCGCCACTCTCGCCGCCGTCGGGGCCGAGGTCGATGATCCAGTCCGCCGTCTTGATGACATCGAGGTTGTGTTCGATCACGGCCAGCGTGTGTCCCGCGTCGAGCAGCTTGCGGAACGCCGCCAGGAGTTTGGCAATGTCGTCGAAATGGAGACCCGTGGTCGGCTCGTCGAGGATGTAGAGCAGCCGCTCGCCGCCGTGCGAGGTGAGATGCGCCGCGATCTTGATGCGCTGCGCCTCCCCACCCGAGAGCGTGGTCGCCGGTTGTCCCAGCCGTAGATAGCCCAGGCCAATCTCGTCGAGCACTTGCAGGCGGCGCAGGACTTTCGGCGAGCCGCCGAAAAAGGTCAGCGCTTCACGCACGGTCATCTCCAGGACCTGCATGATTGACCTGCCTTTGTAGCGCACGTCGAGCACCTGTTGCTTGAACCGGCGCCCGTCACACTGCTCACAGGGCACGAACACGTCGGCCAGAAACTGCATCTCAACGCGCACTTCGCCTTCGCCCTGACACGCTTCGCAGCGGCCGCCAGGCACGTTGAAGGAAAAATGACTGGCGGTGAGTCCGCGGGATTTGGCGTCCTTGGTGGCGGCGAAGAGCTCGCGGATCGGATCGAATGCTTTGAGATACGTGACCGGGTTCGATCGCGGCGTGCGGCCGATCGGTGTCTGATCGACGAGCACGACATCGCTGACGAATTCGTGGCCCTCGAGCTTGCTGTGCGCGCCGACTTTGCGGTCCCACTCGCCCTTTGACCGTTTGATCGCCGCGTAGAGGACGTCGTGGACGAGCGTCGATTTGCCGGACCCGCTCACGCCTGTGATGCAGGTCAATGTGTTGAGCGGAATCTCGACGTCCACGCCTTTGAGATTGTGCTCGCGCGCGCCAAATAACCGGATGCGCTGGGGCGACCCTCGGCGGCGTATCGCGGGCACCTGGATGGCGAGCTCCCCCCGCAGATACTTGGCGGTGAGCGAGCGCGGCTCCTGTCGCAGGGCGTCGAGCGACCCTGCAAACACGACGCGGCCGCCGTGCTCGCCCGCCCCGAGTCCCATGTCGATCAGATAATCGGCGACCGTGATCATCTCCGCGTCGTGCTCCACCACCAGCACCGTGTTGCCTTGATCTCGCAGCTGTCGCAGGATGGCGATCAATCGCTGATTGTCCCGCGTGTGCAGACCGATCGACGGCTCGTCGAGTACGTAGAGCGTGCCGACGAGCGCTGAGCCGAGGGACGTGGCGAGATTGATGCGCTGCGCCTCGCCGCCCGAGAGCGTGGACGACAGTCGATCGAGCGTCAGGTAATCGAGTCCAACGTCGCTGAGAAAGCCAAGACGCCGACAGATTTCCTTCAGGACCTTGTCGGCGATCGCGGTCTCCTTCTCCGATAGCACGAGCGCGCCGAAAAATCGCTGCGCTTCCTGCACGGTGAGCGCCGACACGCGATCGATCGTCAGGCTGCCGACACGCACATCGCGCGCTTCACGCCGCAACCGTGTGCCTCCACAGTCGGGACAGGTCAGATAGCCGCGATAGCGGCTGAGGAACACGCGCACGTGCACCTTGTACTTCTTGCGTTCGAGCCAGCGGAAGAACCCGCGGATGCCCTCATAGTCCTCGCCGTCGCCCTCGACCACGAAGTGCCGGTCGCGTTCGGACATGTCACGCCAGGGCAGATCGAGGCGCACGCCGCCGGCTTTCGCGGCGCGCTTGAGTTCGGCGAGGTGCGATCGGTAATGGGGCTTGCTCCACGGCTCAATCGCCCCCTGGGCGACGGATTTCGACGGATCGGGGACCACGAGATCCATGTCGAGCTCGATGATGTTGCCGAAGCCGTGACACGTGGGACACGCGCCAAACGGGTTGTTGAACGAGAAGAGCCGCGGCTGGGGATCTTCGTAGGGGATGTTGCAGCGCCGGCACTCGAACCGCTCGGAAAACACATGCGGCACCGGCGCGGCCTCGGTCAGCTGGATGGCCCATGCGGCGCCGCCGCCCTCCTGATAGGCGATCTCGATCGAATCGGTCAGCCGCGTGCGCAACTCCCCGTCGAGACGGAGCCGATCGACGATGACCCGCAGCGTCGCCGTGTCGCCAAGGCTCGCGGGATCGACCTCATCGAGCGAGACGGCCTGGCCGTCGATGAGGAGTCGGCCAAATCCTTTGCGCCGCAGCGAGTCGAGCATGCCGCGCATCGCCGCCGATTGATTCGCGGATGTCGCCGACGCATGCGCCGCCGATGTCACCGATACTGCGGAAGCGAACAGGGTGTGATCCTGAGCAACCGCGTCATCGCCGTCGTCGGTGGCGGCGGCGCTATCGGCACCCTCCGTGGCCAGGGCCATAACTGGTATATCAAAGCCGAGCAGCAGCCGAGTGCCGGGCGGCAGGTGCAACAGGTGCGTGGCTGCTACCTCTGCCGTTTCCCGGATCACTTCCTGGCCACACTGCCGGCAGTATGTCCGTCCCACCCGCGCGAAGAGCAAGCGCATGTAATCGTGAATCTCGGTCACCGTCCCGACAGTAGAACGCGGATTGCGCACGCTGTTCTTCTGCCGAATGGCAATCGAGGGGCAGATCCCGTCGATCCGATCGACGTCCGGCTTCTCCATGCGCTCGAGAAACTGCCGGGCGTAGGCGGAGAGCGACTCGACGTACCGCCGTTGCCCCTCGGCGTAGACGGTATCGAAGGCGAGTGACGACTTTCCGGAGCCGCTCACACCGGTGATCACGATCAGCTTGCCGGTGGGCAGACTGACGTCCACGTTCTTAAGATTGTGAGTGCGGGCACCGCGCACCACGATGGCGCCGGGTTGTCGCGCGGCGGAAGGCATGGTTGTTCGTGCGTCAATAGGTGCAGCCCTTGGCCGCACCGTAAACATCCGATCTTAACGCACCGCCCACCCACCCGGAAAGATAAGGGCCTGAGTTTTGCAAAAGCGTAATCGTTCATCCCCCACGGGACGAGAGGAGTACATAGATGAGATCACGGTGTTTGTTTGGATTACGAGCTCTACTGGTAGTCGTCGTGCTTGGCGTTGGAGCTCAGCCGGCGTCGGCAGATTGGCTGTTTACGCCCTACCTCGGCCTCAACTTTGGCGGCAGCGCAAACTTCGGCGACGCTGGCGACTTCGAAGACAACTTTGAGAAGAAGGCCGTGTTCGGCGGATCGCTGGCGTGGATGGGCGCGGGGATTATCGGCGTGGAGTTCGACCTCGGCGTGTCGCCAAATTTCTTTGAGATTACCACCGGCGACGAGAACTTCGACTTCGGCGACAGCAACCTGACCACCCTCATGGTCAACGCCATCGTCGGTATCCCGATCGGTGGCCAGACCGGACCCGGCATCCGTCCGTACTTCGCAGGCGGTGTCGGCCTCGTACGCAGTAGCATCTCCGATCTGGACATCTTCAACGATCTCAGCACGAGCGATTTCGGGATCAACCTCGGCGGCGGAGTCACAGGTTTCTTCACCGACACCATCGGCATCCGAGGCGACATTCGGTATTTCCGCTCGCTGCAGGACAACGAACCCGAGGACTTTCTCGACTTAGGGCTCTCGGAATTCCAGTGGTGGAGAGGTACGGTCGGCGTCACCTTCCGCTTCTAGGAACAACGTGCGCCAGGTGCACAGGGTTGGCGGGTGCACAGGGTGCACCCTGTAGCCCTTGTGCACCTTCTCGTCCGTTGGCACCCTCAGCGGAGAAACGCGGCGACCGCTGCGCGGAACTCTTGCGGCGAGGTGAGGTTGAGGAGATGCCCACCGGCTGGAACGACGATCAGTCGTGCGCCTCGAACACGCTTGGCTAGGACCTCGGCTTGTTCGCGCTGCGCGACGTCCTCCTCCCCAATCAATACGAGCGTCGGGACGTGCAGGTCCTCGAGGTGATCGATCGCGCGCGTTTCCGGTGCCTTCATCAACTCGCGCGGGACCGTCCACAGCCGATCGTTGTCCATGACCATCTGCCGTACGAGCGCCTGCGATTCCGCGGGGGCGGCGAACACTGGTGTTGCCAACAACACCTCGCCAGCTTTTTTGTAATCGCGCGTTTGCAGCGCCGCGATCAAGTCGCCGACGAATGCGGGACGCTCCTTCGGGACATAGCCGCCAATACTCGGGCCGGCGAGCACAAGACGCTCGATGCGCGCAGGCGCCTCGAGTGCGGCATCGATCGCAATCGTCGATCCTGCCGACAACCCGATCAGCGTGGCTTTGCCGATCTCGAGTGCGTCGAGCAGGCTCAGGAGATCATCGAGATGTGAGAACGGCGCCTTCGCCGTCTCGGACGCGCCGTGC
The DNA here is from genome assembly GCA_963762925.1 of uncultured Acidobacteriota bacterium. Taxonomy (GTDB): domain Bacteria; phylum Acidobacteriota; class Vicinamibacteria; order Vicinamibacterales; family UBA2999; genus DASPWV01. Next base: position 49,181 of record CAVXMP010000027.1, on the reverse strand, counting down.
GCGCGCAGATCGTAGCGCACAACCGTGTGACCAGGCGCGAGCCACTCCGCCTCGCGCGCCCACATCCGGCGATCGAGGTTCGACCCGGTGATGAGGACCACCACCGGGCCCTTGCCCCGCACATCGTAGGCGATGCCCGTGGGCGTCTTGCCCTCGCGCACAGCCGATTGGGCGAGCACGCTGCCGGCGCACAACACCAGCGCGCCCACCCGACCCACGCGACCCGCCAGGCCCACCAGCCCTACCGACCCACCAGCCCTTACCAATACAGCTTCAGCCCGAGCTGAATCTCCCGCGGCGCGCGCGTGTTGAGGATCTGACCAAACCGATCCGTCGTGACGGTGCAGGAGGTCACAGAGACCGTGCAGGTGTTGTCGAGACCGTTCGCGGCCGGATCGGCGAGCCATTGGCGCTGGTTGAACGCGTTGATGAAATCAGCGCGCACCTGAATGCGCTTCTCGGTGGCGAAGAAAAAGTTCTTCGACAGCGTGATGTCCCACTGGTGGCGTCCTGCCTGGCGAAACGGCGCACGTCCCGAGTTGCCGAACGTACCGTCGGCGGGTGGAACGAAGGCCGCCGGGTTGAACCAGTACGGCACGCCGTTGACGAACTGGGTGCCTTCGTTGATATCGACGCCTGGCGCGAAGTCCGCGAATCCACCACGGCGGAAGTTGTTGGTCGACACCGACACGCGCGGCACGGGCTGGCCCGAATTCGCCGTGACGATCCCGGCGACTTGCCAACCGCTCAATGTGGCACGCGCCACCGCGTTGGCATTGGTGAAGCCAGGGATCTCGTAGATGTACGACGCCGTGAAGATATGACGGCGATCGGTGCGCGCGTCGGCGTAATCGCGCTCGGGATGCAGCGGGTCCTGGGGGATGTCGATGGCGTCGCGATCGTTGGAGGCGTCGGTCTGGCTGCGGCTCAACGTGTAATTGAGATTTGCGGTGCCGACGCGGCCGCCTTCGAACTTGAGCGACGTCAACAGGCCGTGATAGCGCGATTGCGCCGTCGTCTCGCGCATCGTAATCGCGCCATATGAGCGATACGGACGCGCCGGGTTGAATGCCGAGCGGTCGCCGGATTGCTCTGCAAGCGCGACGACGGCCGACGGGCTGCGGGTAATTGATATCGGTCGGACGAATCAGGTTGTCGCCGCGCGCGCCGACGTAGCTCACTTCCGCAAGCGCGCGCGTCGACAGCCGCCGTGTGAGGCCGACGTTCCACTGCATCATGCGCGGGTTCTTGAAGTCGGTCGCGGTCGCGATGATGGTCCGCAGTCCCGTTGTCGTCGGCGACTGACCCGCCGCCGGATTGTTGAGCAGCGGGTTCGTGACCGTGATGTTGTTGACGATCGGCGGCATCGTGAACGAGTTCTGCTCGAAGATGCCGACGAGCGGCTGGTCGTAGTAGATGCCGTAGGCGCCGCGGATGATGTTGTCGCCGGTGGACGGTCGGGATCCCACGAGAACCCGATCCGCGGCTGGATACTGCCTTTATCGAACTTGTAGATGCTGTCGCCGTACGGCGAGTTCACCCCGCCCTGGATGATGCCGACGAGCAGGTCTCCGACCGTCCGGATCGATGAACGCACCGGTCGCGCGTCGGGAACTGCGGCGCCTGGGCATCGCTGTAAAGAGTCGGGTCGAAGGTCACGAGCTGGTTGTTCTTGTCGGTCATCGGCGGATAGAGCGCGTAGCGCACGCCGTAATCCAATGTGAAGTTCGAGCCCGCGCGCCACGTGTCCTGCGCGTAGAACTCGAAGCGGTTGAAGCGCAGGCGCACGTCGATGTCACGCTCGGCCTCGGTATACGTGCACGCGGCGCAGGTCAGGCCCGCATTGCCGCGGAGGAAACTCTGAAACGCCGTCGGGCCGTTTGTCGTGGGGACAAACATAAAGCGGCCCTGGCTGACGCTGGCCGCGTTCTCGTTCTTTTGCTCGAACGACGCGAGACCGCCGAACTTGAAGGCGTGGTTGCCATGCTGCCAGGAGAAGTTGTCGGTAAAGGTGTGATTCACGTACTGGATGCGAATCAGCTGGTTCGATCCGAGCAGGCTGAGCCCGGCGATGTCGATGATCGGGATAAGATTGTTGATGTTCTCGGCAAACAGTTCGGGGATATTCACGTCGAACTGCGCGCGCGTGTTTCGGACATCATCTGGATTGGTTGTGCCGATCTTGTTGCTGCTGTACTGATACTGCACCTCGTTCAACCGGTTGCTGCCGAGGATTGATTTGACGGCGAAGGCGCCGACCATGCCGGGCACATCGGTATTGGTCGTGGCGATGCCCGGGATCGGTGTGTTGAAGAAGAGGCCGCCGAGCTCGAGCGTCTGGCTCAAATCGTGGGTGAAGCGGCCGGTGAGGCGCCACTTGTCACTGAGGTCGTAATCGACGCGCACGACTTCCTGGCGTGTGTTGTTGATATTGGGCGCCGCCACCTGATAGCGGCCAGGATTGCCCGGCGCGGTTGGCTGCAGGTTGGCCTGCGGAAACCCGCTGAGCAGCTTGCACCGCGATCGGATCGCGCTCCGCGACGGGCACGTAGTTGGGCTGCTCGGGTCGGTTAACCACTCGGGGTTTGGCACCAGCGCCGTCGACTGTCCCGGCGCGCGCTTGATGCGGCGCCATTCCTGCGAGTAGAAGAAGAACGCTTTCTCACGGGATGGCAGCATCGGGCCGCCGACGGTAAACCCGAAGTTGTTGTAGCGGAGGAACGGCGCGTTGTCGCGGATGGTCGGATCGGTGCTCTGCTCGCGGAAATACGAATTCGAGTTGAGCGCGTCGTTGCGGAAGAACTCGTAGCCGACGCCTGCGAACTTGTTGCTCCCCGATTTGGTGACGACGTTGACGATGCCGCCGCCGCTTCGCGGCCACTCGGCGGCGTAGCTCGAGGTGATGATCTTGAACTCCTCGATAGAGTCGATGGTCGGCGTGCTGAGCAGCGTGATGTTGCTGCCGACATCGACGTTGCTGACACCGTCAACCAGCCAGTTGACAGCGTTACGGCGGGCACCGTTGATCGAGAGGCTTACCGGTACTGGCGAGGCCGACGCCGACTTCATCGCTGAGATCGTTCGAGACGCCGGGCGCGAGCGTGGCCAGCTGCACGAAGTTGCGGTTATTGAGCGGCAGCTCGGTGACCTGCCTGGAGCCGATCGTGGTCTGCAGGGACGCGGTCGGCTGAACGGTGCTCGCGGCGATCACCTCCACGACTTCGCTGACGCCACCCACGACCATCTTCACATCGATGGGTATGCGGTCGTTGACCGAGAGGCGCACACGGACGACGCGCGACTGGAATCCGGAGAGCGTGAAGGTGATTTCGTACTCACCGATCGGCAGGAGTGGCGCGGTGTAGAGCCCTTCGGCGCTGGTCACGCGCTGGAACGTCTGGCCGGTGCCGAGGTGCTTGAGGACGACGGTTACGCCGGGCAAACTCCCGCCGCTCTCGTCGGTGACGGTGCCGATGATCGTCGCGGTGGTTTCCTGGGCGTTGATGATGGCGGGAAGGCTCGCCAGGCTGAACAGAAAGGCAAACAACACAATGACGCTACGGCGCATGCTGCGCTCCTTTGAAGGAGCCCAGCGTAGCACGGGGCTGGCGCCGCGGCGGGGCCGCGCGTCCCCGCGTCGACAACAGCTGGGACCGAACCGGGTAGGTCGGTCTGGTTCGACTGGTGGGGTTGGTGGGTCGCGGCGATCCGGTTGGTGGGCGGGCGCATGTTATTATTCGAAGCTCACGCTGGCCGGCGTAGCTCAGTTGGTAGAGCAGCTGATTCGTAATCAGCAGGTCCTCGGTTCAAGTCCGAGTGCCGGCTCCAATCCCTCCCATAACAACTTCACGGCGCCTCAAGGAGTGCTGTCGATACGCGAGTCTCCAAAAAGGGTGATCAGAATTTCCGGAACACGCAAAGGCTCTGAGTTCCGCTTGATAGCGGAAGAAAGTCAGCGCAGACCGGTCTTGGTTCGATTCGAATTTCACGTTCGCCCAGTATGACGGTCGATGCACGTGGCGGTGATTGTGCATCTGCACCGCGGCGTGGCACTCACTCGTGGCGGTTTACTAGTGGTCGGTGTTTTTTTTGCCGCGCGGATCGTTGCGGCGGAGCCGATCACGTTCAGCAGTCGATCCGCTTTCGGGGCCGCTGCTGGGCCTCACCATCTGATCACATTTGAAGAATTCGCCGTTGGCCCGATCAGCGGCTGCCTTCCGATTAGTCCGTCTATACCAGACCCGTGCGAGCTCACCATCAATGGGATGACGACGTTTGTCTCAACCGTCGGTGGCGCCCACCAACGGCCACTTCTGAGCATCGATCCCTCTCTCGGCTCGGCTCCATCAAATCAGCTCGTATCCAACATGACTCCGAACGCTGCGGATGAATTCTACGCTGATCTCTCGAGCCGAATCTTTGGCGTCGACCTCATCTCAGCGGCCACCTTCGGCGACTTGTATCGGATCGTGCTCACCGAAGCGGACGGAACGCTCACGGGTTTCGACGTCGCCGCACAAGCAATCGTGCCGTCCTTCTTCGGCGCTCAGTCGGACGTGGGGTTTTCCCGTGTCTCCTTCTTCGCGGTGCAGGATGGAGTGACGCATAACTTCGGGATCGACAACGTGGCCGTCGAATCAGTTCCTGAACCGGGGTCATGGCTTTTGCTCGGCGTCGGCTTGGCCACACGAGCCGCCTATCGCTGCCGCAAGCGAACGATCGTCGTCCGTGTTTAGCCGATCCCGCGTTGTTTCCCCGAAACCGTCGCCTGCGCCATCAAATATTGAGCTCATTTCCTCGACGGTCCCGCAAGACGTGTAAACGCCCAGTATGATCAGTGCCTGCAGACCGATGCCGCTCGTGCGCCGCGCCGATCAATTCGGCGTCAGGAGCGTCAGGAGTGGAGTTGACGGTTAGTGGTGGCCCTGCTGAGAACCAGATGCACAATCGTACAGACGCGACAAGGAACCGGGTGATGGCGTCGCGAGCGCCGTGGTGTGCGATCGCCGCCGTGGTCTGCGCGGCAGTGTTGCAGACCCAGGGCTCTCTCTATCCGGCGGTCCCGCAGATCGCGCACGCCAACCTCGGGGTTGTGTTGCAGGACTATGCCCGGGTGCCGTTCTCGAGTCCGACCAGCGACACCTACCCTCCGGAGATCAACTTCACTCGCCAACTGAGTCGGGTGACCTCGATGTTCGCCGAACCGCGCAGCTCACCAGAGTCGGCGATGCGACTGTTCGTGTTGGATCTCAATCGACAGCTGTACATCTTCGACGCGGCGGCGCGCAACTTCACCCCCTATATCAACTTCGAAGAGGTGTTCCCCAAGTTCGTGAGCAAGAACGGCCGCGGCGGGGGCCTGTCTGCGTTGGCGTTCGATCCCGATTACGCACGCAACGGCCGGTTCTATACGGTTCACACCGAGAAGCCGAGCTCGGAAGGGCCCGACACGCCGACCAACGTGAGCCTGCCGGGGCTCGACTTGACGGGCTACACGACCACCGCGTCGGTCGATCCTCCGGCCGGCACCGTCGGTCGTCAGGTCGTCCTCGTGGAATGGACCGATAACGACCGCAGCGATCGCACGTTTGCAGGCACCGCGCGCGAAGTACTCCGCGTCGGGTTCACTCGCATCACGCACGGGATCGCCGACATGCAGTTCAACCCCCTGGCGCACCCGGGCGACGCGGATTACGGCAACCTCTACATCGCCGTCGGCGACGGCGGCGCGGCCAAGCAAGACGACGAGACGGACACGATCCCGCAGCGCCTCGATGCGCTATCAGGCAAGATCCTTCGGATTACCCCCGATGTGTCGTTGCGGTTGGCCGACGAGCTCTCGGCGAACGGTCGATACCGCATTCCGACAACCGGTGCCGATCCAAATCCCTTCACCTCGCTGTCACTCGCGAACGTGAAAAAGGAAATCTACGCCTACGGCTTCCGTAATCCGCAGCGAATGAGCTGGGATGCGCCTTCGAACCTGCTCATTGGCTCCGATATTGGCGTCGCCTCGTGGGAGGAAGTCAACATCATTACGAAGGGCGCCAACTACGGCTTCCCGGAGCGTGAAGGCGCCGAGCAACTGTTCATCGTGGGCGACAACGACCGAATAACGGGCAGCCAGCTGACGCCACCCGTGTCGTTTCCGGATCCCGATGTGCTGTACGTGGACGGACTCTCAACACCGGTCACACCGACATATCCGGTGGTGGCCTACAGTCACCGGGACGGCGATGCCGTGTTTGGCGGGTTTGTCTACCGCGGCGCACGACTGCCGCAACTGCAGGGGAAGTACGTGTTCGGGGACATCACGACGGGGCGCATCTTCTACGCGGACCTGTCGGAGATGATCGCGGCCAACGACGGCCATGCTGGGTCGCTTGCATCGCTTCACGAGCTACAGGTGCTCTTCGACAGTCCCTATGACACACCGGACCGCGGGCTGACCCTCACCCGGTTATTTGACGTCGTTGCCGATGAGTACGCCGCCAGGGGCGGCGTTGCGTCGCTCGGCGCGGTCCTTCCTGACCCAGAAGATCACATGTCGGACGGGGTCGACCCGGACGGCGTGCCCTACGGTGGTGGTCGCGCGGACATCCGGGTGGCCGTCGACGGCAACGGCGAACTGCTCATCTTGAGCAAGAGCGACGGCATGGTCCGCACGGCCGTTGCGGTTGTCACAGGGCCCACACGGACGACACTGACGACATCTCCACAGCCGTCGGCCGCCGCCGAAACGATTCAGCTCAGCGCTCGGGTGACAGCGCGCGGCGCAACGCCCGCGGGTGAGGTCGAGTTCTTTGATGGCGCCACCCCACTGGGCGCGGCCACGCTCGTCGACGGCGTGGCGACGCTCGATCTGGCGACGCTCGTTCCCGGGTCACACATGATCACCGCCCGCTACGCCGGGATGCCCGTGACGTTCCTGGCCAGCAACTCCTTGCCTGTGGAACATCTGGTGATGGCGCCCGACAGCTACGTCGTGACGGTGACGACTGCCGGCACCGGGGCGGGTACAGTCACCAGTTCGCCTGGGGACATCTCGTGTCCAGGGGTGTGCACCGCCGAGTTCCTCCGCGGGACGATCGTGACGTTGACGCCACACCCGAATGCGACATCGACGTTCACGTCTTGGAGCGGTGCCTGTGCAGCGACCGAATCGTGCACGATCACGGTCGAGGAAATCACGCAAATCACGGCGACGTTCTCACCAGCAAAACCCAATCTCAAAGCCGTCGTCGTCGCCGTCCCCGCGAGCGGCGCGCCGGGTGGCAAGCTCGCGATCTCAGAAACCACCAGCAATGACGGCACGGCGGCTGCGACCACATCGCGTACGCAGTATCACCTGTCTGCCGATCTGCTGCGGGGAGCCGGCGATGTGGCGATTGGCTCGCGATGGGTGAGCCCGCTCGCAGCCGGGGCAAGTTCTCCCGCCAATCTGTCGCTGACCGTTCCCACCGGTACCACGCTTGGCAACTACTATGTGATCGCCTGCAGCGACGACCAGCGCACGGTCGCCGAGGCGAACGAACAAGACAACTGCGGCGTCTCGACACGAACGGTGACGATTGCCGCACCCGACCTGATCACCACCACCGTCGGTAATCCTCCTGCGCAGGTGGCGCCAGGCGCGACCTTCTCGGCCACGGATACGGTGATCAACCAGGGAGGACATACCGCGGCCTCCTCCACGACACGCTATTACCTGTCTGCCGATGGCGTCAGGAACACCGGCGACATTCTCCTCAGCGGCACACGCTCGGTGACCTCGTTGACGCCCGGCCTGACGGCGAGCGGTTCCAAAGTCGTCACGCTGCCGAGCGCAACACCGCTCCGCAGCTACTACGTCCTTGCGTGCGCCGATGATTTGAAAAAAGTGCTCGAGTTGAACGAAGGCAATAACTGTCGAGCATCCACGAGCCAAGTCGTCGTCACACGTCCCGACTTGATGACGTCGGCTGTGAGCAATCCGCCAGCGCAAACCGCACCCGGCCGCACGTTTTCGATCACTGACACGGTCGTGAATCACGGACAGGCGTCCGCCCCTGCGACGACCACACGCTATTACCTGTCGGCGAACGCTCTCAAGGACGCGGGCGATATTCTGCTCACCGTCACACGCTCGGTGACGATTTTAGCGCCGGGCGCGGTCTCCACCGGGTCGCGCACCGTCACTGTGCCCACCACGACAGCCGCGGGAGCGTATCGCGTGTTGGCGTGCGCTGATGACACGGCCAAGGTCGTTGAGGGTCTGGAGACGGACAACTGCGCCGCTTCGGCGCAGGCCGTGCAGGTGCTCTATCCCGATCTTGCGCAAATCACCGTGAATAATCCGCCAACCAGTGGATCCGTTGGTGGCACGTTCACCGTCATAGACACGGTGGCCAATCAGGGTGCGATTACAACATTGGCCACCAAGACCCGCTACTACCTGTCACTAGACACGAGCAAAGACGCCGCAGACGCGCTGATTGCGGCGTCGCGCAGCCTCGGGTCTGTTGCGGCCGGCGCGTCGAACACGGGCTCGCGCGTCGTGACGATCCCAACGATCGCGGCCGGTACCTACTATCTTTTGGCGTGCGCCGATGATACGAAGCTGGCCGTCGAGAGCAACGAAGGCAACAACTGCCGGCACGCTGCCGCGACGGTCACGATTCGTCCCTAGCTCTCCCTTCAGGCGTTGCACCGAGCGCAGGCACCAAGCCCGACAGCCACCAGCGCGCGACAACTTGCGCGCGAGGCCACGACTGGACCGTGCTGTGAGAAGCGGACACCTACCGTGATCGCACGCCGCAGAACCGCCGCCGACAGACTATTTGCTGCAAGAAGCGCGCGGTCGAAATCGGCCCCACTCTTGCACACCCCTTGCTGGCTGCCTTCCCAGCCATTCCACATCGCCGAGCCCTGAAGCGATCGTCGATCGCTACTGGTCTGGAGCTCTGTCTGCGGGGTGACTGACGTGTCTCACTTTCTCGTTCGGCTATGGGTGCACTGGGCCGATGACGGCTTGGTGCCGGAGATGAGCGTGCAAGCAGAAACGCACATCGAAGCGGCAGCGCTGGCGCTGCATGAGTTCATCGCCGCGAATCGATCGCTCGATGAACACTCGTATCTGCAATGTGAGCCGTGCGGAAGCGAACGCTTGCGAGTGCAACACGTGTTGGATTGGCTGCGCACGCCAGAAGGACGAACCTTCAGCAAGCGGCGTGGCATTCAGCACCCGCTGGTTGAGGTGAACGAAGACAAGACGTGGACGCGCGAATCTCGCGGCGACGATTAGGAACCGGCAGCGACGTGAGTGGGTCACCGGATCGCGTCGTAAATAGTAAATAAATGTCAGGAGGGATCCGCGCGCGGTCGTACCTCGCATGGTAAGGTGAAACTCCCTTCTCTGAGCTGCCCGCACTTTCGCGGTTCCTCACCCAAGGTCGTGGAGGAACGATGTCCACTTCCGCCGTCCGCATCATCAGCGTTCTCGTCGACCCCTCGCCCACCAACAATCCAACGCGGAGGCGGTACGAAATCAGGCTTGCCTGTGGCTGCTCATGGTGGGAAGACCATCCCGAGAAGGAAGCTCCACAGGTGGGGAGCATGGCGTCCTGCTTCTCGCAGCACACCGCGACAGCCGCTGTCGCCTAGCGCGCCAACTCACCATCACCGACTGGTGATCGGTACGGACACGCCACCAGCGGCCGGTGCCTGTGTCGAATGTGCGGCCGCGTTCCCACGGCAACGGTATCGCTGCGCGCAACGCTTCGTCCTAAAGAGTCCCATCGGAAACCCGGCGTGCACGGAAGTTTCGGGATACAGTACCCGATTCCTGCAGTAGGCGGCGGGCGCCGGTGATAAAAGAACCTCAACTCGGCGACGTGTTGCTGCGCGGCGATATCGAGAATGGATTCCAGATAGTCGACGCCGTCTCGCGCAGGGTCCTCGGCGGCATGATTCCGACCATCGAAGCCGCCGTCGAAGCAGCGCGCCGTCGTGGTGCTCCGGCGATCTGGCAGCAACAAGTCGATAACCGAGGCAGACTGTTGGGTGAGCCCTTCAGGTTCCTCCGCCCTCCACGCGAATAAAGCGCACCGCGGCAGCCGCGCATCGCGCACGGCTCGCGAGCGGCCGCGTTATGGCACCGTAATGCTCTGCGCTGGCGTCGACACGCTCCGGCCGCAGGGCGTGATTGCCGACAGCGCGAAGCCATAGGTTCCCGCCCCCAGCGCCGCTGACGCGCCCAAGCCCTGGAGTGAAAAATCCCCGACCAGTGCGCCCGTCACCAACACGCCGTACGACGAGGGTGCCTGACCAGTCGCGGGTGGTGCCCACGACAAGGTGATGGTGTTACCGCTGCGAGACGCGACAAAATCTGCCGGCACTTCTGGCACCGCACACGCGCCGGGGAAAGTCAACGTCACCACGTTTGAGGAGGCGCTTGCGCCGACGCGGTTGGAGGCGCGGAGCGACAGATTGTACGTGCCAGCCGCAACGCCATTGAACGTAAACGACGTCGCCAGCGGCACCGGCAGCGAGAGCGCGATCGCGCCGGAGACATCCAGGATGAGGCCAGTTGGGGCGCCGCCGGCGAAGGTGTTGCGCCACGCGAGCACGAGTTCCGATCCGTTGGTCGCGCCGAGAAGGCCGCTCGGCGCCGAGGGTGGCGACGGAAGATTCACGAAGGCGCGAATCTCATTCGACGCGCCGCTTCGCGCCGTGCCGGCCACGGAATGCGCGCGGATGTAAAACGCGCCCGTCGGCAGCGCCACGGAGAATACGGTCGCCGGGGATCCGGTAGGAAGACTCCCGAGGACGTGTCCAGGCGCGATGCCGCCTTCGATCACATAGCTCGTCGGCGCGATGCTACTCGTCGGCGGGAGCCACGTGAACGTGACCATGTTGCCAACGATCGTGCTCACGGCGAGACCTGTGGGCGCGCGCAACACCGTCCCCGCCACAGTGAGCGTGGCACTTTGTGCAGCGCTGTCGACGCCGAGGGATCGCGCACTGATGACCGTGGTGCCGGCGCTATGCGCGGTGACGGTCCCGAAGGTCTGACTGATGGTCGCGACCGACTCATTGCTGCTCCACCACGTGGTTTCCGGCGGTCGGAACTCTTCCAGTGTTGCGGTCACGGTGGTGCTCGTCGTCAAGCCCCCTGCGGCGAAGAGCCGCCCATCGAGCACGGCGAGCGCGAACTGGACGCGCCCGGTCGGCATGGCCGTCACCGAGGCCCACGAGTCGGTTGCCGGGTTGTAGACATCGACCGGGGCGGTTGACCCCGGACTGGCCCACCATATACAGCAACCCGTCGATGGCGGCCGCCTCGAGCCCGGCTCGTCCAGTGGGCATCGGCGTCTTCGTCGTCCACGCATCGGCCACGGGATCGTACTCGTCGAGGGTGCTGGAATCCGGCGGGCCTCCGATGACATACAACTTCCCATTGAGTGCCGCGGCGGCCAGGATCGCGTGTGCGATCGGCATCGACGACTTCGTCGTCCAATTATCGGTTGTCGCGTCGTACGCCTCGAGCGTGTTCAGCGGCGCGGACGGGTCGCCGCCGCCGATGGCGTAGATGATGTCGTTGATCGCGACCGCCGCAAACCCGGCGCGCGTGGTGAGCATCGCGGCCTTCGCCGTCCACGTATTGGCGACGGGATCGTAGGCTTCGATCGAGCCAACCGAGGCGCCGCCGGTTGTGCGACCTCCGAGCGCGTAGATCTTGCCGCTCACAACCGCGACTTCAACGCCTTCGCGGGGGATCAGCATGTTGGCCCGAGGCGTCCAGGAGTCGCTTGTGCCGAACCCGGAAGCCGCAGGATTGTACATGTCCACATTATTGAGCGGGGCGAACCCACACGGTGTCGCAACGCAGACGCCATCGACGCCGCCGATGGCATACAACCGATCGCCAACCACTGCCGCGCCCAGAGAAAATCTCGGGACAGTCATCGGTGTTCGTGTTCGCGAAAGGCGCGTTTGGCCAGTCAGCGACCGCGTCGCACTATTGGTGAAGGTGCCCATGGCGGTGAACGTTCGTGTCTGTCCAACGTTGAGCGTTTCCGGGTTCGGTTGCACCGCGATCGACGTGAGCGCGGCGAAACTCGCGTTCAGCGTACTGTTGTCATTGAGCATGAACACGCAGTTCGCTGCCGACACACATCCAGTGGCGTCGAAGGTACCGGCAGAGAAGGTCACGAAGATACTGCCCGGTACCGACTGGCCTTGGAAGATCACTTCGGAACCCACAATGCAGTACACGGTGCACGCGCTGTATCCGAGCTCGAAGTTCTGGCACGTGCTGTTGTCGGTGTAGATCGTGCCTTTCGCGTCTCCGCCCAAGCCAATCACGACTGAACGGAACAGTCCCACGTTGGCGCCGGAGAAGGTCGACGTGATCGAGCTATCGGTGTTGAGCGTGAAGTTGCACGTGCTGGTCGCACAGGAAGCGGCGTCGCCGGTCCCGCTGTTGAGGATGCCCGGTACATTCGGCGAATTCGCCATCACCCGCAATGCGGTGCCCGCCGGGTAGGTGAAGACGCACGTGCCACCCCCGGAGCCGCCCGGATCCGGATTGCAGACATTCCCGCCGGTCACACCGACGGCACCAGAAACAGTTCCGTTCGTTGTAATCGTGAGCGTCGCGGCCTCGACTGAACTGCACAACGCCGAGAGGAGTAATGCCAGGGCGATTCTCATGCACCCACTTTCGGCCGGTGGGTGTCCTGACCTAAGGATCTACCGCCCGCAGTAACGGCGTACCCAACGGGTGGTAGGTTGAGTCGAGGCGGCGCAGGTGGCGGGCCGGGTGACGGCGAGAGGCGTTTAGCTTGTACTCTGTTTTGCTTTGCGATCTTTGGGGGCACGAGAATCGGCGTGGTTCGATTCTTCCGCCTCGAGACCTTCGCGCACAATCGCCGCGACCGCGGTTGCTTCGGCCGTGACGTCGGCGAGATCGGTTGCTAACTTCTCCAATCGCTGGATGGCTTCGGTTTTGAGTTGCGTAGTGCCAGAGGCGCGCCGTGACCGCTTCATTACAGGCGTCTTCTTCGCCATTCACCACAATTGTGTCTTCATTTGTCTGTGCCTTGCACGGCAAATCGTGCATGAGGCTGCCTGCTGGCGGGAACAGATGAGTTACAGTAGCTGTATGGTCAGGCGGCATCCGAAATCGGAACGGAGACGGCCCATCGCGAGGAACGCGAGGTCCGGATTGCCGAGATTATTGCGAGAGCGACGCGGGTCAAATCAGAGAGTCAGTGCCAAGGCGAAGCCCGCGAGCCGGGCGTCGACAGCCACGCGTAAGAGCAAAGCGCAGTAACACGCGCGAACCAGGCCCTGCTCGGTTATAACGGCGTACGCCTGCCGCCGCTTTGTCATTGCGCATCGCCACATACGAGGCATGGCGCAGATTGCCGCCAGCCGTCCATTCCGTAAACGCCACTTCGATCACAACCCAAGGATTCACCCAGCGTAGCGCCGCCATGTCTTCGGCGGTGATGCCCTCACCCCAGTGGCTCTTTCCAGTGGTGTTGGGCAGGTTGACGAACGGGCAGCTCGAGATTTCATGTGGCCGAATCTGCTCGAACAGCTCGGCGCGTGTTCGCGGCGTCAACCCTGCGCGCACTTTGCCGGCGTAGAAAAATCGCCGTCGCTCGAAGTAGCCGACGAGCACGGAGTCGAACGTGTCGCCGGCAGGCTTGTAGCCGCCGATCACGAACTCCTGGCGCTTGTGGAACTTCACCTTGATCCACGAGCGGCTCCGTCGGCCTGGCTCATACAACGAGTTCACACGCTTGGCCACCACTCCTTCCAACCCGGCGCGACGTACGGCCTCTTCAATCCGCTGGGGTGTACCCGGGCAGCGGCGCCGACAGCAGAATCGGCGAGGCGAAGTGCAAGCCGTGCAGCGCAAGACGCCGATCGTTGAGTGGCTGTCTCGAGAAGTCAGCGGTGCCGAGGCGCAGGAGATCGAAGGCATAGAACACGACGCCGGCGCGTGCCACGCTGCGGTGCTGCAGCGCCTGGAAGGACGGCACACCGTGCTCGTCGAGTGCGACGATCTCGCCGTCGACGACGGCATCGACGCGAGTGAGGGTGCGAGCGGCAGCCGGAAGGTGCGGGTAGTCGGCGGTGAGGTCTTTGAGGTTGCGCGAGATGAGGCGCACCAGTGGTCCATCTTTCACGAGCTGAGCGCGGTAGCCATCCCACTTGACCTCGTAGCTCCAGTCGTCGCCGACCGGTAGCGTCGAGGCGAGCGTGGCCATCATCGGCGGAACCGGAGCGATCACCACAGGGCCCGAAGCATACCCGACGTCTAATGACAGGCATTTCCCGACGCCGCAAGATTGGTGTATGCAGCCGTATGCGACAACATGGCGATTTAGAGAACCTGGACGCTCATTACTATCGTGAGCGGGTGTCAGATTAATTACGTCGTTGGCGACGACATCGCGGGAGGAGGCTGTTATCCGCCAACCCTGAGGGGTAGTAATCTTGGCAAGCGGAATGCAGTGACTGGACGCGAGGATTCCCCCAATGCCTCCGACGACCGTTCGCATTCTGACCGTTACGACGCGACCCGAGTACCCGACCGCGCACCGTATCAGTTATCAAGTCCGCCTTTCCTGCGGCTGTGAATGGTGGGAGCATCGCGCGCTCCATGAGCCACCGCCTATGGTTGGCGCCGCGGCATATTGCTGCGCGATGCACGCAAAGACTGCTGACGCTGAAGGTGCCGGCGACGCAGAGGTTGGTTACGCCCATTGGGTGCCCGGCCAAAACGAACCGCCGACGATACGATAAGGCTCTTGATGCGTGGATGTGGTCAGAGTCGAACGTCCTGCCTCAGTGAATCTCCCGACAAGCAAATCCTCAATGCCCGCGCGGACGCCAAGGTGCCAGGTGCAGAGCACCCGGCACCCTGTTGACGTCCTTATGGTCGCGCTGGTCTGACTGGCGCTAGTCCCGCACGCTGATGGTCGCGCGGAACTCGCCGCTGTTATCCGCCAGGTGGTCGTCGTTTACCGTCAGAAATAGCCGACCGCTCGCCCGCGAGTTTATCGTTCCATGCGATCCGATAAAACGCGGTGCGTCGTTGCCGATTCTCGCGACGAGTCCGCCAGCGCTTTGCTCACGGACGGGCGCGTTCGGTGCGAGCCGCCCCGTGCGTGATCCGGATGGGGACGCGAGGTCGTTGGTGTCCGGGCTCATCTGCACCTGACCTTCCGCATCAATCGTGATCACCGCACCGGCAGGCACCGTGATGCCCGTGTCGGTCCAGCGTTCACGGGCATCGACACGTACGATCCGTGAAGGCACGGCGGGATCGAACCGATCGGGCGCCGCCGAGGCCGTCGCAACGTCCGTCGTGGCGTTGAACTCGCGCCGCGTCAACCGGCCATCGCGATTGAGATCGCGCTGATCGAACGTCCGCCGCGACCAATGCCACTCGTCAGGCGTAATCACGCCATTGGCGTTGTAGTCGAGACTTGTGAACTGGTTGTTTCGCGCCGGTGCGGCCGCCTGCCCGGCCACTTCGCGTCGTGATAACACGCCGTTGCCGTCCTGATCCAGCAGGGCGAAGGCGTTGTTGCTTCCGTGCCACTCACTGCGGTCGAGGCGACCGTTGTTGTCGGCATCGAGGAATTCGAAGCGGTCGCCACGATCATCATCGAAATCCGCGGTGCCAACGAATTCGGAGCGGCTGATGATGTTGTCGCCGTTTCGGTCGACGCGACGAAACGTATCGATGTCGTAGTGCCACTCGTTGCGGGCGATCCGGCCGTCGCTGTTGTGATCGAGGGTCGCAAACGCCTCGGTGCTCCAGTCGTTCAGCTCACCTGCGGTTTCCGGGTCGAAGTCCGCCTCGGGCGAGCGGCGGTTCCGCCACCCGGCGGGCCGGATTTCGTCGCCCGATAGCATGCCGTCGCGATTCCAGTCGTGCACGCGGAATGACTGGAGGCTGCCACGCCACTCCTCGCGCGTCACTCGGCCATCGTTATCCATGTCCATCGCACGAATCCGTGCGGCTTCAGCTTGCGAGGGTTGTTGCGGCTGATCCGCAAAGACCGCGTCGGCGTTGAGCGGCACGAACGGCAGAGCCAAAAGCAGTACCGTGCCTAATGGAGTCAAAGACATGCGTTCCTCCCCAAAGGATTGGCGGAGCACAACGCGTGCCGAGAGGAGAGGCGATACCTCTCAAAGGATCGAGGCCTCAGACCGATGCGACACTCTCGGCGGCTTCGAGCCAGCGCTTCAATTCGTCTGACGGCACGACGCCAGCTTGCTGACGCACGACCTGTCCTTTACGCATGATGAGAAAGTTTGGTATTCCCCGGACGCCAAACCGATTGGCGACGTCGGGATGGCGGTCGGTATCGACTTTCAAGACGACAGCTCGACCAGCCATGTCTTTGGCCACTTGCGAGACCAAAGGCGCGGCCATGTGGCACGGACCGCACCATGCCGCCCAAAAATCCACGAGGACGGGGACGTCGGTGCCGCGGACCACTTCATCGAACAACGCAGCGTCGGCGTCAAGCGGCTCACTGAGCGGCCCGAGAACCGTTTTGCAGGCGCCACACCGGATAGTCTTGGCCAGGTCGGCGGGGCGTACTCGATTCTGACGGCCACAGTTCGTGCACGTGCGGAGAGTTGTCGCCATACTCGCTCGCTTGCATCGCCTGTGCCGTCCGCGTCAATACGTGTCGAACGAATATCCGAAACTGCGCAGCCGCGTCCACCAGAAGTCGCTCCAGCGGTAGCTTTCCTTGTCCATCACGCGCTTGATCGCAACCGGATCAACGTTTTGCCAGTCTGTCCCAGCGACCGCGGCGACGATCCCTGCCGATGCCGTCGAGTACCCATTCGTCGGATCGACAGTCATCGCTCGCCACCAACGCACCGCGTCCTCGGCTCTGCCGTTTTTCCAGTAAATCTCGCCGATCAGGTAACGCGCGTCGTCCGCACGATAGCCGCGGGGGGTGGCGGCCGTAATCGCCTGGAGGATGCTCAGACGCACATTGTCGTAGCGTAGCCGCACACCTTCCGTCGTTGCGATTCCCTCACGCTCCAGTTTGCGACGATAGTGTGCCCGCAGCACCTCCAGGGTGGCGGCGGCATCGCCGTTGGCGTGGTGCGTCCACCAGAGCTCGGTCTCGGGGCGCACGTCGAGCAGTGTCAGCAGTGTGTCCCGGCTGCCCTGTGCCATTTCGTCGAGTATGAATAGCAATTCGGTGGTCACGCGCGACGAGGGATACGCCGCCGCATAGGTCGAGACGTATTCGATGAAATCGCTGTGATCCGCGGAAATACCCAGCATCGTCCACAGGCGCGGATCGCGAATCGCGGTTTCCACGTACGGCTGCAACAGGTTCTGTTCGGCATAGCGCCGCACGACGACCGGCAGCATTCCTTCGGTCGGGTTGTAGCGCTCGACGAGCGCGGCGACCGGTTGGAACACACTCCAGCGTTCGCGTCGTGACCAGGTCTTGTCGACCAACGCCTGGATGCCCTGCTCGCTCATCCTGAGCGGCGGTTTGGAAGAACCCGGCGGGCGTGCATACGGATTTGGTAGCCCGCCTTTCGCCGATTCGACGGCAATGCTTCGAATGGTGCTCAACACAACGTCGTGCGTCAAAAATGGGAAGAGCGTCGTCGCGCGCTCGGAGATCTTGCGAAAGTCGTAGGTGAAATTCGGAAGATCGAGCTCGGTCGAACCGCTCTCGTGGGGCAGGGCGAGTCGCTCCTCCATGTGCTTGACAGAAGGTGTCAGCGCCTCGAGGCTTGGCACGAGCAGAAGCTCGAACGACGCCGTCACCGCAGCGGCGTTACGCGGCGCCGCAGAGGCTCGTGAGGCGTGCCGGACGGCCGCCGCCGAAAACCACACGAGCAATCCAACGAGCAGCAAGTGCAGAGAGAACGACGCCGTGTACGCGTTGACGTGCGTTCTGACATCCATGGGAGGGTTGCTGATTAGACACCATTCGGCGCGTTTCGGCTCGCCGGCGTGTGCAATATGATGGCTGCGCCATGATTCTCGGATTCATCCTGCTGCTTTTCATCGGCAGCGGCGCCGCCGCGCTGATCTACGAGATCGTCTGGTTTCAGGTGCTCACGCTGGTCCTCGGGTCTTCGGCGATGTCTGTCGGAGTGCTTCTCGCAACCTTCATGGGCGGTATGTGTCTGGGGAGCTTTCTACTCCCTCGCCTGGTGCCGGCAAAACACCATCCACTGCGCGTCTACGCCCTGTTGGAACTCGCGATTGGGGCGTTCGGTCTCCTCCTCCTTCTGCTGATGCCCTTGGCGGGGCGTGTTTACACCACATGGGGCGGGTACGGGTTCACCGGATTTCTCCTCCGCGGCCTGGTCGCGAGTGTGTGTCTGCTACCGCCAACATTAGCGATGGGGGCGACACTGCCCGCAGTCTCACGGTGGATTGAGACCACACCGCGCGGCGTGGGCTGGCTGGGCTTTTTTTACGCCGGGAACATTGCCGGCGCTGTTGCAGGCGCATTGGTCGCCGGCTTTTACCTGCTGCGTGTGCACGATGTGGCCTTTGCGACCTATGTTGCAGCCGCGATCAACGCGGCTGTCGGCGTTCTCGGGTTGATCCTCGCGCGCGCTGCGCGCTATGAGCCACTCGAGCAAGGTGAGCGTCAATCCGACTTGGAGCCCGCCGATGCATTCGCCCAGGCCCACCAGACGCGGCTCAACGGCGCTTGGAACGATCGACTGGTGTACATCGCGCTGGCACTCTCGGGCGCCAGTGCGCTCGCCGCGCAGGTGATTTGGACACGGCAGCTCGCCTTGCTCCTCGGCGCCACCGTGTATACGTTCTCGTTGGTCCTCGCCGTCTTTCTTGTCGGCCTCGGTATTGGCAGCAGCATTGGCTCACTTCTCGCCCGGACGATGGAGAGACCGCGCGCGGCGTTCGGCTGGTGCCAGGTGCTCACCGTGATGGCGATGGCATGGTCGGCGTACATGCTCAACGCGTCGCTGCCCTTCTGGCCTGTCAACGTGGAGCTTTCAACCGACATCTGGCGCACGTTCCACATCGATCTCGCCCGCACGTTCTGGGCCGTGCTGCCCGCGCCCATCCTCTGGGGCGCGAGCTTCCCGCTCGCCATGGCCGCTGTCGTTCAGCGAGGCCAGGACTCGGGTCGTGTGGTGGGCGGGCTTTATGCGGCAAACACGCTCGGCGCCATCGCCGGTTCGCTTGGCGCCAGTCTCATCATCGTGGCGTGGGTCGGCACCGTTCGCGCGCAGCAAGGCCTCATGGTGCTCGCGGCCATTTCCGGGCTCATCGTCCTCGCGCCGCCGCTCTTGTCCTGGGCCACGACGCGCACCGGCCTGATCTGGCTGACGGCTGCGCTGCCACTGATGGCGATCGCGCTGACGACGGCACTGCTGGTGCGATCCGTGCCACCGCTCCCGGGCCTGCTCGTCGCGTATGGCCGGAAGACACCGACGATGATGTCGGCGCCGCCCGAGATCTTGTACCTGGGTGAAGGGCTCAATTCATCGGTGGCCGTGTCGCAGTTTTCCGATGGCACCACGAGCTACCACAATGCGGGCAAGATTCAGGCGTCGAGTCTCCCTCAGGACATGCGGTTGCAGCGCATGCTCGGTCACCTCACCACCCTGTCGCCGAAACAATCCAAGTCGGTACTCGTGATCGGCTGCGGTGCCGGAGTCACGGCCGGCGCGGTCAGCGTCGATCCGTCGGTCGAGAAGCTCACCATCGCCGAAATCGAGCCGCTCGTGCCCCGCGTGGTCTCAACCTATTTTGGTGAGTTCAACCACAACGTGATCCGGAATCCCAAAACGCACGTCGTGATCGACGACGCACGCCACTTCCTGCTGACGACACACGAGACGTTCGACGCCATCACCTCCGATCCGCTCGATCCATGGGTCAAGGGCGCCGCGGCGCTGTACACGAAGGAATTCTGGGAAGTGGCGAAGGCGCGTCTCAATCCCGGCGGCGTGATCACGGTGTTCGTGCAGTTGTACGAGAGCAGCCCCGAAGCGGTCAAAAGCGAGATCGCAACCTTCTTCGAGGTGTTTCCCAACGGTGTGATTTTTGGAAATGAGTACCTCGGCGAAGGCTACGACACGGTGCTGCTCGGTCAGCTCGAACCGGGTCCGATCGACGTGAGCGCCATCGACGAGCGGCTGAAAGAGCCGGAATTCGAGATCGTCCGCCAGTCATTGCACGAGATCGGCTTCCCGACGGCATGGGAGTTGTTCGGCTCGTACGCAGGCCGCGCGCCAGAAATGGCCGACTATCTGCGCGACGCGCCGATTAATTACGACCGCAATCTCCGGCTGCAGTATCTCGCCGGATTGGGACTCAACCAGCGCGCCGCCGCCACGATTTACAACGACATCACACGAAATCGCCGGTATCCCGAAGGCCTGTTCCTCGGCTCGGAGTCGCAGCTGCAATATCTGCGCAGCCTGATTGGGAGCTGGCAGGGGGTGGGAACGCCCTAACGGGAGTTTCCAGTTGCCAGTTTCCAGTGCAAAGTTCAGTGGTGGAAGTTCAAAGCTTCTCAGTTCCATACCGACACCGTAGAATGCCCGGATGACGCGCATGAACAGGCTTCTTCTCTCGGCATTGCTATTTCTGTTACCGGCGATCACGACAGGCCAGGACGCGCGGTCCACGCTCGACGCCGCGGCGAAGGCGATGGGCGCCGACTCACTCGAGTCGGTGCAGTATTCCGGTAGCGGCTCAACGTATTTCTTCGGCCAGGCGGTGACCGCGTCGACGGGCTGGCCGCGCATGATCCTCAAGAACTACAGCGCCGACGTGCACTACACGACGCCGGCGATGCGTCAGCAGCTCTATCGCACCGAACCGGATGGGAGTGTGCCGTTTGGCGGGAACCGGCAAATTCAGATCGTCAGTGGCGCCGACGCGTGGAATATCGGCGCAAACGATCAGCCTGCGCCGGCGCCCGCAACCGCGGCGGATCGGCGGCTGCAGATTGTGCTGACGCCGCATGGGTTCATCAAGGCGGCACAGGCCAGTCAGGCGGCGGTGACGACCAAGGGCACGAGCAAAGTCATCACGTTCACGACGCCGGATCGTGCACGGGTCACCGGCGTCATCAACGCGCAGAACCTGGTCGAGCGCATCGACACGGCGATCGACAACGTGGTGCTCGGCGATATGCCTGTCGAGGTAACCTTCGCTAATTACCAGACGTTCGGCGACATCAAGTTCCCGGCGACGATCACCCAGAAGCAGGGCGGATATCCGACGCTCGAGCTGACCGTGACAAACGTGAAGCCGAATGCGGCGACTGCGATCGAGGTGCCCGCAACCGTGCGTGGCGCGAAACCGGCAGCAATGCGTGTCGAACCGCAGAAGCTTGGCGATGGCGTCTGGCTGTTGGCGGGCGGCTCGCACCATAGCGTGCTCGTCGAGCTGCCCGATTCGCTCGCCGTGATCGAAGCGCCGCAACACGAAGAGCGCTCCATCGCCGTGATCGAAGCAGCGCGAGCGCTCGTGCCAGGAAAGCCATTCCGCTATGTCGTCAACACGCACCAGCATTTCGATCACTCAGGCGGCCTGCGCGCATATGCCGCCGAAGGCGCCACCATCCTCACCGCCGCAACCTACAAACCGTACTACGAGAAGGTGTTTGCCACGCCGCGCACCATCAATCCCGATCGGCTCGCGAAGTCGGGGAAAAAGGTCACGATCGATGGTGTGAACGGGAGGCGTGTCCTGACCGGCGGCTCACAAACCGTGGAGTTGCACGTGCTGCAGGGCTCGCCGCACGGCGACGGGATCATCGTCGCGTATCTCCCCAAGGACAAGATCCTCGTTCAAGCGGATCTGTTTACTCCGCTGCCGGCGAACGCACCGGCACCCGCGAAGCCGGACCCGCTCGCCGTCAATCTCTACGAGAACATCCAGCGCCTGAAGCTCGATGTCGCGCAGATTGTGCCGATTCACGGGCGCGTGGCGACGATCGCCGAGTTGCGGAGCGCGGTCGGTCGGTGAGCCGCGTCAGGTGTCAGGTGTCAGGTGTTGTCAGGGATCAGGGATCAGTCGGGAATCGGTCGCGGCCCTGACGTTCCCGCGGCTACATCCCGTGTGCGAGAGTGTAGCGCGGGCCTTAGAACCGCGACACCGCTACTTCACCCGTGCGCCGGCGAGCAGCGCAATGGCGCCGCCGGTCGTCTGCGCCGCGTTGAGGCCGAGGCGGAAGTCCTTGTCTGAAAACGTCGTGTACACGTCGATCGGCTGGTGCCATGTCGGATTCCAGCCGGCGCCCGTGTGCATGCCGCGCTCGTTCTCGCGCAGGCTGATCGCCGGCACGAGATCCATGAACGGCGTCGAGTCCGTGTTGGTCATGTGCGGACCGACGGCGGCCGGATAGTCTGTCGCGAATTTCTCGTTGGCGTCGCGGAAGAAGAACGCCAGCTTCATCGCCTCGTCGGCGTGCTTGGCCGTGGACTGGAACTCGATATTGACGTCGGCCTCAGGACGCTGCTCCGGGTTCCAGGTGCCGTCGGCGCGCGGCATGCCGTGGTCCCACATCATCATGTCGTGCTGGATCATGCCGAGCCACTTCGGCTCCGGGTACCTGCCCGAGCCTGGCGGATCTTCCTTGCCCTGCAGCGCCGCGCGCTGATCGACGTACGCGCGCGCGCCGTTCAGCCCGGTTTCTTCGTTGTTCCACAGCACAAACCGGATCGTGCGCTCGGTCGTGACATCCGGCATGCTGAAGATGCGCGCGAGCTCCATCACCAGCGCGGTGCCGGAGCCGTTGTCGTTCGCCGCTTCGCCCCACCCGTGCCCGTCCATGTGCGCGCCGACGATGTACATCTCTTCGGGACGGGTCGTCCCGATTTTCGTGCAGTAGACCTGCTCGCGCGCGCCCGGCGTCGTCGGTTCGCGATTGAGCTCGCGGAGTTTCTCGTTCGGCTGCGCCATCGCATTGGTGTTGACGCCGGTTTGCCGCGTGGTGCCGCGATAGCGCGAGCCGCCCGGGGCCCGTGCGCAGTTCCCCGCTCGCGATGACGGGATTCGGCGGTCCGCCGCGCCTGCCGCGCCACCGCCGCCGCGCCCGGCGTTGGTTGGCGGCGGAGGATTGAATTCGTACTTGATGCGCTCAGTCGGACAGCCGTAGCTTTTGAGTTGCGCTTCGATCCAGTCCACAGCCTTGCGGTTGCGCTCGGTGCCCTGCCGGCGATCACCAAATTGCGTGAGGCCTTTCACGGTGGCCTTGTATTTCTCGAGGTCGAGCCGGCTGATGAGCGACTTGACCGTCTCATCCTGCGGGTTCGGCGCCTCGCCGCCTCGTCCTTGACGCGCGTCGAGCGGCGCCAGCGCAGGGCCGATCATCAGTGCCGTGAACATCGCCGCAAACACCATCCGATTGATCCGCATCCGTGCCTCCCAAGCGGCGCTAGTATATTTCGTTAGGACTTCTATGGCTCACAGTCATGACCGCGTCAACGGCCTCCATCACATCACGGCGATCTCCGGGCCGGCGCAGGAGAATCTGGATTTCTATGCCGGTATTCTCGGCATGCGTCTGGTGAAACGTTCGGTCAATCAAGACGATCCAGGCACGTATCATCTCTTCTACGCCGACGCGGAAGGACACCCGGGATCGGACCTGACGTTTTTCCCGTGGGCGCACATGGCACCGCCAAGGGTCGGCCACGGCCTCGCCGTGGAAGTTTCGCTCGAAGTGCCGGTTGGCAGTCTCGACTTCTGGGCAGCGCGGCTCGACGGATACTCAACGCCGCTCGGTGCGATCGAGCATCGTTTCGGCGACAAGGTGCTGCCCCTCGTCGATCCACATGGCATGAAGCTCTCGCTGGTCGAACCTGCGAGGGTGCCGTCCCGATCGTTCACGCCATGGGACGGCGGTCCCGTTCCTGGCGAACGTCAGGTGCGCGGACTCTACGGTGCACAGGTGTGGGAACGTGAAGCGGCGCCAACGACCACATTTCTCACCGAGGTCCTCGGCTTTACGTCTCTCGGCAGTGCGAACGGGTGGACGCGATACGGCTTCGGCGATGCCGCGGGTGTCATTGACATTCGGGAAACGCCGGAAGGTCGACGCGGTTCCTGGGGTGTTGGCGCGGTGCACCATCTCGCCTGGCGAGTCGACGATGAGCGGCACCAACTCGCCGTGCGCGCCAGGGTGGAGGCCGCGGGCGGTCATCCGACGCCGACCATCGATCGCTTCTGGTTCAAGTCGGTCTACTTCAAAGAACCCGGCGGCGTCCTCTTCGAACTGGCCACGGACGGCCCCGGGTTCGCGGTTGATGAAGACGCGGCGCATCTCGGCGAGACGCTGGTGCTGCCGCCGTGGCTCGAGCCCGAACGCGCGCGGATCGAGCAGTTGTTGCCGGCGCTGAATGTTGCTGCGCTGAGGACGTCCTGATACCTGATACCTGACCCCTGCAGAGTCCCTACGGCGTGATCCACCGCAGAAACCACTCATATTCCGCTGCATCGATTCGCGTTCCGCGACGGGCTGATACTGCACGTGGTTGCCGCGCGGGAAGATGTCGAACTCCACCGTCCGGCCCAGTGCTTTGAGTGCCTCGTAGAACTTTCGCGCGCTGGCAATCGGCACGCGCGGATCGTTTTCGCCATGCTGCAGCAGCAAGGGCGTGCGCACACGCTCGACAAATGTCAACGGCGAGTGGGCGGCGTACGACTTGCGCGATTCTCCCACGGCTTCTTGAAGTACTCGTCCATCACCGCGCCGGCGTCCGCCAGGTAGTACAGATCGGTCAGTCGCTGATGCTCGCGCTCGACGAGGCGGCCTTGAACCGGTTGGTCTGCGTGACGATCCAGTTGGTCATGAAGCCGCCGTACGACGCGCCCATCACCCCGAGGCGATCGGGATCCACCGTGCCCTTCGCGATCGAGATGAGTCCACGCCCGCCATGATGTCGCGATAGTCATCCTCGCCCCACGCGTTGATGATGGCGCGGTGACCTGCTTCGCCGTACCCCGACCCGCCGCGAGGCATCGGCAGAAGCACGGCGAACCCGGCCGCCGCCAGCGCTTCGACTGGGTAGGGATCGACCTGACCGACCGTGTGCATGAATTGCGGAAAGATGCCGTAGGTGACGCCGCCGATCGGACCGCCATGGCAATAGACGATGCAACGGCCGCTGCCCTGCGCGATTCACCCGGCGGAGTGATGAGCAGGCCCCAGATCTCTTTGCCATCGAACGACGGCCAGCTTGATCGCGTTCGAGCCCGCCCAATGCGAAACTGCCGAATTCGGGATTGACCTTCGTCAGCCGTCTTCGTCTTGCCCGCGGCGACGTCACGCACGACGATGTCGCCCATGGTCGCGGATTCCACCTGCGATATGCCAGCGTCCGGCCGTCTCGGCTCACGCTCATCGAGTAGTTCACGACCTCGCCCGACACGATGCGCTCCGCGCGGCCGCTGGCCACCGAGACGCGCACGATCGGCATCTCGAACATCTGCGCGCTTCGTGGCAAACGTCCCCTCGTTCATCAGCACGTAGATGACGGCTGTCCGGCAGCCCACGTCATCTCGCCGATCCAGGCGCCGTTCATCAGATAGGACCGGATTGCGGCGACGGTGCGGGCGCGCCGCTGTCGAGACTCGAGCACCGCGAGACCGCGTGGCGCAAGGAGCCCAACACGTTCGTTGGTCGTGACGAAGGCGAGTCGCTTGCCATCAGGAGACATCTTCGGGAGCGTGTTCATTCCCGGCGCGATCCACCAGCACGCGCGGCGCACCACCCGCGGCGGACACTCGATACAGACGCGTGTAATAGGCCGCCGTGAATCCGCCGACCGGTGCGGCCGCATAGACGAGTGATTGTCTGTCGGGCGCCCACGAGAAGCCGTCGATCTGCGCAGCGGACGCCAGTTCGGTGACGCTATCCTGCCCGCGCCTGACGACCGCGGGTGGGGCGGGGGGTTCGTGCACTCGGATCGCGGGCGTGGGCGCCGTCGCCGCGCGGGTGGCGTACGCGAGAGCCTCGCCATCGGGCGACCACTCGTACACCGTCACACCTTGCGGCGATGTGGTGATCGCCCGCGAGGCCCCACCCAAGACTGGTATGGCAAACACCTGCGGACGTCCTTCGACCAGCGCCAGCACCGAAACCCGCGTGCCATCGGGCGTCCAGCGCAGTCGCGGAGCGGGCAGGCTCGGCGTGAAGATGCGGATGTCTGCTCCGACCCTGGTCGCGGCGCCTCCGCTCGCCGACACCACGAACAACTCAGGCTCATGCGCGTTCCGCTCCACCGACGGCTGCGACACCACGTACGCGACCCGTGTGCCGTCCGGCGAGATCTTGACGTCGACAATCGTCCGCAACCGCATCAGATCGTCGACGGTGATGCGCCGGGTGGTTTCCTGGGCACCGACGGCGACGACCGCGGTACCCGCGACGAGCAGCGTGAGCACCCTGTTCACGGGGCTAAGCCTACAATAGGCGGTCATGCAGGACCTCACCACCGGATCGGTGTCGCGCCACCTGGTCAAGACCATGAGTTTCATGCTGGTCAGCATGGTGTTTCAAACGCTATACGTGCTGGTCGACCTGTACTGGGTCGGCAGGCTCGGCACCGAAGCTGTCGCAGCGGTTGCCATCAGCGGCAACCTCCTGTTCGTCGTGCTCGCGGTCACGCAGATGCTTGGCGTCGGGACCACAACGCTCATCTCGCATGCCGCCGGCAGCAAGAATCGCGAGCGCGCGCTCTTAATCTTCAATCAGTCGCAAGTGCTCGCCATGGTCGTCGGCGTGATCTTTTTGGCTGTCGTCATGCTGCTGCGCCCGATCTATGCGCGGCGCCTCAGCGCCGACCCTGTGACCGAGCAACTGGTGCTCGACTATCTCCTATGGTTCGTCCCGGCGATGGGCCTGCAGTTCGGCCTGGTCGCCATGGGATCGGCGCTGCGCGGCATCGGCCTCTTCAAACCAGGGATGGTGGTGCAAACCGGCACGATCATCATCAATATCGTCCTCGCCCCGGTGCTGATTTTCGGGTGGGGCATCGGGCATGCGTTCGGCGTAGCCGGTGCGGCCATCGCGACGTTTATCGCGATCCTGGCCGGCACGGTGTGGATTCTCACGTACTTCAAACCGAGCGCCTATCTCCACTTCATGGTCGCTGACTGGGAGCCGCGATTCGACCTGTGGTGGGACATGCTCAAGATCGGGCTGCCCGCAGGCGCCGAATTCGCGCTGATGGCCGTGTATCTTGGCATCGTCTACGTGGTGACGCGGCCATTTGGCGCCGCGGCTCAGGCCGGGTTCGGGATCGGCCTCCGCATCGTGCAGGCTGCGTTTCTCCCCGTCGTTGCACTGGGCTTCGCCGTCGGTCCGGTCGCAGGGCAAAACTTCGGGGCGCGCCGCGCCGAGCGGGTTCGCCAAACGTTCAAGACGGCGGCGATGATGTCGACGGCGCTGATGCTGGTCGTGATTGCGCTCACGCACCTGCTGCCGGGACAACTCATCCGCATCTTCTCATCCGACCCGGACGTGATTGCGGTCGGCGACGTCTACCTGCGGATCGTGTCGTGGAATTTCGTCGCCTCAGGGCTGATCTTCGTGAGCTCGAGCATGTTTCAGGCAATGGGCAACACGCTGCCCTCGCTCGTGACCTCGCTTACACGAATCGTGCTTGTCGCCGTCCCGCTCTTCTTCCTCGCGAAGATGCCAGGCTTCACGCTGGAGTGGATTTGGTGGCTATCGGTCGCGGCGGTCACGCTACAGATGGTGATGAACCTCCTGCTCCTCCGCCGCGAGTTCAACCGGCGGCTACGATTCGAAGAACCGATCGCGGCCTGATCACTCGACGCGCTCAGCGTGCACGACGAACCGCTGCGGTGCCGCACCGACGTAGAAGAACGGATAACAGGTGATGAGCGTGAGCGTCGGTCCGGTCGTCGGTTGCAACACCGAGAGGTCGGTGGGCAGGACGATGCGCATGTTCTTTACCTTGTAGCGAATCGGCCCACGTGCGGTCTGCATGCGCACTTCGTCGCCGATGCGGATGTGACGCAGCGGCCTGAAGAGCCCGTCTCGGTGCGCGGCAACGGCGCTGTTCCCGTTTTCCCACGGTTGCGGGGTATCCGGCAAGTGCCCCGCCGCCCCGCGCAACGCGTCGCTATCGTCGCCTTCGACGACTGGAGCCGAGAGGCGAAGGCGGGGGATTTCGAGAACACCGATACTACTCAGCGTCGCAAGTCGGGTGGGGCTGGTAGGTCTTCCGCACCTTCGGCACCTGCGGCACCTGCGGCACCCTCGGCACCCGCGGCACCTGCGGCACCCCCGGCACTCCCGGCACCTTCGAGCAACCTCTCCACCGCTTTCCTTGCCTGATGCTCGTCGTACCTCGCCTGTGCTGTGGCTAGCGCGTACCACGTGACGCAAATCAGTCCCACGGCGAGAAGAACGCGCTCGAGAACGATGCGCGGCTCCACGTGCTTGACGCGAACCGTGATCAACGTCATGACTGCGTTTTCGCCACGTAACCGCCGCGCGTACGCGCCTTCAATGTTCGGCCATCTTTCGTACGAACGTTGACTTTCAGCTTGCGAAGCGCGCGCTCGGCACCGGCCTTGGCCGGGACGTATCCGATCGTGTACACGCTGCGGATGTCACGCGCGATGTGCTCGAGCGTCTGCGGGACGTCACTCAGGCGACCGGGGTCAAAATACTCGCCGCCCGTTTCTTCGGCAAGGCGCTTGAGCAGCTTCGGATTGCCTTCGCGATCGATTGGATCGTTCAACATCACCGTGAAGATCGCCGCCTCCGCCGACCGCGTCCGTTCCAGCACCGTGTCCAGCGTGTGCGAGCTGGCGTTGTCGCTCCCGTCGCTGATGATCACAAGTACCTGCCGCGTATGCTTGCCGTGACCCAGGCGATCGAGGCCCTCGGCGATGGCATCGTGCAGTGCGGTCTTCCCGCGCGCGGCAATGCCGCCGAGGAGCGACGCGCGCATCGACGCCATGTTGCTCGACCCGACGACACGCGGCGCCCAGATCTGTTTCACGTCTTCGTTGAACGCGAGGACAAACACCTCGTCCTCCGCGTTACTGACCTTGGTAAAGCCGACAGCTGCTGCAACAACCATCTCGCGCTTGTTCGTCATGCTGGTGCTGTTGTCGACGAGCAGGCCGATCGTCGCCGGCGTATCGGCGGCCGAAAAGAACTGCAGCGCCTGCGGTTGCCCGTTCTCGAACACGGCAAACGCATCCTGCGGCAGGCCGCCGATGTACGTGCCTTTGCGATCTTCAACGGTGACGTGCAAGACAACAAGTTCCGAACTGGTTGAGAAGGTGGGCTTGTCTTGCGTAGTGGCGACTGGACAGACCGCGAGAGCGACGACGGCGAGCGTAGCGAAAAGCGCGCGGGTCATGGCAATCATGGTTGCGATAGGTTAGGTAGGTCGGGTAGGTCTGGTAGGGATTACACAGAGTTGAGTCACTCGGCGTAATTCCCCACCAGACCCACCAGACGCACCTGACGTCAAACATTACATTCGACTTACTTCCGGCGCATCCGCAGGGCGGCGGCACCCGCCAGTGAGCCGAAGCCGAAGAGCGCGACCAGCGGCAGAACGGTCGCCGTGCGCGGCAAGTCCGTACGAGTGGTGCGCACGCTCTGCGTGCTCGTCGCCGGCGCCGATGTTTCAACCTGGCGCTGCGTGACGGCCTGGCTTTGCGGAACGGTCGTTGCGGCCGACTGCGGCGGAGCAGGCGTATTCATTGCGGGCTGCGATTCGCGGCGCGCCGCCGTCGTCGTCGGCTGCGAGCCGCTGCTGCCGGTCGTCATCGCCGTCTGCGACTCCTGACGACCTGTAACGGCAGTGCCGGTCACGGCCGACGGCGTTAGCTCGGCAGAGTAGGTTGAGGTTTCGGCCGACTCGTTGATGCGCGCGAGTTCGGCGTCACGCATCGTTTCGGCGGTGTTGGCGTCGGTCGCCACGGTCAAAACCGGAGTTTTGCCGCTCTTTGCAAGCCGGGTGGCCTGATCCTTCGGATAGATGAACTCGTGGCCAACCGTGCGGCCCGGGAACCACCAGGTCCGAATGGCCGCGGGCTGATTCGCCGCGACTTCCATGAATCGCACTTCAGGCTCATCCGACGGCTCCAGCCGCTGCGCCGGCATCGCAAGCGCGGTCGTG
This sequence comes from uncultured Acidobacteriota bacterium, assembly GCA_963762925.1. Classification (GTDB taxonomy): domain Bacteria; phylum Acidobacteriota; class Vicinamibacteria; order Vicinamibacterales; family UBA2999; genus DASPWV01. The sequence goes on along the minus strand of CAVXMP010000027.1, from coordinate 19,016 downwards.
TGGATCTGTTTTTCGTCCTTGTCGAAAACCTGCACGATATGACGGTTGCTCGGGCTGTCGACCAGTCTGAACAGGTATGTGCCGGCGGGGAGTGTCTTGCCCGGCAGTTCGACCGGACCACTAAAGGTGAAATACGTTCGCTGATTGGTGTTGCTGTCTTGAGCAGCTACCGTTCCTGGCACGAGCGCGGAAACAAGCGCGGCCGCACCGATGATTAACAGAGACTTGCGCAACATGAAGCGTCCTCCTCCTGCGGCCGAACAGCAGAGGCCGCAGGTTTAACGCTCGGCTAAATAGCAAGGTTTTAGCCAGCAGCGAGACGACACGTGCCGCTTGCGGATAGCGAAGAGTGGAACCGGGAGCGACACGTCGCGCAGGATTCAGCTACACGTGCAGGAATTCAAAACTCGGCAGGATGTGGGGAGGTGCTCGCGTGCGTTCTTCAGTCCGCCGCCGTGCAGTCGCCGAGATACTTGGACGACGAGAGCCACTTCTGATCGGGGTAGTAGGAGAACACGATGCCGCCGCCCTTGACGGTGTCGATGACCTTGCGCGCCACGCCGTCGCGAAGCGCCGGGCAACCCCAGCTGCGCCCCAAGCGGCCTTGTGCCTTCACGAAGTTCTCATTCACATACGGGGCACCGTGCATTACGATGGCGCGCTCGCGTGCGCGGTCGTTGAAGCCCTCGTCGAGCCCGTTCAATCGCAGGGAATAACCGTTCTTACCGACATACGTCTCGTCGGTGACGAACACGCCGATGCTGGTGCGGTGTGTATCAGGCTCGTTGGAAAAGCGGGTCGCGTAATTATCGCCGCTGCCCTGGCCGTGGGCGACAAGCTCCTCGTACATCAGCTCGCGATTGCGGAGGTCGTAGACCCAGAGACGGGTACTTGTGGATGGCTTCGAGTAATCGATGACGGTCAACGTTGGGGGGTTCTCCACCGCGCCGCTCTTGACTGCGCAGCGGGTGGCACTGAGCGCGAGCTGGAACACCTTCGGGTCAACACCCCCGAGCGTCGTCTGGTCCCAGTTCATCGGGCTGTAGGTCTCGACCGCTGCTTCTACCGGCGCGAGAGGCGAGACGTCGAGCGCGTGCGCCGACGCTGCGTCCACCCCAACAGGGGCCGACGGCTCCGCGGCGCTCGCGCCCAGCTGGTTCCGAGCACTGAAAGTAAAGCTCGGCAGGACGATGAGCGTCGCAACCAGGAGCGCAATGCGGGAAACAGAGACACGGCTAGCGGCGTTGAACGTGTTTCGCATGCTTGTTGTTGTGGATGCGGAGCAACAGGATTCGTCTGTCGTCCGTCTCCCTCAATTGTAACAAGCATCTGGCGTAGAGCAAACTGAACAGATCCCGGGTGCCTGCACGAGGTGCCGCAGAGCTGCCCGCGCCTGCACTGTTGCTTACTCGGCTTTTGGCGGCCTCACCCGGTCGTTCGATTCGTCAGCGCCCTGTTTGGCGTCATACCCGTAGATGTCGGGCCGGAAGTGCAGTCCGCCTTTCTCATCCACCCACGCGGTGAAGTAAACGATATGGACCGGAATCGTTTCCTTGAGCTTGACGTGCTGCTCATCTCCCGAGTGCATGGCATTGACGATTTTGGCGCCATCCCAATCGGGGTAATCGCGGAGGATGTAGTTCGCGAGTTTTTCCGGCTCTTCCACTCGAACGCAGCCGTGACTGAATGCGCGACCGGATCGCTCGAACAATGAATCCGCCGGCGTGTCGTGGAGATACACGTCGTAGTCGTTCGGAAAGAGGAATTTCACGTGCCCGAGTGCGTTGTTGGCGCCGGGCCGCTGCCGGAATGCGAGTTGGCGCAGTTCCGCCGGGTCGTCCCAGTTGATGCTGGCGACGTCAACCGGCTTTGATCCTCGTAATACCTCGATGTTATTGCGCTCGAGGTAGGCAGGATCCTTCGCCACTGCCGGCGCCGTCTCGCCTTGCTTGATCGAGTCGGGGATGTTCCAGGTACGGACTGAACACCACCGTTTCCATCGCGTCGCTGAAGATCGGCGTCTCGTTGCCGCGTTTACCAACCACGACGCGAATGTCCATCACAGGCTTGCCGTTTTCGCGCGCAACCACATGGAAGTGCGGGATGTTGACCAGAAGATGTCGTGCACCGAGATCGTTCGGCATCCAGCGCCAACGGTCCATGTTGAGCGCGACCTGCCGCAACCGTTCGTCGATCGGCACGTTCAGCGCCGCAAGCGTCACTTTATCGACCGTGCCAGTCGCCTTGATGCCGTGCAGCTCTTGGAAGGCCTTGACCGCGGTCTCGACAGTCGCATCGAACGCGGGTGAATTGTTAGTCGCAGCCTCACCCTTGAGTTGTCCCCCGGCAGTCAGCCGCTGGCGCAATGTCACCACCGACGGGTGCGCCTTACCGCGTTTGTACTCTCCGGTGGGAACTGTTGGCCAGCCACCCTTCTCTTTCTGGCCGCCGAGATCGACATAGGCTTTTTGCAGCGCACCATACTCCGGATGCTGCGGACGGATGTTATCCAGCCACGTCTTGACATCGCCGCCGTCGATCGCGTGCGCGAGCGTGCCGGTGAGGTCCGGCGCTTCCCGACGTGCCTTCCAGCGTCCCTCGACGGAGTTGGGGGGCACCCGGCCGAGCGCCACGTCGCGACCCATGGTCAGGAGCGCGGCCGTCAACTTCACATCGAACTCCGCGAGGCGCTGACTGCGGTCGGGAGCATTCTTGTCGCTCTTGTCGATAGCGTCGTGCAATTGCACGATGGCTGGTTCGCCGTAACTGTCGGGCGCGACCCCGTGCTCGCGCGATGACCGCAGCACTTGCAGCGCCTCGGTCGCGCGCTTGGATGTGTGCTCGCCGTCAATCCATGCCGGCTTGCCCTCTCGCTGTTGATAGAAGGCGCCGACGTCCTTCCACGCGTCCCCACCAACGTCCGGAAGCGGCTTCCCCGCCACAATTCGTTGAACCGCCATCGTCGTGGGTGGTGTGGGATCGCTCGTCGCGCAACCACACGCAAGCAGCGCCGCAGTCACGAGAGGTAAGAGGACGAGATGGACAAGCCGCATACTGAGGTGTAAGGCAAAGCATGTGCCGCAGAGTTTGGACGAATCGCGTTGCAGGGCCGAGCAACGGCCTGCAGGCGATCACATGCGTGCGGCGTTAGTGGCATTTCGAAGGTCAAAGGCGGAACAGGGCTGCCCACCAAGAGCGCCGACGAGACGAACGATGCGGAACGAACGGGTTGCGTCAGCCGCGCGGCCGGAGACCCGCGCGGCTGATGGGAGATGTTGCGGCGTCAGCGCTGGCCAAGCTGGCAACTCGCACCCGTCGGCGCCACGGATGCGACGTTGAGCCGTTCGACCTGCATTTCGATTTCCTCGGTTGACTTCACGACTGGCGTCGCTTGGTCGCCACTCGGCTTCGCCGACGCTTTATCTGCCTTATCCTTGGCCTCGATGTTCACGTCCTTGCCTTTGCCCTCCACGGAGCCTTTCACAACCACTTCTTTCCCCACGTATACCTGCAAGTCATTGCCGCCAATGAGCTGGTAGTGAAACGTTTCGGCTTCCCCGGCGCCCGCGCGATTGGTGAGCGAGCTGAGCGCGGTCGCATTGGCCGTCAATACGAACTGGTTGGTGTCGCGATTGCCGGTCAGGCAACCCGTGACTTCGATTTGATCGCCGTCGGACGCTTTCTGGGCCTCCGCGCTCGGTGGCGCGTCCGCGCGCGGCGACTTGTCGCTGCGGCCGCAGGCGCCGGCTGTGACCGCCAGGCTCAGGCACAACGCTGGATAGATGAGCAAACGCTGCATTCGATGACCTCCGCGGTGAAAATTGCACGACGCGCGCCAACCCCACGAAGGGCACGAAGAGTCACGAAGGGCGCGAAGGGCACGAAGAGTCGCGAAGGACGCGAAGGTCATCAGGAAGGGCGCGAAGGAACAAGTGCATCTTGAATGTGGGGTGGGGGCGAGCTGCCTCGACCGAGCCGGTTGAGGTATGCGGCAGACGATCTAGGGGTCGCTCCACAGCCACGCCGCACCACGCACGCCGCTCGCGTCACCGTGTTGAGCCTGGACGAGGCGCGTCGCGACGTGATCGGAAAACACGTGCCGCGAGAGCAGCGGCGGAACGTGCGCATAGAGGCGCTGGACGTTGGAAAGGCCGCCGCCGAGCACGATCACGTCGGGATCGATCACGTTGATGATGCCGGCCAGGGCGCGCGCCATCCGTTCTTCGTAGCGGTCGAGACAGGCCATGGCATGCGCTTCACCCTCGGACGCGCGCCGCACCACTTCCTCTGCTTGGACCGAGGCGTCGGCGCTGGCGTAATCGAGCGCCAGGCCAGGGCCCGAGAGAAAGCACTCGATACAGCCTGACCGGCCGCAGTAGCACGCAGGGCCAGGCCATTCCTCGGGTCGCGGCCACGGCATCGGGTTGTGTCCCCACTCGCCGGCGATGCCGTTGACGCCGTGAACGACACGCCCGTCGACGACGAGTCCGCCTCCAGTGCCGGTGCCGATAATCACGCCGAAGACGATGCGGGCGCCGGCCGCCGCTCCGTCGACCGCTTCGCTCAGCGCGAAACAGTTGGCGTCATTGGCAAATCGGACTGGGCGCTCGAGAAGGCCTGGGAGATCATCGGCCAGCGGCTGCCCGTTGAGCCATATGGAGTTCGAATTCTTGACTAAGCCGGTCGCAGGCGAGATTGTCCCCGGCATTCCCACGCCAACGCTGCCTCTGACCCCGGCCTCACGTTCGAGAACCGCCACGAGGCCGGCGACTGCGTGCAGCGTCGCCCGATAATCGTCGCGCGGCGTCGCGATCCGGCGCCGTACCAGCGTCGCGCCCGCCGGATCGATCGCAATGCCTTCGATCTTGCTCCCGCCGAGATCAACGCCGATCCGCACGCGCGAATTTTATGCTGACGCTGACGGATTTGTTGGCCAGTCTGGCGCGTCGCGACGAGAAACGCGCGTTCGAGAGGCATATCCGCAATTGCCGGCTGGCACTACCATTGAAACACTACTCGCATGCTCGTCGAAGGCGGTTATCTCCACAGTATGAAACTCTTGATCGAACGTGCCTCGGAGCCGGACGCTCATCAGCCGCCCGGAAAAAAGGCACCGATGCGGGCACGACGTCCGCGTGCCGGCGCCCCTTCACGCGCGAAGGGCTCCGGCACGTTGCTGACGTCGTTCAAACGACTCGGCCTCATTCTTCTGGGTTGGGACTTTCACCGCTGACAGTGGCCGGGGGTTCCTTCCCGAACGCGCCCGCGACCTTGTGAGTGGCCGGCGCGGAGCGATCGGGATAGCGCGCGCCATCTTCCTTCTGCGCGATCGACCGACTGCCGGCCTTGTGCGATGTCTGCCGGTTCGGCACCTCCTCCATCGGTAACTCCCCAACACGTCCCGCGGCATCTTGCGGCGGCGGCGACTCGCGATCGACAGGTGGATGTTCTTGCCGCTCACGGTCCTCTGCTTCAGCTGATTCGCGATTACTGATTCCCACTCGACGTTCCATCAGGTCCTCCAGGCATCGACTCGCAGCAAGGTCGGGACCACGTGCGGCGAGGATTTGCATCAATCCATCTCACCCGCGTCACCCACAGAACAACACCACGGCAGTGCGCCACCCAGATCAGGTAATCGAGTCACCTCGTTGAGCTCGCAACGTTCTCGCTGCGCGCTTCCTGGCAGGCCCGCGTCTTGCAAATGGGCGCAGGCTCACGCATCCGTGAGCACCCAACTCGGGTCTGCACGCAGGCCCGCTCCTGTCGGAGGGGATATGGCTGATCAGAATCGCAACCAGCAGTCGAACGAAACCTCGTCGCGCGGCCAGCAGGGCCAGGACGACTCGCAGGAACCACAGACCAATCAACGCGACGTATCGATGGGCACCGGCGGGCCCGATCGCGATCGACTCGACCGCGAACCGGCATCGATGGCCGACGACCGTGGCCAAGGCGGCCAGGGCAGGGGCACGGGAGAAGGCGACGAAGACGACCTCGACAGCGAGTTGGGCGTCGAGTCGGATTCTCGACAGCGAGGACCGTCTCGACGACGAAGATGATGACGATAGCGGGAGCGGACGGTAAGAGAGAACTAAGAACGAACAACAAGGGTCGGACGCTGAAAATCACAGAGAACGATGTGAAGAGAAACCAGGAACCCCCCGCTGGAACTCCTGGTTTCTCGTTTCGTGGTGTTGGTCGCGATCCAAACAGCCATAGCGGTCGTCGCCGTGTTCGAACCGCCACGTTCCTGGTTCTTTCGTTGCTGAGTTCTTCGCTCCCGGTTCTTGGGTTTTAGTTCTGAGTTCTTAGCCAGAGGAGACACCATGTCACTGCGGGAATTGCTGCTCGATGAAATTCGCGATATCTACCACGCCGAAAAACAGCTGATCAAGGCATTGCCCAAGATGGTCAAAGGGGCGACGCACGAGGATTTGCGCGAAGCGTTCCAATCGCACCTTGAAGAGACGCGCGAGCAGGTCACGCGGCTCGAGGAAGTGTTTGCCGCGATGGGCGAAAAGGTGCGCGCCAAGCCATGCGCCGGTATGGCCGGCATTCTTGAAGAAGGGTCCGATCTCCTGCAGGAGGAAGAGAAGGGTGCGGTTCTCGATGCGGCCCTCATCGCCTCTGCCCAGCGCGTCGAGCACTATGAGATCTGCGCGTATGGCACCTGTGCGGCGTGGGCGCGCCTGCTCGAGCTCGACGAGGTGGTCTCATTGCTCGAGCAGACGCTCGAAGAAGAGAAAGCCGCAGACAAGAAACTCACGGCGCTCGCGGAGCAGGAAATCAATCAGAGCGCCGCGAACGAGGGCCGGAGCGAGGAAGACGACGAGGAAAGCGGCGAAGAAGAGGGACGGGCAATGGGCTCGCCCGCGTCGCGCGGCGGCTCCTCCAGTCGCAGCGGCGCGAGCGCGCGCAGTGGCGCGGCCGCAGATCGTCAATCGAGCTCACGCAGTTCGGGACGCTCGCCGAAATCGGGCGGTCGCAAGCGCTAGGCTGATGCCGGGGTCAGGTCACGAAAAACGAGCCATTCTCTCCGGATCCGCAATGACTCGTTTTTTCGTGGACTGACCCCGTGTCTTTCCGTGACCTGACCGCGGTGTGTTTGGATCGTTCCTCGCACGGAGTGGGCATGTGCAAGAGCTGGTGGCGACGAGCTGGCAAGACGCGTGCTCTACCCTGGCCTCGACGGGTTGTGTCTATGGCTAAAACGTTATTGCGCGGTCGGTAACGACCGCACCCATGCATCCGTAACGCGCCCCGAGCTTTTCATGGCCTACCGCGACATCATCGTCATCGGCGCATCGGCGGGCGGTCTCCAGGCGCTCGTCGAACTGTTGACGCCGCTCCCTGCGAATCTACAAGCGGCGATCTTCATCGTGGTCCACACCGCTCCAGGCGGGACGGGCCTGTTGCCGCAGATTCTCGAGCGGAGCGCCGCGAATGTCGCCTACGCAAAAGACGGCGAGGCGATAGAGCCAGGTCGGATCTACGTGGCACCACCCGACCGTCATCTCCTGATCAAACGCACCCGTGTGCGTGTGGTCAGCGGGCCTCGCGAGAACCTGTTCCGGCCGGCCATCGATCCGTTGTTTCGCACGGCGGCACGCGCCTATGGGGCACGCGTGATCGGGATCGTCCTTTCGGGTGGCCTCGACGACGGCACGCACGGCCTGGAGTTGATCAAGCGGCACGGCGGGATCGCGATCGCTCAGGACCCGCAACATGCGGTGATGCCGAGCATGCCGCTCAGTGCGATCCAGAACGTCGAAGTGGATTACATCCTTCGGCCGTCGGAAATTGGCGCCAAGTTGCCGCTGCTCATTCGCGAGACCGTTGAAGACGACGCCACCTTAGTACCGGAGGACCTGGATGTGGCAGAAGGTATGACCGACAACTTGCGGACTGGTCATGTTCCCGGACCTCCCACACCCTTCACGTGTCCGGAATGCGGCGGGACGCTGTGGGAGCTCGAAGACGGGAAGCTGCTTCGATTTCGCTGCCACGTCGGACACGGCTACACCGCCGACGCGCTCATGTCCGACCAGCACGAGGAGCTCGAACACACGCTGTGGGCTGGGCTACGGGCGCTGGAGGAACAAGCCGGACTGCGCCGGCGCATGGCCCAGCACGCCGAGAAAGTGGGACGAATCGCCAACGCCAGGGAATTCGAGCAGCATGCGAAGGAAGCGGAAGCACGGGCAGCCACCATGCGGCGGCTCTTGCTCCGTCGCGATCAGCACGGCGAGCTTCAGCTCGTCGAGCCGCGCGCCGTGAAGGGCCCTGAGCGAGCGAAGCGGCGGCGCAGCAGTCGTGGGTAAATGGAACGCCACCTGATCTGGACCGGCTGTAGAATACCCCTGCCGCGTAGCGCGCCCCCAGACGCCTGCACGCCGCACGTTCATGGCCAAACGAAAACAGCGTCTCGCGCCGGTGCCGCCTCCGAAGAAACTGACGCGCCGCGCGACCGCCACGCGCGCACCGGCGGAGGAACGCCCCCGTGCCTTGCAACTCGTCGACGACGGGGCGCGGCGTCGAGCCGAGGAGGACGCCTCGGAGCAACCCGACGCCGCCCAACAAATCGTGGTCGGGATCGGCGCCTCGGCGGGAGGCCTGGAAGCGGTCAAGGAACTCGTCGAGCATCTCAATCCTACCGGCGGTCTGGCGTATGTCCTGGTGCAGCATCTTGCGCCTCAGCATGAGAGTTTTCTCGCCGAGCTCCTGAATTCGACGTCACAGATTCCCGTCGTCCAGGCGGAAGAGCGAATGCCGCTGATGAGCGATCGCTTGCACGTCATCCCGCCCAACGTGCACATGACGATCGCCGACGGCCGGCTCCATATGGCGCCGCGTCCGCTTGGATCGCACCAAGTACAACCCGATCGATTCGTTTTTCGAGAGCCTCGCTCGCCATGCTCAGGACTCCTCGGTCGGCGTCGTGCTGTCGGGCACCGCGTCGGACGGTGCCGCCGGCCTCCGCGAGATCAAGGGCGTGGGCGGGTTAACCATCGCGCAGGATCCCGGCACCGCGAAGTACGACGGCATGCCGCGGGCGGCGATCGCGACCGGTGTCGTCGATCTCGATTTTGTCGCCCGGCGCGATTGCCGCCGAGCTCGTGCGCATCGGCGCGCATCCCTTCCTGCAGACCGGCAGCGCTGTCTCTCGTATTCCAGAGATGCCCGTTACAGAAACGCAGCTGAAGAAGCTCTTTCATCTCCTGCGCGCCGGCTGCGGCGTCGACTTCGCGCAGTACAAGCTTCCCACGATCAAGCGCCGCCTCGCAGCGCCGCATGGCGCTCCATCGAACGACCGAGATCGACCGGGTACTTGCACATTCTCGAAACGGAACCGACAGAACTGAGGAACCTGTATCGCGACATCCTGATTCACGTCACCCGGTTTTTCCGTGATCCCGATTCGTTCGTCGGCCTTGAAGTCGCTCGTGTTTCCGCGCATCGTGACCGAAGGCGCCACGACACCGGCCCGATAAGAATCTGGGTGCCGGGCTGCGCCACCGGCGAGGAAGCCTACTCGATCGCCATCGCGTTGCTGGAGTATCTCGGCGACGACGTGAACATACGCCGTCCAGGTCTTTGCCACCGACGTGAGCGAGGAGGCGATCGAGCGGGCGCGCGCCGGCGTCTACCCCGAGAGCATTGCGGCGGACGTATCGCCGAGCGGCTCCGGCGGTTCTTCACGCGGATGGACGGCCACTACCGCATCAGCAAGATCGTCCGCGACTGCTGCATCTTCGCGCGGCCAGGACCTGACGCGCGACCCGCCGTTCTCGAAGCTCGACCTGATCGTCTGCCGCAACGTGCTGATCTACCTCGGGCCGCGGCTGCAGCGGCAGCTGATGAGCCTGTTCCACTACGCGCTGAAGCCGTCGGGATTCCTGATGCTCGGCGGCGCCGAGTCCGTCGTGCGGCCACGGCGGAGTTGTTCGCGATCCTGGACAAGCGGCACAAGATCTACACGAACGCGCGGGGCGCGCGCCCGCACCGACTTCGAGTACCGCGGCCATCGCGAGATCGCCGCCGATCGCCGCGTCGCGGACGCGGCGCGGCGTGGCGCGCGGCCGTTCACGCGCGCGAGCGATGTGCAGTCCGAGGTCACACGGCTCCTCCTCGGCCGCTATAGTCCGCCGGGCGTTGTCGTGGATAACGAGCTGCAGATTCGTGCAGACGCGCGGCCGCACCGGTCCGTTCCTCGAGCTCCAGCCGGCGAGGCAGCCTCAACGTGCTGAAAATGGCGCGCGAAGGGCTGCTCCACGCGCTGCGTGGCGCCCTGCAAGAGGCGCGGCAGCAGCGGCAAAGCCGTCGCGGCGGGAGGGCTTGATGGTCGAGAGCGAAGACGCGGCGATCGAGATCAACCTGCAGGTCATTCCGTTCGCCGATGCGCAGCGACGCGGCGTTTTTCGTCGTCCTGTTCGAGGAGCCGGCCTTGGCGCACGCAGATGCGAAGAACCGCGCGCAAAGCGACGGCCGCACCGGCAAAAACGAAAGACGATACGCGCCGCTGCGCCTGCAGCAGGAGCTCAGTTCGAGCCGCGAATATTTGCAGTCGATCATCCAGGATCTCGAGGCCGCCAACGAGGAACTGCAGTCGGCGAACGAAGAGATCCTCTCGAGCAATGAGGAGCTGCAGATCACCAACGAAGAGCTCGATACCGCCAAGGAGGAACTGCAGTCCACCAACGAGGAGCTGAATACCGTCAATGAGGAGCTCAACACCCGCAACGACGAGCTCAGTCATGTCAACTCCGATCTGTCAACCTGCTCACCGCCGTACCCACGGCGGTGGTCATGGTGACCAGCGATTTGCGGATTCGACGCTTCACGCCGTTAGCGGAACAACTCCTCAACCTGATTCCGAGCGACGTCGGCCGGCCGCTCGGCGACATCAAGCCAAATCTCGATCTGCCCGACCTCGCCGGGCTTGTGCGCGAGGTACTGGAGTCGGCGGGCGCTCAGGAACGTGAGGTCCCCGACCGCAGCGGGCGGATCTACATGTTGCGGATTCGCCCGTATCGAGATCACGAGAACCGCGTCGACGGCGCCGTGCTGGCGCTCACTGAAGTCAGTCGGGCGGCGTCATCGTGAGGGGACGATGCCGATAAAGCGAACGCGGGCGCGACCGGCAAAACGCTCGACCCCGGCAAAGCGGCCGCGCGCTTCGACCAAGGAGGCGCCGGTCGTGCTGCGGAGCCAAGAGCGCGAACCAACCGAGCAGTGGCTCGATCGCATGGCCACGCTCGAAACCGCACTCGACCGCTATGCCGCCGTGTTCGAGCAGGCACCCGTAGGTCTCGTCAACCTCGATGCGAGTGGCGTTGTCGTCGAGCTCAATGCCGAGGCGTCACTGCTCCTGGGTGGTCATCGGGCCGTGTGCCTGGGCAAGCCGTTCATCTGCTTTGTCGACCGGACCGACATGAAAGTGGTCTTCAAACACTTTCTCCAGTGTGCAAGGGCACCGGCCGCCTGTGAGGTGCGGCTCAAGCGCGCCGACGGCAGCAAGCGTCCCGTTCAGCTCTACACGCGCGTGGCGTGGTCGCCCACCGAAAACGCGTACTCGGTACCACACGGTGCTCACCGATGTGACCGCGAAACGCGGGCGCGAGGTCGCGTTACGCGCCAGCGAGAAGCGCCATCGCGAAATCGTCGAGACCGCAAACGAGGGCATCTGCATCGTCGACGCCGACAATCAGATCGTGTTCGCGAATCGACGGCTCGGGATCATGGTCGGAACCACCCCCGAGGATCTGATTGGCCGCTCCGCCTTCGAGCTCGTCGGCGAGGAGGATCTCCCCGCCGCGCGGGCGGCGTTCGAAGAGCGCGGCACGGGAGTCGCCGGCCAGGCTGAGCAACGGCTGCGCCGCGTCGACGGCACGTTGGTGTGGACCACGGTGTCGACGACGGTGATGACCGACGAGGATCGCGAGTTTACCGGCATGATCCGGATGTACACCGATGCCTCCGAGCGCCACGAGCTGGCGCACGCGCGCGAAGCGCTGGTGCGGCAACTGGTGGCGGCACAGGAGCGCGAACGCGCACGCATCGCGCGCGAGCTGCACGACCAGATGGGACAACACATTGTCGCGCTGTCGCTCGGGCTGGCACGGCTCTCGACCGAGGTTGGCGAACACGCCGGCGCCTGTGTCGTGGTCGAGCAGCTGCGCAAGGTCGCGGACATGCTCGGCCGCGATGTGCACACATTGGCCCTGGAACTTCGCCCTTCGGCGCTCGACCACCTCGGCCTCCCGGTGGCGCTTACCAGCTATGCCGAAGAGGTCGCGTCGCGGTCCGACCTGCAAATTGACGTGCATTGTGACCCGATCGCCGACCTTCAGCTCAGCGGCGCCGTCCAAACCGGTCTCTATCGGATTGCACAGGAAGCACTCACCAACGTGGTGAAACATGCGCGGGCGCGCGAGGTCAGCGTTATCCTTGAGAGGCGAGGCACCGTTCTCCAGCTGATCATCGAGGATGATGGGCGAGGGTTTTCTTCGGTGCAGATCGCGGAGACCCTGGATAAAGGTGAGAAGCTTGGTCTCGCGGGCATGAGAGAACGCGCCGCCCTACTCGGCGGTAGCGTTACAATTGAGTCCTCCCCGGGTAGTGGTACCACCGTTTACGCGCGCATTCCGATCCCCAGGCGGGAAGGCGTTAACTATGAACAAGAGACTTCGACTGTTGCTCGTTGACGATCACGTCGTCGTTCGTGAAGGCCTCCGTGCGCTGCTCGCCAGCGATCCTCGCTTTGAGATCGTCGGAGAAGCGGCCGAAGGCGACGGCGCGGTGTCCGCGGCCCACGCGCTCAATCCCGATGTCGTGGTCATGGATGTCTCTTTGCCAGGCATGAATGGCGTGCAGGCAACCCGGCAGCTCAAATTGACCCAGCCCGACGTTCGGGTGGTCGCGCTGACCGTGCACGAAGAAGGTGGGTATCTTCGCAGCCTTCTCGATGCTGGTGCATCGGGATATGTGCTCAAACGGTCCGCGGCCAGCGAGCTCGTGCGTGCATTGCATGTTGTGGGCGATGGCGGCACCTACCTGGACCCGGGTATGGCAGGTCAGCTCGTCGGCAAACTCGTGCGCAACGCCCCACACGCGGGTCCTGCGCCCGGCCTGAGCGATCGAGAGCGCGAGGTGGTGCGGTTGGTCGCGCGTGGCTACAGCAACAAGGAGATCGCGGCCAAGCTCGAAGTCAGCGTGAAAACAGTCGAGACCTACCGCTACCGCGCCGTCGAGAAGCTCGGCCTGCGTGGACGCGCTGATCTGGTGCGTTACGCGATTGAACAAGGCTGGCTCGACGAGATGTAGTCGTTCGAAGCTGTCGGGGTACTGCCCCGACAGCTGCGCTCCAACCCCTTGAAGACATTCGTCAGCGCGAGGCGCTTCTTGCCGTTGCCGCGCACTGCAGCGAGGGACGCGAATCGTGGCCCCGCGCATTCGTGATCACCATGCCAGCTACCGCGAAACAGAGGAAGCCGTCAGACGCCCGCGTCCGACGGGGTGAAGGGCCGCACGTGCCCGTCCGCCGACGGATGCACCGGGCTGCCCCACCGCTCTGACGACTGTTCGTTCGAGGGTCGCCCTTCCCTGTTTTCGAGATACGCGCGCAGGCGGTGAAGGTCTTCGCGGATTTGCTGCGACGGCTCTTCGCCAAAGAGCGACGCGACCCACGCACCCAATCTGCCCGCCGGCGGCTCATATTGAAGCCGCACGAAGATCTCGGTGGCACCGTTTGGCGTGGGATTGAAGTGTACCGAGCCCGCGCTGACCACATCGGCGTCGCCCACTGAACGCCACCCAATCAGCTCGTTGGGGACTTCATTGATGATGTGCGCTTCCCAGCTCACCGTGACGCCGGCAGGGCCGCGGGCGGTCCAGTAGGACCTGGTGCGGTCCAACTCCTCGACGCGTTCGAGGTGTGTCATGAAGTGCGGCAAGTTCGACAGATTCCGCCAGAACCGGTACACCTCATCAACGGGCCGCGCAATGATGATGCCCTCGCGCACGTGGACGCCGCGCGATCCGCCGAGCGCCCCTCGGGTGTCGTGGTGACGTGTATCGCGGCCGACCGCCGCGCTGACCGGACAGAAACCGCTGACCCCCCGCAACAGCAGTCCGCTCGCAGCGGCGATTGCAGGTCCGCGCCCTTCGCGCCGGCTTGCGGCCAGCGCTCCGATCACCGCCGCCGCCACGATCGATCCTGCACGTTCCCAATCACTAATGTTGCGCTGCATCAATCCTCCGTTCAAACCCGGCAACCAATGCAAGACGCCTGCCTCGCGCGCGCGTCACGGCCGTCGCGCGACGGATGCCGCTTTCGGGAGCGGGACCAGCTTGGGCGGCCGCGACCCGTGACGTGGAGCGTCGGCCACGAGCGGTGCGTACTCCAGCTCTTGGTTGGCGGTGACGCTGCGCAATAGCAGGCCACCGCGACTCATGTCGCCGCGCCCGACAAAAGAGGATGGGTAATGGAGGCGGCCACCAAACGCGGCGCTAAGCGCGTCCACGTACTTGCCGGTCGCAATGCTGCCAAGCAGCACGACATCGCCATCGGTCTGCTCCGCCGACAGCTTCCGTAGATCGCGGTCGAGCGGAGCCCGGTAACGCCGGTCACCCGCGTCGACGTCCACGCCGGCAAACTCATGCAACAAACGTGGGGTAACGTGCGCCTCCGGCGGCTGCAAGCCACGCGTCGGCGTAATGACGAACACGTCTCGTCCGAAGTGACGCGCGTAGGCGAGCTTGCCGCGGAAGTACAACCCGCTCATGAACGAGAACGCCTCGCCGAGCGTGAGCGTGCCGTCCTCGAGGCGGCGTGCCAGCTCCATTCTCGACGCGGGGTTGAGGAGCATCGCCGCTCGGCGACCGCCGCAGTAGGCTGGCGACAGGAGAAAAATCCGCAAGCGCATGCAGCTCAGGATATCGCGTCGGCTGCGTGTAGCGATCGGCGCGGGTCGATGATAAATTTCTCGGCCTTGGGAGTCGTATGCGTAGCCGCGCGAGTTTCAAAGGTCACCCGATTCACACCGCCATCATTCCCTTGCCGTTTGCGTTCCTGACGGGCGCGCTGGGGTTCGACCTGCTCGGATGGGTCTTCGCACGCCCAGCATGGATGGCCACGGCAACGCATCTCGCTGCCGCCGGCGTGCTCTCGGCCCTCGTGGCTGCCGTGCCCGGGGCCATCGACTACATCTACACGGTCCCCCCGAACAGCAGCGGCAAAACTCGCGCGACCCGGCACATGCTGTTCAACTTATCCGCAGTGGCCGCAATGGCGACGGCGTGGTGGGTTCGCCAGACGGGCGTCAACCCGCTCACGATTATCGGCATCGAGACGCTCAGCGTGGCGCTGCTTTGTTACGGGAGCCTCCTGGGCGGGGTCCTGGTCACGCGAAATCAGATCAGCATCGATCATCGCTACGCCGACGCGGGGAAGTGGAGAGAAGTCTCGGTCTCCGCGGCGCCGGGCGCGTCGATCGCGGTTGCGACAGACGAGGAGTTGAAGCCGAATCAGATGAAGCTCGTACGCGTTGGGGAGCGCCGTGTTGTCGTCGCTCGCACCGAGGAACGCTACGTCGCCTTCGATGATCGCTGTACGCACCGCGGTGCGTCGCTTGCGGATGGCGCAATGATCTGCGGCGTCGTGCAGTGTCCCTGGCACGGGTCACAGTTCGACGTGCAGTCGGGAGTCGTGAAGGCGGGACCCGCGAAAGACGGCATCCGGACGTATACCGTTGTCGCACGAGACGGCTCGGTGTTTTTGACGGTATAGGTGTGCCGGGCGCGCCCTGAGGGGCCGCATCGATGCATCGATGCGGACCTGAAGGTCGCGCTACACCAACACACACGTGTAGCGCGGCCCTTCAGGTCCGCGATCGAGGTTAAAACCCCGAGACGTTCAGGCGTCCGCCTGTGACAGTTTTGCCCGCGAGCGACGCCGTCGGCACCGCGCTCGACAGAATGGCGCTCTTTATTTGCGCAGCTGTGGCGGAGTGCGTGGACGCATAGAGCGCTGCCGCGCCGGTCACGTGCGGGGTCGCCATGGACGTGCCGCTGTAGGCGCCGTACGTCGACGTGCCATTCTTCCCCGGCAGGGTCGAATGGATCGCCGAACCGGGTGCGCCGAGATCAACCGTGGCGGAGCCGTAGTTGGAGAATCCGGATCTCGCACCGGTACTCGTGATTGCAGCGACTGAGATCACGCAGTCCCACGTGCTGTCCGCCACGCCGGTCGGGAGCGTGCACTGATAATTTGACGGATAGTTGGCTGCCGCGTCGTTGTTGTCGCCGACGCCGTCGCGGCCGCCATTGCCGGCCGCAGCAATGAACAGAATATCCGCCTTGCCTGCGCGGGTAATGGCATCAAGGAGCGCCTGCGAGAATCCTCCACCACCCCACGAATTGTTGGTGGCCACGATGTTGAGCCCGTGGCGGGACTTCAAATCGGTGATGTAGTCCACGGCCTTGACGGCATTCGCGGTCGTGCCGCCGCGCCGCCCGAGAAACTTTGCGGGAATCATCTTGACGTTCCAATTGACGCCAGCAACGCCGCTGGTGTTGCCGAGGGCACCAATCGTACCGGCGACGTGAGTGCCGTGATCGTCCTGTGTGCCGTCAAACGTCGTGTTGTCGTTGCCGTCGAAGTCCCAGCCATGTACGTCGTCCACGTAGCCGTTGCCGTCGTTGTCAATGCCGTCGACCCAATCCTTCGCGTTGGTCCACACGTTGACGGTGAGGTCCGCATGGTTGCGCATGACGCCTTCGTCGATGATGCCGACATATACCTCGCCGCTCCCTGTGTTCCCCCTCGCCCACGCTTCACCGGCTTGGCTGCCGAACTGATTCGCCGGACTTGTCGCGTCGCCGTACATGCCCCACAAGGATCCGTTCGTGTAATACGGGTCGTTCGACGTGGCCTGATGTTCATAAATCCAATTTGGCTCGGCAAACTCAACAGCGCCGTCCGTTGCGAGCTCCCGCACCGCGGCGACCACGGCAAGTCCTGGCGGCAGGCGCAGCAGTTCCAAGTCTCCCTTGCCATCAGTGCGCCGCGCCGCGGCCAGCACAACTTCGTCGCGCCCGGCGTTGACACGGGCACGCGCACGTCCACGATCGGCCGGAGTGGTCTCGGCGCGGAACTGAACGAGCACTTGATTCGGTTCAAACGAGGGTTCGCGGCCCGCCGACTGCGCTTCACCGACGACGGTTCGGAATCCGGCAAGCGAGCCAGCGGCAAGAACGGTCCACACGCAAACTGTTTTCAGCGTCATGTTGTCCTTCGGGTTCGGTGTTACAAGTGGTGCGGTAGGTATGACCAGCGTACAAGGTGCGTCGCGACCGGTCAACGTTGCGCGCAGGAAAACACAACACGTCTGAATTTACGTAGTCGATAACAGACCGGAACCCTTGAGTTGTCGATCGCAGCCTGAAATCGTCCTCGGCGACGACTTCGTTCCACGCTTTCTCAAGGTCGCTTACATAATTGTCGCAAGGCGACATTTATTTACCAACGTAGACTAGAAAAGTCAGCAGAGTACGCCCGTTTGGCGTTAGGCTGAGCTTTGCACGTTGTTGTGCCCGAGACGGATCGGGCTTCTGGCGATTTCCTGCCGACGGTGTTCCTGGATCGGATCGACTTCAGTTGTTGCCGCGGCGCGGTGCCGCTCGGCACGTTCGTGTCTCGATTTGGTCCATTGAGCGGTGGGCTTCGCCTCGCATGTTTCGGCGTTGTTATTTCGCACGCGCCACCGCAACCCCGTGTTGCCGTCACCGTCTGCCGCTGCCTTGGTACATTGGTGTTGCTGGAACGCTCGGTGGGGCGGACCCAGGTCCTATTTCAGCAGCCCGCCAGAAGCGCCCGGCTTCGACGAGAGTCGCGGCGACCATCACGCGCGCCGCGTCGATGCGCCAGTGGCCCGCCGGGTGAACGTGCTGCCGGACGTCGAGCGCCCGCCTGAAGTACCGCTCGGCCGCGCTCACCTGGCGCGCGCGGAGGCAGTGCTCCCCGAGGCCGGCGAGGGAGATCGCGACGTAGACGTCGAACTCGCCGAACTCTTTTGACAGCGTCGGCCAATTCGGTTCGCCGTACCTCCAGCGCCTCCGCGAACCGGCGCTGGTCTTAGAGGAATCCGCCAGCTCGCGCGATGTGACCAACGTCATCGGGTTTCCCCTGCCGAAGAGCGACCGCGCGTTCGCGACGGCCGTCCGAAGGAGCAGCTGGCTTCCGCGGGTTTGTGCTGGGCACGCAGCGTCGCGGCGAGCGTCCGCGTTCTCGGCGTCGTCTTCATCGTGACAATCGCCGTAGAGCCGGCGCGACATGCTGATCTACGCTTCCCGCGCGAGCGCCTCCGCTTCCGTCAGCCGGCGAGCATTGAGATCCCGGGCCAGCTCGAACAGGCACGTGCTGACGTCCGGATAATCCGCGGAGTAGAGCGCGCGCGCGGTTCTCAATGCCTCTCGGAAGAGGGGCTCGGCGCCAGCCGGATGCGCTCAATCTCGTGAACGAACTTGGCAAGATGGAGGAGCGCGGTGACCCTGGGCGCCGACGGCCCGGCCACGCCTTGGCTGACGTCCACTGCCTCGCGGAACAGTTGTTCGGAGCGCCGATGGTCTCCGGCTTGATGCAGGACGAGTCCAAGTTCGTACAGCCCGGACGTCAAGGCGCCTGGCGGCGCGCCGGGCTGGCTTCGACGAAGGCGTATCGCTTCCTCGAGTAGCGCTTGTGCCTGGGCGTATCGGCCCGTCAGGCTCAACACCCGCCCGAGCGCCTCGAGCATCGCCGCGACATCATCGACGGGCGCGTTCAGGCGGCGTCTCCAGGCGAGGGCCTCTTCCAGCCGCTGTTGTGCGGCAGGGTCATCCCCTCTGTTGGCATAGACCTCGCCGAGCCGGTGCAACGTTTCTGCCTGCGTCAGCGTGTCGTCACCCGGCGTCGCGCGTTGCACGTCGAGCGCGCGCGTCAGGACGCCGATGGCTGGATCGTGCAGACCGAGATTGGC
>CAVXMP010000026.1:0-127415 GCA_963762925.1 uncultured Acidobacteriota bacterium | reverse complement strand
GTTAAGCACCAGGACGGCCGCGCACGAAAGTGACGAGCGCCAACGTCAGGGAAGCGCTCGATCGCGGGCGCGAGCTGTTCAAGTGGGAGGAGCGCATACAGAGGAGCGGCAAGCGCCAGGGCACCAAAGTGCGCGGGGTCGCTGCGACCGTCGGTATTTACACGGCTGGATCGATCGGCTTCGATGGACTGTTCGTGATCAAGCCCGACGGCAAGGTGCACATCCATACGGGCGTCGGCAATCTGGGCACGCACTCGGTGTTCGACACGGCGCGCATCATCCCTGAGGTGCTGGGCGTCCATGGGAAAGCTGCGACGTCACCTGGGGCGATACGGGTAAAGGGCTGCCGTGGAGTTCGAGTTAAGCAGGCAGTCAGACCACCCACGCGCATACGCGTGCGAATCACGCGGCGGCGATGGATGCCGTGAAAAAGCTGCAGGAACTGGCGGCGCTCGAAAGGGGTGGCAACGCTGAGAGCTACAAGGTGGCTGGCGGACGCGTGCAGGGGCCCGGTGACTCCTCACGTTCGCGCAGGCAGCCGAAGCGGCGATCAAACGCGGTGGGAAGTTCGACGGACACGAGGTGCCGGAGGACATCAACACGATGACCAAGGTTCGGCGGCGCTCCTCGCCGGCCAGGGCTTGATGGGCGTCGCCAAGGACAATTACGGGCGCAACGGCGCGACCTACGGCTTCGTCGCGGGCTTCGCGGAAGTCGAAGTCGACGTCGAAACCGGGCATTACAAGATCCTCGACTACCTTGCGGTCGCCGATGTCGGCACCGTGCTGCACCCGCGCGCGCTTGCCGGACAACTGCACGGCGGCGCCGCTCAGGGCTTTGGTCACGTCCGCAGCCAGCGGCTGGTGTACGACACGCATTACGGCACTGCACTCGCGATGCGCATGTATAACAACAAGCCACCGACGATTCTGGACATTCCGCTCGAGATGACGTGGGAGGCGCTCAACATCCCCGATCCGCAAACACCCGTCGGCGCTAAGGGCGTCGGGGAGCCGTGTATCTGTGCGGCGGGTGGCGTGCTGATGTGCGCGCTCGCGGCCGCGGTGGGCGACGACATCATCCGCAGGACGCCGGTCTTTCCCGAGATGATCGTCACAGGTCTGCAGGCCAAACGGGTCACGCACGATCCGTTCAAGGCCTTCATCTAGAGGAGCGTGCCATGGGTGTGATTCACGACGTTATCCCGGCATTTGAGCTCTTCCAGCCGGCGACAGTAGACGATGTGCTCGGGTTGCTCGAGCGTCATGCGCCCGACACGTGGCTGATGGCCGGCGGCATGGACAGCTTCGACTGGTTCAAGGACCGCATCCGGCGGCCGCGAGTCGTGATCGATCTGAGCGGCGTCGAAGGACTGCGCGGGATCAAAGAAGCGAACGGCGGCCTCGAGATCGGCGCGATGACGACGCTCACCGACCTCTCGACGCATGCGGTGGTCAAGGACAAATTCGGCCTGCTGATGATCGCGGCCGACCACGTCGCCTCGCCGCAGATCCGCAACATCGGCACGCTCGGCGGCAACCTGGCGCAGGACACGCGCTGCTGGTATTACCGCCAGGGCTGGCCGTGCTACCGGGCGGGCGGCAACATCTGCTACGCCGACACGCCGACGGCGATCAACCGGGAACACGCGATCTTCGAAGCCGATCGCTGCGTCGCGGTGAGTGCCTCTGATACAGCGCCCGCGCTCGTCGCGCTCGACGCGTCGATGGTCGTCCGGCGGGTTGGTGGCGCGGAGCGCGTCATCCCGGCTGCGGAGTTCTTCGTGCCGCCCGGCTACGACATCACGCGCATGACGGCACTCGGACAGGGCGACCTGCTGGTGTCGATCCGTATTCCCGGCACCTTCGCGGGCAAGCAGTTCTATTTCGAGAAGGTGCGCGAGCGCGAGGTGTGGGATTTCGCCTTGCTGAGCGTGGCGTCGGCCATCTCCGGCGCCAGTTCCATCGAAGACAGCCGCATCGTCATCAACGGCGTGGCGGCGCGCCCGTATCGGCTCACGGAAGTCGAAACGGCGATTCGTGGCAGAGCGCGTAACGAAGAGACAGCGCAGATGGCGGCGGAGATCGCGGTGCGCGGCGCCGTGCCCCTGCAGCACAACGGCTACAAAGTGCCGATGATGGCCAACCTCGTGAAGCGCGCCATTCGCGGAGCGGGTGAATGGACCTCCTAACGCGAGCGATCAGCCCCTGGGGCGAATCGATCTTCACGCACATCTCGTGGAGCCTGTTCTGGGCTTCGCTGGTGGGTGGCGTGCTGTTCCTCCTCGCCCACGGCGGCTACATGCTGTTCTCGCGGCACGAGAAGCGCGATGCCGCCGAGGTCGATCGCATGGAGGTCGAGCGCAAGGGTCTCCCGGCAAGATCGAGCGTCACTCGTTTGTCGCGCGCATGTTCCACTGGGTCATGGCGTTTGCGATGTTGGCGCTGCTCTTCACGGCATTTCTCCCCATCGTCGGCGTGAGATTCGCGTGGGTGGAGTGGCACTGGTGGGCGGGGCTTCTCCTGACCGCTTCGATCATCTTCCACATCTTCCACGCCATGTTCGCGTTGGACTTCTGGTCGATCTGGGTCGGACCGAGCGACATCCCCGAGCTGAAAGCGGAACTGCTGCGCGAAATCGGCAAGGAGCCGGGCGGTCCCCAGCCCGGCAAGTATCCGCTCGGCAATCGGCTGTATCACCTCGCGGTCATGGTGGCGGGGCTCATCGTGATCATCTCCGGCGTCGTGATGATGTACCGCGTCCGGACGCCGCTGTTCGGCCGCAACCCCTATCTCTTCAGCGATCAAACCTGGGGCTTCACATATGTGATGCACGGCCTCGCCGGCGTCGGCTTCGTTGGTCTGGTGATCGCGCACATCTACTTTGCGCTGCGGCCCGAGAAGTTGTGGATCACGCGCTCCATGCTGCTCGGTTGGGTGACCCGTCGCGAATACCTCGAGCATCACGATCCGGACCGCTGGAAGGCGCCAGTCAGGACACCCTCTACGGGGCCGGATGTCGCCTGAGGATCTCCGCCTGGACCTCGAACGTCGTGTCGAGGCCATCGAAGCCGGCTACGAATTCCTGCTTGCCTATGCCGCTCAGGGGCTCCCGAGCGAAGCCGGTGCGTCGACCGGTTCTGAGGTGCGCGAATACCCGAAGCGCTTCGACGCCGCGCTCACCGATCTGGGTCACACCTATCGACGGATCGTCGACGGCGCAGGCCTCCCCACGCCGTCGACGTTCTACCCGTTCATCCAGGTCACCGAGCGCGATGCCGATGCGGCGCAGGCCGCAATCCGCATGGTACTCGCGCAGCCGGCGATCAGCTCGCAACTGGTCGACAACCTGAACGCCTCGATCCACGTTCGCGCGCTGCTCACGGATATCTTCCTGCTCGATGAAGCGGTGAAGAAGACGGCGTAGGTAGGCAGGTTCGCTCGGAGCGGCAGCGTCGCCTTAAGGAGCGCGGCGCGTTCGGCGCGTGCGATACGCGTCTCGAAATCGGCCTTCGCAAGCGGACCAAATCGCGTCGCCGCAGCGGCGTCTCTTTCCTTTCGCACACACGACGACCGCAACGTAGCCTGCCTTCGGTTCGCGCGGTCGTCGTGGGGTTGGGCGCTGCGGCGGGCGATTTGTCCCCTGTCGCACGTCCCGCTTGCTCCGGACGATTTCTCGTCGCGAATCGCACGCGCCTTCAGGTGTCGCGCCAGTGCCGGTGATCGCCGCCACATCGAGCCTGATTGACAGCGGGTGCGCTCCGAGCCTAAATCGACCTCCGTAATGCGCGCCTTGCATCGACCGGACGGAGTGCAACGGGCAGGTCCCACCGCTCAAGCCGATGTTGCCACCAGAGCGCTTGCCCGTACCGAACGACCATGTGGGTCGGCTGCGGTTGTATTTCCGCGCGTCCAGCGCGCGAAGCGTTGCTCCATGAAGTAATCGAGCGTGCGCAGCGTGCGTCGGCGGACGCGACGGAAGGCGCGTGTGATCAAAGTTTTAGCGGCGTTCCAGCGAGAACTCGTTGACATACCACTCGCATTCATCGGCGCCCCAGCCAAGCTCTTCTAATGACGTCGCAAAGCTGCTTGACTCCGTAGCGATACTTCGCAAGGAGGTGGACCAAATCATCGAGTTGTTGCTGTGGTTTCGGCATGAACTGAGTCAACGGTTCATTTCATTCATTCGAATCGCAATCGCTGAAATCGACCCAAGCCCGCATCTGACGGCAACAAGAGTTGGCGGACTAATCTGCCGCCTAGCAACAGGCGTTCGCTACTGAACGACTGTTGCCGCAAGACCGCGTCGCGATCCAAACGTGGGTTCAACGCGTACTGCCATAACGGCCACGGAATCCACGACTGGGGCGCCATGCCGCAGCTGAATATGTAGGGTTGCAGCGCCAAGCGCCAACGTCGCGCGGTGCGTAGAGGCGAGTGCGATCCCGCGACGAGAAATCGTCCGGAGCTGGCGGCATACCGATTCGTGACAAATCGTGCCGCCGCACTTCCCGCACCACGCCGACCGCGCGAACCGCAGGCAGGCTACGTTGCGGTCGGCGTGCCGGCGAAGGAAAGTGACACCGGTGCGGTGGTGCGATTTGGTCCGCCTGCGGAGGCCGATTTCGAGGCGCGGGTCGCAGTCGCCGAACGCACGGCGCGCATCCGGCGATCCTGCGCTCGCGGGTCACTACAGATCAGTGACCGCTCCGAGGCTCGCGCTCGAAACCTGCTTCGCGTACTTCGCCAGCACGCCGCGCGTATAGCGCGGCTTCGGCTGTTTCCATTTCTTCAATCGCGCGTTGATCTCCTTGTCGCCGGCACATCGAGCGACAGCTGCGCTTGCGCGCGCGTCGATGGTGATCGCGTCGCCGTTCTTCACGATCGCAATCGGGCCGCCGACGACAGGCCTCAGGCGTGATGTGCCCGACGACGAAGCCGTGCGTGCCGCCGCTGAAGCGGCCGTCCGTGATCAACGCCACGTCCTTGCCGAGCCCGCGGCCCATGATCGCGCTGGTCGGCGACAGCATCTCGCGCATGCCCGGTCCGCCGCGCGGGCCTTCGTGGCGGATGACGATGACGTGGCCTTTCTTCACGCGGCCGTCGAGGATGCGCCTCGAGCGCCGCCTCCTCGCTCTCGAACACGATCGCCTTGCCGCTGAAGCGCTCGCCTTCCTTGCCGCTGATCTTCGCCACCGCGCCGCCGGGCGCGAGATTGCCGTACAGGATGACGAGGTGGCTGTCCTTCTTGATCGGGTTGTCGAAGCCGCGCACGACGATCCTGGTCGGCCGGATAGCCGGCCTGCGTCGTCCAGATTCTCGGCGAGCGTCCGGCCGGTCACGGTCAGGCACTCGCCGTGCAGCAGCCCCTCCTCGAGCAGCATCTTCATCAGCGGCGTCAGCCCGCCGATGCGCGACCAGGTCAGCCATCAGGTAGCGGCCGCTCGGCTTCAGATCCGCCAGCACCGGCACGCGCTCGCCGATGCGCGTGAAATCGTCGAGGCCGAGCTTGACGCCGGCGGCGTGCGCCATGGCGAGGAGATGCAGCACCGCGTTGGTCGAGCCGCCCAGCGCGATGACCACCGTGATCGCGTTCTCGAACGCCTTCTTCGTGAGGATGTCGCGCGGACGAATGCCGCGTCTCGAGCAGCTTGACCACCGCGGCGCCGGCGCGGCGGCAGTCACTCGCGCTTCTCCGTCGGAAATGGCCGCCTGCGCCGAGCTGTTCGGCAGGCTCATGCCCGAGCGCCTCGATCGCGCAGGCCATGGTGTTCGCCGTGTACATCCCGCCGCATGAGCCGGCGCCCGGGAAGGCGTGCGGCTTCGAGATCGGCCAAGTTCCGCGTCGCTCAACTTCCCCGCCGCGTGCTGCCCGACGGCTTCGAACACCGACACGATGTCGACCGGCCGCTCGCGCCAGCATGCCCGGCAGGATCGTGCCGCCGTAGACGAACACCGCCGGCCGATTCAGCCGCGCGATGGCCATCACGCAGCCCGGCATGTTCTTGTCGCAGCCGCCGATGGCGACGACAGCCGTCGAACCCTCGCCGCCAACCACGGTCTCGATCGAGTCGGCAATGACCTCGCGCGAAACCAGGGAGTACTTCATCCCCTCGGTGCCCATCGAGATGCCATCGGAGATGGTGATCGTGTTGAAGATCATCGCCTTGCCGCCGGCTTCGTTCGCGCCCGCGGCGGCCTGACGCGCGAGGTCGTCGATGTGCATGTTGCACGGCGTGACCTGCGACCACGTCGAGCAGATGCCGATCTGCGACTTGGCGAAATCTTCGCGCGTGAACCCGACCGCGTGCAGCATCGCGCGGCCCGCCGCCCGTGCCGGACCGTCGACGACGAGATGGGAATGAGGACGCCTGGACATATTGCGATATGGTAGTCGGACCGGCCGCTCTAATTCCGAACGCCATTCAATTGCCGATGGCGTTCAGACTGTCGACGGTCGACTGTCGACTGTCGACCATGCGGAATTCGGCGGCAACGCAACCGAATTCCAGGATTAGCATGCGCCATGATCGCGCTCAAATCCGTCCTTGTCCCGACTGACTTCAGCGACGCCTCCGAAGCGGCGCTGCTCTACGGAAAAGCGTTCGTGCGCGCGTTTGGCGCCTCTATGCACGTCCTGCATGTCGTGCAGGAACCGTTCGCGCAGCCGTGGGCGGTGGAGGCCCATGGCTTCGCGCTGGCGACGATGCAGGAAGACTGGATGCGGGAGGCGAAAGGCCGCGTTCAGGCGATCCTCACTCCGGAGGAACGGTCCACGTATAAAGCGCAACTGCTGACCGTCCTCGGCCACCCGGTCGTCGAGATCCTGGAGTATGCCCGGACGCAGGCCATCGACTTGATCGTGATGGGCACACACGGGCGCGGTCCGCTCGGCCATATGCTGATGGGCAGCGTGGCCGAACGCGTCGTCCGCAAGGCCCCCTGTCCCGTGCTCACGGTCCGTCATGTGGAACGTGAATTCGTCGTACCAGACCATCCGTGAGTGACGCCGTTCGGCTCGATATCTGGCTTGACGTGACCTGCTTGTTCAAAACACGTTCGGAAGCGCAGCGCGCATGTAAGGGCGGCAAGGTCGCGGTCAACGGCGCGGCGGCAAAACCGCACCGCGAACTTCGCGTCGGCGACGAGCTCGTGATCTCTCGTCCGCTGGGCCGTCGGCAAATCGTCGGCGTGCGGGCCATCGCCGACAAGCATGTGCCGAAAGCCGCAGCGCGCGAGCTGTACCAGGACCGCACGCCGCCGCCGACCGCCGAGGAAGTCGAGGCGCGGCGAATCGAACGGCTGTTCAAAGCCACCACCACCACGAAAGGCCGGCCGGATCGGCGGAACCGCCAGGATATGAGGCGTATGCGCGGGAAAGACTAGAATCTACCAGTGCGGATCCGTTCGCTTTTCGTCGTCGCGTTCGTCGCGTTGTTTTTCGTCGTGCCCTCGGCGAGCACGTTCGTCACCGACTGGCTGTGGTTTGGCGAGGTGGGATACCGGCCTGTCTTCCTCACTGCCTTCTGGACGCAATGGGGCCTTGGGCTGGGGGCGTTCGCGGTCGCGTGGGCGTGGTTGGTACGGCCACCTGCGCTACGCGCTGAATGCCGCGAGCAGTGCTCCCGCTTCGTTCACCACGCGCGAGGGTTTCACGATCGTCCTGCCGACGCGCGATCAGATCCGCCCGCTTGCGACAGTGGCGGCGGCAATCGTGGGTGTGCTCATCGGGCTGATCGCGAGTTCGCAATGGCTCACGGCGCTGCAGTGGTGGCATCAGCAACCCTTTGCCGTGCAGGATCCGCTGTTGGGAAGAAACGCGGCGTTTTACGTCTTCACGTTACCCGTGCTCGATGGGCTCCGCGGTCTTGCGATGGCGCTCGTGGTGCTCGCGGCGGTTGGCTGCGGCGCACTGTATACGTTCGCGGGCGAGCTCGCGCTCACACCGTTCGGCGTGCGCATGGGACCGGCGGTGCGGCGGCATGCCGCGGTGCTTGCTGCCGCCGGTTTCGTCTTGCTGTCCGCGGGTGCCTGGCTCGATCAATCGCGGCAGCTCATCGCGCAGTCCGGCATCATCTACGGCGCCAGTTACGCTGACGTGCACGCGCGCATGCCGGCGGCGCTCGGTGTCGCCGCAGCCGCGCTGGTGAGCGCCGCCTTGTGCGTCGCGTACGCGTTCGGCCGCTCCCGCTGGGCATTTGCTGCCGCCGTTGCGGTCTATGTGATCGCGGCGGCCGGCAGCGGCCTCTATGCCGGCGCGCTGCAGCGCTTTGTGGTCACGCCAAACGAACAGGTGCGCGAAGCGCCCTTCATCGCGCATAACATCGCGGCGACGCGGCAAGGCTTTGCGCTCGACCGCATTGAAGAACGTGAGCTTTCGGGCGACGCCGCCCTGACGCGCGCCGATCTCGAACGCAACCGTGAAACGCTCGACAACGTCCGGCTCTGGGACCATCAGCCGCTACTCGAGACATTCGGGCAGATCCAGGAGATTCGCACGTACTACGACTTCATCTCCGTGGACAATGATCGCTACGACATTGAGGGCCGCACGCGGCAGGTGATGCTCTCGGCACGCGAGATCAACCCGGCGCAACTACCCAACCGCAACTGGATCAACGAACGGCTGGTCTTCACCCACGGTCATGGCCTGACGCTCGGACCAGTCAATCAAGTCACGGAAGAAGGACTGCCGGTGCTGTTCATCCGCGATCTGCCACCGGTGTCGTCGGTCAATATTCCGATCTCGCAACCGAGCATCTACTTCGGCGAGCTCTCGAACGAGTACGTCATCGCCCGGACCCGTGCACGCGAGTTTCACTATCCCAAGGGTGAGGACAACGTCTACGCCGACTACGACGGCGAGGGCGGCGTCGCGCTGGATTCCTTTTTCAAGAAGCTGCTCTTCGCCGTGCATTTCCGCGCGTACCAGATCGTGCTCAGCGACGACATCACTCCGGAAAGCCGGTTGCTCTTCGACCGGCAGATTCATACGCGCGTGTCGAAGATTGCGCCGTTTCTGTCCTACGACCCCGATCCCTACCCCGTCATTCACGACGGCCGCCTCTACTGGATTCAGGACGCGTACACGACATCCGGCCGTTTCCCCTACTCGACGGCCGCGGCCAACAATGTCAACTACATCCGCAACTCCGTGAAGATCACCGTCGACGCCTACCACGGCACGGTCACCTTCTATGTGGCTGAGCCGAACGATCCGATGGTCCAGACGCTCGCGCGCGTCTTTCCCACATTGCTCAGACCGCTCGAGGAAATGCCGGAGGGCCTTCGGCGGCATGTTCGCTACCCCGAGGGGATTTTCCAGCTCCAAGCCGCGGTGTATTCGACCTATCACATGGCCAATCCCTCGGTGTTCTACAACAAGGAAGACCAGTGGGAAGTGCCGAGCATCGATCGCGGCAACGAGAGCGCACGCATGGAGCCCTACTACACGATCATGAAGCTCCCCGGGGAGACGCGCGCAGAGTTCATACAGATGCTGCCGTTTACGCCGCGCGGCCGCGACAATCTTGCGTCGTGGCTCGTGGCACGGAGCGATGGCGATCGGTACGGGCAATTGCTGGTGTTCGCGTTTCCCAAGCAGAAGCTCGTCTTCGGTCCGCGGCAGGTGGTGGCGCGCATCAATCAGGATCAGGTGATCTCACCGCAAATCACGCTGTGGAGCCAGCAAGGTTCGGAAGTCATTCAAGGGACGCTGATGGTCATCCCGATCGAGGAGTCGCTGCTCTACGTTCGGCCTTTGTACCTTCGCGCCCAGGCGGGGAGAATCCCCGAGCTCACGCGCGTCATCGTGGCGTATCAGAACACGATTGTGATGGAGCGCACGCTTGACGCTGCCCTTGCACGCCTCTTTGGCGGGGCCGGCCCATCGGCCGCGACAAGCGCAGCAACTGGCGAATCGGGCTCCGCACCTGCGGCATCCGGCACACCCGCGACCCGCTCCGCATCCGCTGCACCCGAGGCACCTCGCGCCCCCGGTGCACCCGATCTCATCGCCGAAGCGCAAGCCACCTACGAGCGCGCACTCGCCGCGCAACGCGCCGGCGACTGGGCGAGGTACGGTGAAGAGATCAAGCGTCTCGGCGAACTGCTCGGACGCATGAAGCAGCCGTAGCACGCGCGCCGGCGCGTGGACGCGGCGAGATCCATGAACACCATCGTCATCGGCGCAGGCGCGTTCGGTGCCTGGTCGGCTTGGTTTCTCAGTCGGCGCGGCCACCGCGTCACGCTCATCGACGCCTACGGTCCTGCCAATCCGCGGGCGAGCTCGGCCGATCACTCCCGAGTGATCCGTTCAGGATATGGTCGCGACGCCGTCTACTCACAGTGGGCGCGCGACGCGCTTCGCGACTGGCAGTGGTTGTCTCGCGAAACCGGCCGCGAGCTCGTCACCGCCTCGGGCGCCCTGTTCCTCGCGCCTCCCGGCAACGACTACCTCGATGCGACCTATGCGACGCTCACCGAGCTTGGCATCGACGTCGCACGCTTCACGCCTGATCAACTTCGGGCCCGGTATCCTCAGATGGCAATCGACGGGCTCGGTTCGGCAGTGTTCGAACCCAACGCCGGCATCATTCGTGCGCGCGCCGCGGTGCAGGCGCTGGTGACCTTGATGCAGGAGCGGAAGGCGATCGAGTATCGTGTGGCGCGTCTGGCGTCGCCCGAGTTCACCGGCACGTTGTCGTGCGAGCTTACGACCGGCGAGCCGCTGATTGCGGATGCCGTTGTCTGCGCTTGCGGGCCATGGCTGCCGTTGCTCTTTCCTGATGTCGTCGGCTCACGAATCCGCACGACGCGACAAGAGGTGCTGTATTTTGGCGTGCCCTGCGGCGACGACCGATTCTCGGTCGGGCAGCTGCCCGTGTGGATTGATTTCGAGGCCGGGCTGTACGGCATCCCTGACGTCGATGGCCGCGGGTTCAAGGTTGGGATCGATCGCCATGGAGCCCCGATCGATCCGGATGATGCCGAGCGGCTGGTCGACCCGGAAACCGTGCGCACGACTCGTCGGTGGTTAGCGGTTCGCTTCCCTGCCTTGGCGACCGCCCCGCTCGTCGACTCGCACGTGTGTCAGTACCGAGAATACGCACAACGGCGACTTCATCATCGATCGACACCCGCGCGCCGAGCACCTGTGGATTGTCGGCGGAGGCTCCGGCCATGGCTTCAAACACGGACCAGCCGTCGGCCGTCATGTCGCCGCGCTCGTCGACGGCGATGCGACGCTCGAGCCGCGTTTCGCGTTGCAGAACAAGGGACTCACTCCAAGCCGCGCGGTGTTTTAGTCCCGCATCCGCCTCCGCTCGCAAAGAATTCCACGCGAGCTACGGCGAGACCTCGCCGAAGCGGCCAGGACTCGAGCGCCGCGAAGGCGGGCCTGCGGCACCCGCGACCTTAGAACGAGAACCTCCAGCCCAACTCCATCCGTCGTGCGGCCAGCGCCGATGTCGCGCGACCGTAGAAGGGCGACGTGAGCACGCCGACGAAGTTGCTGTAGTTGACGCGGTTGAACAGATTCTGCGCCGAGACGAACATCTCCAGCCGCTTGCCTTGATTCTGCTGACCGGGGCCACGCCCTGCAGGCCCCGCACCACCGCGCGGACCGCCACCACCCGGCCCACGCTGCCCGCCTTCGCGGCTCAGTGCCGCAAGCCGCTGCGGCGAGGTCTCGCCGTAGCTCCCGACCAACTCCCGAGGAGCGGAGGCGGAAGCGCTGAACGGCACCGATGCGTTGATGGGCCGGCCGATGATCATCCACGACACCCGGGAATCCGTTTGTGTCGTGACCGCACCGCGCCGGCTGTTGCGAGCCCCGCCGGCCGGGCGATCGTTGAAGAGCGCGTCAGCATTCTCATCTCGGCCGGTCGTGACGTTGTAGGGCGTGCCCGAATTCAATCGTCCGCTCACCGACGCGTTGAGGCCCCATGCAGGAGGTCCAATCTGGCCGCCGATATTCCAGTTGAAGCGATGACGGGACTCGCCGCGCGCGGACCCCCACTCCGTCTCGAACGTCCCGGTCGAGGGCGGCGTGAGCGCATCGTCGGCATCATTCATCGAGCGCGCGTAGCCGTAACGCACGCTGCCAAAGATGCCGCGGCGCGGCGTCAGTGACAGATCGAGGTTGATGCCGGCTTGTGTGGACTGTCCGATCGATTGCACCAGCAACGTGCGCCCGAATTCGTCGTTCGGCCGCACGCCGTTGACCGGCGCGTTGAGATCGAGGGCGCGGAACTCGTTGTTCGCATGCTGGTAAAACGTGTCGAGGCCGACGCGCCACCCCTGTCGAATCTGGTGATCGATGCCGATCGACGTCCGTGCGAAGCGCGGCAACTCCGCCGTGTCCGCAAGAATCAGCCGCGTTGGCGGATCGCGCTTCGCCGTCGCGATGCCTTGCCGAAGGGATCCGGGTACCCGGATC
Organism: uncultured Acidobacteriota bacterium; assembly: GCA_963762925.1. Lineage (GTDB taxonomy): Bacteria > Acidobacteriota > Vicinamibacteria > Vicinamibacterales > UBA2999 > DASPWV01. The sequence goes on along the minus strand of CAVXMP010000026.1, from coordinate 114,977 downwards.
ACGAATGATGATCTCCTCCTCCGTCGAGCCCAAGGCAAGGCGGCGGCGTTCTTCCTCGATGCGCGTCGGCATCCACCCGTAGAACCATCCGTAGCCGGCGCGGAGGTTGGTCTGTCCGCGACGGAAAGGCCGGCTGACGCCGATCCGAGGCGCGAGCGCACCGCGATCGTCAATGCCACTCTGCCATTCGTAGCGCAGGCCGCACCCAACGACCAGCGCGATTTTGTCGTGTACTCGATCTGCGTGAACGCCGCCCCTTGCCCGATCCAGAACGCCAGCGGTTGAGCGTCAACGCGCTGTGTGAAGGTGGACGGCCGTCGCGCAACATACGAATCCAGATCGGTAAATGTGAAGGTGCCGAGCGCGTTATTGAGCTGTCCCTGCTCGCTGTAGTTCCAATTCATCAGCGAGCCCACGCGCAAGGTGTAGGGACGCGCCTTCAGCGTAAACATGGTGTCGCTCGACAATGGCGCGCGCGCGGTCGTCGCCGCTCATCGTTGCCCCGCCGGATCGGAACGCGCTCTGCACGATCGACCGCCGGCGCAGTGGTGTCCGGGATCGATGCGATTCTTCACCTGATCGTATTGCAAGCGCACGTGATAACGGTCGACGCTGGCCGCCCTCGAGCGACAGACGCGCCGAGTGATCGACGTCCTCGCGGCGGTAGCCGCGTTCCGGAAGTCCAGTTCGGAGATGCCCTGATTGTCGCGCCGGATGCTCCCGCGTTCCACCGAGGCGCGGAACAGCATCGTCTTGGTGAGCAACCCTTCCGTGCGAAACGTGAGATCGCATATTGTCGAAGGGCTGCGGCAGCGCCGCCACGAATGGCCCGGCTGGCGTGACCGCGGCAATCCCGCGCATGTCTTCCGATGATGACCCTGCGACTTCGGCCGCAAACGAGATGCGGTTTCGGACGAGCGGACCGGCGATAAACGCGTTCATCCGCATGAGCGTGCCGCCTTTCGACGTGCGCGCGACGGCGTTGTGGGCCGACAGCGCACTCGGGCGGACGTTCAGTCCCGCATTGCCGCGCCAGCGATCGACGCCGGGCCGCGTCGCGATCTCGACCCGCCCCTGCCCCATTTGGTGAAACTCGGCCGAGAACGCGTCGCGGCGCACAACGATTCGTGCGATCTGCTCGCGCGTCGGCAGCCGCCCGCCGGTAAACCCGTCAACACGGATCGTCGCGCCTGGACCGGCGATCTCCTCGAGCATGCGCTGCAGTTCCTCGGGGTCGTCGGGAAGCTGGTCGATCTCCGCCTGCGTCAACGTCTGCGTGAGACCACCCGTCTCGTCTTCGCGTCGCCGACACGGTGACGTCCGTCTCGATGTTGGCAATCGTCAATGCGACGTACGACCTGCTGCGGTGGCCGCGCGGGGATCACGACATCCTTTTCGATGGTCGCAAAACCTGGCGCTGACGACGATCAGTTTGATCTGCTGCGCCGCGCCCAGACGCGCGAGTCGCCAGACCCCGGGCGTCAGCCGTCAGCTCGCCGAGCAGATCGGACCCGGCCAGGACGATGATTTGGGCGTCGGGAATCGTGGCGCCAGACGGATCTTCCACGCGAACCCAGACTCGACGATCCTGAGCCGCAACGCAGCTGATCCGCCAAGCAGCACACAAATAGTCATAAAGGCCGGTAGGCGCATCAGCTGCAGTTACGCGCAGCCGCCTGTGCCGATTTACCTCCGGGCTCAGGCGCGCGAGAAATAGGGCGATGGCCAGCCTCGGCGAGCTGCTGCAGTGCGCGCACTCGTGAGGGGGACGTCTACGACCGTCTCGACCGCGATTGGGTCCGGTGCCACGCCTGCGGCCACGACTGCTCGCATTCCGCCCGGCGCGGTCGGCGTCTGCAAGGTCCGCTACAACGAGGATGGGTGCTGCGTGTGCCGTGGGGATACGTCGCGGGCGTCCAGTGCGATCCGATTGAGAAGAAGCCCTTCTTTCACGCCTGGCCAGGGGCCCTCGCCTACAGCTTCGGCATGCTCGGCTGCGATCTGCACTGCGCCTATTGCCAGAACTGGGTCACCTCGCAGGCGCTGCGCGACCCGGCGGCAACGGCGCCGCCGCGCGACGTCGACCCGGAGGATCTCGCGGTCGACGCGGTGCGCCAGGGCGCGCGCGTGGTCGTGTCGACCTATAACGAGCCGCTGATCACCGTGGAGTGGGGTGTGGCGGTGTTCAAGGCCGCGCGCGAGCGCGCGGCCTTGCCACAGGGTTCGTCTCCAACGGCAACGCGACGCCGCAGGTGCTCGACTATCTCGCGCCCTGGATCGATGTCTACAAGGTCGATCTGAAAAGCTTCGACGACAAGCAGTACCGCAAGCTCGGCGGGCGCCTGGAGCCGATTCTCGACACGATCCGGGCGCTGCACGCGCGAGGGTTGTGGGTGGAAATCGTGACGCTGCTCGTGCCCGGCTTCAACGACTCGGAAGCCGAGTTGATCGCGATGACCGAATTCCTCGCCTCGGTCTCAGTGGATATTCCGTGGCACGTCACCGCGTTTCATCAGGATTACCGCATGGTCGATCCGATGGACACCACACCGGCGCAGCTCATCGCCGCGGCCGCGATCGGCAAACGTGCCGGGCTGCGCTACGTCTACGCGGGCAACCTGCCCGGCCAGGTGGGGACGCTCGAAGACACCCGCTGCGCCAGTTGCCATGCGCTGCTGGTCGAACGCTACGGCTATCACATTCGCGGCTATCACGTGACCACGGACGGCAGGTGCCCAGCGTGCCAGGCCTCTGTGCCCGGACGATGGGATCATGCGTTTGGCGGACAGGTCACGGCGCGTCCGTTCCTGCCACACGATCGCACGCGCCTACGCATCTTTTAAGCCGCAGATACGCAGATTACGCTGATGCAGGGTAAGCCGCAGATGACGCAGATGAACGCAGATGGGATTCGATCGTGATGGACACCGGGGCTCGAGTGATCGTTCGGTCGTCAAGAGGCACCGCATGAGACGCAGCAAGGCGATTCTGCTGAAGCTGCTGGTGATGCTGGCGTGCATCCCCTCCGTGGCTGCACAACCGCGCAATCAGCTTCCGCTTGTGTGGGTGCTCTCGACCGGCGGCACGATCTCTGGCAAAGGCGCGACATCGACCAGCCTGGCGGAGTGACAAAGCCGGCGCGCTACTCGGCGAAGAGCTGGTGAACGCTGTGCCCGAGATCAAGGGCGTTGCGGAGGTCAAGGTTGAACAGATCGTCAATGTGAGCAGCACCGACATCACGATCGAAAACTGGCTGACCCTGGCCAACCGTATCAACGCCATCTTTCGGGCGGACGCGCGCGTCGCTGGCGTCGTGGTGACACACGGCACGAATACGCTCGAGGAGACGGCGTACTTCCTCAATCTGACGGTGAAAGATGACCGGCCCGTCGTCCTGGTCGGGTCGATGCGCCCGGCCTCAGCGATCAGCGCCGACGGGCCGCTCAACTTGTTGAACGCGGTACGGACCGCCGTGGCCGCCGACGCGCGCGGCAAGGGTGTCCTCGTCGTACTCAACGATGAAATCAACGGCGCGCGCGACGCGACCAAAACCAACACGTATCGAGTGGAGACGTTCAAGGCGCCGGAACTCGGGCTGCTTGGATACGTGGACGCCGACCAGGTGACCTTCTACCGCGCCACCACGCGGAGGCACACCACGCGCTCTGAATTCGACGTCAGCCGGCTCACCCAACTGCCCCAGGTCGACATCATGTATTCGTACGTCCAACCGAGCACGCGGATCGGGCAGGCGCTTGTTGCTGCGGGGGCAGAAGGCATCGTCATTGCCGGGACAGGGGCCGGACTCGTGTCCTCCGCCGAACGCGAGGCGCTCAAGCCGCTGCTCTCCGCACCCGCGGCCAAGCGCCCGGTCATCGTGCGCTCGAACCGCACCGGCAACGGACGCGTGATCGCGCAAAAAGAGTACGACGCGCTTGGGTTGATTCCCGGCGATACCCTTAATCCGCAGAAGGCGCGCATTCTCCTGATGCTCGCACTGACGAAAACGCGCGATGTCTCAGAGATCAAGCGGATGTTCGCCGAGTCACTAGCGCAGCACCACGACAGCGACGAGCACACGATGGTCATCGTCCTCATGGGCCCCGCCGGATCGGGGAAGTCCACCGTCGGTACCGAACTTGCCGCCTCCCTTGGATGGCGTTTCCTCGACGCCGATGCGCTGCACTCAGCGGAGAACGTCGCCCGCATCCGACGCGGGGAGGCGCTCACCGACGCGCAGCGTGCACCGTGGCTGCGCGCAGTTGCGAATCAGATCGCCGACGCGTCCGCTCGGCACGAACCACTCGTCGTCGCATGTTCGGCTTTGCGCAAGCGCTATCGAGACGCACTCCGTCCACACGGCACGGCCACAGACACCTTGCGATTCGTGTACTTGGAGGTCTCGGCAGCTGAACTCGCCAGGCGCATGCAGTCGCGGACGAACCATTTCGCGCCGCCGGCACTTCTGCCGAGTCAGTTGAGTACAGTTGGAGGAACCGGACGCGGACGAAGGCGACACCGTGCGGGTCGATGGCGAGCGGCCGCCGCCGGAGGTCATCGCGGCGATCCGGCGGGCGCTCCGCGTCTGCCGCGCCGCTGAGAGCCGCTGATTACGCAGATAAGACAGCCGCAGATGACGCAGATGGCACAGATGCGGTTGGGATCGTGACAGGCCTGTTGCCGCTACTCGGGCAAGGAGGCGTTTCGAAAATTACCCGACCACGCGCCTGTGTCGCCGAGTTATGGAGTGTCGCCGACGTGCCTCGATGCTGGGTCACAGCGGCGACTGTGTGAGCCACTTAGCAGGATGTTGAACCTTAACGGACGATTGGTCGTTCGCACGCCGCCGCGGCCCTTCACGGCCATTCCCGACGAGGACCCGGCGGGTCATACGCGCCTGCTGCGCACGCCGTGCCATCGGGGTGGCACGCGCTTCTCGAATTGACGGCGGTCGCGTAATACTTGGTCCGGACGCCGGAGTCTGGTCTCTGCCGGTGCATAGAGCGCTCGCGCGTGGCATCAACGCCTGCGCGATGTCGCCGTCGAGCAGAGCGGTCGCGGTCGATCTGTCGATCCCCTGCACTTCATTTTCAACGGCCTGCCAGCGAAGGCGCCGTCTTCAGCGGCGCAATCACTACTACCTCTACGTCCACGATCGGGACTGGTGGCCGGCGTTTCTGAAAATCGGCACCTGCGTCGCGATCGCATTCGCGTCGCCGCTGGTCACTGCCGCTGCCGTAGCCGATGACCCCCGACGAACGCGCCGCAGGGTACGGTCATCGACTCGCCATCTGCCAACTCGGGGTCAGCCTGACCAGGTCTTCGATCGGCCGGTACCAGGCCGGCACTTCTTTGCAACGGTCATCCGCGAGAACCTGGATCTCGGACGGCCTCAGCGCGTGCGCTTGCTCTTCCCACTCTGGATCACTCGCGCCACTACCGCCCGCCTTTGGGGTCGGACGCGCGTCATCACGGAGGGTGTGGAGCCGGTCTGCCCAACGTACAAGTCGTCGCACGTGAAGCGGTCCTTCAAAGAGGAACACGCGCTCCGCACCGAAGCCCGATCAGCTTCTACGTGCGGAAGGCCGTCGACAACTTGAGCCACCTCCGCGACTTGGTGACCACGTCAATCGCAAGCTCTCGAAGTCGAGCGATCAGTCACCACTGGTACCTGACCGGACTGACTGACTGACTGACTGAAGACGCGCTCGATCGCTTACAGCACCCTCACGATCGCCCGACGGCCAACGCGTCTCCGCGTTACGCTTTGGCGACCCCCGCGTGATGGCGCCGTTCCCAGCTCGATGCCGAAATTCAGAAGATCTCGTTAGAAAGTGTTTAGGTATTGCTGCGACTCGGCGCCGAGACGGTTGGACGTCCCACCGGCGACCGCCAAGATTTCATACTTATCTGCGGCTATCTGCGTCCATCGCGGCCGTTTGGTCCATCCGCGCGCCGTTTCATCTGCGATTGATGCGCATCGGCCGGACTTCGGCGCCGCGATCGCTGCAACTCGGCGCCAGACGGTGACGTCCACAGATGACCGCCAAGATTTCATTCATATCTGCGGCTATCTGCCGTCCATCTGTGGCCCTTCATCTGCGCTATCTGCGTCCATCTGCGGCCTTTCATCCGCGTCCATCTGCGGCCGTGACTAGCCGCCGCGGGTGTGCATCTCGAGGTGCGGATCGCGTTTGAGCGAACTGAGCGGAATCATCTGCGACCGATCGCGCATGGCCAGCCGCACTTCGGCGCCGCGATCGCTGCGCCGGGCCCATGTGTTCGCAATGAGTGCGGCCATCTCCGCATTCGAAGCGCCGCCGCGCAGCGCCGCGCGCAGGTCGGTACCTGCGAGGCGTAGAGGCAGAGATACCACATGCCATCGGCGGTCAACCGGCTGCGGTCGCAATCACGGCAGAACGGATCCGTGGTGGAGGAGATGATGCCGAAGGTGGTGCCGTCGGCGAGACGAAAGCGATCCGCCGGTGCGGACGAACGCTCATCGACCGGCTGAATCCCGCCGTAATGTGCCGTGAGCGTCGCGAGAATGTCGGCGCGGGTCGCGACCTGATCCCACGTCCAGCGTGTCGCCCCACCGACATCCATGTACTCGATGAACCGCAACTCCGCGCCGCGCGCCTTGGCGAACTCCACCATGTCGACGATCTCGTCATCGTTCGTGCCTCGGATGACAACCATGTCGATCTTGAAGCCGGGAAATACCCGTGCGGCCGCCTCCATGCCACTCATCACGCGGTCGTGTTCCCTCGAGCGCGCGATGGCCGCAAAGCGCTCCGGCCGCAGTGTATCGAGGCTGACGGTGACCCGATGCAGTCCCGCGCGTTTGAGCGCGTCCGCCACGGGCGCAAACAGGATGCCGTTGGTCGTCATCGCCAGGTCCTCGACGCGCGGCTTGGCGGCGAGGCGTTCCACCAGCACAGGCAGGTCCTTGCGCAGCAGCGGCTCCCCGCCGGTCAAGCGCACGCGGCGCACGCCGACGTCAAGGAATGCGTCGACCAGTCGATCGATCTCTTCGAAGTGGAGGATGTCCTCTTTCGGCAACCACACGTAGTCCTGCTCCGGCATGCAGTCCTGACACCGGAGGTTACAGCGATCGGTTACCGAGAGCCGCAGGTTTGCCAGCGGCCGACCGAGAACATCGTGGAGCATTTACAGTGTCGCCTGTCGCGGCGCTAACCTTCGACTCGCTTGCCCTCGCCCTGGTCAGCAAACTCCGCGCGACAGAATTTTTCATACGCCGCGTGCAGCCGCTCGGCAATGGCCGGCGCCGGCTGACTCTCGATGTCGCGGCGCTCCATCATGTAAACCAGCTTGCCGTCCTTGAGCAAGGCGACCGCCGGCGACGAGGGCGGGTAAGGGGCGAAATGCGCCCGTGCGCGATCGGTCGCCTCGATGTCGGCGCCGGCGAATACCGTGGCCAGATGGTCGGGTCGGATGCCGGCCTTCAGCGACAAGGCGATGCCGGGTCGGGCTTTGCCGGCGGCGCAGCCACAGACCGAATTGACCACCACGAGCGTCGTGCCCTTCCGTGTCACGACCTGATCGACGGCTTCCGGTGTGCGCAGTTCTTCAAAGCCCATGCGGGTGAGCTCCTCGCGCATGGGGGCGATGAACGGCTCTGGATAACGTTGCATTAGCATCCGTCGATCATACCAAGTTAGAGGAGACGCGCGATTTCGCTCCGCACCCGCTCGAACTCCTCGTGCATCGCCGCCAGCAGCGGCACGACGCGGTCATCAACGTCACCGTTGCGCGCCGCGTGTTCGAGGTCACGACAGTGACCGTGCAGCCGATCGGCCCCGATACTGCCGGCCGCGCCTTTGAACGTATGAGCGGCGCGAAGCAGCGCCGGCGCGTCCCGGCCCTGGATTGCCGCCGTGATCGCGGCGACACGCCCGGGCGCGTCGGCCAGAAACGTGGCCAACACTTCGCCCAGGACGTCGGGCTCGCCGGGTTGCGTCAGTTGACGAAGACTCTCGAGGACAGCCAGGTCGAGTGCCGGAGTGGTCACGGCTCGGGAGTGCCGTGGTGCTTGGCTTCGAGCTCGTCGAGTTGCGGCTTCACGTAGCGCAGGTAACAGTCGGGACAAAAGCTGTGGGAAAACTGCACGCTGGAATGGTCGCTGATATACGTCTCGACCCGGCGCCAGTAGTTCTGATCGTCGCGGATGCTCTTGCAGTACGAACAAATCGGCAGCAGTCCCTGGAGCTGTTTGACATTGGCGAGCGCGTCTTCGAGACTCCGTACGCGATCGGCCAGTGCCTGTTGCAGCTTGACCACGCGGACGCCGACGCTGACGCGTGCCAGCAACTCGTCTTCCTGCGCCGGCTTGGTAACATAGTCGTCCGCGCCCGCGTCGAGGCCGGCGACGATATCCGCCGACGCATCCCGCGACGTGAGCAACACGACGTAGGTCGGCGTCGGTGTGTCGAGCGTGCGCAACCGGCGGCAAATCTCGGGGCCGTCCAAACCCGGCATCATCCAATCCATCACCGCGAGCGAAGGCGGTGTGGGGGCCTGCAGGATTGCCCAGGCCTCGGACCCATCGACGGCGAGCCGCACCTGGTACCCGCCCTTCCGCAGTATCGCCGCCACCACCGTCCGCGACACCGCGTCGTCGTCGGCGACGAGCACAGACAAGGCCATCGGCAGTGATGTTAACCCAAGTTGTTTGATACCCTCTGCCCTATGAAACCGCGTCTGCACACCGTGGCTCTGCTCTGTAGCTTTCTGACCTTTCCATCCGCTGCCGCACTTGCCCAGACCACTGCGCTCAGTGGCGCGCGAGTGATCGATGGACGCGGCGGCGTGATCGATCGTGGCACCGTGATCGTGCGCGATGGCAAAATTGTGCAGGTCGGACCTGCCGCGAGCGTGACGGTGCCGGCAGGCGCCGAGCGCGTCGACCTCGCCGGACGCACTCTCATTCCGGGGTTGATTAACGCCCACGGCCATCTCACCAACGTCGTCGGCATGCGCACCGATCCAAACGAGCGCGACGCGCGACAATGTCCTGCGCCAGGCAAGAACCTACGCCAGCTACGGCATCACGACGGTCTTCAGTCTTGGCGATGAACCCGCCCCCGCGTTCGCCCTGCGCGATGAGCAAACGCACGGTCCGCTCGACCGGTCGCGCATCTTTTTGGCGGGCACCGTGATCAATGGCGCATCGGCGGAGGCGGCCCGCGCGATGACCGACAAAGTTGCGGCCACGCATCCCGACCTGCTCAAGATTCGGGTGGACGACAATCTCGGCACCGGATCGAAAGATGCCGGAGGCCGCGTGGCGGCCGCGATTGCGCGCGCGCACGAGCTCAAGCTTCCTTTGCCGTCGCACATCTTCTACCTGGCGGACGCGAAAGGCGTAGTCGAGCGGGGTCCGACTTGATCGCGCACAGCGTTCGCGATCAGTCCGGTAGACGCGGAGTTCATCGCGGCGATGAAGGCGAAAGCGTGCCTGCTATTCACCGACGCTGATGCGCGAGGTCTCGACGTTTGTGTACGGCACGACACCCGCCTGGGCACACGATCCGTTTTTCCCGAAAGGCCTTGGTGGCGACGCGGACGCGATCGCGAAACAAATCACCGACGCGCAGCGGCAGGCGGAAGTGCAAGCCAGTAACGGCTACAAACAGGGCCTGCGATACAAGGCGGCGCTCGAGGTCGCACGGAAGAACCTCAAGACCCTGGCCGATCAAGGTGTTCGGATCGCAATGGGCACCGACACCGGCCCGGCCGGTCGCTTTCAGGGATTTTTCGAGCATCTCGAACTCGAGATGATGGTCGACGCGGGCCTCACGCCGATGCAGGTGCTCGTCTCCGCGACCGGTGATGCGGCGCGAGTGCCACGGCAAGGCTGGACAGATCGGCACGATCGAACCGGGTGCGGCAGCGGATTTTGTCGTGTTGCAAGACAACCCGCTGCAAGACATCAAAGCCACGCGGACGATCCAAAGCGTGTGGATTGCAGGTAAGGTGCTTCGCTGAATTTGGAGATCTGGAGATCTGGAGATCTGGAGATCTGGAGATTTGGAGATTTGGAGATTTAGTGGAAACGGTGCCGCTTAGCGTGAGATGATCTTTCAAATCTCCATATCCCAAATCTGCAGATCTACCAAATTTGCGGCGCGCCGACCGGGTTACATTAGTTTTTTCGCCCAGACGAGTGAGGCCAGCATCTGGTCGTCCCAGTGGAAGACGACGTAGCCTTTGCGCGTGAGATAGCCCGCGCGCAACGTGAGGTCGGGCGTGATGCGGAAGCCGGTGATCGCTTCGTATCGTTGATAGCTCTGCGACGCGGCAGCGCCTGTGAGGAGCGAGGTACGCCACGCGTTGCGCGTCGGCGCGGCCGGCGACGAAGACGCGAGGGTGCAGCGTTTGCGTCACTTCGAGCCACCAGCCGCGCGTTCGTGCGTCGGTGGCGCGAGCGGTTTCCATGGTCGCGCCGACCGCTTCGCCGGCAATGCGCGTCGAGTCGAACGACCACTCGCCCTCGACTTGCAGCATCGCCGCCGTCCGGTCGCCCAGCCGTTTGTCGACGAGTTCCGACATCTTGACGTAGGGTCCACGCGCCGCTGCGGCGCCGAGCCGTACGCCCAGGCGCGGCGTCACTCCAAACCCGGCGACCCAGTTCGCCATCCGCGGCGGCTTCGCGTTGCCAAGCATGCCACGCCCGCGAACGGGTGAGCTGTCGATGAGTGCGACGCGCGCGTCCCACGCACGCGCCGCGACGGTAACCTGCACGCCGAGTGGGTAGGTCCCCGCAATCAGGAACGTGCGCGGGATCTCCGGATCGATATTGCGCGGCAGCGCCAGATAGTACGCGGAATGTTGTGAGATGACCGGATTGAGATCTTGCCGGTTCTCGAGCATGGCGAATCCGAGCGGCGACGGCATCTGCCCGGCCTCGGCGCGGAGACCGAGTGCGCCGAGACCGCGCCGTGCATTGATCGAGCGGCCGCTCGTAGCGGATCCCGAGCTGATACAGCTGCGATTGTCGGCTGCCCGTGAATGTGTTGCGGAAGAGGACCGGCCTCGCCACCAGGTCGAGGCCGTCGCGGATTCGCACGGCCGCGAAGATGTCGAGCCATATCCCTGGCTTGCGAGAGACGGTCGAGCCGACGGCGGTGTCCACTGCGGCAACCGTCTCGATCGCGACGCGCGCTGTTTGCGCCCCGGCGGGGATTGCGGTGATGACGGCGAAGGTCGCCGTGAGCCCCGCGCGCCAGATCACGACGCGCGACCGGCAGGGGCGATCGCCCATTGAAAGCCCATTGGGTCGAACCCTGCCGATGCGGCAGGCAATCGAGGCACGGCTTGCACGAGAGCGGCAACCGAGGCCGGGTCGAAATCGCTGCCGATGCAGCGCTGCAGTTCCGCAATCGCTTCGTGCGGCAACCGCCCTGGTCGATACGCACGTGCGCTCGTCATCGCATCGTACGCATCGGCGACGTGAACGATCCGCGCAGCGAGCGGAATCGCATCGCCGCTGAGGCCATAGGGATACCCCTGTCCGTCGGGCCGCTCGTGATGCAGTTCGACAATCGGCAGGTGCGGCGCAAGAAACGGGATCGATCGCAAGATGCGGGCGCCAACGATCGGGTGGGCGCGAATCAACTCGAACTCGATCGGCGCTCAGCGCCGACTCTTTGCGGAGCACCTCGTCGGGCACGCCAATCTTGCCGATGTCATGCAGGAGCGCGCCGAGCCGCAGAGTGGCGAGATCCGCGTCATCCAGCTTCAGCGCCCGGCCGACTTCGACCGACAGCGCGCTCACGCGCTCGGAATGACCGGCCGTATAGGGATCGCGCGCATCGAGCGCCGCCGCCAGCGCGTGGATCGCGCCAAGATACGCGGCTTGCGTCTGGGCTTCCGCCTGGGCAAGAGACTGAATCAGGGCATTGAACGTATTCGCCAGCGCATCGAGCTCGCGGCTGGTGCCGGTTGCCGGAACCGGCATGTTGAAACGACGCGTCGCCGCCATTGCTGACAACGCCGCCGAGAGTTGATCGATCGGCCGCGTCAGGGTCCGTGCGAGCCAGAAGCTACCGAGGGCGGCGAGAGGGAGCGACAGCACCGCGATCCACGCAACACCCGCATAGGCGTCGCGCATAGCGGCCGACGCCGCTGCGTCGATCGACGCCATCGCCAGAAACGTTGCGGGACCAACGCTGTTGATGTGGCGCACCAACCACGATTCCCCCCCAAGCTCGACGACCTCCGATGTGCCGTCAGGCATGGCGCCGCGGCGTCCGAGCTCCTTGGCCACGCGCGGCGGCAACGTCGTTGCCCACACTTGCCGATCGATCACGATGGCGCTGTCGGCACGCGCCAGCTCTTTCATCTTGCGCGCATACGCTTCATCGAGCGCGGTCCCGAGTTCCAGGCTTCCGATGGTTGCCTCCCCGACCTCGAGCGGCACCTCCAAGACCCGAAACGCGCCGCCAGGCATCAGGACGACGGTCTCTCCTAAAGCATTGCCGTCCGCCCCTGGCGCTGCCATTGCCGTCCCCGGGGTGAACGGGCCGGACTTGGGCCCGGCGCTCGCCACGACCACACCGTGCGCATCGACGACCGCCAGCACATCGGCGCCCACGCTGGCTGCGATCTTCCTGACCTCGTTTTGAACAGTCGCGACCGCAACGCCAATGGACGCGCCGCCGGCGCGACCTTCGGTCTGCCAGGTATCCAAGGCGGCCTTGAGCGTTGGATTCTCCGCGAGGGACGTCACCGTCGCTAACATGTCCTGCTCGCGCGAACTCTCAACCTGTGCGAACACGCGCTGCGCCGCGTCGAGATTTTCGGCTGTTGAACGCCGTACGCCCTGGCGCACTTCAAACGTGACCAGTACCGAACACGCCGCCGAGGATGACCGCCACCGTCAGAAACGACGCCATCAGCGCACGTGTAACCAGGCGCGGTGGCTGCCGCAAAGACGTGCTCACGGTGTGGGTTCCAGCACCGGAAGCGTAAACGACAGTGTCGTTGTCTCACCGCTCACCACTCGCACCCGTTCGCGCCGCTCACCTATGCGTTCGTGCCACGCCACGACCGTGAGTTCACCCGCGGGCACCGGCGGAAGCGTAAAAGTCCCGTCGTCGCGCGGTATCACGAACCATGGATGGTCGAGCACCATGATGAGCGCCGTCATCTGTGCATGGAGGTGGCAAAACACCTTGACGATGCCTGGTTTTGTGAAGGTCTCGGTACGACTGGAACCGGGCGGGTAGCGGCGGAGATCGAACTGCGCCGCCTTCGAGAGCGAGAAAACGTTGTGAAAGAACGGATCCTCGTTCGGGAACTCGACGCTCGATCCGGTCGTCACGGCGGTCACTTGCGGCAGGAACTGCTCGTCACGCTGCGCAACGCGCGCACGGAGGGGCGGCGGCGGAGAGCCTGGCGTGAGGCCGGCGACGTACACAATCACGTTTCGGATGTCGGGAAGACTCGTTGATCGTTTCGGCGGAACACCGCGCCTCCCATAGGGGGACACGGCAAGTGGGGGGGCTTTGGCGGCCGTGAGGTTCACCAAGCCCGTAACCGTGCCCGTGCCGCGCTGCCCTACCGCGGCTGGAGAGGCGATCAGCCCCACTCCGAAGAGGACGACGAGAGCCCTGCAGGCGCCGTAACGGCGCGCGGTCATGATGACGACGTGGGCGTCCGCCCAGGTCCGTACAACGGACGCCCGGGGCGTGCGCCCGTGAGTCCTTTTGGGCCCAGCACCGGCACGCCGTTGACGATCACGTGCTCGATGCCGACGCGGGTAGCTGTGCGGCTTCTCGTAGGTGGCGGTGTCGGCGACGGTGGCCGGATCGAAGACCACCAGGTCGGCGAATGCGCCCTCCCGAATCACGCCGCGATCGCGGATGCCAGAACTGCTCGGCCGCCAGGCCGTCATGCGGCGCACGGCGTCCTCGAGCGTCAGCACCTTCTCGTCGCGCACGTAGTGCCCGAGCACCCGCGGAAACGTGCCGTAGGCGCGCGGATGCGGCTGACCCTGCGCCAGCGAGCCCCTCGTGGCAGATCGCCGCGGAGTCGGTGCCGATCGGCACGAACCGCGCCGCCAGCCCGGTCTCACGTCGTCTTCGCTCATCATGTGGTACAGCGCGCCGGCACGGCCCTTCGTGCCGACGATGATCTCGAAAGAGCACGTCCCACGGGTCCGCTTCCGCGCCGCGGCGATCTCGCCCAGCCGCTTGCCGACCACGCTCTGGTCGAACTCGGCGGGCACCGACGCGATCTGCATCGCCGTCGAAGGTGGCGGCCATCAGCAGGTTCTCCCAGCCCTCGGTCGTGCCCTCGACTTCCTTGCGCGCGCGGTCGCGCGGCGCCGGGATCCTCCAGGCGCTCCAGCATCGCTCGCCGCCGCCCTCCTGCGCCCACAGCGGCAGCACGGCGGCCAGGCCGGTGCCGCCCGCCGCGTACGGATACATCGTCGCCGAGACCTTCTGCCGCTCGCGGCGCGCGCTCGATCAGCTTGGCCACCGCTCGCCCATGCGGCCCCAGTTGCCTGCGCGCGGCCGACCTTCAGGTGGAAGACGACCACCGGCAGCTTCGCCCTCGCGGCCGATGCGCAACGCCTCGTCGAGCGCGTTGAAGAGATTGAAGCTCTCGCCGCGGATGTGCGAGACGTAGATGCCCTTGTGCCGGCCGCGCCGCCGCGCCAGCGCGACCAGTTCCTCGGTGGAGGCGAACGACCCGGGCATGTAGATGAGCGCGCTCGACAGCCCGAACGCGCCGTCCTGCATCGCCTGCTCGACCATGGCCTCCATGCGCGGCAGTTCCTCGGGCGTCGGGGCGCGGTTGTCGAGGCCGATGATCTCGCTGCGCGACCATCGTCGCGGGCACGAGCGTGCCGAGGTTGATGGCGATGCCGCGCTGCTGCAGCGCGCTCGAAATACCCGTCGTAGCCCGTCCAGTCCGACGGACTGCCAACGGCGGGCCAGCGCCTCGCCGCTGGCCGTCTGCGCCGTCCAGAACGCCGGCGAATCGCCCTCGCCGATGATCTCGCTGGTGATGCCCTGGCGCAGGTGGCTCTCGCCGCGGCCGTCGATGAGCAGCGTCGTGCCCGACTGCCCCTGCACGTCGATGAAGCCCGGGCTGACGACCTTCCCCGAGGCGTCGATGACCGCGGACGCTGTCGCCGCCGGAGATCGCCGACGGCGGCGATGCGGTCGCCGCTGACGCCGATGTCGGCGCGACGCGCCGGCGTTCCCCGGCCGTCGAGCACCTGGCCGCCGCGCACGATCAGATCGAACTGCGGCGCCGAGGAGCCGCATCCGGCGAGCGCAGACATGCCCGCGCCACCGTTCCGCACCACCCGCACCGCGCCATCCCCGTCATGCCATCTCAGCGCGCCAGCCGCGGCAACACATCCGCTCGCTATACTGACCGCCGTCGTGTCGCATTGCCTTCGTGCCGCCGGATCACCGGCCCCGGCCGCCCGCGGCCTGTTCGACGCCCAGGAGTATGCCCGGCAGCGCGCGTACTTCACAGCGCACCCGGAGCCCACGACGCCGCTTGTGGCGCTGCCGCGCGCTGGCGGAGTCCCTCGGCGTCGGCGCGCTCTGGCTGAAGGACGAGACCGCGCGCTTCGGTCTGCCGGCCTTCAAGAGCCTCGGCGTGCGATTTCGCGGTGCACCGGCTGGCCGAGCGCGGCGAGCTGGCCGGGGTGACCACGCTCGTCTGCGCCAGCGCCGGCAACCACGGCCGCGCCGTGGCGCGCGCCGCGCGGTCGGCCGGGCTCGCCGCGACCATCTTCCTCGACGCCACGTCGCCGGCGCGCGGGTTGCGGCGATCGCCGGCGAGGGCGCCGACATCGTCCGCGTGACGGGCAGCTACGACGACGCGCTGTGCGCGACGGCGCCGCGCATGCCGCATCCACCGGCGGCCTGGTCGTCTCCGACACGGCGTGGGACGGCGACACCCGCATTCCGCACGACATCATGCTCGGCTACACGCGGCTGATGGACGAGGCCGCGCCAGCGGGGTCCGGCGACGCCCGCCCGACGCTGTCCTCGTCCAGGCCGGCGTCGGCGGACTGCTGGCCGCCGTCGCCAGCTGGTCGGCGTGGCCATTCGGCCCCGACCGGCCCGGCTCGTGGCCGTGGAGCCGACGCCGCGCCGCGTGCGTGCAGGTTTCCGCGGCGAAGGCCGGCCGCCCGACCCTCGATGGCCCGCTGACCACGGTGATGGCCGGCCTGCGCTGCGGCGAGGTCTCGCCGCTGGCTTCGAGGCCGCGGCGCCGCTCGTCGACGCGTATCTCGCCGTGGACGACACTGGACGCGCCGCGCCATGCGGCGCCTCGCCCACCGAGGCTGGCGCGCGGTCCGTGCGCTCGGCGGCGGGTCGCCTCCGGCGCGCCGCCGGCCCTGGGCTGGCCGGCTCGGCCTGATCGCGATCCAGTCGCGTGTTTGCCATACCATCGAAGGGGTGACGGACCTGAGTTGGCTAGGTGACTGGCGGCTAGAGGTCTTGGGGCTGGTCACCGAAGGAGCCGGAGCGCGATCACGGAGCTGTTCGCTGCCGGTCCGTGGGCAGTCCCACAAACGAACAGCTCGGGCGTAAGGTCGCCGCGGGAACCTCTAGTCGTGTAACCCTCGTTCAATCAGGAGTGTTCGGCGCGGCCGACCTCGTCCCTGGGACGAGCCGGACCCGAGGGGCGGAACTGTCGGCCGGAACTCTCGTTGACATAGTGTGGCGCGATCCTCGGGTGGCACGCCGTTTGAGATGATCCGGGCAAGGGCGCCATCCGTTTGGCCCTGAACCACACGTCTAAGGAGCGATTCGAGTTCATGGACATCCAACGACCCGCATCGGTGGCACGGCAGAAGAAGTTGCGCCGCATCTGGATGGCGGCTGGCCGCGGTGCTCGTCGCTCGGGCTCGTGTCGGTCGTCCTGGCGCGGCTCAAGCCGGCGGCGCCCACCGTCGAGACCGGCACGGTCTGGCGCGACACGGTGAAGCGCGGACCGATGGTGCGCCAGGTGCGCGGCCTGGGCACGCTGGTCCCGGTGGACGAAGCGCGCCGCTGGCTGGCGTCGCGACCCAGGGCCGCGTCGAGCGCATCGTGCTGCGGCCCGGCGCCCAGGTCACGCCGGACACCGTCATCCTCGAGCTCGACGATCCGCAGCTCCAGCAGCAGCTGCTCGAAGCCGAGACGCAGCTGCGCGCCGCCGAAGCCGACTTGCCAGCCTGCGGGCCCGGCTCGACACCGAGCGCCTCAACCAACGCTCGATCGCCGCCACGGTCGAAGCCGACTACGAAGCAGGCGCGTCTCGAGCGCGAGGTCAACGAAGACCTCGCCAGGGACGGCCTGGTCTCGAACCTGATCCTCAAGCAGTCCACGGTGCGATCCGAATCGCTGCGCACGCGGTCCCAGCTCGAAAAGGAGCGCGTCGCGGTCGCGGAGGAGAGCGTGCGGGCGCAGCTGCAGGCCCAGCAGGCGCGCGTCGACCAGTTGCGACCGCTCTACAGCTCTTCGCCAGCCAGCAGGTTGATCAACTCCGCGTGCGCGCCGGCATGACCGGCGTGCTGGAGCAGGTGCCGGTCGAAGTCGGCCAGCAGGTCGCGCCGGGCACCAACTCGCGCGTGTCGCCGACCCGCACCCGCCTCAAGGCCGAACTGCGCATCGCCGAGACGCAGGCGCGCGACCTGACCATCGGCCAGCTCGCATCGGTCGACACCCGCAACGGCATCATCGACGGCAAGGTCATCCGCATCGACCCGGCCGCGCAGAAGGCACGGTCACGGTCGACGTCGAGCTCGAGGCGAGCTGCCGCGCGGCGCCCGGCCCGACCTGAGCGTCGACGGCACGGTTGAACTCGAGCGGCTGGAGAACGTCTTGTATGTCGGGCGGCCCGGCCTTCGGCCAGGAAAACAGCGCCGTCGGGCTGTTCTAGTCGATCCCGAGACCAACGAGGCCGCCCGCGTGCAGGTACAGCTCGGCCGCAGTTCGGTGAACACGATCGAAGTGAAGGGCGGGTGAAGGAAGGCGATCAGGTGGTGCTGTCGGACATGTCCGCCTGGGACGCGTTCGACCGCATGCGACTGAGGTAGGTTGGCCCGCCGCGTCGGCGTCGGGTTCGGGAAACGTGGACAAAGGGTCTGACCCCTTTGGTGAGTAGAGCCGCAAAAAGGGGTCAGACCCCTTTTCAGGGCCGATCTAAAGGAGTCACGATGTACGCTTCCGCTCAGTCCGCTCATTCGACTCGACGGCGATCAAGAAGGTCTTCTTGACCGACGAAGTGGAGACGCACGCCCTGGCGGGCATCCACCTGGAGATTCAGCAGGGCGAGTACGTGGCCATCTCCGGGCCGTCGGGCTGCGGCAAGTCCACGCTGCTGGCGATCCTCGGGCTGCTCGATTCCCCGACCGACGGCAAGTACTGGCTGAACGGCCAGCAAGTGGCCGACCTGCCGCTGTCGCGAGCGGGCCCGGGTCCGCAACCGCGAGATCGGGTTCATCTTCCAGAGCTTCAACCTGATCGGCGACCTGACGGTCTTCGAGAACGTCGAGCTGCCGCTCATCTACCGCGGCATGAAGTCGGCCGAGCGGCGCGAACGCGTCAACGCCGCGCTCGAGCGCGTCGGCATGGCCCACCGCGCCAAACACCTGCCCTCGCAGCTCTCGGGCGGTCAGCAGCAGCGCGTCGCCGTCGCCCGCGCGGTCGGCGGGCAGCCGTCGATCCTGCTGGCCGACGAGCCGACCGGCAACCTCGATTCGAAGAACGGCGAGGCGGTCATGGACCTGCTGCGCGAGCTGCATCGCGCCGGCGCCACCATCTGCATGGTCACGCACGACCCGCGCTACGCCGCGCACGCCGACCGCACCATCCACCTGTTCGACGGCCGGGTCGTCGAAGAAAGCGTCGCTGTCGATTGCTAAGCGGCACGAGGCGGTGAGCGTGGTGCCAGGACGTCCGCTACGCGTTCAGATCGTTGGCGCGGGCGCCGGGCTTCTCGCTCATCGCGCTCATCACGCTGGCACTCGGGATCGGCGGCACGACGGCGATTTTCTCCGTCGTCGACGCCATCCTGCTGCGCCCACTTCCCTATCCCGATCCGGGAACCATCGTGCGCCTGTTGCCGTCGGCGGCGACTGCGCGTGGCGGCGCATTCTCTCCGGCCGATTATCTCGACTACCGCAACCAAAGCCGCGCCTTCCAGGCGCTCGCGGCATACCGCGAGGATGTGGTCGATCTCACGGGCCGCGGCGACGCGATCCGCTTGACCGCGCTCGAAACCACCGGAGCGTTCTTCGACGCCTTCGGCCTGCCACCGCTCGCCGGCCGCACCTACACGGATGCGAACGACAGGCCAGAAGGTCCGCGCGTCGCGGTGATCTCCGAAGCGTTCTGGGAGACGCACCTCGGTCGAGCGACAGACATTGTCGGCCACACCATTCGGCTCAGCGGCATTCCGACAACCGTCCTGGGCGTGATGCCAAAGGCGTTTGTTCATCCCACGCGCGTCGATCTGTGGCTGCTCGCGCCGCGCGTCGTTCCCACCGCCCCAATCGTCGTCGAAGGCGACCTCCTGACGCAGCGCGACGTGCAGTACTTCAGCGCAGTGGCGCGTTTGCGGCCGGACGTCAGCGTGGCGCAGGCGCGCGCGGAGCTGCGCGCCATTGGTGATCGCCTCGCGGCGCAGTATCCCGACACCAATGCCGGCGAAGGCGCGACGGTTCAGCCGCTCCAGGACGCGCTTGTCGGCGAGGTGCGCACGGCACTGCTCGTGTTGCTCGGCGCGGTGGGCTTCGTTCTGCTGATCGCGTGCGCGAATGTGGCGAGTCTGCTGCTCGCGCGCGGGTCCGGGCGTCGGCGCGAGCTTGCCGTGCGCAGCGCGTTGGGCGCCAGTCGGGCGCGCCTGCTGGTGCAGCTCTTGACGGAGAGCCTCGTGCTCGCAAGTGCGGGCGGCGTGCTGGGGTTGATCGTGGCCTACTGGGGCGTCGATCTGCTCCTCGCGATTGCGCCGGAGTCGATTCCGCGGATGGACGAAGTCGGTCTCGATCTGCGTGTGGCCTCGTTCTCGATCGTGATGTCGGTGGTCGTCGGCGTGTTCTTCGGCCTCGCCCCCGCACTGCAGGCCGCACGCACCGAGGTTGCCGACGCCCTCAAAGACGGTGGACGCACCGGCACGGCGCGCTCTGGCGTGCGCAGCGTGCTCGTCGTCGCGGAAATCGCGCTGTCGCTGATCCTCCTGATTGGGGCGGGCCTGATGCTCACGAGCTTCGCGCGGCTGCGCGCCGTCGATCTCGGCTTCTCTGTTGAGAGTCTCGTGCTCGTGAGCGTGCCCCTCTCGCAGGCGCGCTACGACAGTGAGGCACAGGCGCGGTTCTACCAACAACTGTACGAACGGGTCACGAGCGATGCGGTGACCAGCCGTGCTGCGCTGATTTTTCCATCTCCCTTCGGCGGCGCCAATGCGAGCGGCGCGTACCAGGTCGAAGGCGCGGCGCCGCGGCCGCGCACCGAACGGACCGTGGCGCAGCTGAACGCCGTCTCGCCGGGCTTCTTCAAGACGATGGGGATTCCACTCCTCAAAGGCCGCGATCTGTCGTTTGCCGATCAGCGTGAGGGCGCCGGAGTCATCGTCGTCAACCGGACGATGGCCGATCGCGAGTGGCCTGCCGCAGACCCGATCGGCAAGCGGATCGTGATGGGCGGCCGTACGGATGATCCAAATGCCTGGCTGACGGTTGTTGGCGTGGTCGGCGATTCCAAGCGCGGCGATTTGGAGTTGGGCGTGCAGCCGGCGCTCTACCTCTCGTTGACGCAGTTCACGTTGCCCTTCATGTCGGTCGTGATTCGCACCGAGGCGGGCGAGGCGGCGGCCGCCACCGCCGTTCGTGCCGCGGTCAAGTCGATCGATCCGGAGCTGCCGATTGACGAAGTACGAACGATCGAACGCGTGCTGCAGGAGGCAACCGGTCAGCCGCGGTTTCGCGCCATGCTCGTCGCTGCGTTCGCAGGGGCGGCGCTGCTGCTGGCTGCGGTCGGGCTCTACGGCCTCATCAGCTATACGGTCGCGCAACGCGCCGCGGAGATTGGGGTACGGCTCGCGCTCGGCGCCAGCCCATCGCAGATTGCGCGGCTCATCGTCGGCCAGGGGCTGCGCTTAGCGATCGCGGGCGTGATCATCGGGCTCGCGGGCGCGCTCGCCGTCGCGCGGCTTCTGCAAGGCCTCCTCTTTTCGATCAGCGCAACCGAACCCGTGGTCTATGCGACGCTGGCAGTGGCGCTGCTGGTCATTGCCACGTTCTCGTCGTACGTGCCGGCGCGCCGCGCCATGCGGATCGATCCGATACGCGCGCTTCGGGCCGAATAAGGAATAATTCGAATAGCTTCCTATGATTAAGCTGAGAAACGTCGAGAAGAGCTATCGCCACGGACTGTCACAAACCTGGGTCCTGCGGCGCGTCAATCTGGATATCCAACAGGGCGAGTTCCTCTCGATCATGGGTCCGTCCGGAGCCGGGAAGAGCACGCTGCTGCATATCCTCGGGATGCACGACAGCGCGTGGACGGGCGAGTACTGGCTCTTCGAAGACCCGGTGCACCAGCTGTCGGCGAAAGATCGGATGCGGGTGCAAAAACAGCACGTCGGCTTCGTGTTTCAGAGCTACCACCTGCTCGACAACTTGACGGTCTACGAAAATATCGACCTGCCGCTGTCGTATCGCGACGTCAAGAAGTCGGAACGACAGGGCATGGTGGCCGACATCCTCGACAAGTTCAACATCGTCGGCAAGAAGGATCTGTATCCCAATCAGTTGTCGGGCGGACAGCAGCAACTCGTCGCAATCGCCCGTGCGGTCGTCGCCAAACCGACCTTGATTCTTGCGGACGAACCGACGGGGAACCTGCACACCGATCAGGGTCGCGAGATCATGGAGCTCTTCAAACGACTCAACGAGGGTGGCACCACGATCCTCCAGGTCACCCATTCCGAGGTGAACGCGTCATACGGGCGGCGGGTGATCAAGCTGAAGGATGGATGGGTGGTCGATGAATAGACAGCCGCTTCACAGTTGTCAGTTCAAAGTTCAAAGTTCAAAGTTGAAACGATCGGCTTACCGGCCATGCTCGGTTCTCAACTTTGAACTTTGAACTTGAACTGCGAACTCTCGAGGATGCATGTTGACCGATGCTTCTACCCATAAAAGCAGCTCGACGCGTTCGGAACCGGCGACGCGCGTTCTGATCGCTGACGACCAGCCCGACGTGCTCGAGGCGCTCCGACTGCTGTTGAAGCCCGAAGGCTATCTGCTCGACACCGCGTCGTCTCCGCAGCAAATGCTGCGGGCACTCGAGCTCAAAGACTACGACGTCGTGTTGATGGACCTCAACTACACCCGCGATACGACATCGGGCGAAGAGGGACTCGATCTGCTGCAGCGCATCCATGTCGCCGACGAATCGCTGCCCGTGGTGGTGATGACCGCCTGGGGATCGGTCAACGTTGCTGTCGAGGCGATGCGGCGCGGCGCGCGCGACTTCATCCAAAAGCCGTGGGACAACGAGCGGCTGTTGTCGATCGTGCGTACCCAGACGGAGCTGGGCCGCGCGATTCGTCGCGGACGGCAGCTCGAAGCGGCGAACCAGGCCCTCATGGCTGATGGGCATTCGCCGCTGCTTGCCGAGTCAGCGGCGATGCGACCCGTACTCGACATCATCGCCCGCGTCGGTCCCTCGGATGCCAACGTCCTGGTCACGGGCGAGAACGGCACGGGCAAGGGGCTGGTCGCGCAAGCGATGCACGCGGTGTCGCCTCGCGCAAACCGGCCGATGGTCACGGTCAACGCCGGCGGGATGGCCGAAGGCGTGTTCGAGTCCGAGCTCTTCGGCCACATGAAAGGTGCGTTTACCGACGCCAAGTCGGATCGCGTCGGCAGGTTTGAGCTGGCCGACGGAAGCACGCTGTTTCTCGACGAGATCGCGAACGTGCCGTTGAACCAGCAGCAGAAGCTCCTGCGCGTCATCGAAACCGGCGAGTTCGAGCGGCTTGGATCATCGAAAACGCGTAAGGTCAATGTCCGCCTCATCTCGGCGACCAATGCCGACCTCAACGCGGAAGTGACAGCAGGCCGTTTTCGTCAGGACCTGCTGTTCCGCCTGAACACGATCGAGGTCCACCTCCCGCCGCTACGCGATCGTCGCGAGGACATTCCGCTGCTGGCGCGACATTTCCTGCGACAGCATGCCCAGCGCTACCGAAAAACATCTTGCTGGCTTCGATCCATCCGCGATGCAGCTCTTGATGGATCACCGCATGGCCCGGCAATGTCCGCGAATTGGATCACTCCGTCGAACGCGCCGTGCTCATGTCGCAAGCCAACACGGTTCGGTCGAGCGATCTGGGCCTGCGAAGCGACGGCACCAGCACCGCGCGCCTCGAGGACATGAGCCTCGAAGAAGTCGAAGCGTTCCTGATCAAGAAAGCCATGGCGCGCTTCGGCAACGTCAGCCAGGCCGCTCGCGCGCTCGGGCTTTCGCGCAGCGCTCTCTACCGCCGCCTGGAACGCTACAAACTGTAGTCGCGTGCCGCGCAGGCTTACTCACGATCAGCAGATTTTCCTGCTACGCCCTTCTCGGCGGCCTGCCCGGCGCTGCTCACGTCCCTGATCATTCTTTGGGGCGGCGACTACACCCCGAAGGTGCAGTGGACGCTCACCGTCATCATTCTCGGCTTTCTGCTCGGCTTTGCCGCATCGCTCCGGAACCGAGTGGTGCTGCCACTGCAGACGCTCGCGAATCTTCTTGCCGCGATGCGCGAGGACGACTTCTCCATCCGCGGCCGCACCACCGATCCGGATGATCCACTCGATGCCGTCCTGATCGAGGTCAACGCGCTCGCCGAAACGCTGCACGAGCAGCGACTCGGAGCCGTCGAGGCCACGGCGCTCCTCCGCACGGTGATGGAGCAGATCGATGTCGCCGTGTTCGCGTTCGATCCCGAACATCGGCTGCGCATCGTGAACCGCACGGGCGAGCGGCTGATGGGGCGCAGCATGGAGCAGATGCTCGGGCGCACGGCCGATGAACTCAGTGTCAGCGAGTGGTTTGGCGACGCGCCGCGGGTCGTCGATATTTCGTTGCCGGGGGGCAGCGCGGGCGATGGGAAGTGCGTCGGACGACGTTCAGGCTTGGTGGGCTTCCACACGACCTGTTGGTGCTGTCGGACGTGAGTCGCCCATTGCGCGAACAGGAGCGACAGCATGGCAGCGGCTGATTCGCGTCATCGGCCACGAGCTCGGCAACTCGCTGGGCCCGATCAAGTCGATCGCCGGCAGCCTCGAAACACTCCTCCAGCGCAATCCACCGCCCGAGGATTGGCGCGACGACATGCAACGCGGGCTGCAGGTGATCGCCTCGCGCACCGAGTCGCTCAGCCGTTTTACAGCAGCGTATTCACGCCTGGCGCGCCTGCCCGCGCCGCGACTGAGCCCGGTGGTGTTGAAGCCGCTGCTCATCAAGATCGCCGGCTTGGAGACGCGTGTGCCGGTGCATGTCCGTTCTGGACCGGACGTGACCGTTGCGTCGATACCGATCAGATCGAGCAGTTGTTCATCAATCTCATTCGCAACGCCGCCGATGCGTGTCTGGAAGTCGGTGGCGGATCGGTCACAGTTCCTGGCGCCGCACGCGCCCCGGCGTGGACATCTGGGTGGATGACGAGGGACCGGGTTGTCGAATACGGCAAACCTGTTCGTGCCGTTCTTCACCACCAAGCCGGGAGGATCCGGCATCGGCCTCGTGCTCTGCCGGCAATCGCGGAAGCGCACGACGGTTCGTTGCGGCTGGAAAACCGCGCGGATGCCCGCGGCGCCCGCGCCACCCTCACACTGCCGCTGTAGGCTGTAATGTACGAGCGGTTAATGCCGTAGATGCACCCTCAACCGCATTGACCTCCTGTGTTCGCTCGAAGCGTTCCCCGATTTTTTCGGCGACGCGAATCGACGCCACGTTGCCCCGGTCGATGATGCTGATGATGTGATCGGTGTCGACGTGCTGCCACGCCCAGGCCAGAGACGCGCGCGCCGCCTCCGTCGCGAAGCCGTTGCCCCAGCGCGAGTGCCGGATCACCCACCCGAGCTCGAGGCCGGGCCAGCCTTCAGGATTCCACAGACCGACGCGGCCGATGACGCAGCCCGTCGCTTTTTCGATCACCGTCCACTGCCCATACCCGCGGAGCTGCCAATGTCCGATCATCATCGCGACACTGCTCCACGCCGCCGTAATGCCGCGGCGCGTCGAGCTGATGACGACGTGCTTGATCACTTCCGGATGCTCATGAATGTCGAGCAGCGGCTGGGCGTCGGCGCCCTGTGGCAGTCGCAGCACCAGACGCGGGGTTTCTAGATCAGGCATATCGACAGGGCCATTCGCGCGCAGTGGCCGCGGATCAACGACGGGGCCGCGCGGCCTTTTGCCGCCAGCGGACCGCCCGGTTCGCGTCGACGCAGTGCTGCTGCGCTTGCGTTTTGTCGTCCGCTTGACCCCGCGTTTCGCTGTGCTCCGCTTTGCCGCGCGGGGCCGCGTGGCCTTCGCCCTCCTCGTCCTCGTTCGTGTCTTTGCCGTCTTCTTCTTCTTTGTCTTCTTTTTCTTCACGCGCTCGGGCAGCCGCTGACTGCCAGTTTCGCGATTCCACTCTTCAAAAGTGTCAGGAGAGATCTCGCCGTTGACGAGCAGCTCGGCAAACTTGCGCCGTTGCGCCTGACTCTTGAATGGCACGGTCAGCGCTTCCGCGACTTGCGTGCGGTCTTCGAGCGACGCGCGCGCTTGGCGGTCGTCGCCTTGCTCGACCGTTTGGCTGTCTTGCGGCCCTTCTTGGCCGATTTGCGCTTGCGCGGCACCTTGCCACCCTCGCGCCGTGCTTCCGAGAGACCGATCGCTATCGCTTGCTTGCGGCTGCGCACAGTCTTGCCGGAGCGCCCGCTCTTGAGCGTGCCACGTTTCCGTTCATGCATCGCCCGTTCGACCTTCTCGGACGCCTTTTTTCCGTACTTCGCCATGTGAGGTCCCCTTTTGCGCCGACGGTATCCACGCATCCATGCAAGAATCTTTCCGGCGGACCCGCAGTAACCCCGAGAGCACTCGACTATGACCGAGGCAAACGCCGCGTTTGCAGGATCGATCCCGCAGCGCTACGACGAATATCTGGGGCCGTTGTTCTTCGAGCCCTACGCCGTAGACCTGGCGTCGCGGTTGCGGCTCGAGGCTGGCGATGCGCTACTCGAGCTGGCGTGCGGCACCGGCGTCTTGACGCGGCATCTGGTCGCTGGTCTTCCGCGCGGTGCGAGTCTCACCGCAACCGATCTCAATGAACCAATGCTGGCGATCGCGCAAACGAAGATCGATCGCACAGAACCGGTCACCTGGCAGACCGCCGACGCCTCTGCGCTGCCATTTGGCGACGACTGGTTCGATGCGGTCGTGTGTCAGTTCGGACTCATGTTCTTTCCCGACCCGCTGCTGGCGTTAGGTGAAGTCCACCGCGTCCTCCATCCGGAGGGTGCATTCGTGTTCAACGTGTGGGATTCTCTCGCCGAGAACCCGCTCGGCCGCATCGCGCACGAGGTGATCGGTCGGTTTTTTACGACTCATCCGCCCACGTTCTACAACGTGCCCTTTGGCATGTCCGACGTGGGTGCTCTCAAGACACTGCTGCAACGCGCGGGATTCGTCGCGCTGGAATCAGAGACCAAATCGATCATCGCGCACAGCATTTCAGCGCATCATGCGGCGACCGGGCTGGTGACGGGCACCCCCGTCGCTCATGCGATTCATGAACATGCCACCGCCCCGGTTGACACGATCATTGCCGCCGTGGCCAGCGCCCTCGCAGCCGAGGGCGGTGACGCGCCGCTGACGTTGCCCATGCGTGCGCACATCTTTACGGCACGACGACCTTGACGTGCCGTTGAGCTGACGACACGATCGCTTTCCTCCGCTGCCTCCGATAAGTACACCGTCCATGTCCGCACGTCCTGCGCCCCTGAACTGGATCTGCCCCCAGTGTGATCGTCGTGTGCCGGGCCACGTGCGGCAGTGCCGCTGCGGACTCGAGGTCCGCAGCCGCACCTGATGACATCACCGACGTCGCAGATGGGGTCGACATCCGCCCGGGGAGCGGCAGCGGCCTCACAACCCTGCTGCTGGTCGCAGCGGCATTGATTGGCATCGGCATCGCCGCAGGGATGTACGTGAATCGACCCGCGAACGCGACGACGGCGGCAGAAATCGAGCCGCTCACGCCAGTCAGAGCGAGTGGACCTGTCGCCACGCCCGCGGGTGGCAACGCACCCGTTCTGCCGACGGTCGCACGCGCACCTCGAATGTCACTGCCAGAGTCGGAAGCGATTTCGCGTCCCGTGGAACCGCCTCCGTCAACGTCATCCATCCCGCGTTCCCTGTCGATCGAAGAGATCATCAGCGTCGCCGAGCCTGCGGTCGCGCTGATCGACGCGGGCAACGCTCGTGGAACGGGCTTCTTCATCGGCCCGGATACGTTGCTCACCAACGTGCATGTGATCCAGGGGCGCTCGTCGGTCACGGTTCGGTTGAGCAATGGCACGACCATGTCAGCGCGCGTCGAGAGCCAACTGCCCAACGTCGATATCGCCTTGCTCAGGACCGATCGTCCGCATCCGCAGCGTGCTGCACTCGAGCTCGGATCGATTCAAGGTGTGCGTGCCGGCCAGGAAGTGATCGCCATTGGCGCGCCGCTCGGTCTGCAAAGTACCGCGACCCGCGGGATCGTCTCGGCGTTGCGCAATGCTGACGGCGTGGTGTTGATTCAGACCGATGCCGCCATCAATCCCGGTAACAGCGGCGGTCCGTTGCTCGATCGCACCGGCCGCGTCATCGGCATCAACACACTCAAGATTGGCGGGTCGGCACAGTCGTTGGGATTTGCCGTGGCCATCAACCACGCGCAAGCCTTGATCTCGGGACGGGCCGATGCGGCGGTGAGTTCCCCCAATTCCTCGCCCCGCTTGTCCATGCCCAGCGGGCCAGCGGAGAGCGACTCCCAGCGAACGAACGGAGAGAACAATTACGAACGTGGCGTCGCGGCGATCGCGCGCCATGCCGATCAGCTCGACGGCCAGTGGCAGAACTTTCAGCGCAATTGTCTGGTCAACGCGTTCAACGCCGGGGATGCGCAACGCGTCTGGTTTGCAGTCCGCGATCAGAAGCCGACGTTCAAGACGGCTGACGTGTGGTGCATGAACTACCTGGACGACCTCGCGGAAAATGTGCGCGAGCTCGGGCGCGCGATAGCGGGAGCCGGCGAGATGGCGCGGCGAGCAGGCGTATATCCCGGCGTTCTGCGCGATGTGCGCCGGAGGTACCGGATGGATTGGTCTGGCTGGGAACGGTGATCGTGTCAGCTTTTCTTGACGCGTCCTTCAGCTGCTCGTGTCAGCCGGTCATGGATGGCGACTCCGAGACCCTGGGGTTCGGGAGCGGATGCAAGAATTTCGTCAACGCCATCGGCGTCAAGTGATCGGAGTGCGGCGAAGAGCTCGCGGGCGGCGCGCCTGACGTCGCGGCGCGAACCGTAATTGGCGAACCTGATACGCCCCGCGGCGGCCAACGGCACGAGTGCAGGTGCCATCGCCATCAGATCATCTTCCGGCGCGAGGATTCCAACCCGCGCCCCACCCGCGGCAAGGGTACGCGCGTCGCTACCCATCCGATTGATCACACTCGCAACGTCGCCGGTATACAGCGTGAGGCGCGCGCGCGGCGCGTAGTGACGCAGCAGCTGTCCGGGGGCGAGCTGCGCTGCCGATTGGCTGGCGACCGACACAGCGGCGATGACACTGCCGACAACGGTTCGGAGCTCCTCGATTGAGACCCCGCCCGGGCGCCGCACCAGAGGAGGCGACACGGTGAGATCGAGCACCGTCGATTCCACACCAACAGCGGTCGGCCCGCCGTCAAGAACCATGTCGATGGCTCCAGCTAAATCGTCGAGCACATGCTGCGCCGTCGTCGGGCTCGGCCGCGAAAAACGGTTCGCGCTTGGAGCGGCCACGGGAAACGCGGCCGCCCTCAGCAGCGCCTGGGCGACGGGATGCGCCGGCACTCGCACGCCGACCGTATCAAGACCGGCGGTGAGCGACGCAGCAACGCTTGGCTGTTTGTGCAGGACCATCGTCAGCGGACCGGGCCAGAAGCGTGCGGCCAGTCGCTCGACCAGTGGCGGTATCTCTCGCGCAATGGCCGCCACGTCATCCACCGATGCGACGTGAACGATCACGGGATCGGTTGAAGGACGACCCTTCGCGTCGAACAATGCCGTTACCGCCGCCGGATTGAGGGCGTGCGCCCCGAGGCCGTACACGGTTTCCGTCGGAAACGCTACAAGCCCGCCGCGCGCGAGGACGGATGCGGCATCAGCAATCACCTGGGATCCGGCCGCTCGGCATCGACCAGCCGACTCTGCGTCTCGCGGCGCGGCGCCGGCATGTCGTCACCAATCAATGGCGCCCGACCCGATCAGCAACCGCACAACCCGGCTGTAGCTCCGAATGCCTTCGGTGACACCCTGCGCTTTGAGATAGCGGTCGTAGGTCTCCCAACTCGCACGCTGAACCGTCTCGACTCGTGATTGCAAGCGCGCCGTGATCGCCTGTTGATCCTGCCGCGGACCAGGCGCCAGGCCGCTGAGCACCTGTCCCTGGTCGCGGCGTGGCAACTGGTTGACTGCTTCAAACGTGAGCGTCAGCCACGCGCTGTAACGACCAGCGGGATCGGCGCGCATCGCCGCGACGAGTCCGACAAAGCTGGCGTCGTCTTCGGGCGCGTAACCGGCAAGATGCGCCCACTCGTGCGCGAGGACCGCAGGCCGCTCCGGCGGGGTCAGATCCGGATTGAGCAGTGTTTCGAGAAGAAAGGGCGCGTGCATTCCGTCGGTGCCGGATGCGCGGAAGAACGGACTCAGTATGGTGCGTTTGGGTCGACCCGGGACTGTAGGACGCGGCCGGCCGAGCCGTCGCTCGAGATCGTGAAAAGTGACGACGAGGGACGGCGGAGTGTCTCCGATCGCTGGGAAGCCAGTGGCGTGGGCCGCGGCGTAGCCGTTGTTTGTTTCCACGACCGCGCGCTCCGCCAGCGCGCGCACCGCCGCCACGGTGACCCGTGTGCCGTCGTAACCAATCCCGGCTTCGAGCGGCACGCGCGAGTAGTTGAGCCCCCATGCAGCCACGAACCACAGATACACGAGCGCGAACACGGTCGCGATCGCCAGCCCGCCGCCGAGCAGCGGCCGCACGGATCGGTTTTGTACGGATCGCGCGGCGGATCGTGCAAGCAGGACCACGACCGAGACGATCGCGAATAGGAGGACGAAATCGAAGAGGGCGACGCCGGTCTCATTGGACCACGACGTCAACTGGGCTTGGAGTGCCGGGTACAGCCAATCCGCGTAATAGGCTTCGACGGTGGCTTGCGGCAGCGGTACGACGCCAAGCACCGCGGCCAGAGCGAGCGTCACCAGTTGGAGCGTGAGGAAAACACGGCGCAATCAAGGAACCGTAACGAGGACCTCGTTGGACGGCGGGCTGGTGCCGCACGCGTTTCGTGCAAAGACACGCGCGTAATACTTACCGCTCGGCGCCTCGCGCTGAAAAGTCGACGCGGAACCAGGCGCGACAAACGTGCCGGCATTGTTGCCGCCGGGCCCGCTCCCCGCCTCGATCACGTGCGTCGATACACGCTCTGTGCCTGCGGCCGCGGTCCAATTGAGCGTCACGACGTTTCCGGCTTTGGTGTACGCGAGATTGCCGGGTGCCCCGGGCGGCGCGTTGCAATCCATGCGGCCCGAGGTGTTTTGCTGTCCGCTGCGCATCGCCCAGAGGCCGATCAGCACAACTGCGACAACAACCACAACAACCGCGATCACTCCGTTCTTGTTCATTGAGTTTGGAATCGTAAGCCGCCGCAATCGGCGGAATCAAGAAATGGTCGGGATGCCGGGATTCGAACCCGGGACCTCCTGCACCCCAAGCAGGCGCGCTAGCCAGGCTGCGCTACATCCCGATAACGACGCACCAGCGGCGATCGCGGCAACCGCTGCACCTCTGCTCTACGATACCCGACGCCGTTTGCCAGCCGGTGGCTTCGCCGCCGCCTTCGTCGGCCGCTTCGGCACGGGCGCCACGAGCTGCAGTTCCGGCTCGCCGCGACCATTCGCGTCGCGTTCCAGAAGCCGCTTGATCGCTTCGAGGCCGTCGCGAACTCCCCGCAGCCGCGACCGGGCCATACCGTCGAGCACATCGTCGACCGCTTCCGCCGCCAGCGACGGTTCGCCGTCGTCTGCGTCTTCTTCGAGCCGCCGCCGGACGCCAGCGAGTGTCAACCCTTCGCCGAAGACCAGCTGTTTGATTCGCAGCACCAGTTCGACGTCGGCGCGACGATAAATGCGCGGCCCGCTGCCCGAACTCTTACCCAGGTTCGGAAACTCGGCTTCCCACGTGCGCAGTACGTACGGCTGCAACTGCGCCATCTCGCAGACTTCCGGGGCCTTGAAGAGCTCTCGCTTCGGCGTGGCCATGCAGAGAATGGTCGCCAATTGTATCACGCTGGTCGTGAGCGGGCCCGGCACGTCGCGCGAGAACACTGGCAATCCGCGCGCATCGCGAGCAGCGTCAACGCCGGGTTCAGCTACGGCGGTGCGCGCTCGGCGTCGACCACGCTACTTCGCGCCGGCTCGGCTCGAGCCCTCGCGCGACGCCTCACGGGCGCGCTTGCGGATCTTGATCCGGAGCGGCGTGCCGACGAAGCCGAACGTCTCGCGCAGGCGGTTCTCGAGATAGCGCTCATACGAGAAATGCAGCTTCGTGGCGACGTTGGTAAACAACACAAATGTTGGCGGCGCCACGCCCGTTTGCGCGGCAAAGAGCACGCGCACGTTACGATGGCCAGGACTCACCGGCGCGTGCTGTGCAGTGACCTCGCCCATGAATCGGTTGAGTTCGGGTGTCGGCACGCGCTGCCGCCGCGACGCGGCAACTTTGTCGATCGTCTCGAGCAACTTCGGCGTGCGTTCACCGGTCAACGCCGAAATGTGGAGGATCGGCGCATAGTCGGCGAACTTCAAGTTGTGGCGCACCTTCTCGTCGAATACCTTCGATCCGTCCGGCCCCTCCTGTTTCATCAGGTCCCACTTGTTCGCAACGATGACGATGCCGCGGCCGGCCTCGTGCGCGCTGCCGGCGATGGCTGCGTCCTGATCGGTGGGTCCCGCCGTGGCATCCACGACAAGGACAACAACATCAGCGCGTTCAATGGCGCGACGCGCCAGCAGCACACTCACCTCTTCGACCTGTCCCCCTCTGCTGACCCGGCTCGGACGGCGGATGCCGGCGGTGTCCACGATGCGAAACTGTCGACGATGCCAGGTGAGAACGGCATCAACCGCATCACGCGTCGTGCCGGGCATCTCGGACACGATCATCCGTTCCTCCTTGAGCAGGCGGTTGACGAGTGACGACTTGCCGGCATTTGGCCGTCCGACAATTGCGATGGCCGTTTCCTCGGCCGATGAGGCCGGCACGTCGGGCGAGTCCTGATGACGATCGCGGAGCCGCGGCGCCATCGGGAGCCGCTTGATGATGTCGTCGAGGAGCTCACCCACCCCTTGACCATGCTCCGCGCTGATCTCGTGAATCGGATCGAATCCAAGGCGGTAGAGTTCGAGTGCACCCGCTTTCGCCCGCCGATCATCGGCCTTGTTCACGGCCAGGATGGTGGGCACGTTGGCGTGGCGCGCCGCGTTGGCGATGTCCTGGTCGCCGGGGACGAGCCCCTCGCGGCCATCGACGACGAACACGATCACATCGGCCGTCGTGATCGCACGCTGCCCTCGCTCCAGCACCAGCTGGTGGAGTGGATCCTCGCTGGCACCAAACATCCCGCCCGTGTCGGTGAGCTCGAAGCCGACGTCCTGCCACACGACGGGATAAGTGAGGACGTCGCGCGTCGTACCAGGCACGGGGGTCACGATTGCGCGCCTCGTACCGGTCAAACGATTGAACAGCGTGGACTTACCGACGTTTGGCCGGCCGACGAGCACGACCGAGGCAAGGCGCTTCGCTGCCACGGCGCTATCTTACACAGTGAGAACGGCTTGCGGGCGAAGGTCTGCACTGTAGCGACACCCTGACCGATAACCCCTGAGGGCAGAAACCGTTGCCGGTTTGACAGCGTAAGTGACACGAAATAAGATAGTTACACGTTCGAAGGACACGCCGGGAGTACCGGTCGCGCATGATCAAGGTCGACATCGTCAACGAAGTCTCGAAAATCGCCGAGATCACTAAGGTTAAGGCCGAGCTGGCCGTCGACGCGGTGTTCGAGGCGATGCGTGCCTCGATGCAGCGCGGCGAACGTATCGAGCTGCGCGGCTTTGGCGTGTTTCAGGTCAAGCCGCGCAAACGCGGCATCGGGCGCAATCCACGGACCGGCAAGGAAGTTCGCATCCCGCCAGGGCGCACCATCCGGTTCAAGCCAGGCAAAGAGCTCCAGAACATCGGATAGGACGTGGAAGAGCCGCTTCGGCGCAGTGATCCTCCGCTCAGTCCGGAGGAGTCCCAGCCGTATTACGTTTTTCGGACACCTCCCGCCCCCCGGGATCGCCTCTGGGTGCCCGTGCTGCTGTTTCTAATGACCGTCTTCACGACGACGTTCGTGGGCGGGCTCCATTACCGCGCCTTCACGTTGGGGTTTTCCGGGACCGGCGGCGGCGGCGTGCGACCCCTCGTCGTCACCGGCCTCGCGTTCTATGCCAGTGGCTTGTGGTACAGCGCCACGATTCTGGCCATTCTCGGTTGCCACGAAATGGGTCATTACCTTGCCTGCCGCTGGTACCGGGTGGACACGACCCTGCCTTTTTTCCTGCCGGCGCCGCTCCCACTCACCGGTACGCTCGGTGCCTTCATCCGTATCCGCGCGCGCATCCCATCGAAGAGAGCGCTGTTTGACATCGCGCTGGCAGGACCCGTCGCCGGTTTCCTGGTCGCGGTGCCTGCGTTGTTTCTCGGACTCCTGATGTCTGTGACCGAGCCGGTGCCGCCGCGATTAGTCGGCTACGAGCTCGGCGAGCCACTGCTCTTTCGCGGGGCGGCGTGGCTGATTTTCGGGACCCTGCCGCAGGGCATCTCGATCAACATGCACCCGATGGCGTTTGCGGCGTGGTTTGGGCTGCTGGCGACCGCGCTGAATCTGTTTCCGATCAGCCAACTGGACGGCGGACACATCTCGCACGCCGTATTCGGGCGACGGTCCACTTACGTGACGTTTGCCATGATCTTCTGCGCCATCGGCCTCACGTATCTTTCCACGAGTTGGATGGTGTGGACCGTGCTGATGCTGCTGATGGTCATGGCGATGGGTCCCCATCACCCGCCGACGCTCGATGAGCACACCCCACTCGACTCGCGCCGTGTGCTCCTCGCGGTGGTCGCACTCATCATGCTGATCGTTTGCTTCACTCCAGCACCGATCGAGCCTTTCGTTTCGGTGCGTTGAAAAGGGGTCTGACCCCTTTTTCCGTCCGCGCCGCGAGAAAAAGGGGTCAGACCCCTTTTCGGGCCTTACAGCACCGAGAACGGATCGACATCGACCGACGCCTTACGCGCAATGTCGGGCAGATCCTTCAGCGCTGCCCTGACCGCGTGCCGCATGGCGCTGCGTGACGTCCCTTTCAGGAAAAACTGGGCGCGGTGCTCTCCCCGGAGCTTGGTGAGCGGCGCCGGCGCTGGCCCCAGGATCACGAATCGTCCGAGCGCAGGATTCGAGTGAGCGCTCGTGCGGCTCGCCAGATCCGCAGCGCCTTGCATTGCGGCGGCGAACGTCCGGCCGCGGACGATGATGTTGATCATGGCGACCACGGGTGGATAGCGCATCTGCTGGCGGAACTCGATCTCCTTGGCGTAAAACGCGGCGTAGTCCTGCGCACACGCGAGTTGAATGCTGTAGTGCCGCGGAAAGAGCGTCTGAATGATCGCTTCGCCGATGCGCTCACCGCGGCCCGCCCGGCCGGAGACCTGCGTGAGCAACTGGAAGGTGCGCTCGGCCGCGCGGAAGTCGGCGAGGCCCAGACCCACATCCGCCGAGATCACACCGACGAGCGTGACGCCAGGGAAATCGTGGCCCTTCGCGATCATCTGCGTGCCGACGAGCACGTCCAACTCGCCGCGGCCAAATCGGTTGAGCGTCTCCGTCAAACTGCCGCGCCTGCGCACCGTATCGCGATCCACGCGGCCGACACGCGCTTCCGGGAAGAGCGCCACCAGTTCCGCCTCGACTCGCTCGGTGCCAAAGCCGATGCGCTCCAGATAGGGAGCGGCGCAATTCGAACAGGTCTTGGGAACCAATTTTGAAAAATTGCAGTAGTGACAGCGGGCACGCCACTGTTGTCCCGTGCCGTGCACGGTCAACGAGACGCTGCAGTTCGGGCAATCAATCGTGGCGCCGCACTGCCGGCAAAACACGGCCGCCGCATAGCCTCGTCGGTTGAGCAGCACCACGGCTTGCTCGCGCTTTTCCAGCCGGGTCCCCAGCGCCTCCCGCAGGGCGCGGCTGACGACGACGTCAGGACCTTCGGCGGCAAACTCCTCGCGCATGTCGATCACGCGGACGTCGGCCATCGCACGATCGAGCACGCGCCGCCTGAGTGCCACGTGGCTGTAGCGTTTTTGCTGCGCGTTGTAGTACGACTCCATCGCCGGCGTGGCCGATCCGAGCACGATGAGGGCACCAGCAAACTTCGCGCGCATGATCGCGACGTCGCGGCCGTGATAGCGCGGCGTATCCTCCTGCTTGTACGAGGTGTCGTGTTCCTCGTCCACGACGATCAGCCCAGGCCGTGCGAGCGGCACGAAGATCGCCGAGCGTGTGCCGATCACGACATCCACGTCGCCGCGACGGATGCGATGCCACTGATCGTGACGTTCCCCGTCGGACAGGCCGCTGTGCTGAATGGCGACGCCGGATCCGAACCGCGCCCGGAATGCCGCCGCCACCGCCGGCGTGAGCGCGATTTCCGGGACGAGAATCAGCACGCCGCGGCCGGTGCGGCGGATATCGTGTGCCAGTTGAAGGTACACCTCCGTCTTGCCACTGCCGGTCACCCCGTGCAGGAGCGCCACCTGAAACGTGTTGGTGGCGGCAAGTGCGCGCAGTTGGTGCAGCGCATCCTGCTGTTCGCTCGTGAGCGTGCGAAGCTCCGTGTCCTCGGGCGTGCGTGCGAGCGCTGCCGAACCGGTCGCGAACGGATCGCGATCGCGACGATCGCGACGAATCGTCACCAGACCCATCGCTTTCAGGCGCCCGATCACCGGCGCCGAGATACCGCGTTCGACGAGTGCCGCCGACTCGAGACCGTCCGGGCTGCCCTTCAGCGCGACGAGCGCCTCCTGCTGGCGGGTCCCAAGCGCCGGCAGCGTAGCGTCGGGTGCACAGCGGGGGCCGAGCGCGATGCGCTCGGCGATATCGTGCCCTTCGGCAGTGAGCGTGACGATCCGCACCGTGCGAAATGCGTCGACGCGAGCAGTGAGCGCGTGCGGCGGCATCGCGGCCGCGAGCGTCGCGCCGGGACCCGAGAGGTAGTAGTCGGAGACCCATTCCGTGAGTTCACGCACGTCGGCGGGGATGAATGCACGGTCGTCGAGCACCTGCTCGACATCTTTGAGAGCCACGTCGGCTGCGAGCGGCGGGGCCTCGCCAAGGACGACGCCGGTCAGCGTTCGCTTGCCGAGTGGGACGACCACGCGCGCGCCAGGCACCGGCACCGGCAGGTCCGCCGGTACACGGTACGTGAGAAGGTCGAGCGCAGGGATCGGCACCGCGACCGACACGAGCCGTTCGGACACGCGGCGTTACTCGCCGCTTGACGTGACTGCAGGCGATCCCGCAGCGGCGCCGCCGTCCAGGATGGCCCGCACCTTCTTCATGTCTTCCCACACCTCGCGCTTCGAGGACGGATTACGAAGAAGGTACGCGGGATGGAATGTCGGAATCAGCGTCGCGCCGCGGTACTTGGATTGGCGGCCGCGAATGCGCGTGATCGGCTCCGTTGTCTGCAGGAGCGCTTGGGCGGCAAATTTGCCGAGCGCCACGATCACCTTGGGCTTGATCGCATCAATCTGGCGAAACAGGAACGGTTGGCAGCGTTCGACTTCATCGGGTTCGGGGTTGCGATTGCCGGGAGGCCGGCACTTGATCACGTTGGCGATGTACACATCCTCGCGCTTGAGACCAATGGCCTCGATGATTTTGGTGAGGAGCTGACCGGCGCGACCAACAAACGGCTCTCCCTGCGCGTCTTCGTCGGCGCCTGGCGCCTCGCCGACAAACATCAAGTCGGCGGCGGGATTACCAACACCGAACACGGTCTGAGTGCGTCCCAGCGCGTGCAGCTTGCAACGAGTGCAGGCTGGTCCGATTTCCTCCCGAAGCATCGCCAGTAGCTGTGGCGCCGACTGGACGGCGCGACCGCCGTCCCGGTCAGTGACCTCCGACTCGCCCGGGCCGGGACGGAGGTCGGTAGACGGAACGGAGGTCGACACCGTCGCGCCAGGCGTGTCGCGGCGGCGCCACGTTACGTCCCGGCTGACACCTGTCACGCCAAGCTCCTGATAGAAGCGCAGATGATCGGCAATTTCTCTGGACATGCGTTACGCCGTTGGAACTGAAGTCGCTCGCGTCAAGAGGAGACGCTCCACCCGATCGAGAATCCGCATCGCCACGCTCGACTTGCTCTGCAGCGGAACCTCCTCCACATCGTCGCGCGAGACCAGGGTCACCGCATTGGTATCGCCCTCGAATCCGACGCCAGGCAGCGAGACATCGTTGGCGACGATCAAATCGACCGCTTTGCGCGTGAGCTTGTCGCGCGCGTGATCCAGCACCGCGTGGGTTTCGGCGGCAAAGCCCACGAGCAGCGGCCGCTCGCTCGACTTGCGCGAGCTGAGCGCGCCAAGATCCGCGAGAATATCCTTCGTCTTGGTGAGCGTGAGATCAAGCGACTCGCCTTTCGCCGTTTTCCGCGACGCGGGCGCCGTCGGTGTAAAGTCGGCCACGGCGGCCGCCATGATGACGACGTCCGCGTCGCCGGCACGCGACATCACCGCGTGATGCATGTCCGACGCGCTCCGGACCGACACCAGTTCGTGCATACGCGGCGGCGGGAGCGCCGTCGGTCCCGTGATGAGCGTGACGCGGGCGCCACGCCGGGCGGCGTCCGCGGCCACCGCATAGCCCATTTTCCCACTCGAACGATTGCCGATATAGCGGACCGGATCGATGTCTTCGTAGGTCGGACCAGCGGTGACGATGACGCGCTGGCCGGCCAGGGGACCCGATGGCCGCAACATCGCGACCGCGGCGGCGACAACCTCCGCCGGCTCCGCCAGCCGGCCTTTGCCAATCCAGCCGCACGCGAGATATCCCTCGCCCGGCTCGACGAAGCGCACGCCGCGCGCGACCAGCGCCTCGAGATTGCGAACCACCGCCGGGTGCGCAAACATGTTGGTATTCATCGCCGGCGCCATCAGCACGGGCGCGGTCGTCGCCACATAGAGCGACGAGAGAAAATCGTCGGCCAAGCCGTTGGCGAACTTCCCGATGGTGTTCGCCGTGGCCGGTGCCACCAGCAGCAGATCAATCGTGGACGCAATCGCGATGTGCTCGATGTCGGCGTTCGCGCCAGGCTTCCACTGGTCGGTGATCACCTCGCGACGGGTGATCGCCTCGAGCGTCACCGGACCGACAAAGCGGCGCGCCGCGCGCGTCATCACGGCGACGACCTCGTGGCCCTCCTTCTGAAGGCCGCGCGCGATCTCCACCGCCTTGTAAGCGCCGATGCCGCCGGTGACGCCGAGAGCGATGAGCCCCATAGTTATGCCTGAAACGTCTTGATGATCGCCTCAGCGACCGGTCGCATCCGCTCGGTGCGCGACCGCGCCGCGGCAATGATCTCGCGCAGCCGCATCACCGTATCCTCGAGCGCGTCATTGACGACGACGTAATCGTAGTCGGTGTAGCTCGAGGCCTCGGCCCGTGCCGTCGCCAACCGCCGCTGCATCTGCTGTTCGGTGTCTTTGCTGCGGCCGCGCAAGCGCTGCTCGAGCACCTCAAACGATGGCGGCAAGATGAACACGCCGATATGGGCGACCCCCCGCGCCTTGATCTGCCGGGCACCTTGCACATCGATCACCAGGACGACATCCTGATTCTCGGCGATCAGGCGCTCCACGTCTTCGGCGCAGGTGCCGTAATAATGACCGAAGACATCGGCCCACTCCAGAAACTCGCAGCGCTCGATTCGCTCGCGGAATTCGCTCTGGCTGATGAAATTATAGTCAACGCCGTCGCGTTCACCGTTGCGGGCCGCGCGCGACGTGTAGGAGCGTGACATCCGCAGATTCGGCATCACTTGCACGAGCCGTTCGACCAGCGTGGTCTTTCCCGTACCGGACGGCGCCGACACGATGAACAACAGCCCGCGCGGGTCATTCGACATTCTGAACCTGCTCCCGCATCCGTTCGAGCTCCGCTTTGGCTTGAATGATGAGCTCAGAGACCTGTAGACCGTCGGCTTTCGATCCGATCGTATTGATCTCCCGGTTCATTTCCTGCAGCAGGAAGTCGAGTTTGCGCCCGCACGGCTCCGGGCCGGACGCGAGCACGTCCCAGTGCGCGAGATGACCGCGAAACCGGGTGACTTCTTCCGTGATGTCCGAACGCTGCGCCACGCGCACGATCTCCTGCGCGACGGCCGCGGGATCCCCAGGCACCGTTGCCATCAATTCCCTGACGCGTTCGCCGAGACGCGCCTCGAGCTCCCGCCTGCCAGTGTCCGCACCGCGCTCGAGTCCGTCGATGACGCCCGCCAGCGTCGTCTTTCGCGCGCCGAGGTCCGCGGCAAGGTGCTCGCCTTCACGAATGCGCATCATCTCGAGCTCGTCCACTGCGGCGTCGACCGCAGCCTCGACCATCTCGCCGTACACCTTGCCGAGCATTTCGGTTTCGGTCACGCGGTCGCGGATGTTGAACGCCTGTGGCAGCCGCAACAGATCGCCGGGCGTGAGATCGCCTTTCACCAAGCCGCGATCCCGAGCCAAGTCGATCGCCGCGGACACGGCGCGCGCGAACTCCTCCTGGAGCTCGACGACCGGCGCCGCGGCGTGACGCTGTTGCAGCGCAATCGCCAGTTCGATGCGGCCGCGCGTCAGCCGTTTCTGCAATAGCGTTCGGATCTTGGTTTCCAGATCGGCCAGCGCCGGCGGCATCCGCAGCTGCATGTCGAGAAACCGGTGATTGACCGCGCGAATGGTGATGCCGACGGTCCCGTGCTCGTCATCGCGGGTGAGGGACGCAAAACCAGTCATGCTGCGGATCAACGGGAGGACTCCAGCTTTGAACTCTGGGCTTTGAACTTCGAACTTTCGAACAGTTGCATCTGATGCAAGCGCGCGTAGACGCCGCCCGGTCGGTTGATGAGCTCGTCGTGACGGCCGATCTCGGCGATGCGACCGTGATCCAAGACGATGATCGCGTCGGCGCGGCGGACGGTGGAAAGCCGATGCGCAATGACGAACGACGTGCGGTTCATCATCAACGTCAACAGCGCATCCTGTACCAGACGCTCCGACTCGGAGTCGAGCGCGGAGGTGGCTTCGTCGAGAATCAGGATCGGCGAATTCTTGAGCAACGCGCGGGCAATCGCAAGACGTTGCCGCTGTCCTCCCGACAACCGCTGGCCGCGCTCGCCGATGCGCGTGGCATAGCCGTGCGGGAATTCGGCGATGAACTCGTGCGCGTGCGCGGCGCGAGCCGACGCTTCGATCTGATCGCGGCTAACCCCCGGCACGCCGTAGGCGATGTTGTCGGCAATGGTGTCGTCAAACAGCACCGTATCCTGCGTCACCATGCCGATCTGATCGCGAAGAGATTTGAGCGTCACATGCCGAATGTCCTGCCCGTCGATCACAATCGCGCCGCCAGTCACGTCGTAGAAGCGCGGCAGCAAGTTGACGAGCGTGGTCTTGCCTGCGCCGCTGCGACCGACGATGGCGACCATCTGCCCGGCGCGCACCGAAAAGGATAAACCTCTCAGCGTGTTGCGTCCGTGACTGTCGTCGTATTGGAACACGACGTCGCGAAATTCGATGGCATCGCGGAAGGCGGGCAGCGGTTTCGCGTCCGCCACTTCCTTGACCTCGGTGTGCAGGTCGAGCAGTTCGAAGATGCGCTCGGAGGCGGCCACCGCCTGCTGCAGGTTGGCGTTGACCCGACTGAGTTTTTTGACCGGCCCGTACATCAAGAGCAGCGCCGTGACAAACGACGTGAACTCACCCGCCGTCAGGCGCCCCAGCGCAATCTCCCGGCTCCCGTACCACAGCGCTCCGGCTATCGCGACGCCACCGAGAAACTCCATCAGCGGCGGTAGCACCGACAGCACGCCGGTCACTTTCAGGTTGGTGCGATAGAGCTTCCACGAGGCGTCCGCGAATTTCGCCGCCTCGCGGCCTTCTGCGCCGAAGGCTTTGACGATGCGGTGACCGCTGAACGCCTCACCCGCGACGTGCGACAGATGCTCGAGTTCTTCCTGGCTCCACCGCGTCACCGTGCGCAGTTGCCGCCCGAACTTGACCAGTGGATACACCGCCAGCGGCGCCCCTGTCATGCACAGAATCGCGAGTCGCGCGTCGTAGTAAAACAGCAGCGCCGCGAATCCGACGAGCGACAGCGTTTCGCGTGAGAGATCGCCGATGGTTTCCGCCACGGCACGCTGAACCTGGCCGATGTCATTGTTGATGCGCGACAAGAGTTTACCGGTCGTGTAGCGCGAGAAGAACGCGGCGGACTGGTCCAGCAAGTGGCGAAACAGCTGATTGCGCAGCTTCATCACCACGCGGTGGCCGAGATCCTCCATCAGGTAGCTGGAAAAATAGGCGCCGAGACCTTTGAAAAAATACGCGGCGAGAA
Organism: uncultured Acidobacteriota bacterium; assembly: GCA_963762925.1. Classification (GTDB taxonomy): domain Bacteria; phylum Acidobacteriota; class Vicinamibacteria; order Vicinamibacterales; family UBA2999; genus DASPWV01. The sequence continues at coordinate 72,957 of CAVXMP010000026.1, read as the reverse complement.
TGGCTGTCGCCACGAACCCGAACGAGGACTGCTGCGCGAGCACGTCGTCGATGATGGGTTTGATCAACCAGGCAAGTGCCGCGGAGGCCGCACCGTACACCACCATGGCGAACATGGCGCCGGCGATGAGCACGCGGTGCGGCGCCGCGTATCGGAGCAGCCTGAGCAGAATCTCCATCAGGGGGTCTGCCGCGAGCGCGCCCCGTCCGCGGAGCGTGAGGCGGCGCGACGCGCGGATACCGTGGCGTTATACCCCCGGGGGTGGGTGCGATGCCACTGCCACGCATGCTGCACGATGGTGGCGAGCGCCGGGAACCGCGGGGTCCACCCAAGGTCGCGCTGCAGCCGCTCGCTCGCCGCGAGGAGCACCGGTGGGTCGCCTGGGCGGCGCGGGCGACCTGTCCACTGCACTGGCGCACCGACCACGCGGCTCACCGTGTCGATGACCTCCCGCACCGAGTGCCCGTGACCCGTGGCGACGTTGTACACGGCCGAGCCCGCACCCCGCTCGAGGGCGGCAAGAGCGCGCAGGTGCGCATCCGCAAGGTCGCACACGTGGATGTAGTCCCGGATACAGGTGCCGTCCGGCGTTGGGTAATCCTCGCCGAACAAGTCCAGCCGAGGCCCACCATGGGCTGCCTCAATGGAGCGCGGGATGAGGTGGATCTCAGGGTCGTGCGCCTCCCCCAAGGTGCCGTCCGGATGTGCTCCCGCGGCGTTGAAATATCGCAGCGCAACCCAACGCAGGCCGTGCGCTTTCTCCACATGCGGCAGCGCCCGCTCGATGGCGAGCTTGGTCTCCCCATAGGTGTTGATCGGCTCGGTCGGAAACGTTTCCACGATAGGTATAGCCGCCGGCACGCCGTAGACCGCGCACGTGGACGAAAACACCAGCTTGCCGACTCCCGCGTCGCCCATTGCGCCGAGCAGGGTCAGCGAGCCGACGACATTGTTCTCATAATAGGCGAGCGGATCGCGGACTGAGTCGGGAACCGACAGCGACGCCGCAAAATGCATGACCGCGTCGATCGCGTACTGGCGCAGCGTCTGGCACACCGTGGCACGGTCGTGGGTCGACGCCTGCACCAGAGGCACGTCCGATGGCACGGCCTCAGCGTGGCCCTCGGACAGGTTATCGAGGACGACAACCTGGTGGCCGGCCTCGACGAGCGCCCGCACAGCGTGACTGCCAATGTAGCCTGCGCCGCCGGTCACGAGAACGCGCGACACTCTATCGTCCGATTGAGTAGTAGGTGAAACCGTGGGCCTTCATCTGTTGCGGCGAATAGATGTTGCGGCCGTCAAACACCACAGGGCTGCGCATCAGCTTGCGCATGCGTGCGAAGTCCGGCTCGCGGAACTCGTGCCACTCGGTCACGAGCGCCAACGCATCAGCGCCGCGCAGGGCATCATAACTCTTGGTCGCGTACGCAACCTTCTGACCGAACAGCGTGCGCGCGACCTTCATCGCTTCCGGGTCGTACACCTGAATCTTTGCGCCCTTCTCTAACAACGCCTGAACCAGCGCGATGGCTGGCGCCTCACGCATGTCGTCGGTCTTGGGCTTGAACGCCAGCCCCCAGAGCGCAATCGTGCGCCCTTTGACGGACCCGAAGTGGGCCTCCATTTTGCGCACCAGCGAGCGTTTCTGCCACTCGTTGACCGCTTCGACCGCCTTGAGAATCTTGAAGTTGTACTTCTTATCGGCGGAGAACCGCACGAGCGCCTTGACGTCTTTGGGAAAGCAGCTGCCGCCATAACCGACGCCGGGGAAAAGAAAGGACGTGCCGATGCGACGGTCGGCGCCAACCGCCTGACGCACACGGTCGACATCGGCGCCAAAGAGCTCGCACACATTGGCGATCTCGTTCATGAACGAAATTTTCGTGGCGAGAATCGCGTTCGACGCGTACTTGCAGAGCTCGGCACTGGCACAGTCCATCACCATGATCGGTGCGCCGGTGCGTGTAAACGGTTGGTAAAGCGCAACCATCAGCTCGGCACCGCGCGGATCCTCGGCGCCAATCACCACCCGGTCCGGCTTCATGAAGTCGTCGACAGCCGCGCCCTGCTTGAGAAATTCGGGGTTGCTGACGACGCTGAAGGGGTGCGTGGTCTCCCGGCGAACAATGGCGCGCACTTTTTCGGCGGTGCCGACCGGGACCGTGCTCTTGTTGACGATCACCTTGTAGCCGTCCATCGCCTTGCCGATGTCGCGGGCCACGCCCAAGACGTGCTGGAGATCGGCGGCGCCGTCCTCGCCCTGGGGCGTGCCGACCGCAATGAAGATAATCTGAGACGCTCTGGCCGCTCGGGCAAGCTGGGTGGTGAAAACGAGTCGTCCCTCCTCCTTATTCCGTTGGACGAGCTCGGTCAGCCCCGGCTCGTAGATCGGAATACGACCCTTCCGCAGCATCCTGACTTTGACGTCGTCTTTGTCCACGCATGTGACATCGTTTCCGGTCTCGGCGAGACACGCGCCCAACACCAACCCGACGTATCCCGCTCCCGACGACTGCAATCTTCATGATCACCCTCGAAATGGGTCAGGCTATCACCCGTAGGTTGTGGTGTCAACATATTGAACCACAAGGACTTGTTGTCGTTTATGGTACCCTGTCGCCTCGTGCGGATTGTGCTGGACTACCGTCCCGCGCTGCGCCAGCGGACCGGCGTGGGCGAGTTCGTGCACCAGCTCGCGCGCGCGTTGGCGACGGAGGCGCTCCGACCGGACGCGGCGACCACGTGGCGATTTTGTCGACCTCGTGGAAGGATCGGCCTGCCGCGGAGCTTGCGCCGCGAGCTTGCCCATGTCGAAATCCTCGACCGGCGCGTGCCCGTCCGTGCGATCACGTGGTCCTGGAACCACCTCGGGTGGCCTCCGGTGGAGTGGCTCACGGGCGCGGCTGATGTCGTCCACGCGCAAACGCCACTGCTCATCCCGGCGCGGGGCGCCGCCCGGGTGATCACCATTCACGATCTCGACTTTCTCCACCATCCCGACCGCGCCCACGCCGAGATGCGGCGCGACTTTCCAGGCCTGGTGCAGGGCCATGCCCGCCGCGCCGATCAGATCGTCGTGTCGTCCCGCTACGCGGCGGGCGAGGTCGTGCGCCAGCTTGGCGTCGCCGCGCGACCGGCTCACGGTCTGCTCACCCGGCGCGCCGGAGTGGGCCGCCGCCGGTGCGCGCGCAACGCGCCGGGCCGGATCCGCGCGACGATCCTTTTCCTCGGCACTCGTCGAGCCGCGAAAAAACGTCGGCGGCTTGCTCGAGGCCTACGCCAGGCTCCGCGACCGCGGCCCGACGCACCGCCGCTGGTGATCGCCGGGCGCTGCCGGCGCGGCGCGGCGCCGCTCTTGGAACGCGCGGCACGCCGCCCCTCGCGGGCCCCGTCGATTTTCGCGGCTACGTCCGCGACCAGCGATCGACCCGCTCTCTACCGCGACGCACGAATGCTCGTGCTGCCGTCGTTTGAAGAAGGGTTCGGTCTGCCGATTCTCGAAGCCATGGCCTGCGGCGTCCCGGTCGTGATCTCCAATCGGGGGTCGCTGCCCGAAGTCGCGGGGACGCCGCCACGCCGGTGGCGCCGGACGACATCGATGGGCTCGCATCGCAAATGGAGGCGCTGCTCGATGACGACGTGGCAGGGGCAGCGAGCGTCGCGCGGGCTGGCCGAAGCGGCGAAGTTTACGTGGGAACATGCGCCGTCTCGGCGCTCGACGCCTATCGCGAGGCCGTCGCGCATCGTCCGGGGCCGCGCGCTATGAAGATTGCCGTCGACGCGCGCGAGCTCGTCGCCCGCCCGACGGGCGTCGGCCGGTATCTCTCCGAGCTCTTGACCGAGTGGTCGCGCACACCCGAAGTCCTGCAGCACGACTGGACGCTCTACAGTCCGCAGCCGCTCGCGGTGCCGCCCGCGTTTACGTCACGCGTCCGGGTGCTGTCCGGCGCCGGCGGCACACAGTGGGAACAGTGGACGCTGGCGCGGGCACTTCGTACGGATCGACCCGATGTGCTGTTTGCACCAGCGTACAGCGCACCGCTGGCGACCTCCTGCCCGATCGTGTTGACCATCCATGACGTGTCATTTGCGGCCCACCCCGAGTGGTTCGCGTATCGTGAAGGTGCGCGACGGCGGACGCTGACTCGGTTGTCGGCGAGACGGGCCGCTGTCGTCCTCACCGTGTCCCACTTTTCACGCGACGAGATCGTGCGGCACCTCGGCATCTCAGTGTCGAAGGTGCGGGTCATCCTGCACGGGATGCGCAGTCGTTCGCCGCTCGTGAGCGCGCGCCGTGCGCCGGCAGCGCCGACCGTGCTGTTTGTCGGCTCGATCTTCCAACGCCGGCACGTCGACACGCTGATCGACGCCTTTGCCAAGCACGTGTTTCCCGTAGTCCCCGACAGTCGCCTCGAGATCGTCGGCGACAACCGCGGGTACCCAGCGGTGAATCTCGCGCGCGTCGTGACGCTTCAACCGCTTGCGGTGCAGCGCCGCATTTCCATCCGGTCGTATGTGGATGACGACACGCTGGCCGCGCTTTATGCGAGCGCCACGGTGTTCGTGTTCCCGTCCGAGTACGAAGGATTCGGCCTCACGCCGCTCGAAGCACTTGCCGCCGGCGTCCCGTCGGTCGTGCTCGACACGGCGGTCGCGTCGGAGATTTACGGGCCGGCCGCACGCTACGTGTCGTGTGAAATGCCACTCGCACGCCCGTTGGGCGAGGCCATCACCCACATGCTGACGAGCGCGACGGCGCGTGCCGACCTCCTGCGCCATGCCCCGCAGGTGCTGGCACGGTATCGGTGGGAGAAAACCGCCGCCGAAACCTTCGCCGTACTGCGCGAGGTCGCGCGTGGCTGATCACTCGCTCGCCATCATCATCGTCAGCTACAACGTCCGCGACGAGCTGCACGTCTGTCTCGAATCCTTTGTCGGTCACACGTCGCCCTTTCCCACCACGGTCACGGTGGTCGACAACGCCTCCGCCGACGAGACACCGCGGATGCTGCGTGAGAAGTGGCCCAGCGTGCAGCTGGTCGAGGCCGGCGGCAACCTCGGGTTCGCGCGCGCCAATAATCTCGGCATCCGTGCGACGAAGAGTGACTACGTGCTGCTCTTGAATCCCGACACGATCGTCCCGCCGGGCAGCATTCAAACCCTCGTGCGCGGCCTTGCGGCCGACCCTGACGCGGCGGCGGCCGGCCCGCGCCTGAGGGACGAGCGCGGCTTCCCGGAGCTCTCGTTCGGATGGACGATCGGCGCGTTCGGCGAGCTGCGACAGAAGGTCGTGGGCGCGTTGTACGACCGGCGCGTGCGCTCGGTCGTGCGGTTAGTCGATGGCTGGTCGCGCTCGGCTGGCCCACGCGAATGGGTGAGCGGTGCGGCGTTGCTGATTCGCCGACACGATGTGGAGGCGGTCGGACTCCTGGACGAGCGGTATTTCATGTATACGGAGGACGTGGATCTCTGCGTTATGCTGCGCAAACGCGGCCGCACCATCCTCTATCTTCCGCAGGCCGAGATCGTCCACTTGCGCGGCCGATCGGCAAAGCGCAATCCTCAAACCGAGGCGCTCCGGCGACGCAGCCAGATTGCCTATTACGAGAAACACCACCCGGCGTGGGTGCCGCTCCTCAAAACGTATTTACGGATTGCGCAAAAAATCTGATGCCCGGATTACGCCGATGGAAATCGCCACAGATGACGCAGATGTTTGTTGGATCTCGTAGTCACGCATGTCCGGTGCCGGCGTAATGCGAATTGCCGTCGATGCGCGGAAGCTCCACGACTTCGGCATCGGTACGTACATCCGCAACATCCTGCGCGGGCTCGCCCGCATTGATCAGCAGACGGAGTACGTGATCATCTGCCGTCCCGCCGACCACGAGATCGGGGCGGAGCTCGGACCAAATTTCCGCACCGTGAGCGAAACCGCGAGCCCGTATTCGCTCGGCGAACAGTTCTGGATTCCACTGTGCCTGGCCCGCGAGCGCGCGCATCTGGTGCACGAGCCGCATTACGTGCTCCCCGTCGCCACGCGCTGCCGGGCGGTCGTGACCATTCACGACTGCATCCATTTGATGTTCCCGCAGTATCTCCCCGGCCGGCTCGCGCACGTCTATGCACGCGCATCGATGTGGAGCGCAACCAAGCAGGCGGACCGCATCCTGACGGTGTCGGAAGCGTCGAAGCACGACATCCTTCGCTTTTTCGACATCGCACCCGAGAAGGTGACGGTCATCTACAACGCGATCGACGAGCGGTTTCTCGGGCCTCCCGATCCCGAACGCATGGATCTGGTGCGCCAGCGCTACCAGCTCGATCACCCGTTCGTGTTGTACGTCGGCAACATCAAGCCCCACAAGAACCTCGAGCGGCTGATGGACGCCTTCGCGCGCGTTCGCGCCGGCGGGCTCGATGATCTACGCCTGGTGATCATCGGCGACGAGTTGTCGAAGTATCCCCCGCTGCGTCAGGCGGTGCATCGCCACCGACTCGAGAAGTACGTGCGGTTTTTCGGATTTCAGCCGTATGACACGCTGGCGGCGTTCTACCGCCTGGCGCGCGTTTTCGCCTTCCCGTCACTCTATGAAGGCTTCGGCTTGCCGCCGCTCGAAGCGATGGCCTGCGGCACGCCCGTCGTGACCTCGAATGTGTCGTCTCTGCCGGAGATCGCCGGCGGCGCGGCGTTGCTGGTCGATCCTCGCGACCCGGTATCCATCGCCGACGGACTGCAACGCGCGGCCACCGATCAGGCGCTCCGCGCCGATCTCATAGCCAAGGGCCTGGCGCGCGCCCGGCAGTTTTCGTGGAACGACGCGGTCGCCGACATTCACCGCATCTATTTCGAGGTGCTCGACGCGTGAAAGTCGCGCTCATCCACGACTGGCTCACCGGCATGCGCGGCGGCGAGCGGGCACTGCTGGCATTCTGCGAGCTTTTCCCCGACGCTGATCTCTACACCCTGGTGCAAGTGCCGGGCGCGACCGATCCGATCATCGAACGGCGCCGCGTGCGCACGTCGATGATCCAATCGCTACCGTTTGCCGGTCGACTCTATCGCCACTACCTGCCGCTCTTCCCGATGGCCATCGAGCAGTTCGATCTGGACGGTTACGATCTGGTGCTCAGCACCAGTCACTGTGTGGCCAAATCGGTGGTCGTCCCGGGGCGGACACGCCACGTGTGCTACTGCCTGACACCGATGCGTTATGCGTGGGACCAGTTCGACGCCTACTTCGGGCCGGACCGCGTGGGCCCCCTCACGACCGCGATCATGCGGCCGATCATGGCGGCCATGGCCCGGTGGGACCGCGCCACGGAAGGACGCGTGCACCGCTATCTTGCTATCTCTCAATATGTTGCGCGGCGTATTGCGCTGTACTATAATCGCCAGTCGACCATCGTGTTTCCGCCGGTCGATACGACCTTCTACACCCCTGCGCCAGGGGACGGCGACACGGGCACGGCCTCGAGCGAGGCCGCGCCGCCGCGAGTCGAGGGGCTTGGCCTGAGCGACGCGGCGAACGACGGAGTCGAAGGCTTTCTGGTGGTTTCGGCGCTCGTGCCGTACAAACGCGTCGAGCTCGCGATCGAGGCGGCCAGGCTGGCCGGCGTGCCGTTGACGATCGTGGGCGATGGGCCCGAGCGGCCGCGGCTCGAGGCGCTCGCCGACCACCACAGCACGTTTCTCGGCTGGCGCACCAATGAGGAGATTCGCACCCTGTATCGATCCGCCATCGCCACCATCTTGCCGGGTGAAGAAGACTTCGGCATCGTTCCCGTGGAATCGCAGGCGTGCGGGCGGCCGGTTGTCGCGCTGGGCCGCGGTGGCGTGCTCGACACGGTCATCGACGGCGAAACCGGCGTGCTCGTGCAGGAGGATACGGCGGCTTCACTCGCCGAAGGCCTGCAGCGGGCGGCGGCGCGATCGTGGGACAGCGCGCGCATTCGCCAGCATGCCGAAGCGTTCAGCCGCGACCGCTTCGCTCGCGAAATCATGACCATCGTCGACGAGGTCATGGCCGCGCCTCCGGGGCAGCGATGCTGAAGCGGCATAACCGGCTCCTCGTCGCCTTCCACATCGCCACGGACGCATCCCTCGGCATCGCGGCGTTTCTCGCTGCCTACTTCGTCCGATTCGAAACCGGCCTGTTCGCGATGCCCAAAGGGCATCCGCCGCTGCAGCAGTACCTCGGTGTGCTGCCGTTCATCGCCGTGATCGTGCCGCTCGGCTTCCAGTTGCAGGGGCTGTATCGGCTGCGCCGCGGTCGCTCCCGCATCGACGATTTCTTCAACGTCCTCGTCGGCAGCATCATCGCCGTGGTCCTCGGTGTGGTCAGCACCTTGTACTTCCAAGCGTATTACGTGCCCGACGAGCTCAAGGACCGTGGCGCCTACGAGGTGTCGCAGGCGGTCTGGGGCATCTTCCTCGTCTTCAACATCGCGCTCGGATATCTCTCGCGCAAGGTGGTACGCGAAGCGCTGGAACGGCGCTGGATCGCGGGCGTCGGGTTGCGGCGCATTCTCATCGCCGGCGCCGGCGATCTCGGTCGCATGGTCGGGGACAAGATTCTCGAGCATCGCGCACTCGGGTATCAGATCATCGGATTTGTCGACGATCGCGCGGGCGGCGACCATCTTGGCTATCGCGGCCTGCCGCTCCTCGGCCGCTTGAGCGAAGCCGCGGAGATCGTCCGTCGCGAAAAAATCGATCATCTCTTCGTCGCGCTGCCGCTCGAAGAACACATGAAACTTCTCGACCTGGTCGAGTCGACGAGCCGCGAAGGCGTCGATGTGCGGGTCGTCCCGGATCTGCTGCAGTTCATTGCGCTGCGCGCACGGCTCGAAGACCTCGACGGCGTTCCCGTCATCAACCTCAACGACGTCCCCTTGCAGGGTCTCAGCGCCGGCGTGAAGCGGATGCTGGACGTCTGGATTTCGGCGACGGCCCTGTTCACCATGGCGATCCCCGGACTCATCATCGCCTGGCTCATCAAACGCAGCTCGCCCGGGCCGGTTTTCTACAATCAAGAGCGCATGGGCCTCGACGGTAAGCAGTTCATCGTCTACAAGTTCCGCACGATGCCGCTTGACGCGGAGCCGGAAGGGCCGGTGTGGTCCGATCAGGATGATCCACGCGCGACACCGATCGGCAAATGGCTGCGCAGGCGCGATCTCGACGAATGGCCGCAGTTCTGGAATGTGCTCAAAGGCGAAATGTCGATCGTCGGCCCACGGCCCGAACGCCCGTTCTTCGTCGAGCAGTTCAAGCACCGCATTCCGCAGTACATGCTGCGCCACAAGGTCAAGGCCGGAATCACCGGCTGGGCGCAAGTCAACGGATGGCGCGGCAACACCTCGCTCGAAAAACGTATTGAGTACGACCTGTACTACATCGAGAACTGGTCAGTGTCACTCGACCTCAAAATCATGTGGCTGACCCTCTTCCGTGGCGTCTTCGCGCGCGACGCCGCCTGACCCTCCGTTGATGTCAAAACCACGCGTGGTGATCACCGGCGCCGCCGGGTTCATCGGGTCGCACCTTGCCGAGACGCTGCTCGACCGCGGGTATCGGGTCGTCGGCATCGATAACCTCCTGACCGGCGACACCGCCAATATCGCGCATCTCCACAACCGCGATTTCGAATTCATCAAGCACGACGTCACCAACTACATCTACATCGACGGACCCGTGGACTACGTGCTGCACTGGGCCAGTCCGGCGAGCCCGATCGATTATCTCGAGCTGCCGATCCCCACCCTCAAGGTCGGCGCCCTCGGCACACACAAAGCGCTCGGGCTGGCGAAGGCCAAGAACGCGCGTTTCGTGATCGCCTCGACGTCCGAGGTGTACGGCGATCCCCTCGAGCACCCGCAGAAGGAATCCTATTGGGGGAACGTCAACCCGATTGGTCCGCGCGGCGTCTACGACGAGGCCAAGCGCTTCGCCGAAGCGATCACGGTGGCGTATCACCGGTATCACGGACTCGATACAAAGATCGTGCGCATCTTCAACACCTATGGCCCACGCATGCGCGTGCGCGACGGCCGCGCGGTGCCGGAATTCATCTCGCAGTGTTTACGCAACGAGGATGTGACGGTCTTCGGGGACGGCCAGCAGACGCGAAGCTTCTGCTACATCACCGATCTGGTGGATGGCATTATCCGGTTGATGTTGTCGGACTTGAACGATCCGGTGAACATCGGCAATCCCGCAGAGATGACGATCGAGGAGATCGCGCGCGCTGATCATCGAGATGACGGGATCGAAGAGCACGGTGGTGTACAAGCCACTCCCGACGGATGATCCGAAGGTGCGGAGGCCCGACATCACCCGCGCCCGAACGCTCCTTGGCTGGGAGCCGAAAGTCCCGCTGCGCGAGGGGCTCACCCAGACCATCGAGTACTTCCGCACGAAGGTCGCTGCGCTGTAGGGAGCACTTGCAGTCGCGCGGTCTGGCGCGAGCCGGCGCGACGCACCTGCGCGCCTAGCGAGAAATGATCGTCGCGATCCGGAACACGTAATCGAACGCCGACACCACCGTAATCGCCAGCGCGGTCCAGATGAACACGTCGACGATCCACGAGGTCTGGCCGAGATAGTTGAAATACATCACGACGACGCAGGTCACGATGAAGAAGGCTGTTGCGGCTTTGCCGAGCGCCGAAGGCTTGAATGTCTTTGGCCCGACGGCGAGATTGACGATCGCCACCGTCAACACGATGCCGACGTCTCGACTAATCAACACGACCGTGAGCCAGATAGGAATCCGGTTGACGAGTCCGATGTCGGGCAGCGTGAGGACGACAAACGTCGTCACCAACAGGAGCTTGTCCGCCGCCGGATCGAGCCAGGCGCCCAGGTTTGTTCGCTGATTGGTATACCGCGCAATCAGTCCATCGAACGCGTCGGTCGCACCGGCGGTGATGAACACGATCAAGGCCCAGCCGAAATACCCGTAGAGCACGAGCAGCACGAATGCCGGAATGAGCGCCATTCGCAGCAGAGTCAGTTGATTGGCGAGGGTGAAGATCTGCTCGGTCACGACTTCGCGAGCGCTTCGAGCCGTGCGACGATCTCCACGGCCTCGGCGCCCGAGACCGGCCGCAGCAGCCCGAACGAGCCATTGTCGAGCGGCATCACCCGAGAGGCAACGGCCTGCGACACGTCGTCATAGCTCAGGTGATTTGGATCGACGTCCGCGATCGTGGGCGCGGTGTCCTGCCACTTCTTCGCGTGTGACGGACGTTCCCGTGCTAATCACCGCGAGCACGCGCGCAACGGTGTGCGCGACATCTCCGCGGCGCATGTGTGCAGCCGGCTCGAACGTGTAATTCGGCTGCGTGTCCATCAGGCCGGCCCGCACGACATTGACGATCCATTCCTGTGCCCAGTTACGCCGCACGTCGGTGATCACCACCTGCCGCAGCGGTGCCCGCGCGAGGACGTCGGCAAGGCGGACGCCGAGGAGAGCGGCAAACTCGGCTCGCGTCACATTGGTGGAGTCGGCAATCGCGCGGTATTCGGCAGGAAGGGTGGCCAGCGCGGCACGTTCACGGATGGCGGTCAACGTCGCGACGGGAACCTCTGAGGCGTCGATCGCCTGCGCCTTTTCGTACGCCTCGAGGGCACCCGTGACGTCACTCTGCTCTTCGAGGATCGCGCCGATCTGCGCGTACGCGCGGGCGTCGTTTGGGTCGAGGGCCGCCGCCTTGCGGAGGTGTTCCAGCGCCGCCGCCGACTCGCCCGCCTTGCGCTCGAGGCTACCGAGGTCGCGGTACAAGAACGCCGACTCCGGCGAGACGGCGATCGCCTGCGTGTACGCGGCGCGCGCTTCGTCCCATCGCCCGGCCTCGGTCGCCGCTTTGGCGCGGCTGAGATTCTCCTGCATCGCGCGGAACCGCAGCACCTCGATCCGGCCTCTGAGATCGAGGAGCGTCGCGTCGCTCTTGAGCGCGGCCTCGAAGCTCCGAACCGCGTCGCCAATGCGATTGAGCGCGAGCAGCGCCTCGCCGCGGCCGACGAGCGCGGGCACATAATCCGCGGCGCTCATCAGCGCACGATCGAAATGCACCACCGCGTCCTTCGCGTCCTTCTCGAGCAGATTGATATAGCCAAGCCCTGTCTCGGCCGGGTGAAACGCCGGCTGACGCTTCAGCGTCGCCTCGAAGGTGGTTTCCGCGCCGCGAAGATTGTCGGCCTGCAGATAGCGCCAGGCGGTGTCGATGAGCGCCGCATCCTGCGGGGTGGTGCCGGCGGGCAGCGGCAGCGGGAGCAGTTCCGGATGGCGCGGAGCGGACGGGACGGCGGGTGCAACGACCTTGGCGCGCACCCGGCGATGGTCAGCGCCAGGATCGAGACGATGATCGCGCGCTTAACCACGGCGAATTCCCGCTTGCCGGGCGGCCGGTGCCGGCCGCACGCGATCGAGCAACCGCCGCGGCAGTTCTGCGTCAATCATGGCGCGATCGCCCATCATCACTTGCCCATGCACATGGCCGTTGCGGTACAGCCACGCCAGCCGCTCGCGATCCGCGTCCTTCGACAGGTCGAACTCGAGCGACACGCGCTGCTGGTCGAGGGACAATCGCGCCGCGACGATATCGAGCAGCTCGGCACAGCCGTCGCCGGTTGACGCCGAGATGAGCACACCCGAGGGATCGGCGTCGATCAGGCGTCGGCGCTCGTCGGGGGACAACAGATCGCTCTTGTTGTACACCTCGATGCGCGGCACATGGGTGGCGCCCACTTCTTCCAGCACGCGAAGGACCGCCCCCATGTGCCGCTCACGCTCCGGCGATGCGGCATCGACCACGTGCAGCACGAGATCCGCTTCGGCGGTTTCCTCCAGCGTGGCGCGAAACGCCGCCACGAGCGCGTGCGGCAAACGGTCGATGAACCCGACGGTGTCTGAGATCAACAACTCTCGCCGATCGTGCAGTTTCACGCGGCGCACCAGCGGGTCTAAGGTCACAAACAGCGCGTTCGACACCACCGCGTTGGCATCGGTCAAACGGTTGAACAGTGTCGTCTTGCCCGCGTTGGTATAGCCGACAAGCGCCACCGTGGGGATGGCGACCTTGTGGCGCCGATCGCGCAGCTGCGATCGCCGTTGCCGGACCTCGTTGATCTCTTCGCTCAACGTGTGAATGCGTGTGCGAATCCTGCGCCGGTCGGTTTCGAGCTTGGTTTCGCCGGGACCGCGCGTGCCGATGCCGCCGCCAAGGCGCGACAGCTCGGGGCCCGCGCCGACCAGCCGCGGCAGAAGGTACTTGAGCTGCGCCAGCTCCACTTGCAGCTTGCCTTCGCGTGTACGCGCGCGTCGCGCAAAGATGTCGAGGATGAGCTGCGTGCGATCGACAACGCGCGTGCCGAGCCGCTTTTGCAGTTCGCGCAATTGCGCCGGTGAGAGCTCGTTGTCGAAGATGACGACGTCGACGTCAGCTTCGGCGACCGCACGCGCGAGCATGGCGACTTTGCCGCTGCCGAGAAACGTGGCGGGGTCCGGCTTCGCCCGTTCCTGCAGCATGCGTAACACGATCTGGGCGCCGGCGGCGTCGCCGAGGCCTGCGAGTTCTTCGAGCGAATGTTCGGCGTCGATGCGCCGCGCGCTGCCAGTGACGAGACCAACGAGTGCGGCACGCTCTACCGATGGGACCAGTGAGGGACGCCGAGGAGGCATGCTCTGGTGAAGTCTAGCACGCACCGATCAAGCGAACTGGCTATGCAGCTTCAGATCAAACGCATGGTCGAGCAGCATCACCACGAGGCGGCCGAGAACGTCAGCCGAGGTATGTGAGCTCAGCAGGTGTCCGCGCGAACGAACCGAGCTCGTTGACGCTCATATAATTCCGACGTGCCGGCGGTTCCGATCGACTTCGTCTTGTTCGCACTCACACTCGTCGGCGTCGCCGTCCGCCACCATCGCACACTCCAGGTGGCGGCCACAGGTCTTGCCGTCATCACGCTCTACAAATTGTTCTTCAACCCGTTTCGAGAAGGGCCGGGTCTCGCCGGCTTGGCCTCGCACCTCCTTCACGAATGGGTTGTGCTCGCCAATCTCGCCGGTCTGCTGCTCGGCTTCGCCTTGCTGTCGGTGCATTTCGAAGAGAGCCGCGTGCCGAAAGTGTTGCCGCGATTCCTGCCCATCGACTGGAAAGGCCCGCTGGTGATGCTCGGGATCGTGTTTGTCCTCTCGTCATTTCTCGACAATATCGCCGCCGCGCTCATCGGCGGCACGATGGCGCATGCGCTCTTTCCCTCCGTCCACATCGGGTACATTGCGGCGATCGTCGCGGCATCAACGGAGGCGGATCCGGCAGCGTTGTCGGAGACACGACAACGACCATGATGTGGATCGACCGTGTAGCCCCGAGTCAGGTCGTCCACGCGTATGTCGCCGCGGTGACCGCGCTCGTTGTCTGCGGAGTGCCCGCCGCGATTCAGCAGCACAAACTCGCACCGATGCGGCGTCCCAACATGGACGCTGTCGCCGTCGATTGGACGCGGGTGTTGATTGTCGCATTCATTCTGGTGATGGCCATTGCGGTGAATGTCACCGTCAACGTAGAGTTCCCCGCGTACGCCGACGTGTTCCCGTTTCTCGGCGCGGCCGTGTGGATCGCGCTTCTGATGGCGGCGCCGATCCGGGCGCCCGACTGGCACGCGTTCCGAGCCGCGCTGACCGGCACCGCCTTCCTTCTTTCACTGGTGCTCGCCGCATCGATGATGCCGGTCGAACAGCTGCCAACGCCGTCGTGGCGCACCACGTTCGGGCTCGGATTCGTGTCGGCGGTGTTCGACAACATCCCGCTCACCGCACTCGCCCTCGAGCAGGGCGGCTACGATTGGGGCATGCTGGCCTACGCCGTCGGCTTCGGCGGCTCCATGATCTGGTTTGGTTCCTCGGCTGGCGTCGCTATTACCAACGTGTTTCCCCACGCGCGTTCGGTCGGCTCATGGGTCAAGCACGGGTGGCATGTGGCCGTCGCCTACGTCGTGGGTTTTTCGTGATGCTGGCGATCCTGGGCTGGCACCCTCAACCCAAAACCGGCGACGCTGTGCCGGCGCTGCCAAGATCCACATCACCATCTGCGGTATCTGCGTCATCGGCGGCCCCTATATCTGCGATATCTGCGTTATCTGCGGCCCCTTAGCCGCGGTATCTGCGTCATCTGCGGCCCCTTAGCTATCTGCGTCATCTGCGGCGGGTCTGCATCTTCGCCCACACCGCGACGGCCAGCGCCAGGAGCAGGACGACGTCGAAGAGAAACACCACGTTGAGACCGGACGCCCCGAGGAACCCCGCGATGACGGGGCTCACCGCTAACCCGATCAACGAGGCGGTGGTGAGCACGCCAAACCCTGTAACGTGCGCGTCTGCCGGCAGCAAACCACCAGCGACCGAGTACGCCGCCGTCATGCCCACGCCGATGGCCGCACCGGCAACAGCCAGCGCGATGGCGATCGAGGCGACGCCGGGTACGAGGAGCGCGCCCCCGATCGCGGCGGCGCCGCTCACAGCGGCAGTTGTGACCAGCCCTCGTGCGGAATAGCGGCGCATGAGCGCATGCGCGATGCGGTGACCAAGCGCCGCGAAGAGCGCGGACGTGGAAAACAGAATACCGGCGATCGTGGCCACGCGATTGGGACTGACGCCGATGTGCGCCACGTACAGCGGCAGGATGGGCCCAAAGCTCCGGTCAACGGTCTGGAACGCAAAGATGATCACGAAGAGCAGCAGAAACCCCGGCGTGCGTATCAGTTCCAGGAAGACGCTGCGGAGACTCCGTGACGCGGCACGCGCGTGCACGCTGCGCGGCTCCTTGTAGAAGAACGCAATCAGGAGGACGGCCACGACGTAGAACGCCGCCGTCACCAGAAAGGAGCGGCGAATACCCACCAGCGGTGCGATGATGCCGCCGATCAGTGGTCCGACAGCGGGCCCCAGCCGCTGCCCCATTTGCGCCACGCCAATGGCGCGCGGCATGTCTTCGCGCGCCACGGATTCGGCGGCCATCGACACGGTCAACGCGCCGTAACCGGCAAACACGCCGAGCAGCGCGCGCAACGCGAGCAGTTGCCAGGGCGCCGTCACAAACGCCATGGCCCCCTTGGTGAGCACGAACGCGGTCAGCGACCGCAGCACGAGGAGCTTGCTGCCATAACGGTCGCCGACACGACCCCACAGCGGTGCACTCACGGCGGTCACCGCCGGCGTCGCGGCGAGCGACAACCCCGACCACATCGCCACCTGCGCGGTGTCGTCGACGCCCAGTTCCTGAATATAGAGCGGCAGAAACGGCATCACGATCGTGAAGCCGGTGAAACCGGTAAACGCCGCCGCCGCCGCCGTCCAGACGTTTCGCCGGCTCTGTGCGTCGCTGAGTTCCAAAGCACGCCGGCTGGCTAAAAGCGGATCTTGACCGCCGGCCCTGGATACACCTGAATGCTGTCGATGAATCGAATCCGGTGCGGGTTGGTTTGCATGATCAGCGAGCTGATGCGAATGCCATCGCCGAAGAAGCGGACGCCCTTCATCAGGGTGCCGTCGGTCACGCCTGCGGCGGCGAAGATGATGTCGCGTCCAGACGCGAGGTCCTCGGATTTGAATACCCGCCTGGTGTCGCTGATGCCCATAGCGCGGCAGCGTTCTTCGTGTTCCGGCTTACTCACCACCAGACGCGCGAAAATTTCGCCGTTGAGACAGCGCATCGCCGCCGCCGTCAGCACGCCTTCCGGTGCGCCGCCAGTGCCCATGACGGCATGAACGCCACTTCCCGCGACGGCGGCGGCGATCCCGGCGGAGAGATCGCCGTCTCCAATCAAACGGATGCGCGCGCCGGTCGCGCGAATATCCGCGATCAATTCCTCGTGACGCGGCCGATCGAGCACGACAACGGTGAGCTCGTCAACCTGCCGTCCAAGGCTGCGCGCGATGGCACGAAGGTTTTCTCGCACCGGTGCGTCGAGATCCACAAGATGCTTCGCGCTGGGCCCGACGACGAGCTTCTGCATGTAGACGTCTGGCGCATGCAGTAAGCCGCCGCGCTCAGAGGCGGCCAGCACGGCGATGGCGTTGGGTTCGCCTGTGGCGCAGAGATTCGTCCCCTCGAGCGGATCAACCGCCATATCGACTTCGTCGAATTGCCGCGTCGTCCCGTTGCCGCGATGCGCCATCCCGACTTTCTCGCCGATGTACAGCATCGGCGCCTCGTCGCGCTCGCCCTCGCCTATGACGATCGTGCCGTCGATCGGCACCGTGTCGAGCTCCTTGCGCATCGCTTCGACGGCGGCTTGATCGGACATGTGTCGATCGCCCTGCCCCATCGTGTGGGCGCAGGCAACGGCCGCCTGCTCGACCACGCGCAGGAACTCGAGCGAGAGGTCGGACTCCATGGTTTGGCGTTGCGCGTTTTTCGCAGGAACGGTTTCAGTTCGCATGATCTTCAGCCTTTGTAGGGCGGCAATTCGCATCGTAGCGGCTTGTCCTGTCTGAACCCGAGGACATAGTCCGCCTGCATCAGGGTATGGATTTCACGCGTGCCTTCGTAAATCACCGCGCCTTTACAGTTGCGGTAGAAGCGTCCCACAGGGTACTCGTCCGAATAGCCGTTCGCGCCGTGCACCTGCACAGCATTCCCGGCAGCGGTTTCCGACGCGACCGTGGCGTACCATTTCGCCAGACTCGTCTCGCGGGTATTTCGTCGACCCGCGTTCTTGAGCGCGCCGGATCGCAGCCACAGGAGCCGTGATATCTCGTAGTCGGCTTCCATCCGCGCGATCATTTCCTTGACCAGCTGATGCTCGGCAATCGGCTGACCGAAGGCGCGACGCTCGAGCGTGTACTTCGCACTCGCATCGCGGCATGCCCGGATAAGTCCGGTGGCACCCGCGGCGACGGTGTAACGTCCCTGGTCGAGCGCGAACATCGCGATCTTGAACCCCTCACCCTCACGGCCGAGGAGGTTCTCGGCCGGCACTTCCATGTCGTCCATCTTCAAAAAGCCGGTGTTGCCGGCCAGAATGCCCCACTTCTCCTTCAATGTTCCGCTCGAAAAGCCTTTGAACGCGCGCTCGACGATGAAGCAGCTGATGCCGGACGGATCGCGCTGTTTCTTCTTCTCCTGATCACTCCAGGCGAACACGAGGTAGTTGTCGGCCACGTCGGCCAGCGAGATCCACATCTTCTCGCCGTTCAGAATCCAGCGGTCGCCCTTTCGCACCGCGGTCGTCTGAATGCCCCGCGCGTCGCTTCCGGCTGCAGGCTCGGTCAACCCATAGGTGGACAGTTTCTCGCCCTGAGCCTGGGGCACCAGATACCTGCGCTTTTGCTCTTCGCTGCCCCAGCTGAGGAGCGTCAGACAGTTCAACCCGGCGTGCACCGACATGATCACGCGTAACGATGTATCGAGGTATTCGAGCTCTTCACTGGCGATACCGAGGCACACGTAATCCATCCCCGCGCCGCCGTACTCCTGTGGCACCGAGATACCCAACAGTCCCAGTCGTTTCATGCCGCCGATGATGAGATCGCGATCGAACCGATGTTCGCGATCCAGGTCATGAATGCGCGGCGCGATGTCCCTCCCGCCCCATTCGCGAATCGTCTGCTCGAGAAGGCGTTGCTCCTCGGTAAAGTCGAAGTTAAGCATGGCAGCCGACGATGGTACCACTTTCGCCGCGTGATTACGCGGACGAGACTATCCGCCGATTACGCGGATTTCCGTTTTTATCTTGGCGGGGGAATTTGCAACCGAGAGGATGAGCCGAAGCTTGGCGCGGTGCTGGGGGAGCGTCAAAACGCTCGGCGCTTCTATGGGCGCCTAACGTGCACTTTCGCGCCGCGTGTCACGCCCAGGCGCTCGGCGGCGCTGCCGCGGTTTACGGCGATCTCAAGATGGTCGGTGCTCCCGACGAGCGCGCAAACTTCGCCGGGCGCCACGTCGGCGTAGGTGTTCACCACCTGCCCGATGTCGTGCGAGGCGACGCGCACGGCAACCCTCCCGCCGCTCACCAGCCAGTCGAACGCGTTCCGGCCGATGTTGGTGATGAGGTTGCCAAAGTGGTCGACGCGAAGCACTTCGCCGGTGATGCCGTCCTCGCGTCGTTCGGCGGCGGGAATGTCCAGCAGGTGGGGATCGGTCAGCCGCGGTCCTAGCAACTCGAGCGCGACGCCTTGGGCGATCCACCCCGCGGCAGGGGCAAACCGATCGCGCCCTTCGAACGTGCGGCTGATGGTCGGGCGCGCGTATGAGGGTTCCGTGAGCTCGACGATCAACTTGGCTGGCGAGTCGCGCAAGACGGAGGTGAGGACGCCGTTGTCGGGCGCGACGAACGTGTAGTCCCGCACCGCCGCCGCGATCGGCCGACGCGCCGAACCCACACCCGGATCGACGACCACGAGAAAGACGGTCGTGGGCGGGAAAAACGCGTACGACGCGCCCAACTGCAAGGCGCCGGCGAGGACATCCTGCGGCGGAATGTCGTGGCTGATGTCGACCAGCGACACCTCGCGGCAGACACTAAGCACAACGGCTTTCATCGTCCCGACGTAGTGATCGCGCGTGCCGAAGTCGGAGAGGAGCGCAACGATCGGGCGGGACATGCGACGGGTTGGGGGCTTGGGGGTTGAAGGATCGTCCGAAGCGACAGGTGTCTAGCTGACAGGCAGGGGTCTAACGCGTGGCGTACGCCGGTTTGCGAAACAGAATTTCGCGCATGTGGGTCTTCATCAGGAAGGAATCCGTCACGCGCAAATGCTCGAACAGTTTGATGATGTCGCGATTGAGCAGCGCCCGTTGGCGCGGTCGCGTCGCCGGATAGGTGCGGTACCGCAAATTGACACCGTCGACGACGATATATTTCGTGTAGATCTGCGCGCGCGAGTCGCCAGTGCTGAAAAACCCCAGCAGTGTTCCGTCGGGCCTGAGCAGGTGCGTGAGCGCCGCGGCCAGCGCCTGCGCCGCGGGCCGGTCCATGTAATCGAAGATGTCCCAGCAGAGAATGCCGTCAACCGTTTCCGCCGCGGCTTTGAACCGCGTTTCGAAGAACTTCGGGAGCTGATCGATGGTGTCGGTCTTGACATGGCGATCGATGTCGGCGGCCACGTCCTCGACGCGGATGCGGCAGCCTAACTGCTCGCCGAAGAACGTGACGTTGCTGCCCACGACCGGGCCAAGATCGATCATCGTGGGATTCTGACGCGACTGGAGATGACGCAGGAACTTCGGCAGAGCCTTGGTGGGATAGAGCGGCTCCTCGGGCAGGGCGAGCGGGTCCGCGGACTCGACGTCAGTGGACCGGCGGCCCCCAAACAAGCCGAAGAGATCGGAGAACGATCTGACGTCAGCCATGACAGAGCCAGCACGAAAAAGGGGGGAGATCCCTTTTCCACACGCGCAGGCGGAAAAGGGGTCTCACCCCTCTGGTGTGCGTCAGGCGCCCACCCGCTGACCAGCCGTCGAGGGAGGCGTGGGCTGCGGGGTCGTCGCTGGGGTGCCAGTCGAACCAGAAGACGTGACCGGAGTGCCGGGTTGCACGGTTTTGGGCGGGCTCGGGGGTTGTCCTTTGACGCCGCCGCCCTTCTGCATGTCCACACTCCCGCGGAAATGCGCGCCCTCGGCGATGGCGACGCGCGGCGAGGCGATATCGCCGTCGACCGATCCGTTGTCGCGAATGTCGACCTTCTCGGAGGCTGTCACATTGCCGGAGACCTCGCCAAGCACGATGACGCTTTTCGCGAAGACTTCGGCGCGTATTTTGCCGTTTGGCCCGATGGTTAACACGTTCTCACGCAGCTCGATACGGCCTTCGACATGGCCTTCGATGGTGAGATCCTCGCTGCCACTCAGCTCACCTTTGATGACAACCGACTTCCCAATATTCACCTTGTCCCTCTCAATCTGCGTACAGACCGTCGCTCGCCGCGTTCGGTGGCGACTGATGGTGCTGCGGCGAAGATGTTATCGGCGCCGCCGGGGCCTGGGGTGCAGGGGGGGTCGGCTTGACCGACTCGTCACGCTTCCACATCACTAGATTCCTCTCCCTCGGCTGAACGACCGGCCTGAGGGTGCCTTAGTGAAACCCGGGGGGAACGTAGGGCTTCGGTTGAGAAGAGCTCTGCCAGTGTATGAGGCGCGGCGGACGTTGTCTAGTCCTTTTATTGCTGAGGGTTAGCAGGAATGCTACGATCGACGATCCGTGCCCCGCATCTATCTCGATCACAACGCGACCACGCCAATCGCCCCCGAGGCTGCCGAGCGCCTCGATCGGGTCTCGCGCGAGGTGTGGGGCAATGCGTCGAGCGTCCATCACTTCGGCCAACAGGCGAAGGCGGTTCTGGACGACGCCCGCGGGGAGGTGGCGGCACTGATTGGTGTGGATCCCTCGGAGGTCGTCTTTACGGCCGGCGGCACCGAAAGTGACAATTTTGCGCTGCGCGGACTGGCTGACGCGCTCGAGCCCACCGGCCGCAAGCATCTCATCGCCACCACGATCGAGCACGAAGCCGTCCTGAACACGCTCAAAAGCCTGGCGCGCCGCGGTTGGCGGGTCACCCTGCTGCCCGTCGATGCCAGCGGCATCGTGTCGCCCGACGCACTGCGCTCGGTCATTACCGACGACACGGCGGTGGTGTCGGTGATGCACGCGAATAACGAGATTGGCACCATCCAGCCCGTGGCGGCGCTCGCCGAGATTGCCCATGCGCACGGCGCGCTCGTGCACACCGATGCGGTGCAGTCGGCGGGCAAGATTCCGCTGGACGTGAAAACGCTTGGGGTCGATCTGGTGTCGATTTCCGGACACAAGTTTTACGGGCCCAAAGGCACCGGGGCACTCTGGATTCGACGCGGCGTGCGGCTGCAGCCGTTTGTCACCGGTGGTCGTCAGGAGCGGAATCGGCGCGCCGGCACCGAAAACGTTGCCGGGCTGGCCGCCCTCGGCGTCGCCGCGCGGCTCGCGCGCGAGAAGCTCGGAAGTGAACCGTCGCGACTCGCCGCGCTTCGCGATCGACTGGAAGAGGGCGTCCTCACGGCGATCTCCGGCGCCGTCCGCAACGGGGCGGCGTCGCCACGCGTCGGCAACACGACAAACGTCAGCGTTGAGCGCGTCGAATCCGAATCGCTCCTCATCGGTCTCGATCTCGAAGGGATTGCCGTCTCGTCAGGGTCGGCCTGCTCGTCCGGGACGCTCGAACCGTCTCACGTGCTCAAGGCGATGGGACTTCCCCATCACCGCACGCTCAGCTCGATTCGCTTTAGCCTGGGCGCGAGCAACACAGAGGCCGATGTCGATCGGGTGATCGCGGTGCTGCCGCCGCTGGTCGAAAAGCTGCGCAGCCTGTCAACGATTGGAGCGCGTAAGTGATCCACGAAAACACGAAATAACGAAAACACGAAAAACAAACCACAATTCTTTCGTGGTCGAGATTTCGTGGTCGGTAGAACTTCAGATGCGAATTGTCGTGGCGATGTCGGGCGGCGTGGATTCTTCCGTGGCCGCGGCCTTGCTCGCCGAGCAGGGTCATGACGTCATCGGTGTGTCGATGCAGCTCTACGATCAGACGGAAGGCCAGACCGGCTTCGGCACGTGTTGCACGATTGACGACCTGCACGACGCGCGGCGCGTGGCTGCGGCGATTGGTATTCCGCACTACATTCTCAACTTCGAAAGCCGCTTCAACGAACAGGTCGTCTCGAATTTCATCAGCGAATACGCCGCGGGTCGAACACCGATTCCGTGCGCCCACTGCAACTCGGATGTGAAATTCGCCACGCTGCTCGACCGCGCGCTCGGGTTTAACGCCGATCTGCTCGCCACCGGGCATTACGCGCGCGTCACGCGCGGTGCCGACGACAGATTTGTGCTACGCCGCGGCGCGGACCCGACGAAGGATCAATCGTATTTTCTGTTTTCACTCACACAAGACCAGCTCGCGCGCGCGGCCTTTCCCGTCGGGCATCTTGATAAGGACGTCGTCCGCGAAGAGGCGCGGCGGCTCGAGCTGCGCGTGGCGTCCAAGCCTGACAGCCAGGAGATCTGCTTCGTGCCGGATGGCGACTACGCCGGGTTCATCGAGCGCGCGGCACCGGAGCTTCGTAAGCCGGGCGCGATTGTGGCGCAGGACGGCACACGGCTCGGCACCCACGCGGGCATGCACCGCTTTACCGTGGGTCAGCGCAAGGGTCTCGGCCTGTCCTCGAGCGGACCGCTATACGTGCTCGAGATACGTCCCGACACGTCAGAGATCGTCGTCGGACCGCGCGACGCGCTTGGACGCGCCTCGTTCGAGGCATCGCAGGTCAACTGGGTGTCAGGTCAACCGCCATCGGGTTGGTTGAGTGTGACGGCACAGATCCGTCATCACCACGGGGCGGCGCCCGGCCGTGTGCGTGCGATCGACCACCATCGTGCTGAAGTGGCATTCGACGAGCCGCAGAGCGCGGTCACCCCGGGGCAAGCTGTTGTTTTTTACGATGGCGACGTTGTGGTGGGTGGAGGGTGGATCGACTGAGAGTTTCCAGTTGTCAGTTCCCAGTTCAAAGTTGAGTTGTCAGTTTAAAGTTCAGTTACGAGTTAGAACGAGTTAAGAGTCCGCCACGTGCACTGGTAACTCGTTCAACTGACAACTCAACTTTGAACTGGTAACTGGAAACTGGCAACTTCCGGGCTCACCTCGTGTCCCAGCCCGGATAAAAATCTCTCCGCGTCGATCGCCGCCATACAGCCTGACCCCGCCGCGGTAACCGCCTGACGATAGATGTGATCCTGCACATCACCCGCGGCAAACACACCAGGCACGCTCGTGCGCGTCCCGCCGTGCGTCACGATGTACCCGTTTTCGTCGAGCGTGAGCTGACCGGCGACGAGCTTGGTGTTGGGCACGTGGCCGATGGCGATGAAGACCCCGTCGACCGGAAGCTCGCTTCGTTCGCCGGTGATGAGGTTCTTGAGCACGAGCGACGTGACTGCGCCCTTCTGCACATCGTGGATGTCAATCACCTCGGTGTTCCAGATGAACGAGATGTTGGCAATCGACGCCGCCTTGTCCTGCATCACTTTCGAGGCGCGCAGCGTATCGCGGCGGTGAATGACTGTGACACTGGTTGCGAGCTTCGAGAGATAGATCGCTTCTTCCATCGCGGTATCGCCGCCGCCGACCACGGCGATCGGGCGACCCTTGAAGAAGAACCCGTCGCAGGTCGCGCATGTGGAAACGCCGCGGCCTGAGAGCTTCTTGTCAACTCCAAGGTCGAGCCATTTCGCCGAGGCGCCGGTCGCAAGAATCAGTGCGTCGGCGCTGTATCTCCTTGGTCAGACACCTTGACGCGGAACGGTCGCGCCGATAAATCCACGGAGGTGACGTCGCCTTGTATGAGTTCGGCGCCGAAACGCGGCGCCTGGGCGCGCATTTCGGCCATCAGATCCGGACCCATGATGCCGTCGCGATAGCCCGGCCAGTTGTCGACCATCGTCGTGAGCATCAACTGTCCGCCCGCTTCGATGCCTTCGATGACCAGCGGCTTGAGATTGGCGCGCGCGGCGTACAAGGCGGCGGTCAACCCGGCTGGACCGGACCCGACCACGATCACCTGTCGATGATCTGCCATGACCTCACGCGACGTGCTTGTCGATGACCCGCGCGAGATCGTCCTTACCCGCAAGTCCGACGATCGTTTCCTTCAACTCGCCGTTCTTGAACAGCAGGAGTGTCGGAATGCCCCGTACCATGAAGCGCGTGGGAGTGTTGGGGTTGTCGTCGATGTTCATCTTGGCGACGGTGACCTTGCCGTTGTAATCCTCGGCCAGCTGATCAACCGTGGGCGCCAGGCGGCGGCACGGCGCGCACCACTCTGCCCAGAAATCGACCAGCACGACGCCGTCTTTGATCGACGAATCGAAATCGGAATCTGTAAACGTCTTGACCTTTTCGGAAGCCATAAGTCCTCAATTGCGACGGGAACGGGAGTTCCTCAGTCTTAAGATGCCGACCCCCGGTCAGGTGTTTCGCCGCGAGGCCAGCACTCCTTTATACACCTTGACATACTCAGCCGCAGAGCGTTCCCACGAGAAGTCCTTCCGCATGCCGTTGATTTGCAGCCGGCGCCATGCGCGCTGCTGCCGATATGCGTCAAGCGCCTCGCGCACCGCCGCAATCATGGCGGCCGGCTCGTACTCGCGGAAGAGAAATCCTGTGCCTTGTCCGTTGCGCGGATTGTAGGGTCGCACCGTGTCGGCCAACCCGCCGACCGCACGCACCACGGGAACCGTTCCGTAGCGCATGCTGTACATCTGATTGAGGCCGCAAGGCTCGAAGCGTGACGGCATCAGGAAGATGTCGGCGCCGCCTTCAACGAGATGCGCGAGGCGTTCGTCGAACCCGATGAACGCGCCGATGCGATCCGGATGCTCGGCGGCAAGCTGACGCCACATGTGTTCATAGCGGGCATCGCCGGTGCCAACCACAACGAACGTCGCGTCGAGCGTGGGGAGGTCTCGCGCGACGGCTTCGAGCAGATCCATGCCCTTTTGCTCGGCCAAGCGCGACACGATCCCAATCACCGGTCGATCGGCGTCGACATCCGTCACCAAACGAAACTCCTGCAGCAGCGTACGCTTGGCGAGCGCCTTCCCTCCAAGATCGTCCGCACTGAACGGTGCAGGCAAGTATTTGTCCGTCCCGGGATTCCACGCCTCGGCATCAATGCCGTTGAGGATGCCCGTGAGCAGATGGCGACGGCCGCGGATGATGCCGTCAAACCCGTGGCCGTACGTCGGTGTTTGGATCTCCTGCGCGTAGGTTGGGCTCACCGTGGTTAACGCGTCGCTGAAGTTGACGCCAGCCTTCAGGAAACACAGCTGATCGTGAAACTCGAAACCGCCGATGGTGAAATCGCGCCAGCGTAACCCCAGCGCGTCCACCCAGGCCTTGTGGAACCATCCCTGAAACGCAAGGTTGTGAATCGTTGTGACGACCGGGAAACGTGCCGCTGAAAAGTACTGGCGTGCATAGACCGGCGTGAGCGACGTCTGCCAGTCGTGCGCATGAATGACCGACGGTACGGGGGTCTTGGTCGCGGCCCAGTCGAGCGCTGCGATCGACAGGAACGCAAATCGCACCGGGTTGTCGGGATAGTCAATCGTGTTCTCGTGATACAGACCGGCGCGGTCGTACAGAGGAGGGCAATCCACGAGAATGGCGGTCGCGTTCTCCCCGAGGCGGGTCTCGAGGAAGGTGCCCTGAAACCAGGTCCCGGCAAGAAACGCGCGGACGCTGCCGCGCGGTTCGCCATCCGGTGCGCCACGGTACCGCGGTGTGACCAACGTGACGGTGTGTCCCATCCGGCCAAGCGCCTTGCTGAGCGCGGTCGTGACATCGGCCAAGCCACCCGTCTTCGAGAAGGGCACCGCCTCCGACGTCACCATCAGAATGTCGAGGCCGCTCGGAGGTTGCGACGCACGCGGCGTCAACTTGCGCGAGGATCGTTTCGGTGCGAGTGTGTCGGTCGTCTGCGGGTCAGGTGCAGGCGCCGGCCGTTTGGAACGTGCCGTCGGGCGCGGTTGCGCCGGCGTTGACGCTGGTCGTGGTTTCTTCGTCGGCGGTGGCTTCGGCGCTTTGACGGGCGGCTGGGGTGATTCTGCCGGAGTTTTCTTGATCGGGCTCTTGCGTGGAGTCATCTCTCTCCTGATTATCACCCGCTGTCAGGAGACATCCGGTAGAGCTCTGGGGCCGCAGCAGGTACAATCTCTGCAATGATCACTCGGCCGCGCAGCACGGCTCGTCCAGATCCGCGCGACGTCGCAGAGCTGCGTGCCCTCGCGGAGCGACAACCCGAGTTGTCGAGTGCCGTCGCCCTCCAGATCGGCTTGATCGACGCGGTCCGACGCGTGCAAGGCCGGGTGGCAACCGCCTCGGTCGCCCTCAGTGTCGATCAAATCGCGTCGCGACTCGCCGCCGGCCAACCGCTCCTCGACTTCGATCGACTGCCGATTGAATGGACCGAGGCGCGTTTGCTGTTTCGGCAGGTCACCGACATCCTCCGCCGCAACGAGGCCATCGACGTCAAGACCGGCGACACGCTGCACGAAGCTGGCCGCTCGGGCAGCCTTCCAGAGATGGCGCGGCGATGGTTCGAGAAGGGTCAAACCGAGAGCGGCGTCGAGATGCTCGACGAAGTGATCGCATGGGCACTGCGGCCGTTTCTCTGCCGGGCGGCGGAAGTGCTGCAACAGCGCGCCGCGTTCGGATCGAGCGGAGACGCGACACGCCACCCGCCCGCGTTCGGTGCGTGGAAACGCGGCGTGTGTCCGGTCTGCGGAGGCGAGCCGGACTTCGCCTGCATCACCACGACGGGCGAACGCCTGTTGATCTGCGGCCGTTGTCAAACGCGCTGGCCGACGGAACCCTTTACGTGCCCGTTTTGCGGCGAGGCGGACCGGGAGCGCATCACGAGCTTCGCCACACCTGATGGCACTTACCGGGTTACGGCGTGTCAATCGTGCCGGCGATATCTCAAGACACTCGACGGCCGGCGCGCGGGGCGTGGAGCGATGCCGAATGTGGACGCGATTGCGACGCTTCCGCTCGATGCGGTCGTGATGCAGCGAGGATTTAATAACGGATAGGGGTCAGGAGTCAGGTTTCAGGTTTCAGGGATCAGGGATCAGGGATCAGGGATCAGGGAAACACCTCGCGCGGTCCGCGGAACGACGAAGGGCGGCTCGTCATGTGACGGCCGCCCTTTCTAACTTTGAACTGGGAACTGGAAACTGGAAACTTCTTTTCCTACTGGCCCATTGGCGCCGCCGCGTCTTCTGACTGTGGCGGCGATTGTGGCGCTCCAATACCGAGCACCTTCGTCGTGTGCGTGTTGAGCCAGTTGAATAGATGGCGTGTTTCCCAGAAGCGGCCCTGATTGGAGCGCGCGCCAAGGACGACGACGGCGACTTGCTGACCGCTTTGCGGCAGGCGCAGCAACGTCGCGAGGCAGTAGCCGGCGCGCGAAATAAATCCGGTCTTGCCGCCCACCACATCGAGTTGACCTTCGCGCACGAGGTGATTCGTGCTCCTGACGTTAATCGTGCGCGTCCCCGAATACACGGTGTGTGTCGCGCGGCGCATGATGCTGCCAACGCGATCGTCGGCGGAGGCAAACGCGATCAGCCGCGCCATGTCGTACGCAGACGAGACGTTGGTGGCCAGGAGCCCGGACGGATCTGCGTAATGCGTCTTCTGCAGGCCGAGCTCGGCCGCCTTTTGATTCATGCGATCGACAAACCCTGAAGCGCCGAACGGCGAGATGCGCGAGAGAGCGCGCGCGGCGGCGTTGTCGGAGCCGACGAGGAGGAGGTTGAGCAAGTCTTCGGCGGTGACGTTATACCCGGCGCGGAGATAGGTCGTCGACGCCCGATAGACGTCGGCGCGCTGCACGGTGACAGGCGTCGTGAGCGGCACGTCGCTCTCCAGAAACACGAGCGCGGTCATCACCTTGGTGATGCTCGCAATGGAGCGCTCTTCGCGCGCGTTGGACTCCCAGAGCACCTCGTTGGTCTCGGGGTTGTAGATGATCGCCGCTTCGGCGCGCACATCGGGGACTTCCTCACCGAGGGCGTCGAGCGTGTAACGGGGCGTCGTGAGCTCGCGCAGTTCTTTGGCGCGCGCCGCCGCACGGGCCTGCGCAAGACGCGCGGCACGGGATTTCTTGGTGGACGCGTAGGATTTTTTCGTGGGAGCGGATTTGCGTGCGGTCTTGGCACCAGCGTTGGCGACGGCCGCGCTGACCGCGGGTCGTGTTGACCGCGCCGCTGTGGTTTTGCGTTGGCCAGCATCCGCCGGCTCAGCTGGCGTGACAAAGGCGACGGCGATGAGGAGCGTTGTGACCAGCCGGGCAATGGGGGACAAGTGCTTCATCAACGCCTCGACGATACGTAGGGAGCGCCCATCGCGGACGCCGGACGATTCGCTAACCAGGTCATCGGCATTGTAACATCTTTCCAACAGGGTGCAAGGCGTATCTTACAGCGCAATCGAGGTTTAGGGCTGTAGCCCAAAGTATGTTGCCCAACGAGAGAGCTATGAAACTGCTTCAAACTGCCGAATATTCCGCTCTTCGGGCGACTATAGGCTCCCGCAGCGGACTCCGGTTGACGCTGTCGCTCGCCGGCTTCGCTGTGTGGGCGGTCACAATGGTCGCGGTGCTGGCTTGGCTGCCCAACCCCATTGCAGGGACCATTCCACTTCTGCTGCTGGTCGCCACATTTGAGATCAACCGCATGCTCCATCTCGGCGTCGAACGAATCGGGCGATATTTACAGGTGTTTTACGAAGAATCGCCGGAGCCGGGCTGCGACGCGCCGGCGTGGGAACAGACCGCGATGCGCTTCGGACCGACCGCACCTGGGGCAGGTGGGCATCCGCTGCTGATGCCGCTGTTCTTTTTCGCCACACTCATCAATTTTTTGTCAGTCGTGCTGCCGGGCCCTATTGAAACAGAACTCGGGGTAATGGCGGTCCCGCACCTGTCGTTCGTGGTCTGGATGCTGTACGCCGACCGGGCGATGCGGCAGCAACGGACGCGCGAGCTGGAGCGGTTCCGCGCGTTGCGCCAGGAGCGCGGCCAGTAGGTACGCGCGTGCGCTTGTGCCTTCTCGCACGCGAAGCATCGTTCACGACGCGCCGCGCACTCCTTCGCGCGACGCGCGCGCGGCTACTGTTGCGCCAGCGCCAAAGCGAGCAGCAACGCGCGCTGCGTGCCCATCCACGAGTCCGTCGTGTCAAACGACTCATCAAGCGCGTGCGCGCCACGTCCGCGGCCGCCGCCGTCGATCGTAATCGCCGGGATCGACAGGTTCATCGGAATGTTGGAATCGGTCGAGCCCTCGTCCAACGACACAGGAATGTTCAACGCTTTGGTCACCGAGATCGCGGCCACCACGATCGGCGCATCGGCCGGCGTCCGGCCCGCGGGGCGGCTCCCCACAACCGTCTTCTCCGCTGTCAACTGACGACTTCCCCACCGCGCGTTCTCGTCCGCCACCGCATCGTCCACCGCTTTGTGAAATTTCGCGTCGACCGATTGCAGCGACGCGGGATCGGCCGAACGCATGTCGACTTCCATCCACGCGTCAAAGGGGATGGCGTTGACCGACGTGCCGCCGCCAATCCGTCCGACATTGAACGTGGTCTTCGGCTTGTTGGGTACCTGGAAGTCCGCGATGCGCGCCATCGCCCGTCCGAGCGCCTGAATGGGATTCACCATGCCGAACGCACCGTAACTGTGGCCGCCAGGTCCCTTGAACGTCACGCGGTAGCGGAGGCTCCCCACGGCAATGTGTGTGAGGCCGAGACCGGTGCCGTCGATCGACACAAACCGGTCGATCTGTCCCTTCATGCCTTCCTGAAACAGATACTTCACGCCGCGCAGATCACCCAGGCCTTCTTCTCCGACGTCGCCGACGAAGGTGATCGTGCCGGGTGTCTGGATGTTCGCTTTGGTGATGGTGCGTGCGACCGCGAGGAGCACGGCGAGACCGCGACAATCGTCGCCAATGCCCGGCCCGTGCAGCAGAGTCCCTTCGCGCTTGACGGTGACGTTGGTGCCCTCAGGAAACACGGTATCGAGGTGCGCGGCAAACACCAGATGCGGCCGCGGCTGCGATCCTCGGCGCTCGCCGAGGACATTGCCCTCTTTGTCGATGCGAACGTTCTGTAGCCCTGCGTCGCGGAACATCTGCGCGTATAGCTGTGCGCGCTTCGCTTCCTTGAACGGCGGCGCTTCGACCTCGCAGAGCCGCACCTGATCCTCAATCGTCTGCGGCTCGGCGGCGCGAATGGTGTCGAGCGCGCGCTTGATCGCGGCATCCTGCAGAAGACGCGTGCCGACGGTGGCGGCGTCCTGCTGCGCAAACGCGGTTGATGCGACGAGCGTGAGCACGAGCGTGACAGTAACGATGGGACGCGTCATGGCGCGAAAGTATACAAGCACGGAAGCAGAAGCACGGAAGCACGGAAGCGGAAACTCGGAAGACTCGGAGACTCGGAGACTCGGCACGGAAACACGGAAAGGGACTAGGATGCTCGGATGCTCGGATGCTCGGATGCTCGGAGCACATTTCGCCAAGTTTTTATTAGTGAGTGAGGCCGTAGAGCGTATACAGCGGTGTCTGGCGAATCTTCTCGACACCGGCGGTCTCGACGTCCCGCGTCGCGACGAGAAAATCACCGGGTTTACTCTTGCCCAGGAATTCTTCTTCAGCGGAGAGCGATTCGATCGATGCACCGATCAGGTGTTTGGCCACGAAGCACACGCCAATCACGGCAATGGCGGGCACCGTCGAGCGCCAGAACAGGAGCCGGTCGCGCCACTGCCGTCTCGACGCCGGAAAAGCAGCGCGGCAGCGACGGCGGCGGCGAGCCACTCATACTGGTACTTTTGCAGCACGTTCAGATAGAACAGCGGCGTGCCGCTATGGCCCTCAAACGGCGTCATCGTGCGGGCGAGGAAGTCGACGTTCCACAGCTGCTCGAGTAACCTCGCTTCATCAACGCGCCACCGCGCGGCCATCCAAACACCCACGGGACACGCGAAGAGCGACAGGGCGGCGGCGAGCGGCGCCCAGCGTGCGCGCGCGGGACGATTCCAGAGTTCGACCAGCACGACGATGCCAGCGGCGTGAGGACACCGGGCCCACGCAGCAGAAACAACGCCGCGAGCAGCGGACCCAGCCACAGACGCATCCACGGGCGGCCGATCGCGTGATGAAGCGTCAATGCGGTCAGCGCGATGAGCAGTGCGAAGAGCGCATCGGTGTTGCCCGTGCGACCTGAATGCACGTACAGAAATCCGAACGTCGTGCTGAGCACGAGCCCCGCAGCGAGCGCGACGACCGGCCCGGCGATACGGCGGGCCCAGAGCATGATCACGAGCACCGTCACCCAGGCCGAAATGACCGGCACCAGCCTCAGCGATATGGCGTTGATGCCGAACGCGGCAAAGGACAGGGCGGTGAGCCAGACGTGCAGCGGCGGCTTGGTGATCACCGAATAATCCACCGCGCCGTGGAGTCAAGTGGCGACCCACTCGCCCCGCTCCAACATCTCCGCCGCGCTCAAGCCGTATAAGGACTCGTCCCACTCCGTGATCGTCTGCTCGCCGAGGCGGAAGGTCAGATTGAACGCGGCCAAGGCGAGGATCGCCACCAACAGCACGGGAAAATTGGGTGGGACGAACGCCCGGAGCCGGTCACGCGCCGCGGACATGCCGAAAGAGCCAGGAGAACCATAGCGGATCCGGAGGCAGCACTGGCGAGGTGGACTATACATCGCCGGTCGCCCGAGGTAACATTTGGCAGTTTGGTTTGGGGTTGAGGGCGCTTTTGCCGGATCCACCCGGCTTGTTCGCGGTAACTATTTCTTCGGAGGATGTAATGAGACTCAACAGGGTCGTCTCCCTGTGCCTGTCACTGCTGCTTCTCGCCGCAGTACCCACCAGCGCACAGGAGTTCCGCGGTCGTATCAACGGCACGGTCACGGACAATACGGGGGCCATTCTCCCCGGTGTCACGGTCACAGCAAGCAGCCCGGCGCTGATTCAGCCGCAGGTCCAGGTGACCGGCGCGGAAGGCGACTACCGCTTGCTCGCATTACCGCCGGGCGTATACGACCTGACGTTTGAACTCTCCGGGTTCCAAACGACGAAGCGCGAAGGCATTCGCGTCGTCATCAACACGACGCTGACCGTCGATCAGCAACTGCAGGTGGCAAGCCTGCAGGAAACGGTCACCGTGTCGGGAGAGTCGCCGGTCGTCGACACGTCCACGACGCTCGTCGGCACCAACTTCACCAAGGAATTGCTCACTGAGATTCCCAACGCGCGCGACATCTGGGCCGCCATGGCGCAGGCGCCCGGATTCCAGATGACCGGCTACGACGTCGGCGGCTCCCACACCGGGACGCAGACGGGCTTTATCGCCTACGGCGTCAGCCAGCAGCGCACCACTCGAATTGAAGGCGTCAACACGACCGAAGGCACCGACGCCAATGCCGGATATTTCGACTTCGGATCGTTCGAAGAGTTCCAGCTCGGTGGCGCCGGCAATATGGCCGACCACGACTCTGGCGGCGGCTCGATGAACATCATCGTCAAGTCGGGCGGCGACCGGTTCACCGGTAATTGGTACAGCGATTGGGAGGGCGACGCGACCATCTCCGACAACGTGCCCGACACGTTCAAAGTCGGGAACCAGCGTGACGAAGACGGCTTCTTCGTCCGTACGCCGCTCGCCCGCGGCAACCCCATCGATCGTCAGTACGACATCAACGCGAATATCGGGGGCCCGCTCTGGAAGGGCAAAGCCTGGTTCTTCTACTCGTACCGTCTCAACGACCAGTACAAGAACGTGCTCAACTTCGACGAGCTGGCGCGCTCCAAGCTGAGCAACCAGTACACCTTCAAGGGCACGTTCCAGCTGAATCGGAATAACCAGGTCATCGGCTATCTGAACAAGCGGGAAAAGCTGCAGGCGCTGCGCGATCTCGGCCCGAGCGTTCCGGTGTCGGCGGCCTACTTTCAGTCATCGCGCAACTACCCGATGAAGATCGAGTGGACGAGCCTCCTGAGCGATCGCATGTTCCTCGACGTGATCGTCGGCCAGTGGTACAACTTCTTCCCGCTGCAGACCACCGCCGAAAGCGGCGCGTTCACAGGAACACTCGTGCCCGGCCGCGTCGAGATCGGCCCGGAAAATCGCTTCGACGGCGGAGCGAACATCTCGTATCAGAATCAACTGCGCTACAAGCCGCAGTTCACGGCCTCGCTCTCCTACGCGAAGGAAGGCTGGCACGGCACGCACGACTTCAAGGTCGGCGCGGAAGGGCGGCGCGAACGACGGAGCTTCTACGCTCCGCAACCGTTCAATCACGTCTACTGGGACGCAACGGGTGGGCTCGGCCGGACCGCCCAGGAGATCGAGTTCTACAACACGCCGAATACGGGCATCAACCAGACCAACAACGTCAGCGGATTCCTCAACGACACGTGGCGCTTCAACAACAAGCTGACGCTCAACCTGGGCCTCCGCATCGATTACTACAAGGACCTCTACCCCGAGCAGAGCGTGACGCCTGAGGGTGTGCCCGGGCTCATCGGGGTCGTCACCGATCCCAACCTCCGCGCGCTGTGGACGCCGTTCACGGTGCAGCAGGCCGATCTCGCGAGCTCCACCACGGCGGCCCCGCGTGCTGGGTTTGCCTACGACTTGAAGGGCGACGGCAAGTCGGTCATCAAGGGGTTCTACGGCCGCTTCTATTTCAATTCGGCACCCGACACCATCGGGGCGATCGTCAACCCCGTCGGGCGGACGCGGCTGCGTTACCGGTGGACCGATCTCAACGGCAACTTGCTGATCGACAACCCGGCAGAGTTGGGCGCGTTTCTTCGCACCGTGACAGGCTCGCTCCCAGGGGCAGCCGGTGTGACGGTCGATCCCAACTTGAAGCGCCCGTATGGCGACGAGTTCTCCACGCACTTCGAGCGTGAGATCGTGCAGGGGCTGTCAGGGCGAGCGTCTTACGTCTATAAGAACATTCGCAACGAATGGCAGACCGTCGACGTCAACAGACTCCCTGCCTACACTGTCCCGTTCTCGTTTGTGGACGTCGGTCCCGACAACGTGCGCGGCACAGCCGACGACCAGACATTGAGCCTGCTCGACCGGACGGCGGTGCCCGAGAACCGCGTCTTCACCAACCCGACCGATCCGGAATCCAAGGCCAACTACAACACGATTGAGTTTGCCGTCAACCGCCGATTCAGCGGCAAGTGGATGTTCCTCAGTTCGTATGAGTACACCTGGTTGAATCAATTCCACAATCAGACCTCGACGACTGATGCGCTCGGGGCAGCCGGCAACGGCAAAGAATACGACTACCGGCCGAACTTTCGAGAATTCGGTCGTGAAACCAGCACCGTGTGGAACTACAAGATCCTGGGCCGCTATGTGATGCCGTGGGGCATTGGCACCAGTGCCTCGTACAAACTGCAAAGCGGACGCAATTGGGGCCGCTCGGCGGCCGTGGCTCTGCCGGTCGCCGGCTCGGAAACGATCCGGATGGAACCGGTGACCGCGAATCGTGCACCGAACGTGTCGATTCTCGACTTCCGATTCGACAAGGCGTTCAAATTCGGCAGGATGGGCACCCTCACCACGATGGTTGACGTCTTCAACTTGTTCAACAACGGAACGGTCACCACGTTCCGCACCAGCACCGGCGCCACCTTCGGAGAGGTCACGTCGCTCCTCGATCCGCGCATCGTGCGGTTCGGGCTCCGCTACGACTTCTAAGCACGGAGGGTTTCTTCGGGAGCACGGAAGCACGGAACCACGGAGCACGGAAGCACGGAGCACCGAAGCACGGAGCACCGAGGCACGGAGCACCGAGGCACGGAGTAATCAAAGGGCCGGGCGGCAAAAAACCGCCCGGCCTTTTTGCTGAGAACCGCACCGAGACCTACCCGACCTACCCGACCTAGCCCGACCTACCAGACCTACCAGACCTACCGACTACCAGACCTACCAGACCTACCAGACCTACCAGACCAGGTCCTCCCGAACGCGCAGCGGTCCAGCTTACGACCGCCACATGTTTTTGTTTACCGTCCCACACCGTTCGTCCCTCCGATTTGCGCGCGATGTGATAAATTCCGGCTGCCTCTTCGATGACCCGACGCGCGCGAAACCCCCGGATCGCCGTCGTCTTCGGTTACTTGTTGGTTGCGGTCGCATTCACCTGGCCGCTGCCGCTCCAGATGGGTTCTGCCCTCACGGGCGACCCCGGTGGCGACACCGGCGTGTACATCTGGAACCAATGGGTGTTCCAGCATGAAGCGGTCGTCGAACGGCACAACCCGCTGACCACGGAACAGGTCCTGTCGCTCACCCAACGCGTCGATCTGTCCCAGCACAACTACACGGCGTTTCTGAACCTGATCGCGCTGCCGCTCATTCCGTGGCTTGGCATCGTCGCGACTTTCAATGTCGTGTTTCTCATGATGACCGTGCTCACCGCATTGGCCACGTACACGCTCGTCCGGCGTGTCACGGCAACGACGCGCCTCGAGGCGTGGCTTGCGGGACTGCTCTTTGCGTGGTCGCCCGTACTCATCGCGCGCGGCACCGGCCACTACAGCCTCGTCGCGGCGGCGCCGCTGCCGGCCTTTCTGCTGTGCCTCCTCAACGCGGAGCGCTCACGGACATTTCGTTCGGCAGCGCTGGTCGGGTTGTGCGTGGCGTGGGCCGCGTTCTGTGATGTCTACTATGCGGTCTACTGCCTGATGATTGGGGGCGGCTACCTGGTGCTGCGGGTCGTGCACGTGACACGGAAGACCGCACCGGCCCCGCGGACGTGGCGCTGGATCCTCGACGTGCTGATCGTGCTGTTGCTGGGATTGGTCGCAGGGCTTCTCTTCGGGCGCGGCGGCCGTTTCGATCTCTTCGGGCTGCATGTGAGCATCCGCGGTCTTTATACGCCGGTACTCGTGCTTACCCTGGTTGTGGTCGCGCGCGCGCTCGTCGCGTTGCGGCCGCGGGTGTCGCTGGATGACTGGGTGCCCTCGCCTGTTGGCGCGCGAACACTCGTTGTCGCGGGGCTCGCATGTGCGGGACCGCTGTCGCCGATCCTGTATGGTCTCGGTCAGGAGGTCCTCCACGGTGGCTATGCCAATCCGCCCGTGTTCTGGCGCAGTAGCCCGCGAGGCGTGGACCTCCTGGCGTTGTTCGCGTTCAACCCAAGCCATCCGCTGGCACGGCGCTTCCACGACGCGCAGACGGCAAATGCCACCACGTTCGTCGATTACACAGCAGCGCTCAGCCTCGTCGGCATCCTCGTCGTCTGCGTAGCGGTGTGGCGCGCCGGTTTCCGGCCGCGCACCGGATGGCTGTGGCTCGCGGGAGGCTTTGCGACGCTCTCGCTCGGACCATTTCTCTACGTCGGTGGCGTCAACACGCTCGTGCCGCTGCCCTGGGCCATACTGCGATACATGCCGATTGTCGGCGCGGCGCGATCGCCCGCACGGTTTGCGGTAGTGGCCGCGCTTGGCCTCGCCGTGCTGTTTGCGGGTGCCCTGGCCGCGCTCGGCCACCGATATCCCCACCGTCGCCGAGCGATCGCGGTAATCGCGGGCGTCCTCGTGCTCTTCGAGCTCTTCCCGGCTCCACGAATCCTGTACTCGGCGGAAGTCCCTCGGTCTATCGAACGATTGCGGCAGATCCACGCGCCCGTTCGGATCGTCGAACTGCCCATTGGTGTGCGCGACGGAGTATCGGGTGTCGGCAACTTCAGCTCGCGTTATCTCCTGCATCAGACCGTTCATGGCAAGAAACTGATCGGCGGCTACCTCTCGCGCATTCCGAAAAGCGGGTCGACGAGATGCGCGCGCAACCGACGCTTGATGCCCTGATTACATTGAGTGAAGGCCGTGCGCTGTCCGCGGATCAAGCAGCGCGCATCCGCGCGCGCGCGCCCGGATTCCTGCAGCGCGCCAGTGTCGGCTACGTCGTGATCGATCAGGCGCGGGCGCCGGCACCGCTCCTGGACTTCATCATCGACGCGTGGCAACTGCAAGAGATCGAACGCACCGGTCCGATCGTGTTGTACGTGCCGATGGCCCGACAGTAGCAGCGGGCTGATATCCTCGATGTGAATGCGCCTCGCGTTTTCGCTGATCTTCGCCGCGTCAGGCGCTGCCGCCCTCGTCTACGAAGTCACCTGGACCCGCCTCCTCACCCTGCAACTCGGACACGGCGTCGCGGCGGCAAGCACCGTGCTCGCCGCGTTCATGGGCGGCCTCGCGGCGGGCTCGGCGATTGGCGGACGCGTCGGATCACGGGTGGCGCCGCGGCAGGCGCTGCGCGTCTACGCCGCCCTCGAACTCGGCATCGGCGTGCTCGCCTTGATCCTGCCGTTTGAACTCCGCGCACTCAATCCGCTCTTCACCTGGGTTACGCCGACGGGACTGCGGGCGCGACGTTCGCGCTTCCTCCGTCTTGGCGCCAGTCTGGTGTTGCTGTCACTCCCGGCGGCAGCGATGGGCGCGACCTTTCCCATCGCATCGCGCTGGTTCGTGCAGCACGCGGCGCACGCCGCACGCGACGCAGGGGCGCTCTACTCGGCCAATACCATCGGCGCCGCTGCCGGTGCCCTGCTTGCCGGCTTTGTGCTCCTCCCGCAACTGGGGCTGAGCGGCACAACCTGGGTCGGCGTCGCATTGAACGCCGCGGCGGCGAGCGGGGCGTGGTGGATGGCCCGTGCCGCGGACCTGACGAGCAGCCTGGATGAGCGCCCGGAGACAACACCGGCGCGCGCATCGAAGGAGCGGACCCGGTCACGACGGGCGAAGAGTGGACGATCATCGGAGCGGTCGTCCAAACCGCACCAGCGCGCCAGTTTCAGACGCTTTGGTGCCGCATCGCCCTCGAATCGCTGGCAAGCGGCAGCCGCGCTCGGGATTTCCGGCTTCGCGTCGCTCACGCTGCAGGTGGTGTGGACGCGGTTGCTCGCCCTCGTGCTCGGTCCAACGACGTATGCGTTCAGCACGATGGTCGGGATCTTCATCGCCGGTATCGCGATTGGCGCCGCGATCGGATCGCGGCTCGCGGCCCGTACGCGACAACCGGTCGTCGGTCTCGCACTCTGTCTGTCGATGTCGGCGGCGTGTGCGGCCCTGTCGGCGGCGTTGGTCGACCGCGCGCTTCTGTCGCTCGCCGCCTTTGTGGCGCAACCGGGTGTGACGTTCGAGCAGGTACTCATGCGGCAGGCGATCGTCGCCGTGGGCCTGGTCGCGCCGATGACCATCGCCTTCGGGGTCGCCTTTCCCTTTGCGGCGGCCCTCGCGACGCGCTCCGACGAATCCGTGAGTGCCGACCTCGGCGTGATTTACGCCGTCAATACGGCCGGAGCAATCGCGGGCGCCCTCTTGACTGGGTTCGTCTTCATCTCCTGGCTCGGCCTTCACGGTACGATTCGCGCGGTCACCATCGTCTCGGCGCTCGGCGCCTTGTTGGTGCTCTGGGTCGGGCGGGCACGACCGAGCGCGCGCGCGGCGGGCGTCGCGATCGCGATCGCCGTCCTCGCACTCGGCGTGTGGCTTCCGCCGTGGGACCGGTTGCTCCTCTCGAGCGGCGCCTACAAGTACGCGGCGTCGTTGCGAGGACCCGATTTGGCCACGGCGCTTCGGGCGGGCAGCCTTCTCTACTACCGTGAAGGCCCCTCGGGAACCGTCGCCGTCCGTCGGCTGACGGGTTCGACCTCGCTGGCCATCGACGGCAAAGTCGACGCGTCCAACTCAGGCGACATGTTGACGCAGCGCCTGCTCGCGCACGTGCCGCTGCTCCTGCACCCCAATCCCGAAGCGTGTTGCGATCCTGGGGCTCGGAAGCGGCGTCACCTCGGGATCGGCGCTGACGCATCCGATCGAACAGGCCGACGTGCTCGAGATTTCGCCGGAAGTCGTCGAAGCCTCGCGTTTCTTCGACGCCGAGAATCACGGGGCGATGCGCGATGCACGAACACGCCTGATCGTCGGCGACGGCCGATCGCACTTGCTGCTGACGCGGCGCCAGTACGACGTGATCGTCTCGGAGCCGTCGAACCCGTGGATGGCCGGCATCGCCTCGCTCTTCACGCGGGAATTTTTCGAAGCCGCGCGCGACCGACTGTCACCAGGCGGCGTGCTGTGCCAATGGGCGCACACCTACGACATCAGCACGCGCCGACCTGCAGTCGATCGTCGCCACCTTCATCTCGGTCTTTCCAGACGGCACGCTCTGGCTGGTTGGCGACGGCGATGTGCTGCTGATCGGCTCACGCACGCCGCTCGTCCAACGCCTGCCCGGCATCGCCACCGCCTGGGCACGACCACAGGTTCGCGAGGATCTCGCGAGCATCGGCGCGACCGAGCCCTTCCACGTGCTCTCGATGCTCGTCGCCGACGGGCAACGGCTCCGGCAGTGGTCTGCCGGCGCGCCGATTCAGACCGACGACCGCGCCGACCTGGAGTTCTCAGGCCCGCACAGCATCTTTGGCCGGGCGCGCGACGACAACGCGACGCTCCTCCGAGCGCTCGCCTCCGAGGCGCATCGCCCGGCCATTCTGCAATCGGCAATCGCGGCCGCATCGCCTGCGGTATGGCGCGACCGTGGCTGGATGCTGTTTCGGGCCGATGCATTTCGGCCCGCGTACGACGACTTCGCCCACGCGCTTGCCGGCGACCCGCACGACGCCGGTGCGCTCGAGGGCTTGCTCCGGTCCGGCGCCGCCGCGGAGCGCCACGCCGAGACGCGTGCGCTGCTTGGCCGGTTGGCTGGTGACCCCGCCAACCGCGAAGCGAAGCTGGCGTTCTCGCGTTTTCTCGCGTCGCAAGGCGTGTACGACGAGGCCGTTGGGGTCGCGCTCGGCCTGGTGCAGGCCGACGGCAATAACCTCGCCGCTCTCGAGCAAATGGCTTCCGTTCTCTCCGATGCCGGCGACAAAGAACGCATGGCGCCAGTCGTGGCACGGCTCCGAACCCAGGCGCCGGGCAGCGAAGCGGCGCATTACTACAGCGCGGCGTTGCTCTACCTGGAGGGTCGCACGGATTTGGCGTTACGTGAGGCGCGAGCCGTGATCGAACGAAATCCGACGCACGCCAAAGCGCACAACATTGCGGGGGCGTGTCTGGCCACGCTCGGCCAGCGCGATCAAGCGCGCGTCGCGTTCGAGGCGTCGCTTGCCGCCGATCCACGAGAGGCCGGCACCTACACCAACCTCGCGATGCTCGAACTCGAATCCGGTAATCCGGCTCGCGCCGCCGAGTATTTCGCCGAGGCGCTGACTATTGACCCGGATTCCGAAGCTGCCCGGGACGGGTTGCTGCGTACCCGCGGGCGGTGAGTGGCGACGCGGAATTGGATCATTCTTCGTCAGTTTGGATGACACGAACTGACAGCCGCGCAACTCCTACACGGCTCCCCAACAAATTCACGACTCTATCCGTATCTTCTCTCGTGGGCTTCCTGTTCACGGCTGGGCACTGAACTTGCTATGCCGATGATCACAACGCCGGGAGAAATATTATGAGCGTGGTCCGCTTACTTGGGTTCGCCACACTGGCCTGCGGCTGCGTCGTCGGTCGCTATCGCGACGTGGGCAGCACCAGGGAAATCACTTACGTCGAAGAAAAGGGACCTGGCTGCGGCAGTCATGCACATCGGCGAAATCAGACGATTACGCCGGAACGTGAGCGATTCGCTGCCGCCGTGCCTCCGATCGTCTCGGCGCAACTTTAGGAGGCCGTTCCGAAAAGCGCCAGCAAACCACTTGTACGCCTCCCGGCAGTGCCGGTACAATCGCCGCGTTGCCTTCCGCCAAGCCTTACGCTCAACTGCTCCGTGGCCGGCGTGCGCTGCGATTTTTCCTGGGAGATTCCCTCGATCTGCTCGACGCATTGCCGCCCGCGTCGATTGACGTCGTCGTCACGTCCCCGCCCTACAACCTGGGCATCCAGTACCGAAGCTACGATGATGCTGGGCCGCGCGATGAGTATCTGGCCTGGAGCGGCCGTTGGATCGAGAGGGTCGCGCGGACGCTGACCACCGACGGCTCGTTATTCCTCAACGTTGGCGCCAAGCCCACCGATCCCTGGACCGCGCTCGATGTCGCGCAGGCTGCGCGGCCGCATCTGGCACTGCAGAACATCATCCACTGGATTAAATCGATCGCGATCGAGAAGGATGCCGCCGGGGCCCGGTCAGGCCTCGTGGACGATCTCGCGGTTGGCCACTACAAACCGATCAACTCCCAGCGTTTTCTCAACGACTGTCACGAGTTCCTGTTCCACTTCACGCCGCACGCGCGCACGCCGCTCGATCGGCTTGCCCTAGGGGTCAAGTATCAGGACGCCTCAAACGTGTCCCGATGGCAGCACGCGGGCTCGGGACGCCGCTGCCGCGGCAATACCTGGTTTATCCCTTACGAGACAATCC
Organism: uncultured Acidobacteriota bacterium; assembly: GCA_963762925.1. Classification (GTDB taxonomy): domain Bacteria; phylum Acidobacteriota; class Vicinamibacteria; order Vicinamibacterales; family UBA2999; genus DASPWV01. The sequence goes on along the minus strand of CAVXMP010000026.1, from coordinate 30,929 downwards.
AGAGCCGCGACCGCGACCGGCCACACCCGGCGACCTTCCCCGCCCGTCTGCCCGAGTATTGCGTTCGCCTGCACGGGGTCAGCAGAGCGCGGACTGTCATGGATCCGTTTCTCGGTTTGGGCAGCACCGCTGTGGCGGCCGCGACGATGAGGGCGGGGTTTGTCGGTATTGAGATGGACGAGTACTACCTGAAGGAAGCGATCGAGCGCACGAAGGCCACGCTGGCCGCTCTTTAGGTCTGGTAGGGCGGGTGGGTCTGGTCGGTCGGGTAGGGGATGACGCCGATTCAGCGATTAATCAGCGTAATTCCCTACCAGCCCCACCCGACCTACCAGCCCACCGGACCTACCAGCCCCACCAGACCTACCAGCCCTACTTTTTCTTGATCAGCGCGCAGGCGCCGATTGCGCTGTTCGGATCCATCGCGGCTGCCGCGGCGTCGATGTGCCGCAGGATGCCGTTGTCATCGATCACAAACGTGTAGCGGCGCGCCATGCCGGAATTCTCGTCGAGGATGCCGAGTTGACGCGTGTAGTCCTTTTTCGAGTCGCTCAGGAGCGGAAAGTCCAGCTTCATCTGCTCGCGAAAGGCCAGGTTCGCCCAGGTCGAATCGACGCTCACCCCAAACACTTTGGCTTGGTTGGCGTTGAACTGAGCGTAATTGTCCCGGTACCGGGACATCTCTGTCGTTCAACCCGGCGAGAATGCGGCCGGGAAGAACGCGAGCACGACAACGTTTCCCTTGAGCTCTGACAGTTTGGCTGTTTTCGTCGTGGGGCGTCCGCCGTCGGGCGCGGGTTCGAGGTAGTTGAGCGTGAAGTCCGGCATCGGCTGCCCTTCCTTCACCGTTGGCGGCGGCGGAGGAGGAGCGGCCTGCGCCGCGGGAGCCGTTCCCCCTTGTGCCGACGCATTCGCGGGGAAGGCGAGGAGCACGAGAGCGGCGACGACGCCCAATGCGAGAAGCGCGCGTTGCATCCGGGGAATATAGCAGGGATCAGGGGGCAGGGATCAGGTGTCAGGTGTCAGGTGTCAGCCCCGCCGCAGCGGCCGCCGGTTGCACGGGGAGTGACGACGAGGTGTCAGACGTCAGGGATTCATCGCGCGCGCCGGCACCCGCACCCACCTACCAGACTTACCGGACCCACCAGCCCACCAGACCCACCGCACATCCAGACCATCCGTTTTTCTACTCGACCGTCTTGAATCCATATCAGTGCGAGATGTATGCTGTCTCGCGTGGACCTTCGTCAACTCGGGATCATTCGCGCCATTGCCGAAACCGGATCGTTCACCGCGGCCGGAAACAAACTGCACGTCTCCCAGTCGGCGATCAGCCGGCAGATTCTCCTGCTCGAAGACGAGCTGAAAGAAGCGGTGTTCCTGCGCGTCGGACGCCGCATTCGCATTACCGCCGCGGGCGAATCGCTCTTGCAGTTGTCCAACCGGGTGTTCCAGGATCTGAAAGATACGATCGCCGGCATCAGTGATAGCCAGGAGTCGCTCCGCGGCCAGATCCGGCTGCTCGGCGGCATGACGGTCTGCCTCTATGTCTTTCCGCAGCTCCTCGCCGAAGTGAAGCGTCAGCACCCCGACGTCGAGCTCAAGCTCGTGACCGGAAGTTCGGAGCGTTTGCTGGCGCACCTGCGCGCGGGCACCGGAGATCTTGGGTTTCTCACGCTGCCCGTCGAGCAGTCCGACATGGTGACCGTGCCCGTGATGCAGGAAGAACTGATGCTCGTGACCGCCGCCAAGCACCCGCTGTCACGCAAGCGCAAGGTGTTGCCCCAGGATCTGGTGCGCCAGCCGTTTGTGCTCTTCGAGCCCGAGTCGAACACCCGGCGCGTCATCGACGAGTTCTTTACCAGCGCGCGCATCGATCCGCAGATCGTGATGGAAACCGAGAACGTGGAGATCATCAAGGCGATGGTGCGAAACGGGATCGGCATCAGCATCATCCCGTTCCAGGCGGTCACGCGCGATGTCAGCAGCGGCCAGTTGTTTTGCGCGCGCATCGAAGGACGCGCCCTGGGTCGTGAAACCGGGTGGGTCTATCCGAAGATGAGCCGAACCCCGCGTGCGGTGCAGGAAGTCATCCGCGCTTTCGAACGCGTGCGTCCGAAGCTACGCCTCACCCCGTAAGCTCCGCGCCGCTTGCCCTGAGCGAGCGGCGCAAGTCGAGCGCGAGTCGAAGGGTACATGATTGATCTCATCCATCCGATTCGATCATTCTATTTTCGAATGAGACGGCGGCTGCTAGGATCGCACTCGAAGAGGCAATCCCATGCACGACCGCGAACACGTCATCAGCGTCGTTTTGACCGATGAAGATTGGAAAGCGTTTCTCCAGATTCAACCCGAGCCTGTGAGCTGGTTGCGGGAGCGAATTCAGGAGAGGATTGCCGCCGAACACCGGCCAGCGTCCGCCACGTCCCCTGTGAAAGCGCAGGCGCAGGCGTCAAGCGCAGCGTAATCAAAAAACCCACAGGTTCTGCATCGGGACCCCACGCCACGTAACCTGTCGGCCACGCGCGTCTGACTTGGCCTCAACGCGCCGAGGACACGCGTCGGCCCCCGGCAGGGTCACGCTACTTCGTCGCGGCTTGTGGCTGCTTTAACGTGTACGACGTCCGCGACCAGACGTTCAGTCCCGGTTTCTTCAGTTTCACTTCGATCTTCCGCGTGCGCTTGAGCGGGTCCGGGTTCGTCGAGTAGTACCCGAGCACGTAGTAGTCGCTCGTCTCGTTGTCGATCTTCTTCAGCGCCTTGGTGAAGTCGTTCTGGTTGACCACCGCGATGCCGCCCGTTTCATCGGCCAGCACGCGCAGGCTGTCCTGTGATTTGCGGATGTAATCGTTGTATCCACCGGATCCAGCTGCTCGTCGAGGTCCGAACCTGCAACCAGACCACGCGGGTCGATGGTGTAGATCGTCGCGTTCGCGCGGTTGGCGGTGCGCGTGATCTCGGCGAGTTCGCGCGCGAGATCGGCATCGGCGAACTGGCTACCCTGATTGAAGCGGTCCTTTTCCTGCTGCCCCTGTTCACGTGTCTGACCGAAGCGTCCGCCAAACACCGGATCTTCTCCGAGACGCGACTGGTTGAACGGATCGAAATCGTAGCCGTTGCTCACCCAGATGACCGCTTTGCGACGGTTGGCGATGCGCTCAATCTGCCGCAGGATGTCGTAGGCCGTCGAGAAGGCGACGTGCGCGCGGTATCGGACTTCGGACGGGCCTTCGGCGCTCTCCGGGCCCTGAATGATGTCGGACGGCTTGAGTCCGTTGCCCGTGATCTTCTTGATCGCATCGTCGAGAATCTTGCGGTCGTACGTGGGATCGATCGCGAGCGACGACGGTCCGGTGGAGACGATCGCGAACATGTCGCCTTCGTGCACCAGAGTGTTCGAAATGCGTTTGAAGAGATCACGGATGCGCCCCGTGTTGCGGAAATCGAGGTGCAGGTCGTCGACGATGATCAGGAAGATGCGGCCCGCAGCATCGTTGCGCGGACGCGAGACCGGCAGGATGATACCTTCCTGCGTCGGGGCCGGCGGCGGTGCCAGCAGGTTGGTCACGCGCCCGCCGTGGACCAGCGTGAACGCGGTGACGTCCTGCTTGACGCCGTCTTCGAAAATCTCGAAGTCGTCTTTCGTCAGATCGGCGATGAATTGGTCCTGGGCGTTACGGACGATGACGTCCATGTTGACCAGGTCGATGTTGACCGTGAAATCGGGTTGCTGACGTTGCGGCGCCGCGGCGGCGGGTTGCGCCGGCGGGACTTGTCCAGCGGGTGCTTGAGCGACGGCGAGTGCGCCCAGGCTGACCGCCAGAATCAGACCTGCACCGAGCCGAATTCGCATGTCTTGCATACCGACAGTATAAGACGAACACCAGGTTTCGACGGCCTGAGATGATACGATCGGGGCTCCTATGCGCGTTGCCGTCGGCGCCGATCACGCCGGATTCGAACTGAAGCGCGATCTGGCCGGCACCTTAGCCCAGCAAGGGCACGAAATTCTCGATCTCGGGACGCATTCGAGTGCGCCCGTCGACTACCCCGACATCGCCGAAGCCGTCGCGACCGCCGTCCGGAACGGTCAGGTCGACCGAGGCATCATCGTCTGCGGCAGTGGCGCGGGCGTGGCCGTCGCCGCCTGCAAATTCCCTGGCGTCCGGGCGGCCGTCTGCCACGATCGCTACACCGCACGACAAGCGGTCGAACATGACGACCTCAACGTGCTGTGTCTTGGCGCACGAGTCATCGGTCCGGCCCTCGCCCGCACGCTCATCGAAACGTTTCTCGCCGCCACCTTCAATGCCGAGGAACGCCACCTGCGACGGATTGCGATGATCGAGGCGATCGAGTCGAAGTTCACGAAAGAGTAGTCACGATTTCCCAGCAGGGCGTTCACATCGTTCGCCGACGTATTCTGCCAGGCCCTTCTTGCGTCTCCGCATCTTAAAGACGATCGTCGCGCTCGCCGCGGGTGTGGCAGTGCTGTATTTCGGCCGCAGTGTCGCGATTCGCTTGCCGGAATTCGCCGCCTGGGTCAAAGACCTCGGCATCTTGGGGCCTGTCGTTTTTATCATCGGCTACGGCATGGCTGCAGTGGTTCTCGCACCGGCCTTTCTCTTGACCGTGACGGCCGGCGCCATTTGGGGGATGACCGGGCTGATCTACGTCATGGTGGGCGCGATCCTCGGCGCGGTGCTCGCGTTCGTCATGGCTCGTTACCTGTTGCGCCGCTACGTTGAACGGTTTGTGCTGCGCCATCCGCGGCTCGCGGCCATCGATCGCGCGGTCGAGCACGAAGGCTTCCGGCTTGTGTTCCTGCTCCGCCTCTCGCCTGTCGTGTCGTATGTGCTCCTCAACTACGTGCTTGGCATCAGCCGCGTGCGTTTTCGCGATTACCTCGCCGGCTCGTTTGGTATGTTGCCGACCGCCGCGGCGTACGTGTATGCCGGCAAGGTCGTCGGCGACGTCGCGTCAATCGCGGGCGGCGCGGCAGCGCCGCGCGGCCCGCTCTGGTACGCTGCCGTTGGAATCGGGCTGGTCGCGACGCTGATTGCCACCGGGCTCCTCACACGCGCCGCGCACAGAGCCGTTGACGCTGCGACCGTCCGCTCGCTCACACCAAACGCCACGTCAGTTGCCAACGGCGTCTCGGGCTCTTGCCGAAAGCCGTGAGCAAACGCCGTTACATGACGGTGATCACCAACTCGTCTGCCGCGAGCGTCGACCCGCAACTATTCACTGCGCGCACGCGCACGTGATAGGTTCCAGGGGCCGCAGTCGCGCTGGCACTGACGCTCCCTGGAGCGAGGGTGAACACGCCGACATTCGAAGCACCCGGCGCCGAGCCGGCTTCGATCACGACACTGGCGAGGACTCCGGATGTCGACCACGTGAGCGACACGGATCGACCGAGCGTCGTGGCCGCTAATCCCGTCGGCGCGGCCGGCGGACCTGTACAGGCGACGCTGCCGACCGTCACGGGGACTTCATTGCTCGGCCCACTCACGCCCCCGGAGCCGATCGCCCGTACGCGTACGTAGTACGTTCCATTGGGAACGTTCGGCACGAAGAACGACGTTTGCGCCGAGCCGGTATTGAATTGCACGGTCGACGCACCAGGTTGCGAGCCGGCCTCAATGCGGTATGCGTCGTACCCGAACTGCTGTTCCACTGCAGGAGCACATTCGAACCGGACACCGATGCAGAAAGGTTCGTCGGGACCGAGGGCGCCGGATCGTCGCGCACGATCTTCATCACGCGGCCGCCAAAGTCTGTCAGGTACAACTCGCCAGACTGATCGACACCGAATGCGGCGATCGAGTCAGGGTTCCCCAGTTCAGCTGTGTGCTCCAGCACTCCTGTGATCGTCGCGCCACCAGTCGCGTTCGGTGTCCATGCAAGGCTGAACACGCGACGCGATCCGAAATCCGCCAGGAAGTAACGGCCCACATACGCGGCTCCGAGAGCCTGTCCGCGATACACGTAGCCGCCGGTCACCGTGGTTCCGATCGAGCGTGGATAGTCGACGAATGGATCCGTCAGCGGCAAAAACGCCGGCGTTGTTGCAGGCACGCCAGGCGTGGCAATCGTGCCTTCCCGAATGCGCCAACCATAGTTGCGCCCTCCCGCGCCGGCGGGCTCAAAATTGATCTCCTCTCGCGCGTTTTGACCCACGTCACCGAGGAACATCGCGCCGGTCCCGCCACGGGCGGGATCGTCGAAGGTGTAGCGCCACGGGTTGCGTAGACCGAACGCCCAGATTTCGCCAAGCGCCGCAATGGGTACGCCGTCGAGGAACGGATTATCGAGCGGCACACGGTAGCCCTGAGGATCGGCGTCGGCAACGCCGACGTCGATGCGCAGCATCTTGCCCAAAAGCGAGTTCGGATTCTGCGCGTTGTTGTTGGGATCGTTGCCATTCCCGCCATCGCCGAGACCGATGTAAAGAAACCCGTCGGGACCAAACGCGAGGTTTCCGCCGTTATGGTTCGCAAACGGCTGCGTGATGAACCGATTGCCGTCCGGCCAGCGCAAATCAAACCGTGAGGTAGGATCCGCGACCAGGGGATCACCGGTCGAGCGGCGGAAGCGCGCAATCACGCTGTGGCCGCTCGGGTTCGTAAAGTTGACGAACACCCGACCGGTACTGGTGTTCGGATCAAACGCGAGACCCAGGAGCCCCTGCTCGCCGCCGGCGCTGATGGCGCTATGCAGATCGAGAAATGGCGTCGGCAGTAGCGTTCCGTTCTGAACGACGCGTACGACTCCGGATTGTTGCAAGGCGTACTGCACACCAGGCACGGCGGGATCTGGAATGTAGCCAACGAGATTAGACAGGCCGGTAAGAACGACTTCGGCGCGCAGTTGCGCGTGCGACGTTGCGGGCCAGGACGCGATCGTCAAGGCGACGACGAGAGTAAGGGTTTTCACCGGACCAGTGTGCCAGCAATTCCCTTACGTCGGGGAATCAAAGAGCGGATCGGCTACGCGGTCTCGCAGCTCATCCTCAGCCACATGCGGCGAGCTCAACCGAAGACGAAACGATCGGCCAGCCATCCGGCGTCGGGTCAATAGACGCTGATCGAGATCTCGTTCGAGGCAGCGCTTGTTCCGCAGGCGTTTTGTGCGCGGAGCCGCGCAAAATACGTCCCGGGAGGCGCGACGACGGTGGCCCCTCGCAGTCCCGCATCGATGCTGATGACGCCGAGATTCGCTAAGCCGGTGGCGGTGCCCGCTTCGACGATGAGCGACGTTGGCCCATCATCGGTATCGGGCACTGCCCAAGCGAACTGCACCTGACGGCCCGTGACCAACGCGGCAAACCCATCGGGCGCAGGCGGCGGCGCGCTACACCCAGTGCTCCGCACAATGACCACATTCTCGGTGGTCGGAGCGCCGGCGCCTACTTCATTCACGCTTCGAAGTCGTGTGTAGTAGGTGCCCGGAGGAATGCCGCCGAACGTGAGACTCGTGAGCGCTCCACTCAAGGGGTATGTCCCACGATCTGACGCGCCTGGCACCGAGCCGATCTCGAGTTGATAGCTTGTCGGTACGGGTCCCTCGAGCGGTGCCGTCCAACTCAAAACCGCTGATGAATCGCTGATGACAACGCTGTAATCGTGCGGCGCGTTCGGCGCTGTCGGTCCGGGGATGACGGGGTCGACCGGAATAACAGGAGGAACCACGGTAACGGGCGGACTCGTAATCACCGGAGGAACCCCGATCACCGGCGGCACGCGAGGGACGGGCGGCACTCGAGGAACGGGCGGCGCGGGAGGAACGGGTGGCACTCGAGGAACGGGCGGCGCTGGAGGAACGGGCGGCACCCGAGGAACGGGCGGAACCCCTGTGACGGGGGGAACCGGTGTCACTGGAGGTACTTGGACCGGCGGTCGCAGAGACGATGCGAAGAACGCGACCACCATACGTGCTGAAATACAGTTCCCCTCGCGCGTCGCGCGCGAAAGCCGCAACGCGGCGCAGCGCTGCGGAACCGCCGAATTCAGCGGTATGCTCCATGATGTCGACGGCGGCCGCCTCGCCAGTGGAGCGATCAATCGCCAACCCCATCGACCACACACGAGACGCATCGAGGTCGGCGAAGAAGTAACGTCCGCGATAGCGCGCGGGTAAACGCGTGCCGCGATAGACAACGCCGCCGGTCACCGATTGCCCATCAGTATGTCCGTAGTCGAAGATCGGATCCTGCAGCGGCAAAGAGCCCGCAGTCGTGGCCGGCACACCGGGTGCGGCAATGCGGCCCTCGCGGATGCGCCACCCGTAATTGCGGCCGCCGCTTCCCGCAGGCTCGTAGTTGATTTCCTGCCGCGTGCTTTGTCCAACGTCGGCGACGATCAGCGCGCCGGTCGCGCCCTCGCCAAAATCATCAAAACTGAAGCGCGTCGGGTTGCGGAATCCTATCGACCAGATCTCGCCGAGCGCGCGGGGATGATGCACAAAAGGGTTGTCGCCCGGGACCCGATAGCCCTTCGTGTCACGATCGGGCACATCGACGTCGAGCCGCAGTATCTTGCCCAGGAAAGACGAGAGATTCTGCGCGTTGTTGTGCGGATCGTTCGTGCCGCCTCCATCACCGAGGCCAACATAGAGGTAGCCGTCGGGCCCGAACGCGAGATGGCCGCCGTGGTGCGTGTCGAAAGGCTTGCGAATCACGCGCTCGCCTGTTGGCCACAACAGATCGAGCCGCGTCCTGGGATCCGCGACAAGCGGATTGCGCGCACTCCGCTCGAATCGCGCGATCACCGTGTGGTGCCACACATTGGTGAAGTTCACGAACACGCGGCCGCTGGCCACGTCGGGCGAGAACGCCATTCCGAGCAGGCCGAATTCGCCGCCGCTAATGATGGTGCCGCGGAGATCGAGGAAAGGATCGCGTTGAGTGATCCCGTCCCGAACGACGCGAATGAGACCTCCCTGCTCGGGCACGTAAAACACGCCCGGGATCAAGGGATCGGGAACGATGGCGAGCGGCCTGAGAATCCCCCCAGCCACAAGCTCGCTCCGCAACTGCGCGAGCGAGGTCGACGGGACAGCGAGCAGACAGGCGGCAAGCAGGACGCGTGTTATCAATCGCATGCGATAAGTCACTGACGGGCCGTCGTCACCAGGGAGGCGCGTAGCCGTCGCGGCCGGGCCGTTTACTGGTGCGAACCCTTACGTGGTTGATCTCGGCGGAAGGTCGCCTCGGGGCCGGGCGGTTCCAGCTCAGGGAAATCACACTGCAAGATTCGACGCACCGGCAGAGTGGATGTCATCGGCAGCGTTCGCACGCTCGGGCGCGCCGCCGGCCGGCAGCAACCCCATTTTGACCCGCGATCGTGTAAGTAATTCCTATTGCGACGAAGGCCACCCACAGAGCGTGCGGCAGGTCAGCCTATCCGCCGCAACGGGGTTGGCGAGTGTCCTCAGTGGGCCAGTAATTCGCGGCGCAGGGAGTCGAAGAGCGCATCGGCGTGCTGCACGCCTTTGAGCACCTCATCGGGAGTGACCCAATTGTTCGGGTTGAGCGTGTGCGCGCGCGCCTCCCAGCCGCTGCGTTGCGTGTGGTCCGGGGGCAGCCGATGAATGCGGGAAATAATCTCCGCATATCGGGCGCGAAGGCGCGTTGCGATCTCTCGACCCACAAGCTCTTCGAGGACGTCGTGGGGACGAACGGCCGGCTGGCCGACTGGCTCTTCGGTCTGCTCCTCTTCTCCGAAGGTTATATCCGGCGCGGGTTCGACTGGGCGATCGATGCGTTCGGCCGATCATCGTCCGTTCGGCGAGGGGTTGCTCGCCGGGTTCCGGTCGCCGATCGCGAATCGGTTGCAGCGGTCGCGTCGCGGTGGCGGGCCGCCGTCTTCCGGCATCGCCGGCGGCTTCGTCATGGGACGACGCCTGGGCTGCACCAGCGGGCGTTCGACTTCGGGCTGCGTGATGGCACCAACCTCGAGGATTTGCGGCCAGTCGAAGTCCACGCCGGGATGCTGCTCTTCGATGGTGCGGATGGCGTCTTCGTCGAGGGCCGGGCGTCCCACGCGGACACCGGGGGCGCTGCGATACCAATACAGTACGCGGGGGCGCTCGCCCGGCTGTGCGGCGTGTAAGAGAAACGTGTTCTCGTATCCGCGGCGGTCCCGAGTAAACCGCAGAAACGCCACGTACGATCCTAGCGTCGTCTGGCTGCTTTCTTCGCAGCCTTCGCGGCCTTAACAGGCTTGGCCGCCTTCTTCGGGGGAGCCGCTTTCCTCCCGGTGGCTTTCCGTGCCGGCGTCGCGCGCTTCGCCGGCGCGGCCTTCCTCGCCGGAGCCGCCTTTTTGACCGGTGCGACCTTTCTTGCGACCTTCACGCTTGCGACCTTCGCGCTTGCGACCTTCGCGCTTGCGACCTTCGCGCTTGCGACCTTCGCGGGCGTCGCGACGCTTGCCCGCACCGCTACCGGCTTTGTCGCGGCGGCAGGCACGTCGATATCGGGATCCTCCAGCCGCGCTGGACCCTTGCCCCGCGACTGTGACGACTCGGGCGCCTGATCGACCATGGTGAAGCGGATCTGATCGGCGGCCGTGTGGTACGTCCAGATTTCGGAGGCGATCACGTGATATTCGGCGCAGAGCCGCCGCGCGGCATCGAGCGAGTTGGGAGGCACGTAGAGGACAAACGGCGCGCGCAGGCGGCTGAAAGGACCCCACTCGGCCATCGCTTCGAGCGTATTGACCGATTCACCCGTTTCCACCTCGATGGTGCCCTGCAGCCGGCGGCCGCGTTCGAGACTGAACAAAACCAGATCCGGGTACACTGCGAGCTCGCCCGAGGTCACCGATGCGTTCTGCTCCGATCCCGGATTGATGACGACGTCGTACTTGCGTTTGTAGCGAGCCTGCAAGAGGCGAATCACGCGATCATGCTCGAATTGCTCGCGGACCGGCCGCACGAGTATCGGGCTCACTCTACCTCCGGGGTCAAAACAAACTCGATAATATAGCACGCATGATCACGCCTCCGGCGCGCGAGAGCCGCTTTCTGCGAGCGTGCCGACGTCAGCCGGTCGATGCGACGCCGGTGTGGTTCATGCGTCAGGCCGGCCGTTATATGGAGGAATATCGCGCGCTGCGCCGGAAATACACGCTTCTGCAGCTCTGTCGAACGCCGGATCTCGCCACCGAAGTCACGCTGCAGCCAGTGCGCAAAATCGAGGTCGACGCCGCCATTCTCTTCTCCGACCTGCTGCTGCCCCTCGAGCCGATGGGCATTCCCTTTGATTTCGTCCACGGCGAGGGGCCCTCGATTGAGCGGCCCGTCCGCAGCGCCGGCGACATCGACCGCGTGCAGGTGGTCGATCCGCGCGAGGCCCTTGGCTACACGTTCGACGCCATCCGACAGGTCAAACGCGAGCTTGCCGGCCGCGTGCCGCTGATCGGATTTGCCGGCGCGCCGTTCACGCTCGCCTCCTACGCCATCGAAGGCGGCCATTCAAACAACTTCGCCTTGACCAAGGGGCTGATGTACAGCGACCCGGCGGCGTGGCACCGCTTCGCCGACAAGCTTGCCACCGTCGTGAGCGACTACCTGATCGGACAGATCGATGCCGGAGTCGATGCCGTGCAGGTCTTTGATTCGTGGGTCGGCGCGCTAAACGCCGAGGATTACCGGGAGTTTGCCCTGCCCCACAGCCGAAAGATCTTTGCCGCGCTCGAAGGACGCGCCGTGCCGACGATTCACTTCGGGGTCAACACCGGTTCCATCCTGCAGGAGATGCGCGCTGCGGGCGGCGACGTGATTGGTGCCGACTGGCGCATTCCTCTGGACGAAGCGTGGGAGCGGGTCGGGCCCGATCGCGGCCTTCAGGGCAATCTCGATCCCACGCTGCTGCTTGGCCCACGCGACCGCCTCCTTCAGGGCGCCGCCGATGTGCTGCGCCGCGCTGCGGGTCGAGTCGGCCACATCTTCAATCTCGGTCACGGCATCCTGCCGTCTATTCCCGTGGAGAACGTGCAGGCCCTCGCCCGCTACGTCCATCAAGCGTCAGCGCGTGCCTGACGTTCTGATCGTCGGCGGCGGCATCGCCGGGTTGTCGGCCGCCTGGGAGCTCAATCGGCGCGGACACCAGCCGATGGTGCTCGAGCGAACGACGCGGGCGGGTGGCGTCATTCGGACCGAACACGTGGACGGCTTCGTCATCGATGCCGGTCCCGATTCGTTGCTGGTGCAGAAACCGGCGGCCCTCGATCTGTGCCGGCGAGCTCGGGCTCGGCGATCGTCTGTTCCCGACGCTTGCGCCGCGCACGGCGTTTGTCGTGCGCGGCGGCCGGCTCGTGCCGTTACCCGAAGGCTCGGTCCTGGGCCTTCCGACGACGCTCGCGCCGTTTCTCACGACACCGCTCTTTTCGTGGGCCGGTAAGGCGCGCATGGCGCTGGAGCTTGCGGTCCCGGCTCGTCGCGATGAGGAGGACGAATCGATCGGCCACTTCATGCGCCGGCGCTTTGGTCAGGAGGCGGTGACCTATCTCGCCGAGCCCCTGCTCGCCGGCATTCACTGCGGCGACGTCAACCGGCTTTCGATGCGCGCCGCGTTTCCACGACTCGTCCACGCCGAACAGACGCACGGCAGTGTGCTGCGCGGTCTCTCAGGGTTGCGTTCAGGTCCTTCATCGGCGTCAGCAGGTGCGTTCATGTCGCTGCCGGGAGGGATCGAAGAGCTCGTCACCGCGCTCGTCGATCGCCTGCCGGCTGACAGTGTCCGCACCAGCGCCGAGGTCGTGAAGGTGCACGGTCGAGGCCCGTTCGCGGTGACGCTGTCCTCGGGTGAGGTGATCGACACACGCGCGCTGATCGTCGCCGCACCTGCATGGGCAGCGGCTCCGTTACTGGCGGACGTCGATGCGGCGCTGAGCGAGCGTATTGCACGGATCCCCTATGCGTCCTCAGCAACCGTTGTGTTTGGTTTGCGCCGCGAGCAGATCCGCCATCCACTGGCCGGGTCGGGATATGTGGTGCCGCGGCCGGAGCGCCGCGTCTTGATGGCGGCCTCGTGGGTCTCGTCGAAATGGCCGCAACGCGCGCCCGATGGTTATGCACTCTTGCGAGGATTCGTCGGCGGCGCCTACGATCCGTCTATTCTCGATCAGAGTGACGAGGCGATTATCGGTGCGGTGCTCGCCGAGTTACGGGCTCAATTGGGTATCACGGGCGAACCGGCGCTCGCGCGCGTGTACCGGTGGCCCAAGGCGAATGCGCAACACGAAGTCGGCCACCTTCGGCGCATGACCGAGATCGAACAGCGACTGGCGTCGCACGCGGGGTTGTTTGTCACGGGGAGCGGGTTCCGCGGGACCGGCATTCCCGATTGCGTTGCCGACGGGCGCGCGACGGCGGCACGTGCCAGCGATTTTCTTCGATAGGAGTTTCATGGAATATTTTTGGCGAATGACGACCGGCCGCATCGCACGGATGGCGAGAACGTTGTCGGCCAGGACGGGCACCTCGTTGCGATTGCTCACGCTCGCAATGATCGCGGCGATCGCCGCGAGTGCCGCAGGTGCCGCGAGGTGCCGCGAGCGCCGGAGGTGTCGCGCGTGCACAGGATGGATCCGCGACGGGCTCGCTGCCGCTCGATCAGCTCCTCGCCGCGATTCGCAAGGCTGATAAAGGCCAGCTCGCGGTCTCGGAAGAAGACGGAAAGTTTCTCCGCGTGCTGGTGGCATCGACGGGTGCGAAACGCGTCCTCGAAATCGGCGCGGCGAGCGGCTACAGCGCGATCTGGATGGGCCTGGGTGCGCGGCAAACCGGCGGGACCGTGACAACGATCGATACGACGCTGCGCGCGCGCGTGAGGCCGCCGACAACGTCCGGCGCGCGGGCTTGCAGGACATCGTGCAGGTCATTGCCGGCGACGCCTTCAAGGAAGTACCCAAGGTGCCTGGCACCTTCGACCTCGTGTTTCTCGACGCATGGAAACCCGACTACAAGAAGTTCTTCGATCTCGCGTTTCCGCGCGTCTCACCTGGCGGGTTGTTTCTTGCGCACAATGTCATCAACAAGAAGAACGAGATGGGCGATTTCCTCGCCGCGATCCACACGCACCCGCAAGCGTTCACAACGATCGTGTCGCCCGGCTTCGAGGGGATCTCGATGACCTATAAGAAGCGTCGCTAGGGATCAGGGATCAGGAGCATGTCGACCGAGCCCATTCATCTCATCGGCGTTCCACTCGACCTTGGCGGCAACAGGCGGGGCACCGATATGGGCCCGTCGGCCTTTCGCATTGCGGGTCTGCGTGAGCAACTGGCAGCGCTCAAGCGGGTCGTCATCGACAAGGGCGACATCGCCACACCGATTCCCGAAACCAAAGGGCCGGGCGATGCCCACAAGCGCTACGTCAAAGACATCACGCGGGTCTGTCAGAAGGTGTATCAGACGGTGCTCGGCTCACTCGACGAAGCCGCGATCCCGATCGTGCTTGGCGGTGATCACAGCCTCGCCTCCGGCTCGGTCGCGGCGGCGGCGGCGTTTCTCCGCAGGAACGGTAAGAAGCTCGGGTTGATCTGGGTCGATGCGCATGGTGACATGAACACGCCCGAGACCAGTGCGTCGGGCAACGTTCACGGCATGCCCCTCGCTTCGCTCCTGGGACCGGAACCCGCGGAGCTGGCGCGCATCGGCGGCGATGCGCCCTCGGTGCTCGCGCAACACACCGTGCTCGTCGGCATCCGCAATCTCGACGAGATCGAAAAGCAGCTGGTCAAAGCCTCGAAGGTGCATGTCTTCACGATGAAAGACATCGACCGCCTCGGCATCGCGCAGGTGATGGAACGCGCGCTCACGCTTGCGGCGCGCGGCACGGGCGGCATTCACGTGTCGTTCGACATGGACGTCTGCGATCCGGCGATCGCGCCGGGCGTTGGCACCGCGGTGAAAGGCGGGCTCGACTACCGCGAAGCGCACGTGGTGATGGAGATGGTGGCCGAATCAGGCAGGCTGACGTCGCTCGACCTGGTGGAGGTCAATCCAACCCTCGACCTGAGAAATACGACGGCGGAACTGGGAACCGAGCTGGCGCTGTCGGCGATGGGAAAGCAAATACTGTAAATCCGAATTTGGAGATATGGAGATCTGCAGATTTGGAGATGTGCGCGCTCTTACCGTGCCTTTGCTTGCTCCAGCATGTCCTCGAGCATGTCCATCAACATGATCAGTGAATACGGCTTCTCGACCAGCCGTGTGTGCGGGCGGATCGTTTCGAGGTCGGCCGACTCGGAGCGCAGGCCGGAGAAAATGATCACCGGAATATTCGGCGGCATGGAGACCACGACTTCGCGACCCGATCCGCGCTTGAGTCGCAGATCGATGATCGCCGCGTTCGGGTGATGCTGGCGAATCGCGTCGAGGCCCTCATCGGCGGTTTCCGCCGTCACCACGTTGTATTGACGCATCTGCAGAAACTTGACGAGCGGCTGGCGAACGGCGCTGTCGTCTTCGACAACGAGAACAGTCGGTGACGCCTCTGAATCCACGCGGTGATTATGGTTCAGGCGCGGGCTCAGAGTCCATCCCGTTGGCTCCAGGTGGGACCAAAGCGATTGGGCACGTCGAGGGCTTTGAAGACGCCGAGTGGGGCCATGCTCACGCACAGGATATCGCGGTGGGCTTCGAGTGATCGCATTTCGTCCGCAAAGTCCGCTTGATGACGCTCGTACACCACCATCTCGCTCCAATACTCGATCAGCACGTAGCGGGTGGCGTCGATCTGGTCGCGCAGAAATGAGCTGCCGAGAAAAGAGCGGCTGCGCCGCCCGAGCGCCGACCATTCGCCATCGGCGCCGTAAAACTGCTCGAACGCATCCTGCGCGCCGTTCTTCACCTGGAACTGCCACACCACCGCAATCATGGGCGATATGGTAACTCCTATAAAATGCGATTGCAGCGAGTTGCACGCGGGCCGCTAGCTCAGTGGTAGAGCATCTGACTTTTAATCAGAGGGTCCTGGGTTCGATCCCCAGGCGGCCCACCAACCTTCGCTCGCCCCGCATCCATGAGCGAGCTTCGGATAGCAAGCCAAGCGAGCGGCCACACCAAAATCAGGGCGAAGCATCTCCCGGACCCGGCGCGGCCGTTTCGTCTGCGCGATCCGATTTAGCCTCCGGGCACCAACACCTGCCCGTTGTTGGGCTCGGCGAGCTCAGCGGTGCCGGCCGTCGCTTCGCTGACCCGCTGGGCGCAGCGCATCGCGAAGAGGTAAATAGCCGTCCGCTCGCGCACGTCGAAGACCTCTCCCGCCTCGAGTTTCGCCGGAGTCGACCCGTTGACCTGCCAGCAGCGAGTAATCACGATACGCATTCGTATATACCCTGACACGTCGGGTTGCAACACCGACGCCAACGTCGGGTACCGCACTCGGCGCGGATCGCAACACTCCACGACTCTCGCCACGCCAACAGAGGCGCTCAACACGACACGAGCGAAGAGCGGGTGGATGGATTCCCTTCACCGCGCATCATTCGACAACCGTGCGCCACCGACTCAGCCGGCATTCAGTAAAAGAGCACTGCCAATCAGGCCGACCAAACCGGCGACGACCAGCGCCACCAACACGAGCACGACCGTGACGAGACAACCGATGCGCTTCGATTGCCGCAAAATCGGGTGCTGCCAACCGCCATCGAAATCTTGAATTACACTCAATCGTTGAACAGTTGCGAAGGAGCATCAGCATGCGACGATTGATAATTTCCGCGGCGACGGTGATGGTTGCCGCGTTTGCAGGTACGGCGATAGCGCAGAAGACCACGCCGGTGCATCCGGGCAAAGGCGGCAGCCCTCACGTGAAAACGGAGTGGACGATCGACGGTGCGAACCTGTCGATCGAATACGGCCGTCCTTCACTCAAGGGGCGGGTGCCCGGCAAGGGTGTTGACCCGTACGAAGGTAAGGAATGGCGTACGGGCTCCGATGAGCAGACAACGCTGGTGACGAACAAGGCGCTGAAATTCGGAACGCTCGCGGTCCCGGCAGGCACCTATGGACTGCATACCATTCCGGTCAACGGTCAGTGGCAGTTGATCGTGAGCAAGCGTGCATCGGGCTGGGGTATTCCCTATCCCGCCGGTCAGGATCTCGGGTGTACGCCGATGACGATGGGCAAGGCACCGAGCGCGGCCGAGCAGCTCACGTTTTCGATCGACGACACGCCAGCGGGGGGCACGCTTCACATCGACTGGGGCACGACCCGCGCCAGTATCCCGTTCACCGTCGGCTAACCCTCACCTCGAATCCCGAAACAGAGCGGCGCGCTCGCCGCTCTGTTTCTTTTCTTTACCGAGCAACAGCCATGTTCAGAACCGTCACGACCATTCTCTCGGCCTTTGTACTGCTCTGTCTGGCCGCGACCGCGCACGCGCAGATGCCGGGCGCCAACGATCCCGACGCGAAAGAGCTCGCCGCCTACAAGATCACCCTGCCCACGCTCAACAAGGTGGTGCAGGCCACACGCAATCTCGTCGAAGGCATCAAGAGCGACCCACGCTACATCAAGCAACAAAGTCTCAAGGCCGAAATCAAAAAGCTCCAGGAAAAAGAAGAGCCCTCCGAAGCCGATTCGGCGAAGCTCGAAAAACTTGAAGCGGAGTTGGATCAGCTGGAGGAAGGCGTCTTTGGCGCCAACGACGCGCAAACGCTCACACAAATGGCCGCGCGGATAGAGAAAGAGCCGGTCATGGCCAAGGCGCTCTCGGCCGCCAGTCTCGACGCCCGCGAATACGCGAAATTCACGCTCGCATACTTTCAAGCCACGATGATTGCGGGGATGATGAAGTCGGGTTTGGTCAAAGAGGTTCCCAAGGAGCTGGCGGCGTCGGTCAACATGGACAATGTCAAGTTCGTACAGGAGCACGAAGCCGAACTGGCCGCGTTTGCCAAGGCAATGGAGGGGCTGAAGACGCCGTAAGGCGAAGGGGTTTGCCGACGTGCCGCTCACCGACTTCTGAGGTCAACGTCTCAAGCGCGTGCGATCACTGTTCGGCTCCCTCCTCGGTTATTTTCTGACCCCGGCGGGTCTCGTCGTCCTGGCCGCGCTCGACTCGTCGCTGATCTTTTTTCTCCCGCTCGGCATCGACTTCGTGTTGATTCTGCTTGCGGCGCGTCAGCCAGAGCTGTTTTGGCTGCATGCCGGTGCCGCCACGCTCGGGTCACTCGCCGGCGCGGCGGCAACCTACTGGCTGGGCCACAAGCTCGGCGAAGCGGGGCTGGCGCGCTGGGTAACGCCGTCGCGCCTGAAGCGCATCCAGGAGCGCATCAGCCGATCGGCGGCGCCCACTGTGGCGGTGCTGGCGATCATTCCGCCGCCGTTTCCGTTCACGGCATTCGTTCTCACCGGCGGCGCGCTCGCGCTCGACAAGTGGCGCTTCTTCTCAGCGCTCGCGATAGTGCGTCTGGTCCGCTTCGGCGCCGAAGCCGCACTCGCGGCGAGGTATGGCCACCGCATCATCACGTGGATGGATTCACCGGCGTTCGAAATGGTGGTCGGCACCTTCGCCGTGTTGGCGATCGTCGGAACGGCCGTCTCCGCGGCGGCCGTGTGGAAGAGCAGCCGCCGGAGAGAGACGCCGGCGAGCAGCGCGGAAGCGGGCGCCTCGGACAGCGACAAGCGGGCCACGAAAACACGAAAGAACGAAAACACGAAAAATTCTTAGTGTTCACAAATCGCGCGATCCGGCGATTGGGCGAGAGGCCTGAACGTCAGGTTGGGCTGAAACACAGAGAGGCGTTCGATGCGCCTCGCCTCCCACACAGCTCCTCCGATCGTCAAGATCGAAACGCTTTCCGTGTTTTCGTGTTTTCGTGTTTTCGTGGTTTTCGTGTTTTCGTGGCCACGCTTTTGGGAGTCTGCGGCCTTCTCCATCGGCGTCATCGGCGTGCATCTGCGGCCTTCTCCATCGGCGTCATCGGCGTGCATCTGCGGCCTTCTCCATCGGCGTCATCGGCGTGCATCTGCGGCCTTCTCCATCGGCGTCATCGGCGTGCATCTGCGGCCTTCTCCATCGGCGTCATCGGCGTGCATCTGCGGCCTTCTCCATCGGCGTCATCGGCGTGCATCTGCGGCCTTCTCCATCGGCGTCATCGGCGTGCATCTGCGGCCTTCTCCATCGGCGTCATCGGCGTGCATCTGCGGCCTTCTCCATCGGCGTCATCGGCGTGCATCTGCGGCCTTCTCCATCGGCGTCATCGGCGTGGATCTGCGGCCTCCTTCATCGGCGTCATCGGCGTGCATCTGCGGCCTTCTCCATCGGCGTCATCGGCGTGCATCTGCGGCCTTCTCCATCGGCGTCATCGGCGTGCATCTGCGGCCTTCTCCATCGGCGTCATCGGCGTGCATCTGCGGCCTTCTCCATCGGCGTCATCGGCGTGCATCTGCGGCCTTCTCCATCGGCGTCATCGGCGTGCATCTGCGGCCTTCTCCATCGGCGTCATCGGCGTGCATCTGCGGCCTTCTCCATCGGCGTCATCGGCGTGCATCTGCGGCCTTCTCCATCGGCGTCATCGGCGTGCATCTGCGGCCTTCTCCATCGGCGTCATCGGCGTGCATCTGCGGCCTTCTCCATCGGCGTCATCGGCGTGCATCTGCGGCCTTCTCCATCGGCGTCATCGGCGTGCATCTGCGGCCTTCTCCATCGGCGTCATCGGCGTGCATCTGCGGCCTTCTTCATCGGCGTCATCGGCGTGCATCTGCGGCCTTCTTTATCAGCGTAATCCGCGCGACACGCCGGCTGGCAGATGCCCCACCTGCAGCAGCGCTTTCGTCGCGGGATGCTGAGGAGTCGACAGCACGGCGGCCGGGTCTCCTTCTTCGACGACGCTCCCGTCGGCGAGGACGATAACCCTGGTCGCAAACGCGCGGACGAACTCGTCGTCATGCGAGGTCATCACCAGGGTCCGGTTGTCCGCCGCGAGCGCCCGGAGCGCATCGCCGAGTTCGTTGCGTCGGGCCGGATCCAGTGAGGCCGTCGGTTCGTCGAGCAGCAACAGCGGTGGATCGACGGCCAGCGCGCGCGCGATCGCCACACGCTGCGCTTCGCCACCCGATAACTCACGCGGCAACGCGTTGGCACGGTGGCCGACGCCCAGCTGATCGAGCAACTGGCGTGCGCGCGCCTCCGCTTCCCTTTGCGGACGCCGCTGCACCTGCACCGGTGCGAGCCACACGTTTTCAATCGCGGAGAGATGCTCGAACAGAAAATGAAATTGAAACACCATCCCGACGCGCTGGCCGATGACGCGCCGCGCCTTCCGAGCAGGCGTCCTCGCCGCGACCGTGACCTCATCGACCTGAATCTCCCCGCCGTCGAAGGATTCGAGGCCGGCAACGGCGCGAAGGATCGTCGTCTTGCCCGACCCCGACAGTCCCATCAGCGCCACCACCTCCCGGCGCTCCACGCGCAGGGTGACACCACGCAGAATCTCGCGCGTGCGACGCGACAGTCTCAGGTCGCGGGCCTGGAGAACGGCACTCGGCCCCGAGCGACGCCTCGTCGGCGGGAGTCGAGGGCTTGCCCCGAGCGACCGGACTCGTCGGGCGGGAGTCGAGGGGTCATACCGAGTCGCTCCTCCACCGCTGCTCCAACCTCCTCGCGAGCTGCGACAGCGGCAACGACATGGCGAGATAGAGGGCCGCGCACAACGCCCCGGGGACGACCCAGCTGCCGATGTTGGCGGCGAAGATCTGCGTTTGCTTGGTCAGCTCGACGACGGTAATCACGGAGACGAGGGAGGAATCCTTCAGCAGTGCCACGAAGTCGTTCGTCATCGGCGCCAGCGCCAGACGAAACGCCTGCGGTCCACGGATCAACCTGAGGATCTGCTGCTCGGTGAAGCCAAGAATACGCGCCGCTTCGAGCTGGCCGCGCGGCACCGCTTCAAGCGCGCTGCGATAAATCTCGCTCTGTACGCGCCATAGTTGAGTCCGAGGCCGATCAGCGCGGCAAGGAACGCCGGCAGGAAGACGACGCTGGAGAGTCCGTAATAAATCACGAAAAGCTGTAGCAGCACCGGCGTGCCGCGCATCACTTCGACGTAAAACGTCAGGGTCGCCCGAGTCAGCGGGTCGCCGTAGATGCGGCCGACCGCGATCGCGACGCCGAGCGCCACCGCGAGCGCCATGGCCAGACACGACAGCACGAGCGTAATCACCGCCGCGCGGAGCAGCGCCGGCAGATATCGCGACGTCAATTCGAGGGCGGACGGCTGCGGCGTGACGGCGCTCGACGGCGTCAGCGATGACGAGGGCGACTGTTCGCGGTCCTGTGTATTCTGCTTCGCGACCTCGGCATACAGCTGCGGCTGATCGTCGTTCCACGATTGCCACTTGCGGAAGATCGCTTCGAGGCGGCCGTCCGCCATGGCACGGCGAAGAATCGCGTCGATGGAATCGCGCAGCTCGGTGCGCTCCGGCGCCGTGATGATGATGTAGTGGCCGATGGCGACCGCCGTCGGCTGTGTATAGAGACCGCTCATACGCGACATGGAACGCGCCGCCAGAACGTTATCGAGCAGCACCGCGTCGACGCGGCCGACGAGAGTATCGCCGTACGGATGGACATCGTCGTCGTACGACACGGGAACGATGCCGTGCGTGCGTTGCGCCTCGAGCAGAATGTCGTACGCGATCGTGCCCCCGAGCGTGGCGACACGGCGCCCTTTCAAATCTTCCAGCGTGCGGTACCTGTTGCGATCGGCCTCACGAACGGTCAGCACCTCGCGAAACCTGTAATACGGGATGCTTGCTGCCACGGCGGCGCGGCGCGCGGGGGTGTCTTCGATCCCGCTCAATCCGATATCGAAGTCGCCACGCATCGCCGACTGGTCCAGCGACGCGTACGCCACCTGCACGAACTGCGGCAGTCGGCCCAGCTCGCGCGCGATGAGCTCCGCCACCTCGACGTCGAAGCCGACCACCTTTTGTGCATCGCGCGGATCGGCTTCGACAAACGGCGCACCGCCCTCAGCATCGCCGCCCCAACGGAGTGGCTGCTGCGCGTCGGCGGGCCAAGCCACGCACAACGCGATGAGCAGAACATGGCCCGGTCGAAGCCGTGCCGTTACTTGAGCTCGGTCCACACTTCGCGGCGAACGAGATCGCGTAAGCCGGCAGATCGCGTGCTGTTGGCTTTGCGTTGTTCTTCGCTGGGCACAACGCGCGCGGTGGCGGCGTCGAGTCCGGCGCTCAACCGCTCCACCGCCGCGACGTTCTTCAGGCGGAAAATGCGCAAGTGGGTCCACTCGGGAAGCTTCCCGTCTGGTCCGGCAGTCGGCATCACCGTTCGCACCTCTTCGAACACGCCGGCGCGACGGGCGTCCTCGTCGATCGGCACCGCGGTCCTGGTGATGTAGTCGTTGTACCTGGCCACGCGGTCGGGCCGCGCCCGCCAGTAGTACGCCACAAACGCGGCCGGTTCCGATTGAAATGCGGCCGCTTCACCGGCCAGCAGCATCGCCAGCAGGACTGCGCGTGTCGCCATTTTGCTGTCTCCTCCAGTTGTGTGCGCTAGCATAATCGCCAACATGCTCGTGCACACGCGGAACCTTCGCCAGCTGCCCCGATGCGGTCGATTTTCAATTACCACCAGATAATATGAGCGCCGTGCGCCGCATTGCTGGGGACCCAGCGCCCGACAACTCGTTCAGAAGATGACCGCGCATATCGACAAATACGCTCCTGCGGGTTCGGATCTGCGCGGCTGGAGATATCGCTGACCGTGAAGGTTCTCCTCGTCGTCATCGACGCGGCGACGCCGCGTGTCGTCTGCCCCGCGATCAAGATCGGCGATCTGCCGACGATGCGGCAGCTTGTGACCGCGGGAACGCTGCACGAATCCTCGGTCTCAATCTTTCCGTCGATCACACCTGCTGCGACCGCGGCGATCATTGTCGGTGGCTATCCTGCGGTCACCGGAATCGTGGGTGCGTCATGGTACGACGAAGCCGAGAATCACATCGCGTACCTACGGCGACGACTTCTGGGTCGTCGCACGCGAAGGATTCGGGGCGTTCCTGCGCGATTTCCTGGTTCGCCTCAACGGTGACCGTCTCATCGCGCCAACTCTGTTCGAGCGCCTGGAGGACGCCGGACTTCGCGCCGCAAGCCTCAACTATCTGGTCTTCAAAGGACGCGTCGAACACAAAGTCCATACGCCGCTCTTGATGAGGATGCTGCCGGGTGTGCCGATCACCGACATCGTCAAGGGCCCCTCGATCTTCACTCTCGGCGACTTTGCGTCAACGCGAACGATGAAGGGCAAGGCACTCGATGCCGACAAGGGTGGAGTACTCCACCGCTTCGGGATGGACGACGCCGCGACTGGACGGCTGCTCCTCGAACTGATGGTCGATGGCCTGCCCGATTTTACGGTGGTGTACTTTGCGGATAACGACTATCGCAGCCACGAAGTCGGTCCACATGACGCACTGCACACCGTCAAAGAGGTGGATCGGATGCTCGGAGCCGCGTTCGACGCCGCCGGTGGTCTCGAGCGCGTGCTGCAGGACACGTATGTCGTGATCACGTCCGACCATGGACAGTGTGAGGTGCTCGCTGATCCGGATCGTGCAGCGATCCGACTGCACGAGACCCTCGCGGATTTTTCGCAAGCGCCGCTGGGAAAACCGTGGGAGGACGCTCACCAGATCATGATCTGTCCCAACATGCGCGCCGCCCAGATTTACCTTCGAGACGTACAGCCGGCACTGCTCGACCAGGTCATCAGCACCGTTGTGCGCGAGTCCACAGTCGATCACGCCATGTGGCGCACGGGTGATGCGCGAAGCGCCGGTCGCGGCTACACGATCCGATCGGCGAATGGCACGCTCGAGTTCTGGAAGGGGGCGGACGGCAGCGATTCGGCCGTCGACGCCTTCGGCAACACGTGGAGCTGGCGCGGTGAGTTGTCGGTGGTCGACGCGGTGGTCGAGGACGGGCAGCTCGAATGGCGTGATTATCCGAATGCATTTGAACGCATCGCGGGTGTGCTCGACCACCCGCATAGCGGCACCATCTGGGTCACGGCCAAACCAGGATGCGAGTTCGAGGTGCCAGGCACCAAGGCACATCTTGCCGGGGGATCGCACGGCGGCCTGCATGCGCTCGAATCGCTCTCGCCGGTCATCGTCGCCGGCCCCACACGGGTCGCTTTGTCGCGTCATTTCCGCTCGGTCGATCTCGCGCGGCTCTGCCTGTCGCTTCTCAGTTTCACTGACGAACGGATGCTGTGAGCGCGCGATGATTGCCCAGAGCGTCCGCCGCCGTTCGACGTTGCCGCCCCGGTGGTGCCTCTGTTAGGCGCGGCTTGGCTGCGGACGTTCTTCGTCCCCGAACGCGGCGTCCTTCTCCGCCGCCCCTACGGCGTCGTTGCGGCCGTCGGGATCGCTGTCGGCACGCTCGTTGGTATGACGACGCCAGGCCAGCGGGTGGAGTGGAATCTCTACGATCTGTACGCACACCGCGCGGCGCGCACCGGCGTGCCAGCGCCCGGCATCGTCGTCGTCGCGATCGACGAACCCTCCTTCAGCGAGATCAGCCTGCCCTGGCCGTGGCCGCGATCGCTCCACGCCGCGCTTGTCGATCGGCTGGCGGAGGGCGGCGCCACGACGATCGTGATGGACATCCTCTTCTTAGGCGAGTCAAAGATGCCCGAAGACGACGCCGCGCTCGCCGAGTCGATTCAGCGCGCAGGCAACGTCATCTTGGCGAGCGATCAGGTGGTCACCGAGGACCGCGGCTACTCGATCACGCAGTGGGCGGAGCCGCTGCCGGCGCTCGCACAGGCCGCCGCCGGCCTGGGTGTCATTCGTATTCCGTACGACCCCGACGGTGTGCTTCGCCGTGCCGCGCTACGAATTGAGGGTCGGCCGTCGTTGGCCCTCGCAGCTGCACTCCGCGAGCCTGGATTCGCCGAGCCGCCACGAACCGATCGGTCTCGGCTGTTTCGCTACAACGGCGAACCGCGGCAAGGCATTCTGACCGTGTCGTACTATCAAGCGCTCGATGCCCAGCACTCGCTCCCCCGCGAGATCTTTGCCGGCAAGCATGTCTTTGTCGGGCGGTCGCTCGAAGCGACGACCATCGACGAGCAGGCAGACCATTTCGAAACGCCGGTCGCCGTACGCATGGCTGGCGTCGAAATCCACGCGACCATTCTCGACGCGTTACGCCGCCACCGCTTTATTGCGGATCCATTTGGCCACTGGCGCTGGCTGCTCATGCTGTGCGTCCTGGCAGGAGCACTCAGCGGCGCCGCGTTATTCGGCCTCGGCCCGACGGCCGCACCGGCCGCGACCGCCGCCGCCGTCGCGGGCCTCCTTGTCGTCGGCTTCGCCGCGCTGTCGTTCGGCGTTCGCGTGCCCGTGGTGGCGCCGGCGCTCACCGTTTCGAGTGTCTACGCCTTCACAGCGGCGTACCGGTTTGGGCTCACCAGCCGCGAGCGGCGTCTGATCAAGCGCGCGTTCCAGCACTACGTGGCGCCGGCGATTGTCGAGCAGATGCTCAACGACCCGTCGCGTCTCAAGTTGGGTGGTGAGGAATATGAGATCACGGTGCTGTTCAGTGACCTCGAGGGCTTCACGACCCTGTCCGAACATCTCACCCCCGCACAACTGAGCGCGACTCTCGGTGACTACTTCAAAGAGATGCTCGACGTGCTCCTGCCGCAGCACGGCACCCTCGACAAGCTGATCGGCGACGCGATCATGATGTACTTCGGCTGCCCGATTCCAGACGAGCGGCACGCCGTACAAGCGTGTCGTGGCGCGCTGGCGATGCAGCAGCGGATGATCGACCTCAATCGGCGATGGCGTGCGCAAGGTCTGCCGCAGCTACGCACGCGCATCGGCATCAATACCGGGCGTGCGGTCGCCGGCAACATGGGCACCGACACGATCTTCAACTACACAGTTCTCGGCGATTGCGTCAACCTGGCGTCGCGGCTCGAGGGCGCGAACAAGGAATATGGGAGCCTGATTACTGTTGGTGAAGACACCTGGACGCGCGTGCATGCCGAGTTCGAGATGCGTGAGCTGGACTGGATTCGCGTCAAGGGCAAGGTCAAACCGGTGGCCATGTACGAGCTGGTGTCCGAGGCCGGCGCGCTCGACGACCAGCGTAAGGAGGCGTTTCGCTGCTACGCGGAGGGGCTCGCGTTCTACCGCGCCGGTCGATGGAGCGAGGCGGCTGCCGCGTTCGACGCGGCGCTGCGCGTCCATCCGGTGGATGGGCCGAGCCGAGCGATGGCGCGGCGTTGCGCGTACTATCAGCGGCACGTGCCCGCCACATGGGACGGTGTGCACGACATGCACGATAAGTGAGGCGGCGCGGTCGACGGTCGACGGTCGACAGAAAAGGCTCGCGCATATGTGCAGCAATCGCGCTGTACGTGGCACATAAGACTTATCGACTGGCAATCCGAACCGTGTCCCGACATGTCGCGCGGACCTTCAGATCGTCGAGCCTTGAATTGCTTCGAGCTACCAACACGCCGGTACGAGAGGTCACCTCAAGAATCGCCGAAAATCTGCGTGTTATAGTTGAATGTTCCACTGACGCGTCCCCATCGTCCAGAGGCCCAGGACGCCGGCCTTTCACGCCGGTAACGAGGGTTCGAATCCCTCTGGGGACGCCACAGACCACGGACCAGTCCTTCGAGCAGTGCAGGCGTCATCGAGGCTTGCCACTCCGTCCAGAACGCATCAGGCTCAGCCGCATTCCACATTTCGAGGGGACCGACCAGGCGACGGAGCAGCAACCGCGCCATCTTCGGCTCGGCGCGTAGCTCGGCTTTCCACTGTGTGGCGCGAGCTGCAGCGCCTCGCGCAGCTTCTCGATATTCGGTTGCGCCGATCGTGGCGCTCGCAGGCACGCATCGATCGTGACCATCTCCGCCTCGCGTTGCTTGATCGCCGGTGCGATGGTGTCCGGCGGTACGCCAGCCGCAATCGAGGCGCACAAGGTGTTCGATCTCGGCCTGCACCTTCGCACGATCGGCGATGAGGCGTGCCGTCTGGTCGCACTTCGCCACGATCGACCATTGACAAGAGTTCCTCGATGAATCGCGTACCGAGTACCTCGCCTTCGATCATCTCCAGTACGGCATCATCGGTCGCCTGCATCGGCAACGCCAGCGTGTTGAGCACACACCAGGCTTTCGCCGCCGCGTGGCGCAGACGTACACGCCGCCGTCCCTTCCACGGCCGACTTGAGCGCCTCGAAGTGGCCTTTGCACGTTGGACAGACGAGCATGTCGCCGCTTAACAGGGACTTGCCGTGCGCACGCTCCGGTACGCGGCCATAGTTGCGCGAGTGAGGCCAAGATAGCGCGTGCGTCGATCGATTCGTCGCGCATCGACACGCGCCGCCACATCTTCATTGATAATGCGCAACGCCGGTACCGCCACGTCGGATCCAGTATCTTCCGGCTTCGCGAGTTGCGCCGCCTCGCGTTCGCTGTGCTTGCCGAGTTCTCGTCGGCCATAGGCCCAGAGGGGACGGCCGAACACCACTTCGCCACGATACAGCGGCCGTTCGAGCACCGCGCGGACCCGTTGACGTACTCCATCCATCCCGGTCGGCCTTGCTGCGATCGAGGTGACAATGCACCGGCCTGATCTCCAGCGCCAGTGCGATCGTGCGCGCACCTTCACCGGCCCGCGAATCGCTCGTAGATGTCGCTGGACAACCGCCGCCTCGGCTTCGTTCACTGTGCGCGTGGTCCTGACCCTTGGCGATCTTCAAATTGTCATAGCCCAACACGTCTTCCCTCCAGTCACGAATCCGGCTTCCGCCTTCTGGCGCATCGCGGCTTTCGTGTGCTTGCGGCTACTGATCGCGGTACTGCTGCGCGAACCCGTGCTTTCAAGAACGTTGAGATCTCCCCTTCGAACGAATCGAGATCGAACGGCTTGTCCCGTGCTGTAATCCCAGATGGTCACGCCGAGATCCACCAAGCGTGTTCAGCGCGGCCATCGTCTTTCTGCGCGTTGCAGACCGAAGCGATCGAGATCAAAGAACACCACAGCTTCGAACGCGCCTGCAGCCGCATCGCGCATCATGCGCTGGAACTCCGCACGGTTGGCGAATAGAGCACCACTCACACCGTCATCGGTGTATACGTGCCGCCTCGTCGAGCGTCCAACCTTTTGCACTTGATAAAAGCTGCGCGCACCATCACCTGTCGCGTGACGGATTTTGCTTCGTCCGCCACGTCGTCTTGCGCCGTTGACTTGCGAGCATAGACCGCCAGCGATCACTGGTGCGCCTTCCTTCGTGTCTTCAAGGATGATCCGCGCCTCTTCGATGGCGGCTGGCGACGGATCCTTGCCGGTCAACGCGCGTGTCATCTTGATGAGATCAGCGAGTGTTGGTGCGCCGTGCGCCGGACCGGTCAAGAACAAGGTGGGTTTTTTAGACATAGCCACCTCAACTATACCGCCGCGTGGACGTGGCGCGTGCGCTGGTGCGGTTTTGAACAGTCTGTCAGGTTATACCGCGCGTACAATCCGGCATATGGCGAGCCTCACTCTGGAAAGTTTATTGGCGCCCATCGTGACGAACTCATCAGTCGTTGCCGAGGGAAAGTGTCGAAACGGTCGCCGCCATCGTCATCGCCTGGAAACGAAGAGGCTCACGGCGTTCCGCGTTTGCTGAATCAAGTGATCGAAGAGTTGCGTCACGGAGTGTCGGCGACCGACGAGATTACCAAGACGGCGACGAAGCACGGTCGCGACTTGTCGCTGCAAGGGTTCACCGTCGAACAGGTCGTGCACGGCTACGGCGACATCTGTCAGTCCGTGACTGAATTGGCAGGTGAACTCGAAGCGCCTATTAGCACGGATGATTTTCGCACGCTGAACCGATGCCTTGACGACGCCATCGCAGGCGCGGTGACAGAACACGCACGCGACCAAGGCACAGTTGGCAACGGAGAGTCACAGGAATTACTGGTGGCCGCTAAAACCGCAATGCTTACGCTCGAAGCACTTCGCCGCGGAAATGTTGGAATCGCAGGTGCGACCGGCGCAGTGCTGCAACGTAGCCTTGAGCAAATATGCACCATCGCTGAACGCCGAGCCGCTGACAGCCGCTAGTGTTCACGCCGTCCGCGGCGGCTTTTGGTTAACGACATTCGGTTCGGCTCACGCGATATCGTGCGTGACGTGTTGTTCGCAACTGTCGAAGATCCTCGATGAGCCGATGCGTCACCGCCGATGCCGCGTCGCCGCGTTCGTGGAGGTAAGTCGTCCTCAATGGGCTGCGATGGCGTTACATCTGGATCGGACAGGATTTTCTTTGCCTTAGCGATCACTTCCGCCGTCGGTGCACTGCCGGTGATTGCCTTCGCCATCGCGATCAGATGTTCAAGCGTCGGCCTGCCGCGCGCACGGCCAGGCAGGAAGAACGTCGGTTTCGACATGACGATCCATTAGGTCACAAAAGCGCGTGCGCGTTGTCACG
Organism: uncultured Acidobacteriota bacterium; assembly: GCA_963762925.1. Taxonomy (GTDB): domain Bacteria; phylum Acidobacteriota; class Vicinamibacteria; order Vicinamibacterales; family UBA2999; genus DASPWV01. The sequence goes on along the minus strand of CAVXMP010000026.1, from coordinate 1,432 downwards.
ACAAGGTGCCTGCCCCCAGCAGCATGCGGTTCTGCTGGAGGCTTATACGGTCACGCACCTGAAATGGCCGAGCGATGCGCACGCCACGCTTGGAAGAGGCGTGACGTGTGCTAACACTCGCGTTCGCCGCCGCGAGAAGAACGTTGCGCCAATGACGGCAGAGAGTTACTCGCGACATTTGCGCGAGCGCGAAGGACCATCGTCGGCTGTTCTGGACGTGTCACCACCCCAGAGCGCGAGCGTTCTCACTCGCACGTCTGACTCCCTTCGCGTCAACTTGCGAGGGATCGCATCGATCATTCCTGCGCCTCATCACGTCTGCGCTGCAACTCCTGTACGCGCTTCGCGATGTACGCCAGCGATCCTGAAAACGCCGACATCGGATTCCAGGCGGTTGCGATCGGTGCGGCATAACCAGCCGCCTGCAGTTTTTCAAACAGTGGTAGATTCGTCGGGATCGCCTCGTCGTTCACGTCGAAGCGGCCATCGATCAGCAAGATGCCGATCCGCAACCCGCGTGCGCGTTCCTGTTCGGCGGCATCGCGTGTGTGTGATTGACAGGTCAACAACACCTGACAGAACTCCTGACGAATCGGCGACAGTACCGCCAACTCTTTTGTCAAGGTATCGATCTGTGGATCGACTTCGCGGAGGATCGCTTGTGCGCTGCGCAGTACGTTGATACGTCGTTGCAATGAGGCCCGTTCCTCCGCCGCGGCTTCCTCTTTCGCAAGACGCTCAGCCATCGTGTCCGGTAGCTCGGCGAGGCGCTGTTCCATGTCGGCGAGGGTCACTTGGTTTCCCTCCACTTTTTGAGGTTCTCTTCGTTAGACGGTGAAGGCGGCTCGGTGTAGACAGGTCCGTGTACTGGCGTCAACGCCGCCACTTCGGCCGCATTCACGCTTTGATAAACGGCATCGCGAAATGCGGACATCTGGCGTAGCTTCGATGTGTTGTCCGCGTGTGCGGCCTCTTCGATTTCGTCGTAACCAGCTGCGGCACGCAAAGCGGCGATGCCAGCGCGATAGGGATCCGGTGGATTGTTGTTGGTGTTGTTCATAGTGTCTCCAGTTGACAATTCGCAGGTGCACGACGCCACGCCTGCGCGGAATGCGCGTAGCCGTGACGTGTTTTCCGATGACATGCGTGCGACGGCTTGCGACGACGTTTCGAGCAAGATCGATCGGCACGCTGCGCAGCATGATGGACAGCCGGTGCAGTCGCCATGCGTGCCATGCGTGTGTGCAATCGGCGCTGCAGGCGACGGCGCTGCGCGGCTCGATGCCGAGTGTGTCAGTCTCGGCGGGAGTCTCCGACGCAGGCGTGCTTGATGCTCGGCAGGCAGCGGCCTGCACGCCAGCGACTGCGCGATCTGCGCTGCACGGATTTTAGCAAGACCTGAACCGGAAACCAGTAATACGACAATAACATA
>CAVXMP010000025.1:0-205973 GCA_963762925.1 uncultured Acidobacteriota bacterium | reverse complement strand
GGATACGTTGGCGAGACACCATAGAGCATTCAGGATGCGCTGCGTATTCCTGCCGGCGAGACGCACTTCGGCCCGTTGATGACGGAGCGTGACGGTTCTCCTTCGCGAGTGTTGGGGCGGCCCTCGACCGAATGGCATGTGCCTGATCGTCATCGGTATGGCATTTGTCTTCGTCAGTCACGCCCACGGCGACAACTCGCTCGCCTACGCGATGTGCTGGTGCTGCGCGCTCATTGGTCTGAGTCCCGAAGACTCTTCATGTCGTCGGAAAAGGGCCGGGGTGTGGGGCCGGGCGGGAATATTCAGGCCGAAATCCTGGAGGCGCTCGCCACGGCTCCCGTGCTGATCGTGTTGCTCACACCGAAATCGGCACTCAGTCGCTGGGTGTGGCTGAGGCGGGCACACGTCTCGGCAAGCCGAACGCCGCGAATCCGTTGCTGGTGTGCCCCTCAGAACGGTTCACCTCGCTCCTCGGACCGCTCAGTCATTCCAAGGCCCTCAACCTTGACAATGAGGGCGAACTGGTGGAACTCGTCGCCGCGGCGGGGAAGATTCTTGGCCGAGCGCCGCGAGACTATTCGAGTTACAAACCGGCGCTCGACGACCTCGCGGCGTTGGCGCGGCAGGAGTATTCCTCGGCCCGGGAGCGGCGGAGCAAAGTCGTGTCGTGGATGGGCAGGCATGCCGCGGCGTTTGTCCTCGCCCCGTTGATGCTGGTGAGCGGCTGGTATTACGGACGTGCGCCGCTCGAGAACTCCATAGACCAAGTCGCTGTCCAAGCCGCCGCCGGGCAAAACCAGGAACTCTCAGCGTTGGCGGCGCGTTACCTTATCTGAACGGGACGGTGAATTCGAAGGACGGCAACACGCCGATTTCCGAAGCGCTCGTCTTCGCGTCAAGGGATTAGGCCGTAAGGGAAGAGTCGAAGTGCCGTGAGCCGGAATGCACCTTCAGGAAGACAGTCACCAACGGCGAGTTCAGCATCGACCTGACGCGCATCAAGGCTGAAAAGGAGGATCAGATCACGCTGACCGTCGTGGGGAAGGTTTTCAACCGTCTCCGAGTCCCTCCGCGTTGACGTGCGTGCGATGGACGTCAGAGTTGCGCCGCAGATCGTGAAGCTGCCAGCCGCCTCTCAGCTGCGGCCGATGCCAGGGACCCCGCAATGAGGTCGGTACCGTTGGTGATCGTTGCGCTGTTGACATCGGCGCCGGCATACCCCGGGCAAGGATCATCGTGCTCGCCGATGGCAACCGTCGTCGTGCCGCAACGCAGCTATGCACAACTGAATGTCCCCGCCTTTGAGCAGCGCGTGTATGTCTATGCGCCAGACATCAAGAGCGGGTGGGGCGGCGACTTCAGCGCATTCCAGCTCTGGGTCGTCGAAGGCGTGTACGGCAAGCCGTTCGTTCAACCGAAAGGCTCGATGGATGTGCGCGCATTCGACCAAATTCGCACGAGCCGTAATGTGCGGGCGACAGCGGTGCCGGTCGACGCGAAGGGCAATCAAAAGCGCGTGTCGGTCGCCATCGGGAAACGACAAATCACACTCGAGTTCAAGGTCAACACGTCGTTGGGCGGTGCCGACAGCGTCGTCGTCAATGTCTGCCGGTAGCGACGTTTCGATGAGCCTCACCCAACTGCCGCGCGACCAGCGTGGCCACCCGTGCTTGCAATTCGGCTAACTGTACCGGTTTGGCGAGGTGCATTTGAAAACCGGCTTCGATCGCGCGAGTGCGGTCTTTGCTTCGCGCCAGCGCCGTAAGGGCAATAGCCGGTGTTTGCCCGATGCTTCCGGGTACCGCTCGAAGATGGCGGATCAGCCAGAATCCGTCCTCCTCGGGCATGGCGATGTCGCTCACGATCACATCGATGCCGTCGACGCGCAGGCGTTCAAGCGCGTCACGAGCGGAACCCGAGGCCGTGACCTGCGCCCCTGTCGTGCCGAGCGCTTCGGTCAGCAACTCCAGCGTGTTTGGATCGTCGTCCACGACAAGGACGCGCACTCCGTCCAGACGCGGCAGGGATGCCGTTTCCGTGGCAAGCGGAACTGCCGGTTCATGCGTGGATACGGCTGCGACAGCCGGGAGTTCAACGACAAACGTCGCCCCGCGGCCGGCTCCTTCGCTACGCGCGTGAATTGTGCCACCGTGTAACTCGACCAGGTGGTGCACGATCGCCAGACCCAACCCCACTCCGCTATGCGTGCGCGTCGTCGAGCTATCAGCTTGCCTGAAACGCTCGAAGGCATAAGGCAGGAACTCCGGCGGCATTCCAATTCCGCTATCGCGCACGGTGAGCGTCACGTGGCCGGCATGCGAGGTCAACTCGACCGACACTTCACCGCCCGACGGCGTGAACTTGATGGCATTGGCGATCAAGTTCCAGGCAATCTGATGGAGGCGGTCGGGATCACCGCGGATCGTGAGCGCTTCGGCGGCGGAAGGGGCGATCATCACGACACCCTTTGCCTCTGCGCTCGGCCGGAGAGAATCGACGACGGCAGCGATAATCGGCGCCAAGGCGATGGAGCGAAGCTCGAGCCGCAGCTTACCGGTGACAATCCGCGACACATCGAGCAGGTCGTCGATGAGCTCGGCCTGATGACGAGCATTGCGATCGATGATTTTCAATGCGTGATCGAGACGCTCACCGGTTATCGAACCATGCCGCAGGATGCTGATCCATCCGAGCACCACGTTCGACGGCGTTCGAAGCTCGTGCGACAGCGTGGCGAGAAATTCATCTTTCGCGCGATTCGCGGCCTGCGCCTGCGACTCGCTTTCGCGTAGCGCGTTGGCCGACGAGCGAAGTTGCGCTTCGTGCCGTGCGGCAGTCTCCCATGCGCGGACTTGCGCGCGCGTGATGAGGAATAAGAGAACCGACAAGATGAGACCACCGGCAAGCGTCTGGCGCGCGACGTGCGGCACCATGCCCACCGGCTGCCGAACGGATTTGACCACGATCAGCCATTCGCGTCCGCCAACTCGCGCGACGTCGGACATCTCGTACATACCGGTCGCGGCCGGAGCACTCGGTGGTCCCAGTAATGCGGCCGGCGTCGGGTCGGGGCCATCGTACACATCAAGCGCCACCGTAGGGATGGTCGAGGTGACGACATGCTGCAGGACGCGAGCAGAGTTGAACGGGCTGAATACGAAACCGATGAGCGCGCGACGCCGCGCACGGACGGTGCCGAGCGGCGCGGCGAATCGATACACCGGTATGAGCAGGACCACGTTCCCGCGCCATCCCTTCTCCCACACGCCCACGTCGACCAATTTGTGGGAGACGACCGGCTGCGCTGTGTCGCGAGCCGTCGCCATCGCCTCGCCCAACGCGACCTCGGAGGCCAGGTCGAAACCAATCGATGCTTGGTTGCGAGTATTACTGGGTTCAAGAAAGACCGTAGGGCAACGCTGGTCGTGTGCGGTTTTTGGCCACACGTTGATCGTGTTGCCATCCAGGTCCATGATGCGAAGGAATCGGCGCAGGTTCTGCCGTGGCAAACATTGCGCAAATCCGATGCCTTCCATGCCCGGGTAGCGTTCCGGCAACTCGAGCCCGTGAACGAAGCGGCGAAACTCCAGTCCGTTGATCTCGTTGTCTGCTGACAAGAGCACGGCCCCGGCGCGGACCATCTCGGCGTAACGTGCTCAGACCGGTCTGAATCTGCCGGTGGATCTGTTCTGCGTTGGCAAAAAATTCCGCGCGCGCCTGCGATTCAGCGGTGGAAGCAGCGGTGGATGAGAGGTACCAACTGGCGGCAAGCGACAGCCCGCACGCAAGGGCAAACAGTCCGTACGGAACCGATCGCCGCAGAAGAAGGCGACGCAACGTGGCAACAGGACGCCCTTTCACCTGCACAGGACATACACCAGCGCCGAAGGTCCCGCGACGGGGGAGAAACGCGCGCCAAGGCAGACACAGGTTAACTCAGATCAGTCCCGCGCTCCCCCCTTTGCACCTTATTGCGCACCCGCGACGAAGATGCCTGTTCCTGCCGAAAGGTCGCCGAAGGCGTCGGAGGTAGGGCGGATGCGACCATGGCCGCCAGCGCGAGTCCCCAGATCAGCCACAACGCGTACAGGCGCGGATACGCTGCGAACACGCTCCACCCATCGGCAAACACCCCCGCGGTGTAGTCGAGTGCACCAGGTACAAGACCGCGAACAACGCGATCGCTGCCGGTGACAGGATCAACAACGCAAACGGGATGGCAAACAGGACGAATGGGGTTCGGCGGCGGCCGGCAGCGACAACTCACACAGGCATACCCCAGCGGCCACCCACAACCGCGCCGGTGCACGTCGAGCCAGCACCATTGTGGTCACCATCGCTATCGTCAGAATGGCCGAGGGCATGACGAAGGCGATCGGCTCACAGTGGGCTGCCGGATGGGGATTCCATTGCGCATCGGCGATGCACAACCGCCGGAAGACGCCAAACGTCGTCTGGTACGCTGTCGCTGATCCCGACGGGCGGTTGACGAACTCGCTCACTGCAACGAGATACCGCGGCCACATGTCGGCGTTCACCATCGCCGCCGTCAGACCAACGGTCGCGGCAACGACGAGCACGAACATCTGGACCGCGCGCCAACGCCGCATGACGACGAGCAGAACCAGGAGCGGAAGACCGGTCGACTTGAGCGCGAAGGCGAATCCGAGAAAGGCGCCTGCGCGGCGGTCGCGGCCGGAGATCGCGGACAAGGCGGCGCCAGTCAACAGCGCAAACACAAACAGATAACCCTGTCCAGTGCGGAGGTTCGCGAACGTCGAAGGGTTGAGCAGGGCGATCGCAACAATCAGTGCGGTGTAGGGCGCGCCCAGGCGTTCGCGGTACCGCACCAAGGCGAAGGACGCTGCTCCCACTGCGACGAGAGAGGCGGCGAGCCAGATCGGCCGTGCGATGTGATGATCGAGCGTCGCGAGCGGCGCCGCCATCAGCGCCATCATGGGCGGGTTGGGCGTGAAAATCTCGCGCACACCGCTCCCCGTGATCGCTTGCACGAACGCGCCAAACCACGCGTCGTCGTACGCTGTCGCACCAAGTTGTCCAGTGACCAGCAACCGCGCGGCCGCATAGTAGGCCACGAAACCGTGCGTGACGATCGACGCGGAGTATTTGAGGATGTAGGTCGCGAGCACCGCCAGGCTGGCGAGCCAGACCAGCGCCGGTAAGCGCCTCACGAACGCCCTTTGCGCGGCGCTCATTCTTTCAGCACGCTCGCAAATCGTCTCTCGAGGAGCGGCCGGGCGAGGGTCCACCGCATCGGCCCGTAAAACTGTTCAACTCGCGCCGCTGACGCGTACTCGTAACTGGCGACGTCGGTGCTTTCATGGATTTGCGCGTCGGGAAACATCTGATGCACGAGCTCGTGAACCGCTGTGCGGCCGATGCCCCTTCCTATCGCCGTGACGATGCTTGCGCGATCCGCGTCGGCCGGTGCAAACGTGACGGCGCCGCTCGCAAGGAAATAAAAACTGACGGCACCGTTGCCGGCGAAACCGGTCAGGGCGCGAGAGGCGCCGGCGACGCCGACCTCTCTGCGAAATCGCGGGTCGTTAATCGCCTGCACGACCCGAACGCGGAACCTCGTGTCCCGGTTCTTTGAAATAGCGATCGGCAACCCCGCGAACGCGCGTCGAATCTCACCGGTCGCGACCGCCTCGATGGCCTCCATATCCGCAGGCGATCAACTGGCCGAGACGTGACGAGTCGAACGCGACGGGTTCGAACCAGAAGCCCACGCCGGCCGCCTGCCGTGAATCGCACGCGGCGAGGAATGCTGCAAGCAGCGCGGCAGCGGCCGACAGTGACATTCGAGAGAACATGCGGCAGCTATCCATTTTAGGACTTGTTGCGCTGGGACCCGCCCGCCCCTGCGTTGGGGATGCCCACCTTGGCGGCCCGAGCCCGTGGCCCACCATACGCGACCGATCGGATGTCCGCAGAATGGGAGAGGGTCTTAAGCGCAGTTTTTCAGCGTTTTCCAGGTAAAGCCGGAGCTGCACGAGGCCGATAAGAGATGCGAGAGCAACAGGCCACGTCCGACCGTGGCCGAACGCGAGCCTCAGTCGAACCGGTAGAGCGGCCATATTGCCACCCCTAATCCAAGCGGACTCGTTGACCTATGAGACGTTTTTCGGGCTCCGCGAGAAGCCGTTCAGCCTGTCGTCCGACCCGAGATTCCTCTACCAGAGCCGATCGCACGCCCTCGCCTTCGACGATCTGCTGACCGGCATCCGCCGCCGCGAAGGGCTGATTGTCCTGACCGGCGACATTGGCACGGGTAAAACCACCCTCTGCCGCGCCGCGCTCGAGAGCCTCGATCGCAAGACGTTTGTCGCCTTCGTGCGCGACCCGTTCGCCTCGCGCGAAGACCTGCTCAAGATGCTCCTGATCGACTTCGGCGTGATGTCGATCAGCGACCTCACGACGGGTCCGCTCCGAGGCGCGTCGCGCACCGAACTGAGCTACCTGCTGTCCGCGTTTCTGCAGACACTCGTATCGCTCGAAGCATTTGTCGTCGTGCTCATCGATGAGGCGCAGAACATGTCGCTGCCCCTCATCGAGGAGATCCGCATCCTCTCGGATACCTACAGCAGCACCAGCCTGTTGCAGATCGTGTTCGTCGGACAGCTCGAACTGCTCGCCAAATTGAAGCTGCCCGAAATGCGGCAGGTCGAACAACGCGTCTGTGTCCACGCGCGGCTCGACCCGCTGGACGACGACGCGGTGCCCGGATACGTGCGGCATCGGCTGCAGGTCGCGGGCGGCAGCGCCGATCGCGTGCGCTTTACGGTCGATGCCTTGACAGCTTGCTCGAGGCTCCCGCGGAGTGCCGCGGTTGATCAACCGCATTTGCGATCGCGCGCTGCATCTCGCTTACCTGAAGCGATCAGGCGTGATTGACGGGCTGCTGTTGCAGGCGGCGCTGGATTACGTCCGACAGCCCGATTCCGCGCCGGGACTCGCGGCCACGACTGAGAAAACCGCGACGCTCGCGGCGCCGGCGCCACCACCGCCCGCGCTCAGCGTCGGCAAGGTCGCCGCGGCCAGCCGGCTGACCACGGCGCCGCCCTCGGTCCCCAGTCGCCGCCCTTTTCCGATCCTGTGGACGAATGGCTGGACCGCGAAGAGATCGAGACGAAAGCCCGAGACCGCAGTGCAGCAGTTCATGCGCGAGGACGCGCCGCTCACCAGCACGGTCACGCGGTCCCCGACCGTGCGTCCCAAGCCGCTCCGCCGCACACATTGGCGCGATGGATCAGGGGCGGAGATGCGGTCGCAAACCTACATGGAGGGGCTGCGCGCAGCCTCGTGAAGAAGCTCTCCATCGCCGCTGGTGCGTTCTTCGGTATTGCGGCGGTGGTGACTGGTGCGCTGGATATCCCGGTCGTCGTGATCTTGGTCGAACCCGTGACGATCCCCACCTTGCCGGCGTACCGCGGGTGGTCGTGCCCTCCCTCCCCCCGCTGACAGGGCAGCCCCCGGCGCCGGCGGAACCCGCCGTCGACGGCGCATACCGCGTCGAAGTGGCGCTGTTCACCACCGAGGCGCGAGCCGCGCGCGCCGTGGCGAAGCTGATTCAGGCCGGGTTTCCGGCTCGTCAGCAACCGCTCACGCTCGGCTCCCGACGCACGCTGAACAGTGATCGTTGGTCCCTTCGCCACCCGCGGTGAGGCGGAGCAAATTTACACCGTGTGCGCGAGACCGGAGGCTACCAGGACGCCAGGATCGGGAGCCAGCGTGAGTAGCGATTGCGCCATGCACGCCGCCGGCGACGCGCGCACTGGCGCTCCCTTCTCGCTACTCGCTTTCCGCCACCGCCGTGATTACCGCCTGCGGATCGCTTGACGCGATCACAAGGCGATTGCCCGTCGCCAGGTAGCTATAGCGCACATTGACGTGAGCGTTGGCGATCCGTTGAAAGACGCCAGCCGCCGCGCCCGGCACATCGGCAACCGGCACCAGCACGATCTTCGCCGCCTGCACGACACGAAATCCCGAGTCGTTCAAGCATCGACGCGTCGCTGCCAAGTCGGTCGCTAGCACATGTACGATGCCGTTTATCTCGCTATAGCCCTCGAGATTGATTCCCGCAGCTGACGCAGCCAAGCGCCTTGGCGAGCGTGCCGGGTCGATCGTGATCCAGTGTGACGGCGAGGTCCGCGGCCAAGCGCGCCATAGCGCCTCCAGCGAAGAAGGCGATCGCGGATGCTACCACGCCAGCTGACGCAGGGCATCAGATGCGGTGTGGATTATGAGGTAAGTGTTGTTGCTACTCGACGCCGAGGCGATTCGCTTTCCCCGGTGCTCGCCAAGATCCTCTTCTTATCTGCGCTATCTGCGTCCATCTGCGGCCGTTTTTATCGGCGTCATCGGCGGCGATCATCGGTGCTCGCGTTGAGTGCGGGTCGTCGCGAAATGCGTGTTGTACCAGGCGATGCTGCGGGTGATGCTGTCCTCCACGTGCTTGACCTCACGCAGTCCGTGCCCTTCTCGCGGATAGCGGACGAGGACGGCGTCGACGCCAACATCCCTGAGCGCAATGAAGAACTGCTCGGCCTCGGCAATCGGGACATCGTTGTCGTTCTCGCCGTGCAGGAGCAGCGTCGGCGTCTTGACGCGTGAGACGTAGCGCAGCGCCGAGCGTTCCCACAACGCGTCCATGATCGTCTCGGGGCGCGTTGTCGGCGGCCAGAGCTTCTCGTCAACCGGCGCGAACGCTTCGTGCGGAAAGGCGCCAAACTCCACGGCCAGGTAGTCGTGGTAGTACGCCATGTAGTTGAAGCTCACCAGGTTGGCGATGCCGGCAGACGGGATCGCGGCCTTGAACCGATCGGTCTGGGTGATCAGCCAGTCGGTGAGTTGCCCACCGTAGCTGCCACCTTCGACGCCGAGTCGCGCCGCATCGATCCACGAGTAACGGCCGATCGCCGCGTCAATCCCCGCGAGCACGTCCTTGGCCTCGCCGCCGTTCTGATCCTGGAAGATCGCGTCGGCGAGCTTCTGACCGTATCCCGTCGAGCCGCGGTAGTTGACCATCAGCGTCGCCAAGCCATGCGCGGCATAGACCTGCGCCTTCTGATTGAACCCCGGTCCCTGTTGTCCGTGCGGCCCGCCGTGGATCGTCGTGACGAGCGGGACCTTCTGCCCGGCCGCGAGACCGATTGGCTTGGTGAGGAACGCTTCGATCTCAGTGCCATCGAAGCTCGCAAAGGTGAACGACTCCACTTCCGCGATCGCGCGTGTACCAAGGATCTCGTGGTTGAGGGTGGTGAGCGCACGCGCTTCCCCCGTGGGCGGCCGCACGTACAGTTCAGTCGGGCTGCCTGGCGGCGTGAACCCGTAGACGAGCGTGCCGTTTGTCGCAAGCGCCCATTGGCCGACGCTGCCACGGGCGGCCACGAGGCGCTCGGGCGCGCCGCCGTCGCGAGGCACGCGCAAGAGGCGGACGTGCCCGCGGTCCTGAATGGTGAAGTAAAGGTGTTGGCCGTCACGCGACCACTGCGGCGCACCCTGGCGATGATCCATCGTACCGACTTCTCGCCGCGCGCTGCCGTCGGCGCCCATCACCCACACGTGGGTGTCCTCCATCGTCGTCTCTGAGGAGGTGAGTGGGCGCGTGGTGCCGCTGAACGCGATAAGGCTGCCATCGGGAGACCAGCGCGGGTAATACTCCGCGCTCTTCGTGTCGGTGAGCCGGCGCACCGCGGAGGTCGAGACATTGACCGCAAAGACGTCGTAGTTGAAGAAACGATCGGGATCAGGTCCACGGTTCGAGACAAAGAGGATCTCGTCACCCTTTGGCGACCAGTCGATCGAGTGTTCGTAGTAGACGCCGGCCGTCAGCTGCTGCACACGTTTTGCCGCCACGTCGGCGACAAAGACGTGAAGCCGCCGGTTGTCGTTGGCGCGCGTCTCACCCTCGGACGCGGTTGGCTTGTAGAGATATCGCGTGATGACCATCGGATCGCCGTTGGCGTCGGCTTCCGGTCCCGGCGTCGCCGAGATGAACGCGACACGCGTCCCATCCGGCGACCACGCGAGGCGATCGCCTGACGACGGCAACGGATGGTTCGTACCTTCGATCTGCGAGATCACTTGCGCCGCCGAACCGTCCGCGTTCGACACCATCAGCGCCGATCCTTCGCCACTCTTCCCGATGTACGCGAGCCGCCGGCCGTCGGGCGAGAAGTGCGGCTCGGTCGCCGTATCGAGATCTTCGTGCAAACGCCGAGTGCGGCCGCTGGCCAGATCGATCAGCCACACTCGTGAATACGGGCGGCCAGGACGATCGTTATGGACGATGGTGTAGACCGCAGATCGCGCGTCGGGCGAGATTTGCACGTCGTCGACCGATCGCAGCCGATAGATGTCCGACGCTTGCAGCCCACGCTGCTGCGAGAGCGCCGGCGTCGCGAGCGACAGGATCGCAGCCAGCGTGCCGACGATTCGATGCCGATTAATGCGAGTAATGATGCCCTCCTACCGGGGCGAAGCGTAAGTGGCCACAGTATAGCGATCCGTCAGGCTCCCGCTGTGACGCTCCGAAGGTGCCGCTTCTCGCGCTGGCTCTGCTGCTGCTGCCACTCATGGCCATTGCGCTGATGCCGCTGATGCTGATTCAACGCTATCGCGCCGGCACGGCTCGCCGACTGGCGCGACCGTGGGTGGCAACGCTCAACGTGGCGGCCATGGTCTTGTCGGCAGCGTTCTTTCTTGTTGCGGCGGCGGTGACAAGCGCGTGGGTTCCTGACGCGTTTACGTCTGCTGTGTTGGGCATGGCGGTTGGGTGTGTGCTCGGTGTGGTCGGGTTGTGGGTCAGTCGCTGGGAAGCGACGCCGGGGACGCTGCACTACACGCCGAATCGCTGGCTCGTGCTGGCGATCACCCTCGTCGTCACCGCTCGAGTGCTGTACGGGTTCTGGCGAGGGTGGACGAGCATGCGTTCCGGGGCGGACGAGACCGCGTTCCTCACCGCGTTTGGGGTTGCTGGTTCGCTCGGGGCGGGCGCCACTGTCCTCGGCTATTACCTCGCCTACGGCATCGGCGTGCGGCGGCGAATCAGCACATGGCAGAAGCGGTCGCTGCGCGTGATCAAGTCGTGAGACGGAGACAGGGAGACACGGGGAGCACCATGGGGGTCAACGCCATCGTCTCGGAACATGTTGCACGGAGTATCGACGCCACCAGCCGGTTCTTCGACGCCGAGTCAGGTCTCATCGCGGAGTGCTGCCGCCAGATGGCGGAGCGTTTTGCCGGCGGCGGCTCGCTGATCGTGGCCGGCGAAGGGGCCCAGGCGAGTGATGCCCAACATGTGGCGCTCCAGTTCGTGCATCCGATCATCGTCGGCAAACGTGCGTTGCCCGCGATCTCGTTGACGAGCGATATTGGCGTCTTCACGGCGTCGGGGCGCGACGTGCCGCACGAGGCTTTTGCCTCGACGCTGCGGACGCTCGGGCGCCCGCCGGATATCGTCCTCGGGATTTGTGCCGGGCACGTCGAGCCCGCGATACGGAACGCGCTGTCGGCAGCGCGCGACGGTGGCTTACTCACGGTGCTCGTCTGCGGGCAGAGCGCAGAACCCGGGCAGCTCGTCGACGTGGAATTGCGTATCGGCGAATCGAACCCGTTGCTCGTGCAGGAGGTGGCCGAGACGCTGTATCACGTGCTGTGGGAGTTCGTGCACGTGTTCCTCGAAGCCGATGACGCACCGGTCATGACATTCCTTCCACCGCCGCCAGGAGTCAAACGCACGAATCTCCTCCCGCAAGTGCAGGCATCCACGCTGAAAAAGGTACGCGACGTGTGCGCGCTCCGCAGAGCGGTTGACGCGACCTGCGGAACAGGCATCCTCCAGGCAGGCCGCGCGATGGCGGCGCGGGTTCGTCTCGAAGGGAAGCTTCTGGCGTTTGGTAACGGGGGGAGCGCAACCGGTGCGCAAGACGCAGCTGCAGACTGCTTGGCGCCTTTGATTGCCGGCTGGCAGCAGTTACCGGCGCTGGCGTTGACCAACGATGTCGGTGTCGTCACCGCCATCGGGAATGATGTCGGGTTTGAGCACGTGTTTTCGCGCCAGGTGATCGCCCTTGGACGACCAGCAGACATCGCGCTGGGCTTCTCGCCGAGCGGCGCGTCGCGAAACGTGATTACCGCGCTGCGGGAGGCGAAGGCGCGTGGTTTGCTCACGATGGCGATGAGCGGCGGCGACGGCGGCGAGCTGGCCCGTGCGGCGTCTGTGGATTTCTGCTTCACTGCGCCAAGCGTGCATCTGCCCCGCATCCAGGAAGCGCATGCGACGATCTGGCATGCGCTTCTTTCGGTGGTGCAGGAGGAGCTGCGAGTGTCGGGTGGCGTCAGCCAGTTCCCCCGAAGTGCCGCTGCAACATAACTTCACGGTGCGCAAAGATGCGTTCGACATCCCGGCGCACGAGGGCGTCGGTGAGCCAGCGAAGCCGTGGCAAGAACTCCACCGTATCGCTGACGCGTGTTCCTCCGCCTACTGCGTCGAAACGGTGTTCATGGTGCCACCAGCGATAGGGTCCTATCACCTGACGGTCGACAAACCGCACACCGGGTTCCCAGATATCAATGCGTGATCTCCACGGCATGGGCCAGCCATGGAGCACGATCTGGTAGTCGATCTCGACACCTTCGGCCATGGCCACCGGCATCGGTGTCTGGATGCGGAACTTCAGCCACGGCGGCGTGAGCCGTTCGAGGTTCGATGCGTCTCTGAAGAACGCAAACGTATCCGAGAGTGACGCGGGGACAACCATTTCTCGGTTCAGATGGACCAACCCGTGTTCGGGGCGAGCGCCCGCGGACGGCGCCCAGGCAAACGGCTGTAGCAAATGGTCAAAAGCCATGACGCGTCAACACTTCCGACTTGGTGACGTTCCGTCAGATCAATCGCGACCGTCATGGCCTCGGAGTGCGCATGGAGTTCGTCGATCGCGGGTGGCGGCGGACCCGTCTCGCGGAACTGGCGCCACCACTCGGTCGCCTGGTCTGTCGTCCACGGCGACGCCTTGGCGCACTGCTTCAACTCACGCTCCATCGCACGGGCACTGTCCGGCCGCTCCTCAACCTTCTTCTTCAGGCAGCGAAGAATCAGATCCTCGAGGTCCGTGGGAATCGGGTGCGTCACCAGTTGAGAAGGCGGCACCGGCACGGTGTGCAGGTGATGGCCAAACGCCTCTGCTATCGTGGCCGCCTCAAAAACGGGTTTGCCGGTCACAAGAAAATAGCCGACGGCGCCGAGCGCGTACAGATCGCTGCGGGCGTCGATTGTGGTGGGGGCAGTCAACGATTCGGGTGGCATATAGAGTGGTGTGCCGGTCAACACAATGGATGCAGAGACCGTGAGCTGTGGGCCGTCGGTCGAGAGCGGCTTCACCAAACCGAAATCGACAACCTTCGCCACGTCGGGCTCGCCGCCACGTTCGGTCAAGATAATGTTCGCGGGTTTCACATCACGGTGGAGGAGCCCCCGCCCGTGCGCCTCACCCAGCGCACCGCACACTTGTCGCAGGAGGTAGATCACGCGACCTGGTGGGAGCGCGCCGTCGCGACGCACCAGTTGTTCGAGGTTGATACCGTCAAGGTACTCCATGGCGTAGTAGAAGATCCCGTCTGGCGTGCGCCCGTAGTCGTAGATCGCGACCGTGTTGGGGTGACTCAGTTGCGCCGTCATCTGTACTTCGCGCTCGAAACGCAGCAGGTTGGCTTCGCCCGCGTGGCCGGGCGGCAGGAGTTTGATCGCCGTCGGCCGTCGCAACATGGCGTGCCGCGCGCGATACACCACGCCCATGCCGCCGGCGCCGATCTTTTCTTCGAGCGTGTACTGTCCGAGTTGCCGCACGAGCGCGGCTTCCGTACGCAGGCCAAAGATCACGCGCGACCCGACGGTGGCGATCGCAATCGAGACGCCGCTCCACGAGGCCGTGTTGATCGTCTCGGCTAAGGCGCCGGTCGTCGCCCACGTCGCCACGACCAACGGGGCAAACGCGGCGGTACTAGCCCAGAAGGTCCGGCGCGCCGTGACTCGGCACCGCGATGGCACGAGCACTCACAACGTTCATGATGGCGAGGAGCCCGGCTTCCAGTCCCATCGTGTTGTCGCCACCAAACGCCTCCCGCATGTGCGCGAACTCGAGAGCCATCCACACGAACAATCCGCAGCCGCCGATCAGGACGCCGAGATCGAGCGCGCGCAGCGTGCGCAGCGTGAGCCGTACTCGCTGCGTCAGTAGCCACACTGCGGCAAAGGTCAACGAGGCGGCAAGATGGAGGACCGATCCACGCTCTTGAGCATGTCGGTCAACGTCACGTGCATGCCACTCCACGGGAACGCAATGACGTTGACGAGGTAAAACCCGGAGGAGAGCACGGCGACCCAGAGTGCCCACAAGCTGATGCGCTCCTGCAGCATCGTACGCGCGCCCTCGGTACTCGCCGACATCGGTCGTACGCGCAACGGCGAGGCGCGAACGGCCTGCGGTTAACGGGTCGCGGTGTGTCATCAACGAATATTGTCTGCGATTACGAGATCGCCCGTTAGTCGTGTTGGTCGACGTAACGCGGCCTTCAGTTACGGGGCGTGATTCGCGACACGTCTCCCGAGAGCCCGGTGAGGTCGAGCGGCGCGGTCGAGGTGGGGAGCGAGCGGTGATACTCGACGAGGGGTTGATCGTCGGTCAGTATTGGTCCCGCACCCACGAACCGTCGCATCTCCTCCGGGCCCGCCGTGTACCAGCTGCGCAGCGTCTCGAACTCAACGAGCCCGATGTCATCGAGCGCCGCCCTGATGCGCGGGTCGCGCCGCTTGGCGTCCAAGGTGGAGGGATCGATCCGCAATGGCGCCTTCGAGCCGACCATCAGACCGGCGTCGAACCACAACGTGGCGTCGGGGAAGACGTCAAGAAACGTTCGCATGATCAGCTTGTACTCCGTCGCAGGGCGATGGCCGATCCATTGCAACGCAAGGCCATTGTCCTCGAGGGCGCGACGCACCAACCGGAAGTACTCGCGCGAATACACGTTCCCTGCGCCCGCGTGACTGGGTTGGATGATGTCGGCGGTGATCACGTCGAACCGTTCGCCCGAGAGCAGGAGAAAGTTGCGGCCATCGTCCACGCGTATGCGGACGTTCGGCTGATTGAGCACGTCGTAACTGATGTGGGAAAAGAATGGTGCGGCGCGGCGCACGCTCTCTGACAGTTCGACGATTTGCACCCGCGACCCCGGATACTGGCTCACGGCGCCTGCCGTCGCGCCGCCGCCGAGACCGACCACCAGCACATCGTGAGGTGCAGGGTGCAGCACCATCGGGAGATGGCCGATGATGCGGTGGAGGCGTACCATGTCCGGCGTGTCGTTCGCCTGGTGGAGGCCGTCGAGGTAGAGCGATCGCCTGAACAGGCTTGCGTGCACACTGACAGACGTCTGCGCGCCTTCTTCGCGCCAGAACTCGCGCATGTCGCGTCCGTAGCGCCGATTGAATGCTGCCGTGAAGGGATCGGGGACGCGGACCGCGGTGACGGCGAACAGGACCGCTCCGAGCGCCGCCGTGGCGAGAAGGCGCGCGCGTGCCGGATGCCGAACGGTGAGCAGCACTGCGCTCAGGCCGTACAGTGCCGCCGTCGTGATGAGGGCGCGCCGGCTGCCAAGCCAAGGCAGGAGGACAAACCCGCCAAGGAGCGATCCCGCAATAGCCCCCGCAACATTCATCGCGTACAAGCGCCCGACGCGCCGCGCCGTCGTCGATGCACCCGAATGCGAGGACAGTCCGAGCCGCATGGCGATCGGAAAACTCATCCCCATCAACAACGTTGCCGGCAAGATGGCCGCGACGCTCGCCGGAACCTCGTCCGATGTGCGCCACCCGGCCTCGTAACTCCTCGCCAGAAATATGGCGGAGCCGAGCACCGCCAGCGACGTGGCCCACTGAATCGCAAAGAGCCAGTGCGTCCAATCGCGCTCGCGTCGCAGCAGGCGCGCGGCGATCGCACCGCCGACGGCGATGCCCACGAGGACCGTCGCGAGCATGGTGGTAAACGCGTAGGTCGTCGCATCGAGAAACAGAACCAGGGTGCGGAACCAGACAATTTCGAGTGCCAGCGCGGCCAGCCCGGAGATGGCGATGATCCCCGCAATCGCCGCGGGGGCGGATACAGGCGGTTGCGATGTCGCCGGCGCACCTTGGGCGGATGGCGTCGGCTCCACCGCCTTCGATTCGTCAACAGTTCGCGAGAGCAAGCATGCCAGGACGCCAACGACGACGTTGATCGATGCGGCGAGCAGAAACGACTTCTGAATGCCGATGCCACCGATCAGATAAAAGCCGGCCAGAATCGCACCGCCGACTGCACCAGCCGTGTTGATCGCGTACAGCGCGCCGATGCGTGAGCCCACGCGCGTTCCGCGCACGATCGCCGACGCGCTCAACACCGGAAGCGTGAGGCCCATCAACATCGTCGGCAACAGCAGCACGACGAATCCTGAGACAAGCCGTGCCAGCGTCAAGGCGAAGAGCGAACCGGATAGATGCTGATACAACGTCGCATAGACGCGCGTCGCCGCTTGAAGTTCGAAGGGCGTGGCGAGCGCCGCGAGGCCAATGAGGATTTCGGCGGCGCCGAAAACCAGCAGCGGCCGCTGCACCCGCGACAGCACCCGGCCCGCAAGCATGCTGCCGAGCGCGAGACCCGCCATGAAGGCCGCCAACACTGTGCTCGCGGCGTAAACGGTGACGCCAAACGTGAGCGACAAGAGACGAAGCCAAAGCACCTGATAAATGAGGCCGCATGCTCCCGAGCAGAAAAACAACGCGAGCACGCTCGCAAGACGGGCGTGAACCACTCCGCTTCAGTGTATGCGGCCGGGCACGCGAATTGCGCAGACAAGCTGGTGACGGCAGCCTGAACAGCCGCCCTTTTCACCCGTCCGAGGCATATGAACTCGCAAATTTACGCGGAGAACTGCCAGTGTTCCGTCTGCCGATGGGCCCGCATTGCGCTCGACGCCAACGTGCGGTCGATGTCAATCCTGCTCATGCTGGCGGTTTTTTGTAATACCGCGGTCCTGTCCGCAGAACAAACCGTCTCCGGCCGCCCCGCCGCACATTTTCTGGAGCAGGCGACGTTTGGGCCATCAGCAGCCGACGTCGCCAATGTTGAAGCAACCGGAAGCGCGGCGTGGCTGCAACAGCAATTCCAGGCACCCGAAAGCGTCATCCCCGACGAACTTACGGGCGCGGCCGTACGACATCAGCTGTTTCTGAACCTGGCCAACGGTCCCGATCAACTGCGGCAACGCATGCTGTTCGCGCTCAGTCAGGTGATCGTCGTCTCGTCGAACAAAACGGGGAGCGGTGCGGAGCTGACGCCTTGGGTGCGCCTGCTGTCGCGCAACGCGTTCGGAAATTACCGCACGCTCCTCCGCGACGTGACACTCAGCCCCACGATGGGCAAGTATCTCGACCTCGCCTACAGCCGCAAGGCATCGAGCACGAGTTCGCCGAACGAGAATTACGCGCGCGAGCTGATGCAGCTGTTCTCGATCGGATTGTGGGATCTGAATCAAAACGGCACCCTCAAGCTGAATCCGATCGGCCAGCCGGTCCCCAGTTACACGCAGAGTCACATCAAGGAGCTAGCCCGCGCGCTCACCGGGTGGACGTTTCCGACCCGGCCGGCGGCGACGCCCTCGAACTCGAACCCTGAGTATTTCGTGGGCGAGATGCTGGCACGGACGACGACCCACGACACCGGTGCAAAGACGTTATTCGGAGGCGCGACCTTACCGGCGGGCCAGTCGACGACCGCCGATATGGATGCAGTCGTGGACAACATCTTTCAACATCCAAACGTGCCGCCGTTTGTCGCAACACGATTGATTCGCTCGCTCGTCACGAGTAATCCGAGTCCGGCGTATATCGAGCGGGTCGCGAACGTGTTCGCCGACAACGGTCAGGGTGTCCGCGGTGATCTGCAAGCGGTACTGACCGCGATTCTCACCGACCCCGAGGCGGCCAGCTTCGCGGCCGAAGACGGTCGCTTGAAAGATCCGATGCTTCACGTGATTGGGCTGGGCAGGGCACTGGGCGCACAAATCACGAATCCGAGTGCCTTCGACTATGTCTTCGGCAACCTGACGCAATCCTTGATGACACCGACGACGGTGTTCAGCTTTTATTCCCCGCTGGCGGCGTTGCCAGGTCACACCGATCTGTTCGGACCCGAGTTTCAAATTTATCCGCCGGCGCTCGCCGTCCAGCGCGCGAATTTCATTTACTCGATTCTGAACGGGTCGTTCTCCTCGTCGTTCAACGTTGACCTCGCGCCGTTCACGGCCGTCGCGGCAAACACGGCGACCGCTCGTCGACCGCGTCAACCAGTCGCTGATGTTCGGGCGGATGACACCGGAGCTCCGCGATCTGCTGATTGCCGCCACCAACGCCATCGCCGTCACGAGCACGAGAGAGCGTGCACTCGGCGCCCTGTACCTCGCCGCCATCTCCAGTGAGTACTCGGTCTACTCGGACAACACGGGCGCAGGGTCGCCGACCGTGCAGCCGCCTACGGGGCTGGTAGCGCTGTCGATCATCGGCAATACGGTCACGCTGCAATGGAAGCCACCGCTGATTGGCCCTCCGCCTTCGTCCTACGTGATGGAGGTCGGCAGCGCGCCCGGGCAGGTGATCGCGAGCCTCCCAACCGGGAGCGTGTCGCCGCGCGTGAGCTTCGACGCGCCCAGGGGTGCCTATTACATCCGGTTGCACACGATGTCGGGAGCAGCCAGGAGCCGGGCCTCGAGCGAAATTCGCGTCTACGTGGATGTCGCCACCGGGCCGACGGCGCCGACCAATCTCCTTGGTCTCGTGAACGGATCGAACCTGGCGCTGTCGTGGCGCAATACGTTCGGGGGCGGCGCGCCCACGATGGTGATTCTCGATGTGGCGGGTCCGATGACGGCCACGCTCCCGCTTGGTGTGACCGAAACATTTAGCTTTGCCGGTGTTCCACCGGGCACCTACACGTTGAGTGTTCGCGCGACCAACGCTGCCGGATCGAGTGGCTCGTCCAATCCCGTGACGCTGACGTTTCCCACTACGTGCTCGGGATCGCCGCAGACGCCGATCAACGTATTTGTGTCGACATCGGGCAACAGGGTGTCGGTGAGCTGGACGCCCGCAGCGGGCGGTGCCGCGCCGACGCGCTACGACGTGAATGTCACCGGCGCGTATACGGGCCGGTTGCCGACCACAGCACGCGCGCTGAGCGGCGTCGTCGGGCCCGGCACGTACAACGTGAACGTTCGCGCGGTCAATCCTTGCGGCAATAGTTCCTTTTCCGCCGCGCAGACGATCACGGTTGGTTAGAGACGAAGCAGGACGCTATGAAGCACACACACGAACCGCAGCGTCGTCACTTTCTCAAATTGAGCGCGCGGCTGGCGGCTCTCGGACTGACTGGCCTTGGATTCGGGCCCGCGCGATCGCTCTTCGTCCGCGACGTGCGAGCCGCAGGGCGGGTCACCGACTACAAAGCGCTGGTCTGCATCTACATGTTCGGTGGCAACGACAGCAACAACATGATCGTGCCGGTCGACACGGCGCGCTACACCGCATATCAGACGCTGCGCGGCGGTCTCACGCTGCCGGCGAGTCGGCTGCTGTCACCAATCAGCGATGCGAGCACGCGCCCGTACGCCCTCAACGCCGCGATGCCCGAGCTCAATGACCTCTTCGGCAGCGGCGGTGTCGCGTTTGTGCTGAACGTCGGCGCACTGAGTCAGCCGCTGACGCGGGCACAGTATCTCGCCGGTGGATCGCGGCCGCCGAACCTGTTCTCCCATTCCGATCAGACAACACAGGCGCAAGCCGGCACGTCCGATTCGGTCTACTCGGGATGGGGCGGGCGGCTTCTCGATCTCTTTGGCGCCGCCGATTCTCTCTCTGCCGTGTCGGTGTCGTCGCCCGCGTTGTTCCTCGAAGGCGTCGATGTCCGAAGCAACGTGATTCCGCCGGGTTCGAATCTCGGTCTGAGCGGCCTGGGCATTTTCACCAGCGCAGGCCTCCGACGCGAGGCGTCAGGCAGTCAACGCCATGCTGCTGCTCGACAACGGCAACCCGGTCCGCGAAGCCGCGAACCGTGCCTTTGCCGATGGTTTGCAGCTGGCCGATACGCTGCAGTTGAGCGGCAACCTGCCGCCCTTGACGGCGCCGTTTCCGGCCACCTCGCTCGGCAACCAGTTGAAGGAAGTCGCGCGCTTGATACGCGTCCGGTCGACGATGGGGCCAGGGCGACAGGTGTTCTTCTGCTCGATGGGCGGCTTCGACACCCATGCGTCGCAGGACGGCACGCAGACGAACCTGCTGCGGCAACTCTCGCAGGCGATGTCATCGTTTGCGCTCGCCACGGTTTCGCTGGGACTGGCCTCGAACGTCACGGCCTTCACACAGTCGGAGTTCAGCCGCACGATGCAGAACAATGGCAGCGGCACCGACCATGCCTGGGGAAGTCACCAGATTGTGGTGGGCGGCGCCGTGAAGGGCGGCATTTATGGCGAGATGCCGACGTTTGCGTTCGGCGGCCCGGACGATGCCAACGATCGCGGTGTGTGGATTCCCACGATCGCATCCGCACAGTTTGGTGCGACTCTGGGGCGCTGGTTCGGGGCGTCGGCGAGCGAGCTGAGCTGGGCGTTCCCGCAGCTCGCGCGGTTCGCTGCCGCCGACGTCGGCTTCATGGATTAACGCTCCGCACGGTTCGCACCACTGCCACCATTCGATCAAACGGAAGATCCAGCCCTCCGCTGTCACGCGGGCGCCCTATCTTCGCGTTTCGCAGTCCCATTCCGCTTTGCCGCCCAGTACAGGTCTGCCCGCCTTGCGACCGCGCGCCATTACAATTCCGACATAACTCAGCAAAAACTACTTGTGTTTGATGGCGAAACCGCCACAATATGGCCTGCCTAGTCCGTTAAAGAGCTATGGAGTACGATAGTTGACAGTGATACGCCCGCATACCAGCCCTTCCATACCCCCGTTCCGACGACACACCATTGCGACGTTGATGGCGTTAGCCCTGCTGGGCTCGTCCTCAATAGCCAGGCTTTCAGCTCAACCGGCGAACGCGCCAGGCGCCTTGGCCATCGGCGCCAACGTCAACATGGTCGGGGGCCCCGCTGTGTTTACACCGCCGGGCACGCTCGTCGGTGATCCGTTCCTGCAGCGGCAAAATGAGCCGTCGTTTGCCATTTCGTCGCGCAACCCCTGTCATCTGCTTGCGGGCGCAAACGATTACCGGGCCGTTGACCTCGAGGAAGCGGTCGGCGAAGTAGGTGACGCCTGGCTGGGCGTGTTCAAGTCTTTCGATTGTGGCTCGACGTGGACATCCACACTGCTGCCAGGACACCCCGTCGATGTTTCGCAGGCAGGTCTCGACTCGCCGCTGCGCGGCCTGCACGCCGCGGCTGACCCGACCGTGCGCGCCGGCACCAACGGGCTGTTCTATTACAGCGGCATCGCCTTCAACCGGAACGAGGGCGGGGTCAGCAAGGTCTTCGTCGCGCGCTTCGTCGACAACAACAACAAAGACGGCGGCGATCCGATTCAGTATCTGGGCGCCGCACAAATCGATCTCGGAACGTCAGGGCAGTTCCTGGATAAGCCGTGGATCGTCGCCGACATCCCGCGCGGCGGCGGCACCTGTCTGATCAACGGCCGCGAAGTGCCCGCCGGGAACGTCTACCTGGTCTACACGTCGTTTCTCGGCGCCGGCACGAACGTGCACTCGAAAATCATGTTCAGCCGGTCGACCGACTGCGGCGTCACCTGGTCGAATCCGGCGAAATTGAGCGAGCGCTTCGCGAAGAACCAAGGCACAACGATCGCCATCGATCCGGGGACGGGCGCAGTGCATATTGCGTGGCGCGAGTTTGCCACGCCCGGCGACCCGAAGAGTCAAAACGGACTTCTCGTTGCCGTGTCCAGCGACGGCGGCCGGAACTTCTCGAAAGCGACGCGGCTCGCGTTCAACAACTATCCGTTCGATCCCTTTGATCAAGCGTCGTCACCGCTGACGTTTCGCACCAACGCATATCCGACGTTGGCTGTCGTGCCGTCAGAGGCGGATGGGCGAGGTCCCGGAAAGCCAGGCCGTCTCTATCTGGCGTGGGCCGCCCGCGGCTTTGCGCCACTTCGCCCCGGACAAACGCAGGGTGATGCGCGCGTTGTCGTGACGACATCCGTGGGCGGTCAGAACTGGTCGTCGCCAAAGCTCGCCGACAACTACCCCGGGGCTGGGCACCAGATCATGCCGACGCTCGCGTTTGCAGGCGGCAAAGTCGCGCTCGCCTGGTATGACCTGCGTGAGGATCGCTCGCTCGGGTTCGACGACCTCACCATTGAGTACGGCCAGGCATCGTTCAACGCCTGCATGCAGTCGCAGGGAGCGTTCGGATTTGGCGCGGTGTTCGCGTGCATCACCGATGCTGCCAACACGTTGTCGCTGACGCGCCGCCACACACTCGATCTTCGCGCGGCCATGGCCGACAGCGAGTGTCTCGGAACAGGCGCGTGTGCGTTGACCAGCTATTCGGTCCTCGGCGGCGGCAGCCGTCGTGTGTCGCGGTCCATCGAAGGCTTCGTGAGCGACACGCTTGGGAAGCAGCAGCTCCAATACAACCGCCCCAACTTGCCGCTCTTTTCGAAAGGACGCTTTCCGTTCATCGGCGACTACATCGATATCGCCGGTTTGAGTTTCGTCTCGACGCCCGACGGCGGCTGGGCGTGGAACACCGGCCGCACGGCCAACCGCCCCGCGCCAGTCTTTCATGTCACATGGGCCGACAATCGCAACGTCGGCACACCGCGCAACACGATTTGGGAGCAGTTCACACCGGCTGTGCGTCGGACCGAATTTCGTTCAATGCGTGCCTGGACAAGTCGGTATTCGCAACCAGGATGTCTACACGGCACAGCTCAAGCCGCAGCTCACCGTCTCGGCCCCCCTCAACTCCAAGCGGGTCGCCGGCCTGCAGCGTTCCTTTGTCGTCGTCGCGCAGAACACGACGGATGCCGAGCGCGATTACCTGCTCACCGTGCAGCCGCCCGACGGCGTGATCGCGTCTTTCAGTCAATTCCTCGGCTTCGACGGCAACAGCAGCGCGCTCGAGACGATTACGGTCCGCATCCCGCGGAAATCGAGCGCGTCCCGCACCGTGTTCGTTGGCCTCGAGGATGCGCCGGCCAATCCGACTGCGGCGCCGGACATTCTCGTGCCGATCACTGTGAGCGAGGTGGCGGCAGGCGGGGTGCTCACGGGTGTCACCGACGTTGTCTATCTCAATCCGGATTTCGAAAATCCAGACTTCGAGAACCCTGACTTCGAAAACGCGGAGCTTCACAATCCAGATTTCGAAAACCCGGATTTCGAGAATCCCGACTTCGAGAATCCCGATTTCGAAAACTTCACGTTGAGCGCGGCATCGCCGATCCGCAATCCGGATTTTGAAAACCCGGACTTTGAGAATCCTGATTTCGAGAATCCGGACTTTGAGAACCCGGACTTCGAGAACCCGGACTTCGAGAATCCCGATTTCGAGAACCCCGATTTCGAGAATCCGGATTTCGAGAATCCCGATTTTGAAAATCCTGACTTCGAGAACCCGGATTTCGAGAATGGGGCATTCGAAATCGCCGACACCACATTCCCAGTCGCGAACAACGGCAACACCACCTCGGCATACAAGGTGAACACTACGGTCGACGACCCGCCGGCTGGCGTGCGGTATCAGCTGGTCGTGCGGCGGGTGTTCTACAGCCCGACGTCAGTCTGTGCATTGCCGTCGAGCAGCAGTCCTGTTTACACCGCACAGAATCAGTCGCTCGTGAACATCGTCGAGCCCAATGTCAACGCAAGCCTGCTGGATCGCAACTTCAACGATCCCAGCCGCCAGAACGCGACGTTTTATCTCGCACCCGGCGAGCGGGCCAGCATTACGCTGCGCGCGTATTGTGAGGTTGGTACGGTGGGATGCGACCGGCCTATGATGGCGGCGCTCGAGCAGCACGTCGCGCTCAGCGTCGTGGCGCAGGGCGCCAACTGCGTCAAGTGCTCGGGCCCCGCGTGCTCATTGGGCGACTCGGTTGCCGGAGCGACCGAATGCTTGATCGCAGAGGGTCCGCCGAAGGACCTCTACGATCCGATTCCGCCGCACGTGGCGTTATTCGAGCCATCCTCGACGCCATCGGCGACTGACATCGACCAGGACGGTGTCGAGCCCGTCTCGTTCACGCTCAGCGTCAGTGACAACGTGGCGATCTCCTCGGTGACTTGCACATCCGCGACGACGACGATCGCGGGAACGAGCGGCGGGGCAGGGTATTACGCCTTTTCGGCACCGTTTCCCGTCGGCACGACCTCGGTAACCTGCACGGCGTTCGACACGCGTTCTGCGCCCTCGCCGAACAGCGCGTCTGTCACGTTCGATGTGGTGGTCCACGACCTGTCGCCTCCCAGTTTTGGTGACCCGCCACTTCTGCTCCCGCAGCCGACGGGCGCGAATGGCTGGTACACGACGTCGCAAGTGACCGGCGTCGTCAATGTCACCAGCAGCGCGGCATTCACCGTTTCGTGCACGGACTCGCTGAACGGCACTGCAGTGAGCGGCCCGGCGCTCACGATCTCGGGCGACGGCATTCATCAGATCGCATGCACCGCGGCCAGCCGCGCGATTGTCTCCGAGCCGGTGAACGCCATCGTGAAGATTGACCACGTCGCCCCGGCGCTGTCCGCGCCTGGCAATCAGGTCTTCGAAGCCACGGGTGCGGGAGGCGCAGTTGTCAGCTACGCTAAGCCCACCGCCACCGATCAGCAGTCGAGTGCCACCGTTACCTGCGCACCTGTAAGCGGGACGGTGTTTCCGTTGGGCGCGACCGCCGGTTGCGTGCACGGCAAAAGACGACGCGGGTAATGTCGCGTCGGTCGGCTTCACGGTGACGGTTCGCGACACCACGCCGCCAGCGCTAACTGTGCCGCAAAACATCACGAACGTTATGATGACGTCGCCGGCCGGCGCGCCGGTGCACTACACCGCGACGGCGACGGATCTGGTGAGCGGGATCGTCGTGCCGCTGTGCATGCCCGCATCAGGGTCGATCTTCCCGGCGGGAGCCACCCAAGTGACGTGCGTCGCGAGCGATGCTGCGGGAAATACCGCGACCCGCTCCTTCACTGTGACGGTGAAGGACACGATCGCGCCGTCATCGATCGCGGTCACCAGCGTCACGCCGCCCATTCTGTGGCCGCCAGATGGCCGCACGGTCAACGTGGTGCTCGCCGGGACGGCATTCGACGGGCAGTCGGGAGTGGGCTCGATCGAGTGGCGCGTGATTGACGAGTACAGGGTCTATCAGCCTTCGGGTGCCGTGGCGGTGACCGGCAACGGCCCCTTCACCGTGACGGTGCCGCTCATCGCCGAGCGGAAAGGCAGCGACAAGAACGGGCGGCACTACACGATTGTGCTGTCGGCGGTTGACAAGGCCGGTAATCGCACGCAGTTGCCGCTGGCGCAGTCGCCGGTCGTCAACGTGCACGACCAGAGCACGCCGTAACGCTAACGGGCGGTCGATGCGCGGCGGCGCGCATCGACCGCCAGCGGATCGCCAGCGACCGCTCCGCGCACGTCCAGGTAGGCTTGGTAATTCTTGGCTGCGCTCTGCGTGAGCCCCAGTCCCTCCTGCGCTCGTGCGAGCCAGTAATGGAGCGGCACGGTATAGCGAAACGTCGGCCAATCATCGAGGAACACGGCCGCGCCTTCGCCCAGCCTGGCGCTGCACGCCTCGAACTCGGCGAGCGCCTCGGCATACCGCCCCGCTTCGACCCAGGCGCGGCCGAGGGTGTATCGCACGAGCCAAATGTCGGCAAGCGTTCGCGCTTCCGTGAGCGCATCTACCGCTTCGATGGGCCGACCTCGTTTCAGCGCGAGCTCGGCGTTGAGTAGCGTTGCATACGCGCGACGCCTCTTCTGAATCTGTGTTGCGAGGGAGGCAATCAGGGGCTTGGCCAGGTCGTCACGTCCGTCGCAATGAGCACGCGCGCGGCAGGCACGATCACGCCGTCCGATCGGGCGAGCGCCAACGCCTGCTCCACCAGCGTGCCCGCCTGTGCCTTTGCGCCACTCGCGAGAGCGAGCTCCGCCAGGGCGACGAGCTTCATCGCGCGTGGCGCGCGCTGATTGCCGATTTCATCCGCCGCGGCGCCGCGCTCGAGCTCGGAACGTGCATCCTCGGTACTGCCCTGGTACATCAGCACGTCTGCCACACCCATGCTGGCGATCGATGCACCGCGTGGCCCCACTTTCGCCATGTTCCGGTATGCCCGCTCGGCGTCGGCGGTGTTGCCGGCCGCGAGGGCCGCGGTCGCCAACGGCAGGTACGCTTTGTCGAACGACCCGAGCTTCAGGACGTGCTCGGACTCGGCAACAGCCGTGCTGAAGTCGCTGGCGTACATGGAATACAGGGCCAAATTCGTCCGGTAATTCAGGTTCGTGGGATAGATGTCGAGGACCTTGCGGCCGTGTTCGATGGCCCGGCGGAAATCCAGCGAGTTGAAGTAGGCGACCGCGAGATTATTGATGGCGGTGCCGTCGGCGGGATAGCGGTCGAGGAGCATCTGATAGTTTTGGATCGCCTGCTCGTTGTTCCCGCTCGCCATGTAGTACGTGCCGAGCGTGCGGTACTTCTCGCGCTCAGTCATCCGCTCGATGAGCGTCAGGGCTTTCTTCCAGAGATTTTCGGCCTCATCCGGCCGGCCGATGCGATAGGACGCCGTCGCCCATCCGGCGTACGCCCGGCCAAAATTGGGATCGCGCTGTAACGCTTCCTGATACAGCGTGATGGCGTCCGGAAATCTTCCCGCTGCCGCGAGGTCCTGGGCGCGAGTGTACGCGCTGGCAGCCTCGAGCGACGCGGCCGTGAAGGTCTCGCTCTCAGGCGCGCCGCTCTTGGCACTTACATCACCCAGATCGCGGCGCAGTTGGGTTGCCACATTCGCGGCCGCTGCGAGCAACGTCCCTTTGTCGTTCGCGGTGGCCTCTGCCTGCGCGACGGTCTTGCCGCTGGCGGCGTCCACGCCCCGCGCGGCGATGCGATAGCCGTCGCTGGTGCGGTCGATCGTTCCCACCAATACGATCCGGACGCCTTCGCGCACCGACACAAGGCGCGCGCGCTCTTCATCCAGGGATTCGCGCGGGGCGATCTCGGCGGCGATCCGTGTCGCGCTCTGGCGCGGGTAGGTCGTGATGAACGCCGCGCCTTCGATCCCGAGCGTCAGCGCTTGTTCGAGCACTCCATCGAACACCGCGTCGCCAGTACGATTCTCGAAGTTCGCGACGAGCACGGAAAGCGGTGCGACAGCGGCCTGTTCGGATCCGGACGGCAGTCCGCGCGTTACCCACCAGACTCCACCGGAGACGGCAATGATGAGCACCATACCCCCGCAGCCAACAAGGATCGCCGCGGCCGCGAGCCCGCTGGCTGCGCGATCGGATGCGCAACCGTGTGTGACCCGACTGCACGCCCCCGTACCGTCGAGTGCGGCGATCGCGGCAGACAGTTCGTGGGTTGTCTGGAATCGCGCATCAGGGGCTTTCTCCAAGCACCGCGCGATGATTTGATCGAGCGCTTCGGGAATGCTGGGGTCAACAGCGCGGACGGTCGGCGGGGTCTGCAACCGCGCCATCAGATCGCCAACCGGATTGTCGGTGCGCGGTCGACTTGTTCGGCCAACCAGCAGATCGTGCAGGATGAGGCCCATCGTGGAGATATCGGCGCGATGGTCGACGGTGCTACCAGCGGCCTGTTCGGGCGCCATGTAGTCGAGGGTGCCGATCACGCCTCCGGCCATCGTCATCATGGTGCCGCGCTGACCGAGCGCGCGATGCCGAAGTCCATGATCAGCACGCTGGTCGCCCTCGAGCATGATGTTGGCAGGCTTCAGGTCGCGGTGGACCACGCCGGCGGAGTGTGCCGCCTCCATCCCGGCGACGAGTTGCCGGAAATTCGAAGCGCGCGTGCGACCGGCAGGCGTCCCTCGGTTGCGAGCACGGAGGCGAGATCGAAGCCATCGACATACGGCATCGTGACGTCCTTGATGCCGTTGATCTGACCGAGGTCGTGGATGCGCACGACGTTGGGGTGCGTCACCTGTCGTGCGAGCAGCAATTCCCGCTTGAACCGGCGTTCGAGTTCTTCGGCGGCCGCCTGGTCGACTACTGTCTCGGTGCGGATGGTTTTGATCGCCACCGCGACACCGAGTTCCTCGTCCCAGGCGTGATAGACCGCGCCCATTCCGCCAATGCCGAGCAGCCGGATGACGTTACCGAGTCCCGAATGGTTCTCCGGCGATCAGCGGGCCGGTACGCTTCGCCCCCGAATCGCCGCTTCCCACGTTTGGAAGGGCGGTGGTCATGCCGCCTGTGATCGACCCGTCGAACCGCGAACCGGCGCCCGTGGCGGACCCTCCGACCGGGCGATGGCAAACAGGACAACTGGAGGCTGCCGCCGGCAACGCGGCACCACAAGCCACGCAGCGGGCGTTGGTGTGAAGAGGCTCAGGTACCGTGATAGAAGGATTATGCCGACTGACGAGCTAAATGCCAAACCCTGTTCAGGTTGGCGGCGGAGATTTTACCGCTATCGCTTCCGCGGACGTAAGGGGTTGACGGTTGCCGGCTGCAACGATGCATGGTGCACCCGCAGCTTCTTGTAGAGCGGCTTACGGAAGCTCGCCACGCCGGCCACGACCCGATCGAACGAGACCCAACGTGCCGCGCGGAATTCACCGCTCGGCGGTTTCTTGGCTTTCCGCGCGCGTTTCTTCACATCGAAAAAAAACCAATACTGCACCTGCCCCATGCCGGATTTGCGGGATTGGGCTTTACGCGGTAGCTCGTAGACCAGCAGTTCCGGATACTCCGTGATCAGTTTCAGGTCTCGTCGCTTGATCCCCGTTTCTTCTTCCACTTCTCGGAGCACACCAGCGAGCGGCGACTCTCCCTTTTCGAGTCCGCCCTGCGGAAGTTGCCAGGCGCCGCGAAAATCCGATCGCTCGAGGGCGAGAATGCGGCCGCGATCGTCGGAAATCACGGCTCCGACGCCGGTGCGAAAATACCTCGCGGGACGTTTCATTGGCAGAGAACCATCACGCCGTGCATGATACACAGCTTCGGGACCGGCACGGGCCTATGGCCACAATGGCGCGTCGGCGCGTGCTCGAGCAGATATTCGGTCGAGCAACACTGCGAGCGAGGGATCAATCATGGCGATTACCGGTGCGCACGTTCTCTTGTACACGTCGGAACCCGACGCGCTGCGGGCGATGTTCCGCGATGTGTTCGGGTGGAAGTATGTCGATGCGGGTGAGGGCTGGCTGATCTTCGCGCTGCCACCAGCGGAGTTGGGCGTCCATCCCAGCGAAGGGCCCACTTTTGCCTCGGGCGTGCGCCATCAGTTGACGCTGATGTGCGACGACATCACGGCGACAGCGCGTGAACTGCAATCCAAGGGCGTGAAGGTCAACGGCGATCCCAAAGACGAAGGCTGGGGCATCACGGTGATGCTGGGGCTGCCGGGCGGTGTGGACGTGATGCTTTATGAGCCGCGCCATCCGGTCGCCGTGGAGATTCCGCCGCGTTAGTTCGAATTATTCGCGCGCCCCGTCGTTCCGCGCGTCGTCATCGAGAATCTTGCGGATTTTCTTGACGTAGTTCCGGTCTCTTTGAACGGCGGCACACCTCTGTACTTCGCCACGTTGCCTGGGCCGGCGTTGTAAGAGGCGAGCGCGAGATCAACCTTGCCCTTATGGCTGTTGAGCAGCTGCTTCAGATACTTCGCGCCCGCCATGATGTTCTCCTGCGGGTCGAAGGCGTCAGCGACGCCCATTTCTTCCTGGAGCGCCGGCATGAGCTGCATGAGGCCCTGGGCACCAACCGGAGAGACAGCCATGGCGTTGAAATGCGACTCGGTTTCGATGACCGCATGGATCAGATCAGGGTTGATCTCATGCTCCAGCGCTGCGGCCTCGATGATCTCGTCGTAGGCAAGGTAGGCCGGCAGGGCGGCGAATTGATCGATGGTAACGGTCACCTCTGCGACAGGCAGCCCGCCTCTGCTGTAGTTCGAGGATGATGCTTTCGTCTTGGCCTGCGCGCCTAGCATCACCGCGCCCATCAAGATGCCGTGTGCGGCTGCGCGTCGACGCCGGCCTCTCCGCCTCGCGTGCTTGTTTTGATGCGGACGGGTGCTACTGACGCCGTGCGCTGGGCTGTGTCCCTTCCTCATGAGTCTTATTCCAGCAAACCTTACGCCGCTTCCGGGCTGTGGTGATGCTCGAGTGGCGGTCGGTCAAAACTTGGCCACGAGCGCGAACGAGGTATTGGTGTCCGTCGTCTTGAAGGTCGGGTACTGGCTGGTTGACGTAGCCAACGGTGGAGGTGAGCTTCAACGACAACACCTGAGTCAGCCTTGCCGTCACCGCCGCCGTCTGCAGAATGCGCCAATTGTCCGAATCCGCAAAGAGTCCGGTAAATCGGGCTTCGTCGCTGATCGTTGCCGTCTCCGACAGCTTCCAGCGGTAGCTGGCGCCTGTCCCATAGGTTGCTGATGAGACGTCTTCTCCGAGCAGGCGCTGCTCGTTCAAGTAGCCCAGCGCACCATCGACAGATAACAAGTGCGCAGCGGAGTCGATCAGCTTGAATGCGAGACCACCCGCGACGGCATTACGGTGGTCGATGCCGGCGAACTCATCCCGGAAGTAGCCGTACTCGCCAAAAGCGGCAAGTCGCGGCCTAATCGCGCGCTCGGTCCGCGAGAGAAAGAGCAGCGACTGCGCTCGCAGTTCCGAATCCGTCTTACTGCGCACAAACGCGGCGCGGTTACGCAGCACCCAGTTGGTGGGCCTGAAGATCGATTCGGCGCCGAGACCAAGCGTCTGGGTCGAGGCGTTACCGGTCGTGCCGACGAAGGCGAACTCGGCGGACGTCTCGCGTCGAGGTGGCGGTGGCGGTGGCGCGCCCGGTTGCGCGGCTGCGGGTGGAGGCGCCGTC
This sequence comes from uncultured Acidobacteriota bacterium, assembly GCA_963762925.1. Lineage (GTDB taxonomy): Bacteria > Acidobacteriota > Vicinamibacteria > Vicinamibacterales > UBA2999 > DASPWV01. The sequence goes on along the minus strand of CAVXMP010000025.1, from coordinate 174,845 downwards.
GCCTGCGCCGCCGCCGCGGCAGGCGACATCACAGTTGCGCACAAGAGCAGAAGAAATTGCCAGTGGGGGATTCTCATGCGGCGGTGTCGAGCAAGAGATGTGCCCGACACCGCCACAGGTCACGCTAGCGCCCGGTTTCGTCCCAGATCACCTGCACATTGGCCTTCACGCGAGCGGGATCGGCCGCGGGATAGCCAGCGTACTTCTTGGGCGTCTTCCAGCTGCTCAGAACGTCCGCGACTGTTTTGCCGCTCTTTTTGGCGGCCTGTACTGTGGTGACGAACTCGCGGATGTACTCGGCATACTGGCGCAGTTCGGCCACGGTCGTGTTTGCAGGCGTGTGGCCGTTGATGATGATGTCGACGTTTTTCACGTTGGTGGCCGCATTGGTGAGCGTGGCTGGGTAATCGGCACCGCTCCCACCGTTGTTCTTGTCCATGATCGGCAAGCCTCTGTTGGGGAACGTGTCCCCGACATGCATCGCCCGCGCGCTCGGAAAGACGACAAAGGTATCGCCGCCGGTGTGCGCGCGGCCGAAGTAGTAGAGATCGACCTGGTCGTCGCCTTTGCCGATCGTCATCTTGTCCTTGAACGTGCGTTTGGGCTGCCCTCGCCCCGCGCTCTCCTTGAACACGTTGGTTTGCGGCCCGAGGCCGGTGACGTCGTTCATCTGGCCCATGAGCGTTTTCGTGTTTTCGTGGGTGACGATGTCCACCGTCGCGGGGAAGTCGACGTTCCCGCTCACGTGATCGTAGTGCGTATGCGTGTTGATGATCGTCGTCACCGGTTTGTCGGTGAGCGTTTTGATCTTGTCCAGCAGGGGCTTACCCCAGCCCGGATTTTTCGTATCGACAATCACGACGCCGTCCGCGGTGATGAATGCGGCCGTGTTGCCGCCACCTCCGCGCAGAACATACAAGTTGTCTTTGACTTTCTCGACCGTGATGACCATTTCCTGAGCGGCCGGCTGTTGAAACGCCGCCACGGACAGCCCGCCGACCAGTACCAGCGCCCCCAACGAAATCACTCGCCTCATCGCCTTCCCTCCGTAAGCCGTAAGCCGTAAGCCGTAAAGCCGCAGAGCCGGGTCATAGTGTCACACAGCGTTGCGACTGCGTGTAAGCTGGGCGCGATGTGGCTGCGGCTTGGTCTGGCCTCGGCGGTGGCGTTGACGCTGTCGTTCGCTCAGCCGCCCGGCATCCATCCAATCAGCGGGCGAGAGTATGCCCGGCCGATGGGCGTCGGCGGCGCGCCCTGGCTCGATCGTGAGGAGCGCGAGGCTGAGGAAGCGCCGACACGCGCGCTCACCATCCTGCAGGTCGCCGCCGGCTCGACCGTCGCCGACATCGGTGCCGGCTCGGGCTATTTCACCGAACGGTTGGCGCGTCTGGTCGGGCCATCGGGTCGGGTGTACGCGAACGACATTCAGCCAGGCATGCTCGATCTGCTGCGCCGGCGCCTGAATCGCGAACGGATCGCTAATGTGACGCTCATTCTCGGCGAACCCGCCGACCCGAAGCTCCCCGCCGCGACGCTCGATCTGGCGCTGATGGTCGATGTCTATCACGAGCTCGGCGATCCCCAAACGATGCTCGCCAACATTCGCAAGGCGCTCAAACCCGGAGGACGACTCGCCCTCATCGAGTACAAAGGCGAAGACCCGTCGATTCCGATTCTGCCGTCACACAAAATGACCGTGGCGCAAGCCAAACTCGAAGTCGAGCACGAGGGATACACCTTGACGATGGTGAACTCGAGTTTGCCGCGGCAGCATGTTCTGGTTTTCACGACGCCGCAGCCATGACCGTATCGCCCGCCACGTGTGCTCAAACGCTGGCGCGCACGCTGCGTGAGGCCGGCATCACACGAATGTTCGGACTTCCCGGCGGCGAGATCCTCGAGTTCATCCACGCCGCGAAAGTCGAAGGCATCGAGTTCCTCCTACGCGCCACGAGACGGCCGCGGCGTTCATGGCGGATGTGAGTGGTCAGATCGCGCGGCGTCCCGGTGTGTGCGTGTCGACGCTCGGGCCCAGGCGCCCTCAACATGACGCTCGGCGTTGCCAACGCCTTTCTCGATCGGTCGCCGGTGATTGCGATCACGGCAGCGATGTCAAAAGCCGCCGAACCGGTGGCGACCCATCAGAACCTCGATCTGAATGCGATCTACCGGCCGTTTACGAAGCTCGCCATCACGCTCGACGGGCGCGACACCGCAGTGAAGGTGCGCCGCGCCATCCGAGACAGCCTGTCGCCGAGGATGGGCCCTGTCCATATCGCCGTGCCGAGCGACGTTGCGCGATTGCCGGAGCAGCAGGACAGCGACCCTTCGTCCATCGCGATCGACCCAGCACCAGTTGGTCGCGCGGCCACGCGATGATATCCGGCGTGTTGCCGCCGCAATCGAGCGCGCGAAGAGACCGGTGGTGGTGCTCGGCCTCGACCTCGATCCCCGTGCGCACGCACGGGCGGTACGCGCCTTTGTGGAATACCTCGCCGCGCCGGTCTTTGTCACACCGAAGGCGAAGGGAATGCTGCCGGAGGATCACCCGTTGTTCTCCGGCGTCTGCGCAGGGGTCGCCGGCGACGGCGTGATCGTCGACCTGTTCAGCCGCGCGGATCTGATCATCGGCGTTGGCTTCGAGCCAGTGGAATCCGACAAGCTCTGGCATCACACGATGGCCGTCGTATCGATAGGCCCCGAATCGATCGCGTGTGGCGAGTACCGCCCGCGCGCCGAGGCGGTTGGAGACGTCAGCAGCCACGCTCGAAGCGTTGATGATGCGACCCCGGCCGCCATCGACTGGCCGGCCGAGGAGCTCGAACAGTTTCGCCGCGATCTGCTGGGTGTGTTGCGACCAAGCACGAGTCTGGCCGCGCTCTCGGGCTACGGCTTGACCCGACGATTGCGCGAGCTGATGCCGCGCGACACGATCTTTACGACTGATGTCGGCGCCATCAAGTCGATTACCAGCCAGGCGTGGACGACGTATGAGCCGCTGACGTTTTTCGAATCGAACGGGTTATCCGCGATGAGCTACAGCGTTCCAGCAGCGATGGCGGCGCGCCTGGCGTATCCCGATCGGCCGGTTCTCTGCGCCATCGGCGACGGGGGATTCGGCATGACCTGCGCGGAAATCGAAACCTGTGTCCGCGAGCGGCTGCACTTCATCACCGTTGTATACAACGACAGCAGCCTGAGCTTGATTCACGTGGCGCAACAAAATCGCGGCCACGTGTCGTACGGCGTTGACCATGGCAGCGTCGATTTTGCCGCGGTCGCTGCCGGCTTTGGCGCCTGGTCACGACGCGTCCAGACGATCGCTGAGCTCGATCGAGCCGTAGGCGAAGCGCTGGCAATCGACCGGCCGGTCGTGATCGATGCGCTGGTTGATCCCGGCGAATACCGGAAACAGAATTCGCCGTTCAAGCGCTGAGACGCCCATGAACGTCGACGCAACCTGGCTTTTTCTCTCGATGATTGTGAGCAGCATTGGGTTTGGATTCTTTGTCTACGGAAAAAAACAAAGCCAACCTCATCCTGAATTTTTCGTATTTTCGTCCTTTCGTGTTTTCGTGGCGAACGCTCTTCGCTGTCCGACGCGTTCGCTAAATAGAAGGGCCGCAGATGACGACGATGGAGCGTCGCATGCTGTTTGCCACCGAGGAGATATGTAGAGGCCGGTCTTCAGACCGGCCTCTACGCTCGTGTGTTAGCGCAGGTGCTTGTTGAAGAACTCGACCGTGCGCGACCACGCGAGCTTTGCGGCTTCGCGTCGTAGCGCGGCGTCGTATCGTTGTTGAATCCGTGCTGAGTGCCGTCGTAGACATACACCTGGTACGGCACCTTGTTAGCCTTGAGCGCGGTTTCGTACGCCGGCATGCCGGCATTGATGCGCTCGTCGGTCCCGGCGTATTGCAGCATGGAGCGGTGCCTTGATCTTGGCCGCGTCCTCGGCCGACCCGGATTCCGTAGAAGGCTACGCCGGCGCCGAGATCGGCCCCGCGCGATCGCGAGCATGTTGACGATCCCACCGCCGTAGCAGAATCCCACCGCGCCGATTTTGCCCGTGCTGTCGGACGGGTCTTCAGATAATTGGCGCTGCGACGAAATCCTCGCGCGTCTTGGCCTGATCGAGTTTCGGAAACACTTCGCGCGCCTTATCTTCGTCACCGGGGTAGCCCCCGAGGGGCGTGAGCGCGTCGGGCGCCAGCGCCATGAAGTTGTCGAGGGCCAGACGCCGCGCGATATCTTCGATATGCGGATTAAGGCCGCGGTTCTCGTGGATCACCAGGATGCCGGGCAGTTTGCCGGTGGCGTTGGCCGGCCGCGCCAGATAGGCGCGCATCTTGGCGGACCCATTGGGCGACGGGTATCGACGTACTCGGTCTTGAGCCGCTTGTCGTCCTTCGGCACCTGCTGTGCCTCGGCGAACTTGGGATTGAGCGCGTCGAGGAGCATTGCGGCCGTCGTGCCGCCGACGGCGAACTTGCCGGCGCGGTCGAGAAACCCGCGGCGGTCGATCGAGCCGTGGACATATGATCGAACAGGTTCATCAGCTCTTGCGGAAAATCGTTGGCGGTCGGTCGTTCCATTCACGTCACCTCGTCCTGGGCATTTTCGCCGCAGATTGCCACAGATGAAACGACGCCGCAGATGGCCGCAGATCGCGCAGATCAAAAAGCCGCAGATGGCGCAGATAGGCTTGGAATCCTGGAGAACGTATCCCCATGGTGCCGAAAGAGCGGCGCATCGCCCAGAAGACCGTCACCGAACCAAAGCCGACCACCAGCTTTATCTGCGTTTCATCGGCGTCATCTGCGGCGTGTTATCGCCTCATTTGCGGCCCTTTTATGTAGCGAATGCGTCGGACAGCCAAGAGCGTCAGGCACGAAAACACGAAAGGACGAAAACACGAAAAATTCAGGATGAGTATTTTCATACGCACCCATGGTGTCGGTTTTCAGAAGCTAGGCACCCCATTTCTGGCGAGTTTTTCAAAATCCATTGCCCCCTCTGACCTGAGGTTTTTCAAAACCTTGCGCCCCCTTGCGGCGGCCGGGTTTTTCAAAACCTTGCCCCTCGCTCTGATCGCGCGATGAGGTCTCCGCCCCGAGTCGGGATCACCATCCCGGCCAGGAGGCGGCATGTATCGCGAGGTCACGATGGTGGAAGTCAAAGAGGTCCTGCGCCTGTGGCGCGCGGGCCTCCCCAAGAAGCGGATCGCGGCGCAGCTCGGGCTCGCGCCCCGGACCGTGCGGCGATTGCTCGCGCGCCGCGACGGCGGCGGACGTCCGCGTGGACGCCGGGGCCGTCAGCGACGACGAGGTCCGCGACAGGTCCTTGCTCGCGTTGCACCCGACTGGCGGGCGCCCGCGGGGCGACGGGTGGGCGCACGTGCACGGCGCACCGACCGACGATTGAGCGGTGGCTCGGCGACGGGCTGCGGCTCACCAAGATCCAGAAGCTGCTGACGCGGCAGGGCGTCGCGATCACGTATCCGACCCTGTATCGCTTCGCGGTCAGCGAGCTGCAGTTTGGGCAACACCGCGACGACGATCCCGGTGCTCGACGGCGAGCCAGGGCAGGAGCTGCAGCTCGACACGGGCTGGGTCGGCTGGCTGACGCTCGCCGGCCGGGAAGCCGGCGGCGGTTTCGCGCCTGGATCTTCACCGCGGTCCGCTCGCGCCATCGCTTCGTCTATCCCACCTTCGAGGAAACGACGGCGCGCGCGATCGAGGCGTGTGAGGCGGCGTGGGCGTTCTTCGGCGGCGTCTTCAGCGTCATCATTCCCGATAACACCAAGGCGATCATCGTCGGGGCCGATCCGCTCGACGCCGCGGATCACGCCGGCGTTTCTCGAGTACGCGCAGGCGCGCCACTTCCACATCGATCCCGCGCGCGTGCGGCGTGCCGCAGGACAAAGGGCGCGTCGAGCGCGCCGTGCCCGGCGTCCGCGACGACTGCTTTGCCGGCGAAGTCCTCATCGACCCTCGATGACGCGCGCGCGCGCGCGCCGCGACTGGTGCCTCGACGAGTACGGCCTGCGCCGGCACAGTCGCACGCAGCGCCGCCCGCTCGAGCACTTTCAGAGCCGAGGAGCAGCCCGCGCTGCTGCCGGCGCCGACCACGCCGTACGACATCCCGCTGCTGGAGCGAGCCGAAGGTCGGGCGCGATCAGCTCGCCGTCGGTCGCCAAAGCGACTGTACTCGATGCCGCATCCGTACGTCGGCCAGTGCCTCAGCGCGCGCGCCGACACGCACATCGTCCGGTTCTACGCGCCGCGGCCTCGCTGATCAAGACGCACGCGCGGCAAGCCGCCGGGCGGCCAGTCGATCGACGCGCAGCGATTATCCGGCCGAAAGCAGTGTCTACGCGTTGCGCAATGTCGACGGCGCTCCAGCCGCCAGGCCGACGCAGGCCGGCGCCGTGATCGGCCGCTTCGCCGCGGCGCTCCTCGATAGCCCGTTGCCGTGGACGCGCATGCGGCGCGTCTATGCGCTGCTCGGCCTCGTCCGGCGCTACGGCGCCACGCGCGTCACCGAGGCCTGCACCGTCGCGCTCGAGGCCGACATGCTCGATGTCCACCGGTTGCACGCATGCTCGAGCTAGGGCGCCGGCGCCGCCGGCCACCGCCGCCCGCGCGCGTCATCCCGCTCGCGCGCTATCTCCGGCCCGCGCACCCAATACGCCCTGCCGCTCCGCCGCGCGGCGTCTGAAGGAGAGGAGTCCTAATGACCACCGACGTGCATCAGTCCCGATCTGAAGACCATCCTGCGGCGGCTGAAGCTCTCACGCATGCTCGACACCTTGCCCGAGCGGCTCACGCTCGCGCGGCAGCAGAAAATGCCGCATCAGGATTTCCTGCTGCTGGTGCTCTGCGATGAGGTCGCACGGCGCGACAGCCTCGGCCTTCACGCTGCGGGTGCAGAAGGCGCGCCTGGATCCCGACGATGCGTCTCGAGGCGCTGGGACAGCGACAGCGAAGGTGACGCTTCGATCGGGCGCTCCTCAACGAGCTCGTGACGCTGCGGTTCCTCGAAGCCCATGCCCACGTCGCCATCGTCGGCCCCGTCGGCGTCGGCAAGACCTTCCTCGCGCACGCGCTCGGTCACGTCGCCTGCCGGCGCGGCGCGACCGTCCTCGCGGTCCGCACCGACGAGATGCTCAAGACGCTCAAGCACGCCCGCCTCGATAACAGCTACGAGGCCGAGCTGCGCAAGCTCGATCGCCGTCGACCTGCTCATCCTCGACGACTTCGCCATCGATGTCCTCGACCCCATCGAGAGTCGCGACCTCTACGACCTGCTGCTCGAGCGCTATCGGACCGGCTCGATCATCGTGACTTCGAATCGCGGCCCCGACGAGTGGCTGGCCACCTTTGCCGATCCCATCCGGGCGCAGAGCGCGATCGATCGCTTCACCAGCAATGCCTACGACCTGGTGATCGAGGGCGAATCGTATCGGCCTCGACTCAAGCCGACGCCTCCCGACGGACGCCAAGGAGCGCGCGCGATGATGCGAGCGCTGCCGCGACACGGGGGGGCGCTCGGCGGCAACTCACGGCGATCGCCGGTGCTGTCTCCACGGCCGCCGAGCGCCTGCAGGCGCTCTTCGATGACCATCAGAGTGCAAGAATGAGAACTCAGACAACGGGAAGCGTCAATCGAGCAAGGCTAACTGCGCGCGTCAGACGAGGGAACAACTCGGGGTGGAATGGTTTTGAGAACCCGGGGTCCCTTCCTTCTGAAAACCGACATTCCCACAGGCTCCACAGCCATTGTCTCCTTCAATGAAAGAAGAAAAGATCACGGCGAGCGATCAACTTAGCGAAACCGTCCACTGAATCGGATTCAGGCCCAAGGCACGAAAACACGAACGGACGAAAGCACGAAAATTCAGGATGAGATTTTTCTCGACTGACCGATGGCGCGAACTCGGCGCCCAGGCGTTTCGAGAGTCCATCGATACCCGCCAAGATCCTGAACCTATCTACGTTTATCGGTGTCATCTGCGGCGTGTTATCGGCGTCATTCTGGCCCTTTTATGTCGCGAACGCGTCGGACAGCCAAGAGCGTCAGGCACAAAAACACGAACGGACGACAACACGAAAATTTCAGGATGAGATTTCCTCGGCGCACCCATAGCGCGACTCGGCGCCCAGGCGTTTCGAGAGTCCATCGATACCCGCCAAGATCCTGAACCTATCTACGTTTATCGGCGTCATCTGCGGCGTGTTATCGGCGTCATCTGCGGCCTCTTTTATGTCGCGAAAACGCGTCTGACAGCCAAGAGCGTCAGGCACGAAAACACGAACGGACGACAACACGAAAATTTCAGGATGAGATTTCCTCGACGGACCCATAGCGCGACTTAGCGCCCAGGCGTTTCGAGAGTCCATCGATACCCGCCAGAGTATCCTGAAGGCCTACCTGCGTTTCATCGGCGTCATCTGCGGCGTGTTATCGCCTCATCTGCGGCCCTTTTATGTAGCGAACGCGTCGGACAGCCAAGAGCGTCAGGCACGAAAACACGAAAGGACGAAAACACGAAAAATTCAGGATGAGATTTTCAGACGCACCCATGGCGCGACTCGGCGCCCAGGCGTTTTGAGAGTCCATCGATACCCGCCAAGATCCTGAACCTATCTGCGTTTATCGGTGTCATCTGCGGCGTGTTATCGGCGTCATCTGCGGCTTGTTTATCTGCGTCATCTGCGGCTCAGCCAGTGTTGCGCATCCCGGCGGCGATGCCGTTGACCGTCACATCAACGCCTGCCGCAGGCGCGGATCATCGGCGCTCGCGCAGCCGCCGCAGCAGCTCGATCTGCACCAGATTGATCGGATCGACGTAGGGATTGCGGACGTCGATCGATCGCCGCAGCACCGGGTTCGATTCGAGCAGCTCCGCGTGGCCGGTCACCTCCAGGACGCCCGTGATCGCCCGGGCCAGCCGCGCGCGCAGCTCCTCGCCGATCGGCTGCAGCGCAGGCGGCACCAGCCGGCGATCGTATTCGGCGGCAATCCGCGCGTCGGCCTTGGCGAGCACCATCTCGATGAGATCGATTGACGAACTGGAAGTGCGGCCAGTCGCGGTACATCGCGCGCAGACGGCATCGCGCTCGCCGCGCGCGACTGCGCCTTCCGAGCGCCTCCTCGACGCCGAGCCACGCGCCGAGCATCAGCCGCGTCTGCGTCCACGCGAACTGCCACGGAATCGCCCGCAAGCTCTGCCACGCCGCGGTCGCCGCTTGCGCGCCGCGCCGGGCGGCTGCCGATGTTCAGCTGCGCCGATCTCGGCTTCGGGTGTCGCGGTGCGGAAGTACTCGACGAATGCGCGGGTGCTCGTAGACGAGACCGCGATACGCCGCCGCGCGCGTCGGCCGCAAGGCGATCCATGCAGGCGCGCCACTCCGGCTGCGGTTGCGGACGCTGGCGTGAGCCACGCTTCAAGTGTGCCGGTGGTGTAGACCTCCAGCGTCCGCACCGCGATGTCTGGCAGGCCGAAGAGGGCCTGCAGCATCTCGCCCTGCTCGGTGACGCGGAGCGTGCCGTCGATCGACCCGGGCGGCTGCGACTGCAGCGCCATGTGCGTCGGCCCGCCTCCTCGGCCCACGCTGCCGCCGCGCCCGTGAAACAGCGTCACCTGCACGCCTTGCGCGCGGCACGTTGCGACGATCGCTTCCTGCGCGCGGTACAGATCCCAGCCGGCGGTCAGGCGGCCGACGTCCTTCGCCGAATCCGAGTAGCCGATCATCACTTCCTGGCGGCCGCCGATGCGCTCGCGATACCACGGAATGCCAAGCAGCGCGTCGAGCGATCCGGCCCGGCATTCTGCAGGTCGCGCGAGGTTTCGAACAGCGGCACGATGCGCAGCGGCACCGTCGACGCCGCGCCAGCTGCTGCAGCAGCGCCACCGCCAGAACGTCGGACGGCGCCGCGGCCATCGTGATCACGTAGGCGCCGAGCGAGCCGCGAGGGATTGTCGCAATCATGCGAAACGTGTCGAGCACGTCCTGCACCTCCGGCGCGGGTGAGGCGACAGCATCGAGCGGACGTGTGCTGATTGGCTAACTCGCCGAGCAGGAATGTCACGCGCGCCGCTTCATCCCAGTCGCCATACGCCGCCCATGCCTCGAGCCTCCGTCAGCGCGGAGAGCGCCTCGGTATGCCGCGCCGCATCCTGCCGTATGTCGAGCCGAGCCAGCGTGACGCCGAAAACGGCGAGGCGCCGGAGCAGGTCGGCAAGACGGCCCTCCGCAATGAGCGCCGTGCCCGGTGTCCTGCGAGCGAGCGCGCGCACAGCTGCAGCGCGTCGCGAAGGTCGGCCGCGTCGAGATAGACGTCGGCGTGATGGCGGTTTCGTCTGCGTCGGTCCTCGAGCGACGGCTTCGACCCAATGGCGCGTGGCCACAAGGCGCCCGCGCACCTCGCGGAGCAACTCGCGATACGGCTCCGCAGCGCTCCCGACATGCGCCCGCAGTTCGGCGCTGGCGGACGCAAGGGACAGCTCGTCCCGCAGCGCCTCGATCTCGCGCAGGTAGAGACTCCGCCGCGACCCAGCGCGCGAGCAGGCAGGCCCGCCGCGTGACCTGCGGCGTCACGTTCGGGTTGCCGTCCCGATCGCCGCCTATCCACGATCCGAAACGGATCGGCGTCGATTCGGGCGGCAGGCCGCTGGCCGGTTGCCGCGCGGAGCGCGACGGTCCAGCTCGCGAACGTAGCGTGGCATCGCGTCCCACAGGCTCTGCTCGAAGACGACAGGCCGCTCCGTACCTCGTCCAGCGGGCTGGGCCGCTCCTGGCGCACTTCGTTTGTTGCCCACGCCGTCGCAATTTCGCGCCGCAGCGACGCGAGCAACTCCTCCTGTTCGGGCACGGTGAGATCAGGCCGGTCGCGCGTCATCAGCGTGGCCGCGATCCGGTTGTATTTCTGCACGAGCGTGCGTCGGGCGATTTCCGTGGGGTGAGCCGTCAGCACGAGCTCGATGTCGCAGGGCTGCGACCGCCGCGTGCAGCCGATCGGGCGAAATGCCGGCGGCGATGAGCCGGCGCGAACGTCGTCGGCGCAGGAGCCGCGCTGGGGTGGGGCCGCCGGATCGCGCTGGTAGGCGCGCCGCCGACGGATGCGATGGTGCTGCTCGGCGATATTGGCGAGGTTCAGGAAATGGGCGAAGGCGCGGGCGACCGGCAGCGCCGCGGTCACCGGAAGGCGCGCGAGCTCGCCCGCGAGGACATCGAAGTCTTCGTCGTGGCCAGCATGTCCGCTTTTTGAGAGCGTCCGGACACGTTCGACGGTGTCGAACAGCTCGTCGCCGCCTTCGGCGCGAATGGTGTCGCCAAGAAGTTCGCCCAGGAGCCGAACATCATCCCGTAGGGGCTTATGCGGATCGATCACCGGTATTTCCCTCACCCCGCGCAGCCACCGAATCGCTAGACAAAACGTGGAATGCCAATTGTGTAATCAATGGAAGTCGTGGTTCACGTTTTGCAAGCGCGCAATCCATGACAGTGCCCCTTCCGATCCTGAAGCACGGTTCGTGTGAGCCTTTCAAGGCCGGCGTCCATGCCGCCTCGCTGGGGCTGTTCGCAGTGATGGCGTTGTACAACGCCGCCGCGTGGATTAATCGCCGCGAACGGCATTTGGCGGTCAATGCGCTCATTTACGGCTTTGGTGTCGCCTGGGAGCAGCGGCTTGTCGCGCGTCATCTGGCCACGTGCCGGGAGGTGCGGCGATCGGCGGAGGTGACGACGGCGCCGATCGCGGTGACGGACTCCGACTGCGGCTGCGATACCCTCAAGGTGGCCTGAGGAGGCCACGGCACCCATCGTGCCGGATCGCCCCCGGGGACGATCGGCAACGTCACCGTGCCTCAGCGCCGCACGTCGTTTTTGGCTGACCGCTCCCTCACCCGCTAAGCATCGACCAATTTTGACCAACCCCCAATAATTTTTGACAGCTGGATTGCCGGAACCGTCCGGGGGTCGCCCGCGTAAGCTGTTAGATGGATCGACTGCTCCAGGACCTGCGTTTGCCGCCCGCCTGCTCCTCGAAGGACCGCGGTTTTACGGTGACCACGGTGGCGACGCTGGCGCTCTGTGTGGCTGCCAACACGGCAATCTTCGCGGTCGTGCATTCGCGGTCCTGTTGAAACCGCTGCCGTTTGCCGAAGCCTGAGCGTCTCGTCGACGGTGTTCAACTCCTACCCGGGTGCCGGGGTCGTGCGTGCCTCGAATGGCGTTCCCGACTACTACGATCGATTGGCGCAGGCTCCGGCCTTCGAAGAGATCGGCATGTATCGCAGCAACGGCGTCACCATCGGCGGCCAGGGGGCGGCGAGGTCGAACGGGTAATGACCATGCCGGTGACACCGTCGCTTCTTCCGCGTGCTGCGCGCCCAGTCCGCTGCGTGGCCGGCTGTTCACCGAGCAGGAAGCCGAGGTCGGGCAGAACCGCAAGGTCGTGTTGAGTTATGGCTTCTGGCAGCGCTTGTACGCCGGCCAGGACGCGGCAGTCGGGACCGAACTGCGCATCAACGGCATGCCCTACACGATCGTCGGTGTCATGCCGCAAGAGCTTCCGGTTCATCGATCCGGAGGTGCAGCTGTGGACCGCAGTGCGCCTTCGCACCCGAAGAACGCGCCGACGAGCGCCGGCATAGCAATAACTGGCAGCAGATTGGGCGGCTCAAGCCGGACGCGACCGTCGAGCAGGCGCAGAGCACAAATCGACGCAATCAACAGAGCCAACCTCGAGCGGTTTCCGCAGCTCAAAGAGATCCTGATCAATGCGGGCTTCACGACCCACGTCCGGCCCCTGCACGCCGATCTCGTCGAGAGCTCGCAAAAGACCCTGTATCTGCTCTGGGGCGGGGTGCTCTTCGTCCTGGTAATTGGCTGCGTGAACGTGGCGAATCTGGTTTCGGTACGCGCGAGTGGGCGTGTTCGAGAGCTCGCGACGCGTCACGCGCTAGGCGCGAGCATGCAGCGGCTCGCGCGTCAGGTGCTGACCGAGACCGTCGTGCTCGGCGATTGTCGGCGGCGTCGTCGGGTATTGCTCGGATGCGCTAGCCCTGCGCGCAGGCACTGCCTTGGGGATCGATCACTTGCCGCGCGGCACTGAGATCACGCTCGACCGATCTCGATCGCCTTCATGTTCGGGTTGATTCGGCTCGGGCTCATTGGCGTCGGGCTGTTCCCGATCTGGCGCTCCGCCGTGCGGATCTCGCGCAGATCGTTCGCGAGGAGGGACGCTCCGGAACGGCGTCTCGCCGCACGCGCGCCGTTCGCCGATGCTGGTGACGAGTCAGGTCGCTTTGCACTGGTGCTGTTGGTCGGTGCTGGTTTGCTGCTCGCGAGTTTCCATCGCGTCCTCGCGATTCATCCGGGGTTCGACGCCGATCATGTGCGTCACCGGCAGTCGAGTTTCCCGGCGGCGCGGTACCAGGACGACTGGCGGTCCGTGCGCACGGTGAGCGAGCGCGTGCTCGAGCGGGTGCGCGCGCATGCCCGGTGTGACAATGCGGCGCTTCACCTCGACGGTGCCGCTGTCGGGCCAGCACAGCGATTCGGTGATCATGGTCGACGGGTATCAACCGGCGCCGGGCGAATCGCTGATCTCGCCCAGCCAAGTGTAGGTGTCGCCGGCTACTTCGAAGCGATGCAGACGGATCTAGCGCGCGGGGCGGCTACTTCGACGCGCGCGACATGACAGGCGCGCAACGCACGATCATCGTCGACGAACAGTCTCGCGCGAAAATTCTGGCCAGGTCAGGATCCGCTCGGCAGATACATGTACTTCCGCCGAGGGCGTCGAGGACCCCATGAAGCCGCCGCCACGAGACCAGTGGATGACCGTGATTGGCGTGGTAGGGAACGTGCGACTGGCTGGCCTCGTTGACGGCCCTGGGTTTCGGACGATTGGAGCCTACTACCTTCCGATCGCGCAATCGATCGTACGCAACGCCAATTCGCTGGCGGTGCGAACGTCTCAAGATCGGGTCGGTCACGAGCGCGCTGCGCCGCGAGATCGCCGGGATCGATCCGGAACTGCCGCTCTTCGGGGTGCGGACCATGAACGAGCGCATCGATGTTCGCTCGTGGATCGGCGCACACCGATGATTCTGGCGCTGAGTTCGCGCTCGTCGCATTCTTCCTCGCCGCGATCGGCATTTACGGCGTGCTCGCGTATCAGGTCAATCAACGCCGCGCGAGATTGGCATCCGCATGGCACTGGGGCCGCCACATCCACCATCTTCGCCATCGTCTTGCGCGAGGGCGCAGCGATGGTGCTGGCAGGAACGCTCATCGGCCTCGCGGGGGCATTACCGCTGCGCCAGACTCTGCAGTCGCAGCTGTATGAAATTAGCCCGATGGACCCGCGGGTCGTCGCAACGGTCGCGGGGATGTTGGTGATCGTCGCGCTCGCTGCCTGCCTGATTCCGGCGCGCCGCGCGGCGAGAACCAACCCGGTCATCGCCTTGACCGAGTAGACCGACGAGACAGAAGGCGGACACGACATGCGCGAGACGCTCACCGACCTCTATCGGCACCAGGCGTGGGCTGATGCCGAGCTCTGCGCGCGCGTACCAGGCGTACCCGCAAGCGCTGACGGATAAGGCGCTGTGGGAGCGCCTCCATCACATTCATCTCGTGCAGCGTTTTTCCTGGCCGTGGCGCGTGGCGACAATGTCGTGGCGATGAGAATCACCAAACCTGAAGACTTCGCAACCGCAGCGGACCTCAAGGCGGACGCCCAGACGTATCACACGGAAGTGATGGCGTTCCTCGACGCGGCCGGCGAAGCCGCCTTGCAGCGCACGATCAACATTCCGTGGTTCCAGGATCCGCCGCTCGATTTGCCGATCGAACAGGCGTTGCTCCAGGCCGCGATGCATAGTCACTACCATCGGGCGCAGAATGCAACGCGCCTGCGCGAACTCGGCGGCGTCCCGCCCTTGACCGACTACATTGTGTGGCTCTGGAAGGGAAAAGCCGAAGCGCAGTGGACATGAGGTCGTGATCTCGCGTCCGGGCCGCACTCACGCGGCCGGCTCGGACGGCACCACGATGACGCGCCGCGGTTCGCCGCTCCTGAGAATCCTCACCGGCACGGCGTCGCCAATCCGTTCGGCGGTGAGGAGTCGCACGAGATCGTCAGGGCCGGTCAACGGGGTGCCGGCAAAATCAATCAGCACGTCACCGGCGCGCAACCCAGCGTTATCGGCGGCCGACGCCGGATGCACCGCGGTGATGAGCGCGCCGTGTTCCTGCGTCAACGCATGCGCGCGCACCAGCTGGCGGGGAATAGGGACGGACTGGGCGGAGACGCCGAGCACCGCGCGTTTGACGCGGCCGTAGCGGAGCAGGGCAGAGATCACGAAGCGCGCCGTGTTGATTGGTACGGCAAACGCGATCCCCTGACCGCCCATAATCACCGCCGTGTTGATCCCGATCACGGCACCGGCACTGGTCACCAGCGGGCCGCCGGAATTGCCAGGGTTGAGCGCCGCGTCGGTCTGAATCAGCTGCTCCATCAGACGGCCATTACGCGCACGCAGTGTGCGCCCGAGTGCGCTCACGACGCCGGCGGTGACCGTGTGTTGAAACCCGAACGGGTTGCCAACCGCGATCGCGAGTTGACCCGGCAAGAGCGCCGCGGAGTCGCCAAGAGGTGCGGCCAGGAGGTCGCGCGCGGTGATCCGCATACGGCGAGATCCGTGTCGGGATCGTCGCCGAGCAGGTCTGCCTCGAGGCGGCGGCCGTCGAGCAGTGTCACGTGTATGCGATCGGCCGCGTCGACGACGTGGCTGTTGGTCAGGATGAGACCGTCAGTGGCGAAGACGAATCCGGATCCGCTCGCGTCCTGAGAGCCCCGACCGCGCGTTTTGCGCTTGCGGCCAATCTCGACGTTGACAACCGAGGGCGCCACGCGCGCCACCGCCGTAGTGACCGCCAGGGAATACGCGTCTAACAGTAGGGCATCGCTAACTTGAGCAATCATCCAAGCCCCCGATTCTCCTGATCCCTTGATCCCCATCTCTGATCCCTGACCCCTGATCCCTGACGCCTGACCCCTGACGCCTGATCCCTGACCCCTGATCCCTGACCTCTTCAGATTTCAATGAGGCCCAATGTGAGTCCGCGACGGACGGCCTCGGTCCGAGTCGACGCGCCCAGCTTCCCGAAGATCGACGACAGATGAAACTTCACCGTGTGTTCACTGAGGCCGAGTCGGCGGCAATCTCCCGATTGCCATAGCCGTCGGCGACGAGCGCGAGCACATCGTGCTCACGCGGCGTGAGCGCTTCGACCAGGCCTTCCGCGTCGGTCTCAACATCGTGGTGAGCGATCACGGTGGCCGTTCGCGGTGCTGCCGCAGCCGGGCTCACGACGACCGCATCGATCCCGATCGGAATGCGCGCGTCGCCGCGATCGATGTCGCCGCTCAGAGCCCCACCGACAACGTCAAGCCCGCATCACGGCGGACCCGCGCACGCAGCGTCTCGAGGTCCTCGCGCGCAAGGCCGATAAGAACACGCGCAGCGGTGCGCTCACCAAATCAGCTTAGCGCTGCCGGCGCCGCGTCGATTCGCGAACCGGCCGTTCGCCGATGGTCACGGGAATCTCACGCGGTTCACCTCCGCGCAGCACCGTCAGCGTGGACGCTGGTCTCCGTGCGCTCGGCACGCAGCAGCATCACCAGAGCTTCGGGCTCTTCGACCGACCGACCGTCGAGGGCCGCGATGACATCGCCGACGAGCAGGCCGGCGGAGTCTGCCGGCGCCCCCTGAACGACTCCAGTGACCAGTAGTCCGTGCGTTTGCGTGCGACCGCCACGCTGCCGCTCCGGGAGCGCGACAGTTGTCGAGCTCACGCCGAGAAATCCCTGTTTCGTGCCACCCTGCCGCACGATCTGGTCGCCGATGCCCCACGCGAGCGCCGCCGGAATCACCACCGTCGTGCGGCGGATGTCCGTGCCGGTGATCACCCCGAGGGCGCGACCAGCCCCGTCGATCAGGGCGCCGCCGTCAGGGCGCCATGTGGAGCGTGCGCGATGCGGATGACGCGTTCGAGTTCGCTGGCGCGGCCGGGACCAAGCGGCCCGCCGACGACCGCGACGTTGGTCAGGATGGCCATCACGCCGCCGCTGTACGTACGACCAACGGCAAGGGCCAGGTGACCGACGCGCGGTTCGGGCGCAACATCGAGCGGGGTGGCGCCGAGGTCCTTGACGCGAATCACGGCCAGGCCCGTCGAAAACGCACGCCCAACACGGCGCCCTCGTGGGTGGCGCCGCTTGCCGACGCGCACGGTCGCCACATCGTTTTCGAGCACGTGCGCCGGCGCGAGAATGAGATCCGATGCGAACACGACGCCCGCCGCGGGGCGGCGTTGGCCGTGAACCTGGACGATCGCGCCCGATGCGCGCTCGACGGCGTCGGCCAGTTCGTTAGACAGAGAGGACAATGAATCGTTCATGCCGCTACATAGCCGCGGTGGGTGAGCGCCGGATCAGCCGATTGGCTAGGTGGCAGCGGCGCCCGCCGTTCGCCTCTGTGTGACCGAGCGACGTGCGGCGTGTGCGACGCGCAACCTAGGTGCCAGGTATCAGGGATCAGGTGTCAGTAATTACGCCGATTGCGAAACGCAACCTGATACCTGATACCTGATACCTGCGGCCGCGGGTTTTGGCGCGAGTGGCACGCGCCGCAAAGGAGCGATCGGTCGACGATATGGCATTGCCGGGCGCCGCGCAGGTCTGCGGTGGGGTCAACGCAGCGGCCCGTAGTGATCCACACGACACTTGCCGCTAGGATAGGTGGATGCCACACGCGACGGCAGCCGGAGCGCACAGACCGCTGGAGCCGTTGAGTCTGTCTGAGGCCGCGACGCTGATCGGCGCGCTCCAGCGCGAGCTCGGCGCGCGTCATCATCGGGCAGCAGACGGTGATCGCAGGAAATCCTCATCGCCTTTCTGGCTGGCGGGCACTGCCTGCTGCGCGGCGTGCCCGGCCTGGCCAAGACGCTGCTGATCAAGACGCTCGCCGACGCCGTGCACCTGAAGTTCAGTCGCATCCAGTTCACGCCCGACCTGATGCCGTCCGACATCCTCGGCACCGAAGTCATCGAGGAGGATCGGGCGACCGGGACGCGCAGCTCCGCTTCATGCCGGGCCCGATCTTCGCCAACATCATCCTCGCCGACGAGATCAACCGCACGCCGCCGAAGACGCAGTCGGCGCTGCTCGAAGCGATGCAGGAGTATCAGGTCACCGTCGGCGGCATCCGCCACGCGCTCGAGCGGCCGCTCTTCGTGCTCGCCACGCAGAATCCGATCGAGCAGGAAGGCACCTATCCGCTGCCGGAGGCGCAGCTCGATCGCTTCATGCTCAACGTCGTGATCGGCTATCCGATCGGCCGAGGAGGAACGGACGATCCTCGCGCAGACGACGACGGCCGACGAACCGCGTGGCCGCGCCGGTGGCCACTGGCGAGGAGATCGAGCGGCGCGCGGCTGCTCGTGCGCGAGATGCCCGCGGCCGACAACGTCGTCGACTACGCGACGCCGACTGGTGCGCGCGAGCCGCCCGGTTCCGCGACGGACGGTGCGCCCGAGTTCGTGAACCAGTGGGTGCGCTGGGGCGCGGGTCCGCGCGCCGGCCAGGCGCTGCTCCTCGCCGGCAAAGCGCGCGCCGTGCTGCATGGCCGTCCCGCCGTGTCGATCGACGACGTGCGCGCCGTCGCGCCGCCCGTGCTGCGTCATCGATTGCTGGTGAACTTTCAGGCCGAAGCCGAAGGCATCGACGCCGAAACCATCGTGAGCAACTGCTCTACCTGGCCCGCTCCGGTAGACTCCCGGTGAGCCGTGTCACGCCCGCACTTCGTCAGCCCTGCGGAACTCGTCGTCGCTGCGCGACCTCGAATTTCTCGCGCGTACGACGGTCGAAGGCTTGCGTCAGGGGCTGCATCGGAGCCCGTTTCATGGCTACAGCGCCGAGTTCAGTCAATATCGTCACTATCGTCCCGGCGACGATCTCAGATACGTCGACTGGAAGGCGTTCGGCCGCACCGATCGCCTCTATTCGCGGCAGTTTCGCGAGACAACGAATCTCGGCGCGCTGTTCGTGATCGACAACAGCCGCTCGATGGCATTTCCTTCGGACGAACACACCAGGCTCGCCGCCGGCATCGAAATTTGCCCTCGCCCCGGCGGCGGCCGCGGTTCTCGCGACCCTCGTGATCGATCAGGGCGACGCCGCGGGTTTACTGGCGGTGACCGATGCGTCGCGTGACGGCACCGAGTACGTGCCGCCCCGCAGTGGACGCCACCACCTGCGTGCCTTCGTGGCTGCGCTCGCGAGGCTAGGCCCCTCAGGAGCGGCGCCGATTGCGACTGCCTTAACGCGCGCCGCCGCGCTCATGCGCCGACGCGGTCTCATCGTCGTGCTCTCGGATTTCTACGACGAAGAAGCGGCGATGACAGATATCCGGCGCCTCATGCGCATGGGACATGACGTGGTGGTGATTCACACGCTCGCACGGGAGGAGCTGACCTTACCAGCCGGCAGTTCCGCGCAGTACCAGGATGTCGAGACCGGTGCCCGCGTCACCGCAAATCCCGGGGCGTTACGGCCGGCCTACGACGCGGCCGTACAGGAATTTCTCGCGAGAGTGCAGCGCGCGGCGCAACGGGAAGGCGTGGACTACGTGCGTCTTGTTTCGAGCGAACCGATCGAGCCGCCGTTGCGGCGACTGCTCTTGAGTCGTCGCGGAGCCAACTAGGCTCCATTGATTGATGAATGTGTTCTGGCTGACGCCGGCGGCGTGGTTCGGTCTCGTCGCGATCGTTGTGCCCATTGCCATTCACCTGCTGACCAGGCAGCACACGCCGTTAGGGTCACGCTTTCCGACGCTGCGATTTATCCGTGCTACCCGTCTCGCGGCATTCCGCCGGCGACGTCTCGAGGATCTCGCGTTGCTCGGCGTGAGACTGGCGGTTCTCGCTGCCGCGGTCGCCGCGCTGGCGACGCCGGTGTTCGTCTCCGCGACACGGCAGCAGCAATGGCGTGCGCGGATCGCGAGGGCCGTGGTCATCGCGCCGATCTCAGCGCAGGGCAGTGCCGATGCCGACACAATCATCCGGGCGGAACAGGGTGGAGCTTCGTCAACTCCGTATTTCGGCCCTCGGCGAGGGTGGCCGACGGCATCCGTGACGCGGCGATGTGGCTGGATCGCCAACCACCGGCATCTCGCGAGATAGTGATTGTCGGCACGCTGCGCGAGGGTTCTCTCTCCGCGGCAGATATCGCCATTGCGCCCTCTACCGCGGGTATACGTTTCGTGCCGGTCGACACTCCTGCCGCTCCGCGCGACGTCGATTTTCGCGCTTGCTGGACGACGCCGGGACACTGCGGGTGCGCACAACCTTGCTGGAACAAAGCACGCGCATTACGGTTGCAGCCGGCCCTGACGCGCCACCGCCGGTCACCGTGCTCGCGTCGCCCGCCGATCAGACATTTGCCTCCGCGGCGCTCGATGCGGCGCTTTCACGCGGCGTTCGGCTTCCACAGACCGCGGCTCGATCACTGCGGGTCATCTTTGCCGGCGCGCCGATTCCTCCCACTCAGCCAGCAACGCCGCCGCCGACGCTCTGGATGCGCGAGGCGCTCGCGCAACTGCCCGAGGTTGAGGGCGCGCAGGATGGAGAGACGCTGATCATCCGTACCCCGCTGCGCGCGAATTCCGCCGAAGCGGCCCACCTCCTTGCGCGCGCTGTGCACGCGGTCTACGACGAGGATGTATCCGGCCTTGAACCCAATGTGATGTCTCCAGCGCAGCTTGCCCGCTGGTCGCGACCGGTGGGCTTCGATCCCGCGAGGCCAGCAGACGAAGGCGATCGCCGTTGGTTCTGGGCCATCGCACTGGCGCTGCTCGGAGTCGAGGCACTCCTTCGGCGGCCGCGCTCGGCGACCAGGCACGAGGAATCGGATACGGAGGCGCAAGTTGCGTGACGTCCCGACCCTGAATGACGTCACGAGACTGAGGCATCTGCTCCAACGTCGTCGACGGTCGTTGCGGCTGCTTGGCATTGCGGACGCGCTCATGGTGGCGTCGGCCATTGCGGCGTTACTGGCTACCGTTTCGCGCGCCGCGGGTTGGAGTGTCCGACCCGGAGCGGTTGCGTTGTCGGTTGGCCTCATCGTCTTCTCCCTTGGCGCGGGGTTGGCATGGCGGCGCTGGACGCTGCGGCGAACAGCGGAGGCGCTCGAGGCCAATGTCGGTAATTTCGATAACCTGATCATCACCGCGGTGGAGGCGCTCGGCGGCCGTCCCGTCCACGTCGTGCTGAAAGACGAGTTGTTCGCCCAAGCGGCAGAGAAGCTGCACCACTCGGACGGTAGTCGTCACGTCGGCCTGACCGCGCGTTTGGCGTTGGCCACGATGATGGCTGCGGCAGCCGCGGTCCTGTTTTCGAGCGAGATCGCCACGCCTCACCGCGAACCAGAAGAAATCAAGTCGGCCGTTGTGGCGGCGCCGACGGCGGACGCCACACTTCGCGTGATCGTTACTCCACCGTCCTATGCCGGACGGCCACCTGTCGTGCTCGAGAACGCTCAGCGCGTCGAGGCCCTCGAAGGGAGTTCGATTCGACTGCAGATGTCCGCAGGAGGCGCTCCCGTGCAGCTGATCGAGGCGCGACAGCAGCCTCGCCTGTTCGATGTGCGAGACCAGGTCGCCGAACTTGCCGTCGACGCGACAACCTCGCGCGTGCTGTTGATCCGTCGCCCCGGCTTGACCGGTGGCCGTGCCGCCGATCGGCTCCTACAGATTCATGTGTATGCCGATCAGCGTCCAACGGTCACGATTGAGCGACCAGGCCGTGATCTCCAGTTTGCATCCGCCGACGCCGCGGTGCCAGTTCGGATTCGTGCGCAGGATGACCTGCGTCTCACGTCATTGACGCTGCACTACACCAAGGTCTCGGGGAGCGGAGAGCTGTTCGCCTTCGAGGAAGGGGACATTCCGATTTCGACGAGCGACGGCTCGACGGCGACATCGCGCACGGCCGGCGCCACGCTCGCGCTGAATCAACTCAAGCTCGAGGAGGGTGACACGCTGGTGTACCGCGCCGTCGCGCACGACGCCAAGCCAGGGGCGGACCCTGGTGTGTCGGACACGTTCTTGATTGAGATCGGAAAGCGTGCCGAAGCCTCATCTTCAGGGTTTGCCTTGCCGGAAGACCGCGACCGGCAGGGCCTGAGCCAGCAGATGTTGATCATGAAAACGGAGCGACTCGACGCCGAGCGCGGAAAACTGGCCGTCGATGCGTTCGCCGAACGGAGTCGACTCCTCGCGACCGAGCAGCGGCGGGTGCGCGCGGAGTTCCTGTTCATGACCGGCGGCGAGGTTGTAGACGAAGTCGAAGAGGCCGAGCAGTCTCACGAGCTGGCACAGGGACGACTCGAGAACCGCGGGCAGATTGAGCTGCTCACCGCGATTCGCGAGATGTCACGAGCCGAGGCCCGTCTCAACGCGGCAGACACGACCCAGGCGCTCGTCTTCGAGCGCGCCGCACTCGCGGCATTGCAACGTGCCTTCGACCGACGGCGCTACTTTCTGCGCACATTGCCGGAACGTACTCGAATTGATCTCACCCGGCGCCTGTCCGGCGACATCGGTCCGGCACGATCGTCCCTCCGGCCGGCGCCGCCGACACACGACGACCCGATGGTGACAGCGCTGCGCCGGGTGCTGGTCGATCTGTCGGCAGCGATTGAAATGAGAGCGGGCCTCGAGCCGCAGCTCGCCGCACAGGTTGCTGCGCTGGATCCGCAATCGAATGTGTTGCAGCAAGCCGCCCTTCAACTATCGAACGGAAAGACGATCGAGGAACGGCTCGCGGCCGCGCGCGCGGCGCAGCTGCACGTGAGCGCCCTGTTGCTGCAACGGCTACCTGCGGCAGGTGGGATGAATGGCCGGCTCGATCCGCTGCTCGGACTGTTGGTGGAACAACTGTCGAAGCGCGGAGTGCACCCGTGAAGCTCGCGTTTGCGCTACGAACGGCAGCGATCGCCATAGCGGTCACGGCGTTGGCCGATCCGGTGCTCACGATTGGGCGGTCTTCCCGACCGCCTCTCACCATCGCGCTCATCGACACACCCGGTCTGGCGCTGCCCGACGCCGGCGGAACGCGTCGCCAGCATGCCACCAGTATTGCTGACACAATCGCCGCGCAACTCTCGGACGACTTTACGGTGACCGTTCGGCACCACCCTCTGGAGTCCGATGCCGCTCCTTGTCCCGCTGATGACGCCTGCACCATCATTTCCGATGGCGCGAAGCCACGGGGCCTCCAGCCGCGCGACCAAATGCTCGCCTCGATCCGCGTGGGCAGTCCGCTGACGCCGAACGTGGCGATCGACGCCATCGAGTCGCCGCCACACACGAGCGAGTCAGCACGGGGAGCCTTGCTCGTGCGCCTGTCAGGTGCCGACGTCGCCGGTCGCACCACATCGCTGAGCGTGTTCGACGGCAACGCGCTGGTGGGGAGCGGCTCATACGTGTGGCCGTCAGCCGACGTTGCCACCGCCCAAACGGCCATGGTCCGGATTGAATGGGCACCCATTGACGCAGCGGTGCGCGACATCCGAGTAGTTGCACGCGTAACGGGGGATGAAGCCAGTCTCCTCGACAACGAGCGGCATGTCGCGGTCGATGTGATCGATCAGTCGCGTCTGGTGTTCTATGAGCCGCAGCCGACCTGGAACGGAACGTTCGTACGTCGCGCGTTCGAGTCCGATCCTCGGTTCTCGCTCGCGTCCAGGGTACGGGTTGCCAACGCCGTCGCGATCGGGCCGAGCGAGGTTCGGCTCGATTCGCCAACGCTCCTCGCGACGAAAGCTCGCCTCGTGATCGTGACATCGCCGCACCTGCTGACGACGAGCGAAGTCGACGCCCTGGATCGGTTCGTCCGGCTGCGCGGCGGTTCGGTCATCGTGTTCCTCGAGAGCCGCCCCGCAGGGCCAATCCAGCGGTTGCTGCCGCGCGTCACACGTGAGCGGCGCGAGTCCCAACCGATGCAGATCGGCGACCTCAAAGCCACTGAGATCATCGTGTTCGACCCAGGGCTCGCGGGGACAAGGATTGCGGGAATCGGCACCGAAGCGGTGATTGTCTCCACTGCCTACGGTCATGGCCGCATTGTGGTGTCGGGCGCCGTCGATGCGTGGCGTTATCGCAGCAACGCGGACCAGTTTGCGTCGTTCTGGCGTGCGCAAGCGGCAGGCGCGGTCGCCGCGGCGGGCGATCCACTGCGCGTCACGCTGTCAACAACGACGGCCGAACCAGGTCAATACGTCGGCGTCGAGGTTGAGGCGCGTTCCGCCAGTCCGATGCTACCCACATACGAGGCGTCAGCACGGTTGAGTTGCGGGCCCGAAGGCAGACCAGTACGGCTATGGCCAGTGGGTCCGAACAGGTTTGCGGGTGGTCTCGTTGCGAGCGAGCCTGGCCTGTGCCGCGTCTCCGCGTCGATGACGACATTCGAGGAATCGTCTGCGCCGCTCAGCATCCACGACGCCGCGGGATTGCGTTTTTCTGGTCGCGACGACCTCTCGCCTGCGGTTCGCGCGTACGGAGGCATCGCTGTCGCGGCGGGTGAGGAAGAGACGCTGGTCACCCGTTTGCGCGCGTCGGCCACGCCCACACGCGTTCCGACCCCGGTGCATCCGATGCGATCGCCATTCTGGATTGTGCCGTTCGCCCTGTGCCTGAGCGCGGAGTGGTATCTGCGGCGGCGACACGGTCGCACGTAGGTCAGGTAGGTCTGGTGGGGCTGGTGGGTAGGTCGGGTGGGTCGGTTAGGTCTGGTGGGTCAGGTAGGTCTGGTGGGTCGGGTGGGGCTGGTAGGTAGGTCGGGTGGGTTCTTGTGGTTTCCCCATCGTCCGTAACGGCCGGTCTTTAGACCGGCCGACAACTGGAACCGGCCGATCACTAAGGTAAAGTACTCACCTATGAGTTTTTCTCGCGACGAAGTCAAACAAATCACCGACAAGGTGCTCAACCTCTGTAAGGCGGACGGCGTTGAAGTGCGCTTCTCGGGAGGCGAGCGATCGGCAACCCGCTTTGCGAATTCGAGCATCACGGCCAACCTGGTTGAACACGATCAGGAAGTGTCGGTGAGCGTCTACTACGGGCAGAAGACGGCCTCGGCGACGACGCACCAGTTCGATGACGCGTCGCTGAAGCGCATGATCGCGCAGGTGCAGGAGCGCGCGAAACGCAAACCCGACAACGCTGAGCTGATGCCACTCGTGAAGCCGCCGCAGAATTACATCGAAGTCGAGGCTGCCGCACCCGACGCAGTGAACTTCGGCCCCGCCGAGCGTGCGCGCATGGTCAAGGCCAGCACGGACATCTGTGAAAAGAAGGGCGTGCTCGGCGCCGGCTACATTCCCAAGATGCACTGGACCGACGCGATCGCGAACTCGGAAGGACTGTTCGCGTACTTCCGCTACGCGGAAGCCAGCTTCATCCTCACCTGCCGCACGCCCGATCAGACCGGGTCCGGATGGGCAGGTACGACCGGTGTGAAGCAGGTGGGAAACATCGACGCCGTGGCGCTCACCGAGGTGGCCGCGGACAAGGCGCTCAAGTCGCGCCAGCCGCGGGCGCTGGAGCCTGGCAACTACACGGTGATCCTCGAACCGCGAGCGGCGGCGCGCTATGTTTCCCTGATGCTTGGCGCCTTCAACGCGCGTAATGCCGAGGAGGGCCGCAGCTTCATGAGCGGCAAAGAACGCGGCACGACGCGCCTCGGCGAGAAGGTGTTCGGCGACAACGTCACGGTGCGCAGCGAAATTGGCAACCCTATCCTGCGCCAAACGCCGATTGGCCAGGACGGCCTCGCTGCCAGGCCCGTGACATGGGTTGAAAAAGGTGTCGTCAAGAACCTGTTTTACGATCGCTACTGGGCGCAGCGGCAGAAAAAAGAGCCGACCGCCACGACGCCGCAGATGAGTCTGGTAATGGAGGGCGGGACGTCGACAATCGAGGAGATGATCAAGACGACGAAGCGCGGGTTACTGATCACGTTTTTCTGGTACATCCGAGCCGTCGATCCACAAACGCTCCTCAATACCGGGATGACGCGCGACGGGCTGTTCCTGATCGAAAATGGCGAGATCGTCGCGCCCGTGCAGAATTTCCGTTGGAATGAATCCCCCGCGGTGAGCTTCAACAACATCACCGCACTCGGACGGCCCATCCCGATGCACACCGGCGAGGCCTACGATAACCCGGGCACGGCGCTCATCCCGGCGATGAAGCTCGAAGATTTCACCATGACATCCATTTCGCCTGCGGTGTAAACGATTATGAAACGACGCGATTTCGTCAAAACACTCGGCGCCACCGGCATCGCGCTCTACGCCAGCGACCTGGTCGGCGATCTGATCGCACAGTCGCCGAACAAGCGTGCCCTGGAATCGCAGTTCAAGGGGATGTCGGACATTGCGCTCTCGGAAGCGAAGCGAATGGGGTGCACCTACGCCGACATCCGCTTCACGCGCAACATCAACGATGCGATCGGCGTCCGCGATCGCATCGTCACCGACGGCGGCGGCTTCGGCGGGGGAGGCCACGAAGAAAGCGCCGGCTTCGGCGTGCGGGTGATTCACAGCGGTGTGTGGGGCTTTGCGAGCAGCCCGTTCGTGACCGCCGACGAGATCAGGAAGATCGCCACGCAGGCGACCGAAGTGGCCAAAGCGAGCGCGGTCAGCAAACGCTTCGAGGTCACGCTGGCGCCGGTCGAGGCATACACCGACTACTGGGCCGTGCCGGTCAAGATCAAGCCCGAGGACGTGTCGCTCGACGACAAGATTGACTTCCTGATGAAGATCAACGAGCTCGCGCTCAAACAGCCCAACATCATCAGGGTCAACTCGAACATCGGGTTCGACTACGAATGGAAGTATCTGGCGACGTCCGAAGGTTCGTATATCGAACAGGAGATCTGGCGAACGGCGCCGAGCTTCTCGGTCACCGCACGCAACGGGACGTCAGTGAAAACGCGGACCTTCAACGTCGCGCCGAAGACCGCAGGGTACAAAGTCGCAATCGACGCCAAGATGCTGGAGAACGTCGAGCGCATCTGTGCCGAGGCGGCGGAGCATTGCACGGCCGCGCCGATCGGCGTCGGACTCAAAGATCTGATCATGACGCCGTCGCATGCCATGCTCACGATCCACGAGATCGTCGCGCACGCGACGGAGCTCGATCGAATCGTCGGCTACGAAGCCAACTATGCCGGCACGAGCTTCGTCAAGATGAGCGATCTGGGCAAGCTCAAATACGGTTCGAAGTTGTTCAACGTGACGGCCGATCGCACGCTAGCCCGGGGGCATGTGCACCGTCGGCTACGACGATGACGGGGTCAAGTCGCAACAGTGGCCGCTCGTGCGCGAAGGCATCCTCGTGGGCTTGCAAACCAACCGGGAGACGGCCCACTACATCGGCGAGAAGACCTCGCGCGGCTGCACGTTTGCGACCTCGTGGCGTAACTATCCGTTCCTTCGCATGCCGAACGTCCACGTCGAACCTGGCCCACCCGGGTCGCCCACGCCTGAGGAGATCATCGCCGACACCAAAGACGGCGTGCTCATCGACGGCCGCGGCAGCTACTCGATCGATCAGCAGCGCTTCAATGGTCAGTTCGGAGGGGATGCGTTCTGGGAGGTCAAAAACGGCAAGAAGACGCGGATGCTCAGCGACGTCACGTATAACGCCATCACGACCGATTTCTGGCAAAACCTCGACGCAACGTCAGGAAAGGAATCGTGGGAGATGTTCGGCACCACAGGAGATGCGAAGGGGCAGCCCGTTCAGATCAACCACCCGTCGCATGGATCGCCATGGGTGAGGATCCGGCGCATCATGGTTGGAGCGGCTTATAGCTGACGCTGCGCGCCGCAAGTTTCCAGTTACCAGTTTCCAGTTCAAAGTTGAGTGCTGAGTTCTTGGGTAAGAAGAAACTCAACTTTGAACTGGGAACTGGCAACTGGAAACTATCCAGTTATCCTTAGTTCTTCGTTCCCCGCCCCTTCACCTGGAGGTTATTGACCACGGTGTAACCTTCTGCGCGCGCCTTCGCGATCACTTCAGCCATGTCGCGCTCGGTCTCGGTCGGCGCGGAGCCGTTGAGTGTCACAGTCTTTGTCTCGTAGTTGGTGTCGACATCGATCCGCGATGTGTCGACGGATGCGTCGGCCATCAGCGCGCCCTTGACGTCGAGGGTTTCCCACGCCGCGCCGGCGCGCTCGGCGAGCTCCTCGCCGGCGTCAGCGGCGGCAGAACCGGCCCGGTTGGCGGCCCTGGCGGCGTCGTTGCCGAGTTCGCGGGCACTGTCGGCTGCGGCCGCGCGCTCGTCGCGCGTTTGCTCTTCGGCTTGCTGCGCATCCTGCTTCACACCACGCGCGGTGTTGTCGCAGGCTGCGGTTCCTGCGATCGCGAACGCGGCGACGCAGGAGAGAATGAAAGCGTTGATACTGGAATGACTACGCGCCACGTTTGTCCTCCCGGATAAATGCGGGCTCTTGTCCCGCGTGACCCTAAGAACAACCAAGGAACGTGCCAACATCTCGTCAGCTAGTCATGGCGTAGACGACGATGTTGACGGCGAAGCGTGTATTGTCGTCACGCTGGAACCGCTTATTACGCCAGTCGAAGTCCCATTCGCACCCGTAATCCTTGTTCGAGTACAGGACGCCGATACGCCCCTCGTGCTCGACGGCGCGCAGATAGTCGTGCACGACGTCGTCACCCCAGCCGTTGAGCTCGTGCGCAGTTTGCGGCGGACCTTCCGGAAAGCGGAAGAAGGCGCGGTAAAGCGCGTGCGTCGGCGGCAATTTCGCCAACGTTGCGGGCCCGGGAAATGACGCTTTTCATCTCCTGTTCGAACGATGTTGCATACAGCCCGGCGACGTCGTGATTGCAGTCGTCGGAGAACAGCAGGCCACCGCTGCGAACGTATTGCCGCAGTTGTTCGCGCTCCTTGGTGCTGAAGCGGACAAGCTTGTGACCGGTCATGAAGAGAAACGGAAACGACAACAAGCTCGGCGGAGTCGGCAGTGATGACGACTTCCTCGCCGTAGACCGGAATGTTGGTGTATTCGACGACCGAATTGAGCACATTCGCGGCGACCTTCGGGTTGTAATCCCAGTCGCCAGAATCGTAGCGCAGACGCGCGAAGACGAACTCAGATGGCTTCGGTTGCACCAGGTGAGGCGCGGCGAAGATCGATGAAGACGACAGTCCGGCGACGGCCGCCGCCGCACCGAAAACAAACGTGCGCCGAGTCATGCCGAATTTGGAGATCGTCGAATCTGCTCGATCTGGAGATTTACGAACTATAGCTGACGGGGCAGCGCCAATCTCCAGATCTCCAGATCGCCAGATCGCCAAATCTCCACGCTGTACTACCGCGCCTTCACCACCAACTGATTGTCGACCTTGTAGCCCTCCGCCTCGCGTGCGGCAATGCGGCCGGCCTGCGTCTTCTGGGCTGCGGTCGGGACCGAACCCTTGAGGACGACAGTCTTGGTCTCCTTGATGGTATCGACATTGATGTCACTCGCGTCGACCGAGGAGTCGGCCGTCAACGCGGTCTTGACGTCCGAGCGTCTCTGTGGCCGCATCGATCGCCGCACCGGCCGATCCGGCGGCGCGCTTGGCGTCCGCGGCTTCGTCCCTGCTCTCGGCCTTGGCATTGGCCGCTGCGGCATCGGCCTTTTCCTTGGCAGCGGCGGTCGCGTCCTTCGCGGCCTCCGTGGCTTCGGCTGAATCCTGTTTCACCCCGCGCGCTGTGTTATCGCATGCGACGCCGACGAACGAAAAAAAGCACGCTGCACCAAGCGCCAGCACGCTGTTATGAACTTTCACAGTACCCCTCCTTGCGGACCGAGCCCGACCGTAGCCCGCGTTGTCGGTAAGAGTCTCTTCAAGCGGTGTGCCATGACTGCGGCAGGGCCGTTCTTACAACAAAACTGTGATTCCCAAGGTCAGACTGCCGCAACGTGGCAATCTTTTACCAGTCGGTCAGTCAGGTCATCCGTAGAGCGGAGTAAGATGTCCAGACGCATGACCACTTCAGCTCAACGGCGCGTGCTGGTCGTTGACGATAATCACGACTCGGTTGAAACGCTCAGCATGCTGCTCCGCATCAAAGGCCACGACGCGCGTGTTGCGGAGAACGGCGAAGACGCGATCAAGATCGCTGACGAGTACGAACCGCACGTGGTCGTGCTCGATTTGAGCCTTCCCGGGATCGATGGCTATGAAGTCGCGCAGCGGCTGCGGAAGCGGCCGTACGGATCCGGCATTGTGCTGGTGGCGCTGACTGGCTGGAGCGGGCGCGAGGTGCGGTTGAAGGCGGCCGAAGCAGGATTCGATTTCCATCTGCTTAAACCGGTGGAGTGGCCCGAACTCGAGCAGGTGCTCGATTCCGCGCCGGCAGCTACCTAGGGCCGTCGCCGGTCGACGGTCGATCGTCCACGGTCGCGCGAAGGGCGTTCGCGCGCGTCGCCTGAACGTAGCGCGACGGAAGCGGGTGGCCAATCGCGGGTTCGATGAGTCGCGACGCTTGCATCACGCGCTCGAGCGACACGCCGGTCTCGATGCCGAGCCCATCGAGCATATAAACCAAATCCTCGGTCGCGAGATTGCCGGCGGCGCCCGGCGCGTACGGGCACCCGCCGAGTCCGCCTGCGGACGCGTCGAACGTCGTGATGCCGTACTCGAGCGCCGCGAGGACGTTGGCGAGCGCGGTGCCGCGCGTGTCGTGAAAGTGCAGCGCCAGCGCCCCACGTCCGACGCCGCGCAGCACCGACTGCAGCAGCGCGCGACCTGACCAGGATGCGCGATGCCGATGGTGTCGCTCACCGCGACTTCAAAGACGCCCAGGTCGATCAGCCGTTCGCATGAACGCGACCACCCGCTTGTTCGGGCACGGCGCCTTCGAACGGGCACCCGAACGCCGTCGAGAGGTACGCCGCGCACTTGCAGGCCGGCCGGAGCGCGCGCATCGCGTGACTTCCCGATAGGTGGTGAATGACTCGTCGATCGATCTGGTTGATGTTGCGGCGGCTGAAGGTTTCCGAGGCGGCGGCGAAGATCGCGATTTCGCGCGACGCCCGCCGAAACGCCCGGTCCAGGCCGGCTCGTGTTCGGGACGAGCGCGGTGTAGCGAACGCCCGGCGCCATCTGAATCCGGCGAAGACCTCCGCCGCGTCAGCCATCTGCGGCACCCATTTCGGCGAAACGAACGCCGACACCTCGATCACACGGTGGCCCGCCGACGTCAGGCGGTCGATGAAGGCGACCTTGTCGCGGTGGGACGTTCGCTTTCTCGTTTTGCAGGCCGTCGCGAGGCCCGACTTCGACGATCGTGACGCGACCGGACGCGTCGTCATCATGTCGATCTCGACGAGTCGACGCCCGGGTTGCACGAGTCGCCCTGACTGCAGAGAATCTTGCGCGACGATGCCGTCGCGCGCGCGCGCGCACGGGCAATTCCATTTTCATGGCCTCGAGAATCAGGATCGTATCGCCCTTGTTCACGTGACCTTCGACCTCCACAAGCACCTTCACGACCGTCGCCGGCATCGGCGCGCTCATGTCGTGTGACGTGGTTTGACGCGGCGCGCGGCTGCGCTTGGCGGAATCGACGATCTCCACCTGTGCGACGCGCGCCACTCACGAATACCCAACAGTCGTCCGGCGCGCCAGCCACGATCACGCGCAAACGGGTGACGCCGTCGCTGACCGCATACACGCCTTCGGCGATGCGGTCGACTGCATAGTTCTTGTCGTCGAACGTGAAAACCTGCTCGCCGATGCGAACCTCGTGGTCAGCCACGCCAGTTCTCTAACGAGACGAACGGATCGGTCTCGAAGGTGCCAGAGGTGCCGAAGGTGCCGGAGGGGCCGGTGGTGTCGGAGGGGCCGGTGGGGGCGGAGGTGCCGGAGGTGCTCACGGTCGAAGCGCCGGCTCCGAGCTGGTTCGGTTCTGATAGGCGACGACAGCGGCGAGGGCGGCGACGGGGATCGCGTCTTCCGCCACGGCAACGCGAAGTTGATCGGCTTCGGCATCAAGCCAGCCGGTATGCGACCGTGCCGGCGATGAACCGCGGATGCTGCAACACGGCGATTAAGAAAGGGATATTGGTGCGAATGCCGAGCACGGCGAAATCGCGGAGCGCGCTCACCGCACGCCTGAGCGCCGCCGGGCGAGATTCTGCGGACACGATCAGTTTGGCAATGAGCGGATCGTAGTAGACGGAGACCTCATTGCCTTCCGCATATCCGCTGTCGACGCGGATGCCGGGGCCCTGCGGTTCGAGGTAACGCAGCAGCGTTCCCGCCTGCGGAAGAAAATCCCGTGAGGGGTCTTCGGCGTAGATGCGGCATTCAATTGCGTGGCCCCGTTGGGTGAGATTTTGCTGTCGCCATGGGAGTTCGGCCGCCCGCCGCCACCCGGAGCTGGCCTTGCACCAGATCGACACCGACGACCGATTCCGTCACCGGATGCTCGACCTGTAGGCGTGCGTTCATCTCGAGGAAATAGAACTGTGCGCGCTCGGTGTCGCCTTCCACGAGGAACTCCACCGTGCCGGCGTTCACGTAGCCGTGCGGCGCGCGCCGCTGCCACGGCCGCTTCCCCCATTCGCTGCCGCAACACCGGCGAGAGCGAGCTGCACGGGCTCTCCTCGATCGTTTTCTGATGTCGACGCTGCACCGAGCACTCACGCTCGAATAGATGAATACAGTGACCGTGCGTATCCGCAAACACCTGCACTTCGACATGTCGGGGCCGCTCGATCAGCCGCTCGACATACAACGTGCCGTCGCCAAACGCCGTGAGCGCCTCGCGTCGCGCTTGTTGAATGGCTTCATCCACCTCACTGTTCGCGCGCACCGTCTTCATGCCGATGCCCCCGCCGCCAGCCGCAGGCTTGAGCAGGGCCGGTAGACCAACGCGGTTGACAGCCGCATGGATGGCCTGAGTCGACTGATCTGCGGGCGTCTCGCCTGGCACAACCGGCACGCCCGCGCCCTTCATCAAGGCGCGGGCGCCGATTTTTGACCCGAGACGCTCGAGCGCGTGCGCGGGCGGCCCAATGAAGGTCAACCCCGCGTCTTCACACGCGCGGGCGAACCGCGCGCGTTCGGAGAGAAAACCGTAGCCTGGATGGAGCGCGTCGGCCTCGGTTTGCCGCGCCGCGTCGAGCAACGCTTGAATATTGAGGTAACTCGCGGCTGGGGACGGCGGTCCGATATGCACCGCCAGATCGGCCGCCGCGACGTGCGGCAACCGGGCGTCGGCGTCGGAGTACACCGCAACGCTCTCGATGCCCAGTTCGCGGCACGCCCGAATCACGCGAAGCGCAATTTCGCCTCGATTTGCAACGAGCACCCGCCGAATCATTCCTGGACCCACTTCGGTTTGCGCTTGCTGAGAAACGATCGCAGGCCGTCCTGACCCTCCGGCGACACTCGCTGCGAGGCAATCGCCTCCGCGGTGATGGTTGTCATCTCGTCGCCCGACGAGTGCCGCCAAGACCTGGGGATCAATGCCTTTGCGGCCGCGACACCGCTTGGCGCGGCCGACAGCAGCTCCGTGACATACCCGTGCACGACGGTGTCGAGTTGCGCCATCGCCACAACCGCATGCACCAGGCCAATGTCTCTGGCGCGCTGCGCCGAAAAGCGCATACCGGTCAGGAACAACTCGCGCGCGGCCGACGCGCCAATTTTCGGCAGGACATACGGCGAGATCACCGCCGGCAAAATCCCGAGTTTCGTTTCCGTGAACCCGAAGACCGCGCTCTCCTCCGCAACCACGATGTCGCACACCGCCGCGAGTCCCGCGCCACCACCCAATGCCGCCCCGTGGACGCGGCCGATCATCGCGACCGGCAGGGTGTCGAGCGCGTGAAACATCTCCGCCATGCGGGTCGCGTCGCGGACGTTCTCGTCGTGCGAGTAATCGATCATCCGCGCCATCCAGTTGACATCGGCGCCGGCGCTGAACACGGAACCCTCACCACCAAGCACAACGACGCGGAGTGTCGGATCCTTGCGCGCGTGTGCGGCCCACGTCGCCAACTCGGCGATGACATCATCGTTGAAGGCGTTGCGAACCTCCGGCCGGTTGAGCGTCAGGTACTCGACGCGCGCGATCGCGCCGCGTTGCGAGATATCGATAGCTGTGCACTTCGCGCTCTTCGAGACCTTCGTGTTCTTCTCACATCCGGAAAATACCGAACTTCGCCGGCGGAATCGGCGCGTTGAACGCGGCGGAGAGGCCGAGCGCCAACGCGCTGCGGGTCTCGGCCGGATCGAGCATGCCATCGTCCCAGAGCCGCGCCGTGGAGAAGTACGGGTGATCCTTCGCTCTCATACTTCTGCAGAATCGGATCGCGGATCGACGCCTCGTCCTCGGCACGCAACTCCTTGCCCTCGCGGACCAATTGATCGCGCTTGACGGTGGTCAGCACGGCGGCGGCCTGCTCTCCTCCCATCACCGAAATTCGCGCATTCGGCCACATCCACAGCAGCCTCGGCTCGAACGCGCGGCCGCACATGCCGTAGTTACCGGCTCCAAACGAGCCACCGATGATCACGGTAAATTTCGGCACAACGGAATTGGCGACCGCGTGCACCATCTTCGCCCCGTCCTTGGCGATCCCGCCGCGCTCGTACTGCTTGCCGACCATAAATCCTGTTATGTTCTGCAGAAAAATCAGCGGAACGCTCCGCGCATTGCAGAGCTCGATGAAGTGGGTGGCTTTGAGCGCGGATTCGGAGAACAACACGCCGTTATTGGCGATGACGCCGACGAGAAAACCGTGGATGCGTGCGAACCCGCACACAAGCGTGGTGGCGTAGCGCTCCTTGAATTCGTCAAATCGCGAGCCGTCGACGATGCGCGCGATGACTTCGCGGATGTCGTAGGACCGCCGCACGTCTGCATTCACGACTCCATAAATCTCCGCCGGGTCGTACGCAGGGTCTTCGGGCTTGGCCATATCGCTCGGGAGTTGCTTCGCGCGGTTGAGCGTGGACACGATCGTCCGTGTCTGGTGCAGCGCGTGGTCGTCGTCCTCGGCAAAGTAGTCGGCGACTCCTGAAAGCCGTGTGTGCACATCGGCGCCGCCCAGGTCTTCAGCCGTGACTTCCTCGCCAGTGGCGGCCTTGACGAGCGGAGGCCCGCCCAGAAAGATCGTTCCGGTGTTCTTGACGATGATGGTTTCATCGGACATCGCCGGGACGTAGGCGCCGCCAGCCGTGCACGATCCCATCACCACCGCAATCTGGGGAATGCCCTCCGCCGACATCCTCGCCTGATTGAAGAAAATGCGACCGAAATGATCGCGGTCGGGGAAGACTTCGGCTTGGAGAGGCAGGAACGCACCGCCCGAATCGACGAGATATACGCAGGGCAGCCGATTTTGCAGCGCGATTTCCTGTGCTCGCACGTGCTTCTTCACGGTGAGGGGGTAATAGGTGCCGCCTTTGACGGTTGCGTCATTGGCGACGACGAGCACGTCGCGACCCGAGACGCGGCCGATCCCGGTGACGATCCCCGCCCCGGGCGCTTCGTCTTCGTACATTCCCCACGCGGCAAGGGGCGACAGTTCCAGGAACGCGGAGCCGGGATCGACCAGCTTGGCGATCCGCTCGCGCACCGGCAGTTTTCCCTGCTGCCGATGTCGTTCCACGTATTTGGCTCCGCCGCCCTCGCGAACCTTTGCGAGCCGCTCGCGGTACTCGGCGACGAGCGCGCGCATGCGATCACGGTTGGTTTGGAAATCGGGTCCCGACGGGTCGATACGGGTTTCAAGAACGTCCATCAGGCTCGGGCATCGGCCGCATTGTGCCACGATCGTGGGTGTTGCAGGTTCTCGGGTACAGGGCGGGGCGCCGTCGAGTAACCCCAACGGCGCTGCGGGAAGGCAAAAGTGCGGATAACAGATGGGTGCGACGCAAACTTCTCGGAAACACGAACGCAGTTACCAACGTTCGTCGTTCCGTTGTAGATGGAGCAAGCTGCATACCAGGTCACAATCCGAGTGGTCCGGGTGAAATCTCACCTGATGCCACGCGGCGCGCCAAGTAGTTGAGGGCGTATGGGCGCCTGGTTGCCGATCCACGGTATCGCCGGGTATTTGCGCACTCGGCGAGCAATGCGCTACAACATGGTCCGACTGGGAAAGGCGGCGCCGGCCCTCTAGCAGCCAATCTGATTGGCGAGAAACCAAAGCGCAATGAGGCCGCCCGGTACGCCCAACATCCATGCGACGAAGTACTTCACGTCGAGTCCCCCCGACGAGACGCCAAGCAAACGGAGGGCCGTGGTGACATCGTTTACGCCTGAGCCGGCGGCGGGGCGGCTAGCCTCCCGAGTGCAAGCCGAAACGGCGGCGCTCGCCACCAAGTGGCTTGACGAGGTGGTGAAGATCTCGGTCGCGTCGGGCGCGGAGGTATTCCCCGCGCGCGAGATCCTCCACGACATTCCCGAGTTCATCGCGGAAATCGCTCAGCGCCTGCGCTCACCCGACACCGAACCGATCTCGAGCAATTCGAGCGTGATGCGCAGTGCCGCCGAGCTCGGCCGGATTCGATTTCGGCAGCGGGCGACCGTGCATCAACTGCTGCGCGAGTATCAGGTGCTCGCCGATCTCCTCGAGGAGTTCCTGCTGGCCGAAGTCGCAAACATGGAACCACCGATGGCGGCCGCCGAGGTCGGGCGCGCGATGCATCGGGTGACGCAGTCGCTGCGGGTGCTGCAACAGCAGACGGTAGACACGTTTGTGGCGATCTACACGGATGCGATTGAGCGTCAGAATGCCCAACTCATCGCGTTTGGCCGCTTGGTCGGTCAGGAAATGCGTCAGCCCCTCGGCGTATTGCAGGTCATGTCTGGCGTCCTGCCGGTGCGCGAGGGCGACGTGGAGTTCACCCATCTCGTGGACGTGTTCGACCGCAACGTGCGGAGATTGGCGGATGTGGCGGCGCGGCTCGAGCGTCTGTCGCATGTCGGCGGCGAAGCGACGCTGATGCCGCTGCAGCAGCAGATCGCGCTTAGTCAGGTCGTGGCGTCGGTGGTGGAGAAGCTGAGTGACATGGCGCAGGCCCGCAACGTCGACATCCAAGTGGATCCCGAGTTGCCGGTGCTGGAAGTCGAGATGGGACGAACAGAAATCGTGTTTCTCAATTTGATCGCCAATGCCATCAAGTATTCGGATCCCGGGAAGCCGGCGCGCCTTGTCGAGGTCGCCAGTGTGCACGACGCACCGAGTCCGACGGTGATCGTCCGGGACAACGGCGTCGGCATCACCGCGCGCCGTGTGCAGCACCTGTTCCGGGAGTTTGCCCGCGCGCACGCGCACCGCGACCGCGACCTGCGCGATCAGGGTCTTGGGCTGGGCCTGTCGATGGTGCGTGAATGCATGGATGCGGCCGGCGGCGCGGTGCGCCTCGAGTCCGAGGAAGGGCAATGGACGGAAGTGACGCTCTCCTGGCCCAACCGCACGAAGCCTCTGACGGCTAAGCCTGCTCGCTGATCCCGCATTCCTTCATCTTGTTGAGCAGCGTCTTGTAGCTGACGCCGAGTGCATCCGCGGCCTTACGCCGGTTCCACCGGAAGCGATCGAGCGCCTGCTGGATCGCCGCGCGCTCGGCCTTCATCGCCGCTTCGCGGGCAAGCTCCGGGAGGCTCACCGTCCCGGGAGGGGCTTGCACCGGCTCGGCCCCACTGTCGTCGTCTTCGGCGACCGGCGCCGGATCCGGGGCCGCAGGTGGCGGAGGCGGCGGCGCGGCGGCGACCGGCGGGGGCGGCGCAAGCGGGGCAGGGGGCGGATGGTGGACGGGAGCGGGTGCGGCGTACTCGGCGGCCACGGTCCTGGCCCGTTTGAGCTCGGCCATGACGAGCCCCTCGTCCTGCAGGATCACGAAGCGCTTAATTACATTCTCCAGCTCGCGCACGTTTCCAGGCCACCCGTAATTCAGCAGCGTTTCGCGCAGCAGGTCCGACGGCTTGCGCAGCGGACGGCCATAGCGCTCCGAATACTTGACCAGGAAGAATTCGATGAACTGATTGATTTCTTCGCGGCGTTCGCGCAGCGGCGGCACGAAGATCTCGATCACCTGCAAGCGGTAATAGAGATCTTCGCGGAATGAGCCCGAGCGCATCATCGCGTCGAGGTCCCGATTGGTCGCCGCGATAATCCTGACGTCGACCGACACCGGCTTGTTGCTTCCCAGCTTGGTGAATTCGCGATCTTGTAGGACGTGGAGAAGCTTTGCCTGAAGGCCGGGCGGCATCTCGCCGATCTCGTCGAGCATGAGGGTGCCGTGATTGGCAAACTCGAATTTGCCGACACGCGCATTCTGTGCGCCGGTAAACGCGCCTCGTTCGTGGCCGAAGAGTTCGCTCTCGAGTAGTTCGGACGGGAGCGCCGCGGCGTTGACCTTGACGAACGGTTTGGAACGACGAGCCGACCGCCGATGCAGCTCGCGGGCGATCACCTCTTTGCCGACGCCGCTTTCGCCGCGGAGCAACACGCCGACATCGCTGTCGGCGACGCGGTCGACCATTGCCATGACGTGGCGCATGGCGGAACCAGGGCCCCAGAACGTCACGCCTTCGGGGTCTTCGCCCACCTGCGCCCGCAGCCGCGCGACTTCGCTCGTCAGGACGGTTTTTTCGACGGCATTGCGAATCGCCGATTCAAGCGCCGCTTCGCCGATCCCATCGGCGTCGTCGGGCTTGAGGACATAATCGGCAGCGCCTTGCCGCATCGCGTCGACGATGGTCGCCGGGGCATGGCGACCCGACAACATGATGACCTGCACATTCGGGTGCGCGATCCGTACAGCCTTCAACGTTTCCAGTCCGTCCATCCCTGGCATCGACACGTCCAGTAATACGACGTCGGGCGCCGCGTCGCCGTGCATCGCCTGCAGCAGATCGCTGCCGCTCGTAAACGACCGCACGTCGTAACCGCGTGAGCGCAACAACGTATCGAGATACTGAACGAACTGCTGATCGTCGTCGACCAGCGCAAGCTTGGCGGGCGTCACTAATGAGACCTTTCTTGAAACGGGAGTCGAATACCTACTGTAGTGCGCAAACCGCCGACGGTCCACTGCCGGGCGGCGTGCGTCTCGAGGACGGCCACGGCGATGACCAGCGATAGGCCGACGCCGCCGCGCTCGAGCGCGAGCGGAACGGCGCCCGGGGCCTCGGGGCCCGACGACAACGCGTCGAGCTGCTGCTCATCACCGATTAACACGTCCATCGTCTGACTGCCGATAAGGCGCGCGTGGATGGCGCACGACTGATTTTTCATCTCGCGCGCGGTCACTTTGACGATCGAAACCAGCGCCGCCGCAAGCGCATCGCCGTCGACGGTCTCGATCTCGCCGCTCCCCGGCGGCACCTCTACGCTTGCCCGCACTGTCTCGATTCCGGCGTCGTTCACCACGCGCGTGACCAGCGCGTGTGCATCAATCGATGCGTGCGGCGCGCCGTGCTGGTCGTCGAGCCAGCGCGCGAGCCGCGAGCTTTCGGCCGTCAACTCGCTCATGCGTGCCAGCGCTTTTTGTGTTTGCTCAATGGCTCGGCGCCTGTCGGCGGCTTCGGTCAACTGCTCTGCGAGCAGCATTCGCAGGTATCCCTGGGCAATCCCGGCAGGCGTGCGAAGCTCGTGAGCGAGGACATGCAAAACGCTGCTGATATCAACGGGCATCGCAACCTTCGAGCCTACCATCGAGTGCCGGTGGCATGTAGCTTGAAGTCGACAGACCCGTGGCGGCGACGCGAATCCTCCTCGTCGACGATTATCCGGATGCCCTCGAGATCTGGGGACTCTACCTGCGTGCCCTGGGCTACGACGTGGTCGAGGCCGACGATGGACTCAAAGCGCTGGCGCAGGCGCATCTTCACCATCCTGACATCATCGTGCTCGATCTCGAACTGCCTGGAATCACCGGGTTTGAAGCCGCGATCAGGCTGCGAAACTCCGCCGAAACAGGTCACATTCCGCTGATTGCGGCAACCGGCTACTCGCACGTGGCTCAACTGGACCAGGCGCGCGCGTCAGGGTTCGACGCGATCGTCGTCAAACCGTGTGAACCCGCCTTTCTCGTCGCCGAGATCGAGCGCCTTCTGCAAAACCGCCGCGCGCCGAAGTTGGCGGCTGTGAAGCACGTTGGCCAGAACCGGTAACCTCTTGCACAGGCGGACGGTGGGGAACGCACGCGTCTCTGCTCGTTCCGCCCCCCGATAGGGAGTATTGTTTGGTCGACATCGCACTGCAGAGCTAAATCGGCGTTCCTCAATCTCGCTCAGCCGGGCACGAACCCTGCATTACGGCTCGACAGCTTTGCTGTAAAGAAAGAAAGGGTGGAATGGAACGTCTCGACACGACGAACATCATTCTAGTCGTGCTCGCCGTTATGAGCGTTCTTCAAACCCTCGTCGTCGTCGGCGTGACGGTAGGCGCACTGCGCGCGTATCGGACCGCGGCGCAGACACTCGAGGCGAAGCTCACACCGCTCTTGTCGCGGCTCGAGGGCGTGCTGGTAAATCTCGAGCACACGAGCGCGGTCGTGCGCACACGGACTGACGATGTCAGCCGTGCGTTCAGCAGC
Source organism: uncultured Acidobacteriota bacterium (assembly GCA_963762925.1). Classification (GTDB taxonomy): domain Bacteria; phylum Acidobacteriota; class Vicinamibacteria; order Vicinamibacterales; family UBA2999; genus DASPWV01. Next base: position 134,130 of record CAVXMP010000025.1, on the reverse strand, counting down.
GTGCAGAACACCGCGGGACGTCTCGGCGCGGTGATGTTGCCGCGAACCGCCATGGTTGTAGGGGTCGCCGGCGGCGTGCTGGGTATGGTGAAACGGTGGCGCACAGCACGACGCGCGCAACCAAAGGTGACGGTAGTCGCAGGGTAATAGGAGGGAGCGGATCATGTATCGAGAGGAAGGGACCGGAGCCAGCTTCGCGCTGGGGTTGTTCGCCGGCGCCGTGATCGGCGCAGGAATGGCGCTGCTCTTTGCGCCGAAGACGGGTAATGAGACGCGGGAACTCCTCGGGCAGCAGTATCGGGGCCTCGCGGACCGCGTCAACGAAGCAACCGAGACTCTGAGGGAGCAGGCCCGCGAGCGCGGCCAGCAAATCACGAGTCAGTTGTCGGATCGCGTGTCATCGGTCACTGACAGGCTGACAGCCGCAGGCGATCGCACTGGCGATCGCAGCACGTCCGGAACCGGCAGCACTTCCGACCGGATGTCGAACGCGGCCCCTGGCGTCTAACTGGCAACCAAAGGAGCGAGTCCAATGTTGACGACGATTCTGGTACTGCTGATCATCCTGTGGCTGCTGGGGATGGTGAGTTCGTATACGCTCGGCGGGTTCATTCATATCCTCCTGATCATCGCGATTGCCATCGTGCTGATCCGCGTGATCCAAGGACGCCGGCCCGTCTGACGGCTGGGAAATCGCGCCGGACCGAAGGTCTCGAAGGGCGTGAGCCCTTCGTGACCTTCGCCGACTTTGCCGGGCACGGACGGTGTGCCACGCGCAACCGTTCTACCGTGGCCGGTAGGTGACAGAAACTGTGTATTCGAATCCGACATATACACGCTCGTCGGTGCCGGACCGTACGGCAACAGATGAGCCAAGGCGAGGGCGGGTGCATTCGACAGACGCGGCGCGCCGGCAGCGGAAACGAGTGCTCGTCGTAGATGACGAGCCGATGGTGACCGACTGGCTGAAGATGGTCGTCGAGCAGGCTACCGGCGATGGCGGGTACGAGGTGCGTATCGCCAGTCATGGGGCGCGCGCCGAGGAACTGTTTCAGAGCTGGCGCCCTGCGGTGGTCCTGCTCGACCTGTTGTTGCCCGACATCGACGGCATCGCCTTGCTCAAGAAGATGAAGGCGATAGACCCCGGTCCGCAAATTATCGTGATCAGCGGTCAGGGGACGATCAAGCGCGCGCTTGAAGCGGGGCAGGCAGGCGCGTTCTTCTTTGTCGAGAAATCGGATCTCGACCCGGCCGGTCTCGCCAATATCCTCCAGCGTGCGACCTCGCTGCACGACGAGCGGCTGCAGCACGAACAGCTCAAAGCGCAGGTGCGGAGCCAGTATTCCTTCTCGAACATCATCGGGAAGAGCAAGAAGATGCGGGAACTGTTCGAGCTGGTCGAGGCGGTGGCGGCGAGCGACGCGAACATTCTCATCCAAGGCGAGAATGGCACCGGCAAGGAGTTGATCGCCAACGCCCTGCACGTGCGGAGCAATCGCGCCAAGGGGCCGTTCATCAAGATCAACTGCGCGGCGATCCCGAAGGACCTGATTGAATCCGAGCTCTTCGGCTACAAAAAGGGTGCGTTTACCGGAGCCAACACCGACAAGATCGGCCTGCTCGAAGCGGCTAGCGGCGGCTCGTTCATGCTCGACGAAATCGGTGAGATGCCCCCGTTCCTTCAGACCAAGCTCCTGCGGGTGCTGCAGGAACGCGAGTACCGCCCGGTCGGGAGCGATCGAACCGTCAAGGTCGACTTCCGATTGATCTGCGCCACGAACATCGATCTCGACCAGGCGCTTCGAGACGGCCGGCTCCGCGAAGATCTGTATTTCCGCATCAACACGATTACCGTGCGCGTGCCCCCGCTGCGCGAACGCGCCGAGGACGTGCCGCTGTTGTGCACGTACTTCATCGAGAAGTTCAACGATCGCTATCGCAAGCAGCTCAAAGCGATCTCGCCCGCGGCCTATCGATTGCTTATTCGCAACCGGTGGCCCGGCAACGTGCGCGAGCTCGAAAATGCCCTCGAGCGCGCCGTGCTGGTGGCCAAGGGCACCGAAGTGCAGCCTGGCGATTTGCCGGAGACGCTTCGTGACGAAGCGACGGCGAACCCGGAATTTCTCGTGCCGCCGCATCATTCGCTTGCGGAGATCGAGAAAATGGCCATTCTGCAGACGCTGCAGCGCACCAACTGGAATAAACAGGAGGCGGCGCACATCCTCGGCTTATATCGGCCGACGCTCTACAGCAAGATGCGCAAGCACGGCATAGAAGATCCCGGACGTGCGGCACGCGCGGCGCGCGACGGCGGGGACGACAACGAGTTGGTTTCGCGCGAGGCGGAGGGATCGTGAACGTTCAGAGGACTCTTATCGCAGGCAGCATGGTGGGGGCGGTCGTCGGCGCAGCCGTCAGTTTCCTGTTCTTTACGGAGCAGGGCCGAGCCTGGCGCGAAGAAGCGCAAGCCAATCTCGACTCGCTGGCGCGCGAAGCCGAAAAACTCCTGTCCGCCGTCGACCAGGTGCGGACAGGCGTGGCGGAACTGCGTACGGGCGCGCAGACCGGGTGGCAGCGCACGGCATAATCTGGTGTGTCGGCGCGTGTGATTCGTGGCATAACTCCCGGGTGGGGCATCCCGGGTTCCACCCGCGGCAGCCGAGCAGGGGACCGTTGCGGAGATCCCTGGCGCGGCAGCCGCGCGTCGGGCCCGTCCCGGCCGGCGGCGTGGCTCGTCGCTCACACATTGCCGATATGCTCGCTCCTCACGCCTTGCCAACTGGACCGAGCTTCCAATGCGGCGGCCGCATTGGGGACCCCGGCCGTCGCGCTCCGGGATGGACGCCACTAATCACGCGCGCCAGGACAGTCACGTGATCGAGCCAAGCGAGGCCGCCACTCAGGCGCCTGTCGCTGAGGCGATCCCGCGGGCCCTCAAGGGCGTTCGCCTGATCGGACTCGCGGCCTGGCGCGGCGTGGGCGAACTGTACAACAGTGAAGGCCTTACCCACGCGGCGTCCATCGCGTACTACGCGCTGTTGTCGCTCTTCCCGTTTCTCCTGCTGGTCCTGTCGATCCTCGGGTCGCTGACGGCCGACACGGCCGATCGCGACGCGGTCGTGAAGTTCGTGTTCCGCTATTTTCCTCGTCAATTCGACTTCATGACGGGACAACTCGACGCGTTCCGTGGACAGACGTTCCGTCTCGGGGTCGGCGGATTGCTGGCGCTGATGTGGGCGGCGCTCGGCGTGTTCAACGCCATTTCCTCAGCGGTCAATCACGCGTGGGGCGTAGAAAAGCGCCGGAGCTTTCTCATGCATCGCCTCGTGTCGTTCCTGATGATGTTGTCGGCGGGCGCGATCTTCGTGGTGGCACTCATCCTGGCGAGTGTCGCGCGTGTTGCGCCGACGAACTGGCTGTGGGGCGTGCTCGAGAGAAATCCGTGGTTCGTGTGGCTGACGCAGGTTTCGGCCGATTACGGCGCGACGCTGCTCCTCGTCGGCTGCGTGGCGCTGCTCTTCTACTTCATCCCGAATACCGACATGCGGTTCCGCTACGTGTGGCCCGGCGCCATCGTCACGGGCTTGCTGTGGCGGGGCGCGCTGAGCGCCTTCTCGTGGTATGCGCGCGATATGGCGGCGTGGGACAAGGTGCACGGATCGATCGCCGCCGTGGTGATCTTTCTGCTGTGGATTTATGTATCGGCGGTGATTCTGCTCTACGGTGTGGAGATGACGGCGGCCTATGCGCGCCTGCGGGCCGCGGCCGTCAAGCACCCGACGATTGCAGGTCAGCCGGAGCGGCAAGCGGCGCCTGTGACCACTTGAGGCGTGGGGCTTGAGGGTGGGGCTTGAGGCCCCAGGCTGAAACGAGCTCCCCAAGCCCCAAGCCCCAAGCCCCAAGCCCCAAGCCGTATGATCGGATGTTCTATGAACCGCCTGGCGACGGAACAGAGTCCCTACCTTCTTCAGCACGCACACAATCCGGTCGACTGGTATCCGTGGGGCAACGACGCGTTCGAGCGCGCACGGGCGGAGGGGAAGCCGATCTTCTTGTCAATCGGCTACTCCACGTGCCACTGGTGTCACGTGATGGAACGCGAATCGTTCGAGAGCCCCGACATTGCGGCAATCCTCAACGCGGAATTCGTGCCCATCAAAGTCGATCGTGAGGAGCGGCCGGATGTCGATCGCGTCTACATGTCGTTCGTGCAGGCGACGACCGGTTCGGGCGGGTGGCCGATGAGCGTGTGGCTCACGCCCGACCTGTCGCCGTTTTACGGTGGCACGTATTACCCTCCGGCGGCGCAGTGGGGGCGGCCCGGGTTCCGTGAGGTGCTGCTGGAAATCGACCGCGCGTGGAAGAGTGAGCGGGCGAACGTGCTCGCGTCCGCTTCGAACATAACCGAGCGGCTCCGCGAGATGGCCTCCACCGCCGACGGCGGCAGTCGGGCGCTGCCAGGAGCAGACGCACTCGTCGCGACGCGCCGCCAATTCGAGCAGTCCTTCGATCACCGCCGCGGAGGATTCGGTGACGCACCGAAATTTCCCCGGCCGAGCGAGCTGCTGTTTCTGTTGCGCGAGCACGCCCGTTCCGGTGACGTGCCGGCACGCGACATGGTGTTGAAAACCCTCCGCGCGATGGCGCTCGGCGGGATGCGCGATCACATCGGCGGAGGCTTTCATCGCTATTCCGTCGACGGCAACTGGCGTGTGCCGCACTTTGAGAAGATGCTCTACGACCAGGCCCAACTGGTCCTCGCGTATCTCGAGTCGGCGCAGGTCTCCGGCGATCCCTTCTATGGGCAAATCGCCGAGGACACACTGCAGTATGTGGCTCGCGACCTCACCGACGCTGAAGGGGGGTTCTATTCCGCGGAGGATGCCGACAGCGTTCCTCCGGAGCTGGTCGGCGACCCGCACGCCCACAAAAGTGAAGGCGCGTTTTATATCTGGCGCGCGGACGAAGTCCGCGCCTTGCTCGGCGACGACAGCCGTGCCTTCGAGCTGCGTTACGGGATCCTGCCCGACGGCAACGCACCGTTCGATCCGCAGAGTGAGTTCACCGGGAAGAATCTCCTCTACACCGCGCGCAGCATCGATGACATCACGCGCGAGCTTGACACCGACACCAGCGCAGGTCGCGGATGCGCTCACACGGGCACGGCGGCGCTTGTTCGAGGTCCGCGCCACGCGTCCGCGCCCGCACCTCGATGACAAGGTGCTCACGGGCTGGAACGGTTTGATGATCGCGGCGTTCGCGCGCGCCGCGCGTGTATTGGACAGCGGCGCGGCTCTGGGTGCGAGCGTTGCCGGCGACCAAGGCGAACGGCATCTTGCCTCCGCGGAACGCGCGGCCAGATTCCTCAAATCGCGGATGTGGGACACCGAGCGCCGCGTGCTGCTCCGGCGCTACCGTCAAGGGCACGCCGCAATCGACGCGTACGCCGAGGATTATGCCTATTTGATTTTCGGCCTTCTCGAGCTCTTCTCCTCGAGCAGCGACGCTGAATGGCTCGCATGGGCGATTGAGTTGCAGCGCCGCCAGGACGACCTTTTCTGGGACGCGACCGGCGCGGGTTGGTACAGCACAACCGGAACGGACGCGTCCGTGCTGGTGCGGCTCAAAGAGGACTACGATGGCGCTGAGCCGTCGGCGAGCGGCGTTGGCGCGTGGAATCTGCTGACCTTTGCGCATCTCGTAGGCGACGCGACGTACCAGGCACGCGCAGATGACGTCTTCCGCGCCTTCGGGACGCGCCTGCTCGGACAGGGCCGCGCGCTGCCGATGATGTCGGCGGCGCTCTGCACGGCCGTGGCTTCTTCCGAACAAATCGTGATCGTCGGCGGCGATGCAGGGAGTACCGAAACACTCTGGCACGCGGCTCATCGTCGGTATCGTCCGTTTGCCCACCTGCTTCGAGTCGCCGGAGGTGAGCAGCAGGAGCGACTGGCGACGCTGCTGCCATGGGTGCGCGAGATGTCGGCGCTCGACGGCAAAGCTGCCGCGTACGTCTGTCACAATTTCACGTGCGATCGGCCGACGACCGATCCGGCGGGGCTCGCGTGATTAGAACGCTTTCGGAACGCGCCGGCTCGTGGCTGCGCATCGGCATGGCGGCTCCCCCCGGCAACATCCTGTCGCTCGAGATCGTCGGCGCGTTGAGACACACGATTCGGCAGGCGCGCGCGCTTCGCGGCTTGAAGTGGCTGACGATTGAAAGCACCGGCAAAGACTTCAGTTTCGGCGCGAGTATTCCAGAGCATCTGCCGGACATGATGCCGCGCGTGTTGACCGAAACGCATCAATTACTTCGCGACCTGCTCGCATTTCCGTCGCCGACGGCTGCCTTGGTCAACGGACGATGTCTCGGCGGCGGGTTCGAGCTGGTGCTGGCATGCGACGACATCATCGCCGCCGGAGATGCCACGTTCGGGTTCCCCGAGATCCGGCTGTGCGCCTTTCCACCCGCCGGCGCAGCGCTCCTTCCGCTGCGGGTGGGCTCATCGCGGGCGGCGCGCGCGATCGTGACCGGCGAGCCTCGGCCCGCCCAGGTCCTGGCACGACGCAGGCCTCGTCTCCGTCGTCGCCCCGCACGTCTCGCTGATCGACGGCGCACGCGACTGGTTCAATCGACATCTCGCGCCGCGCTCGGCCGTCGCGTTGTCGCACGCCGCGGAAGCATCACGCTTGACGCTTCGGGCCGCGGCGGAGCCGGCGCTCGAGATTGCGGAGCGCCAGTATCTCAGTCGCCTTCTGCACACGTCCGATGCGAGAGAAGGTATTCAAGCGTGGATCGACAAGCGCCCACCGGCGTGGAAAGATGCATAGGAACAGCATGGCCGACATCGAAGTCGACGTCTGGGTACGGGGTACCCAGGACGCCGCAACCCACACGATTACGACCGTGCCCGAGCAAGCCGAGAGATGGACCGAGCACGATGTGCAGACGCTTCTCTCGGAAATGCTCCTCGCCCTGGATCGCGAGAAGAACCCTGGCGGCGAATTGCCGACCGTGGCGCTGCGCGGTTTCAGCTGGATTGTCAGCGCCTTCGATGGCGGGGGAGTGATCGTGCACGTCGAAACGCAGATGGGGACGGCAAGCGCCGGACCTTTTCAGATTGACGAAGCCCGGCTCACCGCGCTGATCCGCCGCGTCATGGAGACGGCGCCGACGGAACGGGTGCACTAGCCAGGGGTCAGGTATCAGAGGTCAGGGGTGCAGGTGCCAGGTGTCAGTCGCCCTTGACCGTCTTGCTTTGTGATGCGCCTTCCGCTACACTGCCGCCTTCTCCAGACAAGTCCCATGAAACGGCTAACCTTCCTCTTCGTGCCGTTTATGCCGGCCACTACCGCCGGCATCGGGATTTGGCCGCGCAGCGTCACCCCGGCTGCGCGTCTCGTTTAGTCCACTCAATCGCTTTCGCGTTCTGAACGGCTCAGGGGCTTCCCTGAGACGGGTGTTTCCATGGCCTTCACACTGGTTAAAGAAGCCTTACGCGGCTCGTCGCGCGATTTCACGGCAGGTCCAATCGGGCCGGCAATCGTGGTGCTCGCCATCCCCATGGTCATGGAGATGTGTATGGAGTCGCTCTTTGCCGTCGTCGATGTGTTTTTCGTCGCCAAGCTTGGCGCTGACGCGGTGGCGACGGTTGGTCTGACCGAGTCGATGCTCGCGATTGTCTACTCGGTGGCGATGGCGCTGTCGATCGGTGCGACGGCGACGGTTTCGCGCCGCATCGGCGAGAAGGACACAGAAGGCGCGTCGGTCGCCGCGGTCCAGGTGATCATCCTCGGCGTGCTGGTCTCTGTCGCACTTGGCGTCGTCGGCGCGCTCAACGCGAGGCGCCTTCTGTCGTTGATGGGGGCGTCGCCGGCGCTGCTCGGGGAGAACGCGCGTTTTACCATGATCATGCTGGGCGGGAACGCGGCGATCATGCTGCTCTTCCTGCAGAACGCCATTTTCCGCGGCGCCGGTGATGCCACGGTAGCGATGCGCGTGCTGTGGCTGGCCAACGGCATCAACCTGATGCTGGATCCGTGTTTGATCTTCGGTCTCGGTCCGTTCCCGGAGCTCGGAGTCGTCGGCGCGGCGGTGGCCACCACGACGGGGCGAGGCACAGCGGTATTGATCCAGCTATGGGTCCTGTTGTCGGGCCGCGGGCGCGTGCACGTCGCGCGCCGCCATCTGCGGATCGTCCCGTCAGTGATGTGGAGTATGTGCCGGCTCTCCGGGACAGGGCTGTTGCAGGTGCTGCTCCAGACAACGAGCTGGATTGCGCTCGTGCGCGTGATCTCGATGTTCGGCAGCGCCGCCCTCGCGGGGTACACAATCGGCATCCGCACGATCCTGTTTGCACTCCTCCCCTCGTGGGGTCTGGGCAATGCCGCCGCGACAATGGTGGGCCAGGCACTGGGGGCTGGCAAGCCCGATCGGGCGGAGCGTGCCGTCTGGACGGCCGCTTTCTACAACATGATTTTTCTCGGTGTGGTGGGCGCGTTGTTTATCGCGTATGCACCCGTGATCGTCGCGATCTACACGTCCGATCCCGAAATCGCGAGGCACGCCGTGATGTGCCTGCGCATCGTCTCGTGTGGCTACGTGTTTTATGCGTACGGCATGGTCTTGACGCAGTCGTTCAATGGCGCCGGTGATACCTGGACGCCCACGTGGATCAACTTCGGGTGTTTCTGGCTGTGGGAGATTCCGCTCGCGTGGCTTCTCGCGCTCAAGTTGGGCATGGGTCCGCGCGGTGTCTACATCGCGATCACTGTGGCGTTTTCGACGGTTGCCGTGGTCAGCGCGTTGCTGTTTCGGCGGGGACGGTGGAAGTTGAAGCGTGTGTAGCACGGAAGCATGGACCACGGAAGCACGGAAGCATGGAACACGGAAACACGGAAGCACGGAAGCACGGAGTGAAGAGGATCGAAGTGATACGGCTACTACTTGATGCACTGGACGAAGCGTACGATCGGCGTTCGTGGCACGGAACGAACCTGCGCGGCTCCTTGCGTGGACTATCGCGCGACGTCTTGCGCTGGCGGCCCGCGACGGATCGCCACAACGTGTGGGAACTCGTGGTGCATGCGGCCTACTGGAAGTTACGTCATCCGCAGGCGGCTGACGGCTGAAAAAAGGGGAGGCTTCGCGCTCGAGGGCAGCAACTTCTGGGTGCGACCGCAGGACGACACCGACGGCGCGTGGAAGTTGGATCTGGCGTTACTGGGGGCGGAGCACGGCGCATTGCGCGACGCCGTTGCGCGGTTTCCCACCGCCAGGCTCATGCAACCCGCGGTGGGCAGTCCGTTCACCTACGCCGCGCTCATCCGCGGCGCGGCGGCGCACGACCTGTATCACGCCGGACAGATTCAGCTGCTGAAGAAGCTCGCGCGACGGGGTGGCATAGAGCGCGCATGAGACATCTCGTAGAATCGAAATTGGCCGGGGTGGCGGAACTGGCAGACGCATGGGACTTAAAATCCCAAGCCCGCAAGGGCGTCCGGGTTCGATTCCCGGCCCCGGCACTTTTAGAATCATATGCTTACGGATAATAACGACGTTAATACGTAGATGGGTCGTGGGGTGAAGGGCTAACTGTAGGCTAACTCCAGCCGTGGTTTACGCTCTGTGGTGCCGCTACCGATGGATCGGTGTCGATTTGCTTTTCCAACGGAAGGCTGCGTCGACTGTTGACCTGCGGCTGATTCACCTGCCCCACGACGGGTGAGCCTCGGCCCCACCGCCACCCGCGCAAGTGATCACCGCGGACACAGGGCGACGCGCTGGAGATGCAGGCTGCGAAGGTCGTGCCCCGTACATCGCGCCCCGCCGGGCTGGATTGGCGTCGCGTCGATGTGCAGTGGAATGATCTGCACGTCCGGCTGCTCGATCCCAAGACCGGCCAGCTGCTGCGCGAGCATCTGCGCGCCCCGCGCGGCTGGCATCGCATCGAGGAATCGGATCGGCCGAAGCGCACCCGCCGAAAACCATCGCACTGCTCGAAGCCGCGCTCCGCATCGGCTCCTCGGTGAGCACCATCTGCGAGCACATACAAGGACACGAGGGTCAGGCAGGAATCCGTCGCATCCTCGGCGTGCTCGCACTGGCGAAGAAGCATGGCCCCGCGGTCGTCGAAGATGCCGCCACAACGGCTCTCGAGCTCGGCGTGCCGACGTATCGTTTTCTCCGACGCTATCTCGAACGTCGCCCGCCGGTGCCGCTCACCCTCCGCCAAGTCGACCCCTTGATTCGTCAGCTCACCCTCTACCGCGATCTCATCGATCGCACGACAGGAGATCCCCAATGAATCTCGTGAACTCGATCGTGCCCTCCGGCAGCTGCGCCTGTCAGGCATGGCGGCCGTCCTCGAAACACGTCTGCGACAGGCGCTGACCGAAAAGATGACGCCCATCGACCTCGTCGCGGCCCTCGTCACGGACGAACTCCAGCGCCGACAAGACCGGCTGCTCGATCGTCGTCACAAGCCGGCGCGCGTCCGCGATCCCGATCGCTCGCTCGACACCTTTGATTTCGATTTCAACAGAAAATGATCGCGCGCTGGGTACAAACTGGCGACCGCCCGCTTCATCGCTCAGCGAGAAGACGTGCTCTTCGTCTGTACCTGAACCCGTCCGATCGCGCGCTGCTCTTGTCGGTCGATGAAAAAAGCCAAATTCAAGCGCTGGACCGCACGGCGCCGATTCTGCCGTTGCGCCCGGGCCAGCCGGAACGGCGCACGCATGACGACGTGCGTCACGGGACGACGTCGTTGTTCGCGGCCCTCGATGTCGCGACCGGCCGCGTCATCGGCGAGTTGTCACCGGCGGCATCGGAGTCAAGAGTTCCTGCAGTTTCTGAACACCATCGGCGCGCAGATCCCAGCGGACCTCGACATTCACCTGATTCTCGACAACTATGGCACCCACAAGACGCCGCGGGTACGACATGGTTAATGCGTCATTCCGGTTTCATGTGCATTTCACCCCGACCAGCGTCGTGGCTGAATCTCGTCGAGCGTTGGTTCGCCACGTTGACCGAGAAGCAGATCAAGCGCAGCGCGCATCGCAGCACGCGGGCTCTTGAAGCGGCCATTCGCGAGTATCTGACCATCAGCAACGGGTCGGCCAAACCCTTCGTCTGGACAAAACCGCTGACGAGATCCTCGCGAAGGTCTCCGGATTTTGTGAGCGATTTCTAGGTCAGGACATCAGCCGCAAAACCTCATTTCTATGCCCACCTTCGCAACTGGACGTCGGGACGTCCGCCAGACTCGACACGGTCGCGATGAGCATGCCGGCTCGAAGACTTTCCCTCGGGCTACTAGGCATCGTACTGCGCGTTTCCTCTGGTACTCGATCCGATACGTGAACTGCCGGTCGGAGTAGCGTTCCACCAAACTCGTAGCCATCCATCCGTCTCCGAGCAAAAAGTAGCGCTCTCCCCGCGCTCGAGCATGTCGTATGTTTCGCCCGCATATCGCATCGTTCTTCAAAACCAGCGACAGAGGAGCATGTGACCTTATTCGGAATCGGCGTACTTGCTCTGATACAGGAAACCTCTTCGCTCGAGTATGAGCGATGTCCTGTTCGAACCGGGCAAGCGCCATCCGCGTCGGTGCCTGCCACGGTGCCCCGTCTGCGACGAGCAAAGCGCGATCGCGTCGGGCGCGTCTTCCGCCGGAAGTCAGCGGCACCTCCCGCTGCGACTGCGCCGCCATCCCCTCAGGTCGCACCGCAAAAACAGCGCCATTGGCCACAGCGGAAGGGCCATGTTCAGCGGCGTACGACGCGGAAGTCACTGAGCTCAAACGGACCGACCGGCGAGACGCTGTCTCTTCGTTCACGATCATCAACGACTCGAATCGTCCGCTACGGGGTCCGGACGTCGGGGAGTATTCAGGTCCGCCGCGCTCGTTCAGGACAGTCCATGCGATTAGCGGCGTTCACTTGATCGACCTCGTGGGCAAGAAGAAGGTACTTCGTCGCCAAGGACAGCGCGGGCTCGTGCGTTTGCAGCAGGTTCGATCGATCCCAGCAGGCAGCGGCGCGAATCATTGGGCGCGCTTCTCGGGCGCCTCCCGACGATGGCAGAGCTTTCGATCGTGATTCCGTCGTTCTCGCCGGTGGATGACGTCCCCGTGAGTCGCTGACCGGAACCAGGCCATGAAACCGCAAGTCGGCATGTTGGGGAGCGTCTTGCTGACCCTCGCTGCTACTGGAGCGAGCGCGCAGGAGCAAGGCCTGCCGCCTGGCGCAAAATCGATGGTTCTGATTCTCGTCTTTAGAGTCGAGGACTTCGGCGCCAAGACCGAGGATTTCAAAGTCACGGAAACCGATGTGGAAGTGCATATTGAACTTGCCGTAGACGTGCTGTTTGAATTCGACAAAGCGACGTTGCAACCTAAGGCAGAGGGCACGTCACAAAAGCGGCGGCGTTCATTCGTGACCGGTCGGCGAAGGTCGCTCGCATCGAAGGTCACACGGACAGCAAGGGAGATGATGCCTACAACCTCAGGTTGTCGCAGCGCCGAGCCGAGTCTGTGCGTAAGTGGTTCGTCGGTCACGGCCTCGGCGGCCTGAAGTTCTCAGTTGAGGGTCTTGGTGAAACTCGACCCGTGGCCGCAAACACCAAGCCGGACGGGAGCGACGATCCTGGGGTCGCGAGAAGAATAGGCGCGTTGAAATCGTCATCGCTAAGGGCCGATGAACTCGGAATCTCGCACCAATGCAAGTCGGGGCCGGTGCCCGCGATAAGATCTCCGCGCCGGAAGGCACCTCTCGATTCTTCGAGATCGGGCTGACGATCCGATCGGGATTCGTCCCGCGCACCGCATCGCCATATACGTCGTCACCGTCACCGTGGCGACAGACGATCCCGAGGTGCGCGCTACTCGACAGGAACGCGATGCTCATCCGTGCCATGCCCCTGTGCTCCGCAAAATTCAGGCTGCGAGCGCTTCCAGGCCGTAATGATGGTGTAACCGGCCACCTCACTGAGCGATGGACGGCGCGCCTTCGCAGGTTTCCGGCGCAGTTCACGCATGCGCGCGATCACGGCGGCTTTAGCGGGCCGATGGCCGTACGGTTTGACGCCTTCAACACGTTGGCCGCGCGCAGTTTCAGGACGAGCACATTCTTCTCGAACTCGGTCACGGCGCCCAACAGCTGGCGGATCAGAGCGCGGGTTGGATCATCGCCGCCGTTGGTGAGGTCGGCGCCGTCGCTCGTGAGAATACGTGCGCCGATCTTCTTGAACTGCCCGACGATTACTTCCTGTGTCATCAACTCGTCCCGCGAGTCGATCGGCACGCTCGACGATCACAATACGCACGCCATTGGACTCCAAGCGATCGAGCAGCGCAGCGAGGCCTGGCCGTCCTGCGAGCTCGGTGGTGCCACTGACGCCGAGGTCGCTGAACTCCTCCAGCACCGTCAACCCGGAGCGCTTCGCGATTTGGCAATCGCTTGGGGCACACGCGTTCGATTCGCGCTCGGACGGCGCGCGCATTCGGGCGAAATCTCGAATGATAAGATACGCCAGCGCGACAGTTCGTTTCCGCTTCCCGCTTCAAGCACCCACAACATCATGTATGCCGCGCTCTCAGCTACAACCGTGAGGGTGCAGTGTTGGACGCACCCTCGGAAGCACCGGCTTTGATTCGCCAATTGACCGGCCAGAAATCTCTCCACGGTACGTCAAGATTTCCTTTACCGCGTGCGTTGCGGCGGATCTCGAACCACTTGCCGAGAATGAGGATCCGACCAACGTCCCATCGCTTGAGTGGAGCCAGAGCGATTCAGACGCGACTTCGAAACGACCCTTGGAAATGGTCATGTTTCCGGGGAGACAGCTATTGGTCAGAAGTCGCCGAATGACTGGTCACACGCTACTGCGAATTTCGCTGCGGCGTTGGTCGCGATCGTCCGACGATCTCACCTGCGGGCGATCTGTTCCTGGCAGTAGCGATAGAGTGCGTCGAACAGCGGCAACTCCAGGTCGAGCGTGAGTTGATCCGGCTGCTTGAGCAGAAAGAAGCCATGGAGGATAGCCGCGAGGCCGGCGGCTTCCTGGATGTTGTTGCTGGCGTCACGGATGTCCGCGGCGCGGACGATGTCGGCCAGCATCAGGATTGCAGGCTCGGTCAAGCCGTACTTCGCGATGATCGCATCGAGACTGATTCGTTGTCCGCGACGGGAGAACTCAGCGCCTGGTACCACGAATGGGATCGCACCGAGTTCGCGCGCTTTCTCTGCCGCTTCGGTTGGCGCGGCAAAATAGAACTCGGCGTCGGGATCAATGAATCTCTTGATGAGCCACGCACACGCGGCGCGATCGATGCGGACGCGCTCCCGAGTCAGCCACTTCATACGAGTCGCAAGTGAACACTCAGCAAGCCGGCCACATTATAGCGGCGTTCAGCACAGCACCCAGACGCGGCGCAGGCGCCGGGCTCGTCGCGCCCGGCTTGCGCCGCTCGCAGAGACCTACTTCTGGATTCTCGCGCAGCCCGACGCATCGACTGAGATTCGATACGAGGCCATCGTCGCGCTGGGGCGCATCGGCAAGGGGAGCACGTTCGATCCCTTGCTGGAATGTTGGGATCTCGAAGGCGGAGCGCTCAGGCCGGCGCTCGCCGCGACCGCCCGCACGCTTGCGAACTTCGACGGTGCGCCACTCTTGGCGTCAGCGCTCGACACCAACCGTCCGGCGCCAGGCGATGCCCTCTACTTCATCGACGAACGGGGCGTGACCCGGGGACTCCGCCTTGAGGAGACCATCGCATATCTTCATGACAGCGCGATTGGAGGCGCGGCGGGACGCGGTGCTGTTGTTGGCGTTCTTCGGCCCCTCGGAAGCCGCAACCCTGTTACGCGATCTCGCCGAGCGCGAGGCCGATGCCGACCTCAGAGACATCGCGATGCGGGGCATCGCACGGCTCCAGCGTCCCGCCTGAACAGTCCGGATGGCCGGGAGCGACAACCAACGAATCGAGTGATAACCTCACGGGCTCGTGGAGGGTGTCGTATGAGCGCTTCTCTGGTCTACCACTGGCGCCGCGGCCTTCTTAGCACAGTTGCCGCTGGGAGAAGCTTCGACCTGCGGACCTACCAACCGCCGTCGGCGATCCATGTCTGGGAGAAAGTGCAGGAGTTGCGTCCGGGGAAGGTCACGCTCTGGGACCATTGTTTCGAACTCCCTCATGCGCGAGGCGGGGCCGGTGACCACGCCATCCCCAGTAGTGCGGCAGCGGGTGCGGTGATTCATCGTATCGGCATAGAAGCGGCCGGTACCGAGAAACTGGAGACGTATGACTATCCCGGGAGAGACCGCAGTCTTCATCACCATCCGGGCGCCGTGGTCTACGTTGGAGGGCAACGTGGCGGGCTGCATATTCACGGGTGGCCGCCCTGTAATCTCCAAGACGTGTGTCGTGGTGACCGAGCGGTGGGATCAGCTCTTCGAGGCGATCGCACAGGAGAAGGACCTCAGCTTCTCGATTGCGGAGTGAACCTCCGGCACTGTTACTGAATCCACCAGACCGACTGATAACCGCCGTAACTCGGATCGAACACGTAGCTGACGCGGTGATCGCGCACCGCCTGGCCGAAGCGGGCGCGCCACAGGCTGCCGTTCGCGGCGTTCGGAAACGCCTGCCTGCTCGCCGGACCCGAGTCTGCGCGACGAAACTCCACGCCCGTCCATTCCACACGGATAATTCGACGGCGTACGCGATGCGATTGTGGGCGATCAATCGCGGCGGCGGCTGCTGCAGGGTGCCCTCCGCGGCTTGAACGCCGTGATGAACAGTATTCCGAACAGCGCGAGGACTCTCCACTTCATAAGCTCACCGCGGCGCGCTAAAAGGAAGAATGCGACGCAACAGCGCTCGGAACTTCGTTGGATCAGCCCGGCAAGACCCGCCGAGAAATGCGCATTCGTCATCTCTGGGCGACGATCTTTCGTGATCGTTGCAGCTTTGCCGAGTAACGCAGTGACGCTGAACGGGTAGAACAGTGACGCGGCCATTGACATCGAGCGCGGCCAGGTAGTCACCGCGCCGCTGAATGTCATCGCTTCCACTTTGGCACCGGCGCTCTGCAACGTGACCGGATCGGAAAGGCGAACGGTATCGAACACGCGAATGAGTCCGTTCTCGCCACCGGCGGCAAAATACTCGGCCATTCGACGTCATCGCGATCGCACGAACCCTCTGGCCTAACGTGATTGCGGACTGTGCGCGGCCGATCGCGAGCCACGCGTTCAGGTCAGCGCTCGCGGCGCTGCTGACGGCGCGCGAGAGGTCAGCGCTGATTACGGTCATTGGCGACACGCTCTCGCCATTGGTCGGCTGGAATCCGCTCGGCGCGGCGATTACCCGCGAAGGTTCGGTGGCCAACGCCGGCGGGGCAGGTGGCGGTGGCGGTGCGTCGCTCGCAGCAGGAGGCGCCGATCGGCGTGTCGCACTCACGAGGGTTCGCGTCCGGGCGTTACAAGCACTTCTTCGACCCGAAATGTGAATCGTTGCGAGTTCGTGCCGGCCTCATACATCGGGTTGAAGATGCCGAACGCAAACTGTCGCCCGGTATCGTCAACTGACAGTCCAGTCGGACGGCTTGCCACGCATGTACGCAGGATCACCTCCGAACGTCGCGAACTCCGCAACCTCGACCCGCCCAGCGAAGTCCGAAGTCTCGATGGTGTAAGCAATTCGGCTCGATCCCATGAAGCCAACTGAACTGATACGACCAACGCCTGTGTCGAGTTGTTGTTCGGTCGCGTCCCCTCCAGCACCACGCACCAGCACACGACTCGCCCATTTCGAGACATCGCTGCCGCCGCTGTTCTCAATGGCAGCGGCAAGCCGTGCCCGTCTGCGCTATACGCAAGCGCCGTCACAGTGCCACTCGACTGCCGACTGCCGCACTGAACCATCACTCACATTCACCGTCAGCAACTCCCGAGCTCCGCCAAGGATCAACGATCGCCATTTGGCGCAACGCTCATCACACGGAGACCTGCACGTTTGGTCTCGACGAAGGTGTCAATGGCATTCTCGACAGTGCGTGTCCACAGCTGCAATCCCGAACCTCTCATCGCGGCGATTCGATCGGAGCCGGCGGCAAAGGCAACCTCGACGATCGTGTCCTGCCCGCCTCGCAATGTCGACGGGCGATCGAGCGCGTCGAGACTCAGAGTTGCGCGGTGTTTGACTGATCCCACGTGAGAATCTTGCCGGCCGCCGGGCGAGAAGCGAACGGCGACTGCGGAAACGGGCACTGGAAAAACCGGTCGCAGCGACGGCAGTTCCCACACTTGCGCGATGCCTGGCGACTGCACGACAGCAATGGCGCCGCCATCGGGACAGACCCATGTGCTCTTAACTTCGTCGCGGCCGGGCAGGGAACACTTGCGACACGTCGCTTGCCCCTACTCGCCACACTGTTACCGATCGCTCCGCGGCGGCTGTGCCACCCTCGACGGCTCGCGGCACCGCCAGGACGTACGAGCCGTCGGCGCTGAGCGCGAACCCACTTTCGACGAAGCTGCGGCGGCCAACCAAACGTCCTTCGAGGTCATAGACCGCAAGGCGTTGGCGTCCTCGACGACCGCATAGTGCACCCCATTCGCAGCGAGAAGAATCTCGTCGCCGGTGCTCGCCGACGGGATGGACAACTGCTGCGCCCACTCGCCGTCCCGGAAATTTCCGATCGACAGCCAGTGACGAACTTCGGGCTGCACGAAGGCGGTTGATGAGACCGTCGCGAGAGAGACTGCTTTGGGTACTCGAGCGTAAAACTCGCCACCACGAGCTGGCCGGCTGGGTCACGGCCCACTGCTTCGCCTGTCTCGAGGGCCCGGTTTGACTGGATTCCTCACCACCCGAGATGGACTTCCCGCTGAGCACGGCACGTTGCGGCGGTGAACTCGCCAGATTCACCCGCTCCACCGACGCATCGGTGTTCAGCACGATCAGTTCGGTGTCACGCGTGATGGAACCTCACGTCGAACACCTGTCTGCCTTCGCTCGCAACGATTTCCTGCGGCGCGCCCATTGGCGTCGACAGATCCAGGACGTACAGAACCCCTCGATCCTCACTAACGACGGCGGCATGACTGCCGGTCGGACTCAGCGCCACGGCACTGCCGCCGGTTGTGTCGAATCGCACGCCGGCCGTGGACGCCGCGCGGAGCGATCGATTGAGCGCGCTGGCGGCGAGTACCTGGATCTCTGACCGGTGTCGATCGGCTGCGCCCGCGGCCCAACTACTGAACACCGCGCTCAGCTGTGGATCCTGCGCCAGCTGACTCTGCGCCCCCTGCACGAGCAATCGAATCGTTTGCTCCTGGCTCAGCCGGAACGCACGCCACACCGTGAATGCTCCGATCAAGGCAAGCACGGCGAGCGCGATGACCGCCCTCTTGCGACGTTCGAGATTCGCGTGATCGCGTTCGGCCTTCAGTTCGAGCGCGAGTTGCTCGCGTTGCCGGCGCTCCTCCGCGAAACGCTCACGCTCCTCCGCCAGACGGTGCTGCTCTTCGTCGGCTCGTTGGCGCGCGATCTCGCGCCGATCGAAGGCAACGACCGCTGGTTCGACGAGCACATCATGCGTGAACTCAATCCGCGGCTGGCGAGTGGTGCTATCGCGTCGCAGGATTCTCTTGTGAATCAGGAACTCCAGCTCACTTGGTTGTAAGCCGTCCTGCAGCAACGTTTCCTCTGCGATGGAGTCGCGGGTGCGCGACCTGTGCAGCACCAAGCGGCGTTCGAGAAGCGCGCGCGATGTGTCACTGACTCGTTGCATGCACGCTTCGTAGAAGTCAGGGATGATCTTTGAGGCCTCGCCTTCCTCGAGCAGGCTCGGGCCGATCTTCTCGATACCGTGCTGCCGCCGTTTGTCGTTCAACTGGCTGGAGTACAAGCTCAAAAGCGCGGGATCAACGGTGGCGGTACTCCTTCGCCGCGACGTCATGCGTACCGGCCACGTGATCGACGATGCTTTCGCACAACGCCGTGTGTGAAGCCTTGTCGACGTTCTCGATCAGATGGCCGCCGGCATCTCGTACAGCCTTCACGGCATGCTCGAAGGTCAGTGACTCGAGCCGATAGTAGTTGTGGCCGATTCCCGTCACCAGCGGCTTCAATTTGGCGACCTGGGCGACGAAGTCCTCGCGGAAGCTGAGGAGAACCTTGAAGACGCCAGGACGGAAGAGATAGTCGCACTCACCGTCACCGTCGACGTCGCTGACCAGCGCCTCCGGCGCGCAGCCCGTCAGCGCTCCGGAGAGGTCGGTGAAGAAGCGTTCGATCTGCTGCCCGACCTCGCCGCTGCGGTCGACGGCGAAGATCTCCTCGAATTGATCGAAGACGAGGAGCGGTGTGACCAGTTTGTCGTTTGCGTTCCAGAAGCGATGCTCACGGCGGCGAACGTATTCCCACAAGGTGTCGGCGGCCGACGGCGGTTCGTATCCCCACCGCGCTGCCGCTTCGTTGATCGCGCTGAAGCACTGCTGGTGCAGCGAGGGACCGTTGGCGTTGTAGCGAAGCCGAATGTAGACGGGGAAGATGTCTCCCTCGCGCAAGCGCGGGAATAATCCCGCCCGGAGAAGTGAGGTCTTGCCCAGCCCCGAGAAGCCCCAGAGAAATGTCAGATCTTCTCGGACGACGAGGCGCGCAATGGCGGAGATCTCGGGATCTCGTCCTTTGAAGAAGTTGAAATCTCCCTCCTCAAACGCTGCCAGCCCAGGCCACGGGTTCTCGTGGTTGGCGGCCTGCGGAATCGCGGCTGGCGGGGGCACGGTGCTCATGCGTGGACGCTCCGGGCCAGCTGCGCGTTGCGATACGCCTTCCTCAGGGAGTCGATCAATTGCGGCGGTAGCGTTCGATCTTCCGGGAGTGTCTCCCAGTGCAGCGCGCGCACGTCGGCATCGATCCGCTCGCTGTTGCGCTCCACATCGTCGATCACGATGGGATAGATAAACGGTTCGTTTGCGGGCAGCCCGCGCTTGACATCGAGCGCGTGCCGCCACTCCTTGCGGAACTCGCGGCTGCGAGAGGATTCGGCGGCACGCGACAGAACCGGCACCACTGCGGCGGCCATGTCGATGTTGCGCCGGATCTTTCGCGACCATTCATCACCACTGCCGAGGCTGTCCTTGTCGAACCACACGGGCAGATTCGCGGCGGTCAACTGCTCGGCGATGCGCTTTGCATAGTCGAGATTCTCACTCGCATAGCTGACGAAGATCGCGCAGGGTGAAAAGAGATCGCCGGATTTGAGCGCGCGGCTCTGCTCGCGTTCTTGCCAACGGCGCGCCAATTCGTCGAGGAATTCGGTCGGCCGATAGCGCGTGAAGATCTCCGTCTGCGTTTTGAAGTTGCGCAGGAACTGGACCAGCGAGGCATCCTCGGTCGCGCCGTCGTCGACAACGAAGTCCGTGCGGTCGAGTGCGGATTGCAACAGGCGCCGGCGGCGTGTACTGCGCAGGAAGAAGCGCACCAGCCAACTCGGGAAGCGGCAACCGACGATCAGTAGCCGCATCTGGGACAACAGATCGAACAAGCCTTCGGGGCGGGTCTCCTGCAGTGAGTAGACGAACTCGAAGGCATCCTCCTCCGTCACGACGTAATTCGGCGTGTTCGACAGCTTGCCGAGGATGTGAACCACGATGGGCCGTTCGAATTCCAGCAGGCGTTCGAGCGTGCGTTCGCGAGTGTCTCCAACCTGGAAGTTGACGAGTTCTTCAACTCCGGGTGCGCGAGGCGCGTAATACATCACCTTCGGCGTGACCTTGCGCACGGCGGCGACGCAGTCCGCCAGCAATGGATCGAACGTCGTTGTGACGAACACTCGGAAGTTGGGGATCGAGGCGAGCTTGCGCAGCGCTTGCAGGCGGACGATGGTCCCGTCGTGAACAAGTTTCACGACACCGGTAACCGGGTCCGACGTGACGACACGTTCCAGCACGAGCGGGAGCATCCGGTAGATATCGTTCGGATTGCCGCCATGGACGATGTAGGACGAGGCGATCGAACCAAGCGGATTAGGCCCGGCGAGCGCCTCGGGCTCGACCTCCTTCAGCCGGAGCGAACGCGCAAGTTGCTCGGCGATGATGCGGTACAGAGTACACGGGGGGCGCCTTCGGCGGTTTCAACTTCCAGGAGATCCCGACCGAGCACCGGAACAACGGTGCCTTCTTCGATGTAATCGAGGAGCACCGCCCACAGCAGTTCGTGGTCTTCTTCGAAGCTCATCAAGTGCCTTCGCGATAACGATTAAGGGCAATTAGCCTAACAGAAAATCCGATCGCAGGATCGCGACGTAGACGGCGGGTGCAAACGCGATTAGCGACCGAATTCCTGGTCACCGTTGAAAGATTAGACGGTCAGCGAGGGTAGTTTTCCCTGCGCGATGGTTCTCGCGGTGTGTCGCAGCGGCCGCGCAGTAACCGGCCGACCACACCGCCTAAGCCGTCCGACCCGGATGGTGATGCACCAGAAGCCTGGCCGAATGAGGCTATATTTTTGTATGTCGCAGGAACAATGGCCGTCGCTGCCGTACGAGGCGTGGGCTGATACCTATGCCACGCTGCATATGTGGACGCAGATCGTTGGCAAGATCCGCTCGTCCAGACGCCCTGGGTCAACCACTCCTGGCAGTGGCGCTCTACGTTACCGCCTGCGGCCTGACGACGTCGCCGATCCCCTTTGGCAGCCAGACCTTTCAGATCGATTTCGACTTCATTGACCACCGGCTGTCGCTGCGCACCAGCGATGGCTCGATCCGGATCATGGAACTGGCGCCGCGTTCGGTGGCCGACTTCTACGCCGAACTGATGGCGAGGTTGGCCGAACTCGATGTCGAGGTGAAGATTCAGACGACGCCGAATGAAGTCCGTCGATCCAATCCCGTTTGAAAAGGACCACGAGCACAAGTCGTACGACCCCGAATACGCTAACCGGTTCTGGCGGGCGCTGGCGCAAATCGACCGCATCTTCAAGCAATTCCGCGCCGGCTTCATCGGCAAGTGCAGCCCCGTCCATTTCTTCTGGGGGAGTTTCGACCTGGCGGTGACGCGGTTTTCCGGCCGTCCGGCGCCGCCGCGCGACGGTCCGGCTTTCATGCGCGAGGCGTACTCGCATGAAGTGATGAGTCACGGGTTCTGGCCGGGCAGTGGGCCCGTGCTCGAGCCGGTGTTCTACGCCTATGCCGTTCCCGAACCCCTCGGCCTGAAGACGGCGCGCATCCAACCCGAAGGCGCGTTCTACCACCCCGAACTCAACGAGTTCGTCCTGCCCTACGAGGCCGTTCGCATGGCCGCCTCGCCCGACCTCGCGATCGCCGCGTTCGTCGAGAGCACGTACGAGCAGGCCGCGACGCTGGCCGGCTGGGACCGCCCAATGCTCGAACGTCATGTCGGCTGAAAACTATGGACGCCGTCGGCGACGCGGTCGATCTGCTCGCCGGTCAGCTCCGGAAACATCGGAAGCGACAGCACCTCGCGCGCCGCGCGTTCGGCTGATGAGCGGCGGACGGGCCATCAGCGGTCGGAGTCAGAAGCCAGGGGTCAGGGTGTCAGGGTGTGTGGTTTCACTCGTTAGTGATCGTGCGGCCCATGGTCAAGAATGAGATTCCTGCGTTCCCGTGACGGCCGAGCATGACGGCTTCGATCAAGGGCTCATCGATCTGCGCTGACCCGCCCATCGCACCAGAAAGTTCGCACCTGGTCCGCCACTCGTATCGGACTGCTTGACGACAAATTCCACGCTGGCGAGCGGGCCAAGCTCCGCCGCCTTCGGGAGATGTTCTCTGACGAGCCGTCCGGTTGAATCGTAGTAGCGAACAAATTCGAGAACAACGGGATACCGGGGGCTGACATTGCGAACGCTCAGCGTGGCGGTGAGCTCCGCCACGTCCCGCTTGATGTCGAGCCCCAAGGGGAGGCTTGAATACACCGGCACGTACACCGTGCGTCGGACGGTGGTGCTCGTCGCGGGTGTGGTGACTTGCTGCAGACGTTCCGCCGCGCTGCCGGCGCTCGCGCGCTCGATGTCGCGAGTGCGGTAGTAGCCAAAGGCCGCGAGCGTGCCTACGAACACCACAATCGCGAGCAGCCCGAAGCGGAGATCGATTTTCCACGACCGTGGCGGCTCACCGGACTTTTGTGTGTCGAATGCCATGCCATCCTCCCCGGTTACGAGCCGTCAAGATATCAACAATTGCGAGCGCACTCGGGCGCGGTCGTGATCGCAGTGCCGGCAGTTTCAGACAAACGCCGCGTGTGCGAGAACATCGTAGTTGTTGAGGTCGCGCGAGGACAGCACTGTTCGACGTGTCAGAATGGGGGCAACCGATGAACTGCAACTCGTTTCCCTTTACGCGCCGGGCCGCGCGACAGGCGTCATAAGATGGTGAAATCCCGCATGACCGCGATGCGTGCTCTGGCCGTCCTGGCCGTCCTGGCCGTTCCACCGGTCCTGCTGATCGCGCAAGAGCCGTACGCGGTACCGCGCGAATTGCCGGCTGCTGCGACCACCCAGCTCGCACGAAGCTTGGCCGCTTCTGAGGCGCATGCGAAACATGTGTGGCGCGACACGCCGCCGCTCAACGACGACGGAACCGTCAACGCCTATATCGAGATCGCTCGCGGCGACCGACGAAAGTGGGAGTTCGATATGGGTGCGAACGCACGTGCCATTGATCGCGTGATGCCCGAAGCGCTCGGCGGATATCCGGTGAACTACGGGTTTGTTCCGCAGACGGTCTCGGTACAGATGGCGACCCATTTGATGTCCTGGTGCTCGGTCCGCCGATTCCCGGCGGCCGTCTCGTGCGCGGTGCGATTGTCGGACTGATGTTGATGGAAGACGAGAAAGGGTGGGATGCCAAGGTTGTGCTCTCGCTGACCGACCGCGACGGCCAGCTGCGCCACGCGTTGACGGCGCGCGACCAGGAGGACATCGCAGCCTACTTCCGCAAGTACAAGCAGCATGAGCCAGGGAAGTTTTCGAAGGTCCCCGGGTGGGGTTCTGTCGCGGAGGGCCTCGCCCATGTGACCACGACGCACGCCTTTTTTCGCGAATGCCGCAAGCTCTCAGGCGCCGCATGCCTCCTGCCGCGCTGACGCGTGGCGCGCCGCGGATTTCATGTCTCCCAAACATCAGGGCCACGAGGCGGACCACGTAAATGTTCTTGCTCATGAGCTTGGTTCGTTAGTCGCGTCCCTATGCCGTTACCGATCGACACCACAGTCGGGCATTTTCAGATCATTGCCGCCGTCGGAACCGGCGGCATGGGACGCGTGTATCGAGCACGCGACATCGAGCTCAACCGTGACGTGGCGCTCAAGGTCCTGCTGCCCGAGGTGGCGACTGACGCCGACCGACTCGCGCGTTTGACACGCGAAGCGCAAGTGCTCGCGTCGCTCAACCACTCGAACATCGCCTCGATCTATGGCTTCGAAGAAGTCGAAAACGTCCGCGCCATCGTCATGGAGTTCGTCGAAGGGCAGACGCTCGCAGAGTTGATCGCCCGCGGCCGCATTCCACTGAAGGAGGCACTGTCTATCGCGCATCAAATCGCCGATGCGCTCGCCGCCGCGCACGAGCAGGGCATCGTGCATCGCGATCTCAAGCCGGCCAATATCAAGGTGCGGGACGACGGGCGCGTGAAGGTGCTCGACTTTGGTCTGGCGAAGCCACTCGACGTGGCGTTTTCCGCCGACCCGACGAAATCGCCCACCTCGTCTTTGCCGCTGACGGCAACGGGCGTGATCATGGGCACCGCTGCCTATATGAGCCCGGAACAGGCTACCGGCCGGGGCACCGATCGCCGGAGCGACATCTGGAGCTTTGGCGTCGTTCTGCTCGAGATGCTCACCGGACGCCGGGTCTTTACCGGAGAAACGGTGTCGCACGTCCTGGCGTCAGTGCTCAAGACCGAGCCGGATTGGACCCTGCTGCCCGCGGACACACCGCAGTCGCTGCGACGACTGCTGCGGCGATGCCTTCAGAAAGATCGCAAGCTGCGCCTGTCCGACGCGGGCGACGCGCGCCTCGAACTCGATGACGCGATCGCTGCCACTGAAGTGGCGCCTTCGCCCGCGCCTGGAGCCTGGCAGCGCTGGGTCCCTTGGGGTGTGGCTGCCGTGTTCGCCATCGGCTTGGCCACTGCAGTGATGTGGCCACGAGCCGACACGCCGCCGCCGATTCCGCTTGCAGTCGACATGAGAGCCAGCGCGGGAGTGGCCGTCGCGGGGACGACGTTCGGCTCTGCCGTTGCCGTCTCGCCCGACGGCAGCACGCTCGTGTTCGTTGGCGAGCCGGCAGTCGGTACGCGGCAGCTGTACGTGCGTTCTCTTCGGGAGGTCACCGGCCACGCGATGCCGGGCAGCGAGGGTGCCGACGGGCCGTTCTTTTTCTCCCGACGGACAGTGGGTCGGATTCTTCGCCGATGGAAAGATGAAGAAAGTCGCGGTGAGCGGCGGCGCCGCAGTGACGTTGTGTGCCGCGCCGAACGGCCGCGGCGCGGACTGGGGCGAGGACCAATTCATCGTGTTTCAGCCGGACTCTACCGGTCCGCTGATGCGCGTGTCGGCCGCCGGTGGTGAGGCGACCCCGATCACGGCGTTGGCGGACGGGGAAGTCACACAGCGCTGGCCGCAAATTGTTCGAGGCGGCGCCGCCGTCTTATTCACGAGCAACAATAGCCGGACTAACTGGGAGACCGCGAGCGTTATCCTGCAGCAGGTCCCAAACGGTCCGCGCACGGTGTTGCAACAGAGCGGCTATTACGGGCGCTATATCGACAACGACCATTTCGTCTATCTGCAGCAAGGGTTGCTCTTTGCGCGAGCGTTAGATGCGAGACCATGCGGACCCACAAACCACCCCGCTGCCGATCCTTGACGCGGCGCTCGCCGCCACTGGCAGCGGCGCGGCGCATGTGGGCATCTCGCGCACTGGAACGATCGCGTACCTTCCGCGCATCGCGACTGACGCACGCGCGCCGATCGCCTGGATGGACCGCGGAGGCCGGGTGACGTCAGTGTGGCAAACGCCAATCGACTGGCGAAGCCCGCAATTTTCCCCCGACGGTCGTCGGCTCGCCGTCGCGGCGACCGACGGACGGCAGTTTGACGTGTGGGTCGGACAATGGGCGAGCGACGACGGCCTTTCCCGTCTGACCTTCGAAGGCGCCGACGACTTCAAACCGGTGTGGGCACCCGAGGGTCGCGACCTGGCCTTCGCCTCCTCCCGCAGCGGATCAGCGAACCTGTACAGTGATGCGTGCAGACGGTGGCGGAACGCCGCAGCGGCTGACCACCAGTGCGAATGCACAGGCGCCGGGGTCGTGGCATCCAACTGGGGCGTTTCTCGCCTTCCAGGAAAATCGACCCGCGACTGGTCAGGACATCATGATTTTGCCGGTGAAGCATGACGCTTCGCGGGGATGGACCGCAGATGCGGCGGCGACGACATTCGCGGAGTCCGCCTTCAGTGAAGTGGAACCGATGTTCTCGCCCGACGGTCGATGGCTCGCGTACGTATCGAACAGCTCGGGCACGGACGAAATCTATGTCCGCCCCTTTCCGGGACCGGGCGGCGCGTGGCAGATATCGGTCGGCGGCGGGACGACGCCGACTTGGTCCCGACGCAACAACGAGTTGATTTACCGCGCGCCGACGAGCGAACTGATGGTGGTGCCGTACAGCGTCGCTGGCGGCGTCTTCAGGCCGGAACCGCCACACCAGTGGTCGGAAACGCGAATCCCCACGCGGCCCGGCCAACGGGCGTTCGACTTACACCCGGATGGCGATCGCGTCGTCATCGCCGAGCGCGAAGCTCCCGGCGCCGCCAACCGCGATCACGTGACATTGATCACGGACGCCTTCAGTCGGTTGCGTCGTCTCGCGTCGCCTGCCCCCTAGCATGGTGTAGCCGTCGCGCCCGGCGCTATCGCGTGCGCGCCGACCGGTCGATATCCAGACAGAGTTCCCAATCATCGTTGGGGTTGGCAGGCTTGCTGCTGACCTGGCGAACTGCCAACACGATTGCCTGCGGTTTCGCGGGCAATCACACTGGCGTTGCGCATCCGGGGTGAACCGCACACATGCCCACTGTCCACAAGAGCCGTCGTGAACCGGCGGACGCCAGCGTCGACGCACGAAAAGCAGAGGCGCTGCTCAAGGCGGGGGCCCTGCAGAGCGCGATTTTCAACAGCGCCAACTTCTCGAGTATCGCCACCGACGCCAAGGGCGTCATCCAGATCTTCAACGTCGGCGCCGAGCGGATGCTGGGCTACACGGCCGCCGAAGTGATGAACAAGATCACGCCGGCCGACATTTCCGATCCGCAGGAAGTGATCGCGCGCGCGCAAAGCGCTGAGCGTCGAGCTCGGCACGTCCGATCACGCCGGGCTTTGAGGCCCTGGTGTTCAAGGCCTCGCGCGGGATCGAGGACATCTACGAGCTGACCTATATCCGCAAAGACGGGAGCCGTTTCCCCGCAGTCGTGTCGGTGACGGCGCTGCGCGACGCGCAGGACGCGCATCATCGGCTATCTGCTTGATCGGCACCGACAACACGGCGCGCAAGCAGGCGGAAGAGGCGCTGCTCAAGGCGGGAGCCCTGCAGAGCGCGATTTTCAACAGCGCCAACTTCTCGAGCATCGCCACCGACGCCAAGGGCGTGATCCAGATCTTCAACGTCGGCGCCGAGCGCATGCTGGGCTACACGGCCGCCGAAGTGATGAACAAGATCACGCCGGCCGATATTTCCGATCCGCAGGAAGTGATCGCGCGCGCCAAGGCGCTGAGCATCGAGCTCGGCACGCCGATTACGCCCGGCTTTGAGGCGCTGGTGTTCAAGGCGTCGCGCGGGATCGAAGACATCTACGAACTGACCTACTATCCGCAAGGACGGCAGCCGGTTTCCGGCAGTGGTGTCGGTCACGGCGCTGCGCGACGCGCAGGACGCCATCATCGGCTATCTGCTGATCGGCACCGACAACACCGCGCGCAAGCAGGCGGAAGAAGCGCTGCTGAAAGCGGGCGCCCTGCAGAGCGCGATCTTCAACAGCGCGAATTTCTCGAGTATCGCCACCGACGCCAAGGGCGTCATCCAGATCTTCAATGTCGGCGCCGAGCGGATGCTGGGCTACACGGCCGCCGAAGTGATGAACAAGATCACGCCGGCCGACATTTCCGATCCGCAGGAAGTGATCGCGCGGGCCAAAGCGCTGAGCGTCGAACTCGGCACGCCGATTACGCCGGGCTTCGAGGCGCTGGTGTTCAAGGCGTCGCGCGGGATCGAGGACATCTACGAGCTGACCTACTTCCGCAAGGATGGCAGCCGGTTCCCGGCGGTGGTATCGGTCACGGCGCTGCGCGACGCGCAGGACGCCATCATCGGCTATCTGCTGATCGGCACCGACAACACCGCGCGCAAGCAGGTCGAAGAAGAGCGGAAGAAGCTCGATCAGCGGCTGCGCGATCAGCACTTCTACACGCGCTCGCTCATCGAATCCAACATCGACGCCCTGATCGACGACCGATCCACGCGGCATCATCACCGACGTCAACAAGCAGATGGAAGCGCTCACCGGGATGCACGCGCGACGAATTGATCGGCGCGCCGTTCAAGAATTACTTCACCGATTCCGGACCGGGCGGAGGCCGGCATCAACCGCGTGCTGAGTGAAGGCAAAGTCACGAACTACGAGCTCACCGCGCGCGCGCGGGACGGCAAACAGACAGTGTGTCTTACAACGCGACGCACCTTTCACGATCGTGACCGGAGCCTGCAGGGCGTGTTCGCCGCCGCGCGCGACGTGACGGAGCTGAAACGCTTCGAGCAGACGCTGCAGCAGAAGAACGTCGAGCTCGAAGACGCAAGCCGCATGAAGTCGGAGTTCCTCGCCAACATGTCACATGAGCTGAGGACACCGCTCAACGCCATCATCGGCTTCTCCGAGGTGCTCAAGGACGGCCTGACTCGGCGAAATGACCGAACAAACAGCGGGGATTTATCGGCGACATCTTCAGCAGCGGCAAGCATCTGCTCTCGCTGATCAACGACATCCTCGACCTGTCCAAAGTGGAAGCGGGCAAGATGACTGCTCGATCTCGAGCCGGTCCAGGTGTCGTCGCTGTTCGTGAACAGCCTCTCCATCATCCGGGAGAAAGCGGCGACGCGGCACATCCGTCTGAACATGGATGCTTGCCGACGAACTTGGGATCGATCTCGGCGGACCCGCGCAAGGTCAAGCAGATTGTCTACAACCTGCTGTCCAATGCGGTCAAGTTCACCGACCGAGGGCGGTCAAGTCACCCTGCGTGCAGCCCGCGTCCCGCGCTCCGACGTCGGCCAGTTGAGCGGCCGCTGGAATGGGCGGAACTTCCCGTTGGCCGACAACGAGTTTGCCGAATTCCTCAAACTCAGCGTCACCGACAGCGGCATCGGGATCTCGCCGGGGGTCTGGAGCACCTGTTCAAGCCGTTCAGCCAGATCGACAGCGGCCTGGCGCGCAAATTCGAGGGCACGGGACTCGGTCTGGCCATGGTGAAGCTTCTCGCCGAGTTGCACGGCGGCGCGGTGGCGGTGGAAAGCGCCGTCGGACAGGGCTCCTGCTTTACCGTATGGCTGCCGTGGCGGACGATGGACGAAGCGGCGCTCGCGCTCGCGAGCGCCACCGGCCAGCGTATCGCGGCGCTGCCGCGGACCGCGCACGGCGCTGGTGGTGGAAGACGACTTCAAATCCGCCGAACTGATTCGCGTGCAGCTCGAGGCGGAAGGCTTGCCAGTGCTTGCACGCCTGCCTCCGCCGAGGCCGCGCTGGCGCTCGCGGTGCAGCAGCCGTTGGCGCTGATCACCCTGGACATCATGCTGCCCGACATGGATGGCTGGGAATTTCTCACTCGGCTCAAGCAGATGCCGGCTCTGCGGCACATCCCGGTCGTGATCATCTCGATCGTCGCGGATCGCAACGAAGGGCTTCGCGCTCGGTGCGTCGGCGGTCATGCAAAAGCCGATGTCCCGGCAGGAGTTGTACGACGCGCTCGTCGACCTCGGCCTGTTTCCGCTTTTCGCAGGGTCAGATGCTCAAAGTGCTCGTGGTTGATGACGATCCCACGGCCGTCGAGCTGATTGCCGTACGGATGGTGGGCCTCGCCAGCATCAGTTCTGCGCGCGCACGGCGGGCAAGAGGCGATCGAGATTGCGCGGCGCGAACTGCCGGATGTGATCGTGCTCGATCTGATGATGCCGGACGTGAACGGCTTCGACGTGGTGGATGCGCTCAACGAACGGCCCGATACGGCACGCATTCCAGTGATCGTCGTCACCGCCAAGCAACTCGACGCCGCCGATCGCGTCAAGCTCCATGGTTATGTGACGAGCGATCATGGAAAAGGCCGATTTGGATTCGCGAGCGCTTTACAGCGGAAGTCCGGCGCGCCATGTCAAGACGCCCGACGGTCGCGTGACATGGCAAAAGTTCTGATCGTCGAGGACAATCCCGCGAACATGACGCTCGCGGTCTTTCTGCTGGAGTCGGCAGGCCATTCCGTGATCTGCGCGACCGACGCCGAAGCCGGGCTCACCATGGCGCGCAACGAGCAACCACACCTGATCCTGATGGATATCCAGCTTCCCGGCATGGACGGACTCGAAGCCACGGCGCTGCTCAAGCAAGACGCCGCGACGCGCGCCATTCCGGTGATCGCGCTCACCGCCCTGGCGATGAAGGGCGACGAAGAGCGCATTCGCGCCGCAGGGTGTGATGGCTACATTGCAAAACCGCTCGTATACAAGAACTTCTTAGCCGTCGTCTGGCGCAACTCGTGACGCCCCCGGTCAAAAGCGCATGAGAGGCCAGACGTGGACCGCGGCCCCGGTATCGCCGACCATCCGGCGCGCATCCTGATCGTCGACGATGAACGCCACAACCGAACGTTGCTGGAAGTCATGCTCACGCCGGAAGGCTTTCTCCTTCAGACAGCCGCCAGCGGCGAGGAAGCGCTCGCCTTGGTGGCGCAGCAACGCGCCCGATCTCGATCCTGCTCGACATCATGATGCCGGGGATGGATGGCTACGAGGTGACGGCCAAGATCAAAGGCGACCGCGGCGACCAGGAACATTCCCGTCATCATGATCACCGCCCTGGACGATCGCGAGGCCAGGATGCGCGGGCTCACCGCCGGGGCCGAGGACTTTCTCACTAAGCCTGTCGATCGGGCCGAACTGTGCGTTCGCGTGAGGAACCTGTTGCGCCTCAAAGCCTACGGCGACTATTTCGATCAGTACAGCCAGGTGCTTGAAGGTGAGGTCGGCTTAGGCACGTTAAAGCTGTTGGACAGCCAGCGTGAATCGGATTCGGCGCTGCGTTACGAGCGTGATCGGGCGCAACGATATCTGGACACGGCCGCGGTGATCCTCCTCGCCCTGGATATTCACGGGAAGATTACGCTCGTCAATCACTATGCGTGCTCCGTGTTGGAGTGGACCGCACACGAGTTGCTAGGGCGAAACTGGGTCGAGACGTGCCTTCCGGCCCGGCTCCGGCGCGTGCTCAGCGAAAAGTTCGACAACCTGCTGAACGGCGATCTGTCGATCGTCGAGAGCCCCGTCCTCAGCAAGTCTGGAGAGGAACGCCTGATCGCATGGCGGCACACCGTGCAACGTGACGACGCGGGCAACGTCACCGGCACCTTCAGTTCCGGGACCGACATCACCGCGACGAGTCAGGTCGTTGACGCCCTGCGAACGACGGAAGAACGCATGAGGCTGGCGCTGGAGAGCGCCGACCTCGGCATTTGGGATCTGGACTACACCACCGGCGTCTTGCGATGGTCCGCGGCCACCGAAGGTCATTACGGTCTGCTGCCCGGTGCGTTTCGCGGGACCTTTGAGGCGTTCCTCGAAGGCGTCCATCCCGACGATCGCGACGCCCTGCGTCAGACCATTGCGGCGGCCATGAAGTCTGGTGCCCAGTTCACCACGCAGAACCGGTCGGTCGCCCCCGACGGCGAGGTGCGGTGGCTGACTGGGGCCGGCCGTATTCTCCTCGGCGAACACGGAGAACCAGTGCGCGGCATCGGTATTTCACAGAACGTAACCGAATGCCGCACGTTGGCGCGGTAGCACGCGCAGGCGCACCGCCAGCCAGGCCGCCCCTCGAAACCAGTTCCGCCCGCCTTTGAGGTCTGGCGCGATCACAACTCCATCCCATCAGTGCGCATCGGTATCAGGTTTGCTTTCTCCTGCTCGGCGGGTAGTCGCCCACAACGGGAGGAGAGCTCATGCGCTGGGAAAGTGCTCGTCAAAGCACCAACGTTCAGGACCGCCGCGGGTTGGGCGGCGCCGGTATGGTCGGCGGCGGTGGTATCGGAATGCTGATTCTAGTGCTGCTGATCTCCTTTATCACCGGCCGGAATCCGCTCGAGCTGCTGTCGCAGGTCGAGCAAACCAGCGCCGGCCCTGCCGACACCTCGGCGCCGACCGGTGCCGTGGACGCGAATGACCCACAAGCCCGGTTTGTCGCAGGGGTGCTTGGCGATACCGAAGATACGTGGAATCGAGATCTTCGCCAAGACAAGGCGCAAAGTACCAGGAGCCCGTCCTCGTCCTCTTCGACGGCTCGGTGCGCTCGGCGTGCGGGCTCGCCTCGGCAGCGGTGGGACCGTTTTATTGCCCGAGCGATCACAAGCTCTACCTCGACCTGTCGTTCTTCCGCGAGCTGGCGCAACGCTTTGGCGCACCTGGCGACTTTGCGCAAGCCTACGTGGTCGCACACGAGGTCGGTCATCACGTCCAGACGTTATTGGGCATCTCTGATCGCGTCCGCAACGCACAAGCGTCGGGCGGCGCGAACCCAAACGCCTTGTCCGTCCGGATGGAACTGCAGGCGGATTGCTTCGCGGGAGTGTGGGGCCATCACGCCGCCCGGCGCGGATCTCCTGGACGAAGGCGACGTGGACGAAGGACTGCGCGCCGCAGCCGCGATTGGCGACGATCGACTGCAACGGCAAGGGCAGGGCTATGTCGCGCCCGAATCGTTTACGCACGGCAGCTCGGAGCAGCGCGCCAGCTGGTTGCGTCGGGGATTGCAGACCGGCGATCCCGATGCGTGTGACACCTTCGGGGATACGCGGTGAGCGCCTAAAAGAGCAATCCACGAAAGCACGAAAGGACTAAAGCACGAAGTAAACCAGGACGAAAAAACAAAATTTCGTGTTTTCGTCCCTTCGTGTTTTCGTGGCCCGCTTTTGACTGTCTGAGGCCTTCACCAGATCTTCGTGCGCTTCTCGGGTGCCAGCCACATCTTGTCGCCTTCTTTCACGCCGAACGTCGTGTAGAACTCGGGAATATTGCGCACCGGGCCGTTCGCGCGATACATCTCGGGCGCATGTGGGTTGGTCATCACCTGCTGCCGCAGCGCATCGTCGCGCTCTTTCGCTCGCCAGATTTGTGCCCAGCCCATGTAGTAGCGCTGATCCGCATTCAAGCCGTCGATCGTCGGTGCGGGCTTGCCGCCCAGCGAGAGCTCGTAGGCGCGCCGGGCGATGACGGCGCCGGTCAGATCGCCGATGTTTTCGCCGAGCGTCAACTCGCCGTTGACGTGCAGCCCTGGCAGCGGCTCGAAGGCGTTGTACTGCTCGACGAGGAGTTTGGCGCGCTTGGTGTATTCCTCCGCGTCTTTGGGCGTCCACCAGTCGCGGAGCATGCCGTTGCCATCGTAGCGTCGCCCCTGGTCGTCGAAACCGTGGCCCATCTCGTGGCCGATGACCGCGCCAATGCCGCCGTAGTTCACCGCATCGTCTGCTTCGAGATTGAAGAACGGCGGCTGCAGGATCGCCGCGGGAAAGACGATCTCGTTGCGCACCGGATTGTAGTACACGTTGATCGTCTGCGGAGTCATGCCCCACTGCTCGCGGTCGATCGGTTTGCCCACCTTCGACAACTGGAATTCGCTCTCCGCGATAAAGGCGCGCGTCACATTGCCGACAAGGTCGTCCTTCATCACCAGCGACGCGTGAATAGTCGCGCCACTTGTTGGGGTATCCGATCTTCGGTGTGAACCGCGCGAGCTTCTCCTGCGCCTGCGCTTTGGTCTCCGGCGTCATCCACTCGAGCTTCTCGATACCTTCCTTGAACGCGAGGCGAAGGTTGCCGACGAGGTGTTCCATGCGCGCCTTGGCTTCGGGCTTGAAGTGCCGATCGACGTACAACTTGCCCAGCATCTCGCCGAGGTTGGCGTTGATCGTCTTGACCGCCCGCTTCCACCGTGGCTCGTTTTCCTTTACTCCCCGCAGTGTCTGTCCGTAGAACCCGAACTCCGCGTCCACCATCTCGTCGTTGAGATACGGCGCAAAGCCATTGAGCACCGCGGCGCGGATGTACGGCTTCCAGTCGTCCACCGGCAGCGAATTGACAGTCGGCGGCAAACGCTTTCACATAACTTGGCTGTCCGATCACAATCGCCGCCGCCTGCGCGATGCCGAGTTCGCCCGTCCACGCCGCCCAATCGAAACCCGGGAACTGCTTGGCTAAATCCGCCAGCGCAATCTTGTTGTAGGTTTTCACCGCGTCGCGGCTCTCGACATTGGTCCAGTGCGCCTGCGCCAGACGTGCCTCGAGCGCGTAGATCTGCTTTGCCGTCGCTTCAGGGGCTTGCTGATTCGCATGCTTCAGAATCGTCGTGAGAAAACCGAGGTATTTCTCGCGGTAGGTGCGCAGCGGCGGATCCTCTTTGATGTAGTAATCGCGGTCCGGAAGTCCGAGACCGCCTTGGAAGACATACAGGGTGTCGTAATCCGGCTGCTTCGCATCGCCGTCGACATATCCGACGAGCGGATTGATCACATTGAGCTTGAACATGCGCGCAAAGTAGCGCGCGAGATCGGTCTTGGTCGCGAGTCGATCGATGGCGGCCATCTCGGATTCGAGCGGCTTCAGCCCGATCTGATTCGCGCGCGCGTCGTTCATGAAGCTCTCGTAGAAATCGCCGATCTTCTGCGCGTCGGAGCCCGGTGCTTTGTCGGCCCGCTTGGCGGCGTCTTCGACAATCGCGCGCAGATCCTCCTGCGCCTTGTCGAAGAGCATGTCGAACGCGCCGTACGATGACTTGTCCGGAGGAATCTCGGTTTTTGCGAGCCACGCGCCATTGACATGGACGAACAGATCGTCCTGCGGCCGGACGTCTTTATCGATCGACGCGAGCTCGATTCCCGATGCGGTCGGCGTGGCGCCAGACGTGTCGTGTGACGTTCCCGTCGGCGTCTTCGAGCAAGCTGCGCCAACGAGTGCAATTGTGATCAATCCAGCGATCAGACGTGTCATCAGGAAATCCTCGATCAAATAAGCGG
Organism: uncultured Acidobacteriota bacterium; assembly: GCA_963762925.1. GTDB lineage: Bacteria > Acidobacteriota > Vicinamibacteria > Vicinamibacterales > UBA2999 > DASPWV01. The sequence continues at coordinate 98,766 of CAVXMP010000025.1, read as the reverse complement.
CGGCGCTGCACCGTAATCGCGTTATCCTAGCCCAACCGTTTCGGATCATGACGAGGACGAACTAAACAGTGGACGACCGCTGGACGACGACGCTCATCGTTGCTGCCTCATTGGCGGTCGTCGTTGCCGTTTGGTTCGCCCTGCTGGCGCGTCGACTGCGAGCCCGCCTCGCCGAACTGCAGAAGACCGTAACGGCGCGGACGGTGGAGCTCGAATCCGCGCAGCTCGATCTCCAGCGCCTGAGCACAGAGGACGGTGTCACTGCGCTTGCCAACCACGAACAGTTTCTCGACTTCCTCGAACGTGAGTGGCGCCGCGCGCGCCGCGACTCCGATCCGGTCGCAATCATCTTCTTCGATGTCGATGGTTTCCGTGCATTCAATCGTCAGTCCACGGCCGCCGTGCCGGCGATGATTGCTTGCGACAAATCGGCCAAGCCGTGCACGGCCTCGCCGGACGCGCGGGTGATCTCGTGTCGCGTTATCACAGGGACGAATTTGCCGTCGTCTTGTCCCGCACCGATGGCAAGGGTGCACTGCGCGTCGCCAATCGGATTCGTGAAGTCATCGAGCTCCTCGCGATTCCCTCCGCGCGCGAGGCCGAGCGGCCAGTCGTCACCGCGAGCGTCGCGGTCGCCTCCGCAGTGCCCGCACGGCAGTCCAACTGGGAAGAACTCGATCTGATCAAAGTCGCGCGCGTCGCGTTGCGTTCGGCGCAAACGACGGGCGGCAACCGCGTCAACACCGCACAACTCGAATCTCCTCGGTTGCTGCGCGGCAACGCCGCCGCGAACGAGTAGCCAGCAGCTGGCGAGTTCCTTGCAAACCTTCTCTCTGCCATAGATCCGCGCTCGACTGATGAGCTGTGCGGATAACACCGGCGAGGGAAACCCACATGCGGCGATTTACGTTCAGTTTGCTTCTCATCGCGAGTGTCAGCGTTGGTTGCCAGCGCGATTCGACGACCCCTGCAGCCACCACGCCGCCCGCGGGCAGTGTTGCGACACCAGGCGCAGACCACCATCTTGCATCCGATACGCCGAAACCGTCAGTTGCGGCGGCTGAGGCGACGGGGACGCCGCGAGGTGTGACGGTGCCGCCGTCGCCGAACGGAGCGCGTGCGCCTCGGGCTGCGAGTTATCCTGCTGTCGAAACCGTGCGACACCGCGACGTCACCATTCCCGTGGGGACGCCGCTGAGCGTTGCGCTCACCTCCGATGTTTCCTCGAATGGAAGCTCGGTGGAAGATGCCGTGTCCGGGACACTGCAACGGCCCGTTGTGGTTGATGGACTCACGGTTATCCCCTCCGGTGCTGCGGTGAGCGGTTACGTCACCGAGGCGACCCAATCCGGCCGCGTCAAAGGTGTCGCGCGGGTCGCGTTCCGCTTGACCTCGGTGGATGCAGGCGAGGAACGCTACGAAATTCGGACGTCGACCGTCGCTCGCCAGGCACAATCCACGAAGAAGGAAGATGCCGTCAAAATCGGCATTGGTGCCGGTGCGGGCGCGGTCGTGGGTGCGATTGCCGGTGGCAAGAAGGGCGCTGCAATCGGCACCGCGGTTGGCGGCGGTGGCGGCACGGGCGTGGTGCTGGCGACCCGTGGCGACGAAGTGTCGTTCAGCGAAGGCGCCGTCGTGAGCACATCTCTCACGGCGCCGGTGACGATTCGGGTGCGTACCCGCTAACCGTCTGCGTTACTGATCGACGTGCAATTACCTCTGCGGACGTGCACGGTGCGGGAGTGGAGCCTCGAGGACCTGCAGCCGCTCGTGCGCAATGCCAACAGCCGCGAGATCTGGATCCATTTGCGCGACCGCTTTCCGCATCCGTATTTGGAGGAGCACGGTCGGAACTTCCTCGAGCACATCACCACACAAGCGCCACCGATGGTGTGGGCCATCGAAGTCGATGGGGAAGCCGCAGGCGGCATCGGGCTCGAGCCGCAGACCGATGTCGAACGTGTGTCGGCAGAAATCGGTTACTGGCTGGGGCAGCGCTACTGGGGGCGCGGGATTGTCACAGAGGCCCTCGTTGCCGTGACGGGGGCAGCCTTCCAGCGCTTCGACCTGCTGCGAATATTTGCGCTCCCGTTCGCCGATAATCCCGGGTCCATTCGCGTCCTCGAAAAAGCCGGGTACGCGCTCGAGGGACGCCTGCCGCAGAGCACGATCAAAGACGGTCGCGTTCGTGACCAGCTGATGTTCGGCGCCTATCGCAAGCTGCGTTAGACTCCCCTCATGCGCACATTGCTCTTAGTCGTTGCTCTTGGAGCCTGCGGCGGCGTCATCTCGGCGCAGTCGCCTTCATCAACGCCATCCGCGAAGTTTCAGCTCACTGTCGACAGCATCATGCGCGGCCCGAAGCTCGTCGGATACGCGCCGTCGGACCTGCGCTGGTCCGGCGACTCGCAGGAGCTCTACTTCGAGTGGCGCATGCCAGGCGAAGACGAAGCCGCCACATGGGTGGTGGCACGTGACGGTGGGGCGCCGCGGCGGTTGTCCGACCTCGAGCGTCGCTCCGCGCCGCTGACCAGTGGCACGTGGGACGCAACTCGCCGGCGCATCCTTGGCAGCGATCGCGCCGACATCGTGCTCATCGATACCACTGCGCGCAAGCGCACGGACGTGACACGCACCACCGCCACCGAGAGCGCCGCGCGGTGGGCGCGTGGCGGGACGCACGTCACCTTCATCCGAGACAACAATTTGTTTATCGTGCCTGTGGAAGGCGTGTCTACCGGTGGTGTCGTGCAGCTGTACGATGCCGCGACGCGCCGAAACGAGCCGCGGCCAACAGAAAGCCAACGCGTGCTGCGCGACGAGCAGAAGGAGCTCATCGACTGGGTCGAACAGGAAGCCGCACGGCGGAAGCGCCGCGAGGAGCGTGACAGGGCTCGCGCACTGCCCAAGTTCGAGCTGGTCGAACGACAGACCATTGTCGACGCAGCGCTTTCTGCCGACGAGACATACGCCTACTTGCTGGTCGGCGATCGAGCCCAGGCGCGCTCGGCGCAGATACCGCGGTTCGTGAGCGAATCGGCGTACACGGAAGACATCGCCACACCTCGAGCCAAAGTCGGCGACGCGCAAGAGCGGCGACGGTTGGCGATCCTCAACCTCAAGACGGGCGCAGCCGTGTGGGCCGGGCTCGAAGGCGTCAGCGATCCAATCGTGATCCCCAAGCCAGTCGAGAGTGAGGACGCCGCACCTCCTGCAAAACCGGCCACTGATCCTCCCAAGGGAAAGCGCGACGTGCGATGGGGGCAGCCGCTGCTGTCTCCTGACGGCAATCTCGCCGTGTCGTCAGTTCGCGCCGGCGACAACACCGATCGGTGGCTGGTGCTGATCGATCCGGAAACCGGCAAGACCAAGGTGCTCGACCAGACGCACGATGAGGCATGGGTGCGGGAGGTCGGGCCGGCGAACAACTTCGCGGGCGGTCTCGGATGGCTCCCCGACAATCGCCGCGTATGGTTCCTGGCCGAGCATGACGGCTGGATGCACCTCTACACTGTGGACGTCACGCAGGAGCGTCCACAGCGCAAACAGCTGACGACAGGCCGCTTCGAGATCGACACTGTGACGCTATCGCCAGACGCGGGCACGTTCTATATCCAGTCGACGGAACAACATCCGGGCGAGCGGCATTTGTATGCGCTGAGCGTCGAGGGCGGCGCGCGCACGAAGCTGACGACGATGACCGGTGCGTTTAGCGGACAGATTTCGCCGGACAACGCGACCTTCGGCACCGTATTTTCAGCGTCGAACAAACCGCCGGAAGTGTTTCTGCTCCCGAACCGCGCCGGCGCAGAGGCCCGGCAGGTGACCACCAGCAGCTCGCCGGAGTGGCGATCGTTCAAGTGGCTCGAGCCGCAGCTGGTGACCTACAAGACGCGCGATGGCGTTGAGGTGTACGCGCGCCTCTATACACCGGAGATGGTCGGCGCGAAGCGGCATCCGAGCGCACCGGCTGTCGTCTTTGTCCATGGCGCGGGATACGCGCAGAACGCGCACAAGTATTGGGCGTCGTACTACCGCGAGTACATGTTCCATCATCTGCTCGCGTCGAAAGGTTACGTCGTGCTCGATCCCGACTACCGAGCCAGCAGCGGCTACGGACGTGATTGGCGCACGGCGATCTACCGCTGGATGGGCGGGAAGGACCTGGAGGATGTCGTTGACGGTGCGAAGTTCCTCGTCGACACGCAGAAGGTGAACGCGAAACACATTGGTTTGTACGGCGGCAGTTACGGCGGCTTCATCACGCTGATGGCGTTGTTTACCTCGCCCGATACGTTTGCCGCCGGCGCCGCGCTTCGACCGGTAACCGACTGGGCGCACTACAACCATCAATACACGGCCAACATCCTCAACGAACCACAAGAGGACGTGGCGGCGTATCGCAAGAGCTCGCCGATTTACTTCGCCGAAGGTCTCAAGGGCGCACTGCTCATCTGCCACGGCATGGTCGACGTGAACGTCCATTTCCAGGATTCGGTGCGGCTGGTGCAGCGACTCATCGAGCTCCGCAAGGAAAACTGGGAAGTGGCGATGTACCCCGTCGAGGATCACGGTTTCATCGAGGAAACGAGCTGGGCGGACGAATACAAACGCATCCTGAAGCTCTTTGAGGAGAATTTGAAGAACGGCTCCAGCCGCACCACGGCGACATACAATTAAGGAATGTTCCCTGGCTTCGACGAACTCGTGGTGCGCCTCGATAAATCGGTCAGCGCGCGGTCGGTCGATGCGATCACGGCCGGCGTCAAAGCCGACCTCGAGGCGTTGCTCGGCGGATCGGCACTCGCCCTTCCGGATCGCTTCCGGCAGACGCGCTCCGATTGCTATGCGCGGCGCCTGCTGTATCAGGATCCGAAGGACCGCTACACGGCGGTCGTAATGACCTGGGGTCCCGGGCAGGGCACGCCTGTCCACGACCACGGCGGGTTGTGGTGTGTCGAGGGCGTCGTCGAAGGTGAAATGGCGGTCACGCAGTACGACGTCGAAGCAGAGGCGGACGGATTTCGTGTCCGCCCCACAGGGGAGCCGCTCACCGCCGGCGTGGGTACGGCGGGCCGGCTGATTCCTCCGACGGATTATCACGTGCTGGCCAACGCGCAGCCGGATGCCACCTCCGTCACGCTCCACATCTACGGTGGCAACCTCGATGGCTGTCGCATCTTTGTGCCGCGCGAGGACGGGCGCTACCAGCAGAGCATCCGTGCGCTCAGTTATCACGAGTGAGGCTTCCACGATGGGTCGCCGGCGCGAACCCGCGGCGAACCGCGATCAGGGTGGCCGTGCTCGTGGTCTCCGCCTACGCGATCTTTACCTACGTGCTGCTGCCGGTCCGCGGCGCCGGTATCAGCATGACGCCGACGATCGAGTCCGGTGATCTGATTTTCGTCAACAGGCTGACCTACCAATTCCGCGAGCCGCGGCGCGGCGACATCGTGGCCATCCGCATGGCCGGGCGCTCCGTCGTCTACGTCAAGCGACTCATCGGCCTGCCCGGTGACCGCCTCCAGATCGACGGCGGCGTCGTGGCGATCAACGACCAATCGCTCGACGAACCGTATGCCCACACACGCGCCGACTGGCGCCTCCCTGAGGTGACTCTCGGCGACGACGAATACTTCGTCGTTGGGGACAACCGCACGATGGCGATGCCCTTGCACGATATGGGGACGGTGCCACGCGCGCGTTTGATCGGCTCGCGGATCTTCTGAATCATGATCCGACGCCTGGTCATCATCGCAGTCGCGATCGCCGCAATCGGGTTCGGATGGCGGTGGCTGTTTCCAAGTGACGAGGCGCAAATCCACCGTGCGCTCAATCGGATTGCGAGGGCGGCGAGCAGCGGCGAGGCGGGGGAGGGCGAGGTGGCGCGGATTGCTCGGTCGGTCTCGATCCGCTCGGCGCTCGATCCGGAGATCACCGTCGATGCGGGCCCGCCATTCAACGAAACGCGCGGACGCGACGTCTTGATCGGCGCCGTCGCCCGTCTCAACACCACGGTGCGGGATCTCGAAGTGCGGTTTGCGGACGTGCAGATCGACGTCGATGCAAGCGGGACCTCCGCGCAGGTCTACACCACGGCGGAAGCGCTGTTTCGCGATGCGCAAGGCGAACGCGGTCTCGAGGCCCGCGAACTCGACCTCACCTTCCGCCGTCTGCAAGGCGACTGGGTCGTCTCTCGCGTTGTGCCGGTGCCCACTCTCCGTCCCGTGGTTCCACGATGAAAACAATCGACCTGCGATTTCAGGGCCACGGTGGTGTCATCGCCACGGCGATGCTCGAGGGTCCATCAGGCGTGGCGCTCATCGACCCCGGCCCTTCGAGCACGCTCAACGCCCTCGAATCCGGTCTCCGCGCCGAAGGCCACGAACTGAAAGACGTGAAGGCACTGCTGCTGACGCACATTCATCTCGACCACGCGGGTGCGAGCGGAACACTCGCGGCGCGCCTTCCGGCGCTTCGCGTCTACGTGCACGAACGGGGTGCCCCGCACATGATCGATCCGAGCAAGCTGATGAACAGCGCGCAGCGGCTGTATGGCGAGCGAATGGAAAGCTTATGGGGAGAGATGCGACCGGTGCCCGCGGACCGCATTGACGTGCTGGGTGGAGGCGAGCGCCTCGACCTCGTCGGCCGGACCCTGCAGGTTGCGTACACACCGGGCCACGCGTCGCATCACGTGAGTTACTTCGATCACTCAGACGGCATGGCCTATGTTGGCGACACCGCTGGTATCCGCCGCGTCGGCAGCTACATCCTCGCCCCGACGCCGCCCCCGGACATCGATCTGGAGGCGTGGCAACCCAGTCTCGAGACGATCGAAGGGTGGCGTGCCTCGGCGCTCTTTCTCACACATTTCGGCGCCGTCTCTGATGTCGCCGAACACCTCCGGCGGTTCCGCAGTGTGCTCGACGCCTCGGCCCGGCGGGTGAAGGCGACACTCGCAGTAGAGGGGTCAGACGAGGACCGCATCGCGCGGTTTGTCGAAGACATGCGCACAGAAGTGCGGCGCGAGATGACCGACGAAGACGCGCGCTCGTTCGAGATGGCGGCGCCGTTCGAACAACTGTGGTTAGGCTTGGCGCGCTACTGGCGGAAGAGACCGTGATTACCCAGCTTGGTCGATCCAAAACAGCATCTGTGTCATCTGCGTAATCGGCGGCCATTAGAAATCTGTGTCATCAGCGACTCAGGGAGGCGACCGCTGTCTTGACCTGCGAAGTCGGGTTGTTCGACACCCACGCGAAAATCAAATCGTGACCGCTGCGGACCATCCTGGCGTAGCCGCTTTGTCGATTGGCCGTCATCGACGCGACCGTGATGTAGGAGTCGCGCGTCCCGTTGGGTGCGACGATCCGAGCCCGCAATTCTGAACCGCTGTCGAGATGCTCCATCCACAACACAACGGCGCGACCGTCGTCTAACAGCACCGTGTCGACGCGGCCCAGCGACTTGGCCTCGTCGACGCGAATCGGCGCGCCCCACGTGGCGCCGCCGTCGTCGGAAAACGCCACGTTGACGCGCGGCCTGTCGCCTTCGGCCGTAAACCACGCGAGCGCGACATGATCGCCTGTTGCGGCTAACGCAGGGCCGTTGACCGGACACGCGTCGATTTTCCAGTTGTCGGCGTGCACCAGCGCGGGCGGCTGCCAGGTCCCGTTCTGCAGACGCGCCACCGCGATGTCGCGAACTTCGCTGTCGGAGCGATCGCGGTAGGCGACGAGCGCTCCGCTTGCCGTGGCCACGGCCGTTGTTGGGCAGCACTCGCAAACCCGTGCGTCGAGCCGCACTTCGTCGCCGGTGCGCCCGTCGGGCGCGATGGTCGTTGCCCGGAGCGTCATCGCACCGTGCTCGGCGCCGTGTGCGCCGCTCATCTCGCGGCCGTCGAGCCAGGCCACCCCCGTGGCGCCGCCGGGCGACGTAAAGAACGAGGCAAAACCGTGTTCGGTATGGCTGGCATCACGATGTGGCGCGATATCAGGCGACCAGTTCTTCCCCTCTGCGTCGGAGAACGCCACCCGGACATCGTAAGCGTACGTGCCGGGTCCGTTGTACTGCAGCCAATGCGCAGCCAGCCGTCCGCCACCCACTGGAAACACGGACGGCACGTCGGCCCAGTTGACGAAGAAGCGATCGCGCTCGACGATCGTGGTCGGCGCGGTCCAGCGATCGCCGTCGCGGTAGGCATAGCGAAACGCCCGTGTGGTTGTCGTGCCGACATGTTCGAGCCAACTGAGGATCACGCGACCGGCGGCATCGACGACGAGTTGTGGTTGTGCGCTGGGTGGTGCGGCGGGACTTGCGAGTTCGCGTAGCGGCGAGATCGATCGCTCACCGCGCGCGGTGGCGACCAGCCCGATCACAACCGCCGCGGCACCAATAATGACGGCTATTTTCATCAGCTTGCGACGGCCATCCGCGGCGGCGCGGCATGGCTGACACAAGCATTTTCCTGCGGTTCGACGAGGAAGCGCAATGCGTATCCTGCCGGCGTGCCGGTCGCGGCCCGGCAGGGCCCGACGCGCCAAACCGCCGAGAGGACGCGACCCATCCGTAATTCCTCAGGAACGCCTTCGAGAAGGGCACTCTCACGTTCGAGCTGCAGGTGGACCAGGCGATACAGCGGAATCGCCGCACAGGCGTCCGCCTCCACAAAGACGCCGGCACTACTGACATCGCGGGTCATGACCGAAACAAAGCGCATCGCCCCCGACGCATCTTTCCACGTCAAACGCGCGGCGACCGACAATCGTCGACGCTCGGCGCGGCGTCGGCGGGCAAGTGCGAGTGCCGGTTGAAGCTTGTGAGCCACGGTGAACCCCCAGCGAGTTACCTGAAAACCACGTCCCCGAGGCAAGTGCCTCACCAGCTCTACTCCAAGTTCCGCGCCGATTCTGCACGCAACCTTGCGGACTGTATACCTTCTGTCCATGAGGTTGCACGAGAGCACTTGAAGCGACATAGCGGCGACACAATTGTCAGGTGCTACTGTATAGACAGTATACGCGCAACCTCGCCAATGGCTACTTGGTATTCACATCTGAGGGGCTTTCCAGACCCAAGCGCCGAAGTTTGAGGTAGAGACCTCGGCGCGTCAGACCAAGAGAGCGCGCGCTTTCCGAGATGTTCCCACGATGACGCGCCACGGTCTCGCGAATCAACTCGCGTTCGAGGTCGTCGACCACCGACGCCAGCGTTTGACCGCCGCGCAGCGTCACTTTGCCAGTGGGCGGCTGCCCGCCTGCCTGCTGCTCCTGCGTCAAGTCAGCCGACAAGTGGTCTTGATTGATCACCCCGCCAGGGGGTGCCATTGCGACCGCGCGTTGCACTTCGTTCCGTAATTGGCGGACGTTGCCTGGCCACCAGTACCCCGCGAACAACTCCAGCACCTCGGGCCCGAGTTGCACGTCGGGCTTGCCGAACCGCTCGGTCGCTTCCCGTAGGAAAAACGTGCTCAGGTGCGGAATCTCCTCGCGCCGCTGCCGCAGGGGCGGAACGTGGATCCTGATCACGCTCAGCCGGTAGTACAAGTCTTCGCGAAACTTCCCTTCGGCCACCCTCTGCTCCAGGTCGGCGTTGGTGGCGGCGATGACGCGCACGTCGACCCGCTGCGGCCGCGTTTCGCCGACCGGCATGATCTCGCCGTGTTCGAGAAACCGCAGCAGCTTGGGCTGCACGTCGAGCGGCAAGTCACCAATTTCGTCGAGAAAGAGGGTTCCGCCGCCGGCTGTTCGCACCAAGCCAGGTTGGTCGGAAAAGGCCCCGGTGAAGGAGCCGCGACGATGACCGAACAACTGACTATCGGCGAGTTCGCGCGTGGTGGTGGTGCAGTTGTACGGCAGGAACACGGCCGCGCTCCGGGGCGAGCCGACATGTATCGCCCTCGCGACGAGCTCTTTGCCTGTCCCGCTTTCACCGGTGATCAAGACCGTCAGATTGTTGCCTTGAAGGCGCTGAATCTGGTCGACGACTCGCGACATCGCGGCGCTGGAGCACACAAATCCGGGCAGGAGCGGCTCCAGAGGACGTTCCGTCACGACGTCTGCGTCCTTGGTGGGACGGTCGCGCACGCCGCACAGATCGAAGCCTTGTCGCGCCACGGCGGCGACCATGCGAATGCGGCGGAGCAGGTGAGGCCCGAGTGGCCGCGCAGTGGCCACGACCATGGCCCGCGGACCGTCCGGCTCGCGGCCAATATGTTCAAGGATGAGCGCGCCGCTGCCGTACGCCGCCCCCTGGAGCGCCTTCCGGGCGACCGATTGCGCGATGTCCGCATCGGCGCCGCTGTGCGCGATCAGTCGAATGTCGCCGCCTGGCAGCTCCGCGAAGACGACCGTCACATCGGCGGTGACGGCGTCGAGCACCGCTGCGGTCAATTCGCGGGCGAGAAGATCGGGCAGAATCGCCGCGTCTACCAACCGGCGCACCAGTGCGTCGTCGGCGTCGGCAGGAGATCCGACGTACTCGCCGGTACCGGCCGGCTGCGGCGCCGACATGGCAGCCGTCGCCTCCTCCAAGTCACGGTTGGCGCCAAGCGATTGAAAAACCTGCGCAGCCTGCTCGAAGTGGCGGTCCGCCGTCGAGCGCGCGCCGGCGCGTCCTGCAAGACGTCCGAGCGCGAGCTGACTGACGCCCGCCTGATACCGTTCGCCAACCAGTTCGAAGACGCTCGAGCTCTGTGCGATGTCGTGGTAGGCCTCTGTCGTCCGATTCTGGCGAGCTCTGAGATCGCCGCGTAGCCGCAAGAACTCGCCCCAGCCCCCAGGCATGTTGCGGGGATCGAGACGGCTCTCGACCTGGTCGAGCCGATGTTCGGCTTCTTCGATCCGGCTCGCCGACAAGAGCGCTTCAACCGCGATCAACTCCGCTTCAATCACCTCGGCCGGCGGCGCCGCAGACGATCGAGCAATTTCGTCGGCGATCACAAGAGCGGCATCCGGCTGTCCGCGTCGCGTTGCGAGGCGAGCGGAGATCATGCGCACCGACCACTCGTACCAGGAGCTCGTCTGCCGGCCGTAGGCGCCGTAGGCTTCCGCGGCCCGCTGTAAGTACTCGGAGGCGTGCTCGTAATCACCGCGCATGAGCGACATCTGCGCTAGCGTGTCGTAGACCGCTCCTGTGGTCTCGTGGAACTGGACGGAGCTGCGGACTTCGAGCGCACGATGCAGCACGGTTTCGGCACGTGTCAGATTCCCCATCCGTACGCAAATCTGACCGAATGTCGCGAGCGACACGGCGAGTCCGGGTGGTTGTCCAAGACCTTCCTGCAGTGTGACCGCGCGTTCGGCGAGGGCGTACGCCTGCTCGTAACGATGCCGCAACATCGCGACGATCGCCTGATTGCCGCACACGGTCGCCAAGACGTCGTCGGCGGAGAGCGAAGTGGCCTGCCGCTCGGCCTGACGCAGCGCCGCTGTGGCTTCGTCGTAACGGCCGCTTTGGGCGAGCATCGTCCCCGATAAGGCGTGCACTTGCGCGAGGTGACGGCGATCGCCGGCGGCGTGCAGCGCGGCTGCGGCCTCGGCGATGTGCTCGCGGACGATCGTCATGTCGCCCACTTGCTTGTAGCAGAGCGCCAACTCGTAGTGCGCGCGGCCGATCGCCCGTGAGTCGTGCGCCAGCTGCGCCTGCTTGAGGGCCCGCCCATGGAGCGCGATGGCTCGGGACTGCTCGCCACGCCCGAACGCCACACGGCCATGCAGGCGCCAGAGCGTGGACAACAAGACGGGGGCGACCGCGTCGCGAATGGCGTCGGGGGCTCTGCCGAGCGTGGCGCTCGCGTGCGACAGATCGCCGAGGAGAAGGTACGCCTCGGCGACGCTGCACCTGATGGCGAGCTCGTCTTCTTTCTTCAGCGACGTCTCTAGGACCGGGGTGAGCAGTTCCACCGCGGCCGGTGCCTGCCCGCGCTCGAGATGGGCGAACGCGCGCGCCATCACGGGTTGAAGCGGGACACTCACCACGCACGGAGTATACCAAGTATGCAGGGCGCTGATGCTCAGATGCGTATGCCCTAACGACCTACTTTGCCGGTATTTACGCGTGGCGAGGGACGTCGAGGGGTCGGTCGGGGGTCAAGAACGGTAAGCGTCTCTCATTCCACGCGTCATGATTCCGACGCAGCACCTTCGCGCCGATGCGCCCGGCGTGCTATGGTGCTGTCGCTTTGCGCGTCCTTCACGCCGGCCGTTCCGAACGCGGCCCCCGTCCCCTCAATCAAGATCGTTTTTTCTGCGATGCGACGCTCGGCTTGTATGTCATCGCCGATGGGATGGGAGGCCATAACGCCGGCGAAGTTGCGTCCGCCATGGCAGTGGACACGCTTGTGGCGTTTGTGAAGGCGACGGGTGGGAGCGGCGAGTTGACGTGGCCCTTTCCGTTCGACCCAAACCTGTCCCGGGCCGCCAATCGCCTGGTGGCCGGCATGCGCCTCGCCAATCAAAATGTGCATGACGCGGGGAACAGCGATCTGCGACTCGCGAACATGGGCACGACCATGGTCGCCGCGCTGGTGGAAGGGGAGTATGTGGTGATCGCGCACGTCGGCGACAGCCGAGCCTACCGATTCCGCGACGACCGGCTTGAGGCGATGACACGGGATCACACCTGGGTTGCTGCCATGCTTGCTGCCGAGCCCGCAGCTCGCGCCAACGATCACCCCATGCGCCACGTACTCACCAGCGGCATTGGCATGCGAGCGGACGTCAACCCTGCAGTCACAGAGCAGCCGGTTACGGTTGGCGAGTCGTGGCTGCTGTGCTCGGATGGCGTGCACGGCTATATCGAGGAGTCAGAACTCACCCGTGCCATGAGCCTGTCCTCGGCCGACCTCGCCGCCGATGCGGCCGTGCGCGCCGCGCTTGACGGCGGCGGAAGCGACAACGCCACGGCGGTTGTGCTGCGGTTCGTATAATCACAACAGTGTTCTTCCGCTCTGTCAGCGTGCTGGTTCTCAGCTCGTGCCTCGTCGCGGCGTGCGGCGGCGATAAAACGGACTCGCCGCGGGCCGGCGCGCGCGGGGACACAGCGGCTGCGCGTGCCGCCGATCCCGCCACGGCTGCACGATCCGCTGGGCCGACGACGGCGCCGGCGTCGATCGACAAATCGCCACGAATCATTTTTCTCGGCGACAGTCTCACGGCGGGTCTTGGGCTGAGCGTCGACCGCAGTTTTCCTGCTTTGATCGAGGCGCGGCTCAAGGCCGCGGGCTACAGTTACTCGGTGGTCAACGCAGGCGTCTCGGGCGATACCTCGGCCGGCGGACTGCGGCGCCTCGAGTGGGCGCTGGGCGAAGGCGATCCGAGAATTCTGGTGGTCGCCCTCGGGGGCAACGATGGGTTGCGCGGATTGCCGCCGCCCGAGCTCGAAAAGAACCTCGCGGCGATTATTGAAGCGGCCGAGCGCCGCGATCTCGCCGTCATCCTCGCCGGCATGGAGGCGCCGCCCAATTACGGAGCCGACTACACGACGGCATTTCGCAAGACGTATCGTGATCTCGCGGCTCGCTACCAGGTTCCCCTTGTCCCGTTTCTGCTGCAGGGGGTCGCCGGCGACGCGACGCTCAATCAAGCTGATGGCATTCATCCAAACGAACGGGGCGCGCGTGTCGTCGCCGACCTCGTGTGGCAGGCGCTCGAACCAATCGTGAAGAAAGACCAGGCCGCTCATCGATGATTGAGCTGCGGGGCGTCAGCAAGACGGTACAGAGCGGCGACCAGCCGCTGACGATTCTGCATCCGATGGATCTGGTCGTGCCCGCTGGGCAGTGTCTTGCCATAATCGGTCCCTCGGGCAGCGGCAAATCCACGCTGCTCGGTCTCATCGCTGGCCTCGACGCACCCTCGTCCGGTCAGATTCTGATCGATGGCACTGACATCACGACGCTCGATGAGGACACGCTGGCGCGCCTACGCGGCGAGAAGATCGGGTTCGTGTTTCAGTTCTTTCATCTGGTGCCGTCATTAACCGCACTTGAAAACATTCTGGTGCCGATGGAGATCGCGAGACGGCGGGATGCGCGCCGCCGGGCGCAGACACTGCTCGACGAAGTAGGTCTGCACGACCGCGGTCATCACTACCCATCGCAGCTCTCGGGCGGGGAACAGCAACGGATTGCGATTGCGCGCGCGATGGCGAACGACCCGCCGCTCATCCTCGCCGACGAGCCCACGGGCAATCTCGACAGCACGAATGGCCGTCACATCCTCGACTTGCTACTGCAGGTCAAGCGCAATCGCGGGGTGACGCTTGTCCTCGTCACGCACGATCGCGCGATTGCGGCGATCGCCGACGTGCAGCTCACGTTGCGTGACGGTTCGCCGGTCGGCGACGAAACGACGGCCGCCGCTGCCGGCCCGGCGGTGGCGCGATGAGGTTTGTCGCCACGATGGCGCTGCGCGAGTTGCGCGCCTCATGGCGCCGTCTTCTGTTCTTCTTCATCTGTCTGTCGGTTGGCGTCGGTGCGATCGTGGCGATCCGCTCCGTGATTCAGAGCGTCCGCGCGGTATTCGACGGCGAGGCGCGATCGCTGCTCAGTGCCGACGCCATCGTCTCGAGCAACCGCGCGCTCGACCCCGACCTCGCGCGCAAGATCGACGACCGGCTGCGCGAAGTGGGTGCTTCGGGCGTGCGCTCGGTGGAAGTGGCGACGATGGCACGGCCAGCCGATCGCGCCGGTATTGCCAGGATGGTGGAGCTCCGCGCGGTCGAGCAGGGCTTTCCGTTTTACGGCGAGCTGAAGCTCGAAGGCGCGCGCTTCGATCACGGCTTGCTTCGCGACTTTGGCGTGCTGGTTCGTCCCGAGCTCCTGGCGCAGCTGGGGGTCAGCGTGGGGGACGCGCTCGTCATTGGCACGCAGCAGTTCACGATTCGCGGGGTCATCGAAGCAGAGCCGGGCCGCAGGCTCGGTGCCTTCAGCCTCGGCCCGCGTGTGTTCGTCGATTTGGCGGATCTGGAGAAGACCGGTCTGCTCGGATTCGGTAGCCGCGCCAACTACCAGCGGCTCCTCAAGATTCCAGACCCGCAGCACGACGCGCTCGTGCAGCGATTGCGCGACGACCTCCGTAATGCCTTCGCGAGAGTGCGTTCGTATAAGGCCACCGACGAGGACATCGGGAGGGACTTTGCACGGGCGGAAAACTACTTGAGCCTCGTGGGCCTGGTGATCGTGATTCTCGGCGGCATCGGCGTGTCGAGCGTCACTCGCGTGTTTGTGCAGCAGAAGATCCGCAGCATTGCCATCCTGAAATGCCTCGGCGGCCGATCCTGGCAGTTGCTCGCGATCTACATGGCGCAGGTGATTGCGCTCGGGCTTGCGGGAAGCGCGTTTGGCGTCGCGCTCGCGGGCATCGCGATTCGCGCCATTCCATCGACCCTCGCGGCCGCGGCGACACAGGGCATCGTCGTCGACTACGGCCTCACGGTACCTGCGGTCGTTCAAGGGTTTGGCATCGGGCTTCTCGTGTCGATCTTGTTCTCGTTGGTGCCGCTCCTCGATGTGCGGCACGTGAAGCCGTCGCTGTTGCTGCGATCGGAGTCCTCCTCGCGACGGCCGGACCTGCTGCAAATCGTCGCGTCGGCGGTGGTCCTTGGCGGCCTGATCTGGCTGGCGGTGTGGCAGGCGGGTTCGTTGCGGATTGGTCTGGTCGTCGCCGTCGGGTTTGCGGCCACCGCCGCGATCCTGCACGTGTCGGGCATCCTGCTCATTCGCGCCATCGTGCCGCTGGCTCAGACGCCGTGGTTTCCGCTCCGACATGCCGTGCTGCAATTGAGCCGGCCCGGGAGCCAGGCACGCATCGTGTTGCTCGCCGTCGGGCTCGGCAGTTTCTTCATCGTCGGTGTTCGTTCGCTGCAGGAAAACCTGATTCGCGAGTTCACCGTCAATCTCTCGCCGGAATCGCCGGACATGTTTCTGCTCGACATTCAGCAGGATCAGGTGCAGGGCGTGCGTGCGCTGCTCGAGCCGTACAAGCGGCCGGGAACGGAAGTCACCCTGATTCCCGTGCTGCGCGCGCGTGTCACAGGGATCGAGGGGCGCGAAGTGTCCCTTGAAAACTACGAGGATGTGCGCGGACGCGGGTCGCTCGCGCGCGAGTACACCATCACGTATCGCCCGCGCCTCGAGCGCAACGAAAAGGTGATAGCGGGCGCCTTCTGGGATGCGAGTGGCGGCTCGGCGCCCGGCGCCGGCGAGGTATCGATCGAGGAAAGCCTGCGCGAACGGTTTCGCATCAACATCGGCGACACCATGCGCTTCGACGTGATGGGCCGCACCGTGTCGGCTCGCGTCACCAGCGTGCGCCACGTCGAGTGGTCCGACAGCCGCGCCGGCGGGTTCATGTTCGTCTTCCGTCCCGGGCTGTTCGACGACGCGCCGCACGGATCGATTTCGTTCTTTCGCGGTCCCGACGATGGCAGGAGGCGCGCACGGTTGCAGTCGGATCTGGTCTCCCGTTACGCGAATGTGTCGGTGATCGATGGCCGCGAAATGCTTACGGCGATTCGCACCGTCATCGACAATGTCACGCTCGCGGTGACCGTTGTCGGCACCCTCGTGCTATTCAGCGGGCTGTTGATCCTCATCGGCGCCGTTGCGATGACCAAGTTCAGGCGCATCTACGAAGCAGCGATCTTCAAGACGCTGGGCGCAACGAGACGCATGATCGCGAGTGTGCTCTTGATCGAATACGGCGTGCTTGGCGCACTCGCCGGAACGATCGGGTCGGTCGGGGCGATCGCCCTGACGTGGGCAATCAGCCGCTTCGCGCTCGATATTCCGTGGCGGGCGCTGCCGCTCGTGAGCCTCTCCGGCATCGGCGTCAGCGCGGTCCTCGTGGCGCTGGTCGGGGTGATGGCATCGTGGGAAGTGCTGCAACGCAAGCCGCTCGCGACGCTGCGCGCGGAGTAGCCGCCGATGGCCACCGATAGGTGGCCACAGATGACGCAGATGAAGGCCGCAGATGACACAGATAGCGCAGATATTGTTTAAATCTTGTTGAATGGAACGCCGCGTTTCGAGGCCTCGGCGCTGAGCCATGCCGGCCGCGATCCGAATCCGTATCTGCGTCGATCGGCGGCGGCATCGGTGCTCGTGGCGCTTGTCGCGGTGATCGCGTCGGGGAGGGCTAGCCGCCACTCCGCGCCGAGTCGCCGCCGCGGGCGCAGATAGTGCAGCGTTGTGTAAATCGTGCTGAGCGGAACGCGCGCTTTGACGCCCCGACGCTGGGTCGAGATTCGATGCCGGCCACGATCCAAATCGGTATCGGCGTCATCTGTGGCCGCCGTATCTGCGTCCATCGGCGGCCCAGGCGGTGCGTGTTATCATGACCTCTTAGCTTGCCCGGTCTGGGCCGGGCAGTGGGAGTACGTGGAAGATGAATCTCTCGACTTACCGTGACGCCCTCTTGGCAAAGCGGGCAGAACTCGAGCAGACCGCCGGCCTGCGCCCCCTCCAAAATTCGATGGAACATAACAACGGTCGCCAGGGCGACATGGCCGACCAGGCGTCCGGTAACAACGAAGTCCACATCCAACTGCGGCTCAAGCAAACCGACGCCAAGATTCTGCAGGCCATCGACGAAGCCCTGGCGCGGATTGAAAAGGGCACCTTCGGCGTCTGTCGCGATTGCGGCGAGCCGATCGCCGAACCACGGCTCAACGCCATCCCGTGGACGCGGGTGTGCATTTCCTGCAAAGAGAAGCAGAAAGCGTGACTCCATCAGAGCTGCAGGACCTTCTTCGCGAGTTCTACCTCGAACGTCTTGCGCTGCTGCATGCGTCACGAGGCCGCGGCCCGACACGTCACTGATTACGACGTGAACAACGCCTACCAATACATCATCAGCCGCGAAGAGACGCATATCTCGTGGCTGCAACATGCCCTGGTCCTGTTCGGCGCAACCGTGCCCGACAACCCGCCATTGCCGACGGTCAACGCGCTCGGCAAGCGGAAGGACGCCGCCTTCGAGCTCTATGCAGACGACGGCCGCGCCAATCAGCAGTTCGTGGACAAGTGGCGCGATCGCATCGAACACGTCACCAACGCACGCCACCAAGGCATGCTCCGTGTCATCCTCGGCGAGATGCTCGAGCACCAGCGGCTCTTCCAACAGGCGTCGGAAGGGCGGACCGATATCATCGGCAAACCCATGGATATTCACGTCCGCCGCGGCAAGGTTTTGGCGACGCGCTGGGTAGAGTAACCCGTCGTTTAGGGTCTGAGTTCTTCCTGATCCCTGACCCCTGATCCCTGACCTCTGATGTATGCCTCGTGTCGCCATCGCGCTCGGCAGCAACCTGGGCGATCGGGTGGCACATCTCACGTTGGCTGCTGAGGGTCTTCATCAGCTCCTCAGCGAATTCCGCCTTTCGACCTTTCACGACACCGAACCGGTTGGCGTCAGTGCGCAGCCGCGCTTCCTGAACGCCGCGGCCATCGGCATCACGAGCCTGTCGGCGGGCGAGTTGTTGCAGCAGCTCCTGTCACTCGAAACCGCGTACGGACGCGAGCGACCCTACGCAGGGGCGCCGCGCACGCTCGATCTCGATTTGATCTTGTACGGCGAGGACGTGATTGACGAGCCCGGACTGCACGTCCCTCATCCCCGATTTCGCGATCGCGCATTTGTGCTCGAGCCGCTCGCCGAGATTGCGCCGGATTGGCGCGATCCGGTCACGGGGATGACGGTCGCAGAACTCGCAGGGAAGAGAACGACGCACTAAACCGTCCACGGTCGACGATCACGGAAAAACAAAGGGCGGCTACTCCGAAGAGTGCCGCCCCGTCGTTCCACCTGATACCTGATACCTGATACCTGTCACCTGACACCTGAGTTAGTGCGCGGGTTCCGGTTTCGCCTGGCCGCGCTTGAACACACCGCGCCAGCCCTCTTCGAACAGCGTATACATCGCCGGCACGAATACCAGCGTGATCAGCGTCGAGGTCAGCAGCCCGCCAATCACGACGCGTGCCAGCGGCACCTGCAATTCAGACCCTTCGCCGATGCCAAGTGACATCGGCACCAAGCCGAGCATCGTGCACGCCGCCGTCATCAGAATCGGCCGCAGCCGGTGCCGGCCTGCCGTCTCGATCGCGTCGCGCACGCCCATCCCATCGCGGTGCCTCAGCGTATTGGCGTAGTCGACGAGCAGAATCGCGTTGCTGACGACGATGCCGGCCAGCATGATCACGCCGATGTAGGCCTGCATGCTGAATGGCGTGTCCGTGAGCAGCAGCGCCAGTACCACGCCGATGGCGGCGAGCGGAATCGAAAACATGATGATGAAGGGATCGCGCAGCGACTCGTATTGCGACGCCATCACCGTGTACACCAGCACGATCGCGAGAATCAGCACGAGCTGCAGTTCGCGGAACGATCGCGCCTGCTCCTCGACTTCGTTGCCGAAGCCGGCTGAGAACCCCTGCGGCAACGAGATCTCGGGCAGTCGGGCGCGCACCGCATCGACGGCTTCGCTCAGCGTGGTCTCGACTTCCGCGTTGACACGCTGGATGCGCTCCTGGTTCTTGCGTTCGATCTGCACCGGTCCCTGCTCGCGTGCGGTCGCCATGACGCTCCGCGCCGGCAGCACCTGGCCCTGCGGCGTTCCGATCAGCACATCACCAATCGAGGCGATATCGTTGCGGTCCTCCTCGCGCAGCCGCACGATGATCGGATACTCGTTGCCGCCTTCCCGGAACATCGCAGCCTGTGTGCCCGCCAGGTTGGTGCGAATCGTGTTGGCCACGCCCGTGACCGTCATCCCGAAGAGTGCGGCCTTGTCGCGATCGACGTGCACGGCGATTTCGGGGCGTCCCTCCTCACGGCCGACGCGCGAGTCCGCAATCCCCGGTGTCGACTCCATGAGCGTCTTGACGTCCTGCGCGACGCGGCTCGACTCCACGAGATCGTGACCGCGAATCTCGACCGCAAAGCGGCCGTCCTGTCCGCCGCCACCTCCCGGCATACCACGCATCTGCTGACCGCCCGACGGGCGCGCGCGTACGATGACGCCGGGGACCCCCGCCAGCTCGCGGCGCAGCGCCACGGCGATATCATCGCTCGAGCGCTCGCGCTCGTCCTTGGGGACCAGACGCACGTTGATGTTGCCGCGGTTGCCGCCGCCGCCACCACCAGGTCCGCCCATCCCGCCGCCCCCGCTGGCCGACGTAATCAGCATCGTCGCTTCGGGCACGAGCTCGCGGATCCGACCTTCGAGCCCGATGAGCACTTCCTCCGTGCGCTCGACGCGCGTGCCCACCGCCAGCTCCGCATCGACGGTGACTTCACCTTCGTCCGTGATCGGCTGGAGCTCGAAACCGATGCCCTGCAGCAGCACGAGCGCCACGACGAACAGGATGGCGCCAGTGGCAAACACGGTCGGCCGGTGGGCGAGCGACGCATGCAAGAACCGCACGTACGCCTTGTCGAGGCCTTCCAGCATCCTGTCGCTGAAGCGGTAGACCGCGCCGAAGACGCCCTTGCGGCCTTCGCCGTGATGGGGCGGCTGCAGGAAGCGCGAGCACAGGACTGGCACAATCGTGACCGCGACAAAGAGCGACATCGCCAGCGAAAACGAGACGACCGCGGCCAGCTGACCGAACATGATGCTCGACACACCGGTCAGAAACAGCATCGGCACGAATACCGCGATGTGGGTGAGGGTAGAGGCGAGAATCGCCGACCACACTTCTTCGCTGCCGTCGATCGCCGCCGTCATCCGATCCTTGCCCATCTCGAGATGCCGGTAGGTGTTTTCCAACACGACGATAGCCGCGTCGACAATCATGCCGATGCCCAAGGCGAGACCTCCGAACGTCATCGTGTTGAGCGTGTAGCCGCCGAAGTAGAGCAGCGCGAAGGTGCCGATCACCGAGATCGGAATCGACGTGCAGATGATCATCGTCGAGCGGACGTTGCGCAGGAAGAGGAAGATGATGAGGATGACCAGTGCGCAGCCGATCATCGCGTGCTCTTTGACGCTGTTGATCGAGCGCGAGATGAAGCGCGACTGATCGTCGAGCACCGAGAGGCGCACGCCCGGCACCTCCCGATTGACGCGCTCGATTTCGGCCTTGACCGCGTCGGCGACGAGCACCGTGTTCTTGCCCGATTGCTTCTGCACGCGCATGCGCACGCCGGGCCTGCCGTTGATACGCGTGACGCTGCGCCGATCCTCGGTGCCGTCGTAGACGTTGGCAATGTCCTTGAGATAGACGGGCACGTCACCGCGGGTGAAGACGATCAGATTCTTGATGTCCTCGATGTCCTTGTATTGACCGGGACTGCGCAGAAGAAATCGGCGGTCGGCGTCTTCGACTTCGCCGAGCGGGATATTCTGGTTCTCGGAACGTATGGTGGCGATGATGCGATCGACGGGCAGATTCATCGCCGTGGTTTTCTCTTTCGAGAGATCGACGCGAATCTGACGGCGCAAGCCACCGTCGATGGTCACCGAGGCGACGCCCTCGGCCCGCTCGAGACGCGGCGACAAATCGTTCTGGGCGAGCTCGCGCAGCGTGACTGGATCGTAGTCGCCCTCGACGCCGATGCCCATGATCGGCATCGCGTTCGAGTCGAACTTGAAGACCGTCGGGGCGTCCGCCTCCTCGGGCAGCCGCCCGCGAATCCGATCGATGCGCGTTCGGACCTCGTCGGCCGCTTCGCTCAGATCCGTGCCCCAGGCGAACTGCATCCGCACGTTGCTGTTGCCTTCGCCGGAGGTCGAGTTGACCTGCTCGAGGCCGGCAATCGCGGATACCGCCTGCTCGACGGGGCGCGTGACGAGTTCCTCCATCTCGAGTGGGCCGACGCCCGCGTAATTGACTCGGACGCTGATACTCGGAAACTCGCTCTCGGGCATCAGGTCAACGGGAAGCCGCCCCAGCGAAATCGCGCCAAGCAGAATCACCACGAAACAGATCATGAACATCGTCACCGGACGATGAATCGCTAAACGAGGAATACTCATTCGCAGACTCCGCTACTAGTTATCCAGTTCAAAGTTCAAAGTTCAAAGTTATGCCGTGCTCGGAATCTCAACTTTGAACTTTGAACTTGGAACTTTGAACTTGTTACGCTATCGGTCGCTGTTGCCGCACGCTCGGCGGCTGCGTTGGGCGCCGCCCGGCCGGGTTCTGCCCGCCTTGCTGCTGCCCCTCGGATCCTTGACCCCGTCCCCGTCCGCCCTCTAACGAACCGCGACCATCAGGCTGACCGCCAGGCTGACGTTGCTCGAGTCGACCACCGGGCGCACCTTGCGCACCCTGTCCTGGTCCACCTGGTGCACCGCGCGAACCTCGCGCCCCTGATCTGCCGCGACCATCGGCGCCGTCGGCGTTGGCAACCACGAGCTGATCGTCACGGCGCAAAGCCCCGGCGCCGTTGCCCACGATCTGTTCGCCCTCGGTCAAGCCCTCGAGGATTTCGGCGACGTCGTTGTTTTCGATACCGACTTTCACGGCCTTGAACTTCGCCCTGTTGTCTTCGCTCGGCTGATAGACGCCGCGCTCGCCCTGCGAGTCGATGAGCGAGATCTTCGGGATGATGAGCGCGTTGCTCTTGTCTTCCACCGTGAGATCGACACGCGCATACATCCCCGGCTTCAACTTATTGCCGCGATTCGGGATCTCCACTTCCATCGAGGCCGTGCGCGTCGCGGGATCAAGCACGGGCGCGAGGCGCGCGATGCGGCCGGCAAACTTTTCACCGGGATACGCATCGACTTCGACCTGCGCCGGATCACCCACACTGACCGCGCGCAGGTCCTTCTCGACCACGTTGGCGACCAGGCGCAGCGACGAGATATCGACCACCGACACGACCGGCTGGTTGTTGGAGGCGAACGCGCCGACATCGAGATAGCGCACCCCGACAAATCCGTTGACCGGCGATACGACGTTCGTGTTTCCCAGGTTGATGCGGAGTTCTTCGAGACGGGCGGCCGACTGTGCGAGCTGCGCTCGCGACAGATCGAGTGCGGCAACCGCCGAGGTGTAGCGCGCTTCAGCGTCGTCCAGGGTTTGCTTCGGCAGGAGTTGACGTGCGTACAAGTTGCGGGAGCGTTCGACGTTGGTCTGCGCCAGATTGAGATCGGCATCGCGCTGGCGGATCGTCGCTTCCCCGACCTGCTGCGACGCTTCGGCCTGGCGCACCTGTTCCACGATTTCGCGATCCTCGACCTTCGCGATGATCTGGCCGCGCCGGACCGGGTCGCCCATTTTCACGTTCATCGCCGTGATTCGTCCACCCGTGCGCGGCACCACGTCTACGGTCTGCTCACCGATCAGGTTTCCAACCACGGTGAGGATCACCGAGACCTTTCCGCGGGCAACCCGAGCGACCTCAACGGTCATGGGCGGGCGAAATCCGCCGCCGGGCATGCCGAACCCACCGCCGCCTTGCGCGCTTTGTCCGCCACCCCTGGCGCCACGCCCGCCCCGGCCCTGCGCGTCCTGGCCGCCTCGGCCGGCGGTCTGTGCGTCCGCCGCCGCTGCCGTCTCGTCCTTGCGTATGAACCCGAAGTACGCCAGTGCTCCGGCGAGCGCGAGGACGACGATGCCGATCGTTAACAATTTGCGCATGATGTGATCACGAAATCCTACTCAGGAAACCTGGCGCCGTGGCGTAACTTTCTGTGACTTCTCTGTGATTTTCTCGCCACACTTCCTGCTACTGTCCGCCCCCGCCGCCCGCACCGCCCGCACCGCCGGTCCCGATGGTGCCGGTGGTGCCGGTGGTGCCGCCCCCGGTTGTGCCGCCACCACCACCGCCCGCGGGAGATTCCTGTGCGCGTTCGTAGGTGACGAGTGACTTGCGGTAGTCGGCGAGCGCGCGCAGTTCGGTGTTTTGCGCGTCGCGCAGGTCGCGCTGTGCCTGGACGACGAAGAAGTTGGTCGACATCCCGACTTCGAACTTGCTCTGCTCGGCTTCGAGGCGCTTTTCGGCCAGCTCGCGCGCGGCGATCGCGGCCTCGACGCGTTTCACGTTGCTCGTCACGTTGATGGCGGCGTTGGTGATGTCGGTCGCGACCGTGAGCTCGAGCGCCCGCAGCCGCGCCTGCGACTGCTGCCGCTGCACCCGGCCGCGCGCGTACTGCGCCTCCGCCGCGCTGCCAAAGAGGTTGTAGATGACGTTGAACTGAAAGTTCCAGTTCGGATAATCGCGATTGGTGAGCAGGCGAAGGGCGTCGGTGTAGCCGCCCGGTATCGTGTCCGTCACGGTGCCGCCCAGGCCGGAACGCTGAATGCTCGTGCCGCCGATGCCTTGCGCGCCGTAGCTGGCCACCAAATTTACCTCGGGAAGCGTGTTGTTCTTGAAGTACTTCAGCGAGACATCCGAGCTCTCGAGATTTTTGCGTGCGGTGATCAAATCAGTCCGCCGTTCGAGGCCGCGGCGGACGGCGTCTTCGATGTCGGTCGGCGGGGGCTCGAGTGACGGCAGCTCCACGGGCTGCAACTGCTGGCGCCAGAGCGGATCGTCGGTGCCGCTCACCAGGAACCGTTTCAAGGCGAGCTCCGCCGTTTGCGACGTCGCTTCGGCGGCGGCGAGGGTCTGCCGCCGGGTAGCGGCTTCGGCCTGTGCCTGCACGATGTCGAGCGGCGCCAGCGTACCGACTTCGACGCGTGCTTTGTTGTCTTCGACCAGTTTGTCGGCCAGGGCCACGGCGTTGGTAGCAACCTCCACGGCGCTTTGCGCGAAGACGAGATCCCAATACGCGTTACGGACATTGGCCATCGTCGTCGTAATCGTCGCCCGCAATGTCTCTTCGGAGATTTCGCGGTTGATCTGTGTGACCTGCAACTGCTGCCGCGTGGCGTCGATCAACAGCCCGCGCAGCAGCGGTTGCGCGTAATTCATCGTCAGTCCCGTCGTATAGGTCGGGTTGAACGTGTTGAACGTGCTCGAGGAGTCCTGCTTGTTATTGTTCCACTGCATCGCAAAGGTGCCACCGTAAAGCGGCACGTTCTGCGCAAGCGCGGCGTTATACGTCGTCGTGCCGATCGATACGCGCTGTCCGCCCTGCAGCTGGTCGCGTGGCAGCTGGAAATTGCTGCGCTGCCCCACGGAGGAGGTCGCCACCGGGAGGTACGAGTTCTTGATTTGCGCGATCTGCAGATCGACGCTTTGAGGATTGAGCCGCTCGACGGCAATGTCGAGATTTTTCTCCAGCGCGAGCTGCACGGCCTCATTGAGCCGGATCTCGCGAATGCCGCCGGGCGCAGGGGTTCCGGCCGGCCGC
This sequence comes from uncultured Acidobacteriota bacterium, assembly GCA_963762925.1. Lineage (GTDB taxonomy): Bacteria > Acidobacteriota > Vicinamibacteria > Vicinamibacterales > UBA2999 > DASPWV01. The sequence continues at coordinate 73,512 of CAVXMP010000025.1, read as the reverse complement.
TGTGCGCCATCGCCGACGGCCTCGAGGTTCTGGAGGGTCGCCGTATAGCGGGCGACCGCCTCACGGACGAGCGCATCCTGCCGCGTCGCATCCGACGAAGCAGCCGGCGTCTGAGCTGACGCCGAGACAGACCATGCGAGAAGGACCGCGACTGCGGCCGAGTGACGAAAATCGACGTTCATGTTCCTGTTCCCGTGTGAGTGCTTGTTAATTGCGATTCTGGCCGCGTGGTTTACCGCGACGTTTCTGGTCTTGTTCGAAAAGCTGATGCAGCTTGGTGCTCTGGTCCGCGGTCAAGACGCGGCCAATCCGCACGAGCAGCATGGTGCGCGATTTACTCAGATCGGCCTTGGCCGCTTCGACGCGGGTGACAAACTGCTCGAGCTCGGCCTCACCCACCGTGGTGTCATGAATCATCTTGGAGAGCTCTTCCTCGAGCTTGTCGAGCGCGCGCTTCTGCGCGCGCAGCGTCGGCTGCGCCGCCTGATAGAGCGATTCGATGCGGCTGCCCTGATCCGGCGAGAGCGCCAACTCCTTGAGGAACCGCTCGTTCTTCCACCAGTACCCCTGCGCATCGGCCGCGGGCGCCCCGATGGAGAGCGCGAAGAGAGACAAGGTGAGACAAACAAACAACTTACGGGACATTTTCATGGGCGTTCGAAGGGGTTACGACAACCAGTAAGACGCCGTTTACGGCCGGGCTCGCGCCCGGACTCTTTCTTGCACCGCCGCCGGGCGGAGGTCGCGTATGCGGCACTGGTTATCGCTTTTGATACTCGTCGCGGCAATCATGTTCCTCGGCTCGCTCGGCGTCGGGGCGCAAGACGGACTGGAGTTGAAAGGTCATCTCAACGCCAACGACACCGAACGCGAAGAAGGCTACTTTGCGCTTGCCCAGGACACCGTGTTGATGGTCCGTCCGGGATCGGCTGAGCACCGCTGGCTCAAGGAGCACGCAGGGCAAACGGTTCGTCTGGTCGTCGAACCCGCGCGTTAGGCGGACTGGGTAAAACGTTCGAGTTTCAGGACCACTTGCTCCATGAGATTATCGGGCGTCGATGCGCCCGACGTGAGACCGATCGTCACCGGGGCGGTTGCGGGCAGCCAGTCGTGGGCGACGATTTCGCGTTTGTCGGCCACCGATCGGTGGCGGATTTCGCCACGGGACATGAGGCCGTCGGGTTCGGCGACGTGGTAGGTCGGGACCCGCTCGGCGCAGATCCTCGCAAGATTGCACGTGTTGCTGCTGTTGTACCCGCCGATCACGATCATCAGATCGAGCGGCACGGTGGCGAGCAGTTGCAGCACGGCGTCCTGCCGATCCTGGGTGGCGCTGCAGATGGTGTCGAACGCGCGGAACCGAATCGCCAGCTCCCGCTCGCCGTATCGCTCGCGCATCGCCTCACGGAACATCTCTCCGACTTCCATTGATTCGGTGCTGAGCATCGTCGTTTGATTTGCGCAGCCGATCCGTTCCAAGTCGCGATCGGGATCAAAGCCGGGTGAGCAGGCGGCGACAAATCGATCGAGAAACGCGGCGCGTCTCTCCTGTTGCGGGCTCTGGGAGTCGCGGATGTAGTCGCACACGATCTGCGCTTCGGTTTTGTTCAGGACCACGAGATAGCGGCCGCCGTCGATCTCGAGCGCTTGTGACGCCGTGGCGCATGTCTCCTCGTGCCAGTGCTTGCCGTGGATCACCGACGTAAAGCCTTCGCGCGCGTAACGTGTGACGTTCTTCCACACATTGAGCACCGACCCGCACGTCGTATCGACAAGCGTGCACGACGCCTGCATGAAGCGCCGCAGCTCGGACACCGTGACACCAAACGCCGGCAGGATGACGACATCGTCAGGACCGAGCGCTTTCTCGGCTTCGTTGTCGTCGCTCAGAAAGCGGATGCCCTGCGCGCGGAGCTGATCGTTGACATGCGGGTTGTGGATGATTTCGCCCGTCAGGTACACCGTGCGATTCGGAAAGCGGCGGCGCGCCTGGTAGGCGTAGTCGACGGCGCGATCGACGCCGTAGCAGAAGCCGAATTCCCGTGCGAGATGCACGGTCAAGCGACCCGAGTCGAAGCGATATCCGGCGTCTTTGATCTGCTGAACGAGAGCGCTGTGGTAGCTCTCGGCGAGAACGCCCGCAACTTCGTGTTTGAGATCGAGGCCCTTGCGGAAAATGACCGGGGGCACTAACGAATCTCGACCGTTTCGCCGACGTGGGGCGTAAAGGCATCCAACGCCCGAAGCGAGGTGGCGCGGCGCCATTCCATGGCCTCGTCGATTTCGTCGAGGAGGCCCTCGTCGGCCGATGAGACCACGGTGGAGCTCGCCTGGATAAGCATGGGGGCTGAGCCACGAGAGGCGCCGGCTGGAGTTTGAAGTACCAACGGAGTGCGGTGAAGACCCGTATCCCACGGCACGAAGTGGATCAGTTGGCCGGCCACCAAGCCGATGATGAGCCCGGCAGCGGCTGCCACGCTGATCCAGCGACGGCTGATCGGCGACACGGGCATGGCGGCTTCACGTGAGCGGGCGGGAAAGCGCAAGACACGCGCGGCCTTCCCCAAGTGTGCGAGCCGATCGAGGATTTTCGAACGCTGTGCGTCGAGAAAGGTGTCGTCAAAGGCTGCGTCGGCTTCCTGGCACGCGACGTCGCGCAGCGAATCCATCTGACGCGTGAGTCCCGACAGCGTGGCGGCGCACGTCTCGCAGGCCGCGACATGCGCGAGCAAGACGCGATCGTGGTCGCTTTGCGGGGTATGGGCGGCCAGCGCGAGCGCAGTCAGACGATCGAAGGGCACGCAGGCTTCGGCGTACAGGTCATTTCTCTTCTCCCAACAACACTCTGAGCTTCCGAATGGCTCGGAACAAGTGCACCCGCACGGTCGCCGGACTCATCCCGGTCGCCGCACTGATCTCCGCGGCCGTTCGCTCGTCGATGTGCGAAAGCGTGAACACCAGCTTTTGCCGATCCGGCAGGGAAGACACCGCCCGGATCATCTGCTGCCATCGCTCCTTCACGAGCAGCTTGTGCTCGCTCGACGGATGCTCGTCCGCCGCCTGCTCCACGGGCCGCTCCTCGAGGTTGTCTTCGCTCGGCCCCACGATCCACCGCTGCTGCCGTGCCCGGCTCTTGAGCCGATCGAGGCACGCGTTGACCAGGATCCGCATGAACCACACATCGAACGGCAGGTCCTCTCGATACTGCTCGATGTGCACAAACACCTTGACGAAGGCATCCTGAACCACTTCGTCCGCGTCCGCCGTGTCGCGCAGATAGTGATACGCAATGCGCAGCCCGCGCCGCTGAAGCACCGCCACCAACGCGCCAAATCGCTCGCGGGCGGCATCGCGCTCGCCGGCGACGACAAGCGCCTTGATCTCCGCGGCGAGGCTGGACGCGACCGACTGTGACGCGTCGGCAGCGCGGCGCGCGCCAGTCGATTCGGCTTCGGCGATCGGGCGTCCTGACATGTTTACGGGGAACTGATGAGGGGCGTTTACCTGAATTGTAGCAGGATCGAGGCAAATCAGTCTCCGATATTGACTTAGCGCGATCCGAGCCGGTACGATCGCCTCTTTGGGAGAAACCATGAGCACGATGCAGGCAGGGCGCGCGCAGGGGCTCGAAGCGCACGGGCTACGGACCTCGGGCGCAGTCAACTGGAACTTGTCGGCGGCGGTCCTCTACGAGCACGCTGTCCGCCGTAATGAGGGCCTGCTCGCGAAGGACGGGCCGCTGGTGTGCCGTACCGGTGCGCATACGGGTCGGTCGCCCAACGACAAGTTCGTGGTCAAGGAGCCGACGAGTGAGGGGCACGTTCACTGGGGCAAGGTCAACAAACCGATCGACCAGCAAAAGTTCGAGCTTCTCAAACGCGAGATGCTCGCGCATCTCTCCACCACCGACCTCTACGTGCAAGATTTGTATGCGGGCGCCGACCCGGCGTATCGCCTGCCGGTGCGGTTCATCCAGGAACTGGCCTGGCAGAGCCTCTTTGTTCGCAACCTGTTCATCGTGCCGCCCGCGGCCGATCGCGACGGCTTCGAGCCGCAGTTTACGGTGCTCACCGCGCCGAGCTTCAAGGCGGATCCCGCCAGGCACGGCACGCGCTCTGACGTCGCCATTGTCCTCAACTTGGGCACGCGCGAAGTGCTGATCGCGGGCACCAGCTACGCCGGCGAGAACAAGAAATCCATCTTCTCGGTGCTCAATTACATCCTGCCGCTCAAGAACGTCCTGTCGATGCACTGCTCGGCGAATATCGGCGCGACTGGAGACACGGCGTTGTTCTTCGGTCTCTCGGGTACCGGCAAGACCACCTTGTCTTCCGATCCGCAACGGAAGTTGATCGGCGATGACGAGCATGGCTGGAGCGATCACGGTGTCTTCAATTTCGAGGGTGGGTGCTACGCGAAGATGATTCGCCTCTCGGAGGAAGCGGAACCGCAAATCTACGAGACCACGCGGCGTTTTGGCACCGTGCTCGAAAACGTGATGATGGATGCGGAGTCGCGGCGTCTCGATCTCGATGACGGCTCGCTCACTGAAAACACGCGCGGCGCGTATCCCATCGAGTTCATCGCCAACTCGGTGCCGTCCGGCATGGGCGGCCATCCGCGCAACATCATCATGCTCACGGCCGACGCGTTCGGGGTCCTGCCGCCGATCGCGAAATTGTCGCCAGAAGCGGCGATGTACCACTTTCTCTCCGGCTACACGGCGAAGGTGGCCGGCACGGAGAAGGGCGTGAAGGATCCCTCGGCGACCTTCAGCACGTGCTTTGGCGCACCGTTTCTGCCGCTCAATCCCAATGTGTACGCGCGCGGTCTCGGCGAGCGCATCGCCCGTCACGACTCCCGCGTGTGGCTCGTGAACACAGGGTGGACCGGCGGACCATTCGGGGTCGGCAAGCGCATGAAGATTTCGCACACGCGCGCCATGATCTCGGCCGCGCTCAGCGGCGCCCTCGATCATGTCGGGTATCAGCGGCATCCGACCTTCAACCTCGACATGCCGACCAGCTGTCTCGATGTCCCGTCAGAAGTGCTCGATCCGCGCTCGACGTGGACCGACAGGGAGGCCTACGACGCCCAGGCACGCAAGCTGGCCGCGATGTTCATCGAAAACTTCAAGACGTTCGAAGCGGACGTGGACGCCGCCGTGAAAAAGGCCGGGCCGGCGGTGTAGAGCGGCGTCAAGTTTCCAGTTGCCAGTTTCCAGTTCAAAGTTGAGTTTCCAGTTTGACGAGTTCGTGGAGTTGCAACACTGAACACCTGCTTGACCTAATAACTAAACTTTGAACTGGCAACTGGGAACTGGAAACTGATGTCTCCCTATGAGCCCGTCATCGGCCTCGAGATTCACGCGCAGCTGCTGACGGCGACCAAGATTTTCTGCGGGTGTCCGACGACGTTCGGCGCCCCGCCGAATACGCACGTTTGCCCGGTGTGTCTCGGCTTTCCGGGCGCGCTGCCCGTTCTCAACCGGACCGCTGTTGACTACGCCGTGCGCGCCGCCCTTGCGCTTGGCTGCGACATTCACGAGCAGTCCATCTTCGCCCGCAAGAATTACTTCTATCCCGATTTGCCGAAGGGCTATCAGATCTCGCAGTACACCGAGCCGTTGGCGACAGGCGGCGGTCTCGAGATTCGTGTCAACGGCACCGCGAAATTCGTGCATCTCACGCGCATCCACATGGAAGAGGATGCCGGCAAGTCGCTCCATGAAGGCTTTCCCGATTCGGATCGGCGCACCTATCTCGATTACAACCGTGCCGGCGTGCCGCTGATTGAAATTGTGAGCGAGCCGGAGCTCCGCTCGGCACAGGAAGCCGCCGCGTTCTTTGAGAAGCTTCGGCAGATTGTCGTGTGGCTCGGTGTCAATGACGGCAACATGGAGGAAGGGAGCCTCCGCTGCGACGCAAATGTGTCGATTCGCCGCATCGGCGCGCAGACGCTGGGCACCAAAGCCGAGGTCAAGAACGTCAACTCGTTCCGCTATCTGGAAAAAGCGCTCGAGTACGAGATCGAGCGGCAGATCGACGTCGTTGAGCACGGCGGGCGTGTCGTGCAGGAAACGCGATTGTTCGACTCCGCCCAGGGCCGCACCTTTTCGATGCGCAGCAAGGAAGAAGCGCACGACTACCGCTACTTTCCGGAACCGGATCTGCCGCCGCTGCTCGTCGATGCGGCGCGCCGTACGGCCGTCGCCGTCGCGCTGCCGGAACTTCCCGAACCTCGCATGCAACGCTTTGTTGCTGCGTATGGGCTTCCCGAGTACGACGCCAACCTGCTGACGCAGAGTAAGGGACTCGCCGATTATTTCGAAGCGACGGCGCGTGCGGCGGCAAACCCGAAGGCCGCGAGCAACTGGATCATGGGCGAGCTCCTGCGCACCCTCAAAGAGCGGGATCGGTCGATCGAGCAAGTCGCCATCTCGCCACAGGCGCTGGCCGGCCTCATTCGCATCGTCGATCGCGGCACGATTAGCAGCACGGTTGCGAAAGAGGTGTTTGCGACGATGTATCAGACGCGGCCGCTCGGCCGACGAAATCGTAGAGACCGAGGGCCTGGCGCAGATCGGCGACGAGGACGCGCTCACTGGCATCGTCCGCGATGCCATCGCCGCAAACCCGGATGCGGTGGAGCAGTTCCGCAAGGGCCGCAACAACGCGTTCGGCTTCCTCGTCGGCTTTGTCATGAAGGCCTCGAAGGGGAAGGCCAATCCCAAGGTTGTGAACGAGCTGCTCAAACGCGAGTTGGCGTCCCTCTGAAAAGATCGCCACGAAGGCACGAAGGTCACGACGCCCGGCGCGACTGACGCTCGTGGTCCGCCATGCTCTCCGAGTATTCTCGGGTCTCCATGCTTCCGTGTTCCCGTGCTTCCGTGGTGACCGCGGCTTGGCGATGACGATACGGTCGATGTTTGTGATGCTTGGTGTGTACGCCGCTGCGGCTGTCCTCGTCACGTGGCCGCTCGCCATTCATCTCACCGATCGGATCGGCGCACTCCATGGGCCCGGCGATCCGTATCTCAATCTCTGGATCCTTGGCTGGGGTCTTCACGCCTGGACCACCGATCCCGCCAGCGTGCTCACCGGGCGCGTGTTCAACGCCAACATTTTTCATCCCGCGGAAAACACGCTCGCCTATTCCGACAATTTCCTGCTGCAAGCACTCGCGCTGTCGCCGGTCTACGCGCTGACCCACGACGCGGTCCTTTGCTACAACCTGCTGTTACTGCTCTCGCTCGCGTTGAGCGGCGTCGCCATGCATGCGCTCGTGCGTTCGCTCACCGGTTCCCAGCCGGCGGCCTTTGTTGCGGGCCTGGCCTGGGCGTGTTGGCCATACCGCACTGCGCATCTGTTGCATCTCCAGCTCCAGGCGCTGTATTTCCTGCCGCTGGCGTTACTGTTTCTCCACCGCATCGTCGCCGGGCGGCAGTGGCGCGACGCCGCGGCGCTTGGGCTGATGGCCGCGTTACAGGCGATCGCGAGCGTGTACTACGGTGTGATGACCGTCGTTGTCATCGCCGTGAGTGGCATCGCACTTGCCGTGACGACAGGGCAGTGGCGCAACCGCCGGCTCTGGACACGACTGGCGGCGTCAGCCGTGCTCGCCGCTCGTCTGCGCGGCGCCGGTGCTGCTGCCGTATGCGCGATCGCAGCAGGCTGAAGGGTTTGGGCGGACGCTGTTCGACGCGGCGAATCACTCGGCGGGTGCGCGGAGCTATATGCAGGTGCCCCCGAGCAATTTGCTCTACGGCACAACCGGGCTTACTCGCGCCGCGGCCCGCGCGCGGCGGCGCGCGCGACCGAACTGGCGTCGAGGATTATCTGTTTCCCGGCCTGACCATCGTCGTCCTCGCAGCGATCGGCATTTGGCACAATTGGCGGCGCGACGCGCGGCCGCTGGTGCTCTCCTCGATCGCGCTCGTCGTGGCCGGTGTCGCCTTGTCATTCGGTCCGGACGGCGCTCGAAGCGTCTACGCGGCGCTCCACGACAACATCTACGGCTTTCAAGCGATCCGCGCTCCGGCGCGTTTTGCCGTCATTGCGTCGCTCGGCCTGATGCTCCTGGCAGCGCTGGGCATGCGCCGCGTCGGCCGCCGGCACGCGGTTGGCGACCCTCGTCGTTGCGGTCGTGCTCCTCGAGTACCTCAACGCGCCATTGCCGCTCGCGGCGGCGCCGCCCCGCCACACCGCCGTCGGTGATTGGCTCAAACAGGCGCCGGCACCCGGTGCCGTCGTGCACGTGCCGCTCACAATGGACATCGAGAACACGCCGGCCATGGTGCAAGCACTTGAACATTGGCGCCCGATTGTCAACGGCTACAGTGGACAACGGCCGGCGTTTTACTCGGCGGTTGTCGAAGCGCTCTCCGACCTCCCGTCGGCGAATGCGTTCTTGACGCTCAAGGAGTTGGGCGTCCGTTTTGTCGTGAGCGTCACCCCCCTGGCCGGTGCGGGCAATCCGCGCTCGCCGCTCGTCGAGCGCGCACGCGTGTCCGGAGGCATCATCTATGAAATGCACTGGACACCCGAGGCGGAAGCGGCGATTGGCGAGTCCGGCACGGAGCCGCCGCCGGCACCTGGACGCCCGCCGTTTGCCGCCGGAGAAGCCGCGGTTTACGAGGTGCATTGGGATGGTGGTCCCCTCAACCTTCCGGCTGCTCGCGCCACCATTCGCGTGATCGACGGCGAGCCTGGCGGCGAGCGCTGGGAGTTTGAAGCGCTCGCCGAAACCGCCGACTGGGTCTCCAATTTCTTTCAGGCGCGTGATCGCTTTGTGACCACCGCGAACGGTCAGTTCGAACCTCTCGAACACTCGCGTCAAATACGTGAAGGGCGACGGCAGCTCGATCGCACCTATCTTTTTGACCGAGAGGCGGGTGTCGTTCGCGTCGGCAACTCGGCGGCTGACGCGCGGCGCTCCGAGTCGATCGCGCTGCCTCTGGGGTCGCCATTCACACGCGACGCGATCACCGCGCTCTTCTATATCCGAACGCTTCAACTTCAGCCCGGCACCATCGTCACAGTGCCGATCAATGAAGCCGGATCGAGTCTGGTGCTGCAGGTGACAGTCGCCGAAGCCGAAACGATTCAAGTCGATCAGGTGAGATATTCCACAACCCGTCTGGAGCCGCGTCTGATGCGGCGCATCGAGAGACGACGGCCGATCAGCATGACGATCTGGCTGTCCGACGACGAGCGCCGTGTCCCGCTGCGCGCGATTGTTGAAGCAGGCTTCGGCCGCGTGCGGCTGGACCTAGTAGACTACCGCCCGTGATCGAGACCCAGGGCTTGGGCAAGATGTACGGCGAGGGCCTCTACGGTCTTCGCGACGTCACGCTCTCGATCGGAAGAGGCGAGTTCGTGTTCCTGACCGGCCCGAGCGGCGCCGGGAAAAGCACGCTGCTGCGACTGCTGCTGCTCGAAGATCGTCCGACTGAAGGCACGGCGATCGTGAACGGCCGAAATCTCGTCGCGCATGTCACGCAATGAGGTGCAGGCGTATCGCCGGTCGGTGGGCTTCGTGTTCCAGGACTTCAAGCTCGTCCCGAACAAAACGGTGTTCGAGAACGTGAGCTTTGTGATGCGCGTGCTCGGTGTCCCAATCGACCAGCAGCGGCGTCGCACGTATCAAGTGCTCAAGTGGGTGGGCCTGCAGCATCGGCAGCAGGCGTTTCCGCCGCAGCTCTCCGGCGGCGAGCAACAGCGTGTGGCGATCGCCCGGGCGCTGGCGAACGAGCCGCAGCTCGTGCTCGCGGACGAGCCGACCGGCAACCTCGATCCGGATCTCTCGCTCGAAATCATGAATCTGTTTCGTGACATCAATTCGAGCGGCACGACGGTACTTGTCGCCACCCACGATCGCGAGCTGATCAAGTGGGTGGGCCGCCGCACCGTTCACCTGGAAAACGGTCGGGTCGTCGAGATTCCCGGCGAACGCGAGGTCGACGGGCACGGGGTCGTCGCATGAGGACGATGCGGTATTCCCTGGCCGAGGCGCTCGTCGGGTTGCGGCGTGCTGGCCGGTCCGCCGCCATGTCAATCGCTACGGTCGCCGTCGCGTTTCTCACGCTTGGCGGCTTTCTGCTCGCCACCACGAATGTTCAACATGTCGTGTCGCAATGGGCATCCACCGCCGAAATGTCGGTCTTCTTGCGCGACGATATCAACGAAGGCATGCGCACGGCGCTCGCAGCCGAGTTGAGCGCGCATCCAGTCGTCGCGGGCGTTGAGTACGTGTCGAAGGAACAGGCACTCTCGAGCTTTCGTGCCGACTTCCCGGAACTGGCCGATATCGCGCAGACGGCCACCGGCAATCCGTTCCCGGCATCACTCGAACTTCGCCTGCGCACCGACGATGAATCGGCGACGGCCGCCGCCGTGCTCGCCGCCGAATTGAGCGGACGGCCGGGCGTGGCTGACATTCGCTACGATCGCCAGTGGTTGGCGCGACTCAATACGTTGCTCACGGGGATTCGCGTCAGCGGCGTCACGATTGCCGCGGTGCTCGTGCTCGGTGCGGCGTTTACCGTGGCCGCGGTGGTGCGGCTTTCGCTCTTCGCGCGGCGCGACGAAATTGAGATCATGCGCCTGGTCGGTGCGCCGTTTTCCTATATTCGTGGACCCTCCGTGGCGGAAGGCACGCTCATCGGCGGGGCAGGAGCCACCCTGGCGCTCCTCGTGCTGTGGGTGCTTTTTGTCGGGGCAAAAGCACGGTGGCGTGACGTCCTGACAGACTTTGGCGGACTCGGCGACCTCCAGTTTCTTGGCCCCCCCGAAATCGCCCTGGTGTTTGTCGCGGCGTTGCTCGTCGGCGGCCTCACCGGCAGCCTCGTCGCCCGTGCAATTCGCTGAACGAGCTTGCTCTGAGCGAGCGCCAGCGAGTCGAAAGGGCCATTTTTCCGGCCTCTACCGTTGACAGGGCCCATTTAAGTTTTTACACTTAAAGAGTCTCCAGACCTTCGAGGGCCCCAAAGGACCGTATGCCACGATCCTGATCGATCGTCCAGGTCCGTCGCCCAGTTCCCCTTTGATCGAGTTCTACAAGGAAGAATTTCTCAAACATCATCGCTGTCTTCAAGAACAGCGGGAATTCTTCTCCGCTCAGGCGATTCACAACGTTGAATCCGCACTGCTTCGCATCATCTCTCAAGTAGACAAGCTATCCGCCGAACAAGACGCCGATCAGGTGGTGGCGAAGCTTCTGCGCGAGTTCGATGTGGTCACGAGGCTGTCGGCCTGGTCTGACCCGCACAAAGCCACACTGAGCGACGCGACCGTCCGACTTCGCGCCGACCTGCTCGCGATTGTCCGCTCCGGCATTGCGGCGGCGAGCGCCGCGGCCGCGCTTGCGCGCGCCCTTGCCGACCACGACCTCGTCAGCGAGTTCCGCGCCGCGCCCATCCATGTCATTGCCGCTGGCAAAGCGGCGGCGAGCATGACCACCGCGTGGATGGGAATACCAGACCTTGTCACACGCACCGCTCTGGCGGTCGGCACGCATCGGGAGCAGCCGTTGCCCGCTAGCCGTCGAGTGGCATCAAGCCGGTCACCCGTTGCCGGACGGTCGCAGCGTCACGGCGGCCTGCGTGCCTTGGAGCTGGCGGCGAACGGTGGCGGCGGACGAATTGCTGTCTGCTGCTGTCTGGTGGTGCCTCGGCCGTCCTCGCGAAGCCGATGGAGGGTGTCTCGCTCGACGACAAGCAGCGATCGTCGCAGTCGATGATGCGCGCCGGCGCCGACATTCACGCGCTCAACACCGTTCGCAAGCATCTGTCGGTCGTGAAAGGTGGCCGCCTGGCCGCCGCGTGTGCCGGCCGCACCCTCACCCTCGCCGTCTCCGACGTCGTCGGCGATGACTTGGCGGTCATCGGATCCGGTCCTGGCGTCGCCGACCCGTCGACCTGGCGAGACGCAGCAGACGCGCTCCACCATTACGTCCAGTGGCCGTCAACCGCCGTCGGTCAAGGCGGTGATGCGAAAGGCACGCGCGGCGACCTCGCGGAAACGCCGAAGCCAGGAAGCGCACGCATGCAACAGGCGCGCGCGCGGGTGATCGCCAGCCGCGTGGACGCGATGCACGGCGCACGGGAGGCGGCCGAGCAGCTTGGGTATCGCGCGGTCGTGCTCGCACACCCGATCACAGGGGAGGCGCGCGTCGCCGCGCGCGCATGGTTCGAAGACGCGCGGCTGCGCTCGGAGAGGGGAGGCGCGCGTGTGTCCTGATCTCCTGGGTGAGACCACCGTGCATGTCACCGGGCGGGCCGCGGCGGACGCAATCAGGAGTTCGCGCTTGCGCTTGCCGACCTGCTCGCCAAGCTGAAGACGCCGGTCGCGGCGGCCAGTGTCGGCACCGATGGCATCGACGGTCCGACCGACGCGGCCGGCGCGCTCGCCGACCGACCACCCTCGGCCGCGCGCGCGCGATTCGCCCTGCCCCGACCGCATATCTGATGGACAACAACTCGCTACGACTTCTTCGCCATCCTCGGCGACCTGATTCACACCGGTCCCACCGACACCAACGTCGGCGACGTCCAGATTCTGCTCACTTCGCATGGGCCTGCACCATTTACAAAGCACCTCGGCGTAATGGCACGCCCAGGCACCACAGGCACCCTATAATCGACCACAATGCGCTCCCGTGACCAGCTGCTGCACCAGATGCGCGAGCAGGTGCACCACCCCGCCACCGCGCGCGAGCTGATTCGCGTTCTCGAAATCCCCGCGAGGAGCGGGTCAGACATTCAAGCGCCAGCTCAAGTCGCTGGTCAGCGAAGGGGCGCTGGTCCTGGTGCGCGGCAACCGCTACGGCCTGGCCGATCGGATGGATCTCGTCGTCGGCCGGCTCGACGCCCATCCCGTCCGGGTATTCGGCTTCGTGACACCTGAGCGGCCGATCGAGGGCGTCAAAGGCGACGTCTACATCGCCGCTCCGAACCTTAAGGAGGCGCTGCACGGCGATCGCGTCGTCGTCCGCATCGAGCAGCATCGCGACGACGGCCGGGTCGAAGGCCGCATTGTGCAGGTGCTCGAGCGCCGCGCACAAACCCTCGTCGGCCGATTCGAGCCCGACGCTGCAGGCCTCGTCTACGTCGTTCCCGTTCGACAGGCGTGTCCTCACCGACGTCCACATCCCGCGGGGCGAGTACGCCGGAGGCCGAGCCGGGCGAGATGGTCACCGTGGAAGTGACGCGGTGGCCGACGCCGACGCGCGGCCCGGTCGGCCGCATCATCGAGGTGCTCGGCGGCATCGATGAGCCCGGCGTCGATACCGAAATCATCCTGCGCAAGCACGCGCATCCCGGACGCGCACTCGCGAGGCGGCCATCGAGGAAGCCCGCCGTATCGGCGGCGCGGTGAAGGAGCGCGATCTCGCGGGCCGCACCGATTTTCGCGACCGCATCGTCGTCACCATCGACGGCGAGGACGCGCGCGATTTCGATGACGCGATCTCAATCGAGCGGCTGCCCGAACGGCCACTTCTGGCTCGGCGTGCACATTGCCGATGTCGCGCACTACGTGCGCGAGGGCAGCGCGCTCGACGACGAGGCCTACGAGCGCGGCACGTCGGTCTATTTCCCCGAACGCGCCGTGCACATGTTCCCGGAGGAGCTCGCGACCGGCCTGTGCAGCCTCGACCCGCACGTCGATCGGCTGGTGCAGTCGTGCCTGATGGAAGTCAACCAGCGCGGCGAGGTCGTGCGCTACGAAATGCACGACGGCGTGATCCACAGCACCGAGCGGATGACTTACACCGCCGTGAACGCCATCCTGACCGACCGCGATCGCGGAGACCATCGCGCGCTACCGGCGCGCTCGTTGCCGACGTTCGAGCTGATGCGCGAGCTGTTCGAGATCCTGAACGCCCGTCGCCGGCGGCGCGGCTCCGTCGATTTCGACCTGCCGCGAGCCGAAGGTCATTCTCGACGAGGAAGGCCTGATCGAGGACATCGTCGCCCCCGAACGCAACGTCGCGCATCGCATCATCGAAGAGTTCATGCTGCTGGCCAACGAGACCGTGGCCGCACATCTCGAGTCGAACGAGATGCCGGCGCTCTACCGAATTCATGAGCCGCCCGATCCGCTCGAAAGTGCTGGAGTTCGACGAGTTCGTCACCTCGCTCGGCTTCAGCCTCGCGCGCGCCGGCCGAGCGGCGCTCAACCCGTCGCATTTCCAGCAGCTGGTCGATCAGCATCCGCGGCACGCCCGAAGAGCGGCCGATCGCGTTCCTGATGCTGCGCACGATGCAGAAGGCGCGGTACGACTCGATGAACGTCGGCCACTTCGGACTGGCCGCGCGAGACCTACACGCACTTCACGTCGCCGATCCGGCGCTATCCCGACCTGGTCGTGCATCGGCTGCTGCGCGAGCAGCGGCAGACGCAAGTGAGCGACGAGCGGCGCGAAGAGCTCGAGCGAAGATCTCCCGGAGATTGGCCGTCACACCTCGGAGATGGAGCGCCGCGCGGACGAGGCCGAACGCGAGCTCGTGCAGTGGAAGAAGGTCCGCTTCATGGCCGACAAGGTCGGCGACGCCTTCGACGGCTACATCACGGGCGTCGCGCCGTTCGGCCTGTTCGTCGAGCTGATGCGAGCACTACGTCGAAGGCTGGTCCACGTCTCGACGATGGCGGACGACTACTACCGCTACAGCGAGCAGACGCACACGCTGTTCGGCGAGAACACCAAGAAGAGCTACCGGCTCGGCGACAAGGTGCACGGTGCAGGTCGTGCGCGTGGATCTGGAGCGGCGGCAGATCGACCTCGGCCTCGAGGACATGCTCGACGCCGTGCGCCACGACGAGCGCCGCCGCGGCCGCGGCGCAGTCAGGCGCAGGCCGAAGAAGGAGCAGCGGAAAGGCACGCCCGAGCAGCGCCGGAAGATCAAGGCGAAGCGCGCGCGCAAGCCCCGCCAGGTAGGAATGAGCGAGCCGCCCGAAGGCGGCCGTGAGCGCGGCGCTCGTGGAAAATCACCATGCCACACATCGTCGTCGGCACCGCCGGCCATATCGATCACGGCAAGAGCAGCGCTGGTCTGGCGCTCACCGGCATCGATCCGGATCGGCTGAAGGAAGAAAAGGAGCGCGGGATCACCATCGAGCTCGGCTTTCGCCCATGCCGCGCATCGACGACGTCACCGTCGCGTTCGTCGACGTGCCCGGTCACGAGCGATTCGTGAAGACGATGCTGGCCGGGGTCGGCGGTCTCGACTGCGTGCTGCTGATTGTCGCGGCGGACGAATCGGTGATGCCGCAGACGCGCGAGCACTTCGACATCTGCCGCCTGCTGCACGTCGACGCGGGGTCGTGGTGCTGACCAAGACCGATCTGGTCGACGACGACACGCTGGAGCTCGTGCGCCTCGAGGTGCGCGAGCTCGTCGAGGGATCGTTCCTCGAGGCGGCGCCGATGCGTGCCGGTCTCGGCGCGGACCGGCGCCGGGCTCGACGCACTGCGCGCCGCGCTGGTCGGCATGTGCCGCCGCGTGCCGCGCCGGCCGCGACGAAGGCGCCGCGCGGCTGCCGATCGATCGCGCGTTCTCGATGCAGGGCTTCGGCACCGTCGTCACCGGCACGCTGCTGTCGGGCCGCGTGCGGCCGGACGACGAGCTCGCGCTGGTGCCGGGCGAGCAGGCGCGTGCGCGTCCGCGGCGTGCAGGTGCACGGCCGGCAGCGCGACGAGGCGGTGGCCGGGCAGCGGACGGCCGTCAACCTTGGCGGCATCGAGGTCGCCGACATCGCGCGCGGCCAGTCGCTCGTCGCGCCCGGCAGCCTGACGGTGACGCGGCGCGCCGACGCGATCACTCGATCTGCTGCCTCGCGCAAAGCCGCTGAAGCACGGCGCGCGCGTGCGCTTTCATCAGGGCACCAGGGAGGTGCTCGGGCGCGTCTCGGTCGCCGGCCCGACGCCTGCGACAATCGCGCCGGGATCGCGCGCCGCGTCCGCGCTCCGCCTCGAAGCGCCCGCGGCGCTCACGCGCGGCGATCGCTTCATCCTTCGCGCCTATTCGCCGACCGTGACGATCGGCGGCGGGCAGGTGCTCGATCCCAGCATCCGCCACGCGCTCGGCGTACCGAAGCATGCCGTGACGGCACGCTTCGCGGCGCTGGCGATTACCGACGAGGACACGCGATGACGCGACCGTCGCTGCGGATGATTGCCGATGCGGGTGGCGCCGGGCTGCACCGTCGCACGCTGGTGTCCCGTGCCGGCGTGCGCTCGGACTCGGCGTGACGGCGACCGTCGCCGCACGGTGGAGCGCAGCGGCCACGCGCGCGTCGCCGGCGATCGCCTGGTGTGCGCCGGCGATTCTTGAACGACGCTCGCGGCACGGCTGCTGGCGCTGGTCGGCGACGTTTCACAAGGCGCAGCCGCTGGCCGATGGCATTCCGCGCGAAGAGGCGCGCGAGCGCGTGTTCGCGCGCGCGCGACCCGCGGTCTTCGAGCTGGTCCTGGGCGACTTGGCGCGCGCGCAAACGCTGGTGGTGCGCGATCGCCTCGCGCTGCCAGGCCATCGCCTCGAGCTGTCGCCGGAGGAGCCGCGCGCGCGCGAGGCGGTCGAGGCGCGTATCAGGCGGCGGGTCTGAAACCGCCGGATGCGGCGACGCTTGCGGCCGACGGAGGCGATCCCGGCGGCGCTCGCGGAGAAGATGACGGCGCTGCTGCTGCGACAGAAACGTGCTGGTCGCGCATCGACACGCTGATCTTTCACGCCGAGTCGCTGCGAGACGTTGAAGGAGGAAATCCAGGCGCTGAAGGCGCGGCGCGGCCGACGGGCGCGCCACGGTCGACGTGGCGACGTTCAAGGATCGCTATGGGGTGTACGCGCAATTTGCCATTCCGCTGCTGGAATGGCTCGACCGCGAGCGGGTCACGCAGGCGGGTGGGAGAGAGGTGCTGCGAGTCGTCCTCTGACCGCGACACGTTCGTGAGAACCCTGCCGTCTCGGACTGCTTGGACCTCGTCCACGGGCCCTTGAAGTTCTTGATGCCCTGGCCGATGCCTTTGCCGATTTCCGGCAGGCGGCTTGCACCGAAGATCGAGGACGATGATCACCAGGATGATCAGCATCTCCGGCAGACCGATTGGCCCGAAGAGTGCGAAGAAACTCATGGGTGGCTCCTTGGTATCTGGCCGCAGTTTCGCGGCGATCCTTGGTGATTCTAACATTAACCTCAGCCACCCCACCGGCGAGGCCGAGCCGCACGCCGCCGTTTTCCACGCGGATGACCCAGGTCGAGGTCTATGCCACGGTCACTCGACGAGGACGGACGCGCGGTCAAGGGACTTGACGCGCGAGCGATTTCACGTGCTCGAAGACGACGTGCCGCAGCGCGATCACGACGTTCGTCGGCGGCGAATTTCCGGCCGCGGTCGCGTCTGGCGATCGATCGCAGCTTCAGCATGAAGGGCACGCCGCTGACCATGGCGCGGACGGCCGGCCGGGCGTTCATCGCTTCAGCCTGAAGCCTGACGACCGGGCGATGCTGATCGAGCATCAGCGGCGAGGTCGACGTGCTCGCGCCGCTCGCGCACCGACAAGGACGCCGCTCCTCAAGGCGCTCGACGCGCTCGATCCGTGGAGCACGACGTCGCTGCACGATGCGCTCATTCGCTCACTCGACCTGCTCGAAGGCGAAACCGGGCGTCGCGCCATCGTGGTGCTGTCCGATGGCGTGGACCGATACAGCACGGCCACGGAGACGGACGTCCTTGACCGCGCGCCGACGGTCGGACGTGATGCTGTACCCGATCGCCATCGGGAAACTCGTCCGCCGCTGTTTGCCGAACTCGCGGCGGTGACCGGCGGGCGGTCCTTTCATCTCAAGGATCCACAGGAACTCGCGCCGACGCTCGATGCGATCGCTCAGGAATTGCGTTCGCAGGTACCCTGATTGGCTACGAGCCGTCGGAAGCGCGGCGGACCGGAAGACAGCGATTGGCGCAGTATTACGGTCCGGGTCAATCGCCCGGAGTTGCGCGTTCGGGCCCGCAGCGGCTATTCCACAGGGCCAAGCGTCAAATGATAAATAGAAATGGCGATCGCACGATTTCCCTTCATATCGCCATATCGTCAGATTTCTTTGCTCTTGTCGCCGCCAGGGACCCGCTTCACAATGAAAGCTGACGTCCGGTCCGCGCATGCACCAAGGCCCACGCCGCCGCCCACAGCCGCAGCCGGCCTCGACCACGCTGCACGCACTCGCAGACCGCCCCGTCGAAGTCCATTTCTCGTTTCAGGAAAGCCACTCGCGCGGCGCGCGCTCGCATCGCTGGCGTCACATCTCGTGATGTGCTCGTGGTTCTCCTGGTCATGCGCTATACGCCCGAGCGGCCTGGACCCGAGGTTGCGGCAGAGACCCTGCCGAAAGAAATCGTCTGGCTCTCGGACCCCGGCCCTGGCGGCGGTGGCGGTGGCGGCGGCAACAAAGGAAGGAGCCTCCCCGAAAAGTCGAGCTACCGGGAAAGAAAAGATCACCGTCCCGGTGAAGAAACCGGAGCCTGCTCCGGTTGAGCCACCGAAAATCGACCCTCCGGTCGAGGAGCTGAACATCCCGGCGAAGACCATGGCGGCCGCAGAAACGCCGCTGGCCGGTGCGCTCGAGCCACCCAAGGTGGCCGAGACCGCGTCCCAGGGTACTGGCAGCGGAGGGGGTGGCGGCACAGGCACCGGGACCGGGCAGCGGTTCCGGACGAGGCTCGGGCCTCGGCGAAGGAGAGGGCGGCGGCACCGGCGGCGGCGTCTATCGGCCGGGCAGCGGCGTCACCCTTCCGCGTGTGCTCTTCGAGAAGAAGCCTCAATACACCGCCGATGCCATGCGCGCCAAGGTGCAGGGCACCGTCTGGCTGGAGTGCGTCGTCATGCCCGACGGTACGGTCGGCGACGATCAAGATCGTGCGCGTCGCTCGATTCGGTGTTCGGCCTCGATCAGGAAGCCATCAAAGCCGCGCGGCAATGGCGCTTCATGCCCGGCATGCGCAGCGGCGAACCCGTGCCCGTCCTGATCACGATCGAGCTCACGTTCACGCTTCGCTAACGTCATCAGTCGACGGCCGACGCGTCCAACAGTCACGCCATCAATTGACAGGTCGACGCTCGGGGGTAAGATGCGCCAATGAAACGCATCATCCTCGTCTGGCTGCTGCCTTCCCGCGCTCGCTGCCGCGCAGGGAGCTGTCCCGGCACCGGTCGAACGCGACTTCATCGTCCGCGACTTCACGTTTGCCAGCGGCGAGTCGCTCCCCGAAGTCAAGCTCCATTACCGCACCATCGGCAAGCCGCGCAAGGACGCCGACGGCGTCGTGCGCAACGGCATTCTGATCCTGCACGGCACCGGCGGCACCGGCGCGCGTTTCTCGGCGCCGGCTTTGGCGGGCGGCTGTTCGGCAAGGGCCAGCTCTACGACGCGGAGCGCTACTTCATCATCCTGCCCGACAACATCGGCCACGGGCAATCGAGCAAGCCGAGCGACGGGCTGCGCATGAAGTTTCCGCGCTACGGCTACACCGACATGGTCCGGCTGCAGCATCGCCTCGTCACCGAAGGCCTCGGCCTCACGCGCCTGCACGTCGTCACCGGCACGTCCATGGGCGGGATGCACACGTGGATGTGGGGCTACATGTATCCCGGACTTCATGGACGGGCTCGTGCCGCTGGCCAGCAACCCCGTCGAAATCGCCGGGCGTAATCGCGTCTGGCGCAAGATGCTGGTGGACGCGATCGTCACCGACCCGACGTGGAAGAACGGCGACTACACCGAGCCGCCGCGCGGCCTCGCCAGCGCGCTCGGCTTTCTGCTGATGGCGACGAGCGTGCCGCTGCAGTGGCAGAAGCAGTTTCCGACGGCGAAGGACGCCGATCGCATGGCTCGCCGATCAGATCGCGTCGCGCCGCAAGACCACCGACGCCAACGACATGATCTACTACTTCCGCGCGTCGGAGGACTACGATCCCGTCGCCGCACCTCGCGCAGATCACGGCGCCGCTGCTGGCGATCAACTCCGCCGACGATTTCGTGAACCCGCCCGAGCTGCCGATGATGCAGACGCTGATCGAGCAAGGTGAAGCGCGGCAGATTCGTGCTGATTGCCGATCAGCCGACCAGACGCGCGGCCACGGCACGCACACGCTGCCGGCGGTGTGGGGCGAGCACCTCGCCGCCTTCCTGGCGACAGTCCGCAAATAGCCGCAGAGAAGAAGCCGCAGATGAACGCAGATACACGCAGATGGTGTTTTGGATCGTGGCGAAGATCCTGCCGGTCATTCCGCCCGGGCGGCCAGTCGCAGCTCGACGGACGTCACGATCGCCGCCCTTATCGGGATCCATCTGCGTCATCTGCGGCCGCCTCGTGTCTGCGACATCTGTGGCCGTTTTATCCGCGACATCTGTGGCATGGCTGTTGTTTACGTCATCGGCGGCCATGTATTTCGCACCCCAATCGGCGGCTACAGTCGAGCGGCTGCGCGTCGAGGTGGTTCGCGGCTATCCGCACGATCGCACGGCGTTTACGCAAGGTCTGGTGCTCGACGCCGGGATTCTCTACGAGAGCACAGGCTTGGTTGGCCGATCGAGTTTGCGGCAGGTGGAGCTTGCGACGGGCCGCGTGATCAAGAAGGTCGATGTGCCGCCGCCGGTGTTTGCCGAAGGCCTGGCGCTCGCGGGAGAGCGGCTGTTTCAACTCTCATGGCAGAACAATCGCGCCTTCAGCTACAACCGTAAGACCTTCACGCGAGATGCGGAATACACGTATCAAGGCGAGGGCTGGGGTCTCTGTTACAACGGGAAAGACCTGGTGATGAGTAACGGCAGCGACGAACTCGCGTTTCGCCGGCTGTCCGACTTCGGCGTCACCCGCACCATCCGCGTCACCATGAACGGCACACCGGTCAAGCAACTCAACGAGCTGGAGTGCGTCGACGGATCGATCTACGCGAACGTCTGGATGCAGGATGTGATCGTTCGCATCGATGCGGCGAGCGGACGGGTCACCGCGCGCATCGAGGCGCCGAATCTGCTGTCGCCGCTGGAGCGGGAGGGCGTCGATGTTCTGAACGGCATCGCCTATGACGCGGCCGACAAGACGTTTTTGATCACCGGAAAGCTGTGGCCGAAAATGTTTCGTGTGAAGTTCGTGAAGTAGGTGCGCCACGCGCACCTGCAGGGCGACGGTACAAACGAAGAGCCCGACCAGCGAAGCCGGTCGGGCCCTGATACCTGATCCCCGATCCCTGAAACCTGATTCCTACAGGCTCAGTACCATCCCGGGCATGCCGCCGCCGCCACCGTGGCCGCCGCCGCCCGCATTTCCTTCTTCTCTTCCGGAATCTCGGAAACGAGCGCTTCGGTCGTCAGCAGGAGCGATGCGATCGACGCGGCATTCTGCAGCGCACTGCGCACGACCTTGGCCGGGTCGATGACGCCCGCCTTGACCAGGTCCTCGTAGGTGTCGGTCGCCGCGTTGTAGCCCTCGTCCTGCTGCATGTCGCGTGACCTTGGCCACCACGATCGAGCCTTCGTTGCCGGCGTTGGATGCAATCCACCGCATCGGCTCTTCGAGTGCCGCGCTTGATCATGCGCGACGCCGACCTTCTGGTCGCCTTCGAGCTTGAGGTTATCGAGCGCCTTGCTCGCGCGCAGCAGCGCCACGCCGCCGCCGGGGACGATGCCCTCTTCAACCGCGGCCTTGGTGGCGTGCATCGCATCCTCGACGCGCGCCTTCTTTTCCTTCATC
Source organism: uncultured Acidobacteriota bacterium (assembly GCA_963762925.1). Taxonomy (GTDB): domain Bacteria; phylum Acidobacteriota; class Vicinamibacteria; order Vicinamibacterales; family UBA2999; genus DASPWV01. The sequence goes on along the minus strand of CAVXMP010000025.1, from coordinate 51,763 downwards.
TCGGTTTCGGTGGCCGCGCCGACCTTGATGATGGCGACGCCGCCCACGAGCTTGGCGAGGCGCTCCTGGAGCTTCTCGCGGTCGTAGTCGGACGTGGTCTCTTCCACCTGGACGCGAATCTGCTTGACGCGGCCCTCGATGTCCTTCGCGTTGCCGGCGCCTTCGACGATCGTCGTGTTGTCCTTGTCGATGGTGACCTTCTTGGCCTTGCCGAGGTCTTCCATCTTGATGTTCTCGAGCTTGATGCCGAGGTCTTCGGTGATGGCGTTGCCGCCGGTGAGGATCGCGATGTCTTCGAGCATCGCCTTGCGGCGATCGCCGAAGCCAGGCGCCTTGACCGCCGCAGCCTGCAGCGTGCCGCGCAGCTTGTTGACGACGAGCGTGGCGAGCGCTTCGCCTTCGACGTCTTCCGCGATGATGAGCAGCGGACGACCCATGCGCGCGACCTGCTCCAGCACCGGCAGCAGGTCCTTCATCGAGCTGATCTTCTTCTCGTGGATCAGGATGACGGGATTCTCGAGCACCACTTCCATGCGCTCGGGATCGGTCACGAAGTAGGGCGAGAGGTAGCCGCGGTCGAACTGCATGCCCTCGACGACGTCCAGCGTCGTTTCGAGCGTCTTGGCCTCTTCAACCGTGATGACGCCGTCCTTGCCGACCTTCTCCATCGCTTCGGCGATGATCTTGCCGATCGTCTCGTCGCTGTTCGCGGAGATCGTGCCGACCTGCGCGATCATGTTGCCCTTGACCGGGCGCGACAGCTTCTTGATCTCGTCGACGACCGCTTCGACGGCGCGCTCGATGCCGCGCTTGAGCTCCATCGGGTTGGCGCCGGCGACGACGTTCTTGGCGCCTTCGCGATAAATCGCCTGCGCCAGCACCGTGGCCGTCGTCGTGCCGTCACCGGCCGTGTCCGACGTCTTGCTCGCGACTTCGCGCACCATCTGCGCGCCCATGTTCTCGAGCGGATCCTTGAGGTCGATTTCCTTCGCGACCGTCACGCCGTCCTTGGTGATGGTCGGGGAGCCGAACTTCTTGTCGAGGACGACGTTGCGGCCCTTGGGGCCGAGCGTCACCTTGACGGCGTCTGCCAGCTGGTTGACGCCGCGAAGAATCGCCTGACGCGACTGCTCGCCGTAGATAATCTGCTTCGCCATTTGTATCTGCTCCTTAAGTCGAAACCACGGCGAGGACTTCGTCCTCACGCATGATCAGGTACTCCTTGCCGTCGACCTTGATTTCCTGGCCGGAGTACTTCCCGAACAGAATTGTGTCGCCGTCCTTGACGTCGAGCGCGATGCGCTTGCCGTCCTTGTCGGCCTTGCCGGCCCCGACGGCAATCACTTTGCCCTGCTGCGGCTTTTCTTTGGCGGTATCGGGGATGATGATGCCCCCGACCTTCTGCTCTTCTTCTTCGATGCGCTGCACGAGGATACGGTCATGTAGCGGTCTAGTGCCATGTCTCCTGCACTCCAGGTCCTTGGGTCGATCGATTCAGTGGACGTATTAGCGGATGAGAACCGCGTCCGGGTCGATTGCTTGTGCTGCCGCACGCCGCGCACACTACGCGGCCTTGGCGCCGCCGGGAACCAGCTCGACTTAGCAGTCGGGCCCCCTGACAGCTAGCAGTCGATCAGGACGACTGCTAATCATATGCGTCCGCGGACATGTCAAGGGCAGCCGTGGAACGGTGTGCAGGCGCTAGTCATCCAGGCGAGGGCTCGTGCTGCACAGCGGGCCGCGCACCGCGAGTCAGCGAGGCGCTTTGATTTTCAGTTCCTGAATTTTCGGGTCAGCGTGTTGCGATGCATGCCGAAGGTCTTGGCGGCGTTGCCGAGGTTGCCGTCGCACCTGCAGCACGCGCGCGATGAACTGCTTTTCGAACTCGCGCTGCGCGTCCTCGAAGCGGATCCCCTTGTCGACCATTTCCGCCACCAGCTGCTCGAGCCGATCACGCATCTGGCGTCTCCAGCTCGCGACCGGTCAGGCGGCGAAATGCCTCCAGATACTTGCTCGCGTGTCTCGCCACGACATCGTCCGGCAGCGAGGGCACGGGCGGCTGCTTGTTCCAGCGAATCGATTCGAGATAGTCGCGCACGAACTGCTTGTCGAAGCTCGGTTGCGGGCCGCCTGGCGCGTAGGTGTCCGCCGGCCAGTAGCGCGACGAGTCGGGTGTCATGACTTCGTCGATCAGCAGCAGCTCGCCAGCGTCGGTAAAGCCGAACTCGAACTTGGTGTCGGCGAGGATGATGCCGCGCGCCGCGGCGTGCTGCACGCCGTGCGCGTACAGCGCCAGCGTCAGACGCTTGAGCCGCCCGAGCAGCTCCGCGCCGACGATCGTTGCGGCCTCCGCCTCGCGGATATTGATGTCGTGGCCGGACTCCGCTTTGGTCGCCGGCGTGAAAATCGGCTCAGGCAAGCGATCGGATTCGACGCAGGCCCGGCGGCAGGGGGATGCCGCACATCTGCCCGGTGGCTTGGTAATCCTTCCAGCCCGACCCCGACAAATAGCCGCGCGCAACGCATTCGATGGCAGCGGCGTGGTCCTGCGCACCAGCATCGCGCGTCCCGCGAGCATGTCGCGCGTATGGCGCGCAGCGGCAGCCGGAAACTCGCGCGCGTCGGCGCCGAGCACGTGGTTGGCGACGATGCGCCGTCGTGCGCTCGAACCAGAAGGCCGACAGCTGCGTGAGCACACGGCCCTTGTCCGGAATGCCCGAGCCGAGCACGTAGTCGAAGGCCGAGATGCGATCGGTCGCGACCATGACGAGGCGTCGTCGACTCGTACAGATCGCGGACTTTGCCGCGCCGAACCAGGTGAAGTCCGTCGAGCGTCGTTTGCAGGAGAACCATGATGCGGCGCGGAGGCGAAGGCGAGCGGCAATGGTAAACGTGCCGCCGACACCAGCGCAAGAGATGATTACGGGCGCGCCGAACCTCATGTAGGATTGACCGGGACTTGCGCGCTGTCGTCCGCACTCGTTCTGGTCACCGCGCTGGCTGTTGGACTTCTGGCGTTTTTCATTCGCAACGCGAATCTCCCGCGCGTCTGGAACGAGATGCGAGCGGCGCGGCCCGACCTGCTGCGTGCTCGCGATCGCTCGCTGACCGTGGCGATGGACCTCGTCCGCGCCGAGCGATGGCAATACCTGCTTGGAACCGCTGGGCCACACACGCTTCTGGGTCGCGTTCAAGACGACGGTCATCGGGTTTGCCGCGACGTTCGTTGCTGCCGGCGCGTGCGGGAGAGGTGTTGCGCCCGTACCTGCTGGCGCGGGAGGAACGGCTGCCCGCCACCGCCGCGTTTGCCACGATCATTGTCGAGCGCATGCTCGATCTGCTCGCGGTGTTGATGCTGCTGGCCTTCTTTCTCGTCGCTTCGGCGGCGACGCCGACGCGCGGCGCCGGCGCTGTATCGCGCGGTTGCGCTCGGCGGCTGCGATCATGTGCGCGGTGGCGCTGGGCGTGTTGGTCGCGATGTTTGTCATGGCGGGCCATCCCGAGCGGCTCCACGGCATCGTGCTGCGCGCTGGAGCGTGTGCTGCCCGAGCGGCTGGCGCACGTGGTGGCGGGGTTTGCGCGAACCTTTGCGCAGGGGCTGGCCATTGTGCGACGGCCGCGGCGGCTTGTGCTGGCGCTGGCATGGTCACTCGCCCTGTGGGTGCTGATTGCGGCGCATACTCGTGGGTGGTGGCGCGGGCATTTGGCATTGTCCTTCCTTTCGTCGGATCGTTTCTCCTGATCGGCGATGCTGGTCGTCGGCGTGGCCTTGCCGACGCCGGGCGGCATCGGCGGGGTGCACGAGGCGTTTCGGCTGGGCCTGACCTCGTTTTTCGGCGCCGACAACGACACGCGCCGTCGGCGCGGCCATTGTGCATGCACGCGTTACACCTTCGTCGTCCTCGCTCCGCGGGATTCTGGTTTGCCTCGCGCGATGGTTTGACCATGGGCAGATCTCAGGAACCCACGGCGGAGTCAGAGGTGACCCGTGAAGTGTCCCTTTTGCGGCCATTTGGCGACAAGGTCGTCGACTCGCGTGAGAAGCAAGAAGGCGACGTGATCCGCCGGCGCCGCCAGTGTCTGAATACCGAGTGCCAAAACGCTTCACCAGCTACGAGCGGATCGATCCCGATCCAGTACATGGTGGTGAAGAAGGACGGGAAGCGCGAGCGCTTCGAGCGGCAAAAGCTGGTCGCCGGGCTGCTCAAGGCGTGCGAAAAACGCCCGGTCAGCGTTGCCGCCATCGAGGACGTCGCCGACCGCGTCGAGGTGATGCTGCAGGAGCGACCAGAGAAGGAAATCGCGACCGCCGAAATCGGGGCTTTCGTCATGCAGGAGCTCAAGCAGCCTCGACAAAGTTGCCTACGTGCGCTTTGCCTCGGTCTACCGCCACTTCCGCGACATCGGCGAGTTCATGAGCGAATTCAAGGATCTGCTGAATGCCAAAGAGTGATCGCGAATACGGTGCCTGACTACGGAAAACCGAGAACGAAGACGTTCTTCCGCAGCGCGCGCTGCCGCCGCGGCGCCGGTGCCGCGCGGCCGTTCCGCGACAACCCGCGGCTGATTGTCGCAGGCATTGGTGTCCTGCTGGCGGCGCTCGTCGGCATCCTCTGCTCGCGGAGCGCACCTCGCGCCTGTCGCCCGATTTCCAGCACCGAGGTCGTCCTCTACGCGCTCTCCGCGACCAACTTGATGATGCTGCTGGCGCTGGGCTTCGTCCTCGCGCGCAACGTCATCAAGCTGCTCGTCGAGCGGCGGCGCGCGATGCCGTTCGTCCGCTTTCGCGCCAAGCTGGTGTTCATGCTGCTGGGCATGACGCTGATTCCCGACGTCCTCGTGCTGATCGTCGGCAGCAACGTCGTGCTGGCGGCGGTGGACCAGTGGTTCAACGAGCCGGTTGACGAAGTGCTGTCGTCGGCGAATCAGATCGCCGCCGACTACTATCGCGAGCGGCAACGCAGCGTTTCGCAACGAAGCGTCGCGCCTGGCCCGATCGCTGGCGCGGCTCACCTCACCGCTACCGACGTCCGCGCCTTCGCGGCCAGTTGACGCGGGACGTCAACAAGCAACGCATCGGCATGGTGCAGGTCTATCGTGTCGCGACCAACGCGTGCCGGGCGCCGCCTGTTCCAGTCGTTCGCGTTGGCGTCGCCCACGGTGCCGCAGAGCGCGTCCGCGCGCGTCGGCCGATCGGTTTGCAGAGCGCGTCGCGACCGGCGGCGAGACCGAACCGCGGATCGTCGAGCCGCTGACGACCGGCGGCGATCTCGTCCGCGCGGCCAGCGCCGATTCATGCAGCCGGCGGCCGGCTCACCGGCGTGGTCGTCGCCAGCGATTACCTGTCGGGCGATCTCGCCGATCGCTCGCGACGATGACGAAGGCCTACGAGCATTACAACGCAGCTGCGCGTCCTCCAACAGCCGCTCGCGGGCGTCTACTTGTCCTTCTTCCTGATGGTGACGCTGCTCATCCTGGTCAGCTCCACCTGGATGGGCTTCTATCTCGCCAAACGCATCACGCGTCCGGTGCAGATGCTTTCGGTGGCGGCGCGCGAAATCGCGCAGGGACACTACGACCAGCACATCGAGCACGAGGCGACCGACGAGTTCGGCTCGATGATCGAGGCGTTCAACTCGATGGCCGCGGAGCTCGCGTCGAGCCGGCGGCGGCTGGAACGCACGACGTGGATCTCGAACGCAAGAACCGCGAGGTCGAAGGTCGTCGCCGCTATATCGAGACCATCCTCGAGCGCGTCGCCACGGGCGTCGTCTCGCTCGATCCCGCCGGCCGCATCGGCACGCTCAATCCAGCGGCGATGCGCCTGCTCGACGTCGATCAAACGGCGTCATCGGACGACCGGCGGTGGACGTGTTCGGCCGACCCGACCTGCGGCCGATCAACGGCGTGCTCGATCAGGCGGCCCGCGCGAAGAGCGACGCCGTTCGCGCAGGAAGTCACCATCATGCGCGACGGGCGCGAGCTCACGTGGCCGCTGCCGCCACCCGGCTGACCGGCGCGGGCGGGACCTACGAGGGAGTCGTGCTCGTGCTCGACGATGTCACGCCGCTGATCCGCGCGCAGAAGGTTGCGGCATGGCGCGAAGTCGCTCGCCGGCTGGCGCACGAGATCAAGAACCCGCTCACGCCGATTCAATTGTCGGCCGAGCGGATGCGGCGCAAGCTCTCCGACGCTCGACCCGCCGCGCAACGAGCTCGTGCAGGAGTGCACGACGACGATCATCGGCGAGGTCGAAGTCGCTCAAGAACCTGGTCGACGAGTTCTCGCAGTTTGCGCGAATGCCACCGCCGCGTGCGGTGCCGACGGATCTGCACCAGCTGGTGGACGATGCGCTCGCGCTGTACGAGGGCCTCTTCACCGACGTCGCCTTCGAGCGCCGCTTCAGCAACACGCTGCCGCAGGTGCGGATCGACCCAGAACAGACTGCGCCGCGTGGTGATCAACCTGATCGACAACGCCATCGAGGCCATCGACCGCAGCGGGCACCATCGCGATCGAGACCGTCACATGATCCCGGCAACAGTCTCGTTCGCATCTGGTTCTGTCGGACAACGGCCCTGGAATTCCTGAGAGTGAGCGCGAAAAGCTGTTCCTGCCGTATTACTCGACCAAGGGGCGGGGCAGCGGGCTCGGGCTGGCGATCGTGCGGCGTATCGTCGCCGAGCACGGCGGCAGCATCGACGTCGCAGACAACGTGCCGCACGGCACGCGCTTTACGATTGAATTACCGGCCTGACCATGTCATCCATCCTGATCGTTGACGACGAACCCGGCGTGCGCTCGGCGTTGAGCGGCGTGCTGCGCGATGAGGGTTTCGATGTCGAGGCCGCCGCTACTGGCGAGGAATGCCTCGAGCGCGCGGCGCGCACCGCCTTCGACGTCATCGTGCTCGATGTCTGGCTTCCGGGTATCGACGGATCGTCACCCTGCAGCGGCTTGCGCGAGCGCAAGAGTCGACGCGCAGGTGGTGATGATCTCGGGCCACGGCAACATCGAATCAGCTGTCAGCGCGATCAAGATGGGGGCCTTCGATTTTGTCGAGAAGCCGCTCTCGCTCGAGAAAACGATGCTGGTGGTACGCAACGCGTTGCGCCAGCGCGATCTCGAGCTCGAGAACCGGGCGCTACGCGCGCGTGTCGACCGTCAGCACGTGATGGTGGGCGAGAGCTTCGCGATGCGGCATTTGCGCGAGCAGGTCGAGATGGCGGCACCCACGAACGGCCGCGTCCTGATCTATGGCGAGAACGGCACCGGCAAAGAGCTGGTCGCACGCACCATCCACCAGGACAGCCGCCGACGCAACGGGCCGTTCGTCGAGGTCAACTGCGCGGCGATTCCGGAAGAGCTGATCGAGTCCGAGCTCTTCGGCCACACCAAGGGCGCGTTTACCGGCGCCGTGCTGATAAGCCCGGCCGGTTCGAGCAGGCGAATACCGGCACGATCTTCCTCGACGAGATCGCCGACATGAGCCTGAAGACGCAGGCCAAGGTGCTGCGCGTGCTGCAGGAGCAGGTGATGGAACGGGTTGGCGGCACCCAGCGCATCCGCGTCGACGTGCGCGTGCTGGCCGCGACCAACAAGGAACTGCCGGCGGAGATCCGGGCCGGCAGGTTTCGCGAAGATCTCTACTTCCGCCTCAACGTCATTCCGATCTTCGTGCCGCCGCTACGCGATCGGCAGGACGACATTCCGCTGCTCGCCGATCACTTCATGGCGATCATGGCGGCGGAGTACGGCCGCCGCCCCAAGCGTCTCGCGCCGGAAGCGAGCGCGCGGCTGCAGCATTACGACTGGCCCGGCAATGTCCGCGAGCTGCGTAACGTCATCGAGCGGCTGATGATCATGGTGCCGGGCGACACCGTCACCGCGCAGGATCTGGCCTTCCTCGGACACGACGGCCTGAGGGAGCGCGAGCGCCGCGCCCTGAACCATCGATGCCGCTCTCGGAAGCCCGTGAGCGCTTCGAACGCGACTACATCCTGCAGGCCCTCGCCACGCAGCACGGCAACATTTCGCGCACGGCGGATGTGCTCGGCGTCGAGCGGTCGAATCTCTATAAGAAGATGCGCGCCTTCGGAATCGCGCCGTCGCGGGAGTAGAGCGCGGCGCCTCCACCGACCGAAGATCACCGCGAGAGCACGAACGTAGCGAAGCCAGATTGCAAGAATGTCTTCGCGCTTTCGCAGCGTTCGGTTTTTCGTGGCCGTATTCCGTTTGTGAAGCAAGCTACTCGACCGCTCTCGGAGCTTGTTCTCCAGCACCTGTCCTGCGCTGAACCGCTCCAACTGCAGATAGAACTCCGCCGCCTGGGTGAGCGCGGCCGAGGGGACCAGCCCGACGATCTCGCTTTCGAGGACCGTCGACCCCGTAGCGCGCGGCCTCGCGCTTGACGACTCGAAGACGCGGAAGATCGGCGTCTTCTCGAAGTTGGTCAGATTCATCGACACCTGCACGATGCCGCGATCCTCGAGCGCGATGCCCATCGCCTTGACGAAGCGAAAGCCGCCGCTGCTCATGCGGATAGCCGGCGGCGATCTTCTTGGCGACGTCCAGGCGATCGGTGGCGAGGTTGATGTTGTAGGCGATGAGCGGCATCCGCGCCCCGATGACGGTCGCCCCGGCAGAGGCATGCGGCTGCCCCGGGCCGAAGTCGGGCTTCCATTCAGCCTGCTGCAGCTTGGCGGCGAGGCCCTCGAATTCGCCGCGGCGGATGTCCTCGAGGTTCCGGCGAGCGGGTGTCGAGGCGGCTTCTTCGTAAAGAAAGACCGGCAGGTTGAATCGTGCCGCCACCTGCGCCGACCTCTTGGCCAGCCCGACGCAGTCCGCCATGTCCGCCTTCGATGGGAATGAACGGAAAGACGTCAACGGCGCCGAGCCGCGGGTGCTCGCCCTTATGGGTCCGTAGGTCGATCGCCCCCACAGCGTGTGCAAACAGCTCGAGCACCGCTTCCTTGAGTGGCCCTGGTGCGCCGGCCAGCGTCAGGACCGAACGGTGATGCGAGGCGTCGGACTGCACGTCGAGCAGACGAACGCCTGCGATGCGACCCAGCACATCCGTGATTCGCGCGACGACCTCGGGCCTTCGCCCTTCGCTGATATTCGGCACACATTCGATGATGGCCATTCGGTGATTCTATGTGCGCCGCCGTGCACGACGCGGCAATTTGACCGATCGTTCGAACTTGCGATCGTCATCGCTAACCGGTACCAATGCAGGTGGGCCAGGTACCCATCCCGGTTTGTTGGGGGCCACTGGGCGTCCAGCGGATTGAAGGAGATGGGTATGTTGAAACTAATGACGCGGTGCCTGTTGGCGACCGTGTTTGCAGCGATGGCGGCTTCGGCCTCCGCGCAGCCGGCGCAGACGGGAACCGTCCAAGGCGAAGTGAAGGATTCGAGCGGCGCGATATTGCCCGGCGTGATGTTGACGCTCACGAGCGAAGACCGAGGATTTTCCCGCTCCGCAGTGAGCGACGAGAACGGCAGGTACATCTTCCCCGCGGTACCGATTGGCCGATACACGCTTGCCGCCGCGCTCCAGGGCTTCAAAACCGAGCAGGCGACCGGCAACGTGGTCGAGACCGACAAAGCGACGACGGTGCCGTTTACCCTCGCGATCGGGTCGCTCACCGACACGGTCGTGGTGACGGGCAACGTCCCGATCGTGACGCCGAGCAACGTGACCGCCACGACGCGCATGCGCAGCGAAGAATTCCAAAACATTCCCGTTGGCCGCAGCTATCAGGGGCTCATCGCTACCGCGCCGGGTCTCGTCGGCAGACCAGCAACCCGAACGCGCTTGGCGCGTTGAACAGCAGCAATATCTATCTGATCGACGCCGTCGATACCACGGACCCGACGACCGGCACCTTCGGCACGAATCTGAATTTCGAAGCGATTGCGGAAGTCGCGGTCGCCACATCGGCGGTTGGCGCCGAGTATGGCCGTGGCCAGGGCGCGATCGTCAGCGTCGTTACCAAGTCGGGGACCAATCGCTTCGAGGGATCGGCCAAGTACATCTTCCAGAACGACAACTGGGACGCGGACAACAGCACGGTGAGCGAAACCACCGGCGCGTCGCTCGCACGGGTGAAATTCGACCATGTCAACCCGATCTGGTCATTTACCGGTGGCGGGCCGATCATCAGGAACCGCGCGTGGATTTTTCGGCGCCTACGAGTATTCCACCAACTCCACACCGCAGCGCCAGACCGCCGGTCCCATCCCCGAGGATTATCAGCAGGTCACCGAGAACAAGTACCTGAACGTCCGCAGCACGTTCCAGGTGGCGGAAGGGCATACCGCGTGGGTGAAATACTATCGCTCGCCGACCGACGGCTTCGTCATCGACTATTTCGCACCGACGTCTTCGGCAGGGGAGCGTGAAGCGCTGACCTCGCAGAACCAGTCAGCCAAGAATTGGGCGGCACAGTATAGCGGCGTGCTGCGCAACAACTGGTCGGTCGAAGCGGCACTCGCCAGCTACAGCTCGCAGCTCTTTGTGGGCACCTTCGAGGAGAGCGGTCGGTTGGGCAACGCGCCGATCTTCAACTACGCCGACAATAAGTATTACAACGGCGCCACGTTCGACGGGTATATCGACCGGCCGCGGCAGCAGTTCAATGCCGCGAGTAACTGGTTCCTGACGCCAGGTGGCCGTAGCCATGACGTCAAAGTCGGCCTCGACTTTCAAAACATGGAATCGCGTGCGGAATTCAAGTACCCGAACGCGCAATGGTTCGGGTATGTGAACTACGATCAAACGACGGGCACGGGTTTGCCGGATGAGCGCGACGATTTCGAGACCGGCCCGTCGATTTCGAAGGGTAAGATCCTCGCCCTCTTCGCGCGCGACAAATTCCAGGTCACGGACCGCTTCTTTCTCGAAGCCGGTGCTCGATTCGAGCATCAAAACGGCACGAGCGACATCGGGACCGACACAGTCGACACGAGCGTGATCGCGCCGCGCTTGTCGGGGAGCTTCGATCTGTCCGGCGACGGCAAGTCGCTCATCACTGGCAGCTATGGGCGCTACTACGCCAGCATCATCCAGGGCTTCTCCGACTCGTTTGCCAGCGTGCCGCAGCAGGAGAACTACGACCTGTATCTGTGGAACGGCAGCAGCTTCGTGTTCGATCACGAAGTGCGGGTTGGTGGCGCCGACTTCGATCCCAGCGCAGGCGACCTCAAGCCGTACTACATGGACGAAGCGACCGTCGGGTTCCAGCGCCAGTTCGGGAGCAGCATGGGCGCGGGCGTCACGATTCATCACGCGCAAGTGGGGCGATCTCATCGATGACATTCGCACGTTCCGGACCGATGGTTCGATCGACCGCCGCGTCGTCAATTACGATGCCGCGGAGCGCAGTTACAACGGCCTGCAGTTGACCCTCGAGCGCCGCTTCGCGAACAACTGGCACGCGCAGGGCAGCTATACGTATTCCCGTACCGAAGGGAATCACTTTGGCGATAACTTCACGGCACTCGGCGATTATCTCGACGCCCAGTGCACGAATACCATCGACACGAGCATCGGTGTCAACGGCAGGATTGCGTGCGCCGAAGTCAATAATGGCGCGAACAAGACGGGGCGGCCGCAATACGATCGGCCGCACAACTTCAAGTTCAACGGCGCGTATGTTCGTCCGATTGGCCCGGTCAACCTGACGTTCGCGGCGCTGACGGAGTTCCTCTCCAAGCGCCGCTACGAGCGGCAGCGCACCATGACCGTGCTTGTGCCCGGCACCTCGACCAGCTCGGGCAATCAAGCGACGTATTTCTACGAGGAGCGTGGCAATTTCCAGGTGCCCGGCCTCGAGAGCTACGTCGACTTTGCCACCGAAGCGGTCTGGCGCATCGGGAGCACGCATCAGGCCGGCTTGAAGATGGAGATTTTCAATCTGACCGATAATCAAGAGAAGATCATCAACAACAACGTCGCGTGGTGCGGGAATACGGCAAACGCGACGTGCACCACGGCGGTGAACAACTTCGGCACGGCGACGGCGCGCGGGTCTTATGTGCTGCCGCGTCGTTTTCGTTTTTCGCTGATCTATCGCTTCTAAAGCACGGAAGCGCAGAGACACGGAAGAACGGAAGCACGGAGAGTCGGAGGCACGGAAGCACGGAGACACGGAAGCACGGAGAGTCAGAGACAACGAAGCACGGAGGGCCGGGGTGGCGCGCACCCCGGCCCTCCGTTCGGTACGGCAGCCTCGAGCGAAAGCCGAGCGCCGTTTTCCGACAGCTGAGACCGCGTCAGCAGTGCCGCTGCCGAGCGACGACGGCAACTGCTATAATCGCCATCACTTACCGATGGATCCTGCCCGATCCGAAAGACCCGCAACGGAAGCGCTCACTGGCGCTGATCGTGACGCGCGGATCGAGCAACTGCTGCTCGCCGGCCTCGACCGCTATTTCGCCAACGACTACGACGAAGCGATCAATCTCTGGACGCGCGTCCTTTTTCTCGATCGGCATCACGATCGGGCGCGGGCGTACATCGAACGCGCGCGCAGTACCCAGGCCGAGCGCCAGCGCGAATCGGAAGCGTTGATGCACGAGGGACTCGACGCATTTACCAGCGGAGACGTTGCCCGTGCACGTGAACTCGTGGCTAACGCCTTGGAGCGTGGCGCCTCGCGCGATCTTGCCCTGGGCGTGCTCGATCGCATCGAGCGCCTGGGAGCAATGCCGCCCGCTGCAGCACCGGCCACGCGAGAACGGCGATGGCTTCCTACCCGCGCCGCCTTACATCCGGCCACCCTGCCTGCGCCACCCGAGGGCCGCCCCCGGCGAGGTGTGAGTGCGAGCGCGACGGTGGTGCTCGTGGTCGCCGCGCTCGGCGCCGCGGCCGTTGCCATCTGGGGGGGCACACTTGCTGATCTGAGCCGCTGGAGTTTCGTCACCGCGACACGACCGGCTGCGCCGATCGTGGCCGCCGCTGTGGAGCCGTTGCCCCTGCCAGGCGCGGGCGAGTTGTACATCGCGCGCGGCCGCTCATTTTTCCGGAACGGACGCTTGCAGGACGCGTTACGCGAGTTGGATCGAGTGCCCGCCGGCAGCACCGAGCGCGTCGCGGCGGATCGCCTGCGCGCCGAGATTCAAGCGGAACTGCTCGCCGTAGCCGCCGTCGAGCCGAGGCGCGCGAATGAAATGCCCTAAGTGCGGGTACCTGGGGTTCGAGACCACCGACCGGTGCCGCTACTGCGGCTATGATTTTTCGCTTCCCACTCATGCGATAGCGCCCTTGGAACTGCCCCTGCGTGGCGTACAGACCGAGGCCGCTCTCGCGGATTTTGATCTCGGCAGCCGCCGCGATCACCACACCGATGCAGACATCGCGCTCGATCTTGATCGAGTCATCGGAGAGATCGAACCTGCCGGCAGTGCGGTGTCGAGCGTCCCCGCGGCCAGCCCGGCGACCTCACCTCGCGCTCGCCGATCACACCAGCAATATTCGCCGGCATTCGAGCCAGATGAGGACCGCGCGGGTTCTTTGGCACTGCCGTTGTTTACTCACGGCGAGTCAGACGGCGGCGAGCCGCCGCTCATCGCGGCACCTCGTCCGGCACGACCACCATTGGCGGTACGGCGCGCCACACCGGAGGTCGCGCGGCGCCGCACGCCACGCACGGTTCGACGCGACTCGGGCGATCTCGCCCTGCAACTCGAACCGTCGCGCGAGGACGACGGCACCGGCACAGCCGACGCCGCGGTTGCACCAGCACGCCCAGCCGCGCGTCTGGTGAGCGCCGTGCTGGACCTGATGCTGCTCGGCGCGATCGATGCTGCTGTGCTGTACCTCACGCTGGCCATCGCCGGTCTATCCTTCGCCGATGTGCGGGTGATTGCGACGATTCCGATGGCAGCATTTCTCTTGCTTCTCAACGGCGGCTACCTCGTTGCGTTTACCGCCGCGAATGGCCAGACCATCGGCAAGATGCTGACAAACATCCGGGTGGTGGGCCCCGACGGCGGCCGCGTCGATGTTGCCGGTGCGGTGGTCCGAGCGGCCGGTGTGCTGCTGTCGCTCATTCCGCTCGGCCTGCCGTATGTCGCCGTCTTCGCCTCACCCAACAGACGCGCGCTGCACGACCGGCTCGCGGGCACGCGCGTCGTCAAGAGCGCGTGATCGATCGCGTCGCGTATTTCATCGCCACCGCCGGATTTGTCGGACGGTTTCCGATTGCGCCAGGTACCGCAGGGTCCCTTGCCGGTCTGGGCGTCTACGCGCTGATCAGGTTTGTCGATCGTCCGGTAGTGGAAGCCGCGATGCTGATCGTCACGCTCGTGGTGGGGATCTGGTCGGCAAATGTTGCGGAGCGCCTGCTCGGCGGCAAAGATCCGGGTCCCGTCGTGATCGATGAAGTGCTTGGAATTCTCGTGACCTTTGCGTTTCTGCCGGTTAACGTCCTGGGCGCCTTCATCGGGTTTCTGCTGTTTCGGGTCTTCGACGTGGTCAAGCCCTACCCTGCGGGGCGGCTCGAGCATTTGCACGGAGGCTCCGGTGTCATGCTGGACGACGCGATGGCGGGGCTGTACCTGCAATGTCGTCATGCGCGTCCTCGTGGCGCTGCTGCCGGGTTCGCTGGTGTGATGGCGCCACCGCTTCATCGCGCCGCGATCATCGCCGTCGGGAGCGAGATGCTGACGCCGACGCGCGTCGATACGAATTCGCTGTTCATCACCGAGCTTCTCAACGGTGCGGGCATTGATGTTCTCCTCAAATGCATCGTCGGCGACGATCGAGCGGAGCTCGAGGCTCAATTCTCACACGCGCTGGGACGCACGGATCTCGTGGTCTTGACGGGCGGTCTGGGGCCAACGGAGGACGACCTCACGCGAGAGGTGGTTGCCGCCCATCTCGGGCTGCCGCTCGAGGAAGACGCGGGCATCATCGAAGCCATCGAACGGCGCTTTGCCGCGCGCGGGTGGAAGATGCCCGAGGTGAATCGACGGCAGGCGATGGTCCCGCGGGGCGCCATCGTGCTCGCGAATCCGAACGGCACCGCGCCTGGACTGTGGATCGAGCCGCGCGGTAAAGGCGTCGCGCTGTTGCCGGGGCCGCCGCGCGAGATGCGGCCGATGTTCGAGCGATTGATCGCCGACCGGGTCGCCGCGCGGGCGCAAGGCGTGCGCGTGCTGCGGCGGGTTTTAAAGATCGCGGGTAAGGGCGAGTCGCGCGTCGAGGAACTGACACAGCCGATTTATTCGACGTGGCGCAACAACACGCATTCAATCGAGACCACTATTCTCGCGATGCCGGGCCAAGTGGAGCTTCATCTGTCGACGCGCGGTGCCGATGTCGGCGGAATGGAGGCGGCGCTCGATGCCGCCGTCGCGCAGATTGTCGGCGTCCTCGGCGAGGACGTGTTCAGTCGCGATGCCGCGACGCTCGAGCAGGAGGTCGGCGGCGTGCTGCGCGCGCGGGGCTGGAGAATTGCGCTTGCCGAATCGTGCACCGGCGGACTCGCCACCTCACGCCTGACGGACGTCCCCGGCTCGTCCGATTACGTGGAGCGCAGCGTGATTGCGTACAGCAACGACGCGAAGATCGAGCTTCTCGGCGTCGACCCCGCGCTCCTCGCGGCAGAGGGCGCGGTGAGCGAGCCGGTTGCTGAGGCGATGGCCCGCGGCATCCGCGAGCGTGCTCGCGTCGAGGTGGGGGTCGGCATTACCGGCATCGCAGGGCCGGGCGGCGGCTCCGACCAGAAACCGGTCGGAACGGTCTGCATCGCCGTTGTCATCGGACCACGCGGTTTCAGCCCCGCCGTGCACGTGCGCACAATGCGGTTTCCCGGCAATCGCGAACACGTGAAAGCGTTCTCGGCGTTCACCGCCATCGATATGGTGCGGCGTGCGGCTCTTCGTCGCGATTGACGTGAGCGATGAGACGCGTGCGCAACTGCGGCGCGTCCGCGAGCAACTGACGCAGCGTCTTGCACGCGTCGCGCGCGCACCACGCGTCACATGGGTCGCCGACAACGCCGCCCACGTCACGCTCCGCTTTATCGGCGAAGTACCGGAGAGCATCGCGGAGGCGGTGCGCGCGGCCATGACGCCGCCGCTTGCGGGTTCTCCGTACGCGATCGGCTTCAGCAACGTTGGTGTGTTCCCAAACGGGTCGCGACCACGCGTCGTGTGGATTGGCGCGGCACAGGGCCAGGAAGAGACGGCGGCGGTTGTGGCAGTGGTGAATCAACGGCTCGAAGCCATCATCGGACCTGGTGAGAGCCGCCCATTTCGTGCGCACCTCACCGTCGCGCGTGTGAAGGAGCCCACGGCCTTCGATTGGGCTGCAGCGCTCGCGACCATCGACTCGGGCCGGACCCTCAGCGTGGTGGATCACGTCACGCTCTACCAGAGCCGCACGTCTCCCAAGGGCCCAACATATACTCCTCTCTGCACGACATGGATGTCCTGATTCCGCTTTGCGTCGGGTACGGCGTCGGCTCGCTACCGCTTGGGTTCCTGCTCGCGAACCGGCTCAAAGGGATCGATCTTCGACGCGTGGGCAGCGGCAATGTCGGTGCAGCCAACGTCTATCGCACAGCCGGTCTCGCGATCGCGCTGCTCGTGATCGCGATTGATGTCGCGAAAGGTGCGGCCTCGATCGTGCTCACGGCGCGCATGATGCCGGGACTCGGCGCACCCGTGACGGCGGGCGTGGCGGCGATCGTCGGCCACATTTATCCGGTGTGGCTTCGTTTTCGGGGGGGAAAGGCGTGGCGACGGCGTGCGGGGTGTTCCTGATGCTGGCGCCTGTCGCGACAGCCGTGGCCGCGGCCGGTTTTGTCCTCACCGTGTGGATCACCCGATACGTGTCGCTGGGGTCGGTGGTGGCGAGTGCAGCGCTGCCGCCGCTGGCGTGGGCATTCGATTTGCCCTTCCCGGTCGTGGTCGGCGGGACGATCGCCGCGCTGGTCATCATCGCTCGTCACGCCGGCAATCTCGCGCGTGTGCTGGCCGGCACCGAGCACCGGTTGGGGCAGCGAGTGTGAAGGTCCGCAGGGTTTCGGTCATCGGCGCGGGGAGCTGGGGCACCGCACTTAGTGTCCATCTGGCACGACTAGGGCACGAGGTCCGTCTCTGGGCGCGCGATCCGGCACTGGTTTCCGAGATGACGACGCGCCGCGCCAACGCGGTCTACCTCCCGGACGTGAATTTTCCCGCGACGCTCCAGCCCGTGGAGGTGATGGCGGAGGCGCTCGATGGTACGCCGCTCATCGTGGTGGCCGTCCCGTCGCACGGCGTGCGCAGTGTGTTGCGCCTCGCGGCGCCGCATGTCGCGCCAGGCGCGGTTGTTGTGAGCGCCACGAAGGGTCTCGAAGAGGGTTCGCTCCTGCGCATGACCGAGATCGTCGGCCAGGAACTGCCCGGCATCAGCGCGGTTGTGGCACTCTCCGGGCCAAGTTTTGCAATGGAGTTGGCGCGCGAACTTCCCACCGCAGTGGTGGCCGCGTCCGCGAACGCCGATGCTGTGACGCACGTCCAACAAGAATTTCGATCGTCCGCGCTGCGGCTCTATGGGACCAGCGACGTGGTCGGCGTCGAGATCGGCGGCGCTCTCAAGAACATCATCGCGATCTCGGCGGGAGTCGTCGAAGGTCTCGGTCTCGGGCACAACGCGCTGGCGGCGCTGATCACGCGCGGGCTCGCCGAGATCGGTCGCCTCGCGGTTGCGCTCGGTGCGCAACGTGAAACCTTGGCGGGCCTGGCGGGACTCGGCGATCTGGTGCTTACGTGCACCGGAGATCTCAGTCGTAATCGTCACGTCGGCGTGGAGCTTGCGCGCGGCCGTACGCTCGCGGAGATTCTCGCAAGCATGAAGATGGTGGCCGAAGGCGTGCGTACGACCCACGCCGCGCTTGCGCTCGGCGCGCGCTGTGGAGTCGAACTGCCGATCGCCGCGCAGATGGCGGAAGTGCTTGCCGGCCGGCGCGATCCTCACGCGGCGGTGTGCGAGTTGATGGGGCGGCGTCAGCGACAAGAGGCATAGTTCGCGCGCACTCCGTCGCCGCCGCGCGCGACCGCAAGTGCGCCGCGCCGCAGGCACCACACGCCGTCGACCGTCGACTGTCGACCGTCGACGGTACAATGGAACTCAATGGGTCTCTTCGATCGTCTCAAAGCCGGCCTTACCCGCACGGCGCAGCAATTCACCGCGCAATTCGAGGCCCTGATTGAGCGCGCCGATACGCCCGAGAAGCGAACGCGAGCCGTCGACGTCGAGACGCTCGACGCCCTCGAAGAGCTCCTGCTCATGGCTGACATCGGTGTGGACGCCACCAACGACATTGTGGAAGCGGTACGCAGCCGCGCGCGGCGTGGTGAGAGCCTGCGCGACCTCGTCAAAACCGAGATCCGGCGCATCTTTGCCGCGGCAGAACTGCCAATCGCCAACGGCACCAAACCCCACGTGGTGCTGGTTGTGGGCGTGAACGGCACCGGCAAGACGACAACGGTGGGGAAGCTTGCGAATCAGTTCAAAGCCGCCGGCAAGGCGCCACTGATTTGCGCCGCCGATACGTTTCGCGCCGCGGCGGTCGATCAGTTGCAGATCTGGGCGGACCGGGCCGGTGTCGACATGGTTCGTGCCCGTCGCGGGATCCGATCCCGCAGCGGTTGTCTTCGACGCCCTGGCCGCGAGCAAGTCGCGCGGACGCGACACCGTGCTCGTCGATACCGCGGGACGCCTCCACACGCGCACGAATCTGATGCACGAGCTCACGAAGATACGACGCGTGGCGGAACGCGAGGTGCCGGGGTCGCCGCACGAAGTGCTGCTGGTCCTCGATGCGACCGTGGGCCAGAACGGTCTTGCCCAGGCGCGCGAGTTTGCCAGCGTTGCAGGGGTGAATGGGATCGTGCTGACCAAACTTGATGGCACGGCCAAAGGCGGGGTGGCTGTCGCCATCGCACACGATCTGAAATTGCCGATCCGATTCGTCGGCGTCGGCGAAGCGATCGACGACCTGCTGCCGTTTTCGCCCAACGATTACGTGGAGGCCCTGTTCCAGGAAAAGTGGTGATCCCTCGACCCGGCGCTCGCTCGGGGCAGACCGAGGCGGACTTCATGGCATCCGCGCTTTTCCATGCGGCGCGAGGCCAGGGCCGCACGACCCCCAACCCGATGGTGGGCGCCGTCATCGTCACCGCCGACGGAGTCGTCGTCGGGCACGGTTGGCACGAGCGTGCAGGGGAAGCGCACGCGGAAGTCAATGCCATTGTCGAGGCCGGTGCGCGCAGCCGCGGGGCCACGCTCTATGTGACGCTCGAACCTTGTTGCCATACCGGCAGGACGGGCCCGTGCACACGGCGCATTATCGATGCAGGGATCGCCCGTGTCGTCGCGGCGATGACCGACCCAGATCCGCGCGTGAGCGGGCGTGGCTTCCAGGAACTGCGCGACGCAGGAGTTGCACGTCGATACGCGGACTCGGGGAGCCCGACGCCCGGCGGCTAAACGACGCCTTTGTTTCGTAAGACGCGCGGACGGCCACTCGTCGTTCTGAAGGCCGCGGCACAGTCTCGACGCGAGAATCGCCGCAGCCCGGGCAGCGCACGAAACTCTCTTCAGCGCGAAGCCGATCGCAAGACGCAGCAGTTGCGCGCGGCCGTTGATGCCATCGCCGTGGGCTCCGAAACCATGCTCGTCGACGATCCGCTGCTGACGGTGCGCGACTGCCGCCGGATTCGTCCCCTTGCACGGGTGGTGTTCGATCGGCGGTTGCGGACGCCGGTCACGGCGCGTGTGTTCTCGACGCTCGATCACGGTCCCGTGATCATACTGACTAGTCACGAAGCTGCGCAGTGCGGTCGACCGGGTCGCGTCGCTTTGAGCGGGCAGGTGCGCTCGTCTGCGCCATCGGTGATCTCGACCAGGCGTTGCGCGCACTGCTCGCGTGGGACATTTCCACGCTGCTCGTGGAAGGCGGGGCGCCCCTGCACGGCGCGATGTGGGGCGCAGGGCTCGCCGATCGACTGCACCTGATCGTCACGCCCCAGACGATCGGGCCGAATGGTATTCGGCTTTTCGGGGGGCGAGGCGGTGCCCGATGGCACTGAGGCTGATGAAGGTCGAGCCGCGCGGGACGGACACCTGGATTGAGGCTGATGTTCACAGGAATCATTGAAGCGGTAGCCACCGTCGCGGTCTAGTGCGACGCCGGCGGTTCGAGTTCGGCTGCCACGGCGCCTCGTCGGAGCTGAAGGCCGGCGACAGCCTGGCTGTCAACGGTGTCTGCCTGACCGTGATCCTGACGGACAACGGGGAAGTCCATGCGGACGTCGGACCCGAGACCGCGCGTGTGACGACGCTCAGCCTGTTGCCGCGGGTCAGCCGTGAACCTCGAGCGGCCGCTGCGCGCGGATGGCCGCTTGGGCGGCCATCTGGTGCAATGGCCACGTCGACGGCATCGGCCCATAGACGACGTGCGACCAGATGCCGACTGCTACTGGATGACGATCGCTTTCCACCGGCAGCTGGCGGCGTATTTGATCCGCAAGGGATCGGTTGCGCTCGACGGCGTGAGCCTCACCGTGGCCGGGCTCGGCGAGGAGCAGTTCGACGTGCAAGTGTTCCGTTCACGTGGAAGAACACATCGTTCGCCGGATGAAACAGGGTGACAAAGTGAATCTCGAATGCGACATGATAGGTAAGTACGTTCGCGCGCGCACTCGAGGTTGCGGCGCTTGGTGAACCCCGAAAGCGGTCCTGATGACATCGAAGCTCAAAATCGCGAAGGGCGCGCGTTCGAGCAGCCCTTTTGCGACCGATCGACGAGGCCATTGATGCCATCAGCCGCGGCGAGATCGTCATCGTCGTCGATGACGAGGATCGCGAAAACGAAGGCGACCTGACGATCGCGGCCGAAAAGGTCACGCCCGACACCATCAACTTCATGGCCACGGAAGGCCGCGGATTGATCTGCATGCCGATGACCGGCCAGCGGCTCGACAGCTGGAAATCCCGTTGATGGTGGGGAAGAACACCACGCCGTTTGCACACCGCCTTTACGGTGCCGATCGATGCGAGGCCGGCGTCACCACGGGTATCTCCGCCGCCGACCGAGCGGCGACGATTCTTGCCGCGATCGATCCGCGCACCACAGCCACCGATCTCGCGCGCCCAGGTCACATGTTTCCGCTGCGCGCACGCGATGGCGGCGTGCTCGTGCGCGCCGGGCAGACCGAAGCGGCCGTCGATCTTGCGCGGATGGCTGGACTTATCCGGCAGGTGTGATCTGCGAAATCATGGGCCGCGACGGCACCATGGCGCGCGTGCCCAACTCACGCGGTTTGCGCGCAAGCACAAGCTGCTGATGATTACGGTTGCGGATCTCGATGCGCCATCGCATGCGCAACGAGGCACTGGTTCGCAAGGTCGCGCAGCGAAGCCCTTCCGACTGATTACGGAGAGTTCCGCATCCACGGGTTCGAGAGCCTGATCGACAAGGAAACCCACGTCGCGCTCGTCCACGGCGAGATCGGCGAAGGCGAAGGTGTCATGGTGCGTGTGCACTCGAAATGCCTGACCGGCGACGTGTTTCATTCCGCCCGGTGCGACTGCGGCGTGCAGCTCGAAACCGCGATGCGGCGCATCGTCCAGGAAGGCCGCGGCGTGCTGCTGTATCTGAATCAGGAGGGCCGGGGCATCGGGCTCGCCAACAAATCGCGGGCGTATGAGTTGCAGGACGAAGGGCTCGACACCGTGGAAGCCAACGAGCGACTCGGATTCAAGCCCGATCAGCGCGATTATGGGATCGGCGTCCAGATCCTCCGGGCGCTGGGGTCCGCTCGATGCGCCTGCTCAGCAACAACCCACGCAAGATGGTGGCGGTCGAGGGCTACGGCCTGACCGTGCTGGAGTGGCTTCCGCTCGAAGTCCCGGTATCGGACACACGCGGAAATACCTGAAGACCAAGAAGGACAAGCTGGGGCATCG
Organism: uncultured Acidobacteriota bacterium; assembly: GCA_963762925.1. Classification (GTDB taxonomy): domain Bacteria; phylum Acidobacteriota; class Vicinamibacteria; order Vicinamibacterales; family UBA2999; genus DASPWV01. Next base: position 29,793 of record CAVXMP010000025.1, on the reverse strand, counting down.
GCTGGAGTAAGTGTTAGGTGCGCCGCGTCCAGCCGCGCTGTCGCACGCGACGCGTCTGCAGGAGCGCCGCGCCGCAGACGCGCGCCGGAAGCGCATAGTGCGGCCCGCGCGGCGAACGCGCAGCCTGCCCGTCGGCGAAGTGGCGGCCAGAGCGCGCCACCGCCATCTTCCGTTTGCAGCGCCGCTAGAAACGCTAGTAAGATAAGGGTTTGCCCGAACAGCGGGCATCCCGGCCCATGTTCGACGCACTAAGTAACCGCCTCCAAGACGTCTTCCAATCGCTCAAGGGCGAAACCCGGCTGACCGCCGACACTGTCGAGGCCGCCCTCGGCGAGATCCGCCTCGCGCTCCTCGAAGCCGACGTCAACGTCAAAGTTGTCAAGGCGTTCATCGATCGCGTCCGGGATCGGGCGATGGAGCAGGAGGTGCTCAGTAGCCTCACACCGAGCCAGCAAGTCGTCAAGATCGTCCGCGACGAGCTGATCGCGCTCTTTGGCGATGCCAAGGGTGGACTGCAGGAGTCCGGCGCACGGCCTCGCGTCATCCTGATGCTCGGGCTGCAGGGGTCGGGCAAGACCACGACCTCCGCCAAACTCGGTCGCTGGCTGGCCAAGCAGGGCCGCCATCCGCTCCTCGTCTCGACTGACGTCCGACGCCCGGCGGCGATTCAGCAGCTCGCGCTGATGGCCGAAAAAGCCGGCGTGCGCGTGCACGATCCCGTCGGCGAGATGGATCCGGTGCGGCGCGCGACCAGCGCGTTGGCCGCGGCTCGCAACACCGGCAACGATGTCGTGATTGTGGATACCGCCGGTCGGTTGCACATCGACGACGAGCTGATGACGGAGCTTGTCGCGATCAAGACCGCGGCGCAGCCGGTCGATCTGCTGTATGTCGCCGACGCAATGACCGGTCAGGACGCGATCAAAGAGCGCCGGCGAATTCAACCGCCAGGTCGGCGTCACCGGCGTCGTGCTCACGAAGATCGATGGCGACGCGCGCGGCGGCGCGGCTCTCTCGGTCGTGTCGGTCGTCGGGGTGCCGATCGCGTTTGTCGGCGCGGGTGAACGCATCGAGGATATCGAAGCGTTTCACGCCGATCGCTTCGTCTCCCGCCTGCTCGGCATGGGCGACGTGCTGTCGCTCATCGAGACGCGCGGAAGAAGCAATAGACCAGGAAGAGGCGGAGAAGCTCGAAGACAAGATCAAAAGAGGCGGCTTCTCGCTCGAGGACTTCCGCGATCAGCTGAAAACGCTGCGCAAGATGGGACCCCTCGAGCACATCCTCGGGATGTTGCCCGGCATGGGCGCGTTGAAGCAGGCCGGCGACCAGAAGCCCGACGAGCGCCAGCTGCGGCGGATCGAAGCCGTCATCAACTCGATGACGCCGGACGAACGCAAGCACGCCGAGATGATCGACGGCAGCCGGCGCAAACGCATCGCCCGCGGCAGCGGAACAACGGTCGAAGACGTGAACCGTCTGCTCAAACAGTTCAACGAAATGCAGCGCATGCTGAAAGTCGTGGGCCAGATGACCGGCGAAACGATCGCCGCACCCCCCAAGAAGAAGAAAAAGAAGGGGCCGTTCAGTCTGATGCGGTAACACGGAAGTTTCCAGTTGCCAGTTTCCAGTTCAAAGTTGAGTTGGCAGTGCGCGTCATCGGCGCAACTGAAAACTGATTACCGAGTTAACTGATGACTGAACTTTGAACTGGGAACTGTTAACTGGAAACCTACAGCGAAGGAACGATTAGTTATGTTGTCCATCCGAATGCGTCGTACAGGCTCAAAGAAGCGTCCGTTCTACCGTGTGGTCGTCGCCGAGGGCCGCGATCCGCGAGAGGGGAGCTTTCTCGAGGTGCTCGGCACCTATAACCCGCGGACCAAACCCGCCAAGGTCGAGATCGATCGTGAGCGAATCACACACTGGATCAAGAACGGCGCGCGACCGTCGGATTCCGTGCGCACGCTGCTCGCGCGCCACCTCACGAAGGATCGCAGCGCCGTCGCCGCTCCGGTGACGACCGACGCTGCCGCGCCGCCGCAGGGATAGAGGAGACTGTTGTGGCCGACCTCAAGGGGCTCGTCGAAGCCGTCGCGCGCGCGTTGGCCGATCACCCGGAGGCTGTTCGCGTGAGCGAGAGCGAGCGGCGCGGTATGACGGTGATTGAACTGCAGGTCGCGCCGGGTGACCTCGGCCGTGTTATCGGCCGCCAGGGCCGAACGGCGGCGGCCGTTCGCACGCTGCTGGCAACGGCGGCCGAGGGCGAAGGCCGACGGGCCACTTTGGATATCCGCGACGCCCAAGGGCGCTAGTGTTGTCGAGGGGCGACGGTGGCGCACGCTGATTGGGACGAAATGGTACTGGTCGGCATCGTCGCCCGAACCCATGGTATTCGCGGCCAGGTCATCGTCAAAAGCGAGACGGATTTCCCGGAAGCGCGGTTCAAAGAGGGTGCCACGTTGTTTGCGAGGCGGGAAATGGGGCCCGTTGAAGCGCTGTCGATCAATTCTGTAAGGTTTCAGCAGGGGCGACCGATACTCGGAATTGAAGGAATTGGCTCAATCGATGAGGCCGAACGGCTCGCCGGCGCCGAGTTGAAGGTGCCGGCCACCCAACAGGACCCGCTTCCGCCGGGCGCGTATTACCATCACGAGCTGATCGGCTGCCAGGTGGTCACGAGCGGCGGCGAGGCGATCGGCAAGGTGGCCAGCGTCGACGGTGCGGGCCTGGCAAGCCGCCTGGTCGTGCGGAGCGGCCGCGGAGAAGTGTTAATCCCGCTCGCAGACGAAATCTGTGCGGTGGATGTCGGGACGAAAACGATCGTCGTCACGCCCCCCGCAGGATTATTGGAAGTGAACGGGGAGTGGAGAGAATAAGGTTCCAGTTCTCAGTTGCCGGTTCAAAGTTCGTCGGGGATGACTGATCACTCAACTTTGAACTGGAAACTGGCAACTGGAAACTAGACCGTAATGAAGATCGATGTGATCACGATCTTCCCGAAGATGGTCGAATCGGCTCTCGCGGAGGGCGTGATCGGCCGGGCGCGAACGAGCGGCGTCTTGGACATCGTCGTGCACAATCTTCGCGATTTCACGACCGACCGTCACAAAGTCGTCGACGATGTGCCGTTTGGCGGTGGGCCGGGGATGGTGATGAAGCCGGAGCCGATGTTTGCCGCCGTGGACGCGATACGCAAGACGCGTGGTCCTGTCGATCACGTGCTGCTGACTTCACCGGCGGGCCGTGTGTTTTCGCAGGACGATGCGCGGCGACTCGCCGCCTCGCGCCGCTTCGCCGTGATCTGCGGGCGCTACGAAGGGATAGACGATCGGGTTCGGCAGCACCTGGCGACCGAAGAAGTCTCGATCGGAGACTACGTCCTCTCGGGGGGCGAGCTCCCGGCGCTGGTGATTATCGATGCGGTCGGGCGATTGGTGCCGGGCGTGGTGGGCGATGAGCAGTCGGTCGAAGCCGACTCGTTTACGAGAGGGCTCCTCGACCATCCGCACTTCACGCGGCCGGCCGAGTTTCGAGGGCATCGGGTACCCGACGTGCTCGTGTCCGGGCACCACGGCGAGATTCGGCGTTGGCGCAGGCGGCAGGCGCTCGAACGTACCGTGAGCGAACGACCCGAGCTCGTCGCACGGGCGCCGCTCGACGAAGAAGAACAAGAGATGTTGCGCGAGCTTCAACAGCCGCGCAGGCGGGAAGGGAAGGAAGGGAGTGAGTAACATGGGCGCCATCGAGGTGATCGAAAAAGGGCAGCTGATCGAACGGCCGCTGATGAAGGCTGGCGACACGGTCCGCGTGCACGTCCGGGTCAAGGAAGGCGATAAAGAGCGCATTCAGATCTTCGAGGGCGTCATCATCAATCTGCGGCGGGGCGGCGTGCGCGGCACCTTTACGGTGCGCAAGGTGTCGTTCGGGCAGGGTGTCGAGCGCATTTTTCCGATGCATTCGCCGATTATTCAAAAGGTGGACGTGGTGCGATCGGCCAAGGTCCGCCGCGCCAAGCTGTACTTCCTGCGCGAGCTGAAGGGCAAAGCGGCTCGCATGAAGGAAGTGAAGAAGAATCAGTAGTTCCAGTGAAGAAGGTCGGCGCGCGACGCACGATCGAGAATGCGCTTCGGAGATACGGCTTTGTCTGCATCGCCGGCGTGGATGAAGTCGGACGCGGCTGTTTGGCGGGACCGGTGATGGCGGGGGCGGTGGTACTCGATCCGGATCGACACATCCCCGGCCTCGCGGATTCGAAAGCATTGACGGCACTCGGGCGCGATCGGTTGTACGAGGCGATCGTCACGCGATCGGTCGTGTGGTCGGTTTCGGCGGTTGAGCCCGCGGAGATCGACGAGATCAATATTCATCAGGCCACGCTCAGGGCGATGCAACGCGCGGTGCAGACCCTGGCTCCCCTTCCCGACGTGGTGCTGGTGGACGCTTTTCGTATCCCCTCACTGCTGATGGCTCAGCGTGGGGTGATCAAAGGTGATCGACAGTGTGCGGCGATTGCCGCCGCATCAATCGTGGCAAAAGTGACCCGTGATCGTTTTATGGACCGCCTGCACGCGGATGATCCGCGTTACGGATTTGATCGTCACAAGGGATACGCGACCGCCGATCACCTCGCCGCGGTGGCGCGTCACGGGTATTCGGCCGTCCATCGGCGCTCGTTTCGACCGCCGACGCTGTTTGATACGCTTGAACCCTTCGAGTTCGCCTCGTCGATTCTTCCGCACGCGCAGGGGTGCTCCGAGCCGCGTCTCGGGGCAACGATCGCAGGGACGCCGACGCGTAACGCCGACAGACGATGCTGTCGAAGGTTCCCCAACACTGTCGAACGATGAAAGCGAAAACTGCTGATGGCTGCGTTCGATAGAGAAGGTGCTCTCAAAAACGCCGAAAAAGCCCTGCGTCAGGGCCGCATCGACGCGGCCATTGCCGAATATGTCCGGATTGTCGAAAAGCAGCCGCGCGACTGGAACAGCGCGAACGCACTCGGCGATCTCTACATTCGCGCCAATACCATCGACAAGGGCGTCGCCCAGTACACGCGCATTGCCGATCACCTCGCTGAGGAGGGCTTTTACTCCAAGGCTGGCGCGCTCTATAAAAAGATCCTCAAGATCAAACCCGATAACGAGCACTCGCTCATGCAGTCGGCCGACATGGCCGCCAAGCAGGGACGCATTGCCGACGCCAAGACCTTTTACAAGGCGGTCGCCGACCAGCGCAGATCTCGCGGCGACAAAAAGGGTGCGGCGGAAATCAGTATTCGCGTCGGCACGCTCGATCCCGATGATCTGGAGGCGCGGCTCGGCTCGGCGCGCGCGGCCGCCGAGATCGGCGAGACAACCACGGCGGTACGTGAATACACCGATATCGCGGCCAAGTACGAAAACCAGGGCCAGACGGCCAACGCGCTCACCGCATTCCAGCTCGCCTACGATCTGAATCCGAAAGACGACGACATCCGCGCAAAACTGGTGGCGGGTTACCTGGCGGCAGGCGACCTTGGCGGCGCGAAAAAACTCGCGACCAGCACGGTCGAACTCAAGCAGATTACCGCGGCGCTCGAGCGCGCCGGGCGGCACGATGAAGTGCTCGAAGTTCTCGCCAAGATCGCCGAACGTGACCCTGCGGACCTCGAGGCGCGGGCAGGTCTCGCGCAGGCGTACGCGGCCAAGGGCGATCTCGCAAAGGCACGGAGCCTATGTGAGCCGCGAGAACGCGGGCACCAATCCTGCGTTATGGCTGATGGTGGCCGAAATGGCACTGTCGGACGGCAATCTCGCCGAAGGCCGTGCCGCCGTCGACCAAACACTCAAGCTCGACGCGTCTCAGCGCGAAGCGCTCGTCGCGCTGGGCTGCCGGCTGGCGGAAAAAACGCCGGAGGCCGGTTACCCGTGTATCGACGCGGTGGCCGATGCCGCGCTGGCGGAAAAAGACTACGGTGCGGCGGCTGCCGCGCTGCATGAGTTCGTGACCCGCGTGCGCTACCACGTCATCGCGCTGATGCGGCTCGTGGACGTGTGCGTCGACGGCGGTCTGGAAGCCACGATGTACGAGGCCCAGGCGCAACTGGCCGATGCCTATCTGGAAGTCGGACGAGGGTTGGAAGCGCGCATCATCAGCGAAGATCTCGTCGCCAGGGAACCGTGGAACCGCGCGAATATCGAGCGATTCCGCCATGCGCTGGTGATGCTCGGCGAGAAGGATCCCGACGGGATCATCGCCGAGCGCCTCAGCGGCGAAAGCCCATTTCTCGCGACCGACAAACTCGATCTGAATGACGGTGTCGACGAGCCGGAGCTCGTCGGCGCCCAAGCCGCCGGCACCCGCAGCCAACGCCCCAGCGCCGTCACCCAAGGCGAGCGCGACCGCGCCCAAGCCTGAAGCACCGAGCGTGGCGGCACCGGCAGCGAAGCGAAAAGCACCCAGGACGGCGGCGGAGCAAGTCATCGACTTCGACGGCGCCGAGCGCACTCCGTCCGGTGGGGGCGGTGAAGGCCGGGCGCGACTCGGATGAAGAGGCCGCCGCCGAGCAGTATCAGTTGGCGTTGACCTACCGGGACTTGGGCATGGTCGACGAGGCCATCAAAGCCCTCGCCGCGGCGACACGATCGCCGCGCCAGCGTTTCGACGCGTGCTCGCTGCTAGCGCGGTTGTATATCGAACGCGACGAGCTTCCCGCGGCGGTGCAGTGGTTCGAGCGCGCGGCGGAAGCGCCCGCGCCGACGGCAGATGCCAGCCGGGCGCTGTTTTACGAATTTGCGGAGACGCTCGAACGAGTGGGCGAGCACGAGCGAGCCCTCGGCGTGTTCGTCGAGCTCGACTCCGAATCCGGTGGATATCGCGATGTCGCCGACCGCATCGAGCGGCTGTCGCAGCCCAGAGCCAAGAGGTAACGCCTGTTTCGACGTCTGCTCCTGGTGGCCCTGCTGCTCGAGGCCGGTCTTCTCTTGCTGGTCATCCCCTGGTCGGCATTCTGGGACCGCAATTACTTTGCAGAGGCCGTGCCGCGGCTGCGCGAGCTGCTCACCAACAACTTCGTCCGCGGCGCGGTTTCCGGTCTTGGCGCCATCAACCTGTTCGCCGCCCTGTCAGAATTAGCCGACATCTTTGCCCGCCCCCGCGCGCGTGAGGACGAAACCGCTTCTTTGCCTCGTCAGTGATCGCCGCCGGCTAGCCGAGAGCGCTGGCCGGCCACACAGCGACGCTCGGCAACTGCTCCTGAGGCAGGTGCGTGGCGCGCTGGACGCCGGAATCGACCTCCTGCAGATCCGTGAGCGGGATCTGGAGGCTGGCGATCTCGCGCGCCTCGTGTCCGAGGTGGTCGAGATGGCGCGTGGATCGTCAGCGCGCGTGATGGTCAACGATCGCGCCGACGTCGCCATCGCCGCGAGGTGCCGCGGGTGTCCATCTTCGCGAAACCAGCATGAGCAGCGACGATGTGCGCCGTCTGTCGCCGACTCTCATGGTGGGAAGGTCGGTGCATGCTGTCGCCAGCTTGCGCCAGGCCGGGCGCGTTGATTACGTCATAGCCGGGACGCGTATATCCGACCGAATCGAAGGGCTGGCTCCGTCGAGACGTTGGGGGCCGCCGGACTCGAGGAGATCGTGCGCGCGGCCGGGAAAACGCCGGTCCTGGCGATCGGCGGCATATCCTCGGACCGCATCGGGACCGTGTGTCGCGCGGGTGCGGCGGGCGTCGCCGCCATTGGCGCGTTTATCCCCGGCCTCGGTCGTGACGATATAGAGATGGCGGTGAGAGAACGCGTCGAATCGCTCCGGTCCGCGTTCGTCGACCGCCGCTTCCGCGTCGCAAGAACGTTGAGCTCGGCTTCTACAGTCCCACACACCCATGGATATTGGCCTCCGCACTCCCTTGCTCGACCTCTTCCGCACCGGCGAAGTCACCGCGGATGTTCGAATGCTCGCCGCGCAGGGAGAGATTTCCCCGCGTCCGCTCGAGCAGCTTGCGCTGCTGGCCACGCTGACGAGCGACGACGACGCGGAAATTCGCCGCGTGACGGAGGAGACGTTGTCGCGGATTCCCGCGAAGGTGATTGCCGGGCTGATCGCGGGCAGTGATGTGCCGGCGGCACTCGTCGAGTTTTTCGTCAATCGCGGGATCGAGGCGGCGCCGATCGCAGACCGGCGATGGCGTCGAGGCGCTGGTCGACGACCGACGCGACCGACTATGGAGAGGAGCCGGCGACCGAAGAAGACAAGCTCTCGTTGCTGGCGCAGTTGGCGGCGATGGGGGTGCCCGAAAAGGTGAAAGCCGCGATGAAAGGCAGCCGGGAGATGCGTGCCGTTCTCGTTCGTGATCCGAACAAGATGGTGTCGCGTGCCGTGCTGAGCAGTCCCAAACTCACGGACGCAGAAGTCGAAATGTTCGCGAAAATGGGCAGCGTCGGCGAGGACGTGCTGCGGACCATTGCCCAGAGCAGGGCGTGGACAAAAAACTACGGCGTCGTGTCGGCACTGGTCAAGAACGCAAAGACGCCCGTCGCGCTGTCGATGATGCTCCTCGGCCGCCTCACCGCAAAAGACGTCAAAGCGTTGTGCACGAACCGCAATATTCCAGAGGCGGTGAGGATATCGGCAAAGAGACGAATCAGCGACACGCAGAAGTAGTTGCAAGAACGAAAGTTGCCAGTTTCCAGTTGCCAGTTCAAAGTTCAGTGGCCAGTTAAGAGTGACCAGTTTTCGGAGGCTTCCAACTTTGAACTGGGAACTGACAACTGGGAACTCTGCTCCCTTCCACTCCCGCCGCATCTGCGCGATGCCGTCCATGAACACGGCGGCGCGCTCCCGCTCCTCCTCCGGCATTGATTTCAGCAGATCGATCGCGCGGTCGAAATCGCGATCGATCGTCGCCTTGGTGACGGAAAAATACAGCTGGCGCAGATCGTCGAGCTTGGACATTAGGACCCGAGCGGTGCCGAGGGTGCCGATGCGAGTGCGGTGGCGGCGCAGCGACTGGCGGAATTGCTCGAACGGTCTGGTGTTGATCACGTCCTTTGGCGTGGCCCACGCGCGGCGCGCGACGAGCACTCCCCAGCGTGTATCCGCCAGCGCGGCGGCCGAGTGCGCGTCGCTCGAGATCACCAGCGGCACACCGCGTTCGCGTGCAAGCCGGGCGTTATTGTCGGAGAGATCCAGGCGATCGGTATGGCAGTTGATCTCGAGAGCGACACCGTGGCGCGCGGCCGCCTCGATGACGCGCTCGAGATTGAGGCGCGATGGTTCACGCCGCAGGAGAATGCGGCTGGTGGGATGCGCAATGATGTCCACGAGCGGGTGCGCGATGGCGCGCAGCACGCGCGCGGTAATTTCCGCCTCTTCCTGCCGGATTGCCGAGTGCACCGACGCGACGACGAGATCGAGCTGGGCGAGGCATTCGTCGGCGAGATCGAGCGAGCCGTCCGGCAGGATGTCGCATTCGATTCCGGCGAGCACCTGAATGCCCTCGATGCGCTGGTTGAGCGCGCGGACTCGCGCCGCATGCTCGAGCGCGCGCCGTTCGTCGAGGCCGTTGGCCATGGCCAGCGCCTTGCTGTGATCGGTAATCGCGATGTAGCCGCGACCGGCTGCGCGAGCGGCGAGGACCATGGTCTCGAGCTCGTCCTTCCCGTCGGTGGCGGTCGTGTGCATGTGGAGGTCGCCGCGCAGGTCGCCGTCAGCAATGAGCGCCGGCAACGAGCGTTCCGCGGCCGCCGCGATCTCGCCGCGGTGTTCGCGAAGTTCTGGCGGAATCCACGCGAGACCGAGCGCCTCGTACACGCCTTCTTCGGTCTCACCGGCGAGCCGTTGTTCATCGTCCACCCGGTAGAGGCCGTACTCGTTGAGACGCATGCCGCGATCGATGGCGCGATCGCGTAGCGCGATGTTGTGCGCTTTGGAACCAGTGAAGTACCTGCATCGCGGCACCGCGGCTTTCCACCCGCACCAGGCGCAGGTCCGCCTGGTAGCCACCGCGAATCAGCACGCTCGCTTTGGTATCGCCGCGGCCGAGCACCCGTTCGACGAGGTGGTATGACACGAACGTGTCCATCACCTCCGGCCCGGCGCCCATCGCCAGGATGTCGAGATCGCCGCAGGTCTCGGTCGCGCGCCGGAGGCTGCCGACCGGAATGAACTCGACACCCGGCACGCGGCTGCGCAGATACTCGAGGACGCTGTCGGCAACCGCTGCCGTGTCGGCGAGGAGATGGCGCCCGGCATGCTGCCGCCGCTCTTCGAGGGCATTGAGCAGCAGTTGTTCTTTCCGCGCGCCCATGCCCTTCAACTCACGCAATCGTCCACTCTTGGCTGCCTGTTCGAGATGGTCGAGCGACGCAATCCCGAGGTGGGTATACAGCAGCGCAACCGTCTTGGGACCGACGCCCTGCAGGCGCAGCAGTTCGAGGAGCGTCGCCGGAAACTGCACCAGCAGATCAACATGGATCTGGCACGATCCGGTGTTGCAGATTTCGATGATCCGGGCCGCCAGGTCCTTGCCGATCCCGGGCCATTCGCGCAGTTGCGCGTCGGTGAGTCCCGCAACAGGCTCTGGGGTGTTGGCCACGATATCGGCACCGCTCCGATATGCGCGGATCTTGAACGGATTGTCGCCGCGCAGTTCGAGCAGGTCGGCGATTTCAGTCAGGATGCGCGCAATCGACAGGTTATCGAGTGCCATCAGCCTTCAGCCGCCCAGCCTGAAAGCATCCGCGGATTACGCGGATGACGCGGATCTTGGCGAGGGCCGAAGGCCGCGACTCGGCCCTCGTCCCCAGAGGCGGCGCTTTCGAAAGGCGAGCAGCGCAAGTGAATTCAATCCGCGTCATCCGCGGATGATTACTCTTGTGCGTCAACGGTGAGGCCCACAGTTTCAATGCGGAAGTCCAGGAGCCTTGCGCCACCCGCGGCGAGCGCCTCACGAACTGCAGGAACGCGTTGCGGCGGTGCCAGGCAGAACAGGCACCCGCCACCACCCGCGCCGCACACTTTGGCCGCCTGTGCACCGGCGGCGCGCGCGCGGCTCATCAGATCGTCAATCTGCGGCGTCGTGACACCGGGCGCCAAGCGCTTACGGTTATCCCACTCCTCAGCGAGCCGGAGCGCGGTGTTGTCCCAATCGGCACGGCCGAGCGCCTCGCGCATGCCGGCCGCCGTGTCGCGAATCCGCTCGAAGCAATCGAAGACGTGGCGATCGCCATCGATGTGACGCTTCATGATGTCCCAGTTGTTGGTACCGGAGTTGCGCGGCGCGCCGGTGTAGCAGAGGACGATGCGGCGCTCGAGCTCGTGGGGATCGACGTCCAGAGCCACGCGGCGCAAACCGTGCGTGCCCAATTCAATCGCCGCAATCCCGCCGTACATGGCCGGCCGGTAATCCTGCAGGCCCGTCGGCACACCGATGGCCTGCGCCTCGACGTTCATCGCCGTGACCAGGAGCTGTTCGGCGTCGATCGTGGTCCCGGCCCATTTCGTCAACGCGCCACAGACGGCGACATTCAACGCCGATGATCCCGCGATCCCCGCCCCTTCCGGCGACTCGCCGCGCGTGCGCATCGTCAAACTGTGTGCACCGAACGCAGATGCCAGCTTCCCGAGCAGCGGCAGCACTTCGTCGGCGCGCAACGCGGCGAGCGAATCGAGTGCGACCCGCCGGCCCGTATCCTCGGACACAATCTCGACTGTCCCATCCGTGCGCGGAGAAATCTCGACATGCGCGCGGAGGCTGATCGCCGCGTTGAGCGTCTGGGCGCCATGATGAAAGAGGTAAAGGGGCCAGATATCGATCGTTCCACCGGCCAGATCGATTCGTGTCGGCGCCGACGCGGTAATGCGCACGGGACATTATAATTTTGGAACACGAAGGGCACGAAGGTTACGAAGGGCACGAAGGATACGAAGGGCGCGAAGGAAGCAATGCCGTTAGCCACTCGCCGCGATATTGGTCAGCTGCTCATCGGCAGCTTCAAAGGCACGTCTGTTCCGGTTGAATGGCGCTCGCTGGCCCGCGATTTCGATCTCGGCGGCGCCATTCTCTTCGCGCGCAACATCGAGGCGCCTGAGCAAGTCGCCGAGCTCGCCGTCGACATCGAAGGCCTCGGCCGCGCGATGCCCACGTGGGTCAGCATCGATCAGGAAGGTGGCCGCGTGGCGCGCCTCAAGGAGCCGTTTACGCGATGGCCGCCGATGGCGACGCTCGGGCGGGCGGGCTCCGAGAAACTCGCGGAACGATTTGCCCGCGCGCTTGCGCGCGAGTTGCGCGCGGTTGGCATTACGCTCGACTACGCGCCCGTTCTCGACATTCATACGAATCCCAAGAACCCGGTGATCGGCGACCGGGCGCTCGCGGAGCGGGCGGACGAGGTCGCCCGGCTCGGCACGGTGATTGTTCGAACGCTGCAGGCCGAGGGCGTTGCTGCGTGCGGCAAGCACTTTCCTGGTCATGGCGACACCAGCCAGGACTCGCATTTCGAGTTGCCGCTGGTCGAACATCCGCCGGATCGGCTGCGGGCCGTGGAGTTCGAGCCCTTTCGCGCCGCGATACGTGAGCGGGTCGCGTTTATCATGACGGCGCACGTGCACGTGCCCTCACTGGACGAACACCGGATTTCGACGTTTTCGCCCGCGGTAGTGCAGGCACTTTTGCGCGAGGAGCTGGCGTTCGAGGGTGTGATCCTGAGCGATGATCTCGAGATGAAAGCCGTGAGCGCTCGCATCGAGGTCCCCGCCGCGGCGATCCACGCCATCCGCGCGGGATGTGACGGCGTTCTCATCTGCAGTGGCGATGTGGACTTGCAGGCCGCCGCGCTCGAAGCCCTGGTCAAAGCGGTGGAATCGGGCGAGATTAGCGCGACGCGCTTGGACAACGCATTCAAGCGACTGCGAGCGGCAAAGGAGCGATTTCTCGCAAGCGAGCGGCCGCCGACGGCCACGCGCGTGCGTCAGCTCAAGAGCGTCGTCGGACACGAGGACCACCAGGCGATTGCCGCGGAGATGGCCACATTTCTCTGATCCGCGCTGCCTCGCGCGCAGCGACCCGCCCGTCGCGGCTTCGTTCGGGCGACCGCATTGCGCTCGTCGCCCCAGCGAGCCCGTTCATTGGCGACGATCTCATCAACGGCGTTGCGGAGCTGAGGACGTTGGGCTTCGAGGCCGTGTACGACGAACGTGTGTTCGAGCGCCGTCCAGTTCGTTGCGGGTAGTCCCGCCACACGCGCGGCCGTGATCGAAGCCGCCTGGCGCGATCCCGCTATTCGCGCGCTCGTCGCGATTCGCGGTGGCTATGGCAGCGCCCAGCTCCTGCCGATGCTCGACGTGGCGCTGATGCGCGATGCCAGGAAAATTTTTGTCGGTTACAGCGATCCGACCGCCCTCTTGTGTCTGCACCTGCAGCATGGGCTCATTTGCTTCCACGGAGCCATGATCGAGCAGCGTATTGCCCTTGGCGAAAGCGGCTACGATCGCGCGACCTTTCTTCGCGCGCTCACCGCCGCGTCTCCCCTCGGCGAACTCGCGCCGCCAGGGCTTCAGGTTGTCAAGAGCGGGGAAGCACGAGGACGACTCGTCGGCGGCACGCTCACGCAGTTGGTTTCGCTGCTCGGCACGCCGTGGGCGTACACGCCGCCGGCGGGTTGTGTGCTCTTCATCGAGGACGTGGCGGAACGCCCGTACCGCATCGATCGCATGTTGACGCAGCTCGACCAGGCGGGCATTCTCGCCACCGCCGCCGCGCTCGTGTTTGGCGAGTTCCCGCGCTGCGGTGAGGCCGACGGCTCGATCGCGGCGCTCCACGTCATCGAATCGTTTGCCGCACGGTTCGACGGGCCTGTGCTCTTTGGATTTCCATCCGGTCATACCACAGGACCGACATGGACGCTGCCATTCGGCGTCGAGGCACGCGTGGTGACCGGCGCGAAACCGGCGCTCATCATCGAAGAAGCGGCCGTCGAGTGAAGGTTACGCAGATAAGAGGAGCCGCAGATGGGCGTTTCCGAATACCTAGATCGTTTATCTTCACGTCCGCCGCGCGCTCACGGCTACACGCAAGGCAAATAACGATCTGTGTCATCTGCGGCCTCCTTTCATCTGTGTAATCTGTGGCTATTCATCTGTGGTCATTCATTTAATCGGCATCTGTGGCACCGCGATGGCCACACTCGCCGCGCTGTTCCGGCATCGAGGATTCACGGTGCGCGGCTCTGATGAGCATGTGTATCCGCCGATGAGCGACTTTCTGGCCTCCGAGGGTATCCAGACGTTCGAGGGTTACAGCGCCGAACACATCGATGCGTCGATCGATCTTGTCGTGATCGGGAACGCGATTTCCCGCGGCAACGCGGAGCTCGAGGCCGTCCTTGACGGTAAGATCCGCCACGCGTCGTTACCGGAAGCCATTCGCGATCATTTTCTTTGGGATGCTCGCTCGATCGTGATTGCGGGCACGCATGGAAAGACCACCACGACGTCGCTTGCCGGCTGGCTGCTCACCCACGGCGGCGTCGACCCGACGGTCTTTGTCGGCGGCATCGCGCGGAATTTCGGTCAGAACGGATCCAGCTACCGTATCGGCGGCCTGGTGCGCCGTTTGTCATCGAGGGAGACGAATACGACAGTGCATTTTTCGACAAGACCGCCAAGTTCCTGAAGTATCTGCCCGACATCGCTGTCATCAACAACATCGAATTCGACCACGCCGACATCTACGACGATCTCGATGCTGTACTGACCGCATTTCGACGACTCGTCAATCTCGTGCCTCGGCGAGGTCTTTTGCTGCTCGGTGCAGACAGCGCACATGCCTCGGCCCTTGCGCCGCTCGCGAAAAGCCGCGTGTTGACGTTCGGCACGGCGGAGGGGGTCGACTGGCGGGCCGGCGAAATCACCAGCGAGTCTGGGCATTCAACATTCCGCGTGTGGGAGCGAGGTGTCGATCGTGGCGTGTTCACGGTGTCGCTCGTGGGCGCTCACAACGTCCGCAATGCCGCTTGCCGCGGTGGCCGTTGGGTCCGAGTGCGGCATCGCGATCGACACGCTGCGCGCAGGGCTGGCGCAATTTGCCGGCGTGAAGCGCCGACTCGAGCTCGTCGGCACCAAGCGCGATATCGCCGTGTACGATGACTTCGCCCATCACCCGACCGCGGTTGCGGAAACGCTGTCGGCCGTGCGCGCCGCAGAGCCGCAGCGGCGGATCTGGGCCGTCTTCGAGCCGCGCTCCGCCTCCTCGTGCCGGCGCGTGTTTCAAGACGACTTCGCCCGGGCGTTTCGCAGCGCCGACGAAGTGGTCGTCGCGTCGGTGTATCGTTCGACCCTCCCCGAAAGCGAGCGCTTGTCGGAAGCTCAGCTCGTCGAGGACCTTCGGCACATCGGTGTATCCGCGCGACATTTGCCCGATGTCGAAACGATTGTGCGGCAGGTCTCGGCAGAAGCACGCGACGGCGATCTCATCGTCATCATGTCGAACGGGGCGTTCGGCGGCATTCATCGCCGGCTTCTCGAGGCGTTGTGATTCGGGTTCGCTCGTCATGCGACACGATGCTGTTGGTTGAGTTTGAACAGCGGATCGATCCGCTCGTCAACCACCGCGTGATCCAGCTTTCCAAACGGCTGTCGGCGCGGCTTGGAGCCGTGGTGCGCGACGTGGTGCCGGCGTACTGCTCAATCGGCGTGCATTACGATCCGCTGCTGACCGATCTTGCCGCGCTCGAGCGGGTTATCGGAGAAGAAGCGGCTGCGCTCGAGCATGCGGACCGAGGCGAGACCAGCGCGATTGTCGAGATCCCCGTTCGCTACGGCGGAGACGATGGGCCGGATCTGGCGGCGGTGGCTGCGTGGGCGAAATGCACGCCGATCGACGTGATCTCGCGGCACGCGCAACGCACTTACCGTGTCTACATGCTTGGATTCGTGCCGGGGTTCTGGACATGGGCACCGTTGACCCCTCGATTGCGGCGCCGCGTCACCGTGTTCCGCGCGAGCGCGTTCCCGCGGGATCGGTCGGCATCGCCGGCGGGCAGACGGGCGTCTACCCGATTTCGACGCCCGGCGGATGGCAGTTGATCGGGCGCACCGACGCCGCGATGTTCGACGCCTCGCGCACGCCGCCGAGTCTGGTCAATCCCGGCGACCTGGTCCGGTTTGTCCCTGTGAAGCAGACGGCATGACCGCAAGGCACGCCAACGCGATCCACGTGTTGCGCCCGGGACTACAAACAACGGTGCAGGACCTCGGACGATGGGGTCATCAGGCCCGTGGCGTGGCGGTTGCAGGACCCATGGACACGTTCTCGCACCGTGTCGCCAACATGCTGGCGGGGAATGCACCGTCCGCGGCCACGCTCGAGATCACCCTCATAGGGCCCGAGCTGCAGTTCGAACGCGCGTGTACGCTCGCGCTGTCCGGTGCGGATTTCGATGTGAGCGTTAACGGGCGATCGATTCCGATCGGTGTGTCCGTCCGGGTAGACGATGGGGCGCGCGTCCAGTTCGGGCGCCGCCGAGCTGGTTCACGGGTATACCTGGCGATCGAAGGTGGCATCGACACGCCGTTGCTGCTCGGCAGTCGCGCGACGCATCTTGTGAGCGCGATGGGTGGACTGAACGGCCGGGCGTTGCTGACCGGCGACATCCTGCCGATTGCCGCAGGCCACGCCCCACGCGCGCCGCGACGCGCGCAAGGACTCGCGTTGACCGCAGGGCGCGCCCGCCTCCGCGTATTGCCCGGGCCACAAGCGGAGTGGTTTACAGCCGAAGCGATGCGCGCCTTCACGGGCACCAGCTTCCGCATCTCGCCACGCTCCAACCGCATGGGATATCGGCTCGAAGGGCCCGCAACTGCGTCGGCAACATGCCGGCGAACCGATCTCCGAGCCTGTTGCGTTCGGCTCAATTCAAGTGCCGGCCGCGGGGCAGCCGATTCTCTTGATGGCCGACAGGCCAACGGCCGGTGGATACGCGAAGATCGCGTCGGTTATCGCAGCGGATCTGCCGATCGCGGGACAGCTCGCACCTGGCGACTTCATCGAGTTCGACGCGTGCAGCCGACAACAAGCGGCTGCTGCATTGATTGCCCGCGAGCGGCCGCTCTTGCGCCTCGGCGACGCGAGGATGCCATGACCGAGATGCAGGAGCAGGTTCCGCTCGCGGACTGGTGCACCCTCGGCGTCGGCGGACCTGCACGCTGGTTTGTCCGCGCGACGTCCGAAACGACCATTGTCGAAGCCTTGAATTGGGCCGACGCGCACCACGTGCCCGTGCATCGTTCTGGGTGGCGGCAGCAATGTCGTCATCGCAGATGCCGGGTTTCCTGGACTCGTGCTGCAGATCGCTGTCACAGGTATCGACAGGAGAGCGGACGGCCCCACGACCATCTTCGGCGTGGGCTCTGGGGAACCGTGGGACGCGTTTGTTGAGCAGACGGTTGAGACCGGCTGCGCCGGACTGGAGTGTTTGTCCGGAATCCCTGGGCTCGTCGGCGGCACCCCGGTGCAGAACGTTGGCGCATACGGTCAGGAGGTATCGAGCACGATTCGGTCGGTGCGAGCCATCGAAACCGCGACGCGCACGACCGTGACGATGGCGGCGCCGGAGTGCGGGTTTGGGTATCGGACCAGCCGGTTCAAGCATGGCGACACCGGCCGATTCATCGTGACCGCTGTCGAGTATGGTCTGGCGCAACATGGCGCGCCGACGATCGCGTATGCCGATGTGATCAGACTACTTCGCTGAACGGCCCTTAGGGGCACCGTCACTAGGTGACGTGCGTGCGGCGATCATCGAGATTCGATCGCGCAAGGGCATGGTGATTCGCGACGGGAACCCGGCCAATCGAAGTTGTGGCTCGTTTTTCGTCAATCCCATCGTGCGCTGCGACCAGTTCGATCGCATCGCCGCGAGCGCCCGCCCGGCACAAGTGCCGCATTATCGGCTGCCGGGGGCGCACGTCAAAGTCCCTGCGGCGTGGTTGATCGAGCACGCCGGGTTCGCGAAGGGGTACGAACAGGGTCGCGTTGGCATCTCGCCGTTCCAGGCACAGGGGCTCATCAACCGCGGTGGCGCATCGGCGGATGACGTCCTCGCGCTGGCGGTCGCGATCAAACGCGAGGTAAGGCGACGCTTCGGCGTGGTATTGGTACCGGAGCCGGTGTTTGTCGGCTTCGACCGGAATCCGACGGCGCAGTGGCTGCTCGATCCGTCTGCAGCCGCCGAGTAAACGGGTACACCTCATGCATCTCGCAGCGCGGTGGATCGTCGCATGACGACGCAGCTCATCAACTCCTGATTCCATGTCCACACTCGTGATTGAAGGCGGTCGCCGCCTTTACGGCCGTCTCGATGTCGAAGGCAACAAGAACTCCGCGTTGCCGCTCATTGCCGCGTGCTTGTTGACGGAGGAAGAGTGCACGCTGACCAACGTTCCGCGCATCGCCGACGTGGAAGTGATGTGCCGGCTGCTGCTCGACGTTGGCGCGCAGGTGGAAGGTATCGGCACGACCACGCTCAAGATCTGTGCGCGCACGATTACCAAATACGAACCCGACCGGGCGCTCGTCGGCCGTCTCCGCGGATCCGTCCTGTTGATGGGCCCGTTGCTGGCGCGATGTGGCAAGGCGATCATCGCGCCGCCAGGCGGCGATTTCCCGACCCGCCGCACGATCAAAACGCACCTCGAAGCCTTGCAGTTCATGGGCGCGCGCCTGGTCGACGGGCCGGGACATCAGCTCGAGGCGCCCGACGGGCTCAAGGGCGCCTCGTTCTATCTCGACGAAGCATCCGTCACGGGCACCGAAACGGCACTGCTCGCCGCGGTCGCCGCGCCGGGCGGACGGAAATCCGTCACGCCGCACAGGAACCGCACGTGGTCGAACTGTGCCAGTTCTTGACCGGGATGGGCGCAAGCATCGAGGGACTGGCGGCCCGACGCTCACGGTTGAAGCGCCGGCGAAACTGGGTGGTGCGACCAAGACGCTGTGGGGCGATTACATCGAAGCTGGCAGCTGGGGTGTGGTCGCCGCCATTACCGCCGGCAGCATGGAGATCGGCGGCACGCGATGGGAGGACATGGAGGTGGTCTCCTCGGTCCTCAAGAAGATGAACGTGCGAGTGCGAGCACGACGGCTCGATCTTTCGTGTCGAGCCGCGCACGCTGCGTTGGTGCGGGACGCATCACCACCGGCCTGTGGCCGGGGTTCCCCAGCGATCTCGTGAGCCTGGTCACGGCGCTCGCCACGCAAGCCGCCGGTGCCACACTGGTGCACGACTGGCTGTACGAACTCCGCCTTTTCGCGCTGGAGCAGATGAGCGGCATGGGCGCGGATCTGTTTCTCTGCTGATCCCCACCGCATCATCGTCACCGGCCCGCGCCTCCTGCGCGGCAAACAGCTCGATACGCGCGACATCCGCTCGGGCATGGCGCTCATCGCCGCGGCCCTCGCCGCACACGGACAGAGCCGCGTGGCGCCGCTCGAAACCGTGGAACGCGGCTACAGCCAGCTGGTGGAGCGGTTGCAGGGGATGGGAGCGCAGGTGGCGAGGGTGGAGTAACGAGAGTTTCCAGTTGCCAGTTGTCAGTTCAAAGTTCGAGTTGCAGTTCAAAGTTCAAAGTTCAAAGTGAAGACCTCGTGAGCAGAGCACGATGGTCAAGCCGCATGCGCGTGCTCGAGGCAGCTGACTTCTCAACTTTGAACTGGAACTGGAACTGGAAACTGAACCGCAGTCGGTCCTTCCGGCGACCCATTCCCCGGCGGCTTCACCGGGGGTCTGACCGGTTGCGCCGGCGCGGGACCGGGTAGCAGCGGCGATCGCGGCGGCGTGGTTTGCTGGACCGGCGGCAAAATTCCTTCTGGAAGATCCGCTCCGGGCGGGCGCTGCGGCAGCGGTAACGGAACCTCGATCAGGGGCGCGGCGCCATCACGGCCGACGCGGAAGGGCTGCAGATCCGCCGGGCGCAAATCGAGCACGCGAACAATGCGCGGCGTCAGCGTCAGGATGATGTCGGTCTGCTGCGTCTCCTTGTGATTGTGCGCGAACAGGCGGCCCAGCACGGGCAGGTCACTCAACCCAGGAATGCCGGCCAACACTTCGCGTTCGTCATCGCGAATCAGTCCGGCCAGCATGTTGGTCTCGCCGTCCTTGAGCCGAATCACGGTCGTGATCAAGCGCGTGCCGAACGTCGGGAGATTCTGAAATCCCACACCCGACACGTTGCTCACTTCAATGCGCACGGCCAGCGACACGTAGTCGTCATGATGCGTGCGCGGCGTGATGTCGATGTTGACGCCGATGTTTTCGTAGTTGAATGACGTGATCGGCTGCGTTTGCACGCCGCCGGCGGCGATTGGGGCGAACACCGTGACCGGCACCGGCACGCGCTCGCCAAACCGCGCCTGGGCGGCGATACCTTCGGAGGTGCGCAGTTGTGGATTCGCCAGCACCTTGGTTGCACCATCGGACTTGAGCAAGCGGTAATACAAGCCAGGCAGATTGGTGAGCGAGACTCCGGCCTGCGTGAGGTTGCGCAGATCGCGCAGCGTGAACCCCTCACGATTGATGTCGGCGGCGCCATCGATCCCGACCGAGGCCGGCGATGCGATTTGTAGGCCGTACTCCTTGAGCGTCGTGCGGTCGACCTCGAGCAACTCGACATCGATCACCACCTCGGGACGAGCCTTGTCGATCGCGGTGATGATCTTTCCGGCAGCGGCGATCCGATCGGCCGTGTCCTTGATCGTGATCGCGTTGGTCGCCGTGAGCATGGCAATGCGCCGCGCGTCGACGACGATGCGAAGGATATCGATCGTTTCTTTGAGGTCGGCGTTACTCAGGTAAAACGTGCGGACGATCTCTTCCTGGTACTCGCGGCGTTTGGCAGGCGTGTCGGGGACGATCGCGAGGGTGCGGGGACCGGTGACTCTCCAGAAGTTGCGCGTCGCCTGCGCCACGGCGTTGAGCGCGTCGGGCAGCTTGGTGTTGCGTAAATCGACGCTGATCGGCTGATCGCGGAATGTCGGATCGAACGCAATATTCAGGTTCGTGTACTTCGCAATCGCGACAAAGATGTCCCGGCTGCTGGCCTCGCGAAACACCAATGTGTCGGGCATCGTCACGTCGTCGGGCAGGTCTGCTCCCGGGAGGGGCGCGCTCAGGCTTTGTTCGATCACCGTCTCGAGCTGTGTCTTGCCTCCCTCGTTGACGGCGATCTTTGCCCGCAGCTGCAGCCGAACGCGGGTCATTTCGTCCTGGATCGCGGCGCTCGCGGGATTGAGCTCGCCCGCGATGCCGTATTCCACGAGGGCGTCCTCGAACTTGCCGGTTGACGCTAATCGGCGTGCGCGCGAGAAGTGATCCTGCGCCGCACGGATCTTGGCTTGTTCGAGCGAGGCCTGGATCGTGCGATCGTTTGGCCGCTCGCGCAGCGCCTTGGTGTATTCGACGACCGCACGATCGAAATCCTGCTGCCCTTCGGCAATCTGGCCGGCACGAATGGCCGTACTTGTGGCGCACCCGCAGAGGGAGGTGACGAGGCAGACGAGGGCGGCGGCCGAAGTGCGAGTCATTTCGAGGGCACCCCGTTGGTGACGACATCGACACCACGGGGGATGCGGAACTCGAAAATCTTATCGGATAATCCCCGATTTTCCTTCAGGTTCGTGAACGTGAATGTCGACGTCCCTCCCTGGCGATCGCTCGCCACCAGGAGCCGGATTTGATAAGTCGTGGCATCGACGCCCAGAATCAGTGACTGCACGTCCGGGTCGCTCCGCTTGGTACGAGCTTGAGGCCCGTGAGCCCTGGGGCCACGGCCGGCACGTCGGTAGTCGACGCCGTGAAATCACGCACCAGATTGCCTTTGCCGGTCAAAAACAAGGCCGGCGTGTTCGATTGGCCCTCGGGCGCGGGGCTCACTATCACCTGCTTATCCGCGGGCAAATAGGAGTAGAGGCGTGTTCCATCGGAGACGAACTCTTTGCGCTCGGGTTGCGTGTAGATCCATCGCATGCGTCCCGGTCGCTTGATGGCGACCGTGCCACGCTCGGTCGTTTTTCTTCGCAGGACGCCGCCCTCGTAGGTCTGAACGAAATCCGCCTCAAAATCCCGAATGGTGTCGTAACGCTGTTGCACACGCTCGGCGAGGACGCTGGGTGGACTCGCGGGCGGAGCCGTCTGCGCGACGAGGGCTGCGGAGACGAGGAGCGAGAGAGCCAACCCGTTCATACTTCTTTTGACGCCTCGGAACTGCCATTGGTCCCGTCGCCGCGCGACGTGCGCCAGGCCCAACCGGCCAGGCCGAGGGCGGTGAGTCCGAGGATTCCGCGCTTGAGCAACCGGCGCGTGGGCGACTCTGTGCTGTTGTCGGCGAGCAACTCCCGATACACCTCCGCCTCCGGCGACGAGGTCGGGCGGGGGCTGCGCCGCCTTTCGGGCACCTCCACCCATCGGGAGAGAAAGGCGAAAGACTCCGAGCCGCACGCCGGGCAGCTCGCGTCCTGGTGCACATCGTCACAGTCGAGACATAACCGAGCGTTGCGAAGCTGCATGGGGCCTTATCTGTACCTCGTTGCCCGACCGCAACGCGATAACTCACTGACTCTACAACGTTTGCGGCCGATCTCAGCATCATTGTGACACGTGGGAGGAGCCGTATCAAACACGCACTGCCACGACGGCCGATGGGCGGCGTGGGTGCGAACCGGTGCGACGACGGACGGCCAGTCATCGGAACGCGGATCGAGAACCGACCTCCGCGGCGCGGCTATGGCGCGGGCGCGCAGGGAAGTCAGGGATTCGCTCGTGCCGTCGTACTCTACCGGCCTGCCGCAGCGAGAGTCACGGGGCTATCGTTGCGCCATGTGCCGGCTTGGCGTGGTCACGCACGTCGTCAAGGTGGACGTCCTACCGGCGTACGGCGATCGTGTGATCTATGTGATCGCACTCGCGTGTGGTTGTCTGGTTCGCGAGGATCACGTACGCGGCGATGTCGAACCCGAAGCAGGCAGCATCGATCTCTGTTTCGCGAAGCACGCCGGAGAAGTGGTCCCGGCAAACTCTTGATCGATCCCGCGGCTATGGTCGGCACCTGCGATGGCGGCCGTAGCTGAGCACAGCCAGATTTGCCAAACCGCTAGCCTCGATTCGCTGCGAAGCGCACTCAGAGGATCGGTGCGCGCCGCGCGTCGCGCCGTAGGCAGGACAGCGCCGACACCAACCGCCACCAGTACCGCTGCCGCGACAGCGACATTGAGGAGATCGACCTGACCCGTCGCGAACACCATGCTGCTGAGCGCGCGCGCCACCCAGATCGACAAGATGCCTCCCACGACCAGACCCGCTCCGCCGAGCGTCAGCGACAGTGTAAAGACGGCAACCGCGGCGCTGGTCCGTGAGCGGCGAAGGTTTCGCAACACGTGACGAAGATCGATGACCATTGGCACGTCCGACATGTCGCCAGTCCGCGACCGGCAGTTCGGCTACATGTCATATGCCAAATCACCCACCCATGACACGACAAGGAATTACGGAGAGGCGGGTCGGTTTGACCGTTCGATCTCGGGATCGAGGCGTCCCGGACGCGCAGCGAAGGGCTGTTCGTTCCCCAGGCGCTGCTGACGGACTGCGTGGGTTCTTGAACGGATAGCCAACCGTTTCGATACTCTGGACGTCTTCTAGTCACGACCGACAAGCGATCAATTGGAGGAACAGATGAGGCTTCAGACCAGTGTGCGGGGATCGTGGTGGCGACGCTGGCGGTTGCGGTACTTCCCTCGTCGGCACAAGCGCCGCCGCAACTACGCCCGCCGCAGACGTTTCCGACCTACCTGCAGGGGCAGTACGCCACGCTCACGCGCAACATCACCGGATCGGTCGACAAGATGCCGGCCGAACACTTCTCGTTCAAGCCGGTGCCCGAGGTGATGAGCTACGCTGAACTGCTCACCCACATCGTGGAGACGCAGTACGGCTACTGCAGCACCGTAAAAGGCGCCACCAGCCCAGGCGCGAGCCTGAACTTCAAGGTCACCGATAAGGTAGCTGTCGGTCAGTTGGTGAAGGACTCGTTCGCGTACTGCGACGATGCGTTTGCCGCGGTGACCAACGAGAACGCCCTGGAGATGCTGACTCGCGGGTCCGCGCCCAACCAGCGGCAATTGGCGCGGGTGAACCAACTGACGCAGCTGATCGTGCATGGCAACGAACACTACGGCAACCTGGTCACCTACATGCGCATGAAGGGGATCGTACCGCCCTCGTCGACGCCGACAACCCAGCAGTAGTGTGCATCATGGTCATCGTTGACACCCAGACGGAGGCTCTCGACCGGATACTCTCGGTTGCGGAGTCAGCAGCTATGGTTGTTCCGTTCTAACCCTAGCAACGTGAGAAGGTCGCCCAGTTCTTCGATGACGGCATCGGCCTCGATCTTTCGTGGCACTCCTCGGTCTCGACGCCACACTGCCTGCATGCCCGCAGCTCTCGCTCCCGCCACGTCGACTTCGGGGTGGTCACCCACAAACACAGCTCGAGCCGGATTGGTGTTGAGTCGCTCCAAGGCACGGTGAAAGATCTGGCGATCGGGCTTACTGACGCCCTCGGCGTCGGAAATCAGAATTGTGTCAAACATCGGTGAGAGAGCCAGGCATTCCAGCTTCCGACTCTGCATTCGAAGCGAGCCATTCGTGATCAGCCCGAGCTTCAGGCCGGATGCGCCAAGGGACAGAGAGCGTCTGGGCGGCATCAGGGAAGAGCAGACAGGCACTCGGAAATCCGGCGCGGTAATCGTTCAGCAGAGTCTCGGCCGAGGCAGACGGCAGCTCGAACTGCGCGATCATGCCGGTGAACAGCTCTCTCCTTGGTGCATACCCATCGCGATCACGCTCGATCAGGGTCTGAACGTACTGCTCCTGGTCTACGGTCCGGAGCACGTGAGCAAAACGTTCCCATTGACCTCGAACGAACCGCTCGAAACTTCGACGACGGTCAAGCAAGGTTCCGTCGAGATCGAAGACCACCGCCTCTATATTCGTTAGCATCTTTGCACGCAGTTCTGCCTTGCCAATAGTAGGCCGATCTGCATCGCGCAAGCCCCGCACGCTAGCGTCGATGCCGCAAGTCGCGTGTAGCCGCCAAGCGGCGAACGATCCCCGCGCAGCACTCACTCATCACTGCGGCGTTGATCGTTAGAAACGCTTCGGTGAGGTGAGCCGGACTGCCTCGCCTGGCAGCGTCGGCGTGTGGACTGGTAAACGACGCGCCTGCGTCGCCTGCTCGAAGCTGTAACCCAGCGCCAGCAGCCTGGCTTCACTGAAAGCCGGGCCAAGAAATGACAGCGCCACCGGCAGCCCGTCCCCTGTGAAGCCGGCGGGCACGATGAGATCGGGAAAGCCGGTCAGATTGGCGAGGTTCACCGGTGTCCCCGCGGCGCCGCCCGGCGGATTCGGGCGGCGCCGTGATAAGCGGCGGGCGCGTCGGAAGTGTCGGATACACCAGAGCATCGAGTTTCTGAGACGTCAGGAGCCCCTCGATGACCGCCCGGACCATGGGCAGCGCGTGATCGCGAACCGACGTATATCGGTAGTCGTCGAGACTCCCCGATGCCGCCTCCCGCTTCAACAACGTCCATCGATTCGGGTTCGGACCGGCGCCGTCAGGACGGAGCGCGTTGAATTCGCGTCGCGCGCGCGAGCAGTTGGTCGATGTTCTTCGGATAAGCTGGACCGAGGGTCTTCAAGTAGTCCGCCAATCTGCGCGGCGAACTCCGGATAACCGAATGGCGTCGTAAAACTCCCCCTTCGCCTCGAGCAGCCATTTGGGCAACCGGACATCGACGACCGTCGCGCCTGCGCGCCGCATGGCGGCGAGCCCGGCCTCCACGGCCCAGTCCACGTCGGGATCCTGGCCGGTGAAGTCGCGCACCAGGCCGATGCGGGCGCCATTCAGCGCGTCACGTTTCAGGTACTTGGTGTAGTCCGTTTCGACGTGCCCCTCACTCTTTCTAGTCGCGCCGTCCGCAGGATCGACGCCAGCCATCACACCGAGAGCGACCGCCACGTCGTGGACGTTCCTGGCGAACGGACCGGGCGTGTCGAAGGTGAGCGCGAGAGGGACGATACCGTCCCGGCTGATGAGTCCATGTGTCGGCTTGAGGCCGACAATACCGGTAGCCGCGGACGGATTCCGAATCGATCCACCGGTGTCGGTGCCGACGCCGATGACCACAAACGCGGCAGCCACGGAAATTCCCGTGCCGCCAGACGACCCGAGCGGCGTGCGTGTCAGATCGTGCGGGTTCTTCATCTGGCCGCCAAGCGAGCTTCGCGCGATACCCGACGCGAACTCCGACATGTTCGCTTTGCCGAGGATGATCGCTCCCGCGTCGCGTAGCCGTTTCGTCACGAAGGCATCGTCGGGAGGAACAGAACCTTCGAGCACGATCGACCCGGCGGTTGTCGGCATATCGGCGGTGTCGATGTTGTCTTTCAACACGACCGGAATACCGTGCAGCGGCGATCGGCGGCCCTTGGTCTTGCGCTCGGCGTCCAGCTGGCGGGCGATGTCGAGGGCTTTCGGATTCACCGATGATGAGGGCGCGGAGCGACGGACCCTGGCGGTCGTACGCCCGGATGCGCGCCAGGCACATCTGCACGAGCTGCTCGGAAGTGAGGGACCCGGCGTCGAAAGCGGCATTCAGATCGGCCACCGTCGCCGAGTCCAGGGAGATCGTCCTCGGACCCTGCGCGAGCGCGGTCAAGACCGACCGTGAAGATCAGAACGAGTATTGGGTAGACCGTGATTCTGTTCATCGATTCTCGTCATTGGAAGGTCTGATTGCCGCAGGACGCTGGGATAGTAAGTCTTCCTTGGCGCCGATTCGACGTCGTTTTTCGTAGGGGTCTCGTCATCACAGTGCAGCGCACTGACTTCAGTAGCGGCGCACGGCCACAACGCCCAAGTGCCTGCAAGCGTTTCCCAAGAGCACCAAGCTCCGACGGATCGCCTCGCTCCATTGATTGCGCGTCCAGGACTAGCGTGTCGACGCGTCCACTCTCCAGACTGATCGGTAACGAGCAGGCGCCAAGTGACGAGTGATCGCGCGGCGTCCGCCACTCGGCGGACTTTATTTCGGGCTGACAAAGGCCCCAAGCGTCCTGGGCCGTCGCGGAGCCTAATCGACCCGCGATACTATGGACCTCATTAGTGTAATTCGCTCACCCAAATCACATTGAGCGCTAATTGCCGGCGGGGACAGACGTGCCGTCAATCCACGTAGGCGTTTCTGATGACCGCTGCGTCCTGAGATGAATTGGACCCGAAACGCCGTTCTAGAAGGAGCTGCTATGACTGTTACGTCAGAACTACGGCCGTTTGGTACCCGAGGCAGGTCAGGCCGCTCTGCGTTCCAGTGGCGGTTGCGCTGGCACTTTGCGCGAGCTCAGCGCCGGTTGTTGCGCAGGAATCAGGTGCTTTGCCAAAGGTACGGGTGATCGCCACAGGCGGCACCATTGCAGGCGAGCAGCAGGAACCGGGCACGCTCGGCCGCTACGACGTGAAGAGGAGCGTGCAGGAAATCCTCTCGGCAGTGCCAGCCCTCGAACGCTACGCACAGGTGGAGATGGAGCAGTTTTCGAACGTCGCCAGCTTCTATATCGCGCCGGATACTGGCTGCGGCTGTCGCAACGGATCAATGCGCTGCTCACCGAACGCCCGGATCTCGCCGGCATCGTTGTCACGCACGGCACGGCGCGGCTGGAAGAAACGGCGTTCTTTCTCCATCTCACAGTCCGATCTGACCGTCCCGTCGTTGTGGTGGGGGCTCAGCGTCCGCCGACCGGTATCAGCCCAGACGGACCACTCAACGTGCTCTCGTCAATTCGCGTGGCCGCGAGCGCCGAGGCGCGACGCAAAGGCGTGCTCGTCGTGATGGACGATCGAATCGTCTCAGCGCGCGATGCCACCAAGAACTATGGGCACGGTGGCGGCTTCGACGGCGCGGAGATGGGCGTTCTTGGGACCGTGTCGAACTTTGCCGTGGAATTTTTCTACCAGCCGGTCCGCAAACACACGCAATCTTCCGAGTTCGACGTGTCTGCACTCCGCACACTCCCACGCGTGGGCATCAGCTATTCGTACGCGGGCGCGCAGGGTGTCGCCGATCTCGACGCGAAAGGAATCATTGTCGCGACGACGGGCCTCGCTGAAGAAGAGGTCGGTACTTCGCAGATTTAAAGAAAAAGGGGATCGTCGTAGCAACGACCTTTCCATCAGGGATGTCGGACCGGCTCGCCTTGAGCGAACAGCGCCCGGCAGACGGGGAAGCGAATGCGGGCGGCAAAGCATCGCGCGCAATGGAAGTTCCGTTTATCGCGGTCAAGCATTTGCTCCCCACGAAGGCCCGGATATTGATGATGTTGGCCTTGACGATGACGGATGATCCGTCGGAGATCCAGAAAATCTTCGACACGCTATGAAAGAGACGACAGGTGAGGAGTCACAGCTGACCGCGACCAGTTTGTGAGTAAAGATCTTCGGTCGCGCGCAGGCATCCACCGCGAAAACACATTCAAGAGCGTTTATCAGCGATCGAAGCGGCGCCGAGCATACCCTCTGACTGGCTCACTTGTGACGCTCCTGGCTAATAGCAATCGACAGCGCGAAAGCGGTCGGCACTGCGGCGTCACCGAGGACCAGTCGCTCGAACGGATGCACGGGCCTGGTCATCTGACGCTGACGGCATCGCCGTCGACGTCCAGCCTGGTCTCACAGGACACGGCCATCGCCTCGAGCTCACTCGACAGCAACGCCTTGGCGCATGCCCGAGTGCAACCGACGACCGTCGAATCGAAGTCGATTTCTGTCGCCACGAACCACGACCGGTCCTCCGGCCACCACATATTCGGCGTCTGCAGGTGACCAGGCAGATGCTCGAACCGGGGAACGACATCGATCGGGCCACGGTAGAGGAAGTATTCCCGATCCGGGAGAGACACGGTGGGCGCATCCGCGAGCCGACGCGGCGTCTCGGTGACCTCAGCGCGAAGAGCGGGCGCCGCTGAAGCCAACCTCGGAATGCCCTCTTCTCGCGAAGCGTGCACGGCGACCGCCCCTGTCAGCTGGCTGAAGCCGTGCCAGATTGCCAGCCAGCAGTCGTCCGGAGTTGTCGTATGAGGACCGAGCATTGCGATCAAGGCCGTCGCTTCGAGTCGGTCGAGGCTTCCCGTCGGCGGTGGATGCGGCCAGCCGAAGCGATCAAATTGGACGGCCGGATGCATCTGGCGCCCCGACCGCTCCGCGAGTTCCTTCCAGCGTCGCCGGATCCATTGGTTTCCGACCCGCTCCTCGGCGTGATGGAAGATCCGAATGTAGGCTTCGTAGCCGCTCGGCGCGATCGCGCACACACGCGTGCCGCGGTTACCGCCCCATGCCAAGAGCCGCCCAGCAATCCATTGGGCGGGTGCCATGTCCTGCTGTAGCGCGGCACCATGAGGATGAGTGATTCTTCTATTACTACCCAAGAGATCATCGAGCATCAAGGGGCCCACCCTTCCAAGTCGATCTTCACCGACATCTGAGCCGAGGCCAGAGTAGCCCGATTACTTACGAGTCGCCCGCGCCTCGGCGGGATTAATCCTGCGGCTTTTGATCGCGAACCATCGTTTGCTCCGTGACGAAGCGCTATAATCGCGCTCCTCGTTAGTAGAGAGCTTTCCAGACACGAGGACTGAGCACTCGGCGATGAAACCCATCTTCATCTGGCTTGCACTGCTCGTTGTCGCCATCATCCTCAACTCGATCCGT